>JAUJOJ010000033.1 GCA_030447665.1 Allosphingosinicella sp. | reverse complement strand
CGAAAAGATAAAAGGCGACGACGTTCCACAATGCGGGAAAGCCGCGGAAATAATTATCCTCGGTCTTGAGGTCGCGCCTGGTGAAATTGTAGAGCGACGACACGAGGATGAGGGCGGCGAGCGCGGGGGCCAGCGCCGCCGGTACCAGCCCAGCGCGCCAGATCAGCACCGTCGGCACGAACACATAATTGAGATAGTCGACGACGAGGTCGAGCGTCTCGCCGTCAATCCGGGGCGCCCGCTCCTTCACCCTCGCGATCCGTGCAAGCGAGCCGTCGATCCCGTCGACCGCCAGCGCGGCCAGCAGCCACAGGAGCGCCAAGCCCCAATCCTCGGCGAGAATGGCCATCAGTGCCAGGAAGGCCAGGACCGCCCCGCTCGCCGTCAGCGCGTGGACCACCCATCCCAAAGCCGCGCGCGGCGCTTCCCGTTCGCTTGATCCACGTCCATCCATGAAGAGAGTGCCGCCTCCCAAAATAGCTCTTCCGCTTGGACCCGATTGGCTTTAGACGTTCAGAAAGCAGCGCCCGTCGTGCACGATGCGTAAAGGGTTGGCGAGTCTTCTTGCCGCTGGTGCTGGGTTTCCTTGGGGGAGGGAACGGGGTGACGGATTTCACGAGCGAAGAGCGACACTCCGAACCCGCCGAGAGCGAGAACGCGCGCGATCGCCGACCGCTCGCGAGATCAACGGCATCAGCGGCGCTGTTGACGCTCGCCGCCTGCGGCGGCGGCGGATCGACACCGGCACCGACGCCAACCCCGTCGCCGACCTCGGCGGCTCCGCCCCCGATCCTCCCGACGGCGCTGGAGGCCTCCCGCTTCCTCGCCCAGGCGACGATGGGGGCGACGCGCGCCGAGATCGGCAAGGTGACGGCGATCGGCTATGACGCCTGGCTGGCCGAGCAGTTTGATCGGCCTCGCGACATCTCGCATTGGGACTGGCTGGTGTCGAACGGCTATGCCGTTCCGACCGCGATGAATGGTACCGCGGGGTTCGACCCCATGATGTGGCGGCAGCTGATCGTCGGACCGGACCAGCTGCGCCAGCGGGTCGGAATGGCGCTGCTCGAAATCCTGGTTGTCGGTGTCGAGGGCATCGGCGGCAGCTGGCGCCAGTTCGCGGCCGCCGCCTATCTCGACATCCTCATGGACAATGCGTTCGGCAACTACCGGACTTTGCTCGAGCGCATCTCGACCAACGCGGCCATGGGCTCTTTCCTGAGCTTCCTCGGAAACCGCAAGGCCAATCCGGCAACCGGCGCGGTTCCGGATGAGAATTACGCGCGCGAGCTGCTCCAGCTTTTCACGATCGGGCTCGTCAAGCTCAACAATGATGGTACGGTGCAAATGGGCGGCGGCCGCGCTTTGGAAACCTACACGCAGGACGACGTCACCGGCCTGGCGCGCGTTTTCACCGGCTTCACGCTGGATTCGAACGACAGCAGCACGCCCGACCGTCTGCGCCGGCCGATGATTGTCAACTCGGCTCAGCACGAAAGCGGGGCGAAAAGCTTCCTCGGCACCACCATCCCGGCCGGCACCGACGGGATGGGCAGCCTTCGCATGGTACTCGACGCGATCTTTGCGCATCCCAACGTGCCGCCCTTCGTTGCGCGTCAGCTGATCCAAAGGCTGGTCACCTCCAATCCCGCTCCCGGTTACGTGGCGCGGATCGCCGCCGTCTTTGAGAATAACGGCAGCGGCGTGCGCGGCGACCTCAGGGCAACCGTTCGCGCGATCCTGCTGGACTTCGAAGCGCGCAGTGATGCGAATTCGACGATTCCGGGCTTCGGCAAGCTGCGCGAGCCGATCATGCGGCTGACCGGCTGGGCGCGGGCATTCAACGCCAGCTCGCCCTCCAACTCTTGGGCAATCGGCGATACGTCTTCGAGCTCGGCCCGCCTCGGCCAAAGCCCCGGCCGTTCGCCAAGCGTCTTCAACTTTTTTCGGCCCGGCTATACGCCGCCGAACAGCGCCATTGCCGGGGCGGGGCTGGTCGCGCCCGAATTCCAGATAACCAACGAGCCGTCGGTGATCGCCTATGTCAATTACATGGGGGCTCTGATCGTCAACGGCGCCGGCGACGTTCGCGCCAATTACTCCGAGATCATTGAGCGGGCCGGCAACAGCGCGGGCCTCGTCGACGAAGTCGATCTCCTGCTCACCGCGCGGCTCGGCGCGTCGACCAAGGCCACCATCCGGAGCGCCGTGGATTCGATTGCGCCCGACGGGGCGAACGGGCCGCTCAACCGGGCCTATGCGGCAATCCTGCTGACGCTCGCTTCACCCGAGTTTCTGGTCCAGAAGTGAGGAGCAGCAAGCGATGAGCGACCAGTCCCGCCGCGCCTTTCTCAAGCGCTCCGCCGCGCTCAGCCTGGCCGGCGGCGCCTCTCCCTTCCTGATGAACCTCACCGCGATCGGCGAGGCCGCGGCCGCGACCGCGAGCGACTACAAGGCTCTGGTCTGCGTCTTCCTGTTCGGCGGCAACGACTATGCCAATACGGTCACTCCTTACGATCAGGCTTCCTACAGTCTCTATGCCGGACTTAGGGGGACGATCGCTCATCCGCGGGATGCCCTCACTGTAACCGCCCTCAATCCGACGGCGCCCCTGCCGGGCGGACGCCAATATGCGCTCGCACCGACGCTGGCGCCGCTCGTTCCACTGTTCGACGCCGGTAGGCTGGCGGTCGTGCTCAATGTCGGCACACTGATCCAGCCGACCAGCAAAGCCGCCTATTCGGCGCGGAGCGTGCCGCTGCCACCCAAGCTCTTCTCCCATAACGACCAGCAAAGCTTCTGGCAGGCGTCCAACCCCGAAGGCGCAACGTCGGGCTGGGGCGGGCGGATCGGAGATCTGCTCCAGTCGGGCAATGGTTCGGCAACGCTGACCTGCATCAACGCATCCGGTAACGCCGTCTTCCTGTCTGGGCGCAGCGCCGTTCAATATGCGGTGACGCCCACGGGGCCGGTGCCGTTGCTCGGGAGCCAGGCTCTGTTCGGATCGCCGCAGGTCGGCGCCACGCTGCGCAGCTTGATGACGAGCCCCAGCGCCCATTTGCTCGAGGACGAGCATGCCCGGGTGACCAAGCGCTCGCTTGATCTGCAGGCCCAGGTGAGCGGCGCGCTCGCCGGAGCCCCGGCACTCGCTGCCCCTTTTCCGGCGGGGAATACGCTCGCCGATCAGCTCCGCGTTGTCGCGCGGCTGATCTCAGTGTCGCGGGAGCTGGGCGCCAAGCGGCAGGTCTTCTTCGTCTCGCTGGGCGGGTTCGACAATCACGATTCGATCCTGACCGCGCATCCGGCGCTTCTGGCACGGGTCGGCGCGGCGATGCGGGCCTTTTACGATGCGACCGTCGAGCTTGGCGTCGCGGCGCAGGTGACGAGCTTCACCGCCTCGGATTTCGGCCGCACGCTCACGTCCAATGCCAACGGTTCCGACCACGGCTGGGGCGGCATCCATTTCGTGATGGGAGATGCGGTGCGCGGGCGGGCCTTTTATGGCGCTCCTCCGGCCCTCGCCAACAACGGTCCGGACGATGTCGGGCAGGGCCGGCTGCTTCCCACGATCGCGGTCGATCAATATGCCGCGACGCTGGCGAACTGGTTCGGCGTCAGCTCCGGCGACATGCCGACGGTGCTTCCGAACATCGTGAACTATAATCCGAGCACCTGGAGCCTGGGTTTCGCATAGTGAAAATGAAAGGGCGGCTCCGCGTGGAAGCCGCCCCTCCTTGCTTGCCGGGCCGGACAGGGTCCGGAGCGGCTTACTTGACCTCTACCGTCGCGCCGGCTTCCTCGAGGCGCTTGCGGAGGTCTTCCGCTTCGGCCTTCGGGATGCCTTCCT
>JAUJOJ010000014.1 GCA_030447665.1 Allosphingosinicella sp. | reverse complement strand
ACCTCGACCCGGCGCATGCCGTAGCTGGTGTCGGAATGCTCGACCACCGCCCGGTCGTCGGCCGGCCCGGTGAAGCTCGGCCAGCCGCTGCCGCTGTCATATTTGGTGTCGCTCTCGAACAGGGCCTGGCCGCATCCGGCGCAAAGATACTCGCCCGCTTCCTTGTTGTTGACGTAGCGCCCGGTGAAAGCCCGCTCGGTGCCTGCTTCGCGGAGGACATGATATTGCTCGGGCGACAGGCGCTGGCGCCATTCGCTCTCCGGCAAATCGATACGGTCGGTTTCCTTGATGTCGCTCATGTCAGCCTCTTATGTTCTCCGGACCGAGATAGGAACCCGGCCCCGGTTGGAGAAGGGCAAGTCGTCTGGCGCGACTTTCGGAAAAAGCGCAACCGGCCTATGACCCACGGCATGGCGACCGTGACTCCTCTCCAGTTCGGCAATGTCGATCCGGACGAGGATCGGAGTCTCCCCGGCTGGCTGTACCACGATCCCGAATTCTTCCGGATCGAGATGGAGCGGGTGATACGGCCTTCATGGCAGATCGTCTGCCACCTGAACGAGATCGTCGGCCGCGGCGAGTGGCGGACGCTGGACTATCTCGGCGAGAGCATCATCGTCATTCGCGGCGACGAGGGGGCGGTGCGGGCCTTTTCGAACGTGTGCCGACATCGCGGTTCGCGGCTGGTGGACGGGCAGGCCGGATGCGCCCGTAGGCTCGTCTGCCCCTATCATGCCTGGAGCTACACGCTCGACGGTGCGCTTGCCGGGGTGCCTGGGAAAAGCGATTATCCCGACCTTAGGGTCGGTGAGCTCGGCCTCATTCCGATCGAGCAGGAGATTTGGCGCGGGTTCGTATTCGTGCGGCTGGAAGGCGGCGGGCCTTCAGTGGCGGAGATGATGGCAGCCCATGAGGCGGAGGTGGCGCCCCACCGCTTCGAGGAGCTGCAGGCGATCGGGCGGATCACGCTGCGGCCGCGGGGCGTCAACTGGAAGAACGTCGCCGACAATTATTCGGATGGGCTCCACATCCCCGTGGCCCATCCCGGGCTGACGCGGCTCTTCGGCCGGAACTACAGGGTCGAGGCTGAAGTGCACTCGGACCGGATGTCCGGGGAACTGGTGGAGCGGCCCTCCGCCAACCTGTCGGAGCGGGCCTATCAGAAATATCTGCCGACGGTGTCCCACCTGCCGGAGGAGGCGCGGCGGCGGTGGCTTTATTACAAGCTGTGGCCGAACGTGGCGTTCGACATCTATCCCGATCAGGTCGATTTCATGCAGTTCCTTCCGGTGTCGCCCACCGAAACCGTGATTAGAGAGATCGCCTATGCGCTTCCTGACCAGCGGCGGGAAATGGGGGCGGCGCGCTATCTCAACTGGCGGATCAACCGACGGGTCAATGCCGAGGATAGTGTGCTGATCAAACGCGTGCAGCTCGGCATGCAGTCGCGGAGCTACCGGCCCGGGCCGCTCGGACAGAGCGAGGTGTGCCTGCGGGCCTTCGCCCGCAAGCTGAGGCGGCTCATTCCCGAGGCGCGGCTGGAGCAGCCTCCGGCGCCGGGCTGGACCTTGATCGGATCAGGCTGAATCAGCCTGATCCGTGAATCAAGGTCTCAACTATATAAAAGGGGTCTGATTCGCACCTCAACCGATCAGGCCCTGGAGCCGCCCGCGCGGCGCATGAGCAGATAGACGGGAATGCCGCTGGCAACGAGGATGGCGCCCCATCCCGTCGCTTCGCCGCCAGCTCCGTAAAAGGTCCAGAGGGAGTAGACAGCGCCCAAAGAGGCCGCGGCGATCACGCCTGCGGAGCGGCGCATGTCGCCCTGCTGCATCAGACGGAGCGAGGCGAGGCTGCAAATGAAGTACATGACCAGCGTCGCCACTGTCGCAACGAGGGCCATGAACGTAAAAAGCTGGCCCATCGACCTCGAATAGTTGGAGAGGACCAGGATCGTCGCCAAGCCGCTGGAGACGAGCTGCGCGACCATCGGGGTCCCGGCCGTGGACAGGCGGCCGAACAGGCGCGGGAAGGCGCCGCCTCGCGCCATTGCCAGCGGCATTTCTCCCTGGAGGAGCACCCAGCCGTTCAACGCGCCGATCGCGCTGATCGCGGCGAACAGGCCGATCAGCAAAGCCGGCCCGGCGCCGACGTAGCGGGCGACGAAATCGGCAAAAGGGGCATTGGAGCTGGCCGCCACCTCCGGCGGGAGCAGCAAGGCCACGCCTGAGCAGGCGATCAGGTAGATGCCTCCGGCAAGAACGGTGCCGAGCATCGTGGCGCGCGGGATGGTTCGCTCCGGATCTTCGACCCGCCGGGCAGGAATGGTGGCCGATTCAAAGCCAAGCATCGCCCACAATGTCAGCGACGCGGTGGCGGTGATCGCCTGGAGGCTGATGTCCTCGCTCCGAAAGGGAAGTGTTGCGGCCTTTCCGCTTCCCGCTCCGCCTGCCACTGCGAATGTGATGCCGATGGCGGCGATCAGCGGCAGCAGCTTCAGGATCGTCGTAACCAGCTGGAATCCGCCCGCAGCCCGTATGCTGAGGCAATTGACGAGGGTCAGGGTCCAAAGGAACCCGAGGGCGAGGATGGCCGCCAGTCCCGTTTGAGCGGCAATGACCGGCGCGAAGATCGTCAGGTAGCTGACGGCGGCGACGGCGATCGCGGCGTTGGTCACCCAGATCGAGATCCAGTAGCTCCAGGCGACCGCGAAGGCGGGGGCGTTGCCGAAGGCGAGGCGGCTATAGCCATAAGGCCCGCTTTGGGCGGGGAAACTGCGGGCGAGGCGGGAAAAGACGAATGCGAGGCAGAGCGATCCCGCGACGGTGAGGATCCATCCAAAGACGGCGTTCCAGCCATAGGGCGCGAGCGAGGCCGGGAGCAGGAAGACGCCCGAGCCGATCATGTTCCCCATCACGAGCGCGAGACACATCCAGAAGCCGAGGCTGCCCGAGCTCCGGGAGGCGCCGCTGCTCATCAATAGGGTGTTCGATCGAGACTGTTGATCGCCTGCCGCACTTTCTCCTCGATCTCGGCGCGCGCACTTTCTCCTCGATCTCGGCGCGGGGGAAGCCGGGAGGAATCGGTTCTTCGAAGCGGATCGTGATCGTGCCGGGGCGCTTGACGAAGCTCCGCCGCGGCCACAGCCTGCCGCTGTCGAGCGCGACCGGCGCCACCGGCAGCCCGAGCGCGCCGTAGAGCCCGGCAAAGCCCGGCTGGAGCGCCGGTTGCTCGCCCGGGTGCACGCGCGTCCCTTCCGGAAAGATGAGGATCGGCCGGCCCTCGGCCGCGGACTTGCGTGCCGCCCTCAGCATATGCCGCAGCGCGCCCGCGCCGCCTTCGCGATCCACCGGAATGACGCCATAGCTTCGCGCCACGCGGCCCCAGCCGGGGATATCGGCAAGCTGGCGCTTCAGCACCACGGCCGGCTCGTCCAGCAGAAGGAGCATTTCGACCGTCTCGAACATCGATTGATGCTTCGATGCGACCAGAGCGGCGCCTCGCGGGGGCGTTCCTTCGATGCGCGTCCGGATTCCGAGGACGTAGCGCGCGCACAAACGGTGCCATCGCGCCCAGCCGAACGTGAGACGGAGGAGCGGCCCCCGCCCGATCAGGGCGGCCGGCAAAGCGAGGAGAACCGCGACCACGCTTCCGCTGTAGAAGAGGAATGCGAACAGGAGGGATCGCAGCCAGGCCATCAGATCCCGACGACCACCGCCGCGCGGCGCAAAAGATATTTATTATATTCGGTGAAGAGCGTGGCGAAGCGGGGGCTCGACTGCACGGCGTCGCCATAGACGTCGACCTCGTCGCCGGCCTGACGGGCAAGCTCGAAGCCGGCCCGGGGCATGTGCCAGTCGGTCGTCACCAGCCGCACCGATTTGAGCTTGTACCGTTTCACCCAGCGCGCCGTCTCCTCCGCGTTCGAGCGGGTGTCGACCGCCTCGCGGCCGAGATCGATGCAGCATTCGAACAGCGCCGGATCGGTTTTGTGATGCTTCGCCAGCTCGATCGGCCGCACGGTCCGCTCCACGCCCGAGATCAGCATCCGCTTGGCCTTTCCGTGCGCGAGCAGATCGAGACCGCGCTCGAGCCGCCCGGCGCCTCCGGTGAGGACGACGATGCCGTCGGTGACGCGCTCATCGCCCGCCTTGGGCAGCAGCACCGAGAAGGCCGCATAGCCGAGCACGTAAAGCAGAAGCAGGAAGGAGACCGCCCGGGTGATCATAGGAGCGTCCCCAATGCCCGCAAAATCGTGGCGCGGGCAACCAGCATGGCGAGGAAAACCCCCGCGACCGGAAGCGCGACGAGGAGCGCCCAGCTTGTCAGCGGCAAACCGGCCGACCCCAGAAGCTCCGATCCGAGCGCGCCGACGCGGTTGCCGATCACCAGCAGGACGATGGCGGCGGCGAGCAGGCCGACGGTGCCGCCGAACAGCGCATCGAGTGCGATGCGGCGCTGGAAGAGCCGCGCGACCTGCACGTCGGTCGCGCCCATCAGGTGGAGGACCTCGATCGTGCCGCGATGGACGTCGAGCGCGGCGCGCGCGGCGAGGACCACGGTGGCCGCCGTCGCCGCGATCATCAGCAGCACGAGCCCGCCGGACAGCCATTTCAGCGCCGAGATCAGCTTCGCCAGCGGCGCGAGCCACTGCGCGTTGTCGTCGACCCGTGCCGACGGCGCAACCGACGTCACGGCTTCGCGAATGATGCTCAGATCCGCATAGGCTTCGGGGCTCAGCTCGGCGTCGATCATGGCAGGCACCGGCAGCTCGGCTTCGAGCCCGCCTTCTCCGATCCAGGGCTCCAGCAGGCGCTCCATCTCCCGCTGCTCGATCGGCTGGACGGAGAGCACGCCGCTGATCCGGCGAAGCTCGCCGGTCACCGCGCGCGAGCGGGCCTCGCGAACGTCCGGATTGGCTTCCACGATCTGCACGGTGATGCGGTTGCCGACATTGGCGTTGAGGCTGCGGGCCGCATTGCCGAGCCCGAGGCCGGCGGCAGCCGCCAGCACGGTCAGGAACATCATGATCGCCAGCACCCACGGCATCGGCCCGGTCAGCCGCCCCTCCGGGAGAAGCTGCCGGTCGGCCCTGCCGAACTTGCGGGCGTTGGTCTTCACGCGCCGGGCGCCCGCGGCGGATGGCGCAACGCGCCGGTCGGATCCGAGATCTGGCCGCGGTCCAGCCGGAGCATCTCCGAGCGGCCGATGCGCGAGATGAGGTGGATGTCGTGGGTGGCGACGACGACGGTGGTGCCGAGCTTGTTGAGGGAATCGAACAGATGGAGCAGCCGCGTCGCCATTTCCGGATCGACGTTGCCGGTCGGCTCGTCCGCCACCAGAAGCTCCGGCCGCGCGATGACGGCGCGCGCGATCGCGACACGCTGCTGCTCGCCGCCTGAAAGCGTCGCCGGCCGGGCGCTGGCGCGGTGGCCGAGGCCGACCCAGTTCATCATCTCGCCGACCGGTGTTTCGAGATCCTTCTCCTCGACGCCGGCGACGCGCAGCGGCAGCGCGACATTGTCGAAGGCGGAGAGATGGCGGACCAGGCGGAAATCCTGGAAGACCACGCCGATCCGCCGGCGGAAGCCCGGCAGGCGCTTGCGCGGCATGGTCACGATATCCTCGCCGAACAGCTTGATGAGGCCCCGGCTCGGGCGCTGGGCGAGGTAGAGCAGCTTCAAGAGCGAGGTCTTGCCCGCGCCCGACGGTCCGGTGAGGAAATAGAAGCCGCCTTCCTTCAACGCGAAGGTCAGGTCCGAAAGCGTTTCCGCGCCGGTGCCGTAGCGAAGCCCCACATTTTCGAACTGGACGATGCTGCCCGCGCTCAGAACCGCCTCCCGCACACCTACACACCCGACAGGTGCGCCATCGCATGGCTGGGCGCCTTAGGTAAAGCATGGCAATTGCTTGCAAGGCGCGCCGTTCACGTGCTTTAGATTCTCCGCGCACGAGTACGGGGGCCTTGCGAGTAACGATGATCCTTTCCTGTCCTGTTTGCGACACCCGCTACGTGGTTCCGGACAGCGCCGTCGGGCCGAGCGGGCGCCAGGTGCGCTGCGCGAATTGCAAGAACAGCTGGTTCCAGGACCCTCCGAAGAAGGTCGCCGAGCCTGCCGCGCAGCAGGCCGCCGCCCATCGCCGCCGCCAACATCGCCGCCGCCGGCCCATCCCGCCCCCCAGCCCAATCCCGCCCGCGCCGCCGCGCAGCCGAAGCCGCGTGCGCAGCGGCCCGCGCCGCCACCGCCGCCGCCACCGCCCGCACCCGAGCCCGAACCTGTCGCCGAGGGGGCCGAAGCCTTGCGCGGCTCGAACCGCAGTTCGACGATCCTCGGCGGGCCGGCGGAAGAGCCGGTTTCCTACGGCAGCTTCACTCACGAGCCGCCGTTCAAGGCCCGCCGCAACCCGGCGCGGATGCGGACCTTGCTTGCGCTTGCCGCTGCGCTGCTGATGCTGGGGGCCATCGCTGCGCTGTCCTATTTCGGAGCGCCGACGGTCGGCGGCCAGAGCGGCGGAGCCGAGACGCCTTTGGTCATCCAGTCGACGCGCGAGCCGGACCGCACCACGCTGGAAAGCGGCAACGAGCTGCTCACCGTCTATGGCCGCGTGGTCAATAGAACGGAAACGCCGCAGCGCGTGCCGCCGATCAGGGCCGAGCTCAGCGATTCCCAGGGGCGGATCGTCTATAGCTGGGCGATCTCCGCGCCGGTTGCCGAGCTGGCGCCGGGGGCCAGCACCAATTTCAACAGCGCGGTCGTCGACGTGCCCGCCAGCGTCAAGCGGCTGAAGCTCAACTTCGATTCCAACGCGCTTTGAGAACCGGTTTGGAAATGCGGTGAAAGCCCCACCCAGCCTGCCGATGCAATCATATCGTCGTCGGGAGGCGGGGTGGGGAGCGGGCCGCGCCAAGACGAGAAATCTGAGGGCGCGATGAAGATCGGCATCCTGACCGGCGGCGGCGACGTTCCGGGGCTCAATCCCTGCATCCGGTCGGTGACCTTGTCGGCGGACGATCTCGGCTGGGAGGTGCTCGGCTTCCGGCGCGGCTGGGAGGGCGTGCTCGAGATCGATCCGGCGGACCAGGCGACGGTCGCCGCGGCCACCTTGCCGCTCACCCGCGAAGGCGTTCGCGGGATCGACCGGCAGGGCGGCACGATCCTCCACACCTCGCGCCTGGACCCGCGCACGCATGGTGAGGGCGACAAGACGGCGCAGGTGCTGCGCGTTCTGGAGACGCTCGGCATCGATGCGATGATCACGCTCGGTGGCGATGGAACCCTCCGCTTCTCCGCGCATCTGGCCGCCCAGGGCGTTCCCGTGATCTCCATTCCCAAGACGATGGACAATGACGTGTTCGGGACCGACTATTGCATCGGCTTCTCCACCGCCGTCAGCCGTTCCGTCGAAGCGATCAATGCCTTGCGCACGACCGTGGAAAGCCATGAGCGGATCGGGGTGATCGAGCTGTTCGGGCGCCGCAGCGGCGAAACCGCCTTGCTCGCCGGCTTCCTGGCGCAGGTCGACCGGACCATCATCTCCGAAGTCCCCGCGGACCTCGACAGCCTCCTTCCGCTTCTCGCCGAGGACAAGGCCGGCAACCCGGCGCGCTATGCGATGTGCGTGATCTCCGAGGGCGCAAGCATCGAGGGGCAGGAGGAAGCGGACGATCTTTCCAGGCCGGCCAGCCAGCGCGACGATCTCGGCATCGGCCACAAGCTCGGAAAGGCGATCACCGCCCGGCTCGGCCACGGCACCGTGATCCAGGAGCTCGCTTACCTGATGCGCGCGGGCGAACCCGATGCGATGGACCGGATGGTCGGCTTCGCCTTTGGCGGCCTTGCCGTGCAGCTCCTCGAACGGGGCGAGAGCGCGCGCATGCTCGCGCTCAAGAGCGGCCGGTACGAGCATGTGCCGATCGACACCCTGCTCAGCGGCAGGAAATCGGTGGACGTCGCCGCCCTCTACGACGCCTCGGCCTATCGCGCGCGCCTCACCCGCGTCGAGGGAATGCCGATGTTCCTCTATTAGACGGGGACCAGTGGGAGCCGCCGACGCGCGGCCGAAAGCGCGTTGCGCGGGATCATGGGCTTTGCTAGAGGCGCGCTCCTACCGGCCGTTGGCTCCGCCAACGGACATCCAGATGTGCGGTCGTGGCGGAACTGGTAGACGCGCAACGTTGAGGTCGTTGTGGCCGAAAGGCCGTGGAAGTTCGAGTCTTCTCGACCGCACCATTTTTCGAATTCGCAGCTGGTCGCCGAGCACTGGAATGAGGTGGTCACGCCGGTCGCTTGGCGCGGCGCAGCTTCATTGTCTGCGTGTGATGACAGCCACCGTTCTTGCCGGGGACGATGCTCCCCAGCCACCATCGGTACGCTCTAACTGGCGGATCTGGTCTGGCCGGAGGCAACTGGCACGGGATGACTGGCGCTCGGCAGCCAAGGGCCCTTGCTCCTGAGGCGGCAATAGCCGCCCGCCATCGACGGATTACAGGCTGGGACGTTTACCTTCCAATCACCCCTGACCCTTAGATTGTCGAAAGATGAAACCTCCTCGGCCATCCCCGCACCGCCGACCATCATTGGACAAAGGTGCTGCGCTGTATGATCGGGACGCCTCCCGCAATCCATGTCACGTGGCTTGCAGCCTGCTCGTGAGCGGCGCCGAAGAGCGGGCCGTGATGAAAGACTATGCCGAGCGTGGGTTCAAAGTCGGCACGTGCAAAGCCCTTTTGGTGGGCACCGACATTGCTCTGATGCTGCCCGGATGCATGCCCGTCCGGGCCAAAGTCATGTGGTCCCTCGGCGGGATGGCCGGATGCCGCTTCGAGGAACCGATAAACGAGCACCTGATGCGAGCAGCGCTGGCGAAGTTGCCGGACGCGGGTGCGGCAGACGGTCTACCCTTTCTAGGCCACTTCCCGAAAAAGTGGGCACCGGTTTTCGGCCGAGTAGTGCTCCAGATCAATGTTCAGGCATAGCCACCAGGAAGCGGCAACACTCCTCGACCCGGCTTCGATCCGGGGCTGGCTGAGGCCGGTTAAGGCTCAAAGACTCTCGCTGCGCCATCGGAAATGGCGGCTTTACCGCTTTGGCGCCCCAAAAGCGGACGTACGACAGGCCACGCGCCGACGAGCTGCTTGCGCCAATTGCTGCCATTCGAGGCAGCAAATCAGCCATCTGGAAGCAGACATCCCTTGCCCTTTAGCCCGAATGTCCATGTTCGACCTACGGACATTCCGCGTGGAAACACTTGGGACCTGCTATGCCAGGTCCGGCAGGGGCTTGGTTCCATCGGAGCGGCAGACATAAAGGACATCTGCACAGTGCTCACCGGCCCATGCCACGCCAGCGGCTTCAGCGGCGCCGTATGTTTTGTAAGGCTCGCCACCGATGAGCGATACGGACTCAGCGACCTCGGCGTCACCGCAGCGAAAGAGCACAGACCCATGAAGGTTGAAGGTGCCGTCCGGCAGCTTGCTTGATCCTGATACAATCATTCTCATCGGATGCTTGCTCACCTGCGGGCAGATTGACGATCTCCATAACACCTCCAGCATGTCTGCCCCCTCAACGCATTGAGTGGCTCTTGTTCCGCAACGTACGCTCAGCCGCTGATCACCCCGCATCAGGAAGGTCCACTCAGCGCCGATTGTGTTGAACCTACGACGCTCAGCCGCTGATCACCCCGCATCAGGAAGGTCCACTCAGCGCCGATTGTGTTGAAAAAGTCCGCGCGTGAACTTTCCTCCGCAACAGGCGGCGCGATTGTAGAGCGCGCGACCGTCGCCTCGAACAGCTTCTTCTACGAGAAGGTGTGCCCAATCGTTGCCGGCAGAACCAGCGATAGGCGAGGTTCGCACGAGGCCGAGTAGCGCATCAACTCGGGTAGAATTTCCTTCTACGTCCGGTTGCGGCGAAAGCGTAGAACAGCGCCTGCCCGGCCCATCATCGGAAGCGGACTTTTTCAACAGTATCCGCCACAAGCAGCCGTTCAAGCCTTCGCCGCTGAACCCCAATAGCGGACATCCACCAGAACCCTGCGAGAATGTTGGATTTCGACCCATTGCGGACATGCGTTGAAGAGTTAGAGTGCTCCAGATAGCCATTGCGAGCTACTAAGGAGACTAAGGCGATGAAGTTTGGCACTGGCCAAGCAAGGAAGGCGTTTCTAACTGCCGCCGCTCTGACTGCTTCCTCTGCTGCTTACGCGCACGACTTTTTTCTGATGCCGAGCGCCTTCACAGCGCCTCAGGCAGGCCCCCTCAACATTCAGGCCACCGTCGGCTCATCCTTCCCCAAGCTGGAGAACGTAGTCACTGCCGATCGAGTGGACCGTCTCTACGCAGAGGGTGTAGGTAATCCAAGATTGGCGATCGTTGCTCCGGCCTCGAACGCGCTCAACCTTCATCTTACCGGAACACGACCTGGTACCGTGGTGGCAGGTGTAAGGACCAAAGCACGAGATGTAGAATATGCGGAAGATCGGATCCCGATCATTCTGGAGGAATACAGGGTAAGCCCTGAGGCCCAGGCAGCCGTGAAGGCCCTTCCACGACCAAGGACGCTCAAGGTGTCCTCCCGCCGTTTTGCCAAAACGATCGTCTGCGTGCAAAGGTGCGGCGACCGTTCCGCCGCCACAAAGCCGCTTGGGGCCGAGCTGGAATTCGTCATGAGTGGCAAGGGCGGCGATCGGTTCAGGCTGCTCAAAGAGGGTCGTCCCCTCAGAAACTACCCTGTCGATCTGGTAAGCTCAGATAGCAAAAGGCTGCACCTCACTACTGACGCCGGTGGAGAAATTCGCCTGCCTGGGGATGCCAAGGGTTCCATGATGCTGTTTTCGGCCGTTATGACCCCGCCTGCAGGCGGCGATCGCTTCAAGCTCGATTTGACGTCCCTCACGATTCAAAGGCGATAACGGGTCTTATGACGGGTGCGAGCGCCCTCTACTCGAAACGAGCCGCCCTGTACGTCCGCCTGATCCGCTTGATCGGATATCAGAAGGGGCTCGAGCGGGTCTTAGCGGTGAAAATGAGTGAGGCTCTAAAGGGGGGCGCGCGGGTCATGGACGCAGGCTGCGGAGCCGGCGCAGCCACTTTCGCCCTCATTGCGGCGTTCAGGCGCCTTGGACGGCGCCCAGCCAGGATCGACGGGTTCGATCTGACGCCGGCTATGCTTGATCGCTTCAGGAAGAAGTTGGACCGCAACGGGATTGCCGATGTCCGACTCCGCCAAGCCGATGTCTTGGATCTAGAAAACTCTCTCCCGCCCGGCTGGCTGAACTACGATCTCGTCATCACATCAGCTATGCTCGAATACCTCCCGAGGGAGCGGTTCCCTGAGGCGTTAGCCTCATTGCGCGGCCGCCTCGCACCAGAGGGGCGCCTCCTCTTCTTCATCAGCCGCAAGGGTCGCTTCAATCGGTGGGCGATTGAGCGCTGGTGGCACGCCAACTGCTACGACCAATCCGAAATTGAGCGAGCCTTGAGGTCGGCCGGGTTCGGCATAATCAACTTTCATCGATTTGATGCGCCATACACCTTCCTGAACTCGTGGGGGTACGCAGTGGAAGCCTATTGAAGTGCAGTATCGTATGCGCGAATCGAAGGTGGTCTGCGGTTTAGCAGTAGCCGTCTTAAAACTACGAAACGGTCCGAGCTTGCACAGTGTTCGGCACTACGCGTTCCCTTGGGCAGCGCCAGCCGATTCAGGGCGAGCCCGATGCCAACGCTGATTACGGCGGCAGCACTGCTCGCGCCCTCAATGATGAATGGAGCACCGCGCAGCCACAAACCGAAGGCCACGGTGACGAAGCGCAGTCCCCCGAGCGACCTCAGCCAGGGCGATTATGGCCACTGTTATGACGCGTACTCCGATCACGTGATCACTGTTAGCCATTGAACCTTCTGTTTCCAGTACAATCCGAAGTCAGCATCAGGAACACCTCAAGCGCGACGCTTAGTGTTAGGTCCCAAGGCACGGTCACTCCTCAGGCGGCATCCCTCCAAAGCGCCCCAAAACTCAGCATGACCGGAAAGGCCATTTCAACGCGGTTTCATTCGGGGGTTGACCTTCCAACGGTGGGAAGCCCGATATGGAGATCACGGAGCAACGAGAGCACCGAACGAACCTATGCAAATGCGCCCGAACATCAGCCGGAGAAGCTTCGTCACAACTGGGGCTGTAGCCGCTGTTGCCGGCGGCGCTGCGCTCCTGTTCCCGCGCCAAACCTCCGGACTTGTTGCTCTGGAGCGGCTCGACGGATCGGCCATCCAATTGAAAGCCGCGCCTGCTGCGGCTCCACTAAGGGGATCCACTAGGCCAGACGTGAAGGTCTGGGCATACAACGGCGCCGTTCCGGGACCCGAAATTCGCGCTCAGCAGGGAGACCGGCTGCGCGTGACGGTCGAGAACGGCCTTGAAGAGGAAACCACCATTCATTGGCATGGGGTGCGAGTACCTAACGCTATGGACGGGGTGCCCCACCTTACTCAGAAGCCGATACCACCGGGCGGCAATTTCACGTATGAATTCGATCTGCACGATGCCGGAACCTTCTGGTACCATCCGCACCAGCGCAGCTTCGAGCAGGTTGGACGCGGGCTATATGCGCCGCTGATCGTCGAGGAAAAACAGCCTATCAAGGTGGATCGGGACCTCACCTGGGTTCTCGACGACTGGCGCATCGACTCATCGGGTCAGATCAGCGGCGGGTTTGGTAACCATCACGATTCAATGATGGCGGGAAGAGTCGGAAACACGGTCACGATCAACGGCCGCTTGCCTGAGCCGCTCGAAGTCCGAAGCGGAGAGCGCGTGCGGCTCCGGATCATCAATGCCGCTAATGCGCGCATCTTCGCCCTCAACTTTGAAGGTCTTCGGCCTTCGATCATCGCAATTGACGGTCAGCCGGTCCCTCCGCACGAGCCAAATGGCCCCATTCTGGTAGGCCCGGCGATGAGAGTGGATCTTGTGCTGGACATGACTGGTCGGCCCGCGAGCCGTTCCCGGGTTACCGACGACTTCTACAAAGGTCTCGAATACGCTCTGGCAGAGATCGTCTACACGAGGTCGCGACTGCGCGCGGCGCCGCTTGCTGCTTCGATCGAGCTTCCGGCGAACCCGCTTCGCGAGCCCCAGCTGAACGGTGCTGCTCGTCACGAGGTTGTTTTTGGCGGCGGCATGATGGGCATGATGAGCGGCGGCGGCATGATGCAAGGTGGCATGATGGGCGGGGGTATGGGCGGCATGATGGGCTGGACCGTCAACGGGGTCTCGGCCACCGGTCACGTGCACGAGCCGATGCTTACGATACCTAGGGGCCGAACAGCGGTGATGAACCTCAAGAACCAAACTGCCTGGTGGCATCCGATCCACCTCCACGGCCACAGCTTCCGCGTCGTGTCCAGAAACGGCAAAGCTACGGCGCACAAGGAGTGGCAGGACACCGTCCTTATCCCCCCACAAGAGACTGCCGATATCGCGTTTGTTGCCGACAATCCCGGTGACTGGATGTTCCACTGCCACATCTTGGAACATCAGGCCGCGGGAATGATGGCAACGATCAGAGTCAGCTAAGACGAGAGGAGTGAAAACGTGCATAATTTGTTGAGGAGCATGGGACTGGCCGCCGCGCTCGCCTTGTCGTCTACGGCACTGGCTGCCGGAACTCCCAAACCATTGGCGACGATTTTCAAAAACCCGCAGTGCGGGTGCTGCGAGAGCCATGGCGAGTATCTGCGAAAGAACGGCTATGAGGTAAAGGTGATCGCGACCCACGACCTGCCTCTGATCCAGGAGCGCCAAGGCGTACCGACAGGGCTGGAAGGTTGCCATACAACCTTGATTGGCGGCTATTTTGTGGACGGGCACGTGCCCATCACGAGCTTCGAGCGCCTTCTCGCGGAGAGACCCGAGATCAACGGAATAACGCTGCCGGGCATGCCGGCTGGATCCCCAGGGATGGGTGGTCTGAAGTCCGAAGCGTTCAAGATCTACGCCGTCGGCAAAAGTGGAGCGACCTCGCTCTATGCTGCTGAGTAGGCGATCAGGAGAATCGCTGCAGTCCAGGGAGAGCTCGATGAACATTGGTCAGGCGGCGGACGCGTCGGGCGTCTCTGCAAAGATGATTCGGTATTACGAAAAGACCGGCCTGATCGGAGCGGCTGGGCGCACCGCTTCGGGTTATCGGGTCTATAGCGAGCAGGACGTGCACAAACTGAAGTTTATCCGGCGTGCACGTGACTTGGGTTTCTCTGTCGACCAGATCCAGAACCTGCTTGGGCTCTGGAGTGACAGGAGCCGGGCGAGCGCTGACGTGAAAGCAGTTGCCCTCGAACATGTCGAGCGGCTCTGCCACAAGGTGACTGAGCTCCAGGCGATGATCCAGACTCTGAAGGAGCTTGCCGACAAGTGTAGCGACAATGATCGGCCGGAATGCCCGATTTTGCAGGACCTCGAGGAAGGGCCGCAGCCGGACTGCGCCGGCACTGGGGAAACCTTGTTCGGCGTCGGCAGAATCAGCTGAGCAGAAGCGCACCTGTCCCCCGCTCGAAGGGCGGAGGGCTCGCCGACCGGCGCAAGAGTCGGCGGATTTGATCGCGCAGAAGAACTGGAGATCTGAAGATGGCCGAAGACAACTGCTGCGCAGGCAAAAGGAGTGCTGCCGGAACCACCGCCCCACCGAGCGGCTCCGGCGCTGTGGTGAAGGATCCTGTCTGCGGAATGACCGTAGATCCCGACACTGCCAAGCATGCGCACGAACTGTCTGAAGCAACTTATTACTTTTGCAGCGAAGGCTGCAAAAACAAGTTCGCGGAAAATCCCGATCAGTATCTGAACCCCGCTGATGGCGATCCGGCTGTCCTGCACCCCCCCAGGGGATCCCTCCCACAGGCCGCTGAAGGAGCGATCTGGACCTGTCCGATGCACCCGGAAGTGCGGCGGGACGGCCCGGGCAGTTGCCCGATCTGCGGGATGGCTCTGGAACCGCTTGAACCGAGCCTTGAAGAGGGCCCCAATCCCGAACTGATCGATTTCACCCGTCGGCTCTGGCTAGCCTGGCTCCTGTCCGTACCATTGCTCGTGCTTGCGATGGGGATGGACTTGTTTGGCTGGCATCTGCTGCCGCCGCGGGTCTCTTCCCTTACGCAGCTCGCCCTGGCCACTCCAGTCGTACTTTGGGCTGGCTGGCCATTCTTTGAACGCGGCTGGGCTTCGATCAAGACCCGCAACCTCAACATGTTCACCCTGATCGCGATCGGAATCGGGGTAGCGTATCTTTATAGTGCCTTTGCAGCCCTGTTCCCCAGCGCGTTCCCATCTTCCTTCCGCTCGATGGGAGGTGAAGTGCCGGTCTACTTCGAGGCGGCCGCCGTTATCACGGCGCTGGTGCTCCTGGGGCAAGTACTGGAACTGCGGGCGCGGGCTGCTACGGGTCAGGCTATTCACGCGCTCCTCGGTCTAGCGCCGAAGACTGCACGGATCGTGCGCGAAGGCGGCGTCGAGGAGGATGTCGAGCTGGAGCTGGTGCAGGTGGGCGACCTCGTTCGGGTCCGCCCCGGTGAAAAGATTCCAGTGGACGGCAGCGTAGCCGATGGACGTTCCTCGGTGGATGAGTCGATGATTACGGGGGAACCCGTTCCCGTCAGCAAGAGCATTGACGACAAGGTCACAGGCGCGACCGTCAACGGCACCGGGTCTCTCCTCATACGAGCGGAGCGGGTCGGACAAGACACGATGCTGTCCCAAATTGTGAGAATGGTTGCGCAGGCGCAGCGCTCTCGCGCTCCCATCCAAAGCCTTGCGGACAAGGTGGCGGGCTGGTTCGTCCCCGCCGTCGTCTTTATCGCCCTCTTCTCCTTTGCTATCTGGTCCATCTACGGGCCGGAGCCGGCGATGGGCTTCGCGCTCGTCAACGCGGTCGCCGTTCTCATCATTGCCTGCCCCTGCGCCCTCGGCTTGGCGACGCCAATGTCGATCATGGTTGGAACGGGTCGAGGTGCTCAGGCCGGAGTGCTCGTAAAGAACGCCGAAGCCCTCGAGCTTATGGAGAAGATCGACACTCTGGTGATCGACAAGACAGGAACCCTGACCGAGGGCAAACCCCGCCTCGTTGCTATAGAAACCGTTGGCGGAGTCGCTGAAGCAGAACTGCTGCGGCTGGCGGCGGCGCTGGAGCTTGGCAGCGAACACCCTCTGGGTGAAGCGATTGTCGAGGCTGCTCATGAGCGCAGCATCGCCTTGCCCGAGACTGCCGAGTTTGAGTCCCATACCGGTGCCGGCGTCACCGGAATTGTTGAAGGGCGCAAGGTCGCGCTCGGCAATGCGGCGATGATGAGCGCACTGGGGATTGATGCGGCGTCCCTGGCGCCGCGCGCAGATCAGCTGCGGCGTGAAGCTCAGGGGGTGATGTTCGCGTCCATCGATGGCGAACTAGCCGGCATGCTCATTGTCGCTGATCCTGTGAAGGAGAGCGCTTCCTCGGCTGTTCGCGCCCTCAAAGCGGACGGCGTTCGGGTGGTCATGCTGACGGGCGACAATCGAGGAACCGCGGAGGCAGTGGCCGCGAAAGTGGGCGGGATCGACGAGGTCATCGCCGACGTGTTGCCGGATCAGAAGCAAGAGGTCGTCGAAAAGTTGCGATCAGGCGGAAGCCTGGTGGCGATGGCCGGAGACGGGATCAACGATGCGCCAGCACTGGCAGCGGCCGATGTCGGTGTGGCGATGGGAACCGGCACGGACGTGGCCATGGAAAGCGCCACCGTGACGCTCGTAAAGGGGGATTTAAACGGCATCGTGAGGGCCCGCCGGCTGTCCCGCTCGGTGATGCGGAACATCCGGCAGAACCTGTTCTTTGCTTTCATATTCAACGCGCTCGCCGTCCCGGTCGCCGCAGGGGTGCTCTACCCACTGTTCGGCATCCTATTGAGCCCGATGATCGCCGGCGCCGCGATGGCTCTGAGTTCCGTCACCGTGATTGGCAATGCCCTGCGACTACGGACGGCGCGGCTTGCTTAAAGACGGTTCTACCCCGCAAGGAAAAACTTTTCGGATTGGCCCTTGACCTTCCCATGATGGGAAGCCCCATCTTACATGTATCACGAACAACCAAGGACAGTGAACATGAAGAAGAACCTGAAAATAGTTGCTGTGGGCGCTTTGGCTGCCATGGGGCTCGCCTCTGCCGCGCTCGCTCAACAGAATTCCATCCAGGCTCCAGCAATGTCGGCGGAGCAGCATCGCCAGATGATGTCGGGCGGCATGCAGAACGGCCAGATGATGGCCGACCCGCAAATGCGCAAGCAGATGAGTGAGATGATGGCCAGCTGTAACAAAATGATGGAAAAAATGGGCAACATGTCTGCCATGGACATGACGCCTCGCAGCTAGGTCCACATAAAGTGCAAAGCTAAGCCGCGGGCAGTGCCCGCGGCCTCTATCGATTTTCACCGGACCGCGCGCTTAGCACTGACCTGTGGCGATCACCCCTCGGGCAGATGCTATTTTAACCTCGTCACTGTTTGCGCCACGGCCCGTTAGAGGCCGACCACCGATCGAAGCGGTAGCCGGCGTCCGTGCGATGAAATCACATTTGGCAAAGAGGAGTGAGTAAGATCCTTTTCCAGCGCGGGCAAGGCAAGCGACATAACTCAGCTGGCAAAGATAGAGGCGGTTCGAACCTCCTCTGGCCGGTCGTTTCCGGCCTGACATTGACTTTCGTGACCGCCGGGCTCGTTTTTCTCTGGCCCGTTTTCAAGATGGCGGGAGTCGGAGTTGCAGTTTTTATGGTTGTTGCTGTTCTTGCCTCTTCGCTGACTCCGCTCGTACTGCTGCGCAAGAGCTTGAATAGTGCGTCTCCCCATAGAAAAAAATCAAACGAGGACGAGCGAACAGCGGCAGCTAAGGTGCGCAGTGTGATTGAAACGGGCGACCCGGCACAAGATCCCGATGCTCGCTAACGTTGGTCGCGTGAAAGTGAGTGTCAGGTTGATTGCCATGCTCCCGATCGTCGCGTCATTTCGCTCGAGCAGGACGTGAAGGTGGACGGCACGACGAGATCAATTCCGAATTGGACTGCCTGGCTAGGTGCCCTCCTGGGTATTGCCGCGCTTGCCTGGGTTTTGCGCGGCTTTGACCTTGATCGCTTTTTCTTCATTCTGAGGAAAGTCGACATTCGCTACGTCGTGCTGGTTCCTCTTTTCATGCTCTTCGAGCAGCTGGTGCGCGCCTGGAAGTGGCGACAGCTCCTCATCCCACTTCAGGCAATCCGCACGCTCCACCTCTTCGGCGCCATCATGGCCGGATATCTGCTCGCGATCCTGATCCCCTTCGGGTTTGGCACGGTCGCGAGATCCTGGCTTGTGGCGCGACGTGAGAACCTAAAGCTGCCGTCAGTATTGGCCACGGTCGCGATCGACCGACTGACGGATGGGATCGTCTTTGCATCCCTGGTTCCCGTGGCCCTCCTCTCGGTTGCGTTTAGCGATCCCACAGGTGGCATACGTAGCGGCTTGGGTTGGGGCGCCTTCGGCAGTCTCCTTTTGTTTTCCTTGGCCATAGCAGTGCTCGTCGGGAGCCGCCGTGGGGCCCTCTCCAGTAATGGGTGGAGCTCAGGCGTGGTGAGACGCCTTCCGCTCCGCGTGCAGGAACCCGCCTCTCGGTTGAACGCCGCCTTTGCAGCAGGCGTCGCATGGCCGCACGAACCATGGCGGGGAGCCGGGGTGGTGGTAGCGAGCCTTCTGATAAAGCTGCTTGCCGCAACGAACTTCGTATGGGCGGGATTAGCTGTCGGAGTGATGCTCGCGCCGGCGCAGTATCTGTTTCTGCTCGTGTTCCTCGGATTTCTCGTCATCCTTGGACACTTCGCGCGTGTAGCGGGCAGCTTCGTGATCGGTGGGGTGTTTGCTCTTGGCCTGATGGGAGTCGAAGAGGAAAAGGCTTTGGTGATGGCGCTGATCGTCGAAACATCCTACTTGTTGAGCACGGCTGCTGCAGGCACTTTGTCCCTGTGGTGGCAGGGCTTGAAGATCGGTGAGGTTCGCCGCACCGCCAGCGAAGCTGTTGTACAGGCAGTCTGATCAAGAGTTCACCCTTTGCCTTAGAAGGGGCCGGCCGGATCTAGAACAGAGCCTCGCCAGGGTATCCCACTGGTCGAGGCCGCCTCTAGAAGGCTACAAGCGTCGAGCTTCGCCGATCTTCAGCCAAAAGCAGACAGTCCGCTACCGGCCAGCTTCGGCCGTTCCGCAGAGCGCCGGATTGGACTTTCCGCACTGACGGCGGGCTTCCTGAAAGCGACCGTGGTTCAGCCCGTGCAACTCGGAGCGATCGAAGCTGGGCCGGCTTGTGCACAGCTTGGCGCGCTCCGGCGGGAAAGCGGGTTCGCAGGCTCCAGGAAGGTCGACTTGGCCCGCGTTCGGCACGACAAACATTGGTCCGCCCAGGAGCAGGCGTCGGCAAAATCGCTTCAATCGGATTGATCCACGTGCTGGGGATGCCCCCCTCGCTGCCGAAGGTGACAACAGGCGGGGCTCGGCGCTATTGGAAGGTCTGGAGGTGGCGGGTGCTATCGGACAGTGGCAGGCGGATGATGAAGTGCGTTTTGCTCTTATGGGCGTCGCTCTCCGGCTGCCAGTCTCAGTCGACGCCTGCCGAGCGCATGAATGAAGAAGAACTGGCCCGGGCGATTGAGCAGGCCGCGGGGGTGGAAAAACAAGCGGTCATAAGGCCGGTCCAGTTCCTTGCGCTGCAGGAGAGCGATGCAAACAGTCCGTTCAAAGCGTCTGCCGTCTGCTCCTTCTCGAACGCAGCAGGGGTCTTGATCTTGGCGACGCCGCAGCAGGCACTGGTCCGTCTCGATAGCGGCGCGGTTGTCCTTTCCGCGGCGAGCCCCGTCGCCCCCGACGGCGCGTTCTTCCGCGCAGACGCGATGAGCCTCAGCGTCGGCTTGGGCGCAGCAACCAGCGAATTGCCTCGGATTGCCGCCGGGGGAGCCGAGGCTCGAATAACAGCCCAAAACCGACGCGACGCGTCCGTGCGGGGGAGTTGGAACTGCAAGCTTGCAAGGCCGTGATCTGGAGCCACAGGTTTATACCGCCCTCGCAGGACCATCGAGTGTCGCGCCGTCCTGCGCATCTATCGCAACCGTGGCTGGGGGTGTGACGACCCTTGAAGGACGGGAAATCCCGGCAGGCGAGGGCCGCCAGGATCTTAGAGCCAGATCGTTTGAGGTGGAAGCGCTTCGCGCTTCCGCCGAGAGCGTGAAAGGGTTCCCATCGAAGTAGTACTTCGATGGGGTCCCAATCTGGCTCTATTCAGATGGTTGAGACCAAGATTCACGCTTCAGGTTGATTCAACCTGAAGCGATCTTGGTCTAATATTGTCCGTAGCGTCCCTTGACCGAAGCAAGCAGCGCCGCGCTGTCGTAGCCGACACCGTCCTTGAACACGATTTCGACATTTTCGATGTCGGCGATGTTTCGTGACGGGTCGCCTCGCACGACGATGAGATCCGCATGCTTTCCCGGCGCGATCGAGCCGATGCGATCCTGGAGGCCGAGATAGGCCGCGCCGTTCAGCGTCCCGATGCGGATCGCTTCGAGGGGGGTGAAGCCGGCTTCGACCAGGAGCTCGATCGCTCGCTGGTCTCCGAAGCCCGGCAGTACGTTGCCGGCACCGGTGGGGTCCGGGCCGGCCAGCAATAGACCGCCTGCCGCGACGAACGCGCGCTCCATCTTCAGCTCGTTCGCCCAAAGCTTTGCGCGCCGGGCGGCGCGTTCAGGCGGGGCGGCGGCGGCGAGCCGGCGCAGCGTGAGGTAATCCGCGCGGGCCTGCGGGCTGAGCATGTCCAGCATGCGGGGGGCGAGCGGCCGGTAGGTGGGCGAGCTCGGCTCGAAGACCGGCAGAGTCGAGGTGATGGCGACCCGCGCATCGACGAGCTGCTTGATGAGGGTCCGCGCCTCGGCGCTGTCGGCGTCCATGGCGGCAAGGGTCGGTGCGCCGGTTGTGGCGGGGCAGCGATCCGGCTCCTTGCCAGGGTCATTCTGGGTGTTGGCCCAAAAGCCATGCTCCAGATTGTCGATGCCGAGCGCAGCCGCTTCCGGGTAGGTGACGGAGCAGAGGTGCCCGGTGACTTTCAATCCTCGCCGATGGGCTTCATCGATCGCCGCTTTGAGCCCGGCCCGGCTGATGTTCATATAGGCCTTGAACGAGGTGGCGCCCTGATCCGCCCAAAAGGCGACCATCTGCCGTGCATGGTCCGCATCCTTCAGCTGGTGCATCTGTATGAAGGCGCTGTCGGGGCCCTCCAGATAAGGCCCGGTCACGTCCATGTGCGGCCCCGCGAGCAGGCCGGCATCGATCCGGGCCTTGACGTTGAGGTCGGTATAGGGCTCGACGCTCCCGGTCGTCCGTATCGTGGTGACGCCGCCCGCAAGATAGAGCCGGGGCGCGCTGAAGGTCATTTGCGGCACGAGCGGGCTCGGCGCGTGGGCCTGCCCCGCTTCATCGAGGCCCGGACGCGCGATGTAGTACATGTGGTTGTGCATGCCGACGAGGCCTGGAAGGAGGCTCCTGCCGGTCATGTCGAGCACGGTCGCGCCCGCCGGGATCTTCGCCCTTGGCCCCAGAATGGCCGCTATCTTTCCACCTTCGATGATCACGGTGCGGTCGGCAACGGGCTTGGCGCCGGTGCCGTCGATGATGCGAACATGCCTCAAGGCGATGGTCTGCGCCGCAACCTTGACGAACGGCATGAGCGCCTTGCCCGGTTGGACCGGCGGGGGAAGGATGCGGTCGCCGACATCCACCCGGCCCGGAGGCGCGGCGCCGATAAGAGCGGCCGCCATCAACAGGCTCATGAAAGGCTTCGTCATCAGCGCTCCTCGCTTCGGATTGGCGTCACTCTCTTACGAAGCGGCAGCCATGACAATCATCGCCGGCGGGCGCCCGAGGCGCAAAAGTCCGCTACGAAACCCAGCCGGCAACTCACAACGTTTCTGGGGCGTCCTAGCACCGGTCTTGAAGCCCCGGAAGCGAGGTGAGTGTGTCCAGGTCGGCGGCCGGCGGCGATCCGAGGATCGCAACGAGGCACGTCCGCTTTCCGGAAATCCCCAGCGAGCCATCGGACGTCGGCCATGCGCCAGTAGCGGGCGCTCTCCGCCTCGGTGCAGCTTCCCGGAACCAGACGTTCCTTCAGGCTGGAGCGCTATGTCCGCGCCTGGTGCGATCATCATGTTTCCGATCGCCATGTGCGAGCACTTGTAAGGTAAACAAGCGGGCGCTCGCGCTAATGGGGGTAACTAAATACCTGGACAACCGTGATGTTGGTCTTGACCGGAAATGGGCACCTGCTTTTCGGCACCGCACCGACAGAAGCAGATTTCACCGGCTCAATCAAACTCGCCCCTCCCAGCTCTGCGGCAGCTCAGTAGCATCCGATTCATTATCGCGGTTCGTTCAGGCCATTGCCGCTAAATCGCTTCGGCGGAGCAAGGCTCGCCTTCGGATAGCGCTGCGACCAATCGGCCGCTATGCGCTTCCGGTGGCTACAACGAATGATCTGAAGCATGCTGATCTTAATGCGGTTCTGAAAACTGCCTTGGATGCTGTCATTGTGATGCGTGTGGACGGCACGATCGCCGGCTGGAACGACGTTGCGACCCGCGTCTTCGGATGGTCTTTTGAGGAGACTCGGGGCCGCCGCATGAGTGAAATGATCATCCCGCCCCAGCATCGGGAGGCGCATGAGCGCGGCCTGTCGCATTTCATTGCGACTGGCGAAGGGCCGGTCCTAGATCGGCATTTTGAGATTACAGCGCTGCGCCGGGATGGACATGAGCTTCCCATTGAACTGTCGATCACATTCACGAGGCAGTTCGACGAGCCAGTTTTCCTCGGATTTCTGAGGGACATTAGCGAGCGGCAAGAAGCTCATCGGCAACAAGAACTTCTGCTCGCCGAGCTAAGCCACCGGGTAAAGAACATGCTCGCAGTCGTCGCAGGAATGGCCACTCAAACTGCTCGTTCCTCCTCCTCCATGGAGACTTTCATCGAGGCCTTTTCCGGGCGGCTCAAGGCACTTGCCAAAGGGCACGACATGCTGACCCAGAACAAATGGGAAGGGGGTGCGCTTCTTGACGTAGTGGAGGCCCTTCTTGGGCCTTATGCTCTGCCCTCGGACATGCGGGCGACATTCGGCGGCCCACCAGTGACCCTTGCTGCAAAGCAGATCCTTAGCCTCAGCATGGTGCTCCACGAGCTCATCACGAACGCGACGAAATATGGGGCATTCGCGTACCCTGAGGGGCGGGTCACGGTCAGCTGGGATTGGAGCACGGCAGAGCGTTCGGGTTGGCTGCACTTTGCCTGGAAGGAATCAGGCCTAAACGATATTAAGGCGCCCGCTCATGAGGGGTTCGGCTTCAAGATGATCGGCCTTAGCGCGGGACACGAACTCGGGGGATCATCCCTCGTTGAGTGGCAAAGTGACGGACTGCTCTTCACGATGGAGTTTCCGGAAGGGCAATCGACTTGATTACGGCAATTGGCCCACAGCTTCGCTGCGCTTCGATGCATCTGATCTCCGATGACGACGGCAACTCAGCGCGAACGTCGAACGGGTGCGGGAAGTCGAAAAATCCTCAAACGGTTAGGCGCGTTGCAGTCGTTGAGGATGAGCTCATGGTGGCCTGGTCAATTGAGACCATGCTTGAGGATCTAGGCCACGAAGTGATTGGACTTTATCCTAGCGGCGAGAAAGCCCTCCTCGCGCTTGCTGGCGCCGACGTCGATCTCCTGTGCATGGACATCAACCTTGGCAGCGGCATCGACGGCATCGAGACCGCACGACGGATCAGAGAGATACAGCCGGCATCGGTGATTTTCATCAGCGCCTATTCTGACGCGGCGACGAAGGGGCGAGCACTTGATACAGTGCCTGGTGCGGCTTTCCTTGGGAAACCTTTGGGCCGCAGCGCTCTGAAGGAGGCGATTGAGAATATCGATCTGCGCATCAACTAGCTTCAACCTACGGCACTTGCGCAGCCTCCATGAGCAGTTCTCACCTGAGGGAGCTTGCCTCAAAGCCATGCCTCACGAGGGCGATGCGCCCGTCACGAGTTCCACGTCGCTGCCGCAGCGCAGAACCTTCGAAAGCTGCCCAAGCTGGTCGCGATACCCATTCAGCCGGTGCCCGCCTGAAGGCAGGGAGCGCAGTGGCTCGTTTCGTGGACTCTTCTCCTGCAACGCAGACGGTCAGTTTCGGCCGGACTGAACCGCCGGTCGGCTGTGCGCCAATCGCGGACGCTTAGGCATTTGCACTGCCTTGCCAATAGCGGACCTTTGTTCAGGTTGACCGGCTACGTCCGCTTACGACCCCTTACATTCAGATTACAGCAGCACCGTAATCTGCTATAGCGTTGGCCAACACTTGGGGAGGTGGCCATGACTCGCGGTCTTTGCCTTCTGTTCGGTGTGCTTGCTTATCTCATTTTCTTCGCGACGTTTCTCTACCTGATCGGCTTTGTCGGCAATCTGCCGGAGCTGCCGCGGACGGTGGATCGGGGACCTGTTTCAGATCCTGCTCCGGCGCTGATCGTCAACCTGGCGCTGATCGTCCTGTTCGGGCTGCAGCACAGCGTGATGGCACGGCAGGGCTTCGAGCGTGCCTGGACTAGGATCATCCCCGCACCGGTCGAGCGGAGCGTCTATGTGCTGTTCGCAAGCTTGGTGCTGATTGTTCTGTTCGCCTTCTGGCGGCCGATGCCCGGCCTCGTCTGGAGCATCGAGAACCAGGTTGCGGAGGCCGTGCTCTGGGGTCTGTTCGCGCTCGGCTGGCTTGTCATGCTTGTGAGCACCTTCCTGATCAGCCATTTCGAGCTGTTTGGGCTGAAGCAGGTCTATTTGCATCTTCAGGGTGCCGTTGAGGCTGCACCAACTTTCCGTCAGCCCCTCTTCTACAAGATGGTTCGGCATCCGCTCTACAGCGGCTTCTTCCTGGCCTTCTGGGCGACGCCGGTGATGACCTATGGCCACCTGCTGCTCGCCCTGGGCATGTCCACTTACATTCTGATCGCGATCCGCTATGAGGAGCGAGACCTCATCCAGCTTTTTGGCAAGGATTACGAGAGCTACCGGCAGAGCGTTGGGATGCTCACGCCGAGGCTAATGCGGCGACCATAATTCAAACTCAGCAAAGGGAGCGACCGCAGTCGGACTAAGTGCTTTGGACCGCCGGGCATGCGAAAGAAGACCTCTAATGCGATAGGCTGCCTAGGTCGGACCTTCTTGTCGTCCGCCTAGATGTCTCCGCCCTGATTGAACTAAAAGAATATGGCTCCCAGCATCGAGCCAATCGCAAACCCCGCATAGGTCCCAGAAGCGGTGCCTAAGGTTCCAGCCAAGAGCCCTGGCAGGAGCAAGTCCTCCCGCTCTCTCACCTCCGCCAAGGCCACCGCAGACGTCGCGCCGCCGATATTTGCTGACGATGCGATGGCGAGCAGGTCTGGGTCTAGCTTCAGAATCGCGCCTGCACCGAACAGGATGAGCGAGTGCACAGCGAAAATGATAGCGATAAAGCCGAACAGGAGAGCTCCCAAGGCGCCATAGGTAAGAAGCGCGCTAAGATCCGCACTCGCCCCCACGGAAGCAAGGAACAGGTAGAGTCCGAACAATCCCAGCGGCCGGGAAAGCGATAGCCGCGTTACCGCGGGCAGTTGGGCCGCGATCAACGCCAATGTCGTGAGCACGAGAATTACCGGAACGACCCCTCCCAACGAGCTCGCGAGTTCACGGGAGAGGATGAGTGCGGCCGCTGCGGCCGCGATTGGCACTGCAACGGCCATTATGCCTTCGAGGGGCGGCGGCGGCGGGTCTGCTGCCTCGGCTGCGAACGCTTTGGGCGGAAAGCGTCTGCTTTTCGCCAGCAGGGGGGGTATCGCTATGGTGGCGAGAATCCAGGCGGCGCTCATCACATTGTCGACGACCACCATCGCAGTGAATAAGCCCGGATTTTTCGTCACGCCATATTCTATGGCGAGCATGTTGAAGTTCGCGCTTCCGCCTATGTAGGTGCCGGTAAGCATCGCCCCCGCACCGGCGAAGTGCTCGCCAAGCATCGCACGAGCATCTGGCATGAGCGCAGAGGCCGCGAGCACGCCCGCCATGGTTCCCAGCGCGCCCAAGGCGAATGCGATCAACATCGGGGCACCTGCTCGCCTTATTGCGCGCAGGTTGACCTCCAAGAGGATCAGAAAGATTGCCGCAAGGGTAACCTCCTGAAAGATGGGATCGTACAGGCTGGGCATTTCATCGTGCGTCGGGATGATGCCGAAATTGGCCAGCGCCCCTCCAAAAAGGATAGCGAGAAGCGCGCCGCCAAGGTTGCGAAAATAAGGCAATCGGCCAAGCCAGGCCGAGACGGCCACCGCGAGCAGCAGGATCGCGAGAACCGTCACCGGATCCGCTACAAGCATGTCGATCTCCTCATTCTAAGCTTCAATTCCCAGGCTGTGCTTGTCCCCAGCCAAGCACGGCTTTTGTTTCGAGGAATTCCCTGAAGCCGTAATCACCCCATTCGCGGCCGTTGCCGGACTGCTTGTAGCCGCCGAACGGGGCCGTCATGTCTCCCCCGGAACCGTTGAGGTGCACTCGGCCGGCACGCAGTTTCCGAGCGACATGCTTGGCATGCTCCGGCTCCCCCTGCACATAGGCGGCAAGGCCGTAGACCGTGTCGTTGGCCATCGTAATCGCCTGGCCCTCGTCTTCATACGCCATCATGGTGAGCACCGGCCCGAAGATTTCTTCGCGTGCGATCGTCATGTGCGGGGTCACGTCGGCGAACACCGTCGGCTTCACATAATAGCCGGTCTCCAGGCCTTCCGGTTTGCCGCCGCCGCCGGTGATCAGGCTGGCCCCTTCATCGATACCCGATTGGATCAGCCCCTGGATCTTGTTCCATTGCGTCTCGCTGATCACCGGGCCAACCTTGCAGTTGCCGTGCGGGCTACCGACGGTCACCCCGTCGGTGGCGGCCTTTGCGAACGTCTTCGCTTCGTCCATGCGCGCGGCGGGCACGAGCATGCGGCTCGGCGCGTTGCATGACTGGCCGCTATTGTTCATCATCTGAAGAACGCCGCTCGTCACAGCCCCCTGAAGGTCGGCATCCTCAAGGATAATGTTGGGTGATTTTCCTCCCAGTTCCTGCGCAACCCGCTTAACCGTGGGCGCGGCGTTTCTCGCGACTTCGATGCCGGCGCGAGTTGAACCGGTGAAGCTCACCATATCAACGTCCGGGTGCGACGACAGCGCGGCTCCGACCGTTGGCCCATCCCCGTTGATCAGGTTGAAGACACCTGCTGGGACGCCGGCCGCGTCGAGAACCTCAGTCCAAAGATAGGCAGAGAAAGGCGCAATTTCAGAGGGCTTCAAAACCATCGTGCAGCCGGTCGCGAGTGCCGGCACCACCTTGCATGCAATCTGATTGATGGGCCAGTTCCATGGCGTGATGAGCGCACACACCCCAATCGGCTCGTGGGTTATGAGTGTGCTGCCGCGCAGTTCCTCGAACTGGAAGTTGGTGAGCACGTCGATGCCCGTACGGAGATGCGCGATCCCGCTTCCCGCCTGCGCCTGCTGTGCCAGCCAGGAGGGGGCGCCCATTTCCTCCGTGATCGCTGCAGCGATGTCGGTGTAGCGCTTTTCGAATTCGGAAACGATGTTCTTGAGCAGATCAAGCCGTTCGGCGCGGCTAGTCAGAGAATAGCTTACGAATGCGCGCCTGGCCGCAGTCACGGCTTTGTCGACGTCCTCAGTAGAGCCAAGGCTGATGCGGCCTGCAACAGTCTCAGTTGCGGGATTGATGACATCGAGCGGCTGCCGGCGGACTGGCTCCACCCAAGCGCCGTCTATGTAGAAATTTAGGTAATCGCGCATGTAGCTCTCCTTTCCCTTGCCATCCCTTGAAGGAGCGACAGGTGCAACCAGTATCGATCCAATTGATGCATCTTCGTCAGCTCGAACGGCGGATTACGGCATTCGCAGCCCAAAAGGGGACGTCCGAATTACGGCCAGAAGCAGCAATGGAGCTGGTAGGTCTGCTTCGCGCCGGCCGGAGTAGCGCATGGTTCTCGCACCCAAGTCTGGCTGACGACCGTCGAGCTGCTGGGCTTGGCCTTGGTCATCGCCGCGGGGTTGCTGCTCGCGCCCGAGGCAGTGGCGGCGCCGCCGCCTGTAAGCGAGACGTCGCTCGGGCTCGTGCTGGTGTTCGTGCTGTTGTCCTATGGAGGCTGGAGCGAGGCTGCTTATCTCTCCGCCGAGCTGCGCGACGCGCCTCGGCGGATCATGCCGGTCCTGATTGGCAGCCTCGCGCTGATCACCTTGCTCTACCTGCTCGTCAACCTTGCCTATCTGCGTGCGCTGGGGCTCGCCGGCATGGCGGGATCGGAGGCGGCGGCGGCTGACCTGCTGGGGCTGGTCTGGGGCCAGAGTGGAGCAGTGGTCATCAGTGTCGCGGTGGCGGTGGCGGCGCTCACGTCGGCGAACGCCACTGCGTTCACCGGCGCGCGCTCAGCCTTCGCGCTCGGCCGCGACTTTCCGCGGCTTGCCTTCCTTGGACTTTGGCGGGAGAGGGAGGGGACTCCCGGTAACGCGCTGCTCATCCAAGGTGGGGCGGCGCTGCTTCTGGTGGGGCTCGGGATGTTCGCTCGTGACGGCTTTCGACTGGCCGTCGAATATACCGCGCCTGCTTTCTGGGCATTCTTCCTTGCGGTCGGCGTGGCCTTGTTCGTGCTGCGGCGGCGCGAACCCGATATCGACCGGCCCTTCCGCGTCCCCCTCTACCCCGCCCTGCCCACGCTCTTCTGCCTGAGCAGCGCCTATCTCCTTTTTTCCAGCCTCGCTTACACTGGAATGGGTGCTCTCGTCGGGGGAGCGGTCGTGGCCGTTGGTGCGTTATTGGTTCCTACGCTGGATACGCGGTCCAGCCGATCGGAAGAGGAAACATGAAACGGGTCTATGGCCTGCATGTCCTGGCGTTGCTCGCAGTTGCATTGATTTCCCACGCTCAGGCTCAACCCGGCGGCCCAGCCGATGAGAACCGGCGCTTCGGGGACGGGCGCGGGCGTCTGGTGCGATCAATCAGAAATTATGCGGAGCCGATAGGTGAACGCGCCAACCCCGCAGTGCTCGGCGCAATGCGGGCGGTGCCGCGGCACCTGTTCGTTCCTGCCGCCCAGCGCTCTGAAAGCTATGAAGACTATCCGTTGCCGATCGGCGAGGATCAGACGATCTCGCAGCCCAGTCTCGTCGCGCTTATGACCCACCTGCTACGCCCGAAGAAGGGTGATGTGATGCTCGAGGTCGGAACCGGGTCGGGCTACCAAGCGGCTTTACTCTCGCGGCTCGTGCGCCAGGTCTATTCGGTGGAGATCGTTGAGCCGCTGGCGCGGCAGGCGACCCATCGGCTGGCGCAGCTCGGCTATAAAAACGTAAAGGTCCGGCACGGCGACGGCTATGCGGGCTGGCCCGAGTCTGCGCCGTTTGATGGCATCATTGTCACCGCGGGAGCGCCACATGTCCCCAAGCCCCTGCTCGATCAGCTAAAGCCCGGAGGGCGGATGGTCATTCCTGTGGGACCCGCGCATTCAACCCAGCAACTGAAGCTGATAACGAAGAATTCGAGCGGTAGGGTGAACGAACAAGTCCTTATTTCGGTAAGGTTTGTGCCGTTAACGCGAAAGGTGCGGAATTGAACGGCAGATCGTCGCCAGTTGGCGAGTTCGGCCGTTAAGCGAGCGCGGTCGCAGGCGGACACGTGACACTTGGGGGCACGCGCCATCCAAACAGGCCTTTCTGCTTGCGCCTCTGAGGATGCGCCCGTGCCGCGGGCACGACCGAGCGGAACCGGAACTCACAAATCCTGAGGCTTTGTCCAGGGCAGCAAACAGCTAGGGAAGAACCGCCCTGATGGCGGCCAGTGGGAACGCCTCAGCCTGTAGCTGGAGCGTTCCTGTTTTTGGGAGCTTTGTCTCGCGAAGGAGACCTTCCATGGGAAATGACGAGCTACCTCCATACTACGACGACATCGTCGACCGTGCACACCAGTTGATCTCCGCGCCGGGTTGAAGGAACTCCGGTCTACAATCCCCAGGGTGAAAAGCTCGGCACCGTCCATTCGGTGATGATTGAAAAACGGAGCGGCCAGGTTGCATATGCCGTGCTCTCCTTTGGCGGGTTTCTCGGCGTCGGCACCAACGTCCATCCTGTTCCATGGGACATCCTGACATACGACGTGGACCGTGACGGCTATGTAGTCGACCTGACGCGCGAGCAGCTCGAAAACGCACCCGCCTTCGCGCTCGACAGCGCCGACCGGCCCCGCCGGCGCTCTGAAGACGAGCTGGTTTACAGCTATTATGGTGTGCTTCCTCCCTGGGGAGGCGTCCCATAGCTTCCGAGAGGCAGATCGGGAGAGCGGCTTCCGCATAGTGAGTGTCGTTGGCGCAAAGGACGACCGGCGTGACCTAGAGTGCTTTCTAGTCAGGTGGAATCACCTGACGGCTCGGAAAGCACGGCGATCAAAGGGGGAAATAGACTCGTTCCGGTTCAGCATGAACGGGAACGATTCAAGGGATAGGTGCAACGACAACAGCGGTTGCCGAGGCGCTGGGTTTGCCACCATACGTGCTCTGCTCGAAGCCGGCGTAATCGCCGAGCCCGTCGCGGAACGGATCGCCACTCTCATGGAAGAACATGCCGAACGGTACGCGCAAGACGGCCATGTGGCAGACGCTGGCGAGGTCGGGCCTGCGCCCGCAGGCTTCGTGAGCTGGTTGGAGCAGAATAGCGACGGAGATCGCCAGGACGTGCTCGAGATCCGTTCTCATTGGGTGCGTTCCAGCGCCGGTTTTGGCAGCGCCTGCCTCCTTACGGCCGCACGCAGCCAAAGTTTCCAATGATCTGGGTGCCCACTTTTGTAGTCCTTGGGCACGATCCATTTGCGGCTGAGCTGCTCCCCACCCAATCCACCACTGCACCTTGCCGGTGGCAACAGGCCAGCAGCCGGTCCTCGCCGCCGGGCCAGAGCCGCGACGTCAGGCTCGGCTTCGCGTCACCGGGCACGACTTCGTGAAGGGGCCAGCCGGGTGGGCGCTCCTACCGGCTTTGGCTCCGCCAACGAACAATCCAAATATTCGGTCGTGGCGGACCTGATAGGCGCCCAAGGTTGAGGTCGTTGCCGAAAGGCCGTGGAACCCAACCACGTCTTGGATGCGCGTGATCCTCTAAACTGAAGAGCAGGAACTCAGTCGCTTGCGGACGCCAATCTCCATCACATTCGTCTCGGTGATGAGAAGATCCGTGTGACCTCCGGCTCAAAGGATTCCAGAGGATCCAGTTCGAAGTCGGGATCGAAGGCCGGCGCATCCCACTCGTCCACCAGCTTCACCGCAAGTTCGTACCACGGCTCGTTCTTGAAACGATCCCTGAGGTTGGTGGGCTTGCCCAGGTGGCCGTAATAATATTGACCTTGAAAATCCTGGTGATGGTAGACTGCGTGGTAGATATTCTCAGACACGTACGGCTTCAGCATCTCGGCCGCGATCGGCCCGTGGTTCGGGATCGAGAACAGCTTGCCTAGGTCATGAGTAAGCGCCGCCACCACCTCCTCCTCGGAGGCGCCCGATCTGCGCGCCAGGGTGGCAGCCATCAGCGAATGGGTGAGCTGGTTCGCGGCAAAGCCGACTTCGATAGCCTCGAGCCGCCGAAGGCTGTCCATGATCTGCTTGGGGGCCTGCGTCTTTTGGTGCTTGCCGTGTTGGGCTGCGATGTGCGCCCAATCCTCAGCGGTGCCTTGTTTCATGTCCGTGAACATGGCTACTCCCCATGTGGCTCGTGGTTGCAGATACCACGTCCGGCAGGGAGAGCGAAATAGGAAGAGAACCGTTTGCGGGTGTTATCGTGCGGATCAACTCGGTTCCGGTCTGATCGCAGCTTCTGCTCCAAGCGTCAGGGATTGGCTGCTCAACCTCTTTGACTGCAAGGATCGTGACCCTTTCCATATGGCTGAGACCTTAATTCACGGATCAGGCTGATTCAGCCCGATCCGATCAAGATCTAGGAGAGATTCGGTGGGCACACTGACGGAGGCGACGCGGCTGACCGCGGCTGACCAGGGCTTCGTGGTCGAGCTCGATTCCGCTTGGGAGGGGTGGGGACCCGCCGGCGGCTATCTCGCCGCGATCGCCTTGCGTGCCGCCGGCCTTTCAGTGCCGGAAGGCCACAGGCCTGTAACGCTGAGCGCCCAATTCCTGGCCAAGGCAGAGCGCCGAACGGCCCTCGTACGGGTCGACATCGGCAAGCAGGGTGGCTCATCGCAGGTAAACGTCTCGCTTTGGCAATTGGAACGATGTTTTTTCCAAGCGCAGATTTGGACGACATCCAGGGCCCTTGGCCCACATGAGATCGGCCCCGCTATGCCCGATGTGCCGGCTGCTGCCGGGCTGGAGACACTCGAGTCCCATTTCGGCCGTCTGGGGCGGAAACTTGTGACCTTCTGGGCCAATCTCGAATGCCGACCCGTGGAGTTTCGAGCGCCGGGAGGGCCGCGGCCGCGAACCCGCCGTCTCCAACGCTGGTACCAATTTCGTCACGAACCAGCGACAGCCGACATCTTCGCCAATGCCGGACGGGTTGCTGTGCTGATCGACGCGAATATTTGGGCAGCGCATTGGCGGATGCTCGATCGGGAACCCGATTATGCAGGGCCCTCTCTCGACCTCACCATCGCATTTCACGATCCGGCCACCCTGTCGGACTGGCTCCTGCTTGACGCCGAGTCCGAGGTCGCCATTGACGGCATCGTGCACGCGACCGGCCGCGTCTGGACCGCCGACGGTCGTCTCGTCGCAACCGGCGGTGGCAACTGCCTCGTGGTACCATTTCGCCCCGGCGATCGGTTAGGCGGACCCGGATGAGCTTCCTCACCGCGATGACGAATTGGAAGGTTCATCCGCACAGAGTTGCAGGCGGAGCTTCAGCGCTCGCGAGTGAGTGGCAGGAAGCGCATCCACCGGCCTCAAGCGTTGCTCAGTCGGCGCGACTGAAGCACGTCCGAGGCCAACCCCTGGCGGACGACATTCCCAAGCGCGCCATTCAATGGGAGGTAAGGCGAAGCTCGCTCTGGTACCAGCCCGCCTCATTCAAACCGGTGCTCTTATACTCGCCGCTCTGAGCCTGCTGGAGCAGCGCGCTGGCAAGCACGGTTTCCACCGAGGGGCAGCCGATCTTCCGGAGCACAAGACGCTCGATTGCCCCGCCTTCGCCAAACTGGATGAGGAAGGGCACGTTGAGGTTCAGCCGGTTCTTCGACTGGCCCGCAATGACGCACTCGCCTTTCTCGAACGAACGGTGAACTCTATCTACCGCCTCGCCGCTGATGATGTTGAACGAGCGCGTCTTCAGAAGTGGGATGTTGCTCCAGTCTCCGGTTGCCACTTCCACCTTAGTGGCTGACGCCTGCACGGCCCCGAGCAGCAAAGCTGCTGCAATCAGCATTTTCATGTGGTCACCTCCCATTCGGCCTCGTGAGCAGCTTGTTCGGCAGTTCAGGCTCAATTCGGGTTTGCGTTCTGGGTAGCCTTCCGAAGAAATTCGTTCATTCCGTCGCGAGTACCCTCCTGCAACTTTATCCATTCCCTGCGCGTCATACATGTCCGCCTTCTCTGAACACGGGAACCAACGACCGCGTCTCGTCGGCAAATCATACGGTTAAGCTCCGACTCCGCAGTTGATGCCTGCTCTTGTGCGGTGGCTGCGGGAGCAGGCGTTAGTGCGATTCCGAAGAAACATCCTGCAACAACTGCTTTGTACATCATGGCCTCCGTCTTCATCACCGAAAGCTAATCAGCCGGGCTGACGTATAACGCCACGCCCCGTCGCCTGCCGCACCCGAGTAGCTGCTCATGATCGCATATTGTCAAGGTACTGAATTTGATTGCCTGCTGAAGCCGTACCATGATCAGCGCTCTTCGCGATGTTAGGGCACTGCCCGCGGCCCGATCTTGGATGCCACCGCAGTAGGCGGAGAGCACGGGCTGAGCCAACGTCCGTTTCCAACCATCGCGGATATTTGCGAGTGCTACGAGGTGGCCCCTCTATGACGATGTTCGCCTAAATCGGGGCTGCGCTGGCCGAGGTCACCGGGTGCTTCGCGTTGTGGGCTTGGCTCCGGCTCGGCAAGTCAGCGTGGTGGCTTCTGCCGGCGTAGCGTCTCTGGTGGCAATTCCCCTGGGAACACCGGCTGTTCCCTCTGGTTTGAAAACCACGGCCTCCAAGACTGCGATCCGCCACCTCTTTGCGAAGGGCAAGCATGACCGACAACGTAGAATTCACCCCGCCGAAGGTCTGGACCTGGGACAAGGAAAGCGGCGGGCGCTTTGCCAACATCAATCGTCCGATCGCCGGACCCACGCACGACAAGGAACTGCCGATCGGAAAGCATCCGTTGCAGCTCTACTCGCTCGGCACTCCGAACGGAGTGAAGGTCACGGTCATGCTCGAGGAGTTGCTGGAACTCGGCCATGCCGGGGCCGAATATGACGCCTGGCTGATCCGCATCAGCGAGGGCGATCAATTCAGCAGCGGTTTCGTTGAAGTGAACCCGAATTCCAAAATTCCAGCGCTAATGGACCGGAGCGGCCCGGAGCCGGTGCGCGTGTTCGAATCGGGTGCGATCCTGATGTATCTGGCGGAGAAGTTCGGCGAGTTCCTGCCGACCGGCGGCGCCGACCGGGCGGAGTGCCTCTCGTGGCTCTTCTGGCAAATGGGCAGCGCGCCTTTCCTCGGCGGCGGCTTCGGCCATTTCTACGCTTACGCGCCCATCAAGATCGAATATGCAATCAACCGCTACGCGATGGAGGTGAAGCGGCAGCTCGATGTCTTGGATCGGCGCCTGGCGAGCAGCGAATATATCGCGGGTCCCGATTATACGCTCGCCGATATCGCGATTTGGCCCTGGTACGGCGCGCTTGCAAAAGGTGTGCTTTACGAAGCGGGCGAGTTCCTGCAGGTGCAGGATTACAAGAACGTCCAGCGCTGGACCGAGGCCGTGGGCGCCCGCCCGGCGGTGAAGCGCGGGCGCATGGTGAACCGGGTCATGGGGGACCCGTCGACCCAGCTCCACGAGCGGCACGACGCGAGCGACTTCGAAACCAGGACGCAGGACAAGCTTGCTCCTGCCGAAGGATCCGGCGCTTGAAGCTTTATGGAAGCCGCCGCGCTCCCAATCCGCGGCGCGTGCGCTGGTTCATGGCCGAAAAGGAGATCGAGGAAATCGAGATCGTCGAGGTCGATCTCTTCAAAGGCGAGCATCGCACGGCCGAATATCTGGCGCGCGCTGGCCTCCCCAATGTGCCCGCGCTGGAGCTGGACGATGGCACGGTGATCACCGGATCGGTCGCCATCTGCCGCTATCTCGAAAGCATCTATCCCGAACCCAATCTTCTCGGTCGCGATCCCAAGGAGATCTCGATCGTCGAGATGTGGACCCGCAGGGCCGAGATGATGCTGGCGACGCCGCTGATGCTTGCGGTGCGCCATCAGCACCCCGCTCTCGCCGCGCTCGAGCTGCAAGTGCCGGAACTGGGGGCTGCGAACCGCGCTTCCGCCGAGCGCGCGATCAAGCTCTTCGAGCGCCGGCTCGCCGAAAGCGAATTCATCGCCGGCGACCGGCTGACGATGGCCGACATTGTCGCTTTCACCGGGATCGATTTTGCGCGGCTGGTGCAATTCCGCCCCGCCGACGAGCATGTCCATCTGGCGCGCTGGGCGGCCGCCATGCGCGAGCGCCCTGCCGCGACGGCGGGCCTTTGACTTCCTCCTCATTCGGGCCGGCAGCTAAGCCCTCCTGGTGAGCCCATGCTCTTGGTCCAATCCGGAACCACTGTATTGGTCCTATTGGATCACCAGCTATTGTCTGGCCCTTCGGAAGGACGTTTCAGGAAGCGCCAGCAGCACCGGAAGCACAGACAGGGCCACCACTGCGATCATCGCTCCTGGGATCCAGGGCCTGCCCGTGCTCTCGATCAGAACCTGCGCAAGATAGGGCGTGAGACCGCCGAAAACAGCCGTGGCCGCTGTCGCTCCTAACGCCAAGCCGCTGAGGCGGCCCTCGCCTGGGAACTGCTCGGCGGTCGTGACGGCACCGACCGCGCTCACTGCTCCGCCAAGGCCGGCGAGGACAACGGCTCGAACAGCGCGTGAAGAGGAGAGCCGCTCGCCATGAGGAAAACATGGTGATCGGCAGCACGGCGGCGCACCCACCAAGGACGATCAGGACCGGCTTGCGGCCGAGCCGGTCGGACAGGGCCCCGATCAGCGGCGTCACCAGGATGACGACCAATGCCGCCACCGTCGACAACCACAGCGAGCTTCCCTCGCTCATCGCGCCCGCCGAGGTGAGGAACGCGGGGACATAGGTGATCCCGACATAATATGTGATCGATCCCAACGCCGAGATGGCGAAGGACCGCATGATTCCCGCGCGGTAGTGGGTGAGCGTGTGCCGCAGCGGGTTCCGGGGCACCGTTCCGTTGGCCTTCTGGCGTTCGAACTCCGGCGACTCCTGCATGGTCGAGCGCGCGAACCAGATGCTGGCCGCCATCGCCGCCCCGACCAGGAAGGGAATGCGCCACCCCCATTGGTCCAGTGCGGCGCTGCTCATCGAACTGACCGTCAGCGCCGACACACCGACCGCCAGCAACGCCCCCACTTCACTTGCCGCCGAGGCCAAGGAAGTGATCAGGCCGCGACGATCTGCCCGTGCCCCCTCCAGCAGATAGGCCACCACGCCCGTATACTCTCCGCCTACCGAGAAACCCATGACACAGCGCAACAGGATCAGAAGCCAGCCGGCAATCGGACCGATCTGGGCGTGGGTCGGCAGCAGAGCGGTCGCGAGCATTGCGAAGGTCATCACCCCCATGGAGAGCAGCATTACCCGCCGCCGTCCGTAACGGTCGCCGATGTGCCCGAAGACGATCGCTCCGAAGGGGCGCATAAGATAGGCGACGGCGAAGCCGCCGAGCGTGGTGACGAGGGACGTCTCACCGCCCCCGAAGAATACCCTGGAGAGGATTGTTGCCAGATAGAGGTACAAGGTGAAGTCGAACCATTCGACGATCGTTGAAAACGCCGCCACCCCCATCGAGCCGCGCGAGATTTCAAACGGTTGCCTCATTGAACCAGTCATCCTGTTCTCGCGCGACCCTACAGGCGCAGCATTTGGATGACTGCCGGCATGGGAGCTCCTCCGTTCGATGAGAGAGGCTAGCTTCCTCAGGGTCCGCTTTCCATCCGGAAACCGTCATTCGTCTGTCCGTTCCTCCCGGATTGCCCTATGTCCGATACGCGCCAATCACAGCCATTCCCTGGAACATCGGCACACCATAAAGCGGACGCTTGAGTCATGAGCCGGTGGGGAACGCTTTCGGACCGATTGCGCTATGCTCACGAAACCTCTCGGCACGAAGGTGAATGATGGCGATGCACCGCAGCGCGATCCGCCACACAATGGTTGAACACCCGGACAAGCGGACGCCGGGGCTGCGCATCTGCGTAGGTGCCACGGGAGCCAAGACATTCACGCTGCCAAAAAATAGTTGGCCAGGCCGCTACTCTGGGCGGTTCAAGCTGGCCGATGCGTGGGCCGACCCGCGCCCGCGGCTACAACAACATTAGCAGAACGGCAGGTTAGTCCGAGCGCGAAACAAAACCGATAAATGTGAGACAGGGGAGCGGTCGCGTGAGAGATCGGGACATGGAGGATCGGGTCGCGATCGTCACTGGAGGCGGCACCGGCATCGGCGCCGCGGTGTCTGTAGCCATGGCTCGGCGCGGCGCGCGGGTGCTGGTAAACTATTCCCGCAGCGCGGGAGAAGCCGAAGCGGTGGCGGAGCAATGCCGCGCGGCAGGGGTCGACGCAATCGCCGTGGCGGCAGACCTCCGGCACGACGATGGAGCGCGGGTTCTCGCTGCTTCAGCCGAGCAGAGATGGGGCCGGATCGACTTTCTGGTGAACAATGCCGGCAAGACGAAGTTTGCTGCGCATTCGGAGCTCGATGCGCTCTCGGCAGAGGACTTCCTGGACATCTATCGGCTTAATGTTGTGGGGGCGTTCCAGACTACTCGAGCCTGCGTCCCCGCTCTCCAACGGAGCGATGCCGCCTCGGTGGTGAACGTCGCGTCTGTTGCGGGGGTTTTCGGTCACGGCTCGTCCGTCGCTTATGCTGCAAGCAAGGGCGCCCTTCTGACAATGACGAAATCTCTCGCCAGAGCTCTTGCACCGCGGATCAGGGTGAATGCCGTCAACCCTGGATATGTCGCCACCAGGTGGTGGAGAGACCGGGTCGGCGACGCAGAGTTCGAGAAGCTTAACGCCCGAGTCGCCGCAGGGTCACCACTCAAAAAGGCGCCGAGAGGCGAAGACATCGCTGATGCCATTCTCATGTTCCTCGATCCGGCAACGCGGATGGTCACCGGGGAGAGCTTGCTGGTGGATGCGGGGCAGCATCTGGCAGTTTAAAGAACGGTGCGGCAGGAGGGCCAGCAGCCACAGCCTGCTCACCTCCCCCAACGTTCGCTTTTGATCGCCGGAAGACTGATCGTGTGTCGCTGTCGGCACCGGGTGGAAAGCGGAAATTGCGCCACGTATTCGACTTGTTTGATGATGGCGATATGAAGACAAATCACGATAGACCCGCAGACGGGCAGCTTAGGCCTGGGCGAGGCCCTCTCGCTGCCGAAGGTGACAGGCGGGGCTCGGGGCTATTGGAACGACGGAGGTGGCGAGTGCTATCGGACAGTCACAGGCGGATCGTGCAGTACGCTTTGCTCTTTTGGGCGTCGCTCTCCGGTTGCGAGTCTCAGTCGGTGCCTGCCGAGCGCATGAATGAAGAAGAACTGGCCCAGGCTGTTGAGCAAGCCGCGGGTGTGAAGGAAAACCAAGCTGTCGTAAGGCCGGCCCAGCTCCTTCCGCTGCAGGAAGGTGATGCGGACAGCCCGTTCAAAGAGGCTGCCGTCTGCTCCTTCTCGAACGCAGCAGGGGTCTTGATCTTGGCGACGCCGCAGCAGGCACTGGTCCGTCTCGATAGCGGCGCGGTTGTCCTTTCCGCGGCGAGCCCCGTCGCCCCCGACGGCGCGTTCTTCCGCGCAGACGCGATGAGCCTCAGCGTCGGCTTGGGCGCAGCAACCAGCGAATTGCCTCGGATTGCCGCCGGGGGAGCCGAGGCTCGAATAACAGCCCGGGACCGGCGCGACGCGTCCGTGCGGGGGAGTTGGAACTGCAAGCTTGCAATTCCGTGACCTGCGGCACGGGGATACCGCCTCTCAGGGTAGCGTCGAGTTTCTCGCCATCGGGGGCATGTCTATATCGCGACCCAGCTGGGGGTGTGACTATCCTTTGAGGAAGAGCAGAATTCGGGGCGAGGGCCACCAGGATCTCTAATATTGTCCATAGCGTCCCTTGACGGAAGCAAGCAGCGCCGCGCTGTCGTAGCCGACACCGTCCTTGAATATGATCTCGACATTTTCAATGTCGGCGATGTTTCGTGACGGGTCGCCCCGCACCACGATGAGGTCCGCATGCTTTCCCGGAGCGATCGAGCCGATGCGATCCTCAAGCCCAAGGTAGGTCGCGCCGTTCAACGTCCCGATCCGGATCGCTTCGAGGGGGGTAAAGCCGGCTTCGACCAGGAGCTCGATCGCTCGCTGGTCTCCGAAGCCCGGCAGGACGTTGCCGGCACCCGTGGGGTCCGGGCCGGCAAGCAGTAGACCGCCTGCCGCCACGAACGCGCGCTCCATCTTCAGCTCGTTCACCCAGAGCTTCGCGCGCCGGGAGGCGCGTTCAGGCGGGGCGGCGGCGGCGAGCCGGCGCAGCGTGAGGTAATCCGCGCGGGCCTGGGGGCTGAGCATGTCCAGCATGCGGGGGCGAGCGGCCGGTAGGTGGGCGAGCTCGGCTCAAAGACCGGCAGAGTCGAGGTGATGGCGACCCGCGCGTCGACGAGCTGCTTGATGAGGGTCCGCGCCTCGGCACTATCGGCGTCCATGGCAGCAAGGGTCGGTGCGCCCGTTGTGGCGGGGCAGCGATCCGGCTCCTTGCCAGGATCATTCTGGGTGTTGGCCCAGAAGCCATGCTCCAAATTGTCGATGCCGAGCGCAGCCGCTTCCGGGTAGGTGACGGAGCAGAGGTGACCGGTGACCTTCAATCCTCGCCGATGCGCTTCATCGATCGCCGCTTTGAGCCCGGCCCGGCTGATGTTCATATAGGCCTTGAACGAGGTGACGCCCTGATCCGCCCAGAAGGCGACCATCCGCCGTGCATGGTCCGCATCCTTCAGCTGGTGCATCTGTATGAAGGCGCTGTTCGGGCCCTCCAAATAAGGCCCGGTCACGTCCATGTGCGGCCCTGCCAGCATGCCGGCATCGATCCGGGCTTTGATGTTGAGGTCGGTATAGGGCTCGACGCTCCCGGTCGTCCGTATCGTGGTGACGCCTCCCGCAAGATAGAGCCGGGGGGCGCTGAAGGTCATTTGCGGCACGAGCGGGCTGGGCGCGTGCGCGTGCCCCGCTTCATCGAGGTTAGGACGCGCGATGTAGTACATGTGGTTGTGCATGCCGACGAGTCCCGGAAGGAGGCTCCTGCCGGTCATGTCGAGCACCGTTGCGCCCGTCGGGATCTTCGCCCTTGGCCCCAGAACGGCCGCTATCTTGCCCCCTTCGATGATCACGGTTCGGTCGGGAACGGGTTTGGCGCCGGTGCCGTCGATGATCCGAACGTGCCTCAAGGCGATGGTCTGAGCGGAGACCTTGACGAACGGCATCAGGGCCTTGTTCGGTTGAACCGGCGGGGGAAGGATGCGCTCGCCGACACTCACCCGGCCCGGAGGCGCGGTGCCGATGAGAGCGGCCGCGAGCAGAAGGCCAATGAAAGGCTTCGTCATCACCGTTCCTCCTTCCGATTGGCGTCACTATGTTTACCAAGCGACAGTCATCGGAAGCAGCTCTGCGCCTGCAACTGTTTTCGTCAGCGGAGCTTCGTCGCCATTCGGGTCAGAGTTCCGCGAAGCGCCGCCATGCGCTTGTTCGTGGCGACGTCGCTGCCGGACTGTTCCAACTTTGACGCCAGTGACGTCATCGTCGCTGCCAAAGCGCGGTTGCTCGTGCCGGCCTCAATCGGCGATCTTGCCTGATCGAGCGCAGCGGAGAGATCCGCGGTCATTGCCGGCGAGAGCGCCCGGTCGCGCGCAAGCTGATCGACATAGGCGCGTGCGACCACCGGGTGGTCGGGCCATGTCACGGGAAATTGCTGCTGTGGATTGAACATCTTCCCCCGATCGGCAAGCGCCGCCGCGGCGATCTCGTTCGTCGTGAGATATTGGCTCGGCTGGAGCGCGAGGACATCGAGCCCGCGTGCGATCTCAGTGCCGTAGATCCGGCCATTATACCAATAAACGGACCAGTAGCCGCCAAGCACCAGATGTTTTCCGTCGACCGGGCCGCGATCGAAATAAGCGATTTCCACCGGATTGGCGGAGTCGGTGAAGTCGATCACTGAAATCCCGCCCTGGTACCAGGCTTGTACGAAGATATCCCGGCCGGGCACGGGAATGATCGCGCCGTTGTGCGCGACGCAATTCTCCTGCTCGGTCTGCGCTGCCGGCAGCTTGTAGTAGCTGCGGAATACGAGCTTCCGGTCGACGATGTCATAGATCGCGTTCGCGCCCCAGTTGCGCTGATCCTGCGCGCGGCAGCGGCGCGCGAGCCGCCGCCCCATTCGTCCGTGAACAGCACTTTGGTTCCGGCATTGTTGAAGGTCGCCGAATGCCAGTAGGCGAAGCCTGGATCGACCACCGCGTCGAGCCGCTTGGGCCTCCGCGGGTCCGCGATGTTGAAGATGATCCCATTGCCGGAGCAAGCCCCTGCGGCGAGTTTGCTCGCGGGAAAGACAGTGATGTCGTGGCACTGGTCCGTCCGCCGCGTCTCCTGGGTGTCCTTGCCATGGGTCCCGCCCTGCCAAAGACCGGCAAGGCGGCCGGTTGCAGCGTCAGCGAACACCGCCGGGCTATCGATGATCCGGGACCGCGACGGATCGCTGAGCGGGATCTCGACCACGTCGATGCGGAAGAAAGCGGTGCGGTCGTCACCAGGAACCTCTCCGACGCAGCCCTTGAGTTCTTCTCCCCTTGCGAACCGAAGACGTGCCCGAAACGTAGACGATGATCGCGTCTTTCGCGTCCGGAGCGGAGACGACGGAGTGGGTGTGCGAGCCGCGACAGGTCTGCACCTGGCCGACCTGGATGGGCCGTGCGGGATCGCTGATGTTGAAGATGCGAAGCCCGCGGAAACGCTCCGGGCTGACATCCTCGCTGACGCCCTGGAGGCCGCAATCGACCCGGCCGCGGGTCTGCTCGACCGACATGATCAGGATGTCGCCGACGATCGACACGTCCCCCTGTCCGCCTGGGCAAACGACCGAGCTCACCAGGTCCGGCATGCCCTCCGAACCCAGCCGGTAGAGGTTGAAGCCGTGATAATTGCCAACGGCGAGCAGGTTTCCGGAAAAGGCCATGTCGGTGTTGGCGAAACTGAGATGCGGGGATCGCTCCCGAAATCCGGGTCGCTCTTCGCCTGCGCAGCCGCTCCGGCCGCTTTGCCCGCTTTGCCCGCCGCCTTGACGGGTTTTTTCTGGCGGGAGGCCGGCCTGGGTTGTTTCGGTCGAAAAAGCCGGTCGGCTTGGGCAACGAGGCGATCAGCATGAGGTTGCTGGCGGCTTGGCCGGCATTCCGGAAACCCGGCTTCAGGTTGGACCGCGGATCGGCCGAAAGCCCCACCAGAAGCGCGCCCATGCGCTTGATTTCCGCTTCCTGATCGTTCTTCACGTCGGTGGTGAAATCGAGCAGGGCGGGGTCATAGGCCGAGCCCGGCTGCTCCAGCAGCGTCTTGACCATGGTCAAGGCGCCCTCGTGGTGGGCAATCATGCGCTCCAGGAAGAGCCGCTCGAAGGCAGGACCCTTGGCTGCGGCGAGCGCGGCCATTTGATCCGGCGTCGCCATGCCAGGCATCGCCCCCATGGTGGGCGTGTGGCGCAGGATTGGACAAGGCCTGACCTCGTTCGCCAAGCCAGGTCTGCATGAATGCGATCTCGTCCGCCTGCGAGGCGTTGATGCGCTTGGCCAGCTCGACCAGGGTTTGACGATCCGTGCGCCCCTTCACCAGTGCCGCCATCTGGACGGCCTGGCGGTGGTGATGGATCATGTCCTGCATGAACCTCACGTCGTCTGGCGAAAACCGGGTGTTCGCGATCTGGACCGCTTGCTCGGGGCTGAGCTCCCTCGGCGCCTGGCCTGGTGCACCGGGCTGAAGGATCGGCACCTTTTGCGCCATTCCGGCGCCCGCCGCTGCAGCGAGCCCGCCTAGGGCGACGGAAGCGCGTAAGAGAAGTCGCGCCGGTGATCGGAAATTGCTGAACAATCGCATGCTCCTAAGCCAGGATAGACGCGGCCCTAGACCTTATCGGATGAGGCTGGAACAGCCTGCTCCGTGAATCAAGGTCTCAGCCATATGAGAAGGAGCTGATTCACGCCTTGGGGCGGAAGCGCAGGGCGCTTCCACCTCAACCGATCAGGCCCTAGCACGGCTCGCAGCGGAGACGAAAGCTTCATCCTCCAGGGCGCGCGCGGACGGCCTAGAACCCTCTGAGACCAGCCGCTAGCCAAGAGGCGCCGGTCCTCCCGCATCGCCGAATGTCCGCTATGCGCCCATTGACGATCCACGCCAAAGCGAAGGGACCCGAAAAGCGGACGCCGTTCTGTGGCGACGAACGTCCGCCTCCAACCGGGAAGCGGACACTCACCGCCACTCCAGAGCCCGTTCAGCGGGAGACGCTGACGAGGCGGCCCCGCGTAGCCGCCTCTACTTCGACCTGTCGCTTGGAGTGAAGCAGGATTATTTTTCGCCAATCGGGTCCGGGCTGCCGTCCGGATCACCTGTCACCACACTGTCGGTGCGTAGGCCACCGGTCAAAAGCAGGCCAGCGAGGTGCGGCGCTGCCATCGAGGTTCCGCTGATCGTGTTGTAACCACCGTCTTTCCAAGTCGACTTAATTGAGGAGCCCGGCTCTGAATAGTCGATCGGCGGGTTGCCGAAATTAGAATAGTGGGCCCAGTTATCGCCGATCGCGAAGGCAGAGACGGTGAAGATGTTGGGGCCGTTGCCCGCGCCGGCGAACGGTTGCCAGCGTTAGCGCTGTCATTCCCCGCGGCCAGGGCAAAGCGGACGCCGCCGGCCGAGGCGTTGATCACTGCATCGTCGAGAGATTGGCTGCCGCCGCCGCTGAGGCTCATGTTGGCGACGTCGCCCGGGCGGCCGTATTGCGCCACATAATCAACGCCAGCGATGACGCCGGAGGTGGTGCCACTGCCATCGCGGTCGAGTACGCGCACGGCCACCACTGGAGCGCCGGAGCAACGCCGATCACGCCGATTTTGTTGTCGAGGGCTGCAATGGTGCCGGCGACGTGGGTACCGTGGCCGTGGAGATCGTCCGGCGACGTCTCGTTCGCGACGAAGTTACGGCTGCGTTGCAAATCGACCTTGAGGTCTTGGTGGTCGAGGTCGACACCCGAGGTCGATCACCCATGCGGTAGCGAAGATGCCGGCTGCGCCGCCATTCACGCGGACGATGCCCCACGGAGTTTCCTGCGCGGCCTTCACGGATCCGCCTCCGCCCGGCCTTGCCTCGGCCCGAATCGGAGGAATGGTGACGATTTGATCCTCTTCGCAATAAGCGATGTTCGGGTTCGCAGCGCGCATCCGCTCAACCGCTTGGGACGGTGCATTCACCGCGAAGCCTTGGAGAGCGAAGCTGTAGACCCGGGTCACTTGCGCGCGGGCGGACTGAGCCGCGCGGTTGGCTTCCGCCTGCGCATTGCCACGCGCGACCGCGCCCTCTTGAACACGCAAACGTAGCTGCCGGCGATCCGTTCGCCAGCAGGCTGCGCCTGCGCATGCTGAGTCATTGCGACCAGCGCCACGCTTGCGAATGTTAGAACTGAGAGGCTTTTCATGAAATAATCCTACGCTAAACTATGATACACAGGCTGAGATGCCCTCCCCCACAACCTGGAGAGGTGCCGAAAGTTTCCCCTTTCTGCAGAAAAACGTTTTTCGGAGAAAGGGTTAGCGCAAAATAGACAAGCCTCCAGAGTGTAGTTGCATGCTCGACTATCTACGGTCAGAACGCTGTTTGAAAGATTGCGCTTCAACCATCTGGAGCTCAGATTGCGGTGGGGTGCATAGACCTGCTACCAAGCGCCGCATCCAGCTTAGGGCGGCATTTCACTGATGGACGATATCAAGCGCCCTTCGCCCCACGCGTGGCAGCCTGACCATCTTAGACTGGCGGTTGATGCTGCTGGTGTTGCTCTTTGGGCGTGGAACGTGGACGATGATCGGTTCACGATGGATGAGCGCGGTTTCGAGCTTTGGGGCTTGCCCTGGTCCGAGGCCGTCACCTTTGAAGAACTTTCGCAGCACATCCATCCCGCAGACCGCGATCGTGTAAGAGCCGCCTTCGCCGCCACCCGAGCGGTGCTTGGTTCCTATGAGACTGATTTCCGGATCATGATCGGCGAGAAGATCCGGTGGATCGCGGCTCGCGGGCAGGGCGAGGATGTTGGCATCGTCGGACGGACCATGTTCGGCATCTTCCTCGATGTCACGGGGCGAAAGCAGGCAGAAGAAGGCCACGAGTTGCTCGCCGGCGAGATGAGCCACCGCGTTAAGAACCTGCTGGCGATCGCCGCAGGCCTGACGGCCATCACCTCCCGCACGACCTCCTCCACAGGATATGGCACGTGAACTCATCCAGAGGCTGACAGCCTTGGGGCGGGCGCACGATCTGGTGCGGCCGCTCCCTGACGGCCAAGGCTCTGGCAGCATTGCTCGGCGACCTGCTTTCGGTCCTGCTCGCGCCCTACGATGACCTTGGAGCGTTTAGCGGACGCATCCGAGTAGCCGTAGAGCGGATGGGCGTCGGAGAGGCAGCCGCAACGAGCTTGGCGATGGTCGTGCACGAGCTCGCGACCAATTCTCTGAAATACGGTTCGTTATCGTCGGAAGCGGGCACCTTGGATGTGTCCACCCGAGCGGACGGCGATGAATTCAGCCTGATCTGGATGGAGCGCGGCGGTCCCGCCGTCGAGGCTCCGCCAGAAGCGGAGGGATTTGGCAGCAAGCTTGTTCAGCGGAGCGTCTCTCGGCAGCTGGGCGGTACGATCGACCACAATTGGTCAGCGGAGGGCCTCGTCGTTACGGTTCAGCTCAACCGAGCAAGGCTGAGCATTTAGCAGAGGACAAGCTCTGACGGTGGAGTTCGGAGACGTGTTGATGGTTGAACGCTGAGCCCGCCTCCGACTGCCGTTCTGGATCAGCAGAGGATCGGCCGCAGGAAACTTACCGCGCTGCAAAATCGTTCCCCCCGTCCCTTCCGTCGAGGACCCAAGGTGACGCAGCGCGCGAATGCCCGATCAAAGCGCCAGCCCTGGAGCGGCTCGGGACACCATGACGCCTGAAACCTCTGATCCGCCGGTCAAGGACCCGGCCCGGCGCGCGCATCTGGCGATTCTTGCTGTCCTTCAGCTGATCATGGCGGCGCAGCTCGTCCTCCTGCTGGTGCGGGAGGACTGGCTCCAAGCCTTTCTTGTCGTCGGGATCATGGCTCTCACGCTTGCGCCGGTCGTCCTCCGAATGCCCGTGGAAATCCCGTCGGAGATTCAAATCGTGGCGGTGCTCTTCGTCTTCGCCACGCTCTTCTTGGGCGAGGTGCGCGACTATTACGAACGGTTCTGGTGGTGGGACGCGGTACTGCACACCAGTTCGGGCCTCCTGCTCGGCATGCTCGGCTTCATGTTTGTCTACATCCTCAACGAGGATCGGAACGTCGACCTTCATATGCGCCCCTTCTTCGTCGCCCTGTTCGCCTTCTTCTTCGCGGTTGGGATCGGAGCAATCTGGGAGATTTTCGAGTTCGGCATGGACAGGTTCTTCGGGACGAACATGCAGCCGGCAACGCCCCACGACCCCTCCGGCCTTACCGACACGATACACGACCTTATCGTCGACACCGTAGGTGCCGCAGCCGTCAGCATCGGCGGCTGGCGCTATCTCGCTCGGGCGCGGAAAGCCCATTTCGACAATTGGGCGAAACGCTTTATCCAACGGAACCCTCAGCTCTTCGGCGACTAGCCCAGCCGCCTCTGCGGGTTGGATGCGCCGGCCGACAAATTCTCTGGAGCCTCTCAGCGGCGCGTGGAGCGAGCAGGTAGCCTCACATTGACGACATGAAGGGGCTGCTCCCGCAAGCAAGCCTCAGTTTTCATCACCTCGCCGGTAACATGTTCCAGCTATCCGTCCCATCGCTGGACTGGCTGAAAACGGCATTGAACCATCTCGCATTTGAGCCCTTTTGTGCGGCAGCGCCTTTCCACAGCGTGCAACAGGAGGAGACAATCATGCGTAATCTCAACACGATCGAACTGAGCTTCGTCAGCGGCGGACGTGGCGGCGGCGGCGCCGGCGGCGACCGTGGCCAAGGAACCTCCAGCAGCGCCAGCGCTAGCAAGGGCAACGGCAATCCCGGCACCAGCACCAGCGCCAAGAACAGCAATCCGAGCAACCGGAACACCGCAGGGCTTTGAGCTTAACCTCACCACCCACCAACCGACGGAGACGACAATGCGTAATCTCAGCACGATCGAACTGAAGGCCGTCAGCGGCGGCGCCAAGCAGCCTGCCAGCCATCCCTTCCCGCCCGGCCAGCACCCGAGCAAGCGCAATCCGGCGCATTCGCCCGGCGAGAGCTACAAGGGTCCGGCTGACAAGAATTTCGGTCCGAAGTAAGCGTTCATGCCATCACCAAGGAAGGGGCGGCTTCGGCTGCCCCTTTCTGTCTGCACAATTGTCTGCCGCGCGTTGCCGCTGAACGTCCGATTCCACCCATTGCGGACATTCGCCTGCATCCGACTAGCTGGAGAAACCCAATTCAGCTGGAGGAGCGCTTCACCAAAAGCGTCTTGCCTATCCAAAAAGCCGTATGCCTCGCAAACTGTTTGCTTCGAAATACACTTCGGAGCCGGTGTGGGCGCCGCCAGATTGTACTGCCCTCAGAAGGGTTCGATCCTCCCCGAAAAACTCAAGTGCTGTGATGGTTAGCCAATCCGGCCAGGCTGGGCTTGCGATCGCAACGTGCTTCCTCTTCGCCAATGCCGAGGCGACCGCTGCATGCATCCTGATTACGTGAGGCTGCGGCTCGACTTCTTTGAACATGAGAAAGCCTCCTTCGTCTCTAAACCATCATGGGGACCATCTCTGATCGCAACTGGCTGCGCAAGCGCGGTGGCAAGTCAACGCCGGAGCGCCCCACGCGAGCACGCCAGCAGTTCCCACCAATTTTCAGAAAGCGACGAGCTCGCTTATGCACCGAGACCGCTCTGAGCTACGTCGACCGGTGGATCTTCGCGGACATGCGCGCGAGGAGAACGGTCTCGTCAGTGCGGTGCGCGTGGCAGACCTCTCGAGCAAAGGGGCGGAAGGGGCGCCGTTCCTCCGGCACCGCCCTTTGTCGCGACGCGACAATCCAGTCGTTCATCCTGTTCCGAGCTATGCCTGGAAGCGTAGGCTCCGAAACTGCGGATTGTAGCTGCCCCCGAAGCCCGATGCGCATCAGCCCCAATGACGGTGTTTGCCGTTCGACGACTCTTTTGCGCGAACGATCATCGGCATCCCGCCGCGCGGACGGAGGCTGAGCTGCGCCACCGGCCACACCTGAGAGGCCGCCACAGGCTGAAGGTCGACGGCCCGGATCAATGTCGCCAGCACGGTAACCGCCTCGGCCATGGCGAAGGACGCGCCCAAGCAGATCCTCGGGCCAGCCCCGAACGGCAGATAGCTGTACCGGCTCGGTTGTGGCCGTTCGGCGTCGAAGCGGTCAGGGTCGAAAGCATGCGGGTCGGGAAAGACGTCGGCGCGCCGGTGGATGGCGTAGATGGGCAGGTTGATCCGCTGGCCCGCCTTTACGCGATGTCCGGCGACATTCGTGTCGCGGCCGGCCACGCGCGTGAGCATGAATGCGGGCGGGTAGAGTCGCAGCGTCTCTGAAACCACCTGACGCGCGAAGTGGAGCTTTGTTACCTGTTCCGGCGCGATGGATGCGCCGCCAGCCACCGTCTCCACTTCAGCCCGCAATCGACGAAGCGTTGGTGGGTGCGAGGCAGTAAGGAACAGCGCCCAAGTAAGCGCGAGTGAAGTGGTCTCATGGCCCGCTAGGATGAAGCCCAGCAGGTTATCAGCCAACAATTCGTCGTCAAATGCCGCTCCGATCTCCGGGTCGCGCGCTTTGATCAGCAGGTCGACGAGGTCGCCGGCCGGGGGAGCTCCCCGGCGCCGCGCGACCATCCGCCCGATCATGGCGAGCAGCGCTTCGCGCTCGGGCGTCCGGGCGCTCTTCCGGCCTTCATGATATCGGTCGGGCATCAGGACGGCGCTGACGCGGATGCGGTTGATGCGCCGGAACAGCCCCTCAACGGCTGCCGACATAGTGACACGGTCGAAGTCGGCCGCGCCGGAGAGGGTCGCCTCTAGGATCACATCAAAGGTGAGCCGCGTCATCTCGTTGAGCAGGTCCACCGGTTCGCCCGGAGAGGCCGTCCACCGTTTGATCGTGCGCTCGGCCGCTTGGGCGAAGAACGGCGCCAGCCTCGCCATTTCGGCGGGTCGGAACGCGCCCGACGCGGCGCGCCGCTGAACGCGCCAGTCGTGGCCTTGTGCGGTCAAGATGCCCCGGCCCCAGGCGGGACGCATCATGCGCCGGAACAGCGCACCGGTGGAAAAGTGATCTGCCTGCTCGTTCAGCACAGCGCCCACTGCCTCCCGGCTCATCACGAACAAAGCCCCGCCCGGCACAGGCGCCTTCCAGGTGTCGGCTTCGTAAATCGCTCGTGGCCAGCCCTCGATCTGACTTCTCGTCATGCGGAGCGCGAGCGAGAGCATCGACCGGTGGTTTTCCGGCGGAAGCGGCGCGGGCGGCACGAAGCCCACGGCGTCAGGCTCGAGTCCAGCAGGCATGGATTAGCTCCTCGACTGTTTACATACCATGTAGTATGGTATTGTCCAATGGGAGGTGCACATTGAGGTTCTCGCGTGCGAACTGGCTTGAACTTGGATTGGAGCTGCTGCGGGAGCACGGTGCGGACGCGCTGACGATCGAGCGGCTGACGGCGGCAGCGGGTAAGACGCGCGGCAGTTTCTATCACCACTTCGCGGACCGGGACGTCTTCCTGTCTGATCTGATGGCGCACTGGCGTCGGCAGGCATTGGAGGAGAGAGCGGCGCAGCTGCCGTGCGACGGCACGCCGGACGGCTTGCGTGCATTTCTGCGGGAGGAGCCATTCCGAATGGACCACCGTTTCGAGCGGGTCCTGCGTCAGCTCGCGGTCGCGGAGCCGGTCGTGCGCCGTGGCCTCGATGAGGTGGATCGGGCCCGCGTGGAGGGCCTGGCGCTGCTGATCGCGACCATCCGGCCGGAGGTGGATGACCCGCGCTCCGAAGCCTTTGTCCAGTATGCCGTCGCGGTCGGGAGCCAGTGGCTCATCGATGATCCCGCCGACCCCCGGCTCCCTGGGATAAGGCAGGCGGCATACCGGCTATTTGGTCTCGGGCATTCGTAAGCGCACAGTTCGCGGCGTCACGTGTCTTAGCTTCTGGCGGCGACGTCACAGTTTCCGTCTAGTTTAGGTCCGCACCAACGCTTCTGCGCGCGGAGAAGGGGCGCCGTTCCTCCGACATCGCCCTATCTTCGACACGCGCCGATCGCAGAAGCGGGCTTGCCGGAAGACAGGGGCTTCGGCGCGGATCGTGCGCGGCGACGATGCTCGAGATCCCGCCACCGGCGGCGCGCTAGACCAAGATCGCTTCAGGTTGAATCAACCTGAAGCGTGAATCTTGGTCTCAACCATCTGAATAGAGCGGCCGAACCGATCACCACGCTGCTGAAACCACTGGCGTGCGCGCGTGCGATCCGCGCGCGGCCGGGCCAGCGATACCGTCGGGTTCCTGGCCCCTGTGCGTGGCTATCTTCCGCAGACTTCCGGCTGCGCCCGTCGACGAAAGGCGCGTCAAGGACGAGCCCGACGTGCTGATCGTAACCGCCTGTGTTGTGCAGCGCCGCAGCTGAAAGCGCACCTTGCGAGCCCGGAAATCGAGCGAGACCCGGCGGAAGGTCTCCAACAGGTCCGTCCCGAGAAGCAAAGCGGGCCGGTCGGAAAGGCCGAACACCTCGAAGGGCGGTACATCTGCGAAGGCCATGGGCACATTGCGCAGAGTCACCGGACCGACCCGAAGCTCGCCGATCTGCGCGAGTTGCAAGTCAATAGTCTTTCCAGTGACGCCCGTCGCCGTCACCGTCTCGAGCTTGTCGCGCCCGCGGCGAACCAGTTTGTCGCGAAGGGCGAGATTGCCGATCGTGATCTGGGATCCGGTATCGATCACCGCCTCGAGCGACAAGCCACCGGCTCTGACTTGAGTCAGATCAATTGGCCGCGCCTCAGCTGCGCGACAACCACGATCTCACCAGGGTAAGACTTTATAGGTTTCAGCGCGTCCTCAACCTTGATCGAACGCTTTTCGAAGTCCATCATCAGGCGCTGGCGGACGAGTGCGTCGATGCCGATCATGCCCGCGCCGCCAAGATCCCGTTCCCGCAACGCAGGAGTTCCAGGTTCCTGATCGTACTCGGGCCGAGGGTCAGGCCGTCGACCTTCACTCGGTCGACGATGTTCCGGTCGGTCATGTTGTTCAAAACAACCGGCGTACCGAGCGGCAGTTGCAACTCGCGCGCGATGCGCAGCCCGACCACAGACGTCGGCGCCGCTGTCGACGACGAATTGATAGGGACCGCGGCCATTCACCCGCACTTCGACGGTAAGCCGCGTTTCCACCTTGCGAGCGTCAATCTCGTCACCCTCTACCGCGAGGCTATTGTCGATGTCCGCAGGCGGGAGCGGCGGCATGGTCGAGACCGAAGGCGGAGCAGGCTTCGGTTTGCTGATTCGGGGCGCTTGCGCCGCTGCTCCGACGCCGACGGCAGCGGCCGAGCATAACAGACCCAATATCAGACTCAGGCTGTAGCGAGAGAGGAGCAATCGCTTCCTTTCCTGAAAGGCGCAAATTTCGGATATCCGCCGCGAACTGTGAAGTTTGGCGAGGTTGTCACGATTGATGGCTAGCACAGGCGGCCACCGGTCTACTGATGGTGCTTCGGCAGAGCGTGCGGCGGGAGATGAAGGTATGTCGACCTGAAGTCTCCGGTTTCAGCCAGCTTCTGGAGATCCGTGATGACGACCGATTTCCTGCTCCGCTTGGTCAGGCCGGCAGCGTCAAGAGCCTTCAATGTTCGGTTCACGTGAACAGGAGTGAGCCCAACTGAATCCGCTAGCTGCTCCTGCGTCATGGGGAGTTCGTAATTGCACTCCGGTCCAATGCCTACCGCATCGAGCCGGTAAGCGAACTCGCACAAAAGGTGCGCCACTCGCGTCTGAGCGTCGCGACGGCCGACGTTAGTGATCCACTCACGCGAGATCGATCCTTCAACCAGCGTCTCAAGCCACAGCGCTTTTCCTACAGCCGGCCGGCTGAACCCGAGTTCCACTATGGCCTCACGCGGGAGGAATGCCGCGCTCATTCTACTGAGCGCCTGGACGTTGTGATCTGCTGTCGTGAGGAGCGAGTTTTGCAGGTCAACCATGTCGCCTGAGAGGTGGATGTTTACAATTTGCCGTCCCCCATTCCCCGTGATCTTGTGGCGGATGGCGAAGCCGGAGACCACAAGACAGGAGTGGGTGGGCACGTCGCCTTCCCGTAAGATATACTGCCCAAGTTCCAAGTTGCGCACGGCGTGCGGCAACGCCAGCAATGCTGCCTGGTCCTCTTGACTGAGAGGGGCGTGGAGCGAGAGCTTCCGCACGAGCGGGGCTAAAGTTTGTGATCCGATTTGCATGGTAGCTCCAAGCGAGGGCGGGAGCTTGCGAGTCTCTCTGTCGGGGCCCGCCAAAGAATGACCGCGATCAGGCAACTATAATAGGTGTGAGACCGCCGGCCTAATCTTTTTTAGTCTGCAAGTGCCAATCTTCCATGCGAACGTGGCAGCCGTGGTGGCGACGCCTTTGAATGGCGCCAATCTCCGGCACAAGCCGAGCGCGGCCCCTAACATTTCCCGCCCGGGCGCCTATATAGGTTGTGCTACAGTCGCAATTTGACGGTCTTCGGCGCTTTGCGGCTCCATTCCTTCTCTCGCTTCTCCTAGCGTCCGGGGACCGCTTTCTGGTCCCTTCATCGAGAAGGAATTGGTTATGCCAATCGGCACCGTGAAATTTTTCGACATCTCCAAGGGCTACGGCTTCATCACCAACGAAGCCGGAGGCAAGGACGCGTTCGTGCATGTCACCGCTGTGGAGGCCGCAGGGATGCACTCCCTGGAAAAGGAGCAGCGCCTGTCTTACGAGCTTGAGAATGACAAGCGCGGCAAGTCCAGCGCAGTCAATCTGCAAGCGGCCTAAGCTGCGGCCTCCGCTTGTAGCGGAGGAGAAAAGGAAGGCGGGTGCCCACGGCATCCGCCTATTTTCTGCGAAAACAGGAGATCACATGTCGGCACACGAATTCTACCTCGAACGCGCAGCAGAGGCTCGCGCCGGAGCGAGTGCGGCAATTCTCCACAATGTCCGTGATCGTTGGCTTCGCTCAGAAGCAACCTGGACCGAGATGGCCGCTCGCAGTGAGCGTGGCGAGAAGATGCGAGACAAGTTGAGCGCCGACAAGGCAAGCGAACGTGCTGCGCTGCAGAGGCGAACGCAGTCCTGATCGCCGGCTAGCATCAAAGGGAGGCCCGCCCGTCGGCATCTGGCCACCCCAACACCGTTGCACCATAATCTGGAGAACTGCCTGTGTCGAAAACGCCCGTACGTCCATTCCTGATCGCCAAGGATGCAGAAGGCGCCGTACGCCTCACGGTCCGCGAAACTCGCTACAACTCGCAGAACTATCCACTCGTGACGTCGACCATGCACGAGGATAGGTTCAAGACCGCTACGGCGGCCCGAGCCTTCGCAAAGGAACATTTCGGCGCCGAGGTCGGCCAATTCGCGAACAAATAGCTTCGCTTGCTGTGCGGCCGCTCTGTCGCGATGATCAAGATGATTGAGGAGTCCTAGGGAGCAATGAAGTCATACAAAGATCCGTCTTTCCAGGATCGGGTCGACCGCGCTGCGGAAGCCAAGCAGAGGGCGCTGGACAATCTGCGCCTGAAGCCGCCGGTTGACGAAAAGCTCGCGGCCGAGCGTCAAGCGGCACGTTTAAGTCGGGAAGCGGTGGAGACTGAAAAGCGCACCGCCAAAAAAGCGGCAGAGCAGGCCGCAAGGGAGGCCAAGGCCGCGGCCTCGGCAGCAAAAGCCGAGGCGGCATCGAAGGCCGCGGCTGTTCCGGCGCCTCCGACCGAAGCGGAGAGGAAGCTTGCGCGCGATGCGCGCTATGCAGCGCGGAAAAACCGCAAGTAAGTCCCAGCCGATCCGGTTGATGGAGTAGGAGCGCGTGAATGTCCCGGAATAGCCCCGCCACGCTGGAGGTGCGCGTTCCGGTTCCGGCAGACGTCCCCGGCATCCTCGCGCTGATCAGCCGCGCCTATCCGGGCATCGAAAATTATAGCGCTGGGCAGATCCTCGGACAGATCAACAATTTCCCGGAAGGGCAGTTCGTTGCCGCCCTGGAAGGCAAGATCGTCGGCTATTGCGCGTCATCGCGCATCGACGAGGCGCTCGCGCTCGCGCCTCACGATTGGAGTACGATCAGCGGCAACGGCTTCGGAAGCCGTCACGATCCGACCGGCGACTGGCTCTACGGCATCGAAATGGCGGTCGACGAGCGCCAGCGGGGCCTGCGGATCGGCAAGCGACTTTACGAGGCGCGTCGAGCGCTTGCTGAACGGCTGGAATTGCGCGGCATCGTGTTCGGCGGCCGCATGCCCGGCTATGCTCGTTCCAAATCCAAGGTAGGGGGCCCCGAAGACTACCTTGCACAGGTCCGAGAGGGGAAGCTTCGCGACCCCGTCATCGGCTTTCAGCTTGCGAACGGTTTCACCCCGATACGCGTCCTCAAGCGATATCTGCCGCTCGACGGCCCATCCGGCGGATTCGCGGCGCACATGGTGTGGCGCAATCCGTATGTGGATCCCAGCGAACCACCCTCCTTTCGCGTTCCGCGGGGCGTCGAGAGCGTGAGGCTGGCCACCGTTCAGCTCCAAGCGCGAGCCGTCGCTAATTTCAACGAGTTCGTTCAGAATGTAGAATATTTCGTAGACGTGGCGGCGGACTACCGGGCCGATTTCGTAGTCTTTCCCGAACTGTTCACGATGTCGCTGCTCTCGTTCGAGGCCGAGACGCTTTCGCCAATGGCCGCGATCGACCGGATGACCGAACACAGGGCGCCCATTGTAGCCGAACTCTCGCGAATGGCGCTGCGCTACAACATCAACATCGTGGGCGGATCACATCCTACCCGCACGGACGACGGCAGTGTCCAGAACGTGGCCTATATATGCCTGCGAGACGGCTCCGTTCATGCGCAGGAGAAGATCCATCCAACGCCGAACGAAGCCTATTGGTGGAAGATCAAGGGCGGCAGCTCGGTCGACGTCATTCAGACCGACATCGGTCCGATCGGCGTGCTCATCTGCTATGACAGCGAGTTTCCGGAATTGGCGCGCCGCCTGGTCGACGAGGGCGCCCGGATCATCTTCGTCCCGTTCTGCACCGACAACCGGCAAGGCTATATGCGGGTCCGCTATTGCGCCCAGGCGCGAGCGATCGAGAACCAGTGTTTCGTCGTCCTATCCGGCAACGTCGGCAATCTTCCCGGTGTGGACAATATGGACATCCAATATGCCCAGTCCTGCATTCTCACCCCGTGCGACTTCCCGTTCGCCAGGGATGGGATCGCCGCGGAAGCGAGCGAAAATATTGAAACGGTGACCATAGCCGACGTGAACCTCGCTGACCTCACCTGGGCACGCGCGGAAGGAACGGTCCGGAACCTCGCGGATCGCCGATTCGACCTCTACCGGGTCGATTGGAAGCGCGGCCTCAGGGGCGACCAGGGCGGCTCGGAGAGCCGGCCGGCGGGTTCCAAGGCCCCGGGCGGCGGCTGAATCTCTCCTCGCGGGCAGGCGGCAACGTAGGCGGCGACGAGAGCTCTTTGATACGCAGGTGAAGTGCAAAGGAGTGATCGCACCTGAGGGCAATCGCGAAAACCGGCCATTGCCGAGGCTGAGCCTGCGTGAGACAAGTTCAGGAAAAGGGGCATCGCGGTGACGGCACAAGAAATCCTCAAGTTAGTCTCGGCACGCACTCCTGCTTGCGCGAAGGTGGGGGTATTTGACGGCGACGGCATCTTCCGCGGCAAATATATGGCCGCGGACAAGCTCGGATCGGCGCTGAAGAAGGGCTTCGGCTTCTGCGACGTCGTGCTCGGCTGGGATTCCAACGACCAGCTTTACGACAATATCAGCTTCACCGGCTGGCACACCGCCTATCCGGACGCGCAGGCACGGCTGCTTCCCGAGACGCTGCGCGCTTTGCCTTTCGAAGGCGGAATGCCGCTGATCCTGGCGGAATTTTCAGGTCGGGCGGAGGCCATCTGCCCACGTGGGATACTCCGGCGCGTGCTCGATCGCGCTGCGGAGAAGGGCTGGAAGGTGAAGGCCGCCTGTGAGTTCGAGTTCTTCGTGTTTGAGGAAACGCCGCAGTCGGTTCGGGACAAGGGCTATCGCAACCTGAAGCCGATCACGCCCGGCAATTTCGGCTATTCTATGCTGCGGTCGGGCGTCCATTCCGATTTTTATCAGGAGCTCTGGTCCACCTGCCAGGAGATGCGGATCGAGCTGGAGGGGCTTCACACCGAAACGGGACCGGGTGTCATCGAAGCCGCAATCCAGGTGGACGACGCGCTCGAGGCCGCCGACAAGGCGGCGCTGTTCAAGACGATCCTCAAGGTCCTGTGTCAGAGGCGGGGCTGGATGGCGACCTTCATGGCGAAATGGTCGCGGGACGTGCCGGGGCAATCAGGTCACCTCCATTCCTCGCTGCTGGACGTCAAATCAGGTGAGTCTGTCTTCTTCGATGCCGATGCGCGCCACCAAATGTCGGACGTCATGCGCTGGTATGTGGGTGGCCAGCAGGCGCTGATGCCGGAGCTGCTCGCGATGGTGGCGCCAACGGTGAATTCATACACGCGGCTGATTCCAGGCTATTGGGCGCCGACCTCCGCAACCTGGGGCTATGAGAACCGCACCTGCGCGCTTCGTGTCATCGGCGGGTCCGCGTCTTCCCAGCGGGTCGAGTACCGGATCGCGGCGGCGGACATCAATCCCTACATCGCGCTGGCCGCTGCAATCGGATCGGGTCTCTGGGGGATTGAGCAGAAGATCGAGCCGGACGCCCCGATCGAAGGCAATGCCTATAATCATGAAACGCCGGAGCGGTCGCTTCCTTCAACCTTGTGGGACGCCGCCCAGCGCTTCCGCGGCTCCGGCGCAGCGCGCGACTTGTTCGGGTCCGAATTCGTCGAGCATTATGCTGCGACCCGGGAGTGGGAGGAGCGGGAGGCGCGCAAGGCGGTAACCGACTGGCAGCTCGCTCGTTACTTCGAGATCATCT
>JAUJOJ010000013.1:43073-78086 GCA_030447665.1 Allosphingosinicella sp. | reverse complement strand
GGGCTCTGCTCGACCATGTCGGCAAAGTCGCTCTCGTCCATGTCGACCATGCCGCCGCCCGGATGCCGCGCCTTCAGGTAGCGGCGGAGAAGCGCATATTGCTCCCCCGTCGTCCACGGCTTGCAGGCGGTGACTTCGAGGTCCGCATGGCGGCGCAGCGTCTTGCGCTGGCTGGCATTGGGCTGGAATTCGCTTGCGACAACGCGGACCGAGATGCAGGCGCCGCAATCGACGCAGCTCGGGCGATAGGCAACGCCCTGGCTCCGGCGGAATCCGATTCGGCCGAGCGCGTCGTTCAATTCGGCGGCATGCTGACCCGTCAGCTCCGTGAACACCTTCCGCTCCGTCTTGCCCGGCAGATAGGGGCATGGCGAAGGCGTGGTCACGAAGAAGCGAGGAAAGCGAAATGGTGCGCTCAACCGGGGCTCCAGAGATAGGCGTCTGTGCTTGCGCTAATCTTATGCGGCCTCGCGGCGTTCAAGGGAAGAGCGCTGCGCAGCGAAAAATTGCTGGACTCGGCCTCGTGTCAGGCTGGCACGGCCTTTCTAGTGAATCTCAACCGGATGGATGTTGAAGCCCTCGCCTTCGAGCGCCTTCACCAACCCGCCGAGATGAGCCGCATCGCGCGCCTCGCATTCGATGTCGATGAAGGCGTCCTTGGCGGGAAGCGCCGTGAACACCCGCTGATGATAGACCTCGATGATGTTGACGCCGTACGTGTCGAACAGCTTCACCACGGAGGAGAGCGCACCGGGACGATCGTGAAGCTGGATGCGGAGCCGCGCCATGCGGCCGGAGCGGGCGAGGTCGCGCAGGAGCACGGTCGCCAGCAGGCGCGGATCGATGTTCCCGCCGGAGATGATGAGGCCGACCCTGCGGCCCTCGAGGCGCTCCGGATGGGCGAGAAGCGCGGCGAGGCCAGCCGCGCCGGCCCCCTCGGCCACCGTCTTCTCGATCTGGAGGAGGAGGCTGACGGCGCGCTCCATGTCGCGTTCGTGCACGAGCAGGATTTCGTCGACGATCTCGTCGATAATTTCGCCGGTGACCGAACCCGGGGCCTTGACTGCGATCCCTTCCGCGATCGTGTCGCCCGAGGAGGGCAGATCCTGGCCGGTGAAGCGGCAATACATCGAAGGGTAGAGCTCGGCCTGCGCGCCGATCACTTCGATGCCGGGGCGAAGCGCCTTGGCTGCAATGCCGACGCCTGAAATAAGGCCGCCGCCGCCGATCGGAACCACCAGGGTTTCGATCTCGGGCGCGTCGGCGAGCATTTCCAGCGCGACCGTCCCCTGGCCGGCAATCACCTGCGGATCGTCGAACGGGTGGACGAAGGTAAGCCCGCGCTCCTTTTCCAGCTGGCGGGCATGGGCATAGGCCTCGTCGAAAAGCTCGCCGTGGAGCACGATCGAGGCGCCGTGGCCCTCGGTCTGCATCACCTTGATCGTCGGCGTGGGCTTGGGCATCACGATGGTGACGGGAACGCCGAGCCGCGCGCCATGATAGGCGACCGCCTGCGCGTGGTTGCCCGCCGATGCCGCGATTACGCCGCGGGCGCGGGTGGCCTCGTCCATCTGCAGCAATTTGTTGAGCGCGCCGCGCTCCTTGTAGGCGGCGGTGAACTGAAGGTTCTCGAACTTCAGCCAGATCGTGGCGCCGGTCAATTCCGAGAGGGTGCGGCTGTGCAGGGTCGGCGTGCGGACGACGGCGCCGTCTATGCGGGCGGCCGCCGCTCGGATGTCGGCAAGGGAAACCGGAAGCTCGGGGCGAGGGGCTGGGCTGGCCATCAGCGCAGGGCTCTAACATGCGCACGCCGCGATGAGGAGGCCAATAAGATGCCGGCACGGGCAGGCCGCTCTGCCCCCCGGGCAGAGCTGAGATTGCCGGGCAATCTCGCCTGCCCATCTGGCGCGCCGCGCAAACAGGCCCTATCGCGAGGGCGATGGCACGGATCGCATTCATTGGCATGGGCGTGATGGGCGCCCCGATGGCGAGGCATCTCGCCGAGGCGGGGCACGTGGTCGCCGTCTACAACCGCACCCTCGACAAGGCCCGCGACTGGGTGAGCCGGCACGGCGGCACCCTGGCAGCCAATCCCGCGGCGGCGGCGGGAGGCGCGGATGCGGTGATCACCTGCGTCGGCGCCGATCGGGATGTGGAGGAAGTGACGATCGGCCCCAGCGGGGCGTTTCGCAACATGCGCGAGGGCGCGCTCTTCATCGATCATACCACCGCCTCGGCGAAGCTTGCGCAGCGGCTTGCCGAGACCGCGCGCAGCCACGGCCTGCTCCCGGTCGACGCGCCCGTGTCCGGCGGGCAGGCGGGCGCCGAGAGCGGCCAGCTCTCCATCATGTGCGGCGGCACGCCGGAAGCGATGGCCTTGGCCGAGCCGATCATGAAGGCCTATGCCGCGCGGATCGTCCATGTCGGGCCGGACGGCAGCGGGCAGCTCACGAAGATGGTCAACCAGATCGCGATCGCCGGCGTGCTGCAGGGGCTTTCCGAGGCGGTGCATTTCACCCAGGCCGCGGGGCTCGACCCGGACAAGGTGCTGGAGGCGATTTCCGGCGGTGCGGCGCAAAGCTGGCAGATGGTCAATCGCTGGAAGACGATGCACGAGGGCAAGTTCGATTTCGGCTTCGCGGTGGATNAGACCTACCAGACCTATTTCTTCACTGCCCGCAACCGCGGCGGCCACAGCTCGCGGCCGCGGCCCGACAACGCGATTTTCGACATTGCCGATGCGATCAAGCGGCTCCAGACGCACCGCTTCGAGCCGGTGATGAACGAGACGACGAAAGCCTATTTCACCGAGCGCGCCAGGCAGGAGGGCAGCAGCCCGCTCGGCGAGGCGATGCGCCGCTGGGTCGCGAACCCCGCGGATGGAGCCGCGGCCGACGCGATCGAGAACAGCGAGACCGAGGTGGGCACCACCCGCACCCGCTGCGTTCCGACCATGCTCGAGGGCGGCCATGCCGACAATGCGCTGCCGCAATCGGCACGGGTCGTCGTCAACTGCCGGATCATGCCGGGCGTCGATCCCAAGACGGTCGAGGCGGAATTGAAGCAGATTGCGGGGCCTCGGGTCGAGGTCATCCCCGACCCGAGCTTCGCCGGCGTTCCGACGCCCGCCTCGCCGCTGCGCGCCGACGTCCTCGACGCGTATCGAAAGGCGGTGCGCCACTTCCACGGACCCGACATGCCGGTGATCCCGATGATGAGCACCGGCGCGACCGACGGGCTGTGGTTCCGCGCGGTCGGCATTCCGGTCTACGGCACCGACGGCGGCTGGGGCATCTCGCCCGACGACGAGCGCGCCCACGGGCTCGACGAGCGAATCCCGGTGCGCGCGATGTACGACGACGTGCTCCACTGGGAGATGATGATGCGCGAGCTTGCGGGCGGGCGCTGACCCGACGCGTCACGTGCGGCTCGCCGCCTACCTCTCCGGTACGGGCTCGATCGGACCGACTGCGATCCTCGTGACCGCACGGTGGCGGGTGGGGATGACCCACGAAGCGATCTGCGCGTCGGCTTGAGTGGGCACCGTGACGGTGAACTGTTCCGGCCTGATCGAAACCATGAACGCGGAACGCACGCCCGCCGCTGCCAGTGCCGCTCCGATCTCCCGCCGCGCCTGGTCCCTTTCAGACTCTGAATATCTGGCTGTGCCGAAGGCGATGAAAGGGCGCAGCTCGGGGTCGGCCGCGTCGATCACCCACTGCCGCGGCTGCCCGTCCTTGAAGGCGAAGACGATGCGGTAGCAGGGCGCGTGCTCGTACCAGGCCCCGCCATAGGCCGAATCGGCCTGGAGCCGCGGCATCAGCCTGTTGACCGCAGTTTGAATGCGGTAAAGGGTCTCGCCGTCGCGGGGCTGCTGGTCGCAGATGAAGCCCGGCGGGTGGATCACGGCAGGAGGCGCCGGCGCGTGCACCGGCATCGGCGCTGGTGCTGGAACGGGAGGCGGCAGGCTGACCGGCTGGCGGAACGGCTGCTGTGTGCAGCCGCACAGCAGAGTGAGCGCGAGACCGAGTTCCGAAGGGCGCTTCATTGCACGGAGCAAACGAAAAGGGCCGGAGGATCGCTCCCCCGGCCCTTCCTCTTTCCTCCCAAGCTCGGGCTTAGAAGTCCATTCCGCCCATGCCGCCGCCGCCGGCCATCGCCGGAGCAGGCTTGTCGTCGGGCAGCTCGGCGATCGTCGCCTCGGTGGTGATCAGCAGCCCAGCGACGCTGGCTGCGTCCTGGAGCGCCGTGCGCACCACCTTGGTCGGGTCGATCACGCCGGCTTCGACCAGGTTCTCGTAGACCTCGGTCTGGGCGTTGAAGCCGAGGCTTGCATCGTCGCTCTCGAGCAGCTTGCCCGAGACCACCGCGCCGTCCCAGCCCGCGTTCTCGGCGATCTGCCGGACGGGCGAGCGAAGAGCCTTGCGGATGATGTCGATTCCGCGGGTCTGGTCGTCGTTTTGACCCTTGAGGCCCTCGAGCGCCCTGGTCGCGTAGAGCAGGGCCGTGCCGCCGCCAGGAACGATGCCTTCCTCGACCGCGGCGCGGGTCGCGTGGAGCGCGTCGTCGACGCGGTCCTTGCGCTCCTTGACCTCGATCTCGGTCGCACCGCCGACCTTGATCACCGCAACGCCGCCGGCGAGCTTCGCCAGCCGCTCCTGCAGCTTCTCGCGGTCATAGTCGGACGTGGTCGTCTCGATCTGCTGGCGGATCGCTCCGACGCGCCCCTCGATCGCCTCGCGCGAGCCCGCGCCGTCGACGATCGTGGTGTTGTCCTTGTCGATCGTCACGCGCTTGGCGCTGCCGAGCATGTTGACGGTGACGTTCTCGAGCTTGATTCCGAGGTCCTCGCTGACGACTTCGCCGCCGGTGAGGATCGCGATGTCCTCGAGCATCGCCTTGCGGCGATCGCCGAAGCCCGGCGCCTTGACCGCCGCGACCTTGAGGCCGCCGCGCAGCTTGTTGACGACGAGCGTCGCAAGCGCCTCGCCCTCGATGTCCTCGGCGATGATCAGCAGCGGACGGCCCGACTGGACCACCGCCTCGAGAATCGGGAGCATCGCCTGCAGGTTCGACAGCTTCTTCTCGTGGATCAGCACGTACGGCTCGGAAAGCTCGACCTGCATCTTTTCGGGGTTGGTGATGAAGTAGGGCGACAGATAGCCGCGGTCGAACTGCATGCCCTCGACCACGTCGAGCTCGAACTCGAGGCCCTTGGCTTCCTCGACGGTGATCACGCCTTCCTTGCCGACCTTCTCCATCGCCTCGGCGATCTTCTCGCCGACTTCGCGGTCGCCGTTGGCGGCGATGCTTCCGACCTGGCCGATCTCGTTGGAGCCCGACACGTTCTTCGAGCGCGCCTTGAGGTCCTCGACGACGCGGGTGACGGCAAGGTCGATGCCGCGCTTCAAGGTCCATCGGGTTCATGCCGGCCGCAACCGACTTCATGCCCTCGCGGACGATCGACTGGGCAAGAACGGTCGCGGTGGTGGTTCCATCGCCGGCCACGTCATTGGTCTTCGAGGCGACCTCGCGCACCATCTGCGCGCCCATGTTCTCGAACTTGTCCTTGAGCTCGATCTCCTTGGCGACGGTCACGCCGTCCTTGGTGATCCGCGGAGCTCGAAGCTCTTGTCGATGACGACGTTGCGGCCCTTGGGCCCAAGCGTCACCTTCACGGCATTGGCGAGGATGTCGACGCCGCTCAGGATGCGCTCGCGCGCCTCGCGGCTGAATTTCACGTCCTTGGCTGCCATATGGCTACCCTTTCTTTCTCTGGAAGTTCGCTAAGTTCACTCGTCAACGCGCGCGCAGCGCGCGAGGCGAAGGTCAGGCGGCCTCGCGCACGGCGCTGGCGCCTTCGACGATGCCGAGGATGTCGCTCTCCTTCATGATCAGGAGATCCTCGCCGTTGAGGCGAACCTCGGTGCCCGACCATTTGCCGAACAGGATGCGGTCGCCGGCCTGCACGTCGAGCGGCGTCAGCTTGCCGGCCTCGTCGCGGGTGCCCGCGCCGACGGCGATGACTTCGCCTTCCTGCGGCTTTTCCTGGGCGGTGTCGGGAATGATGATCCCGCCGGAAGTCTTCTCCTCGGCCTCGACCCGGCGGACGAGGACACGGTCATGAAGCGGCCTGAAACCCATTTCGGTGCCCCTCTCTCTAAGTTGAACTTGCGCTTGGCACTCTCCCGTGGGGAGTGCCAGCGATGCCGCGCATATGGGTGGAGCTTTCGTTCCTGTCAACACCCGCGGGTCATGAGGCTCATCCTGTGGCGGAGGTCAGCCCCAGTGCATCGCGGCGGCTCCAGCGCCACATCATCAGTAGCGATGCGACAACCAGGCCGACGGCGAGGCCGGCCCACACTCCGACGCCCTCCCAGCCGGCAAGGAAGCCCCGACGCCGGTGCCGATCCCGACGACCCAATAGCTGAACAGCGCGAACAGCATCGGCACCCGGGTATCGTGAAGTCCGCGAAGCATGCCCGCGCCGACCACCTGGGCGCCGTCGGCGATCTGGAAAACGGCCGCAACGGCAAGGAAGGCGACGGCCAGGTCGGCGACGCGCAGTGGCGCGAGCCTCGGGCTCGAGGAACAGGCCGACCAGCGCTCGCGGCTCCGCCCACATCAGCAGCGCCATCGCTGCCATGAAGCCGACGCCCAGAAGCCAGGCGGTCCAGCCGGCGCGGCTGATCCCGCAGCGATCGCGGCGTCCGAGCGCGAGGCCGACGCGCACGGTGGCCGCCTGGCTGAGGCCCAGCGGTACCATGAAGCTCAGCGCGGCGATCTGGAGCGCAATGGCGTGGGCGGCAACGCTGTCGGCATCGATCAGGCCCATCAGATAGGCCGCGGCCGCGAACACCGCGGCCTCGAACCCGAAGGCAAGCCCGATCGGCAGGCCCAGCCGGACAAGGTGCTGAGGGCGCCCAGTCCGAGCGCCACCAATTGCCGAACAGGTGGAACCGCCGGAACTGCCGGTCGCTGACGATCACCAGCGCGAGACCAAGCGCAAGCAGCGTCCAGGTGATCGAGCTTGCAAGGCCGCCGCCGAAGATCCCGAGCGCGCGCAGTCCCAGCCGGCCGAAGATCAGCGCCCAGCCGAGGACTGCATTGAGCACGATGCCGACGGCGCTGATGACGATCAGGGGCCGCTCTAGCGCGAGCCGACAGGAAGTTGCGCATCGCCTGGAACAGCAGCCAGGGCAGGATCGCCCACCTATAGCCCTTGAGGAACAGGCCGCCGTCGCGCGCCAGCTCCGGCTGCTGGCCGAGCAGCAGGATGACCTTTTTCCGCATTCCACAGGAGCAGCCACAGCGGCACGCTCGCGATTGCCGCGACCCACAGCGACTGCCGGAAGGTTCGCCTGACGTCGCGCACCGCAATGGGACTTCGCCCCAAGCACGGTGGCCATCAGCGGCGAGGATGCCGTCACCACCCCGAAAGCGAGGAAGGTGATCGGCCAGGTGAGGTTGATCGCCAGCGCCGAGGCGGCGAGCTGCCTTGCGCCCAGCCAGCCCATCAGCACCACGTCGGTAGCCTGGATGACCTGGAAGGTGACGTTGGACAGGATCAGCGGCCAGGCGAGCGCGAGCATCGCCCGCAGCTCGTCGCCCCAGCTGCGCGCGCTTCTACCCCGCTGACCCCTGCTGCCGCTGCCGCATCCATCGCGCGCCCCTAGCCGCGCGGCGAGGTTCAGTCGAGATTGGGCCTCAACCAGTGCTCGGCGCATTCGACCGAGACTTCGCGGCGCGCGGCATAATCCTCGAGCTGGTCGCGGCCGATGCGCGCGACTCTGAAATACTGGCTGTCCCGGTGGGGCAAAATAGAAGCCCGACACGGCCGAGGTCGGAAGCATCGCGAAATTCTCGGTCAGCGTCACTCCCCGGATCACCGCCGAGCATTTCGAACAGGATCGGCTTCAAACTGTGGTCGGGGCAGGCGGGATAGCCCGGAGCCGGGCGGATCCCCTCGAACTTCTCGCGGATCAGGTCGGCGGTCGAGAAATGCTCCTCGGCATAGCCCCACAGGCGATTGCGCACTTCTGCGTGAAGCACTTCGGCGAAGCCTTCCGCGAGCCGGTCGGCGAGCGCTTTCAGGAGAATGTCCGAGTAATCGTCGTTCTCGGCCTTGAAGCGCTCGAGGTGGGGCTCGAGCCCGTGGATTCCGACCGCGAAGCCGCCGATCCAGTCCTCGCCTTCGGGGTTGATGAAGTCGGCGAGGCACAGGTTCGCCCGGCCCTCCGCGCTTCTTCACCTGCTGGCGCAGGAAGGGCAGGCGCGTCCAGTCGTTGCCGGCGAGCACGCACACGTCATCGCCCTCGCGCCGGCAGCGCCACAGGCCACCTTGGCGCTCGCCGTCACCCAGCGCTCGGCGATGATCTGGTCGAGCATCGCCTGCGCGTCGTTGAACAGGCTCGTCGCGCTCTCGCCCACGACCGGGTCCTCAAGGATCGCCGGGTAATTGCCGGCAAGCTCCCACGCGCGGAAGAAGGGCGTCCAGTCGATCGACGCGCGCAGGTCGGCGAGCGGCCATTCGCCGAATTCGCGCAGGCCCGGATATTTGGGAGCGGGCGCCTGGCCCGACGCATCGTAGGCAAAGCCGTTGGCGCGGGCTTGCTCGAGGGTCGCAAGCGCGCTCTGCCCACTGCGCGAGCGCGCCTTGCGAAGCGCCTCATATTCGTCGGCAGTCTTGTCGAGGAGCGGCTCGCGCTGCGTGTCCGACACGAGGCTCGAGGCAACGCCGACCGCGCGGCTGGCGTCGAGCACATGGATCACCGGCCCTTCGTACGCCGGGTCGATCCTCAGCGCGGTATGCGCCTTGCTCGTCGTCGCGCCGCCGATCAGCAGCGGCAGCGTTGAGCCCGATGCGCTGCATCTCGCTCGCGACCGTCACCATCTCGTCGAGCGACGGAGTGATCAAGCCCGACAGGCCGATCATGTCGGCCTTGTTGTCGTTCGCCGACTGCAGGATGTCCTGCCACGGCACCATCACGCCAAGGTCGATCACTTCGAAGCCGTTGCACTGCAGGACCACGCCGACGATGTTCTTGCCGATGTCGTGAACGTCGCCCTTGACGGTCGCCATCACGATCCGGCCCTTGCCTTGCGTAATCCCGGCCGCTTCCTTTTCGGCCTCGATGAACGGGATCAGGTGGGCGACGGCCTTTTTCATCACGCGAGCCGATTTCACGACCTGCGGCAGGAACATCTTGCCCGATCCGAACAGGTCGCCGACGACGTTCATTCCATCCATCAGCGGCCCTTCGATCACCTCGATCGGCCGCGGAGCGGTCAGCCGCGCTTCCTCCGTGTCCTCGACCACATGCGCGTCGATGCCCTTGACCAGCGCATAGGACAGGCGCTCCGCAACCGGCAGCGAGCGCCACTCGGCGGCAGCCTTTTCGGCGGCGGCATCCGTGCCCTTGAACCGCTCGGCAAGCGCGATCAGGCGTTCGGTCGAATCCTCGCGCCGGTCGAGGATCACGTCCTCGACTGCGTCGCGAAGCTCCGGGTCGATCGCGTCGTAGACGTCGAGCTGGCCGGCATTGACGATGCCCATGTCCATGCCCGCGGGGATCGCGTGGTAGAGGAAGACGCTGTGCATCGCGCGGCGCACCGGCTCGTTGCCGCGGAACGAGAAGCTGAGGTTCGACAGCCCCCCCGAGATGTGCACTCCCGGGCAGCGGCGGCGGATCTCGCCCGCGGCCTCGATGAAGTCCAAGGCGTAGCGGCGGTGCTCGTCGATGCCCGTCGCGATCGCGAAGATGTTCGGGTCGAAGATGATGTCGTGGGGCTCGGTCCCGTCCTCGACCAGCAGCTTGTAGGCGCGCTCGCAGATCGAAACTTTTCGCTCCGCCGTGTCCGCCTGCCCGACCTCGTCGAACGCCATCACCACGACCGCAGCGCCGTACGCCCGGCACTTGCGCGCGAGCTCGAGGAACGGGCCTTCGCCTTCCTTGAGGCTGATCGAGTTGACGATCGGCTTGCCCGACACGCACTTCAAACCCGCCTCGATCACGCTCCACTTGGAGCTGTCGATCATCACCGGCACGCGAGCGATGTCGGGCTCGGCGGCGATGCGCTTCAAAAAGATGCTCATCGCCTGTTCGCTGTCGAGCAGTGCCTCGTCCATGTTGACGTCGATGATCTGCGCGCCGTTCTCGACCTGGTCGCGTGCGACCTCGACCGCGGCGTCATAGTCGTCCGAGAGGATCAGCTTCTTGAATTTGGCCGAGCCGGTCACGTTGGTGCGTTCGCCGACATTGACGAAGCGCGCGCCGGCGGCGGGCGCGGCTGCCGGTTCCGCGTCGACGAGCGTGCGGGCCAGCGTGCTCACGCCGCAATCACCATCGGCTCGAGGCCGGCGAGAAGCGTTTGCCGCTTGCGCTCCGGGACCTTGCGCGGAGCGCTTGAGCGAGCGGTCTCGGCCATTGCCGCTATATGCTGCGGAGTCGTCCCGCAACAGCCGCCGATGATGTTGACCAGGCCTGCGTCAAGCCACTCGCGCACCTGCGCGGCGGTCTCGGCAGCCGCCTCGTCATACTCGCCAAGGTCGTTGGGAAGGCCCGCGTTAGGATAGGCCATCACCAATGTATCGGCCTGTGCCGCGAGTGCCGCGAGGTGCGGCCTCAGCTGCGCGGCTCCGAACGAGCAGTTGAGCCCGATGGTCACCGGGCGCGCGTGGCGCACGGACGCCCAGAATGCTTCGACGGTGTGGCCCGACAAGTTGCGGCCGCTGAGGTCGGTTAGCGTCATCGAGATCATCAGCGGAAGCTCGCGCCCGAGGTCCTGCTCCGCCTCGAGCGTCGCCATCACCGCCGCCTTGGCGTTGAGCGTGTCGAACACCGTCTCGATGAGGATGAAGTCGACGCCGCCCTCGACCAGTGCGTCGACCTGCTCCCGGTACACGCCCTTGACCGTGTCGAAATCGACTTCGCGATAGGCGGGATCACTGACCCTCGGCGACAGCGAAAGCGTCTTGTTGGTCGGCCCCAGCGCGCCCGCGACCCAGCGCGGCCGACCGTCCTTCGCGCTCCAGCGATCGGCGACGTCGCGCACGATCCGCGCCGACGCGCGGTTCATCTCGGCGGCCAGCTCCTCGGCGCCGTAATCGGCCTGGCTGATCCGGGTCGCGTTGAACGTATTGGTCGCAAGCAGCTCCGCGCCGGCCTCGGCGAACCGCTCGCAAATGCCGCGCACCACCTCGGGGCGGGTGATGTTGAGCAGATCGTTGTTGCCGCGCTGGTCCTTCTTGAGCTCCAGCCCGCCGCAATAGGCGTCGCCGGGCAGGCGCTCGGCCTGGATGCCGGTGCCGTACGGGCCATCCTTGATCAGGATGCGCTTGCCCGCTTCGTCGCGAAGCTGCTGCGCTGCGCTCATGCCCTGGCTTCCTCAGCCCTCACGCCCAGCAGGTGGCAGATCGTATAGCTGGCCTGGCGCGGTTCAGGGTAGAAGTGGAAGTGCTCGACACCGCCCGCATAGAGCTGGCCGCACGCTCGGCCGCGAGCGTGGCGGCATCAGCTGGCGCGCCGAGGGCAGATCGTCGAGCCCCTCGAACAGTTGGTCCAGCCATGGCGGATGCCCGCGCCGCAGGTCTGGGCGAACCGCCGGGTCGTCGTTCGACACGGGCAGAATGCCCGGAACGATCTCGACGTCGATGCCCGCGGCCGCCGCCTCGTCCTGGAAGCGGAAGAAGCTGTCGGCCGAAAGAAGAACGCGGATCGCCCTCCGGTCCGCGCCGGCGTCGATCTTGCGCTTCAGATTGTCGAGGTCGGCTTGCGGCTCGCCGAATCCGGGTGCATCTCGGGATAGCCGGCAACCGAGATTTCGAACGGCGCACGCGCTTGAGGCCTTCGACCAGCTCGGCCGCATTGGCATAGCCGCCCGGGTGCGGCTGATATCGGGTGTCCGCCTCGCACGGGTCGCCGCGAAGAGCCACGATATGCCGCACCTCGCGTCCCAATAGCCGCGCGCGATCGCGTCCACATCGCGCGTCGCTCCGACGCAGGTCAGGTGAGCGGCCGGGGCCAGCGGCGTTTCCTTGAGGATGCGCTCGACGGTCGCATGGGTGCGCTCGCGCGTCGATCCGCCGGCGCTGTACGTTACCGACACGAACCGCGGGCTCAACGGGCGCAAGAGTCCGTCGATCGACCCCACAAATTGCGCCATCTTCTCCGTCTTGGGCGGGAAAATTCGAAGCTGACGGCAATGTCGCCGCGCGCCTCGGCAAACAGAGGCGCAAGCGGGGTGATGCCCTCCATCGGTTCATGCTGCCGCTCTCCGGCGTTCGCTCTGCGGCACGCTGGCCTTCGATCCGCGCCACAGGGTCACCGTGAGCTGGCCGCCTTCGAGATTTTCGACATGGTCGATGGTCACGCCGCCCGCCCTGAACCAGGCGGCCATGCTCTCGTCGTCGAAGCCCAGGCGGATGTGGGCATCGCTCGCGCGCAGTGTTTCCTCACGCTGGCGAGCGGCGAAGTCGACGACCAGCAGGCGGCCCCTGGGCGCGAGCACCCGCGCCGCTCCGCGATCGCCTCGGCCGGCGAGGGCATAGTGCAGCACCTGGTGGATGATGATCGTGTCGGCGCTCTCGTCGGCGAGCGGCAGCGCGTACATGTCGCCCTGGCGAAGGCTCGAGGTAGTTCGCCGCCTCCAGCTTGACGCGGGCGAGGAGCATTTCGACGAGCGGTCGATGCCGATCGCCTGGTCGGCGCCGCGCCCGAACAGCTCGATCATCCGGCCGGTGCCGGTGCCGACATCCACCAGCCGCCTCGAGCCGTTCGAGCCGAGCGCGCGGCCGATCGCCTGCTCGACCTCGCTTTCGGCGACGTGGAGCGAGCGGATCGAATCCCACGCGCCGGCAATGCCGGCGAAGGCCAGCGCGTCGCGGCTTCGGCCCGCTCGGCGCGAACTGCATCGAGCTTGGCCGCGTCATCCTCGAACAAGTGCTCCGTCGCCGCGTCGGTCCAGGCATCGACAAGCGCGAACATCGGGTCCGTGCGCTCTTCATCGGCGATGGTCAGGAACACCCAGCTGCCTTCCTGGCGCCGCTCGACCGCGCCGGCGTCTGCCAGGGATGCGCACGTGCCGCGACACGCGCGGCTGGCTCTGGCCGAGCAGCTGGGCAAGCCGACCGACAAGCTCCATCCGCCGCAGCGACAGGACGCAGCCGCGTCGGGTCGGCGAAAGCCTCTCGCAGAAGGTCGGCGAGCGGGAACGAGTCCATCCGCAGAGCATATGTTTGAAGAACCTTTATATGTCAATGAAAGTGGTTCGGGGCAGGCCCATCGGCCCACCGCAAATGGCGTTGCGCGGCGCGAAAGGCCGACTGTAGAGCCGCGCGCCGGCCTGACCGATCTGCGGGACAGGCCGAGCATGGCCCTCAACCAGGCCATATTTTGAAGGAGTGGAACGATCATGAAGAAGTTTGCAGTGACCGTTGCGGTCCTAGCGCCCGGCCTTGCCGCGCGCGCAGAACCAGGACAACGCCGTCGGCAACGAGGCGAACATGGAAGAGGCGGCCGACGCCGACACCACTGTCGCCACCAACGACGCCGAAATGGCGGCCGAGAACGCGCTCGACAGCGCCAGCAACGCCATCGAGAATGCCAGCACGGCAGTCGAGAATGCGGGCGAAGCCGTGGCCAACCAGGGCGAAGCCCACGAGGGCAACTCGCACTAAGCTCGTCCCAACTTGTTTTCGGGGGCCGCGCGGCGAAGGCTGCGCGGCCCTTTTTTTATCAGCAAAACAGGCTCCGGCCTGCGCCGGCAACCGCGGCGCCTGGCCTGGCGACTGGCCTCGGCGCGGTTGCCCGCCCCGAGTTGCGGGTCTAGAGCGCGCGCAGCTTCAGGCCGCCGGTCCTCGGACGCCCCAGAAAACAGAGGAAAGCAGCACTTCATGGCCCGCAGGAAGATCGCGTTGATCGGCGCTGGAATGATCGGCGGAACTCTCGCTCACCTGGCTGCGATGCGCGAGCTTGGCTGGCTATCGTTCTGTTCGACATCGCGGTGTTCGAGGGCAAGGCGCTCGACATCGCTCAGGGCCGGTCCGGTCGACGACTATGATGCGACGCTCAAGGGCACGTCGACCACGCGGACATCGCCGGAGCTGACGTGTGCATCGTCACCGCCGGAGTGGCGCGCAAGCCAGATGAGCCGCGACGACCTGCTCGGCATCAACCTGAAGGTGAAAGGCGGTCGGCGAGGGCATCCGCAGCCACGCGCCCGAGAGCTTCGTCATCTGCATCACCAATCCGCTCGACGCGATGGTCTGGGCGCTTCGCGCGAGTTCTCGGGGCTCCCGCATCACAGGGTCGTCGGAATGGCCGGAGTGCTCGACAGCGCGCGCTTCCGCCACTTCCTCGCCGAGGAGTTCCAGGTCTCGGTAGAGGACGTCACGGCGTTCGTCCTGGGCGGCCACGGCGACACGATGGTGCCGGTCGTGCAATATCGACGGTGGCCGGCATCCTGATCCCTGACCTGGATAAATGGGCTGGTCGAGCCAGGAGCGCATCGACGCGATCGCAGCGCACCCGCGCGGCGGCGGCGAGATCGTCGCTCTGCTCAAGACCGGCAGCGCCTTCTACGCCCCGGCGGCGAGCGCCATCGCGATGGCCGAGAGCTTCCTCAAGGACAAGAAGCGCGTGCTTCCGGCTGCGGCGCACCTCACCGGCCACTACGGCGTCGACAACTCCTACGTCGGCGTTCCGTGGTGATCGGTGCAGGGCGGCGTCGAGCGCATTGTCGAGATCCAGCTTCCGACGAGACCGCCCGGCAGAACTTCGACGTTAGCGTCGACGCAGTGAAGGAGCTGCTGGTCGCGTGCAGCAGATCGACAACGTGCGCTTGCGTGAGATCGCAAAAGAGCCGGCGCTTGCGCAGATCCGGCCCTCTCCGCATTTATCCGTCGTACAACGATCTTCGAGGTCACCAGCGACGACATGAAGTCATCACCCAGGCATGATGGTGTGCCCGGGCGACGGTAAGCCGGTCACGTTCCTTCCACACGCGCCAGGCGAGAAGGGGGAGGGGATTTGCTCGACGCGCCTACGGCACGGCGATGGTCGGCGGAGTTCACCCGGGGAAGGGCAGGAGCGAGCACCGGGTGGCCGCGAGCCGGTGACGATTTCGGTGATGACGGTGCGCCAGGTCCATCCTCGTCGAAGCAACACGCGCGCAACCGCCAGCGCATGACCGTCTAGACCGTGCCGCTGCCAGGCGCTCGACTACGACCGCGATGGTGATCCTCGAGGCGATCGATGCGCAAGTGCCGCTGATCGTGCGCATCACCGAAGGCGCCATGATCTACGTGCCCCCTGCTGGCCGACGACTCGATCCTCGAGGCGATGCGCCGCGCGCTCGATGCGTCAACAGTCGCGGCTGACGGTTCGAAGGCCCAACTGCCCTGGCGTGCTCACCTGGACGAGTGCAAGATCGGCATCATGCCCGGCAACATCTTCAGGAAAGGCAGCGTCGGGATCATCAGCCGCTCGGGCACGCTGACCTATGAAGCGGTGTTCCAGACGACCAGCGAGGGCCTTGGCCAGTCCACTGCCGTCGGCATCGGCGGCGATCCCGTCAAGGGCACCGAGTTCATCGACGTGCTCGAGATGTTCCTTGCCGACGAGGCGAGCCAGTCGATCATCATGATCGGCGAGATCGGCGGCGCGGCCGAGGAAGACGCCGCGCAGTTCCTTGCCGACGAGGCCCGCCGCGGCCGCAGCAGCCGGTGGTCGGCTTCATCGCCGGCCGAACCGCGCTCTCCCGGCCGGCGCATGGGCCATGCGGGCGCAATCGTCTCGGGCGGCAAGGGCGATGCGGGCAAGATCGAGGCGATGCAAGCGGCTGGAATTACCGTCTCGCCAAGCCCATCTGAGCTCGGAAGAACGCTGAAAGAGCTGCTGGCGGCCTAGGCCCGGAGAGACTTGAACGACGTGGCTGCACCGATCGAGCACGAACCCGGCCCGAGCTGGGCGCGGCCCAATTGGCCGATTGCCGACCTCGACGAGCTGGAACTCGGCCTCGACCGACGGTGATCGAAGTCGCACAGAAGGCCCGCGAAAAGGCTGCGGCCACGACAGCGATCCACAGGCCATCCGGCGCGCGGCCGAGGATCCGCGCGATGATGCTGATCCGCACCGGTCGCGTGCGCGGGCATCTCGCTGCCCGGCTCGACCCGCTCGGCCTCCACCGAAGCGACGTCCCGGCGGACCTCACGCCCGAGCATCACGGCTTTACCGCCGGCGACCTCGACCGGCCGGTCTACATCTGCGGAGTCCTCGGGCTCGAGACGGCGAGCGTGCGCGAGCTCGTGACGATCCTGCAGCGCACTACTGCGACACGATCGGCGTCGAATACATGCACATCAACGACCTCGAGGAGCGCCGCTTCATCCAGGAGCGGGTCGAGGGCAAGGGCTCGGCGATCGACTTCGAGGGCAAGCAGGCGATCCTGTCGAAGGTGATCGAGGGCGAGCAGTGGGAGAAATTCCTCGCCTGCAAATATGTCGGCAATTCAAGCGTTTCGCTCGACGGCGGCGAAAGCGCAATTCCGGCGCTCGAGGCGGTGACAAATATGGCGGCCAGTACGGGTCGACGAGATCGACATCGGAATGGCCCACCGCGGCTGCCCCAACGTGCTGTCGAACGTGATGGGCAAGCCCTACCGAGCGATCTTCAACGATTGCCGGAGGCGCGACCAACCTGGCCGACGTCGGCGGTCGGGCGACGTCAAATACCATCCGTCGTCGACCGCGAGTTCGACGGCAACACCGTCCATTCGTCGCTTGTTCCCAACCCGTCGCACCTCGAAGCGGTCGACCCCGTGGTGCTCGGCAAGGCGCGCGCGGATGACGCTTCGGGAAGGGCGACAAGCATGGCAAGACGGTGCTTCCGATCCTGCTCCACGTCGCCGCCTTCGCCGGCCAGGGCGTGGTGTGGGGAGTGCCTCAGCTTCTCGGGGCTTCCCGGCTACGGCACCGGCGCGGGACGATCCACTTCATCGTCAACAACCAGGTCGGCTTCACCACCAGCCCGCAGTTCGCCCGCTCGTCGCCCTATCCGTCGGACATCGCCAAGGGCATCCAGGCGCCGATCCTGCACGTCAACGCGACGATCCGAGGCGGTAACCTATTGCTCCAAGCTCGCGATCCAGTTCCGCCAGCAGTTCGGCCGCGACATCGTGATCGACATGTGGTGCTACCGCCGCTTCGGCCACAACGAGGGCGACGAGCCGAGCTGACCCAGCCGCAGATGTGCAAGGCCGCGATCAGCAGCACCTCGCGATCAGCCAGATCTACGGCGAGCGTCTGATCGGCGAGGGCGCGACCGACGCTGCGTGGATCGAGCAGCACACGAAGGGCTATCTCAATCATCTCGAGCAGGAGTTCCAGGGCGCGGCGAGCTATCTTCCCAACAAGGCCGACTGGTTCGAAGGCCGCTGGGCGGGCCTGCGCCGGGCGCGAGCCGGTGCTCGGCTTCCGCCGCAACGTCGAGACCGCCGTCTCCGAAGAACAGCTTCGGCACATTGGACAGGCGCTGACCCGCGTTCCCGAAGGCCTGACCGTGCACAAGACCCTGCAGCGCGTGCTCGACGCCAAGGCGGCGATGTTCGAAAGCCGCAGCGGTTTCGACTGGGCGACCGCCGAAGCGCTCGCGTTCGCAAGCCTGCTCGCCGAAGGCCATAATATCCGCCTGTCCGGCCAGGACAGCGGCCGCAGGGACGTTCAGCCGCGTCACGCGGTGCGGACCGATCAGCTCAGCGGCGAGAAATACATTCCGTTGTGCGACGTTGACGGCGGCCGCTTCGAAGTGCGCGACTCGCCCTTGTCGGAGTTCGGAGTGCTCGGCTTCGAATATGGCTATTCGCTCGCCGACCCGCGCACGCTCGTCTGCTGGGAGGCCCAGTTCGGGGACTTCGTCAACGGCGCCCAGACGATCATCGACCAGTTCGTCGTCAGCGGCGAGGCCAAGTGGCTCCGCGCGAGCGGCCTGGTGATGCTCCTTCCCCACGGCTTCGAGGGCCAGGGGCCCGAGCACAGCCACGCCTGGCTCGAGCGCTTCCTGCAGCATTGCGCCGAGGACAATATCCAGGTCGCGAACTGCACGACGCCCGCCAATTATTTCCATGTGCTTCGTCGGCAGCTGCTGCGCGAATTCCGCAAGCCCCTGGTCATCATGACCCCGAAGTCGCTGCTCCGTCACAAGCTCGCGGTTTCCGACCTCGCGGATTTCAGCGGCGACAGCCATTTCCGGCGGATCGTCAGCGACCTCAGCCCGCCGACGCAAGGCGACACCCGGCGACTGGTGCTATGCAGCGGCAAGGTCGCCTACGAGCTGATGGAGGCGCGCGACGCGGCCGGCGACCTCGGCGTGGAGGTGGTCCGAATCGAGCAGCTCTACCCGTTCCCGTCCGAACCTTTGGTCAAGCGCCTCGGGGCCATGCCGAAGCTCGAGACGCTCGTCTGGGCCCAGGAAGAGCCGCGCAACAAGGGCGCCTGGCTGTTCGTGCAGCCGCTGCTCGAGCAATGCCTCGGCGAGGCCGGCTTCGCCGGAATGCGGCCGATTTACGCGGGCCGAGCGCCCTCGGCTTCGCCGGCGACCGGGCTTGCCAGGCGCCACGCGGCCGAGCAGGCGGCCTTGATTGCTGCGGCGCTCGGACATAGCAGCCAGGCGGGCGCGGCGGTCGCGGCCCAGTAAAGGGGTAGAATGGCCACTGAGGTTCAAGTTCCCGCGCTCGGCGAGTCGATCACCGAAGGAACGCTCGCCCAGTGGCTCAAGAAGCCCGGCGAAGCGGTCGCGGCTNTGGAAGATCGGCGCGTCCTCGTCCTTGTTGATGGCGACGATCACCTTCGAATCCTTCATTCCCGCAAGATGCTGGATCGCGCCCGAAATGCCGACCGCGACATAGACTTCGGGCGCGACGATCTTGCCGGTCTGGCCGACCTGGTAATCGTTGGGCGCATAGCCTGCGTCCACCGCAGCCCGGCTTGCGCCGACGGCGGCGCCGAGCTTGTCGGCAAGCGGATCGATGAGCGCGTGGAACTGCTCCGAGGATCCGAGCGCCCGGCCGCCCGACACGATGATCTTGGCGCTGGTGAGCTCCGGCCGCTCGGAATGCGCCACTTCCTGGCCGACAAAGCTCGACAGGCCGGCATCGCCGGTGCCGCCGACCGCTTCGATCGTGCCCGATCCGCCTTCCGTCGCCGCCTTTTCGAATGCGGTGCCGCGGACGGTGATCACCTTCTTGGCGTCCGAGGACTGGACGGTGGCGATCGCGTTGCCGGCATAGATCGGCCGGGTGAAGGTGTCCGGCGCCTCGACCGAAAGCACGTCCGAGATCTGCATGACGTCGAGCAGCGCGGCCACCCGAGGCGCGATGTTCTTGCCGGTGGTGGTCGCGGGGGCGAGGAAAGCGTCGTGATGCGCCATCAGCTGCGCGACGAGCGGCGCGACATTCTCCGCCAGCCCATGCGCATAGGCCGGATCGTCGGCAACATGGACCTTGCCGGCGCCGGCGATCCTCGCGGCCTGCTCGGCCACGCCGCCGACGCCTTCGCCGGCGACGATCAGATGGACTTCGCCGAGCTTGGAGGCAGCGGTCACCACCGCAAGCGTCGCGTCCCTCAGCTGGCCGCCTTCATGTTCGACCCAGACGAGCGTCTTCATCCCACCACTCCCGTTTCGCGCAACTTGTCGATGAGCTCGTCGACCGAGCCGACCTTGACGCCCGCCTGGCGCTTGGACGGCTCGGTCACCCGCAGCGTCGTCAGCCGCGGTGCGGTATCGACGCCGTAATCGGACGGTGTTTTCTGGGCGAGCGGCTTCGACTTCGCCTTCATGATGTTGGGAAGCGACGCATAGCGCGGCTCGTTCAGGCGAAGGTCGGTGGTGACGATTGCCGGCAGGTTCAGCCGCACGGTCTCGAGACCGCCGTCCACCTCGCGCGTGACGTTGACGGCGCTGCCATCCACCTCGACCTTGGACGCGAAGGTGCCCTGCGCCCAGCCGAGCAGGGCCGCCAGCATCTGCCCCGTTTGGTTGGAATCGTCGTCGATCGCCTGCTTGCCGAGGATCACCATCTGCGGCGCTTCCTCGGCGACGATCCCGGCAAGGATCTTGGCGACGGCGAGCGGCTCCACCTCCTGATCGCTCGTCACCAGGATCGCGCGGTCGGCGCCCATCGCAAGCGCCGTCCGCAGCGTCTCCTGCGCCTTGGCCGGCCCGATCGATACGGCGACGATCTCGGTCGCGACGCCTTTTTCCTTCAGCCGGATCGCCTCTTCGACGGCGATCTCGTCGAACGGGTTCATGCTCATCTTGACGTTGGCGAGGTCGACTCCCGTGCCGTCGGCCTTCACCCGCGGCTTCACGTTGTAGTCGATTACTCGCTTTACCGGCACCAGCAGCTTCATGCTCGTTCCTTCTCTTGCGTCCCGGCGAAGGCCGGGACCCAGACTTGGGCACCGGCCTTCGCCGGTGCACAGAGCCTCAGGCCGCCTCTTTCACCTGCGCGACGATCTTCCTGGCGGCATCGCCGAGGTCGTTCGCCGCCACGATCGGCAGCCCGCTGTCGGCGAGGATGCGCTTGCCTTCCTCCACGTTCGTGCCCTCGAGCCGAACCACCAGCGGCACGCCGAGATTCACTTCCTTGGCCGCGGCGATGATGCCGTCGGCGATGATGTCGCAGCGCATGATGCCGCCGAAGATGTTGACCAGGATCCCCTTCACGGCCGGATCGGACAGGATGATCTTGAACGCGGCCGTCACCTTTTCCTTGTACGCGCCGCCGCCGACGTCGAGGAAGTTGGCCGGGAAGGCGCCGTTCAGCTTGATGATGTCCATGGTCGCCATGGCAAGGCCGGCGCCGTTCACCATGCAGCCGATGTCGCCGTCCAATTTGATGTAGGCGAGATCGTATTTGGAGGCTTCCAGCTCCATCGGATCCTCTTCGCTCTCGTCGCGAAGCTCCATCAGATCCTTGTGGCGGAACAGGGCGTTGGCATCGAAGCCGACCTTCGCGTCGAGCACCAGCAGCCGGCCGTCGTCCGTCACCGCCAAGGGGTTGATCTCGATCTGCGACGCGTCGGTGCCGACGAAGGCGTCGTAGAGCCTGGCGAGCACGCTGGTCGCCTGCTTGGCAAGATCGCCCTCGAGGTTCAGCGCCGCGGCGACGGCGCGGCCATGATGCGGCATCAGGCCGGTCGCGGGATCGATCGTGATCGTCTCGATCTTCTCCGGCGTGTCATGGGCGACGGTTTCGATGTCCATGCCGCCCTCCGTCGAGGCGACGACGGCGATCCGGCCGCTGCCGCGATCGACCAGGAGCGCGAGGTAGAATTCCTTGGCGATGTCGACGCCGTCGGTGACGTAGAGCCGCTGCACCTGCTTGCCCTCGGACCCGGTCTGGATCGTGACCAGCGTGTTGCCTNTGGCATGGCGCACGGCGTGCCAGAACGCCTCCACGGTGTGGCCGGAAAGGTTGCGGCCGGAAAGGTCCGTGATCGTCATCGAGATCATCAGCGGCACGTCGCGTGCCAGCGCTTGCCCCGCCTCGAGCGCGGCCATGATCCCGGCCTTGGCATTGAGCGTATCGAAGATCGTCTCGATGAGGATGAAGTCGACGCCGCCTTCGATGAGCGCGTCGCACTGCTCGCGATAGACGCTTTTCAGGCCGTCGAAATCGATCTCGCGAAAGCCCGGATCGTTGACGTCGGGCGACAGCGACAGCGTCTTGTTGGTCGGCCCGATGGCACCGGCGACGAAACGTGCGCGGCCGTCCTTCCCCTCGAATTCGTCCGCGGCCGCCCTGGCGATCCGGGCTGAAGCCAGGTTGATCTCGCGGACGAGATGCTCGGCGCCGTAATCGGCTTGGCTGATGCGGTTGGCGCTGAACGTGTTGGTCGCGACGATATCGGCGCCTGCGCTAAGATATTCGCTGGTGATCGCCTCCACCACTTGGGGGCGGGTGAGCGCGAGCAGGTCGTTATTGCCTTTCTGGTCGCGCCCCAGGGCGAGAGCACCGGCATAATCGGCCTCGGCTAGGCCGCGCTTCTGGATCTCGGTTCCGAACGGGCCGTCCTTGATGAGGATGCGGCTTGCAGCGGCGGCAATAAGGCTCTGGCGGGCGCTCATGCGGCCTGCTCCTTTTCAAGCGGCTGGGGCTGGGGCCGCAGCCCCAGCAGATGGCAGATCGCGTAAGCAAGCTCCGCCCGATTGAGCGTGTAGAAGTGGAAGTGCCGGACGCCGCCGGCATAAAGCTGGCCGCAAAGCTCGGCCGCCACCGTCGCGGCGATCAGCTGCCGGGCCGCGGGCAGGTTGTCGAGGCCTTCGAACAGCCGGTCCATCCAGCTCGGGATCGAAGCGCCGCACTGGGCCGCGAACTTGCGGGTCTGCGCGACGTTGGACACGGGCAAGATGCCCGGCACGATCTCGGCAGCGATGCCCATCGCCGCGGCATGATCGCGGAAGCGGAAGAAGCAATCGGACGAGAAGAAGAATTGAGTGATCGCCCGGTCGGCGCCGGCATCGATCTTGGCCCAGAGATTGTCGAGGTCGGCCGCCCGGTTGCGCGATTCGGGATGGCATTCCGGATAAGCGGCGACCGAGATTTCGAACGGAGCCACGGCTTTCAGCCCGCGCACCAGCTCGACCGCATTGGCATAGCCGTCCGGATGCGCGGCGAAAGCCTTGCCCTGGACGGGCGGATCGCCGCGGAGCGCGACGATGTGGCGAACGCCGGCGTCCCAATAGGCGCGGGCGATCTCGTCGATCTCGCCGCGGCTCGCCTCGACGCAGGTGAGATGCGCGGCCGGCTGCAGCCTCGTCTCCCGCGCGATCCGCTCGACCGTGGCGTGGGTCCGTTCCCGCGTCGATCCGCCCGCGCCGTAAGTGACGGAGACGAAGCGGGGCTGAAGCGGCTCGAGCGTCTCGATCGATTCCCAGAGCGTCTGCTCCATCTTCTCCGTCTTGGGAGGGAAGAATTCGAAGGAGACGCCGATATCGCCCGCCACATCCTCGAACAGCGGCTTGGCGAGGGTGCGGATCGAAGGGCTCGCCGGGTTCATGCCACCACCTTCAAGCGTGTCTCGGGCTGCTCGCCTTCCCACAATGTCACGGTAAGCTCTCCGCCTTCGAGATGCTCGACGACGCGTGCCTGGAGGCCGGCCGCCGTCATCCAGCCGGTCACGGCGTCCGCCGCGAAGCCCAGGCGGGCATGCGCATCGCGGGTGCGGAGCTCCTCGCGCTCGTGGGGCGCGAAATCGATGATGAGCAGCCGGCCGCCGGGGCTCAGCAGGCGCGCCGCCTCCGACACGGCGGCGGCGGGCTGCTCGGCGAAATGGAGCACCTGGTGGATGATCACCGTGTCCGCCGTGCCGGAGGGCAGGGGGAGCGAATACATGTCGCCCTGGCGAAGCTCCGCGGTCGACAGGCCCGCCTCCGCCAGCTTCACGCGGGCGAGCCGAAGCATTTCCGGAGAACGGTCGATCCCCAGCGCGCCTCTGGCTCCGCGGGCGAAGAGCTCCAGCATGCGGCCGGTGCCGGTGCCGATGTCGATCAGCCGTCCCACCGGGCGCCCGCCTTCCTTATTCGTCCCGAGCGCGCGCGCGATCGCCGCCTCGACTTCGCTCTCGGCGATGTGGAGCGAGCGGATCTCGTCCCAATCCTTGGCGTGCTGCGCGAAATAGCGTTCCGCCGCCGCCGCCCGGTCGGCGCGGACGGCAGCGAGGCGCGCGGCATCCGGGGCGGCGGAGGGATTGGCTCCGTCGATATCGGCCCAGCGGTCGAGCAGCATGAAGAGCGGCTCGACTCGTTCCGGGGTCCCCAAGCTGAGGAAAACCCAGCTTCCTTCCTTGCGGCGCTCGGCGAGCCCGCCGTCGATCAGGATCTTGACGTGCCGCGAGACGCGCGGCTGGCTCTGGCCGAGAACCTGGGCGAGCTCGCCCACCGAAAGCTCCATCGCTNCATCACGCCGTCGATCGAATATGGCACGCCATTGAGCGTTCAGGCCTATGTCGGCGTTGCGGCCTCGGCGGAATTCGTCGGCGACGGCTATGCCCGCTATTATTTCGACGTCACCCCGGCCGGCGCCGCAGCCTCGGGCCTTTTCCTCCGTTCGGGCGGACGGCGGCTTCAAGAGCTATAGCCTCAGCCTGTTCGGCAGCCACTCCCTTTCGGGCGATCTCCTCAAAGGCCTCTCCCTGTTCGCGGCGGGCAGCTACACGCGGCTTCGCGGGGGACTTCGAAGAAGCCTGATCGTGTCCGTGGCGGGCAGCCCGAACCAGTGGTTCGGCGTCATCGGCCTTGCTTACACCTTTCAGAGCGCGCCAGTCGGGTGAATCACCTGACGACTCGGAAAGCACGGCATCAAAGGGAAAATAGACTCGTTGCGGTTCAGCATGGCCCGGAACGAGTCCAACCGGCTTGCCGCGCGGCGGTCGAGACGTTCCAGGGCGGCGGCTTCACCGCCAGCGTGCGGCCGACGAGGCGCTGTTGGTGCCGATCTGAATTTCGCGTTAAGAACAGGTGAACGACGCATCTCCCAAACCTGGGCGATCCGGAAGATCATCCGCGTCGACATGGACGCCTTCTACGCGTCGGTCGAGCAGCGCGACAATCCGGAGCTGGGGCAAGCCGCTCGCCGTCGGCGGCATGCATCGCGGCGTGGTGGCGGCGGCGAGCTACGAAGCGCGCAGGTTCGGAATCCGTTCGGCGATGCCTTCGCAACCGCCAGCGCCGCTGCCCCGATCTCATCTTCGTCAAGCCGCGCTTCGATGCCTATCGCGAGGTCTCGCACCAGATCCGCGCCATCTTCCACGAATATACCCTGCACGTGGAGCCGCTCTCGCTCGACGAGGCCTATCTCGACGTGACGGACGACCTGGAAGGAATCGGAGTGGCCACCAGATCGCGGAGGAGATCCGCGCCCGCATCCGCGCCGAGACCGGCCTTACCGCCTCGGCGGGCGTCTCCAACAAATTCCTGGCGAAGCTCGCCTCCGATCAGAACAAGCCCGACGGCCTCTGCGTCGTCATCGGCCAAGGGCGCGGGCTTCGTCGCGGCCTTGCCGGGGCGTCGGCCCCGTCACCGCCGCCAAGATGGCCCGGCTCGGGATCGAGACGGAGCGGATTTGAGGGCGACGGAGCCTCGACTTCCTCCAGCAACAATTTCGCCGGCCGCTATTATTAGAGCGATCGCCACCGCCGTCTGCGCCGACCGGCCCTCAAGTCGATCGGCGACACCTTCTTCGAGGATCTGACGGCCGAGGCCGATCTCATCGCCGAGCTCCAGAAGATCGGCCGCGGCGTCTGGAGCCGGATCGAGAGCAAGTCGCTTTCCGGACCGTCACCGGTCAAATACCGTGGATTTCCGGATCGTCACCCGCGCCCGACCCTCGATCGGCCGGTCGCCGGGCGGGAGGAACTGCGCGGAAGCGCTCCTGCGCACTCTCCTGCCGGCTCCGAAAGGGATAAGGCTGGCCTGGGCCTCTCCAATCTCGTCGAAGGCAGCGCTCGGCCGAGCCGGATCGAGCGTGGTCCCGCCGCTTTAAGACGGGCGAGCGGCGAGACAGATGCCGAATCGCGGCGGACTCGGCTTGGCGCGCTGGACACTCGTCTCGCTGAAACCGCCCGCAAAAAGCCGCGGGCCGGCGGAACGACGGAGCCCGCCATCTGCTTCACCGCGCGTCCGAACCATGACGGAATATCAAATGGATGAAGAGCAGAATCTCGTGATTCCGCTGGTGGAGGAGCGCGTCTCCGCCACCAAGCGCGAAGTCGAGACCGGGCGCGTGCGCGTCCGCACCAAGGTCGAGGAGCGGCAGGAGATCGTCCGCGCCGACCTTGCTCGCGAATCCGTCGAGATCGATCGCGTTCCGATGAATGTCGAGGTCTCGGCGACGCCCGCGGTGCGCCAGGAGGGCGGCACCACGATCGTGCCGGTCGTCGAGGAGGTGCTCGTCGTGGAGAAGAAACTGATGCGCCGTGGAGGAGGTCCACCTCCGCCGGACGCAGCATCGAGGAACATACGCAGCCGGTCACGCTCGCCGTTCAGCGGGCCGAGATCGAGCGCGAAGCAAGTGGCGGGGGCCATCACCGAACGACCGTTGAGTAAAGGTCCAGTACATGACAAGAACCGTAACCGCCTTCTTCGACAATCGCGCCGAGGCCGAAGCCGCCTGCACACGCCTCACCCAGTCCGACGTGGATGTGGGCCGGGTGCAGATCATCGACAAAACGCATACCGGCGCGACCGGCTCGGCCGGAACCACGAACAGCGGCGGCGGCGACGGCGGCTCGTCGCAAGGCGATGGCTTTTGGGCTTCGCTGAAATCCGCCTTTCTGCCCGAGGAGGACAGCTACGCTTACGAGGAAGGCTGCGCCGCGGGGGCTATCTGGTGTGCGCGCAGGTGTACGAGAACGAAGCCGAGCAGGCGATCCGCATCCGAGGAGAGCGACAGCGTCGACTTCGATCAGCGCCAGGAGCAATGGCGCGGCGAGGGCTGAGCGGTTTCACCGGTGGCGGCAGCCAAGGCGCGGCGCGCTCGGCGGGCAGAGCGTAGGCACGCTGGGCGCGACCTCGACCGGCATGGCCGCCGGTGAGCGGAGCAACACCGTCGAGGAACAGCATATCCCGATCGTCGAGGAAGAGCTTCGCGTCGGCAAGCGCGAGGTCAGCCGCGGCGGGGCGCGGGTCCGCTCGTACATCCGCGAGATTCCGTCCACGAGCAGGTCACGCTGCGCGAGGAGCATGTCAGCGTCGAGCGACGGCCGGTCGACCAGAAGATCGCGGCCGCCGATCTCAACAGCGGCGATCTTCTCCGCGACCGGACGATCGAGATGACCGAAAAAGCCGAGGAAGCCGTCGTCGCTATGAAGGCGCGGGTGCGCGAGGAAGTGGTGGTCAGGAAGACGGGCGAGGACCATGTCGAGCAGATCGACGACACGGTCCGCCGCACCGAAGTCGATGTGGACGAAGGCCTGGGCGGCGCGCAAGACCGCTCCGCCTTCGGCTTCAAGGAAGGCGGCACCGGGACATCGGGCAGCACCGGCACGGGCGGTGCCACCGGCGCCACCGGCTTCGACAGCAAGCGCGAGCACGAACGCGAAGGCAGCGGCTACACCGACCGGATCGACAAGACCGGCCTCTGATCCAGCAGAGACCAAGGCTGGGCGGCCGGTAACGGCCGCCCTTAGCTCGGACCAAGATCGTTTCAGGCGGGTTCAGCCTGGAGCGTGGCTCTGGTCTCAACCATCCGGATAGAGCCAGATCCACGCTCCCGGCGGAAGACAGCGGCGCGCTTCCACCAGACGATCTGGCTCTATCTTCGCCGTCATTTCGATGGAGAGGATGATGAAGGCAATAGCGCGAAGCGGGGATTGATCGCGGCGATGCTGGCGCTGGTCTTCGGGCCGGAAACACGGGGCGGATGACGCGGGACAAGGCAGCAGCTCTCAACGAAGCCCGCCGATGCTGGACGCCTCGCCCGACAGCCTGTCGGCGGGCCGGAAGAAGGCTCGGCAAACGGCGAGATGGAAGATCCGACCGCTGGCAGAGCAACGAAAGTCAGCGCAACCTTGACAATCTTTCAGCTCAGGAAAAGAACACGTCAAGCGTCAGACGAGAAGTACAACGAACAATGGCCAAGTCCGCCGATTGCTGCAACCGGCGATCACCCGGTGAGCGGTGAGGCGGCATCCACCAATAGCTGCGTCATTGGAGGGAAGGTGGACCCTGCCGTCTGTGCGAAACGCCGCAGAGATTGCAAGTGCGGCGGATGCACGACAAAGGGCCGGAGGATCGCGATCCTCCGGCCCCTTTTTGCTTTGGCGCATGGGGCGCGGGCAAAGCCTCGCGCTGGCGTCGGACGGGTTCGCCGGCCGTTCGCCGCCAACCCGCCGGCTGGCCGTGGGCGAGTCCTCCGCTAGCTTGCGATCGCTAATCGCGCTCGCCGAGTCTAGCGGAGGCTGCCCAGCCGTCTCGTAGAAATCCATGCCGCCCATGCCGCCCATGCCGCCGCCCGGGCATGCCGCCGGCTGCCGGCTTGTCCTCGGGCATCTCGCTCACGGCCGCTTCGGTCGTGATGAGGAGGCCCGCGACCGACGCGGCGTCCTGGAGCGCGGTGCGGACGACCTTGGTCGGATCGATCACGCCGGACTGAACCAGATTCTCATAGACCTCGGTCTGGGCGTTGAAGCCCATCGTCTGATCCTCGCCGTCGATCAGCTTGCCGGCGACCACGGCGCCGTCATGGCCCGCATTCTCGGCAATCTGACGGAGCGGCGCCTGGAGCGCGCGGCGGACGATGTCGATGCCGCGGGTCTGGTCGTCATTGACGCCGGACATGCCATGGAGCGACTTCGTGGCATAGAGCAGCGCCGTGCCGCCGCCGGGGACGATGCCCTCTTCAACCGCGGCGCGAGTGGCGTGGAGGGCGTCGTCGACGCGATCCTTGCGCTCCTTCACCTCGACCTCGGACGAACCGCCGACCTTGATCACGGCAACGCCGCCGGCGAGCTTGGCGAGGCGCTCCTGGAGCTTCTCGCGGTCATAGTCGCTGGTGGTGTTCTCGATCATCGCGCGGATCGCTTCAACGCGGCCCTTGATGGCATCGCCCTGGCCCGCGCCGTCGACAATGGTCGTGTTGTCCTTGTCGATGAGGTGACGCTTGGCTTGGCCGAGCATGCCGACCGTGACGCTCTCGAGCTTGATGCCGAGATCTTCGGAGATCATCTCGCCGCCGGTCAGGATCGCGATGTCCTCGAGCATCGCCTTGCGGCGATCGCCGAAGCCCGGCGCCTTGACGGCCGCGACCTTGAGGCCGCCGCGCAGCTTGTTGACGACGAGCGTGGCGAGCGCCTCGCCCTCGATGTCCTCGGCGATGATCAGCAGCGGACGGCCCGACTGCACGACCGCCTCGAGGATCGGAAGCATCGCCTGGAGGTTGGAGAGCTTCTTCTCGTGAATGAGGATGTAGGGGTCGGAAAGCTCGACCTGCATCTTCTCGGGATTGGTGATGAAATAGGGGCTGAGATAGCCGCGGTCGAACTGCATGCCTTCAACGACGTCGAGCTCGAACTCGAGGCCCTTGGCTTCCTCGACCGTGATCACGCCCTTCTTTGCCGACCTTGTCCATCGCCTCGGCGATCTTCTCGCCGACGACGGTGTCGCCATTGGCCGAGATGATGCCGACCTGGGCGATCTCGTTGGAGCCGGAAACCGGCTTCGAGCGGGCCTTGAGGTCCTCGACGACGCGGGTGACGGCGAGGTCGATGCCGCGCTTCAGGTCCATCGGGTTCATGCCGGCCGCAACCGACTTCATGCCCTCGCGGACGATCGACTGAGCCAGAACCGTCGCAGTGGTGGTGCCGTCGCCGGCAAGGTCGTTGGTCTTGGACGCAACCTCGCGCAGCATCTGCGCGCCCATATTCTCGAACTTGTCCTTGAGCTCGATCTCCTTGGCGACGGTCACGCCGTCCTTGGTGATGCGCGGAGCGCCGAAGCTCTTGTCGATGACGACGTTGCGGCCCTTGGGGCCGAGCGTGACCTTCACCGCATCGGCGAGAATGTCGACGCCGCGGAGGATCCGTTCGCGGGCGTCGCGCGAAAAGCGTACGTCTTTCGCTGCCATGTCTGTGTATTCCTTCTGACTCTTAACCCCAGCGCTGGGGGCGCTGGATCAGTGGGTGCGATTTCTTCGGTAGCCCGCGCCGGCCTCAGCCAACGATCCCAAGGATGTCGGATTCCTTCATGATGAGGAGGTCTTCGCCGTTGACGCGAACCTCGGTGCCCGACCATTTGCCGAACAGGATCTTGTCGCCGGCCTTGACGTCGAGCGGCGTGACCTTGCCGTCTTCGGCCTTGGTGCCGGTGCCGGCGGCGATCACTTCGCCTTCCTGCGGCTTTTCCTTGGCGGTGTCCGGGATGATGATGCCGCCGGCCGTCTTCTCTTCGGCCTCGACGCGGCGCACGAGCACCCGGTCATGAAGCGGACGAAAATTCATGCGCGTTCCTTTCTGTCTATGCAACAGCCCCCGCATGCTTTCCCGCATGGGACCGATCGCCTTCGATTGATACTGTTAGCACTCGCCCTGCGCGAGTGCCAGTGCCGCGGATGTAGTCGATGTTCATCTGCCGTCAAGTCCGGCGGCGCGATTTATGGGCCTGCCATTGCGCAGGCCCGCCGCGAAGCGCACATTTACAGCGAGCCGCGAGTGGAATAGCGCTCGGACCGGCTAGCGGGACAGTGATCACATGCGCTTTGTAGGCAAGGTTTGGCGGCTGCTGGTCGGCGTGAAGGATGGGCTCGTGCTCGTCTTCATGCTGCTCTTCTTCGCAACGCTCTTCGCGGCGCTCTCCGCGAGCCCGCAGGCCGGAAGCACAAGCGAAGGCGCGCTCCTGCTCGACCTCAAGGGCACCATCGTCGAACAGCCGGCCGAAGCCAGCGCGACCGAGGTGCTCACCGGCAGCACTCCGGTCACCCGCGAGTATCGCCGCCGGGATGTGGTCCATGCGCTTCGAGCCGCGGCGACCGACGACCGGGTCAAGGCCGTCGCGCTCGATCTCGACACCTTCCTGGGCGGCGGCCAGGCAACGCTCAACGACGTCGCCGCCGCGATCGGCAGCGTCCGGCGCGCGGGCAAGCCGGTGCTCGCTTACGCCACCGGCTATAGCGACGATGCCTATCTGCTTGCCTCGCAGGCGAGCGAGGTCTGGCTCAACCCGATGGGTGCGGTGCTGATCACCGGCCCGGGCGGCATCAACCTTTATTATAAGGGCCTGCTCGACAAGCTCGGCGTCACCGCCAACGTCTATCGGGTCGGCGCCTACAAGGCCGCGGTCGAGCCCTTCACCCGCACCGACATGTCGCCCGAGGCGCGCGCCGCCGGCCAGGCGCTGGCGGGCGCGCTTTGGGAAAATTGGCAGCAGGACGTGCGCCGTGCCCGGCCAAAGGCGCAGCTCGCGCCCTATGTCTCGGCTCCGGTCGAGCAGTTCGCGGCCGCAGGGGGACATGGCGCGGGCCGCGCTTTCCGCCGGCTTGGTCGACAAGCTGGGGGACCGCACCGCGTTCGGCGATCGCCTGGCCGAGCTGGCGGGCCGGCAGGACGAGAAGCTTCCGGGAAGCTTCAAGACGATCAAGTACGATTCCTGGATCGGCGCCAATCCGGCGGGCGATGCCGATGGCGAGATCGGAATCCTCACCGTCGCCGGCGAGATCGTCGACGGCAAGGCCGGCCCGGGCACCGCCGGAGCGGAAACGATCGTCGACAATCTCCAGAAGGGCCTCGCTCAGAAGAATCTGAAGGCGCTCGTGCTGCGGGTCGATTCCCCCGGCGGATCGACGCTCGCTTCGGAGCGGATCCGCCAGGCCGTGATCGAGGCGAAGGGGCGCGGACTTCCGGTGGTGGTCTCGATGGGCTCGCTCGCGGCAAGCGGCGGCTATTGGATCTCGATGCCGGCGGATCATATCCTCGCGGAGCCCGAGACGATCACGGGATCGATCGGCGTGTTCGGCATCATCCCGAGCTTCCAGGGCACGCTGCAGAAGATCGGCGTCGGGGCGGACGGCATCCAGACGACGCCGCTTTCAGGCGAGCCGAACGTCTTTCGCGGCCCTCCCCCGGTGGCCGACCGGCTCATCCAGCTCAGCGTCGAGAATATCTACAGGAAGTTCCTGGCGCTCGTTTCGGCGGCGCGGAAGATGCCCCCGAGCAAGTCCACCGGATCGCGCAGGGGCGCGTCTGGGACGGCGGCACGGCGCGGCAGCTCGGCCTGGTCGACGGCTTCGGCTCGCTCGACGATGCCGTCCGCGAAGCCGCGCGCCGGGCGAAGCTCGATCCGGACACGGCCAAGCCGGTCTACCTCGAGAAGAAGCCCGGTTTCTGGGATCAGATGCTGGCAAGCTGGCGGGACGAGGACGGCACCGAGGTCGCCGGCCGCGACATCTTCTCGCGCGTCGCGGCCCGGCCGGAGGCGATGCTGATGCGCGGCCTCTACGATGCCCAGCGGATCCTTTCCGGACCCGCGATCCAGGCGCGCTGCCTCGAATGCCCGACGACCGCCTTGCCGCTGAGGAAGAATGAACAGGCCTCGCTCTCCGCCTGGCTTGCGGGGCTGCTCGCACGGTGAGGCTGCGCGCGGCAGCGCCCCACGATGCCGCCGTCATTCGCCGCAATCTATGCGCCCTATGTGACCGCCAGCGACCTCGTTCGAGGCCAGCGCCGGCGCGCGCCATCCGATCGTGGCGGCGGGAGGCGCCGGATCGTCATCCATGGAGCGTCGCCGACGATCGCCAGCAGCGGGCGTGACCAGCTATGCCTATGCGTCGGCTTTTCAACCGAGGCCGATCGCTACGCAGTGGAGACTTCCGTTTATCTGTCGCAGGACCGCATCGCGCGGGTCTCGGCAAGCGGCTCCGCTTCGCTGATCGCGACGCTGGAGGCGCAGGGCTTCGCTCAAGCGATCGGCGCCATCACCCTTCCGAACACGGCCAGCGTGCGCCTCCACCAGTGGCTCGGCTTCGTCGAAGCGGGCGTCTACCGCCAGGTCGGCTATAAGCTTGGTGCGTGGCACGATGTCGAAATGTGGCAGCGGAGCCTGGCCACCTTGCGCGCCGCCGCAGGAGCCGAAACCGCTTCGGCAGCAGCCTCCGCGATACGCTTTAGCGCCCGATCGACGGTATCATCCACACCAGCAAGGCCGCCGCGATGCGACTTCAGCAAAGTGGCGTTCTCCTGCGATCAGAAGACGATGCGCCGATCAGAAGATCGCGCGCGGTGCGCCGACCCGCGTCACGACGGCGAAGCGGAGATGAAGGTGACGGGCGTCTGCCGCTTGGCGGCGGCGACCAGCGCGCCTGACGTGGCGAAGACCGCGACGCCTGCCCAATCGAGATATCCGAGCAGCGGCCCCAGCTTGGCGGCGAACGGGGCCTGGGCGTCGATCATCTTGCCGGCGCCGCCGGATCGTCATCGGGAGCAGCACGATCGCCAGTAGGGTGGTGACCAGCGCGAGGATACCGAAGCCGATCACCAGCGGATTGTGCGTGTCCTCGCGCGTCTTCAGGTCCATGATGTGGAGGCCCCACATGAAATCGTAGAAGCGCCAGAAGGCGGTCCGCCGCGCGACGATCTCTCCTCGTCGCGGTGCTGACGTAAAGCGGGTGCCGTCGCTCATCGAGATGCGCCACGCCTCCACCTTGCGGCGAAGGTCGAGCGGCGGATTGTCGGCGGACGTGCGATCGACTGCCGTCACCTCGGCCTTGCCCGTATAACGCGATTTGAGCGTTGCGACGGCCTGAGCGGCAGTGAGCGGCGGCAGCAGCCGTCCGGTGGCGGCATCGGCGAGCCGCGAAGCACCGTCGGCATAACGGATCAGCCATTTCGGCCCGTCGCCGCGCTGTTCGAGCATGAGCGACGCCACGGGCCGCGGCCCGATCTGCGGCACGGCGAGCGGACCGGCTGCTGAAAGCAGGGGCGCTTCGCCGATCAGGCCTTCGCCGCGCACCTCCTCGATCGGCTTCATGACCATGACGAGGCCGCTGATGCTCCACAGGAGGAAGGGCAGCCCGACCAGCCAGCCAAGCCAGATATGATATTTGCGAAGGAGAAGGCGTGCCTTGTTCACTTGTGCCGATCCCCTCGCGCTAAAGAGCCAGTGAAGCAGAGCTTGACGAGCGGAGAAGCTTTTTGTCCGCTGCTCAGCCGTATCGCTCGACGCACTGCTTCATGACGGCGGACGGAGAGCCGAGCCGAGCCGCCTTGGCGAGCGCCTTGCGCCGCTCCTCCCGCTGCGCCTGAAGATCGCTCCCGGCCCGTGCGCGAAGGCCGGGGCCGAGGGTGCGGTTGATGTTGCGGGTCAGCGCCGCATAATCGTTGAGCCGGGCGGCATGATGAGCCCCCTGGCTCCTCAGCGCCCGGCTGAGGAAGTCGCCAAGCTCATCGCACTGAAGCCGGGCATCGACGCTGCTGCCCGGCAGTCTCACCTCGCTCACCTGTGCCTGAGGAAAAGCTTCGCGGCAGGCGGGCACGAGCTCCTGCCACTTGCCCGCGCCGATCTCCTCCTGAAGCTCCGGCATCCGCTTCAGGACCGCGTTGGAGCGTTCGGTGGAGAAGCTTTCCTCTTCCGCGCCAGCCAGAAGGGCAAAATGCAGCACATGCTCCTGCGCCTCGAAGGCGAGCGGCGCCTTGATGTCGCGGGTCGCCGCCCGCGCCTCGATCGTCGCGACGACCCCGCAGGTCGCGGCGCGGTCCACCGGATCGGCGGGCAAGCTGAGCGCGCGTGGCCCGCAGGCCGCCAGCAAAGCCGCCAAACTCAGCGCGGCAAGGGTCCGGGGCACCATCTTCTCTCCACGAGGCGTGTTACCGCTCCTCAATGAGAGTCTGACCGAAAGCATCGACCGGGCCTTTACCAAAGAGTGAAGCCGAGCGCTTGGCGGAGCTCAAATGTGGATCGGCAGCCCGGTCACCGCCATCGCCGCTTCCTTCATCGCCTCCGAATGCGTCGGATGGGCATGGCAGGTATAGGCGATGTCCTCCGAGGTGGCGCCGAACTCCATCGCCTGCGCTGCCTGGGCGATCATCGTGCCTGCGAGCGAGCCGACGATGTGGACGCCGAGCACCCGGTCGGTGCGGGCATCGGCGATCACCTTGACGAAGCCGTCCATGTCGCGGTTGGTCTTGGCGCGGCTGTTGGCCATGAACGGGAATTTGCCCACCTTCACCTCGATGCCTTCGGCCTCGAGCTCGTCCTCGGTGCGGCCGACGCCGGCGATCTCGGGGTGCGTGTAGACGACGGACGGGATCACCTCGTGGTTCACGATCCCGGTCTGGCCGGCGATATTCTCCGAAACGGCGATGCCCTCGTCCTCGGCCTTGTGGGCGAGCATCGGGCCGGGCGTCACGTCGCCGATCGCCCACACGCCGGGCACCTTGGTGCGGAAGCTGTGATCGACCTCGATCTGTCCGCGATTGTTGACCTGGACGCCGGCGCGTTCGAGCGCCAGCCCGTCCGTATTCGGGCG
>JAUJOJ010000013.1:0-42973 GCA_030447665.1 Allosphingosinicella sp. | reverse complement strand
GCCGGCTCGACGGTCACCGTGGCGCCGGAGCCGTTCCGCTCCACCTTGGTGACCTTGGTCGAGGTGCGGATCTCGAAGCCCTGCTTCTTGAAGATCTTGCGGGCCTCCTTGCGGACCTCGCCGTCCATTCCCGGCAGGATCTCGTCGAGATATTCGACGACGGTGACCTTTGCCCCCAGCCGCTTCCAGACGGAGCCAAGCTCAAGCCCGATAACGCCGCCGCCAATCACGACGAGATGGCCGGGGACCTGCGGGAGATCGAGCGCACCGGTGGAATCGATCACCACCTCATTGTCGATCGTCACCCCCGGGAGCGAGGTGACGGACGAGCCCGTGGCGATGACGATATTCTTCGCGCTATAGGTTTTCCCCGCGACATCGATGCTGTTCGCGCCGGTAAAAGCGGCATGGCCCTTCAGCCACTCCACCTTGTTCTTCTTCAACAGAAAGGCGATGCCGCCGGTCAGCTCCTTTACCGCCTTTGCCTTTTCGGCATGCATGGTGTCGAGATGGAGCTCGACCTCACCGACCTTGACGCCGAACTTGGCGAGCGTGCCCTGCTTGGCTTCCTCGAACAGTTCGGAGGCGTGCAGGAGCGCCTTGGACGGGATGCAGCCGACATTGAGGCAGGTGCCCCCCAAAGTCTCGCGGCTCTCGACGCAAGCCGTGCGCAGGCCAAGCTGGCCGGCACGGATGGCGGCCACATAGCCGCCGGGCCCGGCGCCGATCACGATTACGTCATAGTCGAATTCAGTGTCAGCCATTTTATTTTCCTTGTTCCCCGGCGAAGGCCGGGGTCCAGATCGGGCCCGGCCTTTGCCGGTCACGAGACTCTTAGAGGTCGATCAGCAGCCGCGTCGGGTCCTCGATTGCTTCCTTCATGCGGACCAGGAAGGTGACGGCTTCGCGGCCGTCGACGAGGCGGTGATCGTAGGACAAGGCCAGGTACATCATCGGGCGGGCAAGGATCTGCCCGTTCTTCACCACCGGCCGTTCCTCGATCCGGTGCATGCCGAGCACCGCGGACTGCGGCGGATTGACGATCGGGGTGGAAAGCAGCGAACCGAACACGCCCCCGTTCGAGATGGTGAAGGTGCCACCCTGCATCTCCTCCATTTTAAGCGTGCCGTCCTTGGCGCGGCGGCCGAAATCGGCGATCGTCTTCTCGATCTCGGCGAAGCTCAGCCGATCGGCGTTGCGGATCACGGGGACGACCAGCCCGTTCGGCGCGGAGACCGCCACCGAAACGTCGACATAATCGTGGTAGACGATCTCGTCGCCCTCGATGAAGGCGTTGACCGCCGGAATGTCGCGCGCGGCGAGACAGGCCGCCTTCACGAAGAAGCCCATAAAGCCCAGCCGGATGCCGTGCTTCTTCTCGAACAGGTCCTTATACTTGTTCCGCGCCTCCATCACCGCGCCCATGTCGACGTCGTTGAAGGTGGTGAGCAGCGCCGCATTGTTCTGCGCCTCCTTGAGCCGGCGCGCGATCGTCTGGCGAAGGCGCGTCATCCGGACCCGCTCCTCGCGGCGCTCCCCGGCGGCGGCGGCGGACGGGGCGGCGGCGGACGGGGCGGGCTGCGGCGAACCCGCGGGGCCGGGGGCAGGGGCAGACTGGGGCGCCGGCTGCGCCTTTTCGGACTTGGCGGCGGCGAGCACGTCGTCCTTGGTCAGCCTGCCATCCTTGCCGCTTCCCTTGATCCTAGAGGGATCGAGGCCGTGCTCGAGCACCACGCGGCGAACGGCGGGCGAGAGCGTCAGGCTCCCCGCCTCCCGGTCGTCCTCGGCGCCGGGTTCGGCATGCGGCGCGGTCGGATCTTCCTTGACCGCCGGCGTCTCGCCGGGACCCGCGGGGTTGATCGGGCTGGCAAGCTCGACCGGCTGCGGCGCCTCCGCCAAAGCGGGAGCGCCCGCGCCCGCCTCGATCCTGGCGATCAGCGCGCCGACCGCGACCGTATCGCCTTCGCCGACGACATGTTCGCCCATCGTGCCCGCGACGGGCGAAGGGACCTCGACCGCGACCTTGTCGGTTTCGAGGCTGGCGATGGGCTCGTCCGCCTTCACCGCGTCCCCGGGCTGCTTCAGCCACTGGCCGAGCGTCGCCTCGGTGATCGATTCGCCAAGCGTCGGTACGATTACGTCGGTCGGCATTCTCTTCCCTTATGATGTTCCTGCGGCCGAAAAACGCTCTTTCGAGCCCTGCTCCAGCCTTAACCTGCCGCCCTGCCGGCTTCGCGTACGGTGTCGACCGCGGCCTCCCGAGCGGCCGGCGCAGCGCGCTGCCCAAGCGCATCGGCGACGAGGGCGGTCTGCTCGGCGACGTGCCGCTTGGCAAGGCCGGTGGCGGGCGATGCCGAAGCGGCACGGCCCGCATAACGCGGCCGCTGCGGCCGAACACCGGCCTCGGCGAGACACTGCTCGATCAGCGGCTCGACGAAGCTCCAATAGCCGCCATTCTTCGGCTCTTCCTGCGCCCAGACGACGTCCTGGAGGTTCGCCATGCGCTTCAGGCGCGCCGCGAGCGGCTCGGACGGGAAGGGATAGAGCTGCTCGACGCGGACGATCGCGGTGTTGCGGTCGCCCGCCTGATCACGCGCTTCGATGAGATCGTAGGCGACCTTGCCCGAGCAGAGGACCAGCCGCCGGACATCCTCGTCGCGCGGCGGGTTGGGATCGGAAAGGATCCGCTTGAAGTGGCTGTCGCCGGTGAAGTCGGCGGCGCTCGAGACGGCGAGCTTGTGCCGCAGCAGCGACTTCGGGGTCACGATCACCAGCGGCTTGCGGAAATCGCGCAGCATCTGGCGGCGCAGGATGTGGAAATAATTGGCCGGCGTCGTGCAATTCGCCACCTGCATATTGTCCTCTGCGCAGAGCTGCAGGAAGCGTTCGGGCCGGGCGGAGCTATGTTCGGGCCCCTGGCCTTCATAGCCGTGCGGGAGCAGCAGGACGAGGCCGCTCGCGCGCAGCCACTTGGCCTCGCCCGCCGCGATGAACTGATCGATGATCACCTGCGCTCCGTTGACGAAATCGCCGAACTGGGCTTCCCACAGCACCAGGGTGCGCGGATCGGAGATCGAATAGCCATATTCGTAGCCGAGCACGCCGAACTCGCTGAGCGGAGAATCGCGCACCTCGAAGCGCCCGCCCTCGATATGGGTGAGCGGGATATATTTGCGCGCCGTCTTCTGATCGACCCAGACCGCGTGGCGCTGGCTGAACGTGCCGCGGCCGCTGTCCTGGCCCGACAGGCGGACGCGCCGAAGCCCTCGCGGACCAGCGTCCCGAAGGCGATCGCCTCCGCCGTCGCCCAGTCGAAGCCTTCGCCGCTCTCGAACATCTGCCGCTTGGCATCGACGATGCGGGCAAGCGTCTTGTGAACGTCGAGATCGGCCGGGATGGTGGTGAGCGTCCCGCCGACATCCTTCAGGATGCCTTCGTCCACCGCCGTGCCGACATTGCGGCGCTCGGTCTCGGGCGTGCCCGGCCTGCCGAGGCCGGCCCAGCGGCCCTCGAACCAGTCCGCCTTGTTGGGAAGATAGGTCCTGGCCGCCTCGAACTCGCCTTCGAGCAGGAGCGTGAACTGGGCGATGTCGGCGTCGATCCAGGCGCGATCCACCACGCCCTCTCGCACCAGGCGCGCGCCGTAAATGTCGGAAATCGGCGGATGCTTGCGGATCTCGGAATACATGAGCGGCTGGGTGAAGCTCGGCTCGTCGCCCTCGTTGTGGCCGAAGCGGCGGTAGCACCACATGTCGATGACGATGTCGCGCTTGAACTTCTGGCGATATTCGATGGCGAGCTTGCAGGCGAAGGTCACCGCCTCCGGATCGTCGCCGTTGACGTGCAGGATCGGCGCCTGGACCGATTTGGCGATGTCGGACGGGTAGGGCGACGAACGCGCAAAGGCGGGCGAGGTGGTGAAGCCCACCTGGTTGTTGATCACGAAGTGGATCGTGCCGCCGGTGCCGTAGCCGGGAAGGCCCGAAAAGCCGAAGCATTCCGCCACCACGCCCTGTCCGGCAAAGGCGGCGTCGCCGTGGAGCAGCACGGAAGGACCTCGCCCCCGTCCGTATCGCCGCGCATCGCCTGGATCGCACGGACCTTGCCGAGCACGACGGGATCGACGGCTTCGAGGTGGCTGGGGTTGGGAACCAGCGACAGGTGAACGCTGATCCCGTCGAACTCGCGGTCGGAAGAGGTGCCGAGATGATATTTGACGTCGCCCGATCCGCCGACATCCTCGGGATTGGCCGATCCGCCCGCAAATTCGTTGAAGATCACGCGATATGGCTTGCCCATCACGTTGGCGAGGACGTTGAGGCGGCCGCGATGCGCCATGCCGAACACGATCTCGCGCACGCCATATTGGCCGCCATATTTGATCACGCTCTCGAGCGCGGGCACCATCGATTCGCCGCCGTCGAGGCCGAAGCGCTTGGTGCCGACATATTTGCGGGCGAGGAACTTCTCCCACTGCTCGGCCTCGATCACCTTCGACAGGATCGACTGCTTGCCCTCGGGCGTGAAGCTGATCGCCGCGTCCTTGCCCTCCATCCGGTCCTGGAGGAAGCGGCGCTCCTCCAGATCGTTGATGTGCATATATTCAAGGCCGACATGGCCGCAATAATTGCGCCTGAGGCACTCCACCAGATCGCGCACGCTGGCATATTCGAAGCCCATCGTGCCGCCGAGATAGACGGGACGGTCGAGCGCGGCGCCGGTGAAGCCGTGGAATTCCGGCGTCAGATCGGCGGGAAGCTCGCGCTTTGGCAAGGCCGAGCGGATCGAGATCCGCGGCAAGGTGCCCGCGCACCCGGTAGGTGCGGATCAGCATCATCGCGCGGATCGAATCGTCGGCCGCCTGCCGGATCTCGGCATCGGACTTGCCGGCCGCGCCGGCGCTTCCTCCTTGGCGCTTTGCCGCCGCGACCTTCTCGATCGCCATGCGGGTGGGATCGAGGCCGGCATTCACCTCGTCGAGGTCATGGAGCGGCCAATTGTCGCGAGCCCAGCTGGGACCTTGCTCCCGTTCGGTTTCGCCGAAGATATCCACTTGTGTTCGCCTTGCTTGGGTCAGCGCGAGGGGAACGCGCCTGGAGGCCGGTCTATCCCCTCAGCCATTCAAAACTTGTGACAGGGTGGTTCCAAGCTCAGATGGGCTCGGAGAGACGCGAATTCCAGCCCGTTCCATCGCCTCGATCTTGTCGTCGGCGCCGCCCTGGCCGCCGGAGACGATCGCGCCGGCATGTCCCATGCGCCGGCCCGGAGGCGCGGTGCGGCCGGCGATGAAGCCCACCATCGGCTTCTTGCGGCCGCGCTTCGCCTCGTCGGCGATGAACTGCGCCGCTTCCTCCTCGGCCGATCCGCCGATCTCCCCGATCATGATGATCGACCGGGTCTCGTCGTCGGCGAGGAACAGCTCCAGCACGTCGATGAAGTTGGTGCCGTTGACCGGATCGCCGCCGATGCCGACCGCGGTCGACTGGCCGAGGCCCTCGTTGGTCGTCTGGAACACCGCCTCGTAGGTGAGCGTGCCCGAACGGCTGACGACGCCGACCGAGCCTTTCGAGAAGATATTGCCGGGCATGATGCCGATCTTGCACTCCCCGGGCGTCAGCACGCCGGGGCAATTGGGCCCGACGAGGCGCGATTTGGAGCCCAAAAGCGCGCGCTTCACCTTGACCATGTCGAGCACCGGAATGCCCTCGGTGATGCAGACGATCAGCGGCACCTCGGCATCGACCGCCTCGAGAATGGAATCGGCCGCGAAGGGCGGCGGCACGTAGATCACGCTCGCATCGGCGCCGGTCGCCTCGACCGCCTCGACCACCGTGTTGAAGACGGGAAGGCCGATATGGGTCTGCCCGCCCTTGCCCGGCGTGACGCCGCCGACGACCTTGGTGCCGTAGCCGATCGCCTGCTCGGAGTGGAAGGTCCCCTGCGCGCCGGTGAAGCCCTGCGTGATAACCTTGGTGTTCGCGTTGACGAGGATGCTCATTCTTTTCCTTTCCCGTCATGCCGGCGAAAACCGGCATCTCATAGAGATGAAGGCCGCAGCCCTGCCCCATCTGCAGACCCCGAAACCAAACCAGCCTGCGCCGGAACCCGCCAATGTGACGCTTCCCAATTCACGAGTTCAGCGACGGATCGATCCCTTGCAGGCGACCAGCAGCTCCTTCACCGCATCGACCGACACCTGGAAATTCTGCTGTGCGGTCTCGTCCAGCTCGATCTCGACGATCCGCTCGACGCCGCCCGCGCCGATCACCACCGGCACGCCGACATAGAGATCGTTGACGCCATATTGGCCGGTGAGGTTCGCGGCGGCGGGGAGCACGCGCTTCTTGTCCTTGAGGTAGCTCTCGGCCATCGCGATCGCGCTGGTGGCGGGGGCATAATAAGCCGAGCCCGTCTTCAACAGCGCGACGATCTCGCCGCCGCCCGACCGGGTGCGCTGGACGATCGCGTCGATCCGCTCCTGGCTCGACCAGCCCATCTTGATGAGGTCCGGGATCGGGATGCCGGCGACGGTGGAATATTGGACGATCGGCACCATCGTGTCGCCATGGCCGCCGAGCACGAAGGCGGTGACGTCCTCGACCGAAACCTTGAACTCCTCGGCGAGGAAGTGGCGGAAGCGTGCCGAATCCAGCACGCCGGCCATGCCGACCACGCGGGCGTGCGGCAGCCCGGAGAATTCGCGCAGCGCCCACACCATCGCGTCGAGCGGGTTGGTGATGCAGATGACGAAGCTGTCGGGCGCATGCGTCCTGATGCCCTCGCCGACCGCCTTCATCACCTTCAGATTGATGGCGAGCAGATCATCGCGGCTCATGCCGGGCTTGCGGGCCACGCCGGCGGTGACGATGCACAGGTCGGCGCCGGCAATGTCGGCATAATCGTTGGTGCCCTTGAGCCCCGCGTCATAGCCTTCGACCGGGCCGGCCTGGGCGAGATCGAGCGCCTTGCCCTGGGGAATGCCCTCGGCGATGTCGAAGAGGATGATGTCGCCCATCTCGCGGATGGCGGCGAGATGGGCGAGGGTGCCGCCGATCATGCCTGCCCCGATGAGCGCGATTTTCTTGCGAGCCATGAAGCCCCAGCCTTTCTTCCTGAACAAAAGCGGGATCGGGCTGCGGGAGCAGCCGCGAGGATGCGGGCCGCTTAGACCGCCGGGGCGGAGGGGGCAACCACGCGTTGTTTCCAGCGGCTGTTTTCAGGGCCTACTTGCCGGCCAAGGCTCGGATCATGTCGTGCCAATGATCGACATTGTCGTAGAGCGCCTTCACGGGCAAGCGCTCGTCCTTGCCATGGGCCCGCTCGTCGTCGGGCGAGATGCCCCAGCTCCCCTCGACGCCGTAGACCGGAATGCCCGCCGCCCTGAAGAACAGCCCGTCAGTGGCCCCCGTCGACATCGAGGGGACGATCGGCGCGCCGGGGAAGCGCTTGTGGACGCTGTCGGTATAGGCTTTGACCACGTCGGCGCGAAGCGGGGAGGCCGGAGCCGGGTTGGGCGGATCGCTCACCGTGACCGCGACGTGGGGCCCCGCCACCTGCTTCAGCTCGGCTTCGAGGGCCTTGGGATCGCTGCCCGGCATCATCCGGCAATTGACGGTGGCGCGCGCGAGCTGGGGAAGCGCATTGTCGGCATGGCCGCCCTCGAGACGGGTGGCGACGCAGCGGGTGCGGGTCATCCCGACTTCCAGCTCGCTGGCTTCGATCGCATCGGCGGCGGCGCCGTCGGCGGGATCCGCGACCCAGCGCCGCATCGCTTGCCCAAGCGCCCCCGCCTCCATCTTGGCCCGGGCCGTGAAATAGGCGCGGGTGGTCTCGTTCAGCACCGGCGTGAAGCGGTGCGCCTCCAGCCGCTTCAACGCGTCGGCGAGCTGGTAGATCGCATTGTCCGGTCGCGGCCGGGAGCTGTGGCCGCCCGGGTTGCGCACGCTGAAATGGAAGGAAACATATTGCTTCTCGGCGGTCTGCAGGCCGAAGCCGAGCGCGCGACCCTGCCGGTCGAAGGATCCGCCGCCGGCATCGGCGTTGAGCGCGAACTCGGCGTCGGTCCACTTGCGCCATTCGGTCGCGCCGAGCTGCGCTCCCCTGCCTTCGGTCTCCTCATCGCCGGTGAAGAGCACCACCAGATCCCGCTTCGGCTTGAAGCCGGATGCGCGAAGCTTCAGCAGAGCGGCGGTGACGGCGGTGACGCCCTGCTTGTCGTCGCTCGTGCCGCGGCCGTAGAAATAGCCGTCCTTCTCCAGGAATTTGAAGGGATCGGTGGACCAGTCCTCCGCCTTCGCCTCGACCACGTCCATATGGGCGAGGAGGAGGATCGGCTTCTTGGGCGCCTTTCCCGCCGCCGGCCAGCGCACGATCAGGGATGCGGTCTGGTCGCCGGGGCCGCCCTGATGCGGCAGGACGTGGATGTCGCTTTCGGCCCATCCGGCAGCCTTGAACGTGTCGGCGAGATATTGCGCCATCGTCAGCAGAACGCGAAATCGGCGCCGCTCGTTGGATCGATTCTCCATTCGCCCGCTCCTCGAATGTCTTGGCCCGCTTGGATCTGCTGCGTTGCGAAGTTCTTTTCCTTGAAAGCCGCTCTTCAAGGTGAGTTCTATCACCTTCCGGCTAACCGAGTAAGCGCCCCAGATGGACCGATGCTGCCGTCCCTTGCGATGATCGACGATTTACTGCCCGATCCGCTCGCGGCGCGGCGGCAGGCGCTGGCGCTGGGTTATGATCCCGCCTTCAAGGACGGCAATTATCCGGGCCTCGTCTCAGGCACTCCGCTGACGATAGCCGGCTGGACGAATGGGTCTCCGCCGCGAGCGGGGCGGACTTTGAATATGCGGTCGAGCTGCAGACCAGGAATTGGATCGGCCTCACGCTTCGAAGCGAAGCGGCAACCTTCCCTGCCGCAAGGCTGATGCCCCAATCGCTCGCCCATATGAGCTGGTGCGGGCTGCCCCACAGCCCGCAGTCGTGCCGGGGGCACGACGTGCCAGCTCATCCCTCATCGTCCGCGATTATGACGAGGCGATTGCCTGGTTCACCGAGACGCTCGGCTTCACCCTGGTCGAGGATAATGATGGAGCTGCGCTGTCCCCCGGACAGCGCGATGGTGGCTCCATCATTCTCGGCGATGGGTGCTGGTCGCGCCGCCCGGCGCTCCGGCGGGAGCCGCCTCGATCCTGCTCGCCCGCGCGGCGACGCCCGAACAGGAAGCCTTTATCGGCAATCAGGCCGGCGGCCGCGTCTTCCTGTTCCTCCGCACGGACGATTTCTGGCGCGACTATGAGGCGATGACCGCCAAAGGCGTCCGCTTCGTCCGTGAGCCGGCCACGGAACCCTACGGTACCGTTGCCGTCTTCGAGGACCTGTACGGCAATCTGTGGGACCTCGTGCAGCTCTCCGGCGAATAGTCGCCGGCCTACTCGGCTTGCTCCCGCAGCACCCGGCTCAGCACGCTCGTCGACAGAAACAGCCGCTCCCGCGTGTCGCTCGGCAGGAGATCGCTCAGCAGCCGGTCGAAATCCGGCCGGTCGCCGCGGGCCGCGAGCTCCACCATGCGCGTCAGCAGCGCTTCGTCATGGCTGAGCCGGGGGCAGCATGGCGGACTGACCGCGAACGGATCGGGCCAGGCGGCGCCGACCTCCTCCAGCAGCAGATGGACGTGCGCCCCCGCGCGCAGCGAGCCGAGCCGCGCGCCCGCCGCCGCGATCGGGCAGCGCCCGACCGGCTCGCCACCACCCAGAACCGCAGCGCCCCGACCAGCCGCGCCTGGCATTCGGCCAGCTCGGCCACCATCGGAGTGCGGGCAAGCAGGCTCGCGAACATCCTCTATCCTCCTGCCGCTGTACTTATTGATATCGTCTCGCATTAGAAGCTGCTCCAAGGACAGCTGCTCGCAATGCCTGCTGAGATCACGGCAATCAGCGTGAACGCCGCCCTTTCCTGGGGCCATCCGCGGTAAGAACGGAGCCTTCGCCCGGAATGGCGGTTTGATCCTGGACAGGAGTTTGCCGATGCTCGAACATGTTCCTCACTGGCTCGGCCACGCCTTGCGCGGCCTTCGCGCCGGCGCCGACAAGCTCTGCATCGTCCAGCCGGAGCTCGGCGGCGCCTTTGCGGCGATCCATCTTTCCAGCCCCGCTTTCGGCGATGGCGCGCGCCTGCCGCCGCGCTTCACCGCGGACGGAGAGGGCGTGTCGCCGCCGCTCGTCTGGGGTCCGCTGCCGGAAGGGACGCAAAGCCTCGCGCTCATCGTCGAGGATCCCGATGCGCCTTCGCCGCAGCCGCTGGTGCACGCCATCCTCTGCGGCCTCCCGCCGACCGAGCACCGGCTCGCCGAAGGGGCGATCCGCGCCGACGGCGACGGCAGCCGGACGGGCGGGATGTCGGCCGCAACTCGCTTTTCCGCGAAGGCTGGCTGCCGCCCGATCCGCCGACCGGCCATGGCGCGCACCGTTACGCCTTCCAGCTTTTCGCCCTGTCCAGCGTCGCCCACCCCGGCAACACTCCGGGCCGCGCCGCTCTGGTCGCGGCCATAAGCGGGAACGTGCTCGCCGCCGGTCTCCTCACCGGCACCTATTCGCGGGAAGAAGCGGCGTCGGCGAAGGCCGGACGCGCGGCAGCCGCCACCTGAGCCGCTCCGCCCCCGGATCAGGCCCGCGACGGTGAGACGGTCGCTTGAGGCCCGCGGCAGCTGAACCTCTATTCGACCCGCTTCGCGCTGATGATCCGCACCGGCTCCGCGATCATCTGACCGCGCATCGCGCCGCGCCCGGCATTGGGGACGGTGGGAGCGGCGAGGATGCGTCGCACCACGTCCATGCCCTCGACCACCCGGCCGAACGCGGCATAACCCGCCTCGTCTCCCCTCGCATCCATCGCCGGCATCGGCGTCACGGTGATGAAGAAATTGCCCATCGCGCCGGCGTCCTCCTGGCCGCGCGCCATCGAGATCGTGCCCGCCTCGTGCCTCAGCCCGGTCAGTGACGTCGGCTCGTGCGCGATCGGCGGCAGCATGCGCCGGTAGCTGCGGCGGATCCCTGCCCTGGATGAAGCCCGTTCCCTTCGGCGCACCCTTGGTCGCCGCGGCGCGGTAGAAGCTGGTGCCGTCGAACCGGCCCTCTTCGGCATAGCGCACGAAGTTCGCCGTGGTGATCGGCGCGCGCCTGCCATCGAGCGCGACGACGATCGCCCCCGCTTCCGTCTCCAGCCGGACGCGCACGATGTCCGGCAGCGTGTCCGGCAGCGGCTCGGAGCGCCGACGCTTCGGCGACATTTCCGGCCGGGGCCGAGCCGTTGCCGGCAGCCGGGCCGTCCTGCGCCCCGTCGCCGCAGCCGGCAACGAGCAGGAAAAGAACGCTCAAAAGGCTGGGCCGGCAGATCATCAAGGGAGCGTAGAACGAATAGGCGTCGCGACCTAACCCCCGGGCGCTCCAGGGCGGCGACAGCGTCCTTGCGTTCACTGCCGTCGAGGGCAGCCTCCATGACGAAAAACGCCGGCCGGTGCCTCGCAACACCTACTATGTCGTCAAGGCGGCGGCGGAATGGCGTCTGGAGGAGACAATGCGGGCAATGGAGCCCGTGAGCCGATCTCTCGCCCCTCGGATAATCCGGTCTCTCCTGATCCAAGTACCACTTGGATCAGATTATCAGAACAGCCCCGGCACCTCGCGCTGGGCCGTGTTCGGCCGCTCCGGCATCAGCGGCTCCAGCCTGGGCTCGGACGGCCGCGCAGCCTGAGTGCCGATGCCGCTGCTGATCCTGGTGCAGCTCCGCCCCGCAAGGAAATCGAGCGAAGAGCGCGTCGAGGCTTCCTGCGGGTCGCCCAGCTGCCGGCCGAGATCGTCTCCCGCCTGGCAGCTCGCCTCCACCGTGCCGGCGAGGCCATTAAAATACTCTCCTTGCCCCGCGGCATTGACGGTCTTGAACGCGACCACGCGCAGCCGGTCGTCGCATTCGGCGCGGTCGAGCGCGATCTGGCCGACCGGCTTGCCGAAGGTGTTGCTGCCGACGAGCGCTGCGTTGGCCCGCAGATATGGGATGAAGCTGTTGATCACCAGCTCGCTCGCCGAGGCGCTGGCGCCCGTGCCGATAAAGGCGATCTTGGTCGACGCCACCGATTCCGGCTGAGGCCTGAAGTTGCGGGTCGAATTGTTGGACGACTTTTCAGGTCTGAACGTGGTGGCGCTGAATATCTCGGCCGGGTTCCGGTTGCCGCCGAGCAGATCGCCGGTCAGATTGGCAATCGAGACGAGGCCGCCGCCATTGTAGCGAAAGTCGACGATCACCTCGGTGATGCTCTGGGCACGGAATGAGGCGAATGCGCTCCGCAGTGCCGGATCGGCGGTGTTGATGAAGGTCCGCAGGTTCACATAGCCGATGCGCTTGGCTCCATCCTCGAGGATTCGCGCGCCGAAGCGGGGGAGACCGGCGGGATCGTGAAGTCGGCCTTGGCGACGGTGAGGTTGCGGGTGCCGGCGGCGTCGGTCACGCGCAGCACCCGGGTGGTGCCCGGCGTGCTCGGCCCGAGCGCGTTGCTCACGCCTTGGCCGCCTTCGGCAGCGAAGATGTCGGAGACGGTGCGCAAATTGCCCTCGGTGGTGCCGATCGCGACGATCTCAGTGCCGCGATCTATCCCTGCGGCGAGCGCCGGAGCGCCCTCAAAGGCATCGGCCACGAACAGGCGCCGCCCGGGCGTGTCGAACGACAAGCGGATGCCGAAGCCCGCCGTCGCTCCGGAGTTGAAGAAGGCATTCTCCTCCGCGATCGAGGTGATGAAGGTGAAGAAGCGGTCGCGCCGCTGCGCCCGGGCGGTTGCCGTCAGCGCGTCGAGATAGGCTTGGACCGTGGTGAAGGGGGCCGGATCGAGATTGTCGGGCAACGTCTCCGGGAACAGATACCATTCGCGCATCTGCGCGGCCACCCAATCCTGCCGCGCGCGCGCAGCGAGCAGGTGGCGATCGGGGGCGGGCTCGGGGTTGGCGCCGGCGAGGCGATCGGGTCGGTCCTCGGGGGGCTGGAGGAACCGCCGCCACCGCCGCACGCGGACAGCAATGCGACCACACTCAACCACGCTCCGCTACGCCGATACTTCATGGAATCTTCTCCCAACCCTTCAACCGCTTAGCCGATCTTTGCCTGGATGTCAGCGAGTAAGTGCGCGGCCACCGAACCGCACGGACCGACCCTGTCTCACGCCCAGATATGCAGCTGGTTTGCCCACTTTCATCAGGCCCTCCTCATGAGGGTCCGGACCTCTATTGCACGTTTCAGATTGACTCAGCCTGAAACGATCGAGGTCTGGTGCGTTCACCCACGATGCGCGCCATTCTCCTCACCGCTCCGCTCCTCCTCGCCGCCTTCGCTCCCGCACCCTCGCCAAAGGCGGCCGGCGCCGCGGAGGCTTTCGACGCGATTCGTTTCTTCGACGGGAAAACCGAAGGCGAAGGGGTGCTGAAGGTGGCGTTGAGGTCACCGACAGCGATCCGGGTCCAGAGCCGCGGCCGGATCGAGACCGACGGCACCCTGTCGGTCCGCCAGACCGTGTCCGAAGGAGGGAAGCCCGCCCGCAGCCGCGAATGGCGGATCCGCGAGTTGTCGCCCGGCCGCTATGCGGGCACGCTCAGCGACGCGTCGGGCCCGGTCGTCGGGGAAGCAGTCGGCAACCGGCTTCGCCTCCGCTTCCGGATGAAGGGCGGCCTCGATGCCGAGCAATGGCTGACCCTCGCCCCCGGCGGCCGCTCCGCGCACAATGTGATGCGCGTCCGTAAATTCGGCCTCACCGTCGCTTCGTTGGACGAGACGATCCGTAAGCTGGAATGAACAAAGCGCCCGGCCGATCTTACAGGGACCGACCGGGGCGCCGTTTACGCAAAGCAACTGAAGCTCTCTTGTCAGCGGTTCATCGGATAGACGCGGACCACCGTCTGGGTGCGGGCGTCGATCTGGTAGATCTGCCGCCCGTCCGAGCGATAGTAAACGCCGTTGCCATCGCGGAACTGGTCGCGATACTCGTAAGGCACTCCGCCGAGATTGCCGGAGACACGCTGCCCGACACGAAGGCCGCCGCCGCCGAAAATATTCTGAATGATCCCGCCAATGCCGCCGCGCTGGGCGGGCTGTTCGTAGCGGCCGTCGTTCACGTCGTCATCCCAACGGCCGTCGCGGTCGTAATCACGATCGTCATAGCCGTCACGATCCCGGTCGATGCGGTCGCTTCTGCCATAGCGATCATCATTCCAGCGGCCGCTGCGGTCGTAATCGCGATCGTCATAACCGTCCCGGTCGCGGCTGCCATAGCGGTCGTCATCCATGCGACCGTCGCGGTCGAGGTCGCGATCGTCATAGCCGTCGCGGTTCCGATCGACCCAATTTCCGGCGCCATAACGACGGTCATCGTTGCCATAGCGGCGGTCATCCATGCGACCGTCGCGGTCGAGGTCGCGATCGTCATAGCCGTCGCGGTTCCGATCGATCCAATTGCCGGCGCCATAACGACGGTCATCGTTGCCATAGCGGCGATCATCGTCGCCATAGCGCTGGTTGCCGAAACGGCCTTGGCCGCCCTCGGCAAACTGGATTTGCTGGCGCAGGTTGCGGATGCGCTGCTGAAGGTCGGCGCGCTCCTGCCCAGAAAGGCCGTTGATGCTGTACTGGCGCTCCAGCTGGTTCAGCTGCCGCAGCTGCTGGCGGAGCGATTGCGCTTCCTGGCGGCTGATCGCGCCGCTCTGCACCCCGGCCTGGATACGTGCCTGAAGCTGGCCGATCCGCGCGCCGACATTGCCGTTCACGTCGTTCTGATAGTTGCCGTTCTGGTAGTTGCCGTTCCCATAGCCTTGATTCTGATATTGCGCGGCGGCGGGCGCTCCGATGGACAGCGCCGACACGGCCGCCATGCTCAAAAGAATCTTTTTCATCTGACTCACTCCATCATGCCCTATGCTTGAAAACACTAAGCGCCTTCTGCCGTGAGGCGTTGCTGAACCGGATCGACAGCCTAGGTTCACGGAGACCACGCTTTTGCATCTTTGTCGATCTCCCGGCGGAAGCACCCATTGTCCGCCCGGCCCTATATCATTTCCGCCCCGCGACCCGCGCCGACTTCCCGCTCCTCCTGCGCTGGCGCGAAATGCCGGACGTGCTGCGCTGGTGGGGCCGATGGGACGATGCGGAGGCCGACTTCGAACGGCACCTCGCCGATGCCAACATTGCCATGTGGATCGTCGAGCATGAAGGGCGGCCTTTCGCCTATGCGCAGGATTACGATCCCCATGCCCTGGGATCCGCACCCTTTCTCGCACCTGCCGCCGGGCTCGCGCGGCATCGACCAGTATATCGGCGAGCCCGGCATGCTGGACCGCGGCCACGGCACCGCCTTCATTCGCCAGCAATGCGAGCGGCTGCTCGCCGCCGGCGCGCCTGCGGTCGGCACGGATCCGCATCCCGACAATCTTCGCGCCCGCCGCGCTTACCAAAAGCGGGCTTCGCCGCAGTCAGCGGGCCGGTGGAGACGCGCTGGGGCAGCGCCATCCTGATGGAGCGCCGGCGCTGAGAGCCTGTTTGGAAATGCGCTCAAGATCGCATTCCTGGGTCTCGGCACCAGCGGGCCGGAACCGCCCCCGCGGCGAGTCCGTCTCAGTCCGCGGGCAACGCCCAGTCGATCGGCGGCAGGCCGCGTGCTTCCAGGAACGCGTTCGCCTTTGAAAAATGCCGGCAGCCGAAAAAAGCCGTTATGGGCGGAAAGCGGCGAAGGGTGCGCGGCCTTCAGCACCAGGTGCCGCCCGCCCTTGTCGATGCCGTCGACGAACATCGCCTTTTTCTGCGCATAGCTGCCCCAGAGCATGAAGACGACCGGCTCTTGCCCAGCGTTGACGAGACGGATCACCGCGTCGGTGAAGCGCTCCCAGCCCTTGCCCTGATGCGAGGCGGCGCGGCCCATCTCCACCGTCAGCACGCTGTTGAGGAGCAGCACGCCCTGACGCGCCCAATGCTCCAGGAAGCCGTGGCTGGGCCGCGCGAGGCCCAGATCGCTCTCGAGCTCCTTGTAGATATTGCCGAGCGAGGGCGGCGGCCGGACGCCGGGCTGCACGCTGAAGCACAGGCCGTGCGCCTGGCCGGGACCGTGATAGGGATCCTGGCCGAGGATCACCACGCGCACATCGTCGAGCGGCGTCAGGTCGAGCGCGCGGAACCATTCGCCGCCCTTCGGGAAGAGATGCCGCCCTTTCGCCTTTTCGGCGACGAGGAAGCCTTCAGCGCCTGCATGTACGGGCTCTGGAATTCGCCGGCGAGCGGCTCGCGCCAGCTTTCGTGCAGCCTCACATCCTCGCCCATGTCATCCGCCCCCGAGCAGCTGCAGCGTCGCCTCGTCACGCCTGCCGCCGTAGAAATACCGCAGAGCAAGCGCGAACGCCTCCCAATCACCGGGCGAGCGCCTCGAACAAGGTCATCGACGAGCGGAATTTCATCGCGTCGACGGGCCCGAAGATCGCCTCAGCCTGCTGGTCGCGATGCGCGAGCACGGCCTCGGTGCATTCGATAAGGCGCGGCCCGAGCAACTGGTGGTCGAGGTAAGAGCGCGCCTCGGCAGCCGAGCTTATGCCGTAATGCTGCGCGGTGGCGCTCCTTCCCAGCCCCCTCAATTGCGGGAAGACGAACCACATCCAGTGGCTCTGCTTGCGCCCGGACCTGAGCTCCGCGAGCGCCTGAGCATAGACCGGCGCCTGTGCCTCCACGAAGCGATCGAGGTTGAATTCCGTCACGTTCGCCTGCCCGCCCTTATTCGGCCGCGAGCGCGAAATCGGCACGCACGCGCACTTCGCTGGCGTTCATGCCGGGCGGAATGGCGGAGCCGCAACCTGAGGCGCGGCGGCCTCGGCCATATTGGCATCCCCGACATAAGTGATGGGACCGCCGCTCTCGCCGCCGTCGCGGATCGCCAGCACGCGCGCAACCTTGAGCCCCGCCGCATCCGCATAGGCCTCCGCCCGCGCCCGCGCCGCCTTGTAAGCTGCCGCGTAGGCGGAGCGGCTGGCGGCCTCGGGATCGGAGACGGTCATGTCCGGCCCCGACAGCACATTGGCGCCGGCCTCGGTGGTGGCGGCGATCGCCTCGCCGGCCCGATCGAGATTGCGCACCCGGACCTCGACCACATTGTTGGCCTGAAAGCGGCCGCGATCGCGGCCATAGTCGATCCGGGAAAGAGTGATCTGGCGGGTCTGCATATCGTCCCGCTTCACCCCCAGCCGCTCGAGCGCGGTCGCGACGCGGTTCATCACCTCGTTGTTTCCCGCGCTCGCCGCCGCCGCCGTCGCCGCAATGGTCTGAACGCCGGCCCTGAAGCGCGCTTCGTCCGGCCGCGTGTCGGTGCGGCCGCTCGCCATCACTTGCAGCAGCACCTCGTCCGCGGCGACGCCCCGCGGATCGGGCGGCGCCTGGTGCAGGCCGGAAGAGCGAGACAGACAAGGGCGGCTAAACCGAACAGACGCATGGGCAATCTCCTCTTCGCCGGATCTGGGCTCGCCACCATATAACAATGATATATTGTATCCGACAAGCGGCTTAGAGCCTGTTTGGGAATGAAGAAATGCGATCTTGAGCGCATTTCCAAACAGCTCCCTCGATCTGGAGCGCATCGCTCTCCTCCTCGGTGAGCTCACCGCCCTCGCCGCGGAAGGCGGCGCGGAGGCGGGCGAGGTCCACCGCGCCTTCCCAGCGGGCGACGACGATCGTCGCGACCGCATTGCCGACGAAATTGGTGAGCGCCCGGCATTCGCTCATGAAGCGGTCGACGCCGAGGATCAGGGCCATGCCGGCGACGGGCACCGCGGGCACGACGGAGAGCGTCGCCGCAAGCACGATGAAGCCGGAGCCGGTCACGCCCGCCGCGCCCTTCGAGCTCAGGATCGCCACCGCCATCAGGAGGAGCTGGTCGCCCATCGTGAGATGCGTGTTCGTCGCCTGCGCGATGAACAGGGCCGCGAGCGACATGTAGATGTTGGTGCCGTCGAGGTTGAACGAATAGCCGGTGGGGACGACCAGGCCGACGATCGGCTTGGGGCAGCCGGCGCGCTCCATTTCTCCATCAGGAGCGGCATCGCGCTTTCGGACGAGGAGGTGCCGAGGACGAGCAGCAGCTCCTCCTTGATGTAGCGGACGAGCGCGAGCAGCGAAAAGCCGGCGGCGCGCGCGACCAGCCCGAGAACCAGGATCACGAACAGCAGCGAGGTGACGTAGAAGGTGAGGATCAGCCCCGCCAGGTTGGCGAGCGTGCCGATGCCGTACTGGCCGATGGTGAAGGCCATCGCGCCGAACGCGCCGATCGGCGCGGCGTACATCAGGATGTGGACGATCCGGAAGACGATCGCGGTAAGCGTCCGCAGCGTGCCGAGCAGCTTCTCCCCGCGCGTCCCAGCAGGGCCAGCGAAATCCCGAACAGGATGGCGACGAACAAGACCTGCAGGATCTCGCCCGAGGTGAAGGCGCTCACCAAGGTGTCCGGGATGATGCGAAGCACGAAGTCGGTGACCGTCTGCTCCTTGGCCTTGCTGACATAGGAGGAGACGGCGCCCTGATCGAGCGTCGCGGGATCGATGTTGAGCCCATCGCCGGGCCGGACGATGTTGCCGACCAGAAGGCCTACGACGAGCGCGAGGGTAGAGAATGTGAGGAAATAGGCCATCGCCTTGGCGCCGACGCGGCCGAACGTCTTCAAGTCCGCCATGCCGGCAATGCCGGTGACGACGGTGAGGAATATGACCGGGGTGATGATCATCTTGACGAGCTTGATGAAGCCGTCGCCGAGCGGCTTCAGCGCACGTCCCCAGTCCGGAAGCAGCCACCCCACCAGGATGCCGAGCGCGATGCCGACCAGCACCTGGAAGTAGAGCGTCCTCCAGAACGGCTTGCCCCCACTCGTCATCCGCGCCCCCCGTTCACGCCGAAACTATCCTGCCGACCTCGGATCCTGGTAGCACAGGGTTGGCCCTAATCTGCAGCGAAAGGAAGACCATGGCCGAAGGCCCCGAAACCGAGAGCCTGCGCATCGCTGGAGGCCTGTTCGGCGGCGCAGCGGGCCTACATGCTTGCGCGGGCGGCGCTCATCATCGCCTGCATGGGACTCGCGGTGGCGATCCTCGGCATCTTCCTGCCGATCGGCTGAGGCTCTAATAGCGGAAGCGGATCGCGCGGCCGTCGGGCGAGACGAGCGAGAAGCTGCCGTCGCTGTAGAAGCTGTAGCCTTCCACCGCTTCCAGGATCGAAAGAAAGCGCCGCTCCTGATCCATCAGCTCGGGCGCGCACGCCTTGCGGGTGGTGGCGAGGGTGGTGAAATCGATGCCCTCCTTCGACATCAGCCGATAGGTCCCGGAATAAAGGTTGCAGCCGGCGCTTCCGCTCACGCGGTCGCCGCCCTCGAGGCGGAGCGTCACGGACGAATCAGGGAGCACGGGCACTCCATTGAGATTGGCGGCGCGCCAGTCGCGCCCGCTTATCTGCCGTCCGCCGGGCGCGGCGGCGCAGCCGCCGAGAAGAAAAAGGAGGAGAAGGAAAATGCGCATCGCCCGACCCTAGACCAAGATCGTTCCAGGCTGAACAGCCTGAAACGTGAATCTTGGTCTCACTGGCTCCGACCGGGCCGCGCGCGGGGCGCGCGCGCTTGAGGTTCGTCAGCCTCGCGGCCTGCGCCGAGGCGCGTTGCCCGGCGCTGGTGCGACTTCCTTTGCTGCGAGGAACGCCCGCAGCCGGATCATCCACTGTTGGTAGAAGCTCTTCTTCATGGCTCCTACGTCCTTCCCGGTGCTCAGCGATCGTTCGCTACGAGCGCGATCAGAAGATAGGCGACGAGCACGATCGGGCTGAGGAACAGCGTCATCAGCACCATCGTCGCTCGGGTCAGCGTCGGGTCCACGTCCGCCCAGCGGGCGAAGCCGGCGCAGACGCCGAGGAGCTTGGCATTGCCTTTGTCGAGTGCGTAATGGCCGTTCATGTCCTGTCCTTGATGTTTGAAGTCCTCGTGTCCGGCGAACCGGCCGATCAGATGAGCTGCGCGGCCGGGCCGATAGCGGCGGAGATGAAGAGAGTGCTCGCGGCAACCGCGGCGATGAGCGAAGCGGCGATCTGCGAAAGGTTGATAGAGGTCATTTTTCTTCTTCCCTGAACCGGCGGCCGGACCATCCGGCAGCCATGCCAAGCAATTTGCAGGGAGTGTGCCAAACCCGGAGAAGCGCAGAAAACCGCCATTGTCGCTCTGAGCGCAGGCTGGGAGCAAATCCAGGCGCGCAAAAGCTTGGGAAATTTTCCCAATCGTTGGGATGGGAGAGGATCGGAATATCTGTCCGGGAGCGCACAAGGCTGTCCGGAACCGGACGCTCAGCTCTGTTGCGGCGGCTCCCACAGCTCGATGGAATTGCCTTCGGGATCGTGGACGCGGGCAAAGCGCCCGGCATCGGGATGGTCCCATTCGGGCTTGGTGATGATCTCGATGCCGGCTGCCCGAAAGCGTTTCCAGGAGCGCGTCGAGACCGCTGACGCGCAGATTGATCATGAACGCCTTGTCCGCGGCGAAATAGTCGGTGTCCGCTTTGAACGGAGCGAACACCACCGGCCCGCTTTGGGTGCGCCAGGCCCACTCGTCCGGCTGGTTCTCACCGGTGGAATCGCATCCGGCGCCGACGCCGAGATGCTCGCGATACCAGGCGCTCAGTGCATCCGGATCGCGCGCCCTGAAGAACAATCCGCCAATCCCAAGCACCGGCATTCCCGCCTCCCCGACCTTGCAGCTTCCCGATCCTCTCCTTAGCTTGGGTGGGCAAATGAAGGAACCTGCATGCCGACGAACAGCGAGATGCTCTGCCCGATCGACCGCACGCCGCTGGTGATGAGCGAGCGGCAAAGCATCGAGATCGATTATTGCCCCACCTGCCGCGGGGTATGGCTCGATCGGGGCGAGCTCGACAAGATCATCGAGCGGAGCGCCGCCCCGAGCGAACCCCCGCGCGCCGCGGATCCGCCTCCTTATGGTGGGGCGCCGCGTCCGGGATATGGCGGCGGCTATGATCATGGCTACAAGCAGCCTTATCACAAAAGGAAGAAGAGCTTCCTCGAAGAGCTGTTCGACTGAGCAAAGCTGCAATGCCGCGCCCGCTCTGGACGATCGGCTACGAGGGAAAGACGTTCGACGAATTCCTTGGGCAGCTTGTCGCCGCCGGCGTCCAGCTGGTGATCGACGTCCGCGCCGTCGCGGCATCGCGCCGGCCGGGTTTCTCCAAGACCGCTCTTGCCGCCGGGCTGCGCGAGCAGGGGATCGATTATCTGCAATTGCGGGACCTCGGAACGCCGAAGGCCGGGCGCGACGCCGCGCGCAAGGGCGGACCGCGGAAATGCGCGGCATCTATGGCCTGCACCTCGAAACAGCTGAGGCGGAGCTTGCGATGGAGCAGGCGCTTGGTGCCGCCGGCGATCGCCGTTCGGCGCTGCTCTGCTACGAAGCCGACGCGGGATGCTGCCACCGTTCCATGGTGGCGGAGCGCCTCGTCGGCCGCGGCGGCTTTGCTGTCACTAATCTCTGAATTAGCCCGGACGGCGGCTGCCCGTGCTTGTCGCCGAAGCCTGCTGCACGGCCCCGACCGGCAGCGACAGCAGGCCGCGCAGCCGCGCGCGGAAGCCGGCCAGGCTGGGGCCGTCGAGCTGCGAGCGCATCACGAACTGCACCGAGGCCGGATTGATCGGCACCCCGTTGCGGTACAGCTCGTAATGGAGGTGCGGGCCGGTCGAAAGCCCGGTCGAGCCGACATAGCCGATCACTTGGCCCTGGCGGACGATCGTGCCCGGCTGCGCGACGATGCGGCTCATATGCGAATAGCTGGTCAGCAGCCCGCCGGGATGCGCGATCCGCACCTGCTTGCCGTAGCCGCCGGCCCAGCCCGCCATGGCGACACGGCCGTCGGTGGCGGCGAGGATCGGCGTGCCGTAGCCGGCGCGGAAATCCATTCCCTTGTGCATGCGGGTATAGCCGAGGATCGGGTGGCGGCGCAGCCCGAACGCCGAGGAAACCATGCCGGGCACCGGCCGCTGGAGGAGCCCCCGCGCCTTGCCGACGCCCGAGGCTTCGAACCATTGCAGCTTGCCGTCCTGGCTCCACTGCATCAGCTGCAGGCTCTTGCCGCCGGTCCGCTCTAGACCCGCATAAAGAAGCTGGCCCGCCTCGCTTTCGCCGGTCTCGGCGCGGCGATGCTCGAGGACGATGTCGAAGCGGTCGTCGGCATCGACGTCGCCGATGTTCATCTGGCCGGCGAGCGCGCGAATGAAGGCTTCGACCGCCTTGGCGGGCGCCCCGGCGGCGCGCGCCGAACGATAGAGGCCGGATCCGACGCTGCCCTGGATGCGCAGCGGCGTGTCGTCGACGGAAATGGGGATCTGCGCGAGCGTCATCTTGCCGTCGATGCGCTTCAGCGAGAGCCGAAGATCGAATCGGGCGCGGAAGCTGAGCGCTTCCAACGGCCGTGCCACCTGCCGGTTGGGGCGGCGGCCGAGGGCGACGTCCATTGCCGTGCCGGGGCGGATATCGGCAAGCGGAACCACCGCTCCCACCATCTGCGCCACGAAAGCGGCTTCGCCCTTGCCGATGCCGGACCGCTCGAGCAGCCGGGTGAAGCCGTCGCCGCGGCCCAGAGTGGCGACGAGATCGATGCTCGGCCGCTCGGGCGTGTCGGTGAGCGGCTCGACCGCGTCGGTGGCGGCCATGCGGCGGCCGGTGTCGGCGCCATAAGCGAGCGGCGCGATCGAAAGCGCGCGCACTTCCTCATATTGCACATCGCCGAGCGGTGCCGGGGAGGGGGCGGCGATCGGCCCGATCCTCGGAGCGAACGCGTAGGCCGCGAGGCACAGCAGGGTGCAGGTGGCGAAGCCGCGCGCCCATTCCCTCGAGCCGATGCCGACGCCGAGATCGACGACGAGATCGAGCTCGGCTGATTTTCCACGCAGAGTGCGGACTTTGTCGCCGAAGCTCGGCTGGACCGGAGGCCTGTAAAGGACCTGATCGAGGCTGAGGGCAGCGGTGCCGCTGCCCGCGCCGGCTCTTATATCACTGAACTGATACAAAGATGTGCCCCGCAGCCCCAGACATCCCCCCGCTCTGGATCCCGTCGAAGTCGCTTCGCTGGGACCGTTTCGCGGTCGGGACAGGAGTGTGCGCAAAAGACGGTTAAAGTAAAGTAAAAGCGATCGGAGCCGATCCCGGGATCACGACGAAGCGAGCCAAGGGAGCGGACAAGCGAGCGGGTTTTCCGCGGACCCCACACAAGTTGTTGCCTTTTGCGCGGCCAGTGCCGATCTATCGGCGATGAGTGATTTCGCCCGGACGTCGCTGGCGGCCATCCTGGGACCGACCAACACGGGCAAGACCCACCTCGCGGTCGAGCGCATGTGCGCCCATTCGAGCGGTATGATGGGCTTTCCGCTGCGCCTGCTGGCCCGTGAGGTCTACGACCGGGTGGTGAAGATCAAGGGCCCCAACCAGGTCGCCCTCATCACCGGCGAGGAGAAGATCCTCCCCAAGGACGCGCGATGGTTCCTTTGCACGGCGGAATCGATGCCTGTCCAGAGCGGCCGGCCTGGCCGGCCGGCCGAAGGGCCGATGGAGCGGGACTTCGCCTTTGTCGCGCTCGACGAGGCGCAGCTCGGCGCCGATCCCGAACGCGGCCACGTCTTCACCGATCGGATGCTCCATGCCCGCGGCCGCGAGGAGACGATGATCCTGGGCTCCGAAAGCCTTGCGCCGATGGTGCGGGCCTTGCTTCCCAAGGCGGAGATCATCGGCCGCCCGCGCTTCTCGACCCTCAGCTATGCCGGCCCGGCCAAGCTGTCGCGCCTGCCGCCCCGCTCCGCCATCGTCGCCTTTTCCGCCGAGCAGGTCTACGCGGTCGCCGAGATGCTGCGGCGGATGCGCGGCGGCGCTGCCGTGGTGATGGGCGCGCTTTCCCCCCGGACACGCAATGCCCAGGTGGCGATGTACCAAGCCGGCGAGGTCGATTATCTCGTCGCCACCGACGCGATCGGCATGGGCCTCAACATGGACGTGACCCATGTCGCCTTTGCCGGCCTGTCGAAGTTCGACGGGCATAGACGGCGCCGTCTGACACCCGCCGAAATGGCGCAGATCGCCGGCCGCGCCGGGCGGCACCAGAAGGACGGCACCTTCGGCTCCCTCACCCTCGAAGGGGAGCTGATGTCCGAGTTCCGCCCCGAGGAGATCGAGGCGATCGAGGAGCATCGTTTCTCGCCGCTCGAGCGGCTCTACTGGCGTGAGGGCGATCCCGATTTCCGCAGCATCGACGCGCTGATCCGGTCGCTCGAACGGCGTCCGGACCGGCCCGTGCTCAAGGCAGCGCCCGAGGCGGTCGACCTCGCCGTCCTGAAGCGGCTTGCCGAGGATCCCGAAATCAGGAGCCGCGCCGCCGGCCAGGACCGGGTCCGCCGCCTCTGGGCCGCCTGCGGGCTGCCCGATTTCCGCAAGACCGGCCCCGAGCATCACGCGCGGCTGGTGGCGCGCATCTTCGCCCATCTCACCGAAGGGAGCGGGCGCATCCCGCAGGGTTGGTATGCCGAGCAGCTCGCCCGCCTCGACAACATCCAAGGCGACATCGAGACGCTGGCCGACCGGATCGCCGGCGTTCGCACCTGGGCCTATATCGCCCACCGTGCCGATTGGCTGGCCGAGCCCGAGGTGATGGCGGAGCGCGCCCGCACGGTCGAGGAGAAGCTTTCCGATGCGCTCCACGAGCGGCTGACGCAGCGCTTCGTCGATCGCCGCACCTCGGTGCTGATGCGCGATCTCGGAGCGAAAGGCGCGGGCGAATTCCCGGTGATCGTCGATGAATATGGCGAGGTGACCGTCGGCAGCTATCCGATCGGCCGGCTTGAAGGCTTTCACTTCGAAGTCGATCCGGCGGCAAAACATTCCGACCGCAAGATGCTGCTGGCGACGGCCGAACGGCGCCTCGGCGGCGAATATGAAAAACGTGCCGGCGCGCTCGTCGCCGATACGGACGACCATTTCACGCTGCGCACCGAGGCGGGGAAGCCGGTCGCGGTCCTCTGGCGCGGCCACGAAGTCGCCCGCCTCGGGCCGGGAAAGAACCTGCTCTCGCCGCGCGTGCTCCTCGACCGGCGCATCGAGCGCCTGTCCGAGCGCGGCAGGGAGGCGGTTATCGAACGGCTCAAGAACTGGGTGCGCAGCCGGGTCGAGCAGTCGCTCGGGAGCCTGAGGCGCGCCGGCGCGGCCGCGCAGGATCCGGCCGCGGGACCTGCGGTGCGCTCCGTGCTCGCCATGCTGGTGGACGAGGGCGGGATCGTCTCGCGCGTCGAAGTGGCCAAGCCGCTCGCCGCGCTCGACCGGGACCAGCGCCGGCAGATCTCGAAGCTTCGGGTGCGGATCGGCGCGCTCGATCTTTTCATGCCCGATGTCCTGAAACCCGAGGCGATACGCTGGCGGACGGCGCTGAGGGCCGCGGCCTCGGGCGCACCGATGCCCGAGCTGCCGCCGCAGTCGAGCGTGGTGCTCGACACGCCGGCGGACGAGCGCCGCCTGCTGCTGACCCGCCTCGGCTTCCGCTCGGTGGGGCCGCAGATGCTTCGGGTCGATCTCGTCGAACGGCTCGCGCGCCATGCCCATGAAGCGCGCGCGGGAAAGCAGGAGACGGTGGTCGACCAGCCGCTCGCCACCTCGATCGGGCTTCAGCCGCAGGCGATCGCGCGGCTGATGAAGGACATCGGCTTCCGCCCCGACGCGGGCCAGGCCGGCTGGGTCTGGCGCGGCCGCGGCCGCCATCGTCCCGAGCCGAAGCACGATCCCCGCCACGCTTTCGCCGCCCTTGCCGAGCTGAGGGCCAGGTCGAGGGCCGCAGGCAGCCGTGACGGACCGGCAAAAGACAGTCCGCCGCCTCGCCAGCCTGGCCACCGCTGCCCCCGGACCTGAAAGTGGCTGAGGGCGAGAGCCTGCGCCTCGACAAGTTCCTGTGGTTCGCGCGGATCGTGAAGACGCGGAACCTTGCCCAGCAGCTGGCCGAGGACGGGCGGCTTCGCCTCGCCGGGCGCATCATCGACCGGGCGCACGCGCCGGTTCGGGTCGGGGACGTGCTGAGCTTCGCCGTCCACGGCAAGGTGCGCGTGATCAAGGTCGAAGCGCTGCCCCGCCGCCGCGGCCCGCCCGCCGAGGCGCGGCTTCTACAGCGAAGTGCCCGAAGGCCCGTTGACGAGCGAAGGCGGCGAAGACTAGAGCACTTCCCGGAAAAAGTGGGAACCGGTTTTTCGGCCGGGAAGTGCTCCAGACATTGATCTGGAGCATCTTTCTGATCCGACAAGGCGATACCGCCTTGTCGGGAAAGGCTCTAGGGCTGTACGCCGTTCAGGAGAAGCGAGAATGACTTACGTCGTCACCGAAGCGTGCATCCGCTGCAAATATATGGATTGCGTGGAAGTCTGCCCGGTGGACTGCTTCTATGAGGGCGATAACATGCTCGTCATCAACCCCAGCGAGTGCATCGATTGCGGCGTCTGCGAGCCCGAATGTCCGGCCGAGGCGATCCTGCCCGATACTGAAGTGGGTCTCGAGAAATGGCTCGAGGTCAACGCCACTTATTCGGCCGAGTGGCCGAACCTGACCCGCAAGCGGGAATCGCCTGCCGATGCGGACCAGCACAAGGGCGAAGAGGGCAAAGCTCGACAAATATTTTTCGTCCGAACCCGGCCAGGGCGACTGATCGCCCGCGGAAAAGCGGCGTCTTTCGAGTGTGATCGCCACTTGAGGGTAGCTTCAGGTGCTGATCTCTGTTATATAATTGTCATCGTAGCGGATGCCTTCGCATCCGCCCTCGGTGATCGAAAGACCAATCGCCGCAAATTCACGTGACGGAACTCGCGTTCAATGGGGCGGATGCGGATCTGTACGGCTTGCGGCCCGACCCACGGGAAGGTTTATAAATGGCAGCGAAGGCGTTGAGCTTCGACGTTGGCGACTATGTCGTATACCCCAAGCACGGCGTTGGCCGTGTGATCGAATTGCAGAGCACCGACATCGCCGGAATGCGGCTCGAACTTTATGTGCTCCGGTTCGAAAAAGAGAAATGACCCTCCGCGTCCCCACCAACAAGGCGGAAAGCGTCGGGATGCGCAAGCTGTCGTCCGACAAGACGATGAAGGAAGCGCTGGAAACCCTCAAGGGCAAGCCCAAGGTGAAGCGCACCATGTGGTCGCGGCGCGCGCAGGAATATGAGGCGAAGATCAATTCGGGCGATCTCGTGTCGATTGCCGAAGTGACCCGCGATCTCTTCCGCGCCGACGACCAGCCGGAGCAGAGCTATTCGGAGCGGCAGATCTTCGAAGCCGCTTCGAGCCGGCTGGCCCGTGAGCTGGCGGCGATGGAGCAGCTCGACGAGCCCAAGGCGCTCGACAAGATCCTGGAGATCCTGAACAAGGCTGCTTCAGTCTACAACAAGGAGAAGGTCGCCTAAGCAGATCGTCATCCCGGCGAAGGGCCACCCCTTCGCTGGAAAGACGGTTCAAGCCAGGGAAGAGCTTTTTCAAGAGGGCGGCTCGGAAACGAGCCGCCTTTTTCATGTTGCGGCGGCCTCATCCCCTGTGTATTGTAGCGATAACACAGCTGGGAGAGAGGCCATGCGGACAGGGTTGATTCTTGCTTCGGCGCTGATTTTGGGGGCTTGCAACATGGCGGCGGACGCGCAGTCGGGTTCCGGCGGCGGCGGTCAGCGCTCGCAGCGCAGCTTCGATCTTGCCGGCTTCGACGCGGTGTCGCTGGCGGGTCCGCACGACGTGATCGTGACCGTCGGCCCGCGCCATTCGCTTCGCGCCGAGGGGGATTCCAGACACTCGACAGGCTCAAGATCGAGGTCGACGGCAGCAATCTGAAGATCGGCATGGAGCGGGGCAACTGGTCGACGGGCTGGAAGCGGGACACACCGAAAACGACGATCTACGTGACCTTGCCCGCGATCCGCGCGGCCGCGATCGCCGGCTCCGGCGACATGCGGGTGGACCGGGTCGAATCGAACCGCTTCGCCGCCTCGATCGCGGGATCGGGCGACCTCCAGATCGGGTCCCTGAGAACGCGCGACGCGGATTTCTCGATTGCCGGTTCGGGCGGCATCACCGCCGCGGGGAGTGCGGATAGCGCCGACATCTCCATTGCCGGCTCGGGCGACGTGAACCTCCAGGGCGTGGAGGTCCGCACGGCCTCCGTGTCCATCGTCGGCTCCGGCGACGTGCGTGCCCGCGCGATGGAAACCGCCAATGTCTCGATCATGGGCTCGGGCGACGTGAACCTCACCGGGACCGCCCGGTGCAACGTCAATAAAAGGGGTTCCGGCAGCGTCCGCTGCGGCGGTTGAGCGTCTTGGTTAGCAAGCCTTAACGATTCGGCGGCATGATCCCTGACCATGACCAGGATCATGCTCGCCGCCTTTCTCGCGCTTTGCGCCGCTCCGGCCTCGGCTGCCGAGCGCCGCTACACCGTCACCGATTTCGATCGCATCCAGGTGGACGGCCCCTTTCAAGTCGTATTGACCACCGGCCGGCCGAGCTCGGCCATGGTCAGCGGCGCCAACGCGGCGATCGAGCGGGTGTCGATCGACGTCCAGGGCCGGACGCTCCGTGTCCGCGCCAATCGCTCGAGCCTGGGGCGGATATCCCGGGGAAGGCGCCGGCCCGGTCCGCATCCAACTCAGCACGCATGCCCTGCGCGGCGCTCCGCTCGCGGGCTCGGGACGTCTTTCGATCGACAAGGCGCGGACGATGCGGTTCGACGCCTCGATGTCCGGGAGCGGACGGATCGACATCGGCGCGATCGAGGCGGACACGCTGGCCGTGGCGCTGCTCGGATCCGGCAAGATCATGGTCGGCGGCAAGGCGAAGAGCCTTCGCGCGACGATCCAGGGGGCGGGCGACCTCGACGCCGAAGCGCTCAGCGTGGAAGACGCTCAGATCAACGCCAGCACGTCGGGATTGATCGCCGTCGCCGTCCGCCGCGCCGCCAGCGTGACCAGCACCGGACAGGGCGACACCAAAATCATCGGCAGCCCGGCCTGCACCGTGAAGTCGAGCGGGTCCGGCCAGGTCCTCTGCGGGAAATCAGATCAAGGCCAGCGCTGAAAGCTTCGTCAGCAGCGCCGGCGGAAAGCTGGCGAGCTCGTCGTCCGAGCCGTCGAAATCGGCCGGCGCGTCTTCCGCCGCAAGATAGCGCCAGCCCTGGTGCGCCCGCTTCGGCAGCGCGCGCACCGTCACCAGCTCCGCATCGAGCTGGATGATCGTCTTGCGCTCCTCGCTGTCGGCAAACCCGAGAATCCGCTGCCGCGCCGTGATCCTGTGCTTGACGATCCAATAGATCGATCCGCCGATCAGCTCGTCCGCGCGCTTCGGCCGGAAACGCGTGGTGATCGGCACCATTCCGTTCGAGGCGCGGAGCTGCTGGCGCTTCCTCAGCGCATCGATGCTCGCGCAGCCGACAGCGACCTTGCTGATATTGAGCGAAGACATGGCTGCGCATTGCCGCATTCGCGGTTGCGGATCAACAGCTTAGCCGACCATCCCGGAGGCGCTGGCAAGGCCCAGGAAGACGAGGAATCCCATCGAATCCGTCACCATCGTGACGAACACCGAAGAGGCGACGGCCGGGTCCGCCCCGGCGCGCTCGAGCCCGAGCGGGACCAGCACGCCGGCAAGGCCCGCGATGATGATGTTGGTGAGCATCGCGGAGGCGATCACGAGCCCCAGTGTCGGGTTGGAGAAGAATAAAGTGACGCCGATCCCGATCAGGATCGCCACGGTGATGCCGTTCAAGACGGCGACCTTGATCTCGCGGGTGATCGCACGAAGCGTGTTGGACTGGGTGAGCTGATTGGTCGCCAGCGCCCGGACGGTGACGGCGAGCGTCTGCGTCCCTGCATTGCCGCCGACGCCCGCGACGATCGGCATCAGCGCGGCGAGCGCCACCATGCGGGAGATGGTTTCCTCGAACTGGCCGATGATGGTGGCGGCGACGAGCGCGGTGCCGAGATTGGCGATCAGCCAGCGCGCCCTGCTCTTGTAGCTGTCGATGACGGGCTCGTTGATATCGCCCTCGCCGACGCCCGACAGAAGCAGCGCGTCCTCGCTCGCTTCTTCCTGGATGATGTGGACGACGTCGTCGACGGTGATCATGCCGACGAGCCGGCCGGACTGGTCGACCACGGCCGCGGAGATGAGCGCGTATTTCTGGAAGCGAAGCGCCACCTCCTCCTGGTCCATGTCGACCGGGATCAAGGTCTGCTCGCGCTGCATCAGGTCGGCGACGGCGAAGCTGCGCGGCGTCCGCAGGATCCAGCTCAACAGCATCGTGCCGACCGGCCGGTGCTGCGGATCGACCACGTAGATTTCCCAGAAATCGGTGGTGAGATCCTCGCCGGCGCGCAGATAGTCGACACCCCCACCGTCCAATGCTCGGGCACCGCCACGAAGTCGCGCCGCATCAGGCGGCCGGCGGATTCCTCCGGGTAGGTCAGCGCTTCCTCGATCGCGGCGCGGTCGTCCGGGTCGAGCGCGCGGAGGACGGCCCGCTGATCGTCCTCTTCCATATCCTCGATGATCGCGACGGCGTCGTCGGTATCGAGCTGGCCGGCGATCTCCGCGACTTCGTGCGGCTCCAGAGCATCGATCAGCTCGTCGCGCACCCAGTCGTTCATCTCCGCGAACACGTCGCCGTCGAGCAGATCGGCAAGGCGGCGGCGAGCTCGCGCCGCTCGTCGCGGTCGACCAGCTCGAACAGGTCGGCGAGGTCGGCCGGATGGAGCGGCTCGACAAGGGCTCGGGCGCCTTCGGTGTCGCCGGCTTCGACGCGTTCGGTGACGCGCCGGACGAATTCGGGCTTCAGCCGGTCGTCCTCGTCCATCCGGTCTTCGGGCGCTTCGGCCAAAGCGCCGCCGGGCGTTTCGAGATCGCTTTCGCTCATCGCCCTCTCCGCTCGTTCGATGCTGCGCCATCGGTGCTTCCTTGCCGGGATGCCTTGTCTGTCGACAATTCTGACGCAGGCGGGGTGGCGTCTTCGCGGCACCATGCCTAAGGCACGGCCAAACCCTTAAGGAGACCGAATATGGCCGACGAACTCAAAGCCCTGGTGCCTCAGCCGATCGACGCAGGCGACGGCGGCGGCGGCGATGTCGTCATCCGCCTGCGGCGGCGACCTCGCCTGCGGCGGCCATGTCGAGCGGATCAAGAGCCTGGTCAGCGACGGCTTCTACGACGGCGTCGTCTTCCATCGCGTCATCCCGGGCTTCATGGCGCAGGGCGGCGATCCCAGCGGCACCGGCACCGGTGGATCGGACAAGCCGGACCTCCAAGCCGAGTTCAACGCCGAGCCGCACGTCCGCGGCACCTGCTCGATGGCGCGGACCAATGCTCCGCACAGCGCCAACAGCCAGTTCTTCATCTGCTTCGACGATGCCCGCTTCCTCGATCGCCAGTACACCGTCTGGGGCAATGTCGTTGAAGGCATGGAGCATGTGGACGCGCTTCCCAAGGGCGAGCCGCCACGCAATCCGGGAAAAATCGTCAAGGCGAGCCTCAGGGACTGAGCGCGATGCGTTCCGTAACCCTCGTTACGGGCACTTCCAGCGGGCTCGGCGCCGAATTCGCCCGCGCCTGCGCAAGGCGCGGGGACGAGGTCGTGCTCGTGGCCAGGCGGCGGGACCGGCTGGAGGCGCTCGCGGCGGAGATCGGCGGCAAGGCCCACCTGTTCACCGCCGATCTCGCAGCGCCGGGAGCCGCCGGGCGGCTGATGGCCGAGCTCGCGGCGCGCAGCCTTGCCGTGGAGACCCTCATCAACAATGCCGGCGTGGGGCTCACCGGCCGTTTCGCCGACCTGCCCATCGATCAGCAGCGGGCGATGATCGATCTCAATATCGGCGTCCTCGTCGAGCTGACGCACGCGGTGCTCCCCCAGATGCGGGAGCGGCGGCAGGGGGCGATCCTCAACGTCGCCTCGACCGGCGCTTTCCAGGCCGGCCCCCGCATCGCCGTCTATTTCGCCACCAAGTCCTTCGTCCTCTCCTTCACCGAGGCTTTGCACCATGAATTGAAAGGGAGCGGGATCAGGGTGACGGCGCTCTGCCCCGGCCCGACGGCGACCGAGTTCGGCCCGCTCGCCGGCTTCCGGAACCCGCGCCTGCGTCATTTCATCGGGCCGCCCGGCCCGGTCGTCCGCGCCGGCCTCGCCGGGCTCGACCGCAACCGGGCGATCGTCATCCCCGGCCTCGCCAACAAGATCAGCGCCCAGTCGAACCGCTTCATCCCGCGCGCGGTGATGCGCCGCATCGCCGCGTCGCTGAAGCTTTAGGGTCCGGACCGGTGATCCGGTCCGTGGCTTGTTCCTTGAGCGTCGGTTGGCTAGCCTCGAGCGCTCACAAAAGGCTGAGGAAGTTTGGCATGCACAAAGGGTCCTGCTTGTGCGGCGCTGTCCGTTTCGAGGTGGCTGGCGATCTGCCGGGGGCCGACGCCTGCCACTGCGGGAAATGCCGCAAGCATTCGGGTCACTATTTCGCCTCGACCGACGTGCCGAAATCGGCGGTGACGATCCGCGGCGAGGACAATATCAGCTGGTATCACTCCTCGCAGCAGGTCCGTCGCGGCTTTTGCGCGACCTGCGGCACGTCATTGTTCTGGGATCCGATGACGAGGGACAAGATCGCCGTCGCGATGGGCGCCTTCGACACTCCGACCAAGACCCACCTTCACGTCCACATCTTCGTGGCGGACAAGGGCGACTATTACGACATCGCCGACGGGTTGCCGCAAAACCAGCAATAGCCGCCTGCGACCCCCGCCCGGAGGGCTAAGCCGCCTTGGCCTGCGAAAGGCTTTCGAACAGCCAGTCGTGGAAGATCCGCACGGGCCGGCGCGAAAGCGAGGAGCGGCGGCAGGCGAACCAGTAGCTGTAGGGACTTTCCACCTTGTGATCGAACAGCCGCACGAGCCGGTCGTCGCTCGATCCGGCCAAGTGGCTTTCCAGCATGAAGGCGACGCCAAGACCCTGGGCGGCGGCGTCGAGGATCAATTGGCCTGAATCGAAATGATCGGTCGCCGCCGGCTGCAGGTCCGGCATGCCGATCGCCTCGCGCCAGTAGGTGAAGGTTTCCGGCATGTCGCGGTGGAGGAAGATGGTGGCACCCGCAAGCTGGGCAGGGCTCGTGACGGCCTGGGGCCCCTGCTGCATTTCACGCGATCCGATCGCGATCACGCAATTGCTGTCGATGCGGCGGGAATAAAGGTTGGGATCGACTTCGGTCGTGATCGCAATCGCCGCGTCGAGGCCATCGTCGAGCCGGGCGATCCGATTGGCGCCGGTGTCGATGTCGATATGGAGATCCGGATGTTGGGCGCGGAGCGTCGGGAGGTTCGGCATCAGGCGCTGGGAGGCGAACAGCGACGGCACTGCCAGCCTGAGGCGCATCATCTCGCTGTTGCCGCTCCCCCGCTCCATCGCCAGCGCGAGCGCGTCGAGCGGTGCAACCACTTCCGAAAGCAGCCGCTCGCCGTCGGGGTTGAGGGTGACGGCCTGATGCCGCCGTTCGAACAGCGGATGACCGACGAAGCGTTCGAGCGCCTGGATCCGCCGCGTCAAAGCAGGCGAGGAAAGCGACAGCTCCTCGGCGGCCGCTTTGACCGAGCCGAGCCGCGCGACATGAACGAACGCTTCCACGGCGCTGAGAGGAGGCAGCCTTCGCATAGCAAATTCTTCAAGATCCCTGCGGTCTTGTGCACCGCAACGAAAGACGTCCCGCCAAGTTGCCCTGGATTACCGCCATTCTGGAATGCAGTTATTGCATCTGTACCATAGTTCTTCGCATTTGCACAATGAAGCTCCGGCTCCGATAAAGGGCCTGCCTTTCAGGCATCCTCTCCTAAAACTTTCAGGGTCGGCTCCTCGGAGCCGGCCCTTTTTTTGGACCTTAGCCGTGCATGCGCCGTTGTCGCTGCCTATCTGCGGGCCGAAGGAGACGAGTTTTCATGGCGGATGCGGAAAAGCCCATCACTCGGCTTCAGGTCGCCAATATGCGTCCGGGCGACAGCGGCCGCGGCATCGCAAGGCTGCCCAAGGCGGTGATGAGCGGGCTTGGCCTCAGCGAAGGCGACGTCATCGAGCTGGTCGGCAAACGGACCACCCCTGCGCGCGCGGTTCATCCCTATCCCGAGGATGAAGGACTGGACATCATCCGGCTCGACGGGCTCCAGCGCGCCAATGCCGAGATCGGCTCGGGCGACTTCGTCACCGTTCGCAAGGCGGATTCGAAGCCGGCCCAGCGGGTCGTCTTCGCCCCGGCCCAGCGCAATCTCCGGCTCCAAGGGTCGGCCGGCGCCCTCAAGCGCAGCTTCGGCATGAAGCCCGTCACTGCGGGCGACGTCGTGGCGACGACGGGCCAGCAGAAGGTGCAGAGCGGCGAATTCCCGGCCGAGCTCCGGCAGATGCTGAACGCACCCGCTTATGCACTTCAGGAAATCCGCCTGACCGTGGTCTCGACCGTGCCCAAGGGCATCGTTCACATCGATGCGAACACGGAAGTGGAGCTCCGGTCCGAATATGCCGAAGCCACGGAAACGCGGCGGGCGGACGTCACTTACGACGATATCGGCGGGATCGGCAGCACGATCGATCAGCTGCGCGAGATGGTGGAGCTGCCGCTGCGATACCCGGAGATTTTCGAGCGCCTCGGCGTCGATCCGCCCAAGGGGGTGCTGCTCCACGGCCCTCCCGGCACCGGCAAGACGCGCCTCGCCCGCGCCGTGGCGAACGAAAGCGATGCGAGCTTCTTCCACATCGCGGGTCCGGAGATCATGGGTTCAGCCTATGGCGAGAGCGAGAAGCGCCTGCGCGACATCTTCGCCGAAGCCGCCAATTCCGCGCCGTCGATCATCTTCATCGACGAGATCGACTCGATCGCTCCCAAGCGCGGGCAGGTTTCGGGCGAGGCGGAAAAGCGGCTGGTGGCGCAGCTTCTGACGCTGCTGGACGGCCTCGAGCCACGCCAGAACCTGGTCGTGATCGCCGCCACCAACCGGCCCGAAGCGATCGACGAGGCGCTCCGCCGGCCGGGACGGTTCGACCGCGAGATCGTCGTCGGGGTTCCGGACGAGAGCGGCCGGCGCGAGATCCTGACCATCCACACCCGCGGCATGCCGCTGGACGGCGGCGTCGACCTCCCCCTGCTGGCGCGGCGCACTTATGGCTTCGTCGGGGCGGACCTTGCCGCGCTGACGCGGGAAGCTGCGATCGAGGCCGTTCGCCGCATCATGCCGCGGATCAACCTCGAGGAAGGGACGATCCCGCCGGAGGTCCTCGAAACCCTGTCCGTCAAAGGCAGCGACTTCGAAGAGGCGCTGAAGCGGGTCCAGCCCTCCGCCATGCGCGAGGTGATGGTGCAGGCCCCCAATGTCGGCTGGGACGATATCGGCGGAGTGGACGAGGCTCGCGAGCGCCTGCGCGAAGGCGTCGAGCTGCCGCTGAAGGACCCGGCTGCCTTCCGGCGGCTCGGCATCCGCCCGGCCAAGGGATTCCTCCTCTATGGTCCGCCGGGCACCGGCAAGACCCTGCTCGCCAAGGCGACCGCGCGGGAGGCGGAGGCGAACTTCATCGCCACCAAGTCGTCGGACCTCCTGTCGAAATGGTATGGCGAATCCGAGCAGCAGATCGCGCGGCTGTTCGCGCGCGCACGCCAGGTGGCGCCGACGGTCATCTTCATCGACGAGCTCGACAGCCTCGTGCCCGCCCGCGGCGGCGGCATCGGCGAGCCGCAGGTGACGGAGCGGGTCGTCAATACGATCCTCGCGGAAATGGATGGGCTGGAGGAGCTCCAGTCGGTGGTGGTGATCGGCGCGACCAACCGGCCGAACCTGATCGACCCGGCGCTGCTGAGGCCCGGCCGCTTCGACGAGCTCATCTACGTGTCCGTGCCCAATGAGGCCGGCCGCCGCCATATCCTCGGCATCCAGACCGGCAAGATGCCGCTCGCCGCCGACGTCGACCTCGACGACCTTGCCGGCAGGACCGACCGGTTCACGGGCGCGGACCTCGAGGATCTGGTGCGCCGCGCCGGCCTCACCGCGCTGCGCGAATCGCTCAGCAGCGAATCCGTGACGATGGCCCATTTCGAACGGGCGCTGACGGACACGCGGGCTTCGGTCACTCCTGGAAATGGAGCGCGACTACGAGCAGATCCAGTCCAAGCTGAAGCAGGAGGCGTTCAGCAGCGGCGGCATCGGCTTCATCGCGCCGGGAATGCTCAAGCCGCGCGGGCCGAAGGGCGGAGACGAAGCTTAGTCCAAACAGCGAGGACGAGCATGACCAGGCCGGTGAGGACGAAGGGCAGCGGCATCCAGATGCCGTACAGCAGGACCCCGAGCCCGGGCCCGGCGATATAGGGAAGGCCGTTCACCGACGTGACCATCCCTGCCGCCGCGTTCTGCTCGCCGGGCTCCACGGCGAGCGACGCGCCGCTGGTGAAGCCGGGACGGTAGAGGCCGAAGCCGAGCGAGGCCAGGGCGAAGCTCATCGCCAGGCCGTATATCCCTTCGGCCAGGCCGACGAGGACCGAGCCCGCGCAGCGGCGGCGGAGCCCCAGATGACCAGCGCGCGGGGCGACAGGTGAAGCTGCGGGATCAGCCACCATTGCCCCAGCAGGGTCGCCACGGCCCCGAACATGAGTACGATGGCGATGGGCTGCTGCGCCTGCTCCGCCGGCAGGTTCAACCTGTCGATCACCAGGAAACCGATCACGCCCAGCAGTGCGGCATAACCGTGCCCGCCGGCGCCGCCGATGATGTTCCAGGGCAGGATCCGCGCATCGGTCCAGAGCAGCTCGTTCGATGTTCGGCTGTCTTCTTCGCCGGGAGCGCCGCCGGCAGCCAAACCGCCCATCGAGGGATATTCGACGATCCGGCCGCGCGCCGATCGCGTCGGCGTATCGTCGGGAAGGCGAAAGACCAGGGCGGCGAGCACGATCGCCCCGATCGCGGCGAAGACGATCAGCGGCCCGGAAAGCCCCAGCGGCTGGAAGATGAAGAGCGGCGCGATGGCGGGGCCGATGATGGTTCCGAGGCCGAAGGAGGAGGCGATGGCGGAGAGCGCGTTGGTCCTCTGCTCGCCCTCGGTCCGCGCCGCGATATAAGCCTGGACTGCAGGCGGCGAGGCCGATCCCCAGGCGCCGTACACGCCCTTCCAAGGCTGAAGATGATGAAGACGATGAGCGGCGGAAGGAGGCCAGCCAGTCCGGCTGCGACCACCAGCCCGCAGATCAGCATCGAAGAGATGAAACCGTAGAGACCGAGGCGCATCAGCGCCCGCCGCCCGCGCATGTCGGCACGCTTTGCCCAGTACGGGGCGGCGAGCACCCAGAACGGCGGACAGGCTGAACGCGACCGCAACGAGGACGTCCGGCACGCCAAGCTCGCGCCCGATCGAGGGGAGCAAAGATTGCATGGCGGTGTTGCCCGCGGCCGCCACCAGCATCACGGCGAACAGCAGGGCGAACCTTTCCCGCGACAGGCTGTAGCCGCTTCACTTCTGCCAGTCGTAGGCGCGCGCGACATCCGCCACCACGAGCCGGTACCAATGGTACCAATGTTTCCGGCCTGCGGCGCGGACCTCGCCGTGGCGGGCGTGGTCGCGCCAGGCGGCGGCCGAGGCATGATCCTGCCAATAGCTGATCGTGATGCCGCCGCCGTCGGCCGAGCTCAGGCTGTCATGGCCCAGATAGCCTGGCGCCAGCGCGACCTCCTGCTCCATTTCAGCAGCCGCTTCGGCATATCCCACGGGATCCAAGTCGGTCCTCCGCGAGACGAAAATCACCGCCACACTGCCTTTCCTGATCTGGATCATGTCTGGAGGTCCCGGAAAATGAGCAATCCGTCTCAAAAGGGCGATTTTGTCGCGGCCGCTTGGCCCGGCCTTGCCATTGCCGCGTTGATTTGCCAACGCACCTCGCTTGTCCAGGACTTACGGGATTTCCCAATGACGCTATCCGCCGACAGAGCCGAACGGAACCGAGCCTTTGAGCGTCATGGGAGCGGCGGCCCGTTCTGGATGTTCTTCCGCGGCTTCATCAAGCATCCCGTGATGGTGGGTTCGGTGATCCCCTCCTCAAAGATGCTGATCGACAAGATGCTGGATCCGGTGGATTGGGCCAGCACAAAGCTGTTCGTGGAATATGGGCCGGGCGTCGGCACCTTCACCCAGCATATCCTCGAGCGGCTCGCCCCCGATGCGACCTTGCTGACGATCGACACCAATCCGGATTTCACCGATTACCTCAACGGCAAGTTCACCGACTCGCGGCTGAAGGCGGTGACGGGGTCGGCAGCGGACGTGCGCAAGATCATGGCCGGGCTCGGCTTCGACCATGCCGATTATATTCTTTCGGGATTGCCCTTCTCCACCCTTCCGCCGGGCATCGGCCCCAAGATCGCCGAAGAGCACCGCGGCGGGCTCCGGCCCGGCGGCGCCTTCCTCGTCTATCAATTCTCGCCCAAGGTCCGACGGTTCATCGCGCCCTATTTCGATCGGATCGACAAGGGCTTTGCGCAACATCCCGCCGGCGACCCTTTTCTGGGCCCGGAAGAGCATCAGGTGGAAGCACCCGACGGATCGAAAGCGCGATCAACGCTCTCAGCTGGGCCTGGAAGAGCTAATTTTCTGAGCTTTCCGACCCGAAATTGAGGCGGCGCGATATCCGGTAGTCGGCGACTGCGACGATGAAGTAAGAGAGGGCCCACCTCCCTCGGTTGAACAAGGTGCGATGCGCGCCATGGCTTTCGCGTGTGATCTGGACGGCGTCGGCAATTTCGCCATCCACGAAGCGGCTCATCGCCGCCGCGAACCCGGCATCGTCCACGCGCAGCATCATTTCCAGGTTCAGGAACAGGCTGCGCATGTCGAAATTGGCCGAGCCTATGTGGACGACGTCGTCCACCACGAACAGCTTGGTATGGAGCTTGGTGGGCTGATATTCGTAGATCCTGACGCCGCGCTTCAGCAGCCAGGCATAGGTGTTCCGGGCCGCTTCGATGGTGGTGCTGTTGTCGGATTTGGCGGCGGTCACCACCCTGGCATCGCCGCGTCGGGCAACGCCGGCGATACGGCGGAGCATGCCGGGGCTCGGCGAGAAATAAGCGGGGATCAGATCGAGCCGCGTGGCCGATTTCATGTCCCGCCGCACCGCGCGCGCCCAGGGGCTCAAGCGCCGGGTGGGCCCGCCGAACAGCCAGCGTAGCTTGCCTCCGGCGACACTGTGCTGCTGCAACATGCGCCTCAGGTCTCGGATCCGCCCGTTAGGCTTTGCCACCCAGGCGAACAGATCGTCGAAATAGCGTGCGAGGCAGGCTGCCCCTGTGCCTTCCATAACGAGACCAAGATCTCGCCATGCGCCGGATTCGATGGTCCCGAAATAATCGTCGGAGATGTTGAAGCCGCCGGTAATCACCCGAGTTTCGTCCGCCAGCGCGAGCTTTTGATGGTTACGGAGCAGGTAGCGGCGGCCGAACCTGGCGCTGAAGCGGCAGAAGTGAACCTCGCTCTCCACCAGCGGCTGGAAGAACGCGTCCTTGGCCGTATCGCTGCCGAAGCCGTCGACGAGGAGCCAGACCTTCACGCCGCGCGCGGCGGCGTCGATCAGCGCATCCCGAACTTGCCGCCCCGAACCGTCATCCAGGAACATGTAGTAGAGCACGCGAAGCGTTCGCTGCGCGCCGTCGATGAGGCCGAGCAACGCCTCGAGACGCTCGGGCCCGCCGTGAAGGAGGGTGAGCCTGTTCCCCTCCACCGTCGCCGCCGGCGGAGGCGCTGAATGAGGCGGGTTCGCATCGGCCATGGCCGGGCAGATGAGGGGCAGAGCGGGCGAGCGCAACCCTGGGTAGTGTCTCAGTTTGAAATTTAGACGACCGCCTTGGGCGGTGGACCGATTGCGTCCCACCGTTCGGCTATGCTTTGGCAGGCCGCCTTCATTTCGTTGAACAGGTATACCGCATTCCCCGGCGCAGGGTGTAATTTGCCGGTATACACGTCAAGGGTGAAGCACATGGCGCCCTCCGGCTCCGTGCCGTCGTCCGAGTGAATGAGTTTGAGCAGGCCGAGCATCGCGGAGGACTGGTAAGCGGCGTTTTCCTCTGGGAGGGGCTTCCCTTTAAGATAACGAAGCATCAAAGCGCCGCGCTTCAGCTTATTCGTTTTGGTGGTCCGAGTCAGAGTAAGGGCCGGATCGAATCGAAGGGTCAGGCCGTTTAGATCGTAGTCTACAAACTTCCCGGCTTGTTGAATCTGGCAACTTGGCAGCAGCGCATTATCGCGCACTTGATAGAATCGCTTTATATACTCGGCGTTATGCTTGTTTAGATCATCCTCAAACTGATCTACTGCCAGTTTTCCCTGAATCGAGTGCGCTTTTTCTAATAATTTCTCTGGCTCGACGCCACCGTTCAGGATATGATTGGTCACAACCGCTTTGGCTTCGATATGCTGGATCATGCGCGCCGTCGAACGGTATTTGCACCCCCGCAGGACGGTCCGCTTTCGCTGTTCAGAGGCGGCCATGTAGTCCGCCAAATATCGCACGTTCAGACTGGGCTTTTTAACCAGGGTGTGCGTCTTCTGACCCTCGATCATTTTCTCTCCTATGTGCAGGAGCCACGGAATGGAACTTCACTACTTTAGCCGGTCGCTAGACAATGGTAGCGCGCTTTTCATCGCGCCACTCTCTGATTTTGACATAGAAGCTTCCGGCGAAACGGTTGAAGATGCAACCGGATATTTCCTCTATCAGCGGTTCTATAATGACTCAGCAATGCCCCTGGCTGTTCTTGCACGCCTTCATTCGGAGGAAGCGGCGCTGGAGATGCGTCAGTTATTGGATATGTCCTAGATAGATGAGCGCTTCTTATAGGGACCGCGGGGCTTTGGAGCAGGGGCTAATGCATCCATTTTGGAAACGATATCCTCCAGCGACCACAGCTTGTCAGTGATCCCCGCTGCCATCGCCGGAGTGACCTTCAGCGTCTTGTGGATGCGGCAGAAGTTGTAAAAGGCGAAGTAGAGCGCCAGCGCATGAATGTGGTTGTCGAGCTTCTTTGAGAAGGCGTTGGTGAGGCGCGTGAACCGGCGCATCGACATGCGCATGGTGAGGTTCTGGCGCTCAACGTAGCTGGTTGAGACGTGGCCGATATCGGGGCTGCCCGTTACCCGGCGCTTCTTCGTTCCGACGCACTCAGGCGGGCTGTAGCGGCCAGGATTGGCGTTGGTGGGGCCGTATAGCTTCACGAGCTGCGCATAGTCCACATCGTCTCCAAAGGCGCCTTCAACGGCTTCCAGATAGGCGCGATAGCTATCAGTGGTGAGCTGGACCCGGTTCGTGAGGCGTGAGCGAAGATCGTCCATGATGGCGATTGCGGACTGGCCGGAGCGGTCCCCGACGAAGTAGGAGACGATCATCTTCGTCTCGGCATCAAGTGCGGTCCAAGTCCATACGTCGCCAGCGCCTTCCGGAGCGGCCTTAGCGGTCGGAGCGGCTTTCTCTTTGGCGTAGCAGAACGACCAGATTTCATCGCATTGGATGCGGCTCGCTTTCACGTTGCGAACCGTCTCGTCATGGATGGCGAGGCAAGCTTCCCCGGCTTCAACGAGCAGCTTTGACACGGTGTTGATCGACACGTCAGCAACGCGGCTGATCGAGCGCATGGAGGAGCCTTCGCAGAGCATTGCGAGGATCTGAGTGCGCTTGGCGAGGGGGAGCTTGTTCATACACATTGTATATGAACTTTCTTGCTTAGCGTCAAGCACAAATGGTGAGGCGCGTCTCACCACATCCAGAGTTGAGCTATGGACGAAGTGTTTGCGCTGTGCTAAATGATGGCCGCGGCCAACGAGAGTCAGCCGCGGCCTGCCGGTTCAAGCGGCTAGGCTGTTGTTAAGGCTCTCATGGCCAAGACTCCTCTCTCCTTCGACGGGTTGGGGGTTGGAACATGGACTGCCGAGGGGCGGAATCCCTCGTTCAGTCCGGCGAACTTGATGCGGCGACCGGTCATTGATCGGTCGCCGTTTTCAATGGGGTGACGTTTGACGGAAACGGCAGGCGATCATCAGGATCGCTGTTCGCCTGAGCAGGGGCTCGCCTCGCATCGTAGAGCACGCCCTTGATATCCACCAGTTCCCGTCTCAGCAGCCGCTTGATGGTGTTGTAGAACGGGTTTGGATTGTGCTTTAGCCGCTTCGCAAAATCAGGATTTGCTGCCGCCACTTGGGCCCTCAACTCGGCGCGCGTGTAGCCCTTATCCGCCTGGGCCATGAAATCCCGAATGAACTGGGACATCGAACCCTGACTACGAGCATCGGGTTCTCGGATCGGAAGCCGATCCGCCGCAGGGACGGGTTCAAGCGCAGGAAGATCAATCCCAAGGGTCTTAGCGGCACTTGCCACCTTTCGATCAATCTCATCAATCTGCCGCTGCAGATCCTCCCGCTGTTCAGCCCATAGCTCCAGCTGGCGAGTGATCAGGGCTACGAAGGGTGGTGGATTCCGCTGCATGGCGACTCACTACATTATCATCCTTCCTCGTGCAACCCTGACACACCAAAGTTTGATGGGTAAACGGAACATCTGCCGAACAGTGGTGAGTCAGCTAGTTTTTCCCCACCTCTTTGCCGCCGCTTTACGGGCAATCTCCACCCGCCGCTCTGGCGTCATAGTCTCGGCGCGCTTCTTTCCGCCTTTGCTCCCAAGCTGAGCGGCGGCGCTGGACAGCTCTTCGCGCTCGTCCTCGATCTCGCCCGTGGCGATCTTCGCGACGTGGATGGCGCGGCCGATAGCATCGGCTGGCCGCTTCTCTCCGCGTGGACCTTTAGGCATCTTTGATCCCCGCGCTGTTCACCAGCACCGCAAACTGC
>JAUJOJ010000032.1 GCA_030447665.1 Allosphingosinicella sp. | reverse complement strand
CGGCGGCCGAACCCTTTGCCTTGCGCGGAAGGCTCTACCACCAACATGCGGATGATCGGCCATTCAGGCTCGAAAAATTCGGCCCGCGGAGTTGAGCCCGGCGAGCAACAGGCTACCGCAGCGATGATCCGATCACCGTCCTTCGCGACGATCAACTCCGCATGATCGGCAAGGGAGCTCATCGAGCCGACGCCACGGATCACCGTCTCCCAATTCTGATAGATGCCTTCATATTGGGCGAATGCCGAGAGTGCGAGAGCGTTCACGGCATCCGCATCTGCGCTCTCATAGGGTCGGATCTGCACCAGCGTATGCTACCGCGCACGCGAATGTCCGCAATGGGTGGAACGCCTATATCGAGCCGACGACGTCAGATCACGCCCATTTCTTGCAGCAGGCGCTGAGCGCCGTCCACTTTGTCCATCGTCCACAGCATGAAGCGGCTGTCGACGTGGATGGTGCGATTGATTGTTGGATCGTAGGCCCAGTCGGAAATCACGCCTTCAAGCGTTGCGTCGAAGGCGAGGCCGACGAACTCCCCCCGGGCGTTCAGAGTAGAGGATCCGGAATTGCCGTTGGTGATGTCCACCGTCGATAGATAATCGACAGGCAGTGTTCCGAGTTCAGGCGAAACCCAGCGGCCGTAGTCCTTGGCCTTGATCAGGCTGATCGCCTTTTGCGGCGCGTTGAATTCACCCTTGCCGGTCTGCTTCGCCGCCAGCCCTTCAGCCGTCGTGAAGGGTGTCCAGTTCTGCCCGTCCACCGCCTTGCCCGTCACCTTGCCGTAGGTGAAGCGCAGTGAGCCGTTAGCGTCCGGGTAGAGCGCTCGACCCTGACTTTCGGCGAAGGCCAGCATGCCTTGCATATACGCCGATCGTGCTGCCTGAAGCTTACCCGCGCGCTCCTTCGTTTCGCGCTCCCGGGCGATGTCGCGGGCATATGCGGCAACGGCGAGCTGGATGAACGGATCGTTCGACGCCTCGAACTCGGCGGGGCTCTTGTCGAGCCACGCCAGGCGGGTGGCAGTGTCGCCGAGCTTCGTCTCCGCATACAGCCGATCCATCCCGATCTGGGCGAGCTTCGCCTCCAAAGCGGCGTCGCGCTTCTCCGCCGGGGCCTTGCGATATTCGGTCAAGGCCTGTTCGAAGAGGACCCGGTCGACTTTGGGCGCGTAGCGCCGCTCGATCTGCGTCAGTCTCTGCTCCGTCGGCAGGCGGTCGCGGTCTTGATAGCCGCTCTCGCGCTGGGCGTCAGGCTTCTGGCGCTCCTTTGACCAGCGGTAGAGGCTCCGTGCCCCGCTCAGCAACTGCGCGCGCGACAGCGTGCCCATATGGACATTGTGGAGGGCGCTCTGGTTGGCTTCGGCCACCAGGCTATCGAGCCGCGCCGGATCGTAGCGACGCTGGCGGGCCGGATCGGCGGCAATCCAGGCGCGGTACTCGGCCTCCTGAGCGTCCTTGCGCGCAGCAAGCCCGATGCGGTCGGCGCCAGCCATCTCGCCAAGATACTTCTTCTTGAAGTTGTCGGCACTCTTGATGATCGATGCATATTTGATCGTCGCGTCGGGATCGCCCGCCGTCGCCTTCTCTATTGCCGCCGAATATTCGTTCAGCAGCCGCTGCTGCTCGGGCGTCAGCGTCGCGAAATTGAACTTCGCCTCTGCAGCGGTGACAAGGCGGCTGGTGGTGCCGGGAAAGCCGGCGACCATCACGAAGTCATTCTCCTTCACTCCCTGCGGCGCGACCTTGAGCCACGCCTTGGGCTTGTAGGGCACGTTGGTGGCGGCATAAGGCGCGGAGGAGCCGTCGGGGGCGACATACGCGCGGTAGAAGCCGAAATCGCCGGTGTGGCGGGGCCACATCCAATTGTCGGTCTCGCCTCCGAAGTTCCCGATGCCGCCCGCAGGCGCATAGACCAGCCGCACGTCCTTTATCTCGAGCTGCTGCTGCAGGAAGTAGGTCGCGCCGCCGTAATAAGCCCGCACGTCGCAGCGGCGGCTCGGCTGCTTTTCACAGGCCGAGATCAGCGCCTTCCGGTTCGCGTCGAGTTTCTCGTAGCGCTGAAGGCCGCTGAGCTTTGCCGCGACTCCTCCATTCATCTCCTTGGTGACGTCGCGCAGATCCTCGATCACGTAGATGCGGCTGCCGGGCGCGGCGGGCAGCTCGCCGGTGAGGTTGGCGGCAAGGAAGCCGTTGGTCAGGTAATCCTGCTCGGGCTTCGAATTATACTGGATGGACCCGTAGACGCAGTGGTGATTGGTCGCGACCAAGCCCTGCGGGCTCAGAAAGGCGGCCGAGCAGCCGCCGAGCGACGCGATTGCGTTCATCGGCGCTTTCTGAAGATCCGCAAGCGTTGTCGGATCGAGGGTTAGTCCCTTTTCCTTCAAGGTCTCTGCGAGCTGCGGCGTCTGGCGTGGAAGCCACATACCCTCATCCGCACCGGCCGGCGCGGAAACGAGGACGCTGATGGTAGCAACGGCAATCGTCTGAGATTTCATCTCTGATCCTGCTTTCGAACGCGGAGCTGGCGCAACGCGTACCAGAAGCTGCCCGATGTGCAATCGGCTCCTGATTCAAAGCCTTTCGCTCGCCCCTCCCTTCGCTCCGCACGTCCGGTCTAGACTCGTTCCCGTTCATGCTGAACCGGAACGAGTCTATTTCCCCTTTGATCGCCGTGCTTTCCGAGCCGTCAGGTGATTCCACCTGACTAGAAAGCACTCTATGTGCCGCGCGGGATCTGTTGCTGCATCCAAAGCCGGCGCATCGGCGTTTTCGATGTTGAACGAATTGGAGCGGACATGCCTGAAACAGATCAGAGGCTGAGCGAAGACGGTGGCCCCACCCAGAAAAGCACGCGCGCGGCACCGGCCGGAGGCGGTCCAGATCAATACAAGCCGGTCGAGACGCCTCCCGCGGAGCAAATGAGCCATCAGTTGGCTGGATCGTCCATTAGCGTCCAAGAGGAGTCCGGCGTCGCGGCTGCCGAGGCCACTGGCAAGATCTGGACGGACAATGAAGAAGATCCAGAAGCCACTGCCGGCTCAGGCTAGGCTCGTTCCCGGTTATGCTGAACCGGAAACGAGTCTATTTTCCGTTTGATCGCCGTTCTTTCCGAATCGTCAGCTGATTCCCACCTGACTCCAAAGCAGCCTAGCTCCCGGGACCCCGGCGGATCACGTCGGTGACAGCGTTGTTGCTGCCGGACTGACGGACCAGTAGATATTGGCCTGGTTGCGTCTGCGTGACGCCGTAGCTGTTGTCGCTGCCGCTCTGCCGGATCACCGCGGTCGCGTTGGTTGCGCCGGCCTCCTGCAGGATCGAGGCTCTGTTCCTTGGCCCCGTCTGCTCGACCCGGGCTAACTGACCCCGGCCACGCTGCGTCACCGTTGCGCTGTTCCCGATATTCGACTGAATGATGGCGATCTCGGCGGAACGTGCGCCGCCGGCGAAGAGGAATTCATCACCCGCCTGTCCGCTCGCCGGATCCCCAGCCGCGGAAGGGCCGACATTGGCGCTCTGCTCGGCCGCCGCGCTATTGCCTCGTCCTCTCTGGCGAATGAGGACGCGGTTCGGCAGGTCGGCCGTGCCGCTGCCCGACTGCTCAACGACGGCCTGCAGAGATACACCCCATTGGCCGACGTCGGCGGAGTTTCGGGTGCCGCCCTGCTTCACGTCTGCAACGAGATTCAAGGTTTCGCTGCGGGTCGGGGTCGGGTTGTTGGGGTCCTGCGTCTCGGCACTGCGCACACCCTGCACAATGCCGGCGCTGTTGAAGGAACTCCCCGCCTCTGGAAGACGACGGCAGTCGCGCCCACCGAATCCTGGGCGACGTCGAGAACGTTGTTGTCGCCATTTTGCGCGACAGTGGCGCGATTAAAGGCGCGAAGAGAGGATCCCGGGTGAACGGCGATCGAGACTTCGTAGTCGCCGGCATCAACTTGGTCGATCCTGATCCTGCTGCGTGAGCCCAGGCCTTGCGTCACTCGCGCGAAATTGTCGGCGAACTGGTGCACCTCGACGGAATTGCGCTCACCGCTTTGCGACACGTCGGCAAAGCCGTGGCCCCAGGTGCCGTCGCGATAATTGATCGGCTCCTGGACGGGCCGCGTTGCCGATCCATCGGCCTGTCGGATAAGGTTCGTGTCGAACAGGCCCCTTTGCCAGACAACAGCCTTGTGGCCGGGCCGCGCGTCGCCGGCGTAGCTATTGCTCGTCTGCTCGATCGTGTTGAGATTGCCCCGACCCGGCAGATTGCGAAGTGACCCGGCGGAGACGAAAGCGGTGAGGCCTCTGCCGCTTTGAGACACGAAGCTGCGATTCCCATTGGTCCTGCCGGTCTCCGGATCGGTTTGCCCACCGCTTGCCGTCGATCCGCCCAGGATCGACACCCTGGCGATCAGGTCGTCGCCATTCTGGGTGACGGTGCTTTCGTTGCCGAAGCCGCGCATGGACACACTCGCCAGATTGTCGGAGAAGAAATCATCGCCGCCGGTAATGCGATTTTCCTGAATGATCGCGCTCACGTTCCTCGCCGCGGTGGATCCGTCGAACTGAAACACTTCAGCCACCTGTCCGCTTTGCCGCTGCGTGATCGAGCTTCTGGCGCCGTCGCTTGCAAATCGCGTTGCACCCTGAACGACGAAAGCCTCATTGCGGAATCCGAGTTGGTTCAATTCCGAATCATTGTCGGAGCCCCACTGCGTGACCTCGGCATCGACTTCATCGGCAAACGAGCCGCCGCCACCCTGACTGATGGTGCTGCGGTTGCGGTTGCCGCCACCTTGCGTGGCGCGGGCAAGGTTTCCATCGCCTTGTTGAGTGATGCTGCTGCTGTGGCCATTGCCGGTCTGATGGCTATCGGCCTTGTTCTCATCGCCAATCTGCCGGTGGGTCAGCGCATTGTCGTTGCCCTGCTGATCGGCGAAGGAATCGTTGAAGTCGCCGATCTGCTCGATGGCGGCGCGGTTGTTGGCGCCGTCCTGAATGACGCGCGAGAAATTGTCGTCGTTCCCGCCGGTGCCGTTGCTGACAGTGGCATTGTTGCCGGGGCCTCGCTGGAGGACCTCCGATCGATTCGAGCCGATGAATGTCGTTTGAGCTCCCCCCGATGCGGCGGCAACCGCCACCAGGGATGCGCCGATCATCAAGTTCCTGGCCAACATACGCTTCTCCGACTGCAAGTGCGCCTAGGCGAGCACTACCCGTGAGATCAGACTGAGGCCGCGGGATCAGACTCGGGACTCGCCGGCTGACGCATAGGGTGCTGCAAAATAGCCGAGATGCAGGCGGGTTTCCAGCCGCAGTTCACGCCTGTTCGTTGCCGCTCCCGCCTCTTGTCGTCGCATGGCTGCAGAGCGCCTGCCGTGTTCTGACGTTTTTACGTCCTGCAACAGGGCTGTCCCGGGAGACCATTTGGCCGGGACGCCGCAGAAGCGTCGACAAGCATTGCCGCAATCACGGCCGCAACATTCGCTCGGCCTCCTCATAACACCGGCGGAACAAACACTCCTTACTTATGTTAATGAGCCGCGGGCACTTGGCGCTTTCGAAGGCGAGGAGGGCGACTCCAGGCCTTTGCCAGCACTTGGCGTCTGCCCGAGTACCACCGCCAAGGGGTAAGTCATGATGAAGAACGCTGCGAAGATCCTGTTGGGTGTGAGCTTCCTGGGTTTTGCCGCCTGCGACGTCGACCAAACGAAGGAGGGCAAGCTCCCCGACGTGGATGTCAACGCAAGTGGCGGCCAGTTACCGGAGTTCAATGTTGAAGGTCCCGAGGTGAATGTCGGTACCGAGAACAAGACCATCGAGGTACCGACGGTTGACGTAAACCTTCCGGGCGAAGGCAAGGAAGAAAAGAAAGAGTAATCCCCCGCCTAGCTTCAGAAAATATGGTCGCATGCGGACTCCCTCTGCTCGACACCTACGCCCCGGCCAAAAGCTGGGGCGCTCTTTGTCCGGTTGAAGTCCCCGACACGTCGAGAGCAGACGTTCGCGACATACGTGAAGATGCCTGCCGCTTGATGCATGAAAAGCCGACGCTCAGTCGAGTGTCCCTAATGGTCGAAAGCGGATCTTGTCGGAGGAGCTTTCGTCAACCCAGATCATGGTACACGGCTTCGATGTTGTAATCGTCTGGATCAAGGACGAACGCGCTATAATATCCCGGGTGGTAGTGCGGTTGCAGGCCCGGCGATCCGTTATCCTTGCCGCCGGCCGAAAGTGCCTCCCGGTGGAACGCATCAACCGCCTCACGACTGCCCGCGCGAACGGCGATGTGAAGCTGTCCCTTGGTGGCCCGTCGCTCCGCGATCCAGAACCATGGTCGCCGATCGCCATAGCCGGTGGTCCTCTCACCTGCCGTGGGCTCATCGAAGAGCCGTCGCACATCAAGCGGGGCGAAAGCTCGGTCGTAGAAGCGGATGGACAAGACGATTTCCGAGACGCCAAAGGTGACATGATCGATCATCGCGACGCTCCGACCTGCGCAGCCAATCATCGCAGAAGATCACGAGTTTCTGCAATGGGTCGGACCCAGCCATTTGCGTGCCACGTATAGGCCTGGCTAGTTTGCCCAGGACCGCTTCTCGCGCCAAAGCCAATCAACTAGGTTCCGGACCAGCAATTTTCCCGACTTCGCCAATTGTGTCTCACTGATGATCGGCTTCACCTCGATCAAGGAAAGCGCAGCGTCCTCCGTCCGATGAACAGTACCGCGCCAAATGCCTTGTTCGGCGCCACCGTGCTGGTGACGACGATCCTTCTGGCTCCAGCCGCACGGGGGCAGGAGCTTGCCCCTGTCGAACGCGAGCACCAGGTGGAGAGCGAGGAAGAGGAGCATGAGGAGATCATCGTCCAGGGCACCCGCTCAGGTCGCCGGGTCCAGGACGAACCAATCCGCGTCGAGGTGATCACGCGCGAAGAGATCGAGGAAAAGCTCCTCATGCGGCCCGGCAACGTTGCCATGCTGGTCAATGAAACCGGCGGCGTGCGCGTGCAGGTCACCTCGCCGGCGCTCGGCGCCGCGAACATCCGGGTGCAGGGCATGGAAGGTCGGTATACGCAGCTTCTCGCCGACGGCCTGCCGCTCTACGGCGGGCAGGCCTCCTCGCTCGGGCTGCTGCAGATACCCCCCACCGATCTCGGCCAGGTGG
>JAUJOJ010000012.1:47665-86152 GCA_030447665.1 Allosphingosinicella sp. | reverse complement strand
GAGCCGCCGGACGAGCCCGCCTGCGAGAGGATGCTGAGGCTCTTCGACAGCGCGATCTCGAGCTGGGTGGCGGTGAAGCCGCGGGCGTCGGTGATCACTTCCAGGTAGATGTCGTCACCGAGGTAGAAGCCTGCGGCAAGTGCGGTTCCGCGGCCGGTGGCGGCATCCGATCCCAGGATCCTGAGGCGGCTGATGCCGGTCGCGGAGCGAAGCTTGCCGAGCGGATTGAGGCCGCCGCCGCCGCCGCGAAGCGAGTTGAGCGACGAGCCGAGCTGCACGAGCTGGAGCGCGGACAATTCGGTGACCGAGCCGCCGAACAGCAGACGGGCCATGATCTCGTCCTGCGGAAGCGCGGGTGAGGAGGCGAAGCGGATCTGCGGAGTGAACGCGTTGCCGCTGATGCTGAGCGTGATCGTCACGTCCTTCACCTCGCCGCTGGCGGCGATGTTGAGGCGCGGGTTGATCGGCCTCGAGCCGGTGAACTGGACCTCGCCTCGCGTGAGCTCGAAGCGCTGGCCGGAGAAGCTGTAGGTGCCGCGGATCACGCGCGCATTGCCCACCATCTCCGGGCTGGCCGATGTGCCGCGCACCCTCAGATCGGTCTGCCATTCGGATTCGAGGCCCATGCCGGAAACGAACACGCGATTGTCCGCCCTGACGCGCAGGTCCAGCTTCCAGATGCTCGGGGCTGCCGATGCCTGCTGGTTGACCTGGTCGGGCCGGAGCAGCGGCTCGCCGCGGCGCCGGACGCCTTCCAGCTCGGCAATCTCGGCCGCTCCCTGCCGGATGATCTCGTAACGCACCTCAGGAAGGATCAAATCACCGCTCACCAAGGCGCCGCGGGCACGGCTGTTGGTGATCGCCACCTCCCCGCTGACGGTCGCGCCGATCGCATCGCCGCGGGCCAGCTGAGCGTCGGCGAAATTCAGCCGGATATCGATCGGGAAACCGGCATTGGCCGCAAGGCCGACGGTGCCGCGGCCGGTGACGGTGCCGCGGCCGGCGCGGCCGGACAGCTGCGTGATCTCGAACGTCGAGCTGGTGAAGCGGCCCTGCGCCGCGAGATTGGTGATCCGAGTCCCGTAATTCTCGTCCTCGAAGGTAAGGTTGTTTGCGCGCAGGACGCCGGTGAACTGAGGGGCCTGGACGCGGCCGCCGAAATCGGCGGCGATGCCGATCGGGCCGGACAGCTGCTGGTCGGCAATGCCGGTGAGCGACCACAGCACCTGTGCGGGGCCATTGTAGCGGATGCCGCCGGCGAGGGGAGATGCGAGCAGGCGGGTCGTCCAGCTCCCGGCCGCCGGGGACAAGGGCTGGAGCCTTACCTGCGCGCGGCCGATGACGTTGCCGAGGCGGCGGATCACGGCGGCGGCCGCCCCGCCCTCGGGCCGAAGGCTCCCGACGAGAGCGACGTTCACCGGATCGGACACTATCGCGATGCCGGTGCGGCTGAAATTCTCGATGTTGATCCGGGCATCCGCGCGCGGGAAGGAGGCGCCGGTCGGCTGGGCGAAATCGAGGCTGCCCGTCGCCCTGCCGCCAAGGCCGAGGCCGGGCGAGAAGACGTTGAAGATCGACAAATCGAGCCGGTCCAGCCGCGACTGGACGACCATGCCGGACCCGCCGAAGCTGCCCGCCACGCGCACATTGCCCTGTGGCAGGACGATCGTCGCCGGCGCGAGCTGCCAGCCGTTGGCGACCTTGCGGATGCTGGCGGGGCGGGCGAGGCGGAAGTCGATCCGGTTCACATTTCCCCGCGCGGCGGCCCGGATCAGCGTCGGCGTGAGCGCGATGTTCGAGGCGACGCGGAAGGGAACGCCGCTGGTTCCCTGCGCCAGGATCTGGGCCTGGCCGCGGCCGCCGCGATAGTTGATTTTAGCGCGGGCGAGCTGAACCAGCAGGTCCCCGCGGCGAGCGCCGGCGAGCTGGACGTCGCCGACGATCGACGGAGCGTTGGGATAGAGGATGGCCGTCGCCTGGATGATGCCGCGCTGGATGAGGATCGGCGGATCGCCGGGGATCTGCGCGCCGTTGGCACGCGCCGAGATGTCGGCGCGCTGCACGCTTCCGGCGGCGGCGAGCCGGATCGTGCCGTTGAGGCCCGACCCGTTCATCGACAAGGTGCCGGCGAACGGCCCCGCCGGGGTCTGGACGACGCGGCCGGTGAAGGTGATGCCGGCGAAGACGAGCCGCCTGATCTCGAGCGTGAGCGGACCGCGACCGGTCAGCACCAGCACATTGGCGGAGAAGGGGCCATATTGGGATTGGCCGGTGGCGGTGATCTCGTAGCCGCGGGCGGTGGCGCGGATCTGCGCGTCGACATTGCCAAGGCCGATGCCGAAGCCGGGGCTGGTGGCGCGCAGGCGCACCTGGGGCTGGGTCGCCGTGCCGGTGATCGCCACCGCGAACGGACCATAAGCGTTGGACACGCCGGTCGCCCGGATGTTGAGCCGTCCGTCGGGGCTGTAGGTTCCGCTGCCGGACGTGACTCGAAGCAGCGGCGCCGCCACCCTGAGGTTGCTGAAGGCGATCACTCCGGCGGGGTTCATGTTGATGTCGGTGGTGACGATCGCGTTGCCGCCGAGGAAATCGCGGGCAGAGGCATTGTCGATGCGGCGGGTGCGGACCGCGACCCGGCCGCGGATGCCGAAGCCGCCCGCCTGCGCCACGACGTCCATGTTGCTGTCGATGTCGAGCAGCCCGATGCCGCGAACCAGATAATTGTTGATCCGTCCCTGGAGGCCGGCGCGATACTGCCCCTTCGCGATGTCGGCGACGACGATTGCGGTGGCGTTCACCCGGTCCGAGCGGATCCGGAGATTGTCCGAAAGAATGCGGGTGCCGCTGATCGCCAGGCTGCCGTCGAGCGCCACGTTGGTCACCAGCGAGCCGACCGCTTCGTTGAGGCCGGTGATCCGCCGGGCGCGGGCGGAGATGGGGATCACGATCCGATCGGTGTCGATCCGCGCAGCGCCGGCGGCGCGCAGGCCCTCGACCACGATCGCTCCGAAACCCATGGCTCCGGCCTGGAGATCATAGGCCACGCGCGGCGTCGCGAAGCCGCCGTTCAGCACCATCGCCAGGCGGATGTCGCGCCCGTTGAGGTTCGGCGCGATCGCGCCCGGCTGGAGCAGGCGGGCGGCCACCCTGAAATTGCCATATTGGCTTCGCCCGAGGTCGAGGATGCCGTCGGCGGCAAGTGCGAGCGCCCCCGAATTCAAGCGGAGCCGGGTGTTCGCGCGGCGCTCGGCGAGGCTCGTCACCAAATTGACCTGCACGAGCGGAGCGGTCAGCCGCCGGAAAGCGGGAGGAACGATCAGCGCCGGCTGGATCGGGCCGTTCACCGTGAAGGTGCCGTCGCGGCCGCCGATCGAAAGATTGGCGAACGGACGCCCGCCAAGCATCGCCTGCGCGCGCCCCTGCCAGTTGGACCAGCTGCCGCGCCCGCCGACCGCGGCGGCGAGCGGCTGCTTGATCCCGGTCATCCCGGCCACGAAGCCGTTGGCCGGCGCCTGCACGCGGAGGCCGAGATCGAACCGGTTCGCATCGGGAACGGCATCGAGCCGGAGGACGATGCGATCGCCGCCGGCGATTCCGGGTCCGGCGATGGCCCCGGTGTCGAGCGCGACTTGCGCCCGGCCGTCCGCGATCTTGGCCCGCCCGTCGAGGCTCAGCAGATGACGCTGGCCGGTGACCGGCGGATCGAGCGCCAGCCTGCCGACCCGGAGGCGGCCGATATCGATGTCGAGATCGGGCAGCATGGGCGCATTGGGATCGCCGGTTTGACGAAGCTCCGGCAGCCGGCGGAGCCGCGCCTGCGGGATCTCGAGCGCGCGAATGTCGACATGGTTCTGGAAATAGGAGAATGGCCGCCAATCGAGCTTCGCCGTGGGCGCGTGGAAGAAGATGCCCTTGGGATCCTTCAGCGTCAGGTCGTGGATCGTCAGCGTGCCGTAGAGCGAACCCTCGATCCGGCCGATGTCGATGTCGAGGCCGGACGCCATTTCGAGATTGTTGATCTGCCGGACGACGTAGCGCCGCCCAAGATCGCTGTTGATGCCGAAGAACAGCCCCGCGACGAGGAGGAGCACGACACCAAGCACGATGCCCGCCCATTTGCCGGCGGTGCGGAGCGGACGCCTCGGGGGCGGCGCAGTGGTCACGACCGAGACGCCCTGGTCTGCCATCAGAATGCCTGCCCGATAGAGACGTAAACGGCCACCAGCGGCTCGCCCCGACGCCGGCCGATCGGAGTGGCGACATCGACGCGAAGCGGCCCGAAATTCGTGTAGACCCGGCCGCCGATGCCGGCGCCGAAGCGGAGATCGGAGAAGCCCGGCGTCTGCTTCTCGGTCACCGTGCCGGCATCGACAAAGGCGACCACGCCGTAATCGCCGAAACGATAGCGGCCTTCGAGCGCGAATTCGGTGAGGCTGCGGCCGCCGATCGGGATCGAGATGGTCGGCGGCGCCTTGTCAGGCTTCTCGGGATCGAATTTGGGGTTCGCCACCACGGCGCGCGGCCCAAGCTGCTGGAAAGCCGTAGCCGCGCACGGAGCCGCCGCCGCCGGCATAGAGCCTGCGCGACGGGGCCAGCTCGTCGCGCTCGATGCCGAAGATCGAGCCGAAGCGCGCGCGGCCGGCGATCACGATATTGTCGGCGGCCGGGAAGTAAGTGCTGCCTTCGATGATGTTGCGGATATAAGGCTGCGTGCCGTTGCGGAGCGAGACTTCGGGATTGGTGCGGCCGAGGAGACGGAAGCCCTTGGTCGGATTGAGGAGGCTGTCGGATCGGTCGTAGCCGAGCTGCCCGGTCAGGCCGGCGATGAAAAAGGCGTCGCTGAGGCTGAGGTCGCGGCTCCCGCCCGAGCGCCTCGTTGGTGGCGATGAGCTCGGCGCCGAACGCCCAGGTCCAGCGCTTCTGCCAGATCGGCGTGGATTCTCGCGAGATCAGCCCTTGGAGCCGCGCCGTATAGCCCCTGAAGCCGGCATAATCGCGGCGGCCGGCTTCGATCAGCGCCAGCACCGTGCGGTCCCGCTTCCCGGCATTGGAGCGGCGGAACGAAAGGTTGACCGACTGCTCCTGCGTTCCCGCGACCGCCGCGGCGCGAAGCGCGCCCTCGGGCGGAAACAGGTTGCGATGCTCCCACGCGCCCTCGATCGCAGCCCCTCGCCGGTATTGAAGCCGGCGCTGGCGGTGAGCGCGCGCGCCGGCCCGGCATCCTGCCGCACGAGGATGTTCACATATTCGGTGCCGTCGGGCGCCGTCTCGCCGGTCCGCACCGGCTCCGCCGAAACGCTGGTGAAGAGATTGGTCGCGACCATCGCCTCGCGAAGGTCGTCCATCTTCCGCCGGTCGTAGAGCTCGCCGCGCTCGAAGCGGGCGAGGACGCCGACATGCTCGGCGTCGAACGCAAGATCGCCTTCGGTCGTATAGCCGCCGAAGCGCGCACGCGGCCCGGAGAGTGACCGGAAGCGTATAATCGCCGGTGTCGGTTTCCGGATCGAGCATCACGTCGCGCAGGCCAATTTCGGCAAAGGGATAGCCCTGCTCGGGCAGGCGCAGGAGCACATTGGCTTCGGCGCCCTCGACATTGGCTGCAACGATCGGGTCGCCCGTCTTGAGCGGGAGCGCCTCGCGGGCGATCCCCGGCGGCACGGTCTCCGCCCCCGCCAGGTTGATCGTGCCGAACTTGTAGCGGTCGCCGGGAACGGCGGTGACGACCACCCGAAGCTGCCCGGGCGTTTCCGGAACCTGTTCGACAGCGACGGTCGCGGTGCCGTCATAATAGCCTTCCGAGCGCAGAAGCCGGATCGCCAGCGCTTCGTCCTCGCGCGCCCGCGCGGCGATCTGGGCGCCGTTGGTCGCCTCCCCGTCCGCGTCCTCGAGCGCGGAGAGATCGGAAGCGGCTCTCCAGCTCCACCTCTTCCAGGCCCTCGACGGCAAGCGTGTAGCGGACGCGGGTCGGGCGGCTCTCCTCCTCGGTGGTCGGCGGAGGCGTGGTCACATCGAAGGTGGCGAGCGGGGGCAGCGGCTCGGTCAAGGCCGGGTCCGGCGGCGGCGTGGCGGCGACCGGCTCGATCGGCTGCTCCGGCCCGGCCGGCGGGAGCTCGAAGCTCTCGATCGGCTCCAGCGGGCGGCCCAGTTCGGGATCCAGCGCAGGAAGCTGCGATTCGAATTCCTGGTCCGTTATGATCGGGGCGTTGGGATCGGGATTGGGTTTGGGCGTCGCCTGCGCGTTGCGATCGGGATCCGGCTTGGGCGCCGCTTGGGCGTGAGCCGCCGATGCGAGCGCGAGCGCTCCCGCGGCAATTCCCGTCAATAACAGGCACTTCTTCAAAGAAACTCGCCCCCACGCTCCGGCGAAACCAACCTTTGGCGAAAAAATGCCCGCCGTCCATAACTTAGCTGAAAAATTCCTTCATCCAGACCAAGATCGTTTCAGGCTGGATCAGCCTGAAGCGTGAATCTTGGTCTGATTTGGGTTTACCGGCCGCCGGTCCGCTGCGAGCCCCCTTCCCGCTTGGGAATCACCGCCGCCGCACCGTCCCCGATGATCGCAAAGCCGGACCAATGAAAGGGTGGAGGTTCCGGCTGCTGCATCAGCTGGGCCTGGGCCGCGCGAAGCGCGGTTGCGGTGGCCGTGCCGGCAGGGGCCGTGAAAAAGCCCGGAGATAATGCGTTGGGTGGCAACAGCTCTCACCGCGTTGCGCCTCCCCGCTTCGCCCGTTGAATCCCGGTGAGGAGCTTAGTAGACGGCCCTCACACTGCACTCGCCACAATCTGGACGACGACATGAACGGGAACGGCCGCATCGTGCGATGCGAAGAATTGCTCGAGGCTGATTTGAACGGCGAGATCGTCGCGCTTCATATCGAACGGGGCCAATGCTACGGATTGAACACCGTCGCCGCCGACATCTGGCGAATGCTGGCCGAGCCCATCTCGCTCGACGAGATCTGCACCCGATTGACCGAAGATTATGACATCGACAGCCCAACCTGCCGCGACGAGGTGCTGAGGCTCATCTCGCAGCTCGAGGATGAGGGCCTGGTCAAGCACGTCGCGAGCTGAGGCCTATTTGGGAATGCGGTTCCGGCCCGCTCCCCACCCAGCCTCCCGATGCAATCATACTGTCGTCGGGAGGCTGGGTGGGGGCCGCCGCTCGCATTTCCAAACAGACTCTGAGCCACGGCTCCCAGGGCGGCCGGCATGTCCGCAGCCTGCAGGCGATCGTAACCTGTAAACTTCTTGAGCAGGTACGGATGAGCAGGTGCGACCTTCCCCGAAGGTCGCAGCCGCGCCCGGGAGGCGCGGCGGCGGCTCATCCCCCAAATTCGTAGCCATGCCGGCATGGCGACCTGCTCATCTCAACACCTTGATCTGGGGTGGCCTTCGCCTGCTCCCGCTCTCATAGGGAGCTCGCGATGCATGCATTTTCGACCCTCTTCCGCTCCCTTAGCAGGATGCGACGGCGTCAACTGCTGAAGACGCTCTGCCTCATGCTGGCGGGTGCCCTTGCAGAACTCGTGGCGATCGGCGCCACGATTCCTTTTTCACGTTCCTGCTAGGGTCTGGGACGGCCGCTCCCCATCGACTGACTGATTGGGTGGCGCGTCTCGGGATCGACAGCACCGTTTCCGCATCGCTGCTGCTGATGGCCGCTGCCGTTGCTGCCGCGGCTATAAGGCTGCAGCTTCTCTGGCTCAGCCAACGCTTCGTCATGGGCGTGAGCCACGATATCGCAACCGCGATGTTCTCGCGGATGCTGCGTCAGCCTTACGTTGAGTATGTGAAACGAAACAGCAGCGAGGCGCTTGCCTCGATCGAGAAGGTCCGGGACATTGCCGCCGGGGTTATCCAGCCCCTGATGCAGGGGATCACCGCGGCTGTGATGGCACTCTTCATCGGCGTGCTCCTCTTTGCCATCAGCCCCTTTGGCGCAACAGCAGCAGTGGGCGCCGTCGGGATCGTCTATGTGGCGATAAGTCGGGTTAGTCGCAGGCGGCTCAAAGCCAATTCCACAATTCTGGCTCGGTCGCTGACGGAGCGGACGAAGATGATCCAGGAGGGAATGGGTGCGATCCGCGATATCCTCATCGACGGCTCGCAACCCGTTTTTGAGGAGAGCTTCAGATCCGCCGATCTGCGCTTCCGCCAAGCGGTCTCAACGAACGCGTTCATTTCCCAAAGCCCCCGTTTCATCATTGAGGCGGCTGGTATCATCATCATCGTGCTGATCGCCCTCGCGATGAGCGTGCGAACGGGCGGATCCTCAGTGCCATTCCAACCTTGGGTGCTCTGGCGCTTGGGGCTCAGCGAATGCTGCCGCTCGTCCAGCAAGTTTATTCCGGTTGGAGCTCCAGTTTGAGCAATCTCCAGTCGGTGAACGATATCGCCGCAATGATGGGTGCCCCGATTGTGCCCAGCAGGCCCTGCAGTGACCGGAAGCTCCCGTTCCGAGATGCGGTGACGTTCCGAGGCGTTTCATTTGCCTATGGCAGAGGCGGCTTCGTGCTCGAGAAGTTGGACTTGAGCATCGATCGCGGCACCCGGCTGGGCATTGTCGGGACGACGGGCAGTGGCAAGAGCACCTTGCTGGATCTGCTGATGGGTCTGCTGGAGCCCTCAGAAGGCGAGATCCTGATCGACGGACAACCGCTTGACAAGGAGACCCGGCCGCTGTGGCAGGCTCAGCTGGCGCATGTCCCGCAATCAATCTACCTGATCGACGACAGCATCGCAGCAAACATCGCGTTCGGCTCACCCGCCGACGCGATCGACATGTCCAAGGTCGTTGCTTGCGCACGGGCCGCCCATGTGGCCGGATTGATCGAAGCTTGGCCCGAGGCGTACGACACGAAGGTTGGGGAGCGGGGGATCCGCTTGTCTGGCGGTCAACGGCAACGGATTGGAATTGCTCGTGCACTCTACAAGGAGGCCGCGCTGCTGATCCTGGATGAGGCGACCAGCGCGTTGGATGACGCCACCGAAGCCGCGATCATGCAGTCCATCGCTGAGATGGGGCGCAAAATCACGTTGGTCATGGTCGCTCACCGGCATTCGAGCCTGAACAATTGCGACCGGATCATCCGCTTGGAAGGCGGTAAGGTGGTATGATAAGCTGCGGATCGCGGTCGCCATGGCCCAGTCCATATTTGGAGAGACCTACCGGCCAAGCGCGAAAGGCTGCATTCGGCCGCTCGCTCTGAGTCTTTGCTGCGTCCTGGACTTGCACCCGGCAGTGCACCGCTCTCCGCCTTTATTGCTGGTGCCCGATATCTTTGCTGCCGCCACACCTCTGGGTACAGCTAAGTGAATCCGGAATTCTGCAGGACGTCGGCCCACCAACGCGATCGCTGATCCGGCAGAGCGGCACCGGACGAAACAGCTAGGCGTCGGTGCGACCGGCAGGAATATCTCGACCACGGATACTTCCAACCTGGCATGGGCAGCTGATATTCCTTCGGTCCGTCGACGCCTAAGAGGCGAAAGGAAGACCCTCGAGATATCCCGCACGATAAATCTGGCGGGGGCACCGGTACGCCATTAACAATGCCGTCCGTGAGGCTGCGACCTTCTGCTAGGAGCATGCTTGCCGTGCGGCGGACCAGAGAGGGTAGCCGTTCGGGCGTGACCTCCCCACCACCTCATGCCCTAGGGGGAGCTTCGTGCGGCACAGCTTCCCTTCGTGCCCCGGTTGATCTGCAGCCCGGGACTGATAAACGCTGGCTGCTAATCTATCTTCTGCGCGAAACGCCCTAAATGCCGACTGCGATCATATTCGTTTGGGGCCACGAGCTGAACGCAGTCACAGATTGCGGCTTCGCCATTGGGCGCCCACTCGAAGCGCTTGGGTACGACGTGACGTACGTCGACACGAGCAACACAGAGAGTATCAGGTCAGCTTTCAAGCCGAGCATAGTTGAAAGTGACGTCGCCATATCCGTTGGCTCCATTCCATTGTCATTCATGATCAATGATCAATGGCTTTTCCAGGTGTTCGGCAAACGGTTCATTATGTGGATATTGGACCCGATATACTATGACATCTTGAGAGTGAACGGTGTTCTCGAATACCTGCATCTGTCCAGAACATCAGCCAGGCTCAAGTTTGCCTCTCCCGACAAGGTAACGGCAGACCTCATCAACGAATTCTCACCAGGGTCGACTTTCTTTTTTCCCTTTGGTGGGTTCTACAAGGACTTGTGGCATAAAAGAGAAGCAAAGCTTCCCAGAGTCGCAGTCATTGGCACCATCGGCAACGAATTGGGTGGAACTACCGACGCTGATATCAGGAAACTTTTGGAGGGCGGCCGCCACTTCCTGCAGAACGGAACGTCTGCAGACGAGCTTGCGCGCTTCATCGAAGCGCCCAGCGGGAAGCTTGATATTCTATTCCTCGCCAAGGAGCGGTTCCATGTCGCTCGGGACAGACTGTTTGCGAGGGATGTGTGCAAGCATCTTGCCGAAGTGGATTCCTACCAGAAAAGGCGCCGCCGTATCCGAACCCTGCAAAGTTTGAGCGGCGCCCCGTTGGACTTCTACGGAACAGGATGGGAGAATTACAGGACCATCTTCAGAGATGCCAATTTCCTGGGAACCATATCTCACGAGAAAATCGCCAACGTCTGCGATCGATATACGACTCTCTTGAACTTCGACCCCAATTGGGATCATGGACTTCATCATCGAGCCTATACGGCGCTCGGTCACGGCTGCAGGGTTCTAACAAACAGCTCGCAAGCGCTGCAGGACTTGCCCGGGCAGGGGCGAAGGAATGTCATCGAATTTGATGCGAACGAGCCGCAGTTCGATGACGTCGAAAGCCTTTTAGAGCCCGCAGACATGAGCGGCGACGAGCTTCTGGAGTTCAGGGCTGAAACCTCCTTTCTGAAACGGATGGATAAGCTTCTTTACGACCTGAACACCTCACCGGGCTGAGCCGGATCGCTAGGTTCAGAGCTGGCAGCTTGGCCCTGGCTTAGTCGCTGGCGGGTCTTGCTCATCGCCCAGCGTGGCGAGGTCCTCTAGGCGGTTGAGCGAGATCAAATCCCGCTCCGTTGCGATCGGAATAGCTTCGACGCGGCAGCCGCGATCGACCCAATGCTTGATGATGTAGAGGAAGCCGTGTTCCCCAGTGCCACGGCCATAGGCCCCTGGCAGACGTTCCTCCAATTTTTGAAGGACCGGCTCCTTCTTAATTATGAACAGGCCGATATCATGCTCGCCCGCCCGCGGCTCTGCTCCAGCCTCTCTGGTTTCGATCACCGACAGCGGGCGACCCGAAGCGTCACGACCGACTTCGGTATATGCAGCAGTCACGTGGCGCGTTGGAAAGGTGAAATCGTTTCCGTGCTCGAAATGAGTTCGGCAGGTCGCGCTAACGGTTTCAACCTGTAGGAGCGGGATGTCGCCCCAGACCAGCAGAAGATCTTCAGCTTCCTCATATCCCCGCGCCGCTCGGTAACAGAGCACAGCATCACCCATGCCGTCGGGGCGCTCTGCTCGACAAGATCGGCTTGGTAGCAGTGCTCCGCCAGGCTAGCGGCGATTTCAGCCTTCCCGGATGGGCTCACGATTATGGTAGGCCATGGGTCGATGCCTCACCGGCATTCGAGCCTGAACAATTGCGACCGGATCATCCGCTTGGAAGGCGGTAAGGTGGTGGAGTAGTGGGGCACGCGGTTCAGCCACCAGGCTGTAACGCACGGCGGAGCTGATCTCAGAGCCCGGAATAACCTTATATTAACTTCGTGGTGCAAGAAAATGACAGCACAAGGGAGCATCCAGTGGTAATCTCAAGCTCAACATCGATCACGACGACGACGGATTGGCGGAAGGGCTTCGCTCCCCAAAGCCAGGCTGGAAACTTCCAGGAGCAGTTTCAGGCAGCGCAGGTCGGTCCCGGCAGCTCCGCAAGGTCCGCTGAGCCCTCCGCGCCGATGTCAGTTGCGCCGGTTTCCACCGAAGAGCGCTATGCAGGCGCCAACATCGAATATAATGGGCAGAAAGTCAGCTTCGATCAGCTGCCGGCCAAAGTTCAGCAGCAGCTGAGAGAGCAGGACGAGAGAAGGGCCGCCGACGAAGCCTATCGTACGCGGGTCGCCAATGATCCCAATATCGGCGCTGCCGCGAAGACCCGCCCCTACGACCCTGCCACCGACGAGGTAGCGATGATGGGCCTCGCGACGATGGACCCCTCGACGGCGCACATGACGCCCGAACAATATTACAATTACATGGGTTCGGATCGGGCGAAGTACGACACGATCCTCAGGGCAGCGGATGCCGGCCCAGTCCTTAGCCCGATGGCGGAAGCCGAAAGGCGCATCTTCGGCCCCAATCTCGAGCTGGAAAGCAAGGCGGAGATGGTGCGGGACTTCGGATCCGCAGGAACAACGCTCCCCGACACCTTTGCCGAATTCGAGCGTGCTTGGCAGGCGGATGTGGCGCGTCAGGCGGCCCTCCAAGAGGAACGGCGCAAGCTGCTCGACCTTTAACCGGAGCAGTACGCCAGCCGCTCAACGCTGACTGATAATTGCCCTGGCATGGTCCTCGAGCAGCCTGGCTTGCTCGTCGAAGCCCCGCATGCCCCAAACCCGTTGCGCTCTGAAAACGGGAATTTTCTGGACGAGCGCGAGGCACTGGAGGAGGTGGCGCTGTGTTTCGCCTATGAGCGCCACGTAACGACCTCGGTAAGTGTTTGCCACCAGAGCGTCGACAGCCTCGACGCCCTGCAGGCGAGCTATGGCGGGGGCTGCATCGGCCGTCTTCACAAGCAAATACACTTGGCTTAGCTCGATGCTCTCCCCGCTCGGACGTGACTGCGTGGGAAGATTGTATTTCTCCGCATCGTCGAACGAAGCCTCGTAGTCGAGGGCGCTTCGTCCGGTGAGTTCCAGCGCGTCCTTCCACAGCCGCAGCCGCGGGATACCGGCGTGCGCCAGGACTTTGCCAGCTTCCGTCCTGATGACGCAGACGTCGTCCGCGAGGATGTTGAAGCCGCGATCATGAAACCAGGCGGCGAGCGTGGACTTGCCCGCGCCCGAGTGCCCCATGAAGGCGACAGCCCGCCCGTCGATTTCAACGGCGTTGGCGTGCAGCGGCAGAAGGCCGCGCTGGTGAAGGATCGCCGCGAAAGCGGAACCCAGCAAGAAAAGCCGAAGATTGCGCTCGGACGAGCCTGAGCAGGGCTCGATGATGATTTCGGAACCGCCCCAGATCCAATATCGTGCCACCGCCACAATGTTCAGGACCGCTCCATCCGAAGCGACCGAAAGCCCCTGCGGCTCGTTGCCATTCAGAGGTCGAGGAACGGGACCGAAGCGGATCACCACAAGGGGAGATCCTTCCAGGCGCACCTCGTCGAGTTCAGGCAGCGGGATCTCGGAACGAATACCGAGTCCGAATATCCTGTAGGTTCGAGCCGCCGGTGAAGCCTGGCCCTCTTCCACGGCCAGCATCTATCCCGCCTCTCCGATACAGGGCGGCATCAGTGCAGAAGCGCTCATCAAGATTGGCGGGACGGGAATGTGGCGAGGCAGGTATAGTCCGGCGCGCGATCGCCGCCAATGATGGCTTCTCCGGCATGAGTGACCCAGACATGGGCGCTCAATCCCCGCTCGGCGTCCTGAGCCACTCCGTAGTGGAGGGCAGTCGCGATCCCCGGCGGCGCAGCAGCGTCTGCATCGCCACGCCTTTCTGGAAGCAGACGATCTTCCAGGGCAGGCGGCGCGCGCAAGCCTCGATCGCCCACCGGGACCGATCAATCTCGGCAAAACTGCTCGGCTGGATGCCCTTTGCCTCGACACCGCGAGCGACGGCGCCGACAACCCGGCGAAACGGCATCAGCCGGATAGCCATCGAAGCCACGGCAAGAACCGCGGCGGCCTCGATCAGGAGCAAGCGGTCGCGCCACGCAATGCGCTTTAGTCGCCGCCAATCGGAAGCCAACGACATGTCTCAGAAGGAGGTTCGAGTCTGCTCGTACGCCTGGCCGCCTTGCGGCTCCACCTTGAGATGCGCGCGCCACCGGCCCGGCGCCGCGTTCCCCAACGTGACAGTCGAGCGTAACCGCGTCGCCCGCCTGCAGGTCGACAGAGCCGCGGTGGAGCGAGCGATTGCCATCGCTCGTCACTTCAAGAGAGAAGCTCGCCGAATAGGCAGCCTTCGACGCGCCGACCACCTTCACCCGGACACCATCGCCCGCGGGCTCGGCCACCAGGTGAATGGGGGCGGGCCCTGCCTCCTGGCCGGCATTGCCGGAGACGGAAGACATCATGGCGGCGAGAACTCCAAGCAGCTTGAACATAGAAAACTCCGGAAGAGCCGCCGCGGCGGCTCGATCATTCTAGCGTGGTGAATTGGGCGGGGGAGCCGCACGCTCTCTCCCGACAATTGCCGCCACCCCATCAGCAGCCAGGCCCTGAACCTCGCCTGTAGAAAGCCGCCGGGCGACGTCGTCCGCGTTTACCGACGGGCCGGCCTGCGAAGTCCGGGTTCCGGTGACGTCGCCACTCTGGCCGAACAGCGGCAGCAGCGCCGCCTCGGCAGTGAGCGAAGCGGGCTGCGCGAGCGCCTGCGCCACGGCAAGACAGTCCATTCCCGCCGGCGCCGGACGATCCTCGGCCTGAGCCTTGCGGCAGGCCTCGATCATCTCCGGAGGCACCACCGCCCCGGCGCCGCCCTCACGCGGCCGCTCCTGGACCGCAGCCGAGGATTTTGCGCCCCTGACGGGCGCCACCCGAGCCGCAGCGGAAGCAGCCGGCCTTGGCGATATCTGTTGAACCGTCGCCGCCCCCGGTTGCGCCTGGCCCGCACCCATCGCGGGGGCGGACAGCGCGAGTCCGAGGATGAGGTGCCGATGCTTGACCATTCGCTCAATGTAGGTCTGGAGGGCCGAAAAGTCCACCCGGGCGCTCCTTGCAATAGGTTGGGACGGAAGGCGCATCTTCCGGAATTTTGGCCGTAGCCAGCGCATCGCCGAGAAGCTAAGCCGCCCAGGTTCCAGTAAGGTTCGAAGACGAAGATGACGCCCATACAAAGTATCCTGATCGCGCTGCCGACCGTCGGCCATTTCATGAAGAGCGACACGGCGATCTCGGTGGCGCGTACGGTGAAAGCCCTCCAAGAAAGGGGCATCAATGCCGATCTGCACAACATCGATTCGGCCGAGATCGTCACCGCGCGCGACATGTTCGCGAACATGCTGCTCCACTCGGACAGATGGGACGCGATGCTGTTCGTGGATGCCGACATGGGCTTCTCGGAACGGCTGATCCTGAGGATGATAGAGCAAAACAACGACGTCACCGCTGCCGCCTGCCCCCGCCGAACGCTCGACCTGCAGCGTTTCGTCGCGGCCGCCCAGGCTCACGGAGATTTCAACAAGGCGCAAGCGGCAGCTTCCGATTTCACGCTGGGGTTCGACTGGAATCGTCAATCGAAGAAACAGGTTCAGATCACCCAGGGATTTTGCTCCGCCGCTTGGGTAGGAATGGCAATCGCGCTCATTTCAAAGGCGGCGCTCGAAGCGATGGTCAAGGCAAAGGTGGTGCGGCCGAGACTCGATTTGAACGCAAGCGGCGGCGGGAAGTGCTGGTCGTTCTTCGCTAATCTGGAAAATGAAGGCGAACGCCTCGGGGAAGATTATTCCTTCTGCTACAGGTGGACGAAGTTGATGGGGCGCGAGCTCCGCGTTTGCGTGGACGAGGAGGTGACGCACGTTGGAGACTATCGCTTCCAGGCCCGCTTCGCCGATCGCTTGTAAATCGACATCCCCCTCCCTTTCAGGGAGAGGGTTGCGGGCGAGGGAGTCGGCGCGACCGCAAGCGGCTTCGCCCGGAGCTTTTCCTGCAGGGGGAGCCCTGTCAAACGGTCGGCCCCCGGACGGTCACCCGCATCCCCCCGGGCTCAGTCGCGATCACCACCCCGGGCTAATCCCGATACAGCTTAGCGCGCCCTGACCCCTTACGGCCGCGTCACCACATTAGTCACAGCGTTGCCGTTGCCGGTCTGGCTGACGGTGATATACTGGCCGGCGGCGGTCTGGACGACGTTGAAGCTGTTGTTGCTGCCGGTCTGCCGAATGACCGCGGTGGCGTTGGTCGCGCCGACGTCCTGCAGGATCGAGGCGAGGTTGGCGCCGCCAGGGCCCTGCTCGATGCGGGCGAGCTGGCCGCGGCCGCGCTGCTCGATCGTGGCGCTGTTGCCGCTGCCCGACTGGAGGATGATCGCCTCGGCCGAGCGCGCGCCGCCGGCGAAGAAGAATTCATCGCCCGATTGCCCGCTCGCCGGGTCCGAAGCGCCGGAAGGCCCGACGCCCGCGCCCTGGATCACCCGCGCGTTGTTGGCGCTGCCCTGCTGGCCGATCCTCGCGATATTGGGAAGATCGACGGTCCCTGAGCCGGACTGGACGATGTTGGCGGTAAGATCGACACCGTCCTGCCCCACCTGCGCCACGTTCGATGGCGTTCGCTCGCGATTGTTGCCCTGCGTGACGTTGGCGGTCAGGTTGCGCGTCGCGCTGCCGGTCACCGGCGCCGCATTGCCGAAGAAGCTGCCCGAGAAGCTTTCGGAGCCGGTGCTTCCGGTGCCCTGCGCGATCCTGACATTGCTGTTGCCGGTCCCGATCTGCTGCCAGACGCTGGCGCTTGCCGCCACACTGTTCTGGGCGATGGTGACAATGTTGCTGCTGCCATATTGGCCCACCGCCGCCCGGTTCGCATCGCCGCTGCCCACCTGGTCGATCTGGGTGACGCTGCCCTGCCCGAGCCCCTGCGAGACCCGCGCCACATTGTTCTGGCCGTTCTGCGTCACGCTGCTCGAATTGCCCTGCCCCGTCACGGCCACGTTCGCCTGATTGTTGGACAGCGGGTTGTTGGCCGAGGTCGCGCCCGTGTTCTGCTGGGTGATACTGGTGGAGTTGCGGGTGGCGTTGGTGGTCCCGCCCTCGAACTGGAGCACGGTGGCCGAATTGCCGCGGCTTTCCTGCAAGACGTTGCTGCTGTTTCCACTCCCCCGCTGGCGGACGCTGGCGCGGTTGTCGCCGGCCGAGACGCCGCTGGCGCTCGCCCGCTGGCGGATGGTGGAGGAGAAATCGTCGCCGACCTGGGAGACCGTCGCCCGGTTTCCGTTACCGGCGCGGGCGGTCCCATTCAGCGGATCGAAGAAGCCGTTGGTGTCGAAATTGCTGTTGGATCCGGCATCGACGCCCTGGGCGATCTGGCTGAGGTTGCGGTTTCCGTCCTGCGTGACGGACCCATTTTGCCCCTCGCCCGCCTGACGGATTGCGCTGCGGTTCGAATCGCGGGTTTGGATGCTCTCGGCGTTGTTGGCGTCTCCGCGCGAGGAGTGCACGACGAGGTTTTCGTTCCCAACCTGCCGGATCTGAGATCCGTTGAAGTCGCCGATCTGCAGCACCGAGGCGCTGTTGCGTCTGCCATTCTGGACGATGGTGGACCGGTTCTGCTCGCTGCCGGGGCGATTATTATCGACGGCGGTGCTGTTGTCGCTCCCGGTCTGGCTGACTTCGGACGTGTTGGTGGTCGTCTGCGCGGCCGCCGTTCCGGCCCCGAGCGCCAGCAAGGAAATGCCGACCATCAAATTCCTGGGTACCATCAATTCCACTCCTGAAAGCTCTTTCGAGCTTGCGACGTCGGCAAGCCCAGTCCTGAACATGATTTCCCGGCCGGCAGGCCGACTAGTGCCGCGCTCATAGATTGCGGCCGGTGCCTCGGCAACGTCACCGAGATCGTCAATCCAAACGTTAGGCGAAGGACCCTGCACCCATGCTGAATATAGTCAGGACGCTGTCGGCGGTCCGCTGAGCCTGGGGAGGCGATTGGCAAAGTCGGAGACGGCCCGCGGACAATCGGCGGTACGGCCACTGATAAAAAAAAAGCCCCAGCCGACTAGGTCGGCTGGGGCGCTTGAGTGAGTCTCGTCGCTTACGGAGTGCCGCCGCTCGTCGTCCCACTCGGCTGCGTGGCACCGGTTCCCGTCGACGTCTGGCCACCGCCACCCGGGCCCGAAGAGAGCTGGGTCGTGTTGGCGTTGCTGTTTCCGGTCTGCTGCACCCGGAAGAGAGCTGCCCCGCCTGCGTCTGGGTGACGAAGAACGTGTTTTCGTTACCAAATTGCTCGATCACCGCCACGGCGTTCGTTGCAGTCGCGGTCTGGAGAATGCCGGCAGTGTTGGCCCGGCCACGCTGGTCGATCCGGGCGAACTGCCCTTCACCTTGCTGCGTAACCGTGGCGCTGTTGCCCCGTTGCGTATCGGTTGCAGATCTCCTGCTACCAGACTGGAAGATCTGGATCTCAGCCGACTGCGCACCAGCGCCGCGAGCAAACTCGGCACCGGACGGCCCGGAAGCCACGGCTCCACCAGGCGAGCTGCTGCTCGATGCCCTCACCGTCGATTCCTGGGTGGCAGTCGCCGTATGGGTGTCACCCGTCTGCGAAACCGTAACCCTGTTCCTGAATCCGCTGGCACTGCCGCTGGTGTCCCTGCTGGAGGTACCATTCTGAGTGACGGTAGCGCTGAGGTTGAAACCGACCTGGGTTATGGAGGCGATGTTGTTGGTGGACACGTTCGAAGCGTTAGCAGCCGTCTGCTGCGTGATGGACGCAGTGTTCAAGCTGTCGGCGGCAACGTTGTTTTCTGTCCGGTTTCCCGTCTGCGTGATGGTCGCGCTCTGGTTCCTACCACCCTGGGTGACCGTGGCACTGGAGCTTGAACCCGCAGGGGACGACACGTTGTTAGCGTTCGAAGCACCCCGACCGGTTTGCTCGATCCTTGCCGTCAGGTCGACGTTGCCAGCAAACGACCCGTTTTGGTCGGACAGGCCCTGAGTGATCTGGGCAAGGTTGCTCCGGCTGTTCAACCGCTGGAAGACCGTGGCCGAGGCATTGATCGCATTCTGGTTGATGGTGCCGGAATTGGTGATGCCCGACTGGCTGAACAAAGCGGTGTTCCGCGCAAGAGTGTTCGGCCCCGTGACCGTGCCGGGCTGCGTGAAGATGTCACCGCCGCTCGTATTGGTCGTCTCACCCTGGCGATCGCCAGCGTCAGTCTGGGTGATCGTCGCGCTGTTGTTGCCACTGTCTCCGCCGCCCTGGCTGAGCCGCGCGAAGTTGGTGCCGAACTGCGTGACGCTCGCCGAGCTGTTGAGGGTCGCTGAGCGACGTCGGCAACCGAGCCGTTCTGGAAGCCGGTGCCGCTGACGGTATTCACGCCAGAGTTGTTCTGCTGGTTGATCGTCACCGTGTCGAGCGTGCCGGATTGGAACACGGTCGCGGAGTGGTTCCTGCCGATGTTGCCGGCCGTCCCATTCGGGCCCGCGGTGGCACCGCCCTGCGTGATGGTGCTGACGCTGCCCGCGCCGCCGAAGTTATTCACGCGGCCGCCGCTGCCGACGCGAACACTATGGTTGATGCCGATCTGGCTGATCGAGGTGCTGTTGCCCTGACGACGCCCGGCCTGAAGCGCCTCGCCGCCCAAGCCGGTCGCGCCCGTCTGGACTTGACCGCCGCCGCCATTGAGGAGTGAAACCCGCACATTGTTCAGGACGCCGTCCTGGCTCACGGTGCTCGAATTGCCCTGACCCGTGATGGCGACATCTGCATTGCTGCCGACGTTCGGATTGGATTGGCCAGGGGTGGGGGTGCCGCTGCTGTTGAAGCCGCCGCCAGTGAACGTGCCGTTGCCCGAGCTGTCGGTGCCCGTCTGGACGACGGTGCTGTTCGTCTGGTTAATGACGCTCGTGTTCCGCTGCTGGTTCGAGGTGGTGCTGCCGACCGCCGCATCGGTGTTGCGTCCGCCGTCGGCCATGAACACCCGCGCAGTGTTGCGGTTGCTGCGCTGGGAAAGGCTGCTCGAGCTGCCGATGCCGCTCTGCGTCACGGTCGCGCTGTTGAAGTCAGCCGAGGCCCCGGTCACGCCGGTTGTCGTGCTGGTTGTGGTGGTCGTGCCGTCGGCGTCCAACGTCCGGTTGTGCTGGTCGTCCCGTTCTGATTCGCCGCCTGAAGGACCGACGAAAACAGATTGGTGCCGTTCTGCGAAACGTTCACCGTGTTATTCTCACCGGCGAAGCCTTGGGTCGAGGTAGCGGTCCCGGGCGTCACTTGGCTGGAGCTGGTCGGCGTAGCGCCAGGAGTCTCACCCGCGGTGCCGGTCGCTGCCGACCCGCCTCCGTTCTGGAAGCTCGTGCCCTGGGCAATGAAGCTCTGGTTGTCGAATTGGGTGGTGCTGCCGCTGGCCGACCCGCGCGTACCGTTGGTGGTCGTCTGGTTCACCGTGGCGCTGTTCTCGTCATCGCCCTGGTCGACGCTGCTGAAATTCTCGAAGCCGGTCTGGGTGGTGACGTGGAAATGGTCGTCGCCATTCTGGGTGTTACGGGCGCCATTATTGTCGCCGTTCTGATCGATGGACGAGCGGTTCTCATCGCCGACCTGCGTGATGAAGGCGACATTGCCGCCGCCGCCGCGCTGGTTGATCGTGCCGGTGTTGTCGGTGTTGCCCGAGAAATTGTTGTTGACGTCGCAGGTGTTGTTGGCACCGCTGGTCGAACTGCAATTTTCGGTCGCGGTGTTGTTTGTCTGCGCTGCGGCGGTACCGGCGGCCAGAGCGGCGACCGAGATACCGATCAGAAATTGCGTGCGAGTCATGTAGTTACTCCCTGTGAAAGCGACGCGTTGGATATTGGAAAATGGTCCCTGCCTCCGCCCTGATAATCGATGGGCGTTTAAGCGCAAGGGGGAAAATGCAGTGGTTTGAAGGGGATCAGCCATAATTCAGGTGCCAGAAGGCGATTAAACTCAATGATTTGGTTGAATGTGGCACCAAGGACACAGACAGCACGGATTAGCCCGGCGTTTATGGACAGAGTGTTAACGCCCCCCGCGGCGTTGCGCAAGCGAGCCCCGTGATGAAGCGCTGAAGGAAGGCAGAAAGGTGGATGCCGGATCAAGTCCGGCATGACGAAGAGGGGGCCGGTGTTGGAATCGTCACCCCGGGCTCGATCCGGGGTCCACCTTCTTGATCAGAGGCTCGAAGCCGAAATCATCCGCGAGATCGCGCCAGGTCGGATTGGCCTGCGCAATTAAGTCCAGCTTCCAGTCGCGCCGCCAGTTCTTCAGCCGCTTCTCGCGCAGGATCGCCTCCTCCATCGTGCCGTGCATCTCAAACCAGACCAGCCGCTTGCAGTTATGCTCGGCCGTGAAGCCGGCGAACATGCCGGTTCGGTGCTGATAGATGCGCTGGAGAAGGTTGGAAGTGACGCCGGTGTAGATCGTGCCGTGGAACCCGCTCGCCACGATGTAGACTGCTGGGCTTCGCTCCATGCCGTCACTTTAAGGAGCAAGGTGGATGCCGGATCAAGTCCGGCATGACGAGGGGGGCTGGCGGAGAAGAGGGGCCGCTGGTGGGATCGTCACCCCGGACTTCGATCCGGGGTCCACCTTCTTCGTTCAGGGCACCTGAGGGGCAAGGTGGATGCCGTGATCCGGTTCCCCCTGATGACCTGTCCGGGGGGACAGGTCATGCCGATCATCATCGAGCCCGGGGTGACGATGCAGGACCCCCCTACTGCGCCTTTACCGGAGCCGCGGCCGCAACCGGGGGCCGCCGTCCTGGCCGTAGACCGCTGCCATCGAGCGCTGGCGATCGTCGAGATAGCGTTGGAGCCAAGCCTGGCCGGCCGCCTGATCGGCGAAGGTCCAGAGCTGGCGCGGACCGGGGCGGGCGCCTTCGAGAATGAGCGCGTAGACGGCCTTTTCGATCGCCGACTGGACGGCGATCTGGCCCGGCTCGTTGGCGGCCGTGCCGACTTCGGCCTCGAGCAGCTCGTCGAACTTCACGAACTTGAAGAGGCCGCCCGAGGTCGCGGTAGAGGAGACCTTCTTCTGCGTCACGACATTGGCGAGCACCTCGCCAGTCTTGACGCTGACCGCGCGCAGATAGACGGTGGCGGTGCTCGTCCGAAATTGGGTGGAGCCGCCGATGCCGAGGAAGCGGGCGCCGATGCCGCCCGATTCGACATTGGTGTCGAAGCTGATGATGCCGCCTTCGAGGACAATGCCCGCGAAGAGCAGCGAAGGAAGGATCGCGGCCGGCGTCTCCTGCTCGCCCAGATATTGGCGCCGCATCTCCCGGATGATCTGGCGCTCGCGAAGGAGATTGTCGAGCCGCTCGCGCTCGATGACGTTGAACCAATTGCCATTGCCGGCCGCGCGAAGCGCGCCGATCAAGATGCTGGTGCCGCCCTGCGTCACCGCGCGCGAATAGTTTGCGTTACCCTCGGCGGACTTCAGCTGCCCGGTCTGGTCGTTGAAGGCATAGACGGCAATTGGGATCGATTGCGGCGGCGCCGGCATGTAGATGAGGTCGCGCTCGCCCGGGGTGACCGGAGCCACCACCGGGGGCGTGTTGAACCTCGTCGGCAAGATCTTGCCCGGCACTGCGCAGCCGGAGAGAGCCACGCAGGACGCCGCAGCCGCGGCGCTCAGGAGGCGAGCGGAAAACGCCATTGTTGCTATTCCTAATTGCCCGGGAGGAGCGGGACTTCCAGTGAGCGGGAGCCGAGCAGGTTCGAAACGTTGCTCGAACTCGACGGGAGCGTACCGGCACCGGCCCCGGTCGCGAGCCCGCTGATGGAGCCAAGCGGAGAAGCGCCGCCGGCCCCGAGCGCCTGCTCGGCCGAAGCGGCGCGCGTGCCGAGGCCGGTAGACGAAAAGCGCGATGGCGGCCTAACCGGGATCACCACAGTGCGCGTCTCGCCGGTCCTTGAATTCACAAAGGTAACCCGCGTCTCCGTCGCGCTTCGCGTGAAGCTGATCCGCTGATCGCCGAACTCGAAATTGCCGCTCTCGCCGGGCCGCGCGGCCTCGATGCGGTCGAGGATATCGCCGGAAAGGCCGGACAGCAGCCGCGCGCGAATCTGAGAGGCGATCAGCTCCTCCTCGCTCGGCGGCTCCTCCCCCGTATCCTCCGGCTCATCGGGACGGTGGATGTTCGCGATCCCCAGCAGATGGTCGGAATAAAAGGGATTGCCGCCGAAGGACGGGTTTAGGAATCGGTGGGTCAGCTCCTGCGCCTGCGCCTCGCCGCTGAACGCGACGCTGGCCATCAGCAAGCCGAGAAGCGCCCCGATCCGAGTGCGCGCGCCGGTACGTTCGCGTCCGACGATCTGTTGGTTGAGGTGCATGTGAGTCCCTTAGCCGCCGGAGCCAATCGGCCCAGCCTGAGCGGCTCTCTAATGCTTAACGACGTGTCTCGCAACGCCCTATCGTGCCGCACAGATGAACGGATCATTGACGGAAGCGGCTCGCAAACTCCCCTGCCGCCAACGCCCGGAGCAGCATGATTCGATAGGTGCCAAGCAGTTGAAGCGAGTCCCAGCCGGCTTCGGGCCAGGAGCCGGCGAGCCTGCGCAGGCCCTCTATGTCCAATACGGATTCATTTCCCAGCCGCTGCTCGAGCCGTGAAATCTGCCGTTCGAGGGAAGAACGGTCGATCGTCTCGTACCAGTCGGCATATTGATATCCACGCGGGGAGCTCAGCACCGATTGCGGAAGCCTGTCGGCGAGCGCCAGCCGGGCAAGCTGGCGATTCACTCCGTTCGACAATAATTGCTCCGGAGGAAGCGACAGGCAAAATTCGGCGAGCCGGCGGTCCAGGGTCGGATCGCGCTCGTCTATGCCCCATCGCGCGAGGGCGCCTTTCCGGTAATTGCCGGAATCCCTCATCTGCAGCATTCTCCAGCGCAGACGCCTGCTTCCTTCCTCCCCATGGCCGACCCGCGCAGCCCCGGCGGCGACGCTTTCGAGCTCCGCCCGCCATTCGGGACGAATAAGCAGCTCCCGCTTGGGCGCTCCCGGATCAGCGGACGCGACCCTGCTGAGCCCGTTCCAGACCGCCGCAGGCAGCCAAGGCGCGAAGGAAGAGGCGAGCACGCCCCGCCATCGCCAGCCGTTGACGCCTGCGCTTGCTTTTGCCTCCCGCCACCAATTTGCCCACCGTCCGGCGCGGATGATATCGGCGAGGACCGACGGCCCGCCCGCACTGATCGTCAGATTGCCCGCCCCCCCTGTGAGCAGAACAGAAGCGCCGCGGGCGCTCGCTGCCGCATTGACGGCTGAAACCCAGCTATAATTGCAAGGCTGCGCGATCGGCTGCTGATAGAGAATGGCATCCGCCTCCATCACCTGCAGGGGAGAAAGGCCGTCCGATCGAAGCACGACATGCTCCATGTTCGGATAGAGAGCGGCGGTTTCCGAGGCATGGCCGCTCTCGTCGGCGATCCGCCCTTTGGGCACGGGACCCGAAAAGCCGAGCCGGGGAGCCGAGGTGAACGCGATCACCCGCTCCTGCGGCCGTATCTTGGCTGCGCTCGCCGCGACGGCGCTGCTGTCCAGGCCGCTGCTCAGATGAGCGGCCACCACGCCTCCGGAGCCGCGGAGCCTGGCCTTGGTCGCGCGCTCCAGCTGCTCGCGAAAGGCATCGACATAGTCGCTCTGCTTTTGAAAGCGCAGCTCCCCGGTCGGCATTTGCCAATAGCGCCGGCGGGCGACGCCCAGGCGGGTGACCGTCACGACATGGCCGGGCTCCACGCGGGCCACGCCGCGAAAGAAGGTTTCCGATCCCCGATGCGGGGAATCTCCCAGGAAAAGCACCATCTGCCGCGGATCGAGCGCTTGCTCGATCTCCGGCAGGGCGTGAAGACCCTCCGGCATTGACGCCAGAGCGACAAAGCCTTCACCGAGATGATAATGGAGCGGCCGCTGGCCGGAAGGGTCCCTCACCAGGGTCAGGGACTGGTCTTGGCTGTTCCAGACCGCCAGGGCGAAATCGCCAAACAGCCGGTCGTAAAGGGCCTCTCCCCATTCGGCGTAGGCGCGGAACAGAAGCTCCGAGTCGCTGATCTCGGCGCCTGCCCGCATTCCGAGCTGATCCAGCAGCTCATCCCTATTGTCGATTCGGGCATCCGCGACCATCATCCAGCGGCCGGAGCCGTGGACATAAGGCTGCTTGTCGAATGCATCCTCGGGCAGGATGTCGTAGAGGGCGCAGCCCAGGGCCGCGCCATGGAGCACATCCACTGAAGCAGCCTGCCGGGCGTAGGATCGCTGGGCCTCGAGCATTCGAGCACATGCGGGGGAGGGCTCAACCGCCGCTCCGAAACCCCATATCCCCGCCAGCGCCGTCATGAACGATCAACTTCGATAGACAAGCAAAATGGCGCCCACCGAAGTGGACGCCACTAGGAACTCAAAGGCGATTGCTTACGAGCGATCGCTGACGTTGGGATCGCCGCCGTCAGGGATCTGCTGCCCACCGCCGGCCTCAGCCGCGCCAGCCTGCAGACGCCGCAGTTCGGGAGCCTTCCAAGCCTTGCGCCCTTCGTTGATCATGTCGCTGTTCTTGTTCATGTACTGCTCCCTTATGTGGCTAACGAGCCTAACTCATCCTGGTTCCGCACAAGCTCAATGCTTGACGCAACGCCCGGCTACCGCCACTCAGTATGGAGGCTCGGCAGGTAATTCAAGGGTAAAGTTGGGATTTCCCGGCCCGGGCGAGCCGTCGCCGGGTGGGGCCGAACGCTCTTTTGCCGCACTGTGTCAGAAACTCCACACCCCGAATGGATCGTCAAGTCGCACATGCATGCCCCCAAAGGATTGAACCGTCACCGGCTCTCGAACGAATTCAGGCTGCTGGCAGCCTGCTGCGAATGGCCTCCGGAGGCGAGCCGGGATAGCAGGATCTTGGCCCTTGCAAACGGGGGAATCGGCTGGGCCTTGTTCCGGAAGCTGGCGAGGCGCCACCGGGTAGAGGGGCTTGTCCATCGCGCCCTCACCTCCTCCGGAGCGGCCCTACCCGAAGCGGAGAAAGCGTGGCTCAGGGATGCCGCGTCGTCGATCGGAATGGACAATTTGCTGCAGGCCGCCGAATCGGCGCGATTGCACAAGCTTCTCGGTGAGGCAGGAATCGTCGGCGTCTTCCTGAAGGGTGCCACTCTCTCCCAGCTCGTCTACAAAATGCTCGGAGTGAAGCAGGCATGGGACATCGATCTGCTCGTGCCGCGCGACAAAGCATCCGCAGCAGCAGCCATTCTCCGAAGCGCAGGATACGAGCGCACGTTGCCGGGGCCGGAATTCTCCGACGAGGCAGGGGTGGAATGGGCGGCGCTCTGGAAGGAAACGCTGTGGACCCACCTGAAAAGCGGCCTCGTGGTCGAGCTGCACACCGGGCTCGTCGACAATCCCCGCCTCCTTCCCAGCGTCTCCGCCCGGCCGGAGCTGCAACTCGTCCGGCTCGGCCCCGGCATGGAAGTCCCCACGCTCGAAAAGGATCAGCTCTTCGCCTATCTGTGCGTTCACGGCGCCACCCACGCCTGGGCTCGCCTTAAATGGCTGGCGGACGTCGCCGCTTTCTTGAGAACGGAAGGCCCCGCGGAAACGGAAAGACTGTACCGCCGGTCGCTTGAGCTCGGGGTCGGCAGAAGCTCGGCTCAAGCGCTGCTGCTGTGCGAAGAGCTGCTGTCGCTCCCCCTGCCCGAAGCGCTGGCGCGGGAGCTCAGGCGGGACAGGAAGCTCAAATGGCTGGAAAGCCTGGCGATCAGCGCGATGGCCGGACGCGGCGTCACCGAGTTGGATTCGACGGTGTTTGGAACGGTCGTGATCAACGTCTCGCACTTCATGCTTGGGAAAGGATGGTCCTACAAGCGCTCCGAGCTGATCCGGAAGCTGAAGATCCCGAGGATCAGGCCTCGCTTCACCTCCCGGGATCGCTGCACTTCGTCTACCCGCTCGTCGCAATCCCGCGCTGGGTGTGGCGCAGATACCAGTTGAGCCGCCGCTGACGCGACGAAGTGTCCGCTTCGGAGGCTTTGTTCTACCGGAACTTGGGACCGACTACCCAGGACACTAGGGAGCGGCGGACGCCGCTCGTGACCGGGAGAACCCGGTGGTAGAAGAAAGAGAGGAAACACCAGAACGGAGCCCCGCTTTCGAAAGTCGGCCCCCGGCGAGGATATCCGAAAAACTCGAAATCACCCCCGGCATAGTCCTCCGGGTGGCTCAACTGGACGACGATCGACAATTTCCGGTCGTAGGCAGTGTCGTTCTGCCACATGACGTCCTGGTGCCAATCATATTTTCCGCCCTCGGCACCTACATATTCGGTGAACTGCACCTCGAGCGGCTCCGTTATGTCGAACCCGAAAACGTTGAGGTTGGAGCGCCTGAAGAACCACATCAGCTGATCGGCGATGTCGCGATCCTCGCCATCGATGTCGAGCCACCTGAGAGTGGATACGCGGACTTCCGGGAGCAACTGGCCATCGCTGACGAGGTTGCCCACGCTGCCTGCCGTCGGCGGACGCTGCATCCCCTTCGATATGATATAATCGCAATCTTCGGGCGCGAGGGCCTGGTTCCACACTTGCCAGGTGTATTTCATGCAGACGGTCCCTTGAGGTTCGCCAAAGCCTTCGGCCGCGCAGTGCCTAAAGAAACTATGGCGTCAACAACCTGCCACCAGCGCGATCCGCCAAAGCCAAGCGGTCCGAGTGGAACGGGCGCTCCCCATCGTGCTGGGGACGAACCTGCTGCCCGCGATCGAAGCCCGGCCCTTCCGGAGGGTTCCATCCTCTACAATCTCGACCAGGTGGGTCTCGGGAGCACCTGGTCCAAGCACGCATCGCTGAAGGAGGTCGGACTGGCGGCGGGCCATATCCGCTCGAACCCGGTGTGCGCCACTTCTGGCGTCGTGCAGCGCTCCCCGACTCGGTTGATCACAGATCGGCGAGATCAAGTAAGCGTCAACCGAGTGCCGATTACGGAGGGCCTCCTTGATCCAGCACGTCATTGCTGCTTTGAGGCCGTACGGTTTCGAACCACGATGCGGAGGAATAGGATGAGCTTGCGGGAGAGCGGCTTACGGCGCCGTGCGGATCGGGCGCTGGAGCGGCAGCTCGCTTATCAGCGGGCCAAGGCCGATCGGGTGAACGGACGCGAGCAAGAGGTGGTCGCCGCGATGATCGCCGATTCGAGCAAGGTGCGTCGAACGCTCGAGGCGGTTCGCCCGATCGCCGATGATGCCCGCGTCCTCGAAGTCGGCAGCGGCGCCCACGGCCTCATCTTCTATTTCGGCGCGAAGGACGGCGTCGGCGTCGATCCGCTCGCCGATCATTATGCGGAGCTGTTTCCCGCCTGGCAGAAGCGCGCCCGCACCATCGCCGCGCCCGGGGAGCGGTTGCCATTTGAAAATGCTTCTTTCGACATCGTCCTGTGCGACAATGTCGTCGACCATGCCGAAAATCCCCGTCTTATCCTCGAGGAGATCGCCCGGGTGATGGCACCCGATGCCATGCTCTACTTCGAGGTCAACATCCATCATCCCTTCTACCATGCGGCGGCATCCGTTCACGCCGCCTGGAGAGCGCTTGGGATCCCCTTCGAGATCACTCCGTTCGCCGATCACACGGTCCACCTCACCCTGGCGCGGCGCGCGCTCTGTTCCAGGGGCTGCCGCTCCGCATCCTCAGCGAAACCAACAATATCGAGGAGGTGAAGCGGCACAAGCCCCAGCTCCGCCATGCCGGCGACCGCCTGAAGCACCTCTTCTTCAAGAATGCCCGCTATGAAGTGGTCGCCGTTCGCGAGGCCGCGGCGGGGGGCTAAGTTGGCCAGGGCCAGCGGGGCCGCCGCCAATCATTCCCTGGGACGGCGTTCATCTTCCCCAGCGCTTCCGAGAAACTCCGGCATCGTCGCATGGCCCTGAGCCGAGATGCCCCGCGGCTTTATGAGCCGCATGGCCGTCATGACGATGATCCGGAGGTCGAGCAGGAACGTCCTGTTGTCGACATACCAGACGTCGAGATCGAGCTTCTCCTCCCAGCTCAGCGAATTGCGGCCCTTCACCTGGGTCCAGCCGGTGAGGCCCGGCCGGACGTCGTGCCGACGCGCCTGGTGCGCCGAATAAAGCGGCAGATACTGCACGAGCAGCGGCCGCGGCCCGACCAGGCTCATGTCGCCCCGCAGCACGTTCCAAAGCTGTGGAAGCTCGTCGAGGCTGCTGGCCCGGAGGAAACGGCCGAAATCCGTCAGCCGTTGATCGTCGGGAAGCGGAGCGCCCGTTTCGCTGCGGGCATCGAGCATCGTCCGGAACTTCACGAGGTCGAACGGCCTCCCCCTGGAGGCCAGGCCGAACCTGCCGGAAGAGAACCGGCTTTCCGAGGAACATCCGGACCGCGACGGCGGTCACCAGCATGAAAGGGGCGAGCAGGATCAGGCCGCATGCCGACGCAAGGATGTCGAACGCCCGTTTCACGTCAAAGCCCCGCATAGTTCATCAGAGCTCGGCTTACATCGGTCACGTCATATTTCTGCTCGGCCAGCCGCCGGGACCTCAGCCCCTTGGGTGCAACGAGCTCCGGCTGCTCGACGAAGCGCAGCATGGCCTGGTGCAGGCCGTCGGCATCGCGCGGCGGAACGAGGAAGCCATTGTCTCCATCGATCACCGTCTCGCGGCAACCCGGCGCGTCCGTCGTGATGATCGCGCGTCCCATCGCCATTGCCTCCAGCACCGACCGGGGAGTCCCTTCCCGATAGGAGGGGAGCACGTAGACGCTGGAGGCCGCGATCGCGGGGCGGACGTCGTCGAGCCTGCCGAGCAGCCTGAGACCGGCCGCGGCGAACCGGTCCAGGTCGGCCGCGTCGATGGCGTCCGGGGATCGTCGAGCCATCCTGCGAGGGCCACCTCCACCTCCGGATGGCTGCGTTTGAGGCGGGCGGCGGCTTCGCCATATTCGCGAACGCCTTTGTCCTTGAGGAACCTCGCGATCATCAGGAACGACAGGCGATCGGGCAGCGGCGAAGGCTGGAAATGGTCGAGATCCACCCCCGATCCATTGACGATCCCGGTCGGCAGGCGAGCGGGGAGAAGCCCGAGCCGGCTGAATTCCTCCCGATCGTCGGGATTCTGGAACACCGCGATATCGGCGCGGCAATGCGCGCCGGTACATCAGCAGGCCGAGCATTCGGCTGAGCAGGCGCTTCGGCTCCCTGCCGCCGGTGAACGCGTAGCCGAGCCCGGTGATCAGCGCGACGAACCGCCCCACGCCCTCCGACTTGGCCGCCGCTGCCCCCAGAACGATCGGAGTGACGGTATAGGCGATCACGGCATCGGGGCGCAGCTTGCGGATGGAGGCCCGGAATTGCCGCGTCGTTGCGAGGGCACGGAAAGGATTGAGGCTGCCTCGTCCAAGCTCGATCTCGACCGGCGTCCCGCCAAGCGCTCGTATCTGATCACTGATCTCGTCCGTCAGGCCGGGAGCCACCGCGAAGACCCTGTGTCCGGCACGCGCCATCTCGCGGATCAAGGGGCCCCGGAAATTGGTGAGCGACGGCGCATAGGAGCCGAACACGACCACCCTCTTCCCCTTCGGCCGCTCCTCATCCGCTACCATCGATCCCCAACCTGCTTCAGTATTTTACTGGGCTAGGTGCACATCGCGCCCTTTGCAACGCCGCTCAATGGCGGCTAATCGGTGATGCTCAACCTCAAAGATTGGTGCTTGGATGTGCGGCCTCGTAGGTTTCGTCGGCGGTGACTGGGCTTCGGGCGCGGGCGGAGCGGAGGCCTTGCTGCGCCGGATGGCGGGGTGCATCGCCCATCGCGGCCCCGACGGGACCGGAGCCTGGGCCGATCCCGATCATCGGGTGGGATTCGGCCATAACCGCCTCGCCATCATCGATCTCTCGCCGGCCGGCGATCAGCCGATGCAATCGGCGAGCGGGCGCTATGTGATCGCCTACAACGGCGAAGTCTACAATCACGAACAGCTCCGCCACCGGCTGCACGAGGAGGGCAGGTCGGTCAACTGGCGCGGCCATTCCGACACGGAAACGCTGCTTGCCGGGATCGAGGCATGGGGCATCAGGGCGACCCTGGAGCGGGCGATCGGGATGTTCGCCTTCGCGCTTTGGGACAGGCAGACGAAGCAGCTCACGCTTGCGCGCGACCGGCTGGGCGAAAAACCGCTTTTTTATGGCTGGCAGGGGACGGGGGAAGAGCGCGCGTTTCTCTTCGGCTCCGAGCTCAAGGCGATCGCCGCCCATCCTGCTTTCCAGCCGGAGATCGACCGGGAGGCGCTCACCCTCTACATGCGCCACGCTTATGTGCCCGCTCCCTATTCGATCTACCGGGGAATCCGGAAGCTGCCGGCGGGCGCCTTGCTTACACTGGGTTCCGCCGCCCAAGATCCGGCCATCGAACACTATTGGTCGGGCGCGGAGGTGGCGAACAAGGGAAGCCTCGCGCCCCGGCTTGGCGGCACTCAGGATTATGTGGACCAGCTTGACCATCTGCTTTCGGATGCTGTCCGCCAGCAGATGATCTCGGACGTTCCGCTCGGCGCATTCCTGTCGGGCGGAGTCGATTCCAGCACAATCGTATCGTTGATGCAGGCCCAATCGTCGCGGCCGGTCCGGACCTTCTCGATCGGGTTCCACGAGGAAGCCTATAACGAGGCGCAGCACGCCAAGGCCGTCGCCCGGCACCTCGGCACTGACCATATCGAGCTTTACGTGACCGCGCACGAAGCCATGTCGGTGGTTCCCCAGCTGCCCAGGGTCTATGATGAGCCGTTCGCGGATTCCTCGCAAATCCCGACGATGCTCGTCTCCAAGCTTGCGAAGGAGCATGTCACGGTCGCGCTCTCCGGCGACGCCGGGGACGAGCTCTTTGCCGGCTACAATCGTTACAAGATGACCGCCGCCTTTTGGCGGAAGATGTCGAGGATTCCGCGCCCGCTCCGGTCGGGCCTGGCGCGCGGCATGGGCTCACTGTCCCCCGCGACCTGGGACAAGATCGCCTCGGTGATGGCCCCAGTCCTTCCGGACTCGCTCAAGATGCGAGTGCCCGGAGACAAGATCATCAAGGCCGCGGGCGTCCTGCCGAGCAGGTCCCCCGACGAGCTTTACCGCACGCTCGTCTCCACCTGGCAGGATCCAGGCTCGCTCGTGGTTGGCGGGAGCGAGCCCGCCGGCGCGAGCGCCGGACTGTCCGACTTGACCGGGCTGGGCGATATCGAGCGGATGATGGCCGCCGACATGCTCACCTATCTGCCCGACGATATTCTGGTGAAGGTCGACCGCGCCGCGATGAGCGTCTCGCTCGAAACGCGCGTGCCGTTCCTCGACCATAGAGTGGTCGAGTTCGCCTGGTCGATGCCGATGGACCTCAAGCTGCAGGGCGGGCAAAGCAAATGGGCGCTCCGCCAGCTTCTTTACCGATACGTCCCCAAGGAGCTGATCGAGCGGCCGAAAATGGGCTTCGGCGTTCCGATCGACAGCTGGTTGCGGGGGCCGCTGAAGGGCTGGGCCGAAGACTTGCTCGACGAGGGGCGGCTGAGGCGGGAGGGCTATTTCAGGCCCGAGCCGATCCGGCGCAGCTGGGCCGCGCACCAGTCCGGCCGCGCCAATTTCCAGCATCAGCTTTGGGCGGTGCTCATGTTCCAGTCCTGGCTGGAGGAGGCCCCGCATCAGAGTTCGGCTGGTGCCTCCTTTTCTGCCTATCGCTCAGGCGAGACGGGCGAACTTCGCAGCCACGCCATTGCTAGGGCGTCTCGCGCCTGAGTGGAACGGCTTCCGTGAGGTCGCAGCCTCTAGACCAAGATCGCTTCAGGTTGATTCAACCTGAAGCGTGAATCTTGGTCTCAACCATCTGAATAGAGCCAGCTTGGGACCCCATCGAAGTAGTACTTCGATGGGAACCCTTTCACGCTCTCGGCGGAAGCGCGAAGCGCTTCCACCTCAAACGATCTGGCTCTAGGTCAAGCGAACACACGAACGTCACGCAGTGACGAAATGATATGATCAGGCCCGGGACAGAGGGAAAAGTCCTGCCGATGAATGTTCGTGCCCGAACATTTCAAGCAGATCGTCGTCCAGCCCAGCTGTGCCGGTACGATGAAGTCCTTGCTGGTGTTATCGCCGATGAACGTAAAGGAACGGTCCGGGTATTTGTCGGCGAAAAAGCGATAATTCCTCTGGTCGGGCTTCTCCGATCCGAACTCTTCCGAGATCAGAATGTCGGTGAGGTAGGGCTGCAGCCCGAGCGCTTTTATCTTGTTCCTCTGGGTGAGACTCCGCCCATCGGTCATTAGCCCGATCTGAACATTCGAGGACTGGAGGCGATCAAGAAGCTCTTTCGCGCCCGCACCGAGGCTGATGCAGGGCATATGAGAGCGATACTCCTGCAGCAGCCACTCTTTGTCGATCACCCCTGGTTTAGGAAGCTGGCTGAGGATCCACTCAAAGACATCCTCCCGCCGGTCAAAACGGTCCACCATGTCGGCTACGACCGAGCGGCCTAGCTGCTCATTCAGCAGGTTGTCGATGTGGCGAAAGGCCGACTCAACGAACGCACGCTCCGGGTATAGAGTGTCATCGAGGTCGAAGATGACATAGCTTTTTTCGTTGATTGCAAGGTCCATTGCAGAATGCTCGATCGAGCTCGCCTTCCTCGAAGGTGCGTAACCGTCTCAGTTTACGTAATTTTGTACCAGGATTTCGTCATCGTACCTCAGCATGAGTAGATCGTCTTCCCACTCATCCCAGTAGATCATAGGTGTCTGCTGAAGATATTCGGCGATGATCCAGCGGGGGTAGTTCGCGCCTGCCCGATAGCTCAGCGGGTAGCCGCCACCAAAACGCGGGTTTATCTCGAGCGCTACCGTTCTTTTGCCGTCGCGGCTGACGAAGAATTGCGCATTGATGCACCCCCTCACGCCATCGATCTGTGACAGCTTCTGGCGGATCAAGGGCAGCAACACGTCCTTGCGCGTCACTCCTTTATTTATCTCGCCGCCCCGTACCGTGATTCGCCTGCGCGGAACCGCACAAACGAGCCGATGCGACATGTCGTAATACATGTCGACCGTGTATTCATCATGCTCTTCAGGATCGACATATTCCATGAAGAGCAGCCTCTCGTTGGCCAAATGGTGGCTCTGGACATCCTCTGCTCGCCTTAGCAGATATGTGTCGGCGCTGAGGCTCCCGTCATATGGCTTGACGAAGGCTGGGAAGGATGGCGCCAATTTGTCAATTAGCTGCGGCGTTTCGATTCCCTTTTCACGGAAAAGGCTCGCCGTCCGGCGCTTGTCCCTGCAGTCCCGGATGAAATCCGCGTCGGAAACGATGATGTGGATACCCTCAGCCGAGAACATCTTCCGGGCGAGTGCCAGAGCCATCAGCTCCGTGTCGACTGTCGGAACGACGATCGACACCTCGTGCTGCTTACAGATGGAGAGCAGAAAGTCAGCGTAAATGGGGTCTTTAGCGGGAGGCGCACGAAAGTGCCTGTCCGCCACCTGGCACGCAGCACTCAACTGCGGCTCCATGTCCGCAGCCAATACAAGTGCTTCAGAATAGACGCTTCGAAGCTCCTGCTGGAAGGCACGGACGAGAGCAACACGGCGACCAGCCGACGTAATCAGGACATTCACAAGCGATTGTCCGAAACCAGACGTACCGGCGCGGCCGTGCCCTTAGGCCGGTAGGAGGCGCGGGTTTCCGTTTCGGCTGCCCGATCGGACGCGGTCAGCTCCTGCAACTTGGCACGCACGGCTGCAGCGTCTGCGGCGCCGATGGCTTCGCGCAGTGCCTCGATATGCAGGCCCAGCTCGGCAAAGGAGAGGAACCGCTCCTTCGCCATCTGTATTCGTGGATGGGCGGTGGCGCGCGCCTCCTCGCCGACAAACAGCTCCTCGTAAAGCTTCTCGCCGGGCCTCAGGCCGACATAGGCGATCTCGATGTCGCCGGCAGGGTTCTCTTCGTCGCGAACCGTCATGCCGGAAAGGCTGATCATGTTACGCGCGAGGTCCGCGATCCTGATCGGCTCGCCCATGTCGAGCACGAACACTTCGCCGTGAGCGGCGATCGCGCTCGCCTGGAGGACGAGCTGGGTCGCCTCCGGGATCGACATGAAGTAGCGAGTGATGTCGGGATGCGTGACCGTCACCGGCCCTCCCGCAGCGATCTGGCTGCGGAAGCGCTGCACCACCGAGCCCGAGGAATCGAGCACATTGCCGAAGCGGACGATACCGAAGCGGGTCGGGCAGCCCTCCTCGTGCGCAAGCGCCTGGATCACGAGCTCGGCCACGCGCTTGCTCGCCCCCATTACGCTTTCCGGCCGGACCGCCTTGTCGGTGGAGATCATCGTGAAGCGGGTGAGCTTCTCCTCGACCGCCAATCGTCCCAGGACCAAGGTCCCGATCACGTTATTCTCGACGCCCACGACTTCATTATGCTCGAGCAGCGGCACGTGCTTGTAAGCCGCGGCGTGATAGATTGTGTCGACCCCGTGCGCCCGAATAAGCGAACGCACGAGCAGCTCGCTCAGCATGGACCCAACGATCGGGATGATCACCGGCCGGTCCTCGGGCTCGATCCCCTGCGCCAGCTCGCTGAGCTGCTGCTCGATATGGTAGAGGCTGTATTCCGAGTGATCGAGCAGGACGAGCTTGCTGGGCTTCCCGCGCATGATCTGCCGGCAGATCTCGGAGCCGATCGATCCGCCTGCTCCCGTAATCAGAATGGAACGGCCTTCGACCGCCTCCCTGATCAGCGGCGTCAACGGTTCCACCGGCTCGCGGCGCAGCAGGTCGTTGACGTCTATCGGACGGACGTCCGTCACTGTGAACCGTCCTGACACGATCTCCTCCGGAGCGGGGACGGTTTTTACTTGCAGATCGAGCTGCCGGACCCGCGAGATCGCGGAGAGGCGCTGGGACCGGGTGGCGGAGGGGATTGCAAGGAAGACCTCGCTGATCTGCTCCCGGCGGACCAGGTTCGCTAGGGCTTCGGGCGAATAGATCCGCGCGCCGACGATGATCTGGCCGTGGAGTGCTCTGTCGTCATCGACGAACGCCCGCAACGAATATTGATGATCCTTTCTGACCGATTCGGCGAGGCTGATGCCCGCAGCGTTTGCGCCGTAAATCGCGACGTTCTTCCTCTCGCGATCCACCGCCCCGGGGACCATCCTTTCAGCCTCCCGAAGCAGCCACGCCATGGCATATCGTCCAAGAAACAGCAGCATGAAGAGGAAGCCGCAATAGATGAAGGCCACCGAACGCGGCACCAGGATCCGGCCTCCGTCCACCACCAGCGACGAGCGGGCAAGGTAGACGGTGAGGACCCAAGCAGTGGCTGCTATCGCAGCGGCTAGGAACAAGCGGGTCACGGTCCGCAGATCGAAATAACGCAGCACGATGCGGTATACCTGCAGCTGGTGCAGAGAAAGCACGCCCACCGAGACGGAAACAAGGGCCGCGCCGAGGACGCTCAGACCCCAAGGCCAATAGGGCTCACCCAAACGGACCCAGAACGCCGCCCAAAGCGCCAGCGCGCTCGCCACCACATCATAAGCGAGCAGGATTTTTTGCTTCTGCGCGCGATCGGCAGCCGAGACGCGCCTGACAAGATGGAGGATCATGTGCTTGCAATCATCTTATATCCAGGCCTTGGCACCCTCGCCTAGAACCTGGCGGGCAATGTCGGCAAGGGCTGCAGCCCGTCGCTCTACGAGGTCCGAGCACAACGTGGGATGAACCTCCACCATCAGGCTGCGCTGCCCGAGCGAACGAGCATGTGGTAGATCGGGCCGCGGCAAATCGGAGAAAGCGCGCTCCAGGTACACCTCGGAACAGGACCCGGAAAACACACGCAGGCCCGCTTCATTGGCCCGCCTTATGATCTCGTCACGTTTCGGCTGCGGATTGTCCACGGTCAAAAGCGCGTAAAGCTTGTAAAATGCGTGACGGAACCGCGGCTCCGGCCACGGGACTTCGATCCCGGCGACCTCCCCAAGCATTTCTGCCCAAATCTTGGCATTCCTTGTTCTGGTCGCCCGCCAGTCATCGAGCTTCTCTAGCTGCTTTAACCCGATCGCTGCCTGAGGGCCCGTAAGCCGCCAGTTCGTCCCGACACTGTCGTGGAGCCACCGAAACCCGGTTCCGGTGTTGGGCATATTCACCTTGGCCCAGCTCTTGCCGTGGTCCTTGAAAGACCAGGCACGCGTCCACTCGTCCTCGTTCCTGAAGCTGGTAAAGCCGCCCTCGCCGCCGGTGGATATGATCTTGTCCTGACAGAAGGAAAAGGCGGCAGCATCGCCGAAGCTCCCCACCGAGCGGCCGTCAATCTCAGCCCCGTGGGCTTGAGCGCAATCCTCGATCACCCTCAGCCCATGCGCTTGAGCCAAGTCCATGATCGCGGGCATGTCGCATGGCCAACCGGCCAGATGCACCGGTATGACTGCTTTGGTCCGGGCCGTCAGGGCAGCCCGAATGCTCTCCGCAGTCAGGTTTCCGCTGACTGGATCAATGTCGGCAAATACGGGCGTAGCCCCGACCAGCCGAACACAAGAAGCCGATGCGACGAAACTGCGGGGGGTGACGATCACCTCGTCACCGGGGCCGACGCCAAAAGCCAGGAGGGCCAGCTCTAGGGCGACGGAGCCATTTGCCAGCGCGATTCCATGGCCGCCGCCAAAGCGATCCGTGCAGGCTTGCTGGAAACGCGCCACAGCATCCCCGGTCCATTGATTGACGCGACCGGACCTCAACACCTCTGCGACAGCTTCGATCTCGTCTTCCGCATAGAATGGCCACGCTTCGGCGGGGCGCAGCCTAAGATCCTCGGCGGTGGCGGCGGCGGGATCACCAGAAACTTTCGAAAGCTGGTTCAGCGGCACTTCTTGTCCTTTCCCGTATGATCCAGGCGCAGCGTTGCGGCTACCTTGTCAGCTGCCGAGATAAGCTGCCGGCGACCTGTGATGCGCCGTTTGTGGTCGAGCCTCAGCGAGTTCCCTTCGCTCGTTCTTCTGCGCCGCCTTGAGCGCGAGCAACGTCGCGAAGATCACCAACAGGCAAGGCATTGCCATCATCTTCTGCCGGAGCCCGAGCCCCACGTTGTAGTTCACAAGAGCCAGCATGACGGTGACGGCTACGAACATGACGACGGCAAACCTCATGTACGGAACTTTAAAAAACAGGCCACGAACGGACCTGAAATTGAGGACGAGGTACCCCATGATGATCAAGAGGACGAAGTTCTCCAGAGAGGCGATAAATCCCATCAAATTCTCGGCATCGACGAAGAACGGCCGGAACCACAGAAAGAGAACCTTGATGGGAAACGAGGCTTGCATGATAGCTGCGTCACCGCCCGACCCTTCACCCATGGCACCGACGGCCGACATATAGTCGCTGACTGCATCAGGGTTTCGTGCGTCGAAGTGAAACGTACTCTCGAAGTTGGATCCGATAACATAAGCTCCGGCAGCGATACCGGCCAGAAGGAGCGCCTTTACCAATGGTTTGGTTTTGCGGCCGATCAGAGCGGCGATCGCCAATGCGACCAGCGCAATGAGCCCGATGTGCGTTCGAACCGCCACCATCAGGATAAGCGCCAACCCTAT
>JAUJOJ010000012.1:0-47565 GCA_030447665.1 Allosphingosinicella sp. | reverse complement strand
CGCCCTCCGATATGCCTCGAGCCGTCTGTCGCACCCGGGCGTTCGGCGGGATCATCAGAGCGCAGCCGACCGCAAAGAGGGCTGCGATAGCGGACGTCCTGATCGGGTAATCCACCATAGAATGAAGCACGACAACCAGCACCAGCACGGATCCGGCACGTCCTAAGCCGGCGCCCTCGGAATTCGAGCGCCAAATGCCGATCATCCGCCACGCCCACCAGAAGATAAAGGCAAGGATCAGCACCAGGCCCGGAAGCCCCAGCTCCAGCACGAACTCCAGATAGTCGTTGTGAGCGTGGTTTACCAACTCGCTGCCGATCGCTGCGGGATCCTCGTACGTGCGGTACACCTGGGGAAAGCTACCCAGGCCCGTGCCTGCTGGGAAGCTGTCCTTGATCGCCTCCACCGTTGTGGCCGCCATGACCTTCCTGCTGGTGCGCTGGTCGGAAAGCTTGCCCGTTATGGCTTGCTCCTGAAGCGGCCCGGCCAAAGAAAGACCCAGGAACAACAGAAACAACGCCCCTACGGAGGCAATCCAAACCCAGCTCAGCGCTCCCACCGCCGCGCGCCGGTAAATAAGGACGGCAGCCGCGGCCGTAACCAGCAGCAGGCCGTAGCCGGCCAGCGATCCGATGGAGACCACTCCGATCGCCAGAAACAGGCCGGTCGTGACGGCGAGCGCGAGTGCGCTGGCCTTCTTTGCCTTGCTTCCCCGCCGCACTCCTCGTGCCGCAATGTATCCGGAAAAGGGCAGCGAACAGAGGAGGAAAGTCGCGAAATGGTTGGCATTGGCGAACATCCCGACCGCACGGCCGGGATTGGTGACCGCATATGGCCGCAGCGCCACCGGCCCCGAAAGGAGCTGCGCGACTCCATGGCCCACCATGAGCAGCGCGACGATCAGGATTCCCCACACCAGCAGCTTACGACCTTGATCAGCCGCCCCCAGCACAAGCAGGAACGCAGCGGCGGGCGGGAGCAGCCACATCATGGATGCCAAAGTGCGCTGGGACATCAGCGAGTGCGGCAGCGACTGATCCGCCAGCCCGACGAGGCTTAGGCCCCGAGCCGCGGTTTCCCTGCCGGGGAGCTGCTGCCAAAGCCCGGCCGGAAGAGGGATGAGCGACAGCAAGATAAAAAGAAGGAAGAGCAGGCACAGCCAAACAAGCGCCTTCGCTTCCGGGGGCAGCGCTGCCTCTCTTCCCTTCCAAAGGCAGTAAAGGATCGCGAACAGAGACAGGATCTGGAGGATTCCATTGGCGATCGCGCCGGCCCCCTGGCCGCTTGCGCCGCCGAGCAGGATGGCGAGCAGCAGAAATGCCGTCGGCGCGGAATTTTTAAAAAGATCCGCTCCGCGCCGTCTCATCGCCGCACCATCTGCATCTTGGCGATCTGGACGTCGAACCCGCTCGCCATGTCGCCGGCCTCAGCAAAAAGGCGCAGTCTTTGCCCCAAACAACCCGAAGCGGGAACGCGCACCTCTCCTTGATACCGGCGATAGGCGGGCTGCGGATCGACAATTCGGATGCGGACCAGCTCCGGCCCCTCCGAAGCGCAGCTTATCGCCCAATAGATGTTCCCTGATTTAACCCCCTCCCCGCTCTTGGCGAGGAAGGAAAGCTGGTATGTGCCCGGCGACAACGCGAGCATCTGCTCAGCCGGTTCGATGTTCTTGCCCCCGAAATAGGTCACTTCAAGATAGGCATCCCGCCCGCCGGAACGAATGATCTCCGCTCTCCCCGCGTCGCTTTCCCGCAGCACCCAGCCAAAGGGTTGCGGGCTCAGACGGCCTGTGAAGTCGCCGTCCGATAGGAACCGGTAGCGGAGCCTTTCCGCCTGTGGAAGCGTGTCCAGCCAAGCGGATCGCGCCTCTCCCGCCCGTCCGGCGCTGACCAGCGACTGGATGTAGAGGCCGCGTTCCAGCGACCAGTCGCCGCGCGGACGCAATGCCTGCACCCGATCAAGCAGATCACGCGCCTGCTCGGGACGGAGCGCCGGCTGGCCGTGCGCAGCGGTGTTGATGAACTCTTCCCGCCAGACGGGCCTGCCGACGAGGACTTCCGCCACTGCGCGGCGTCCTTCCGGAGTCCGCATCGTCTTGACCAGTTCGGGAAGGACCACCCGGCGCACGTCCTCGCTGCTCCGCAGAGTGTAATCCATTTCGCGGAGCGCATCGGGATACCGCTTTGCTGCGCCGTAATATGACATCAGCAGAAGCCTGGTGATGAGCAGGTTGGGCCGACGGCGTCGAGACTCTTCCATAAGGAGTATGGCGCGCTTCAGGTCGCCATCATCGCTGGCTTTCTTCCCGAACACGAAGAACGGCTCGTAGGCGAGCGGATTGTCGCTCACTGACGCTCCCGCCATGGTGGTAAGCCGCTTGGGGACCGGGACCCGGGGATCGGCGACGCGCGGCAGCAGCTGGCGCAGCACGGGGGTGTAGTCCTGCGGCGGGAGGCTTGCCGCCGTGGCCGAGCTCAGCCCAATAACAGCCGTTCTGATGATGAGGTAAAGCAAGAGCGGAGACGCCAGGGTAACAAGCACCGCCACGATGAGCCTCGAGCGGATCCGCGCCGTGCGCGAGCGGATGTAACGATGGAGCTCATCTTGAATGCGCACACTCTTGAACGATGGGGTTTCTTTCCGGTCCCAGGCACAGGTCCTGTCTGGCGAACAGGATCAAGCTTGGGATGCCCACTGGGAGCAGCCCCCCACTGCCCGACTGGTCAAGTGCGGGCACCGCCCCCCTCCAGACCAGGCGCCGCTGCTACACCAATGATCGGATCGAAGGAACCCCGAAACATAGACCTTCACGGATCAGGCTGAATCCGCCTGATCCGTGAATCAAGGTCTTGGGTCATATGAAAAGGGCCTGATTCACGCCTTCGGCGGAAGCGCGTAGCGCTTCCACCTCAACCGATCAGGCCCAGGATCCGGAACGTTTGACGCCACTCCCTCAGGCCTCTATTGCCCAGGCGCACCTCGTGGAGCGGCCTTCGGGACGGCGCAGGCGGCAATTTCACGCAGCGGCGGGCGTCAGGTAGAAAGGCTGATCTTGAAGGGCATCATCCTTGCCGGAGGCAGCGGCACCCGCCTCTATCCCGCGACATTATGCATCTCGAAGCAGCTGCTCCCGGTCTACGACAAGCCGATGATCTATTACCCGCTCTGCACGCTGATGCTGGCGGGGATCTGGGAGATCCTGATCATCTCCACCCCGCGCGATCTGCCGAGCTTCAAGACCCTGCTCGGCGACGGCGGCCCCGTTCGGGATCAGTCTGTCCTACGCGGAGCAGCCGCAGCCCAACGGGCTGGCCGAGGCCTTCCTGATCGGCCGGGAATTCGTAGGCCCGGATCCCGTCGCGCTCATTCTCGGCGACAATATCTTCTTCGGAGGCGGGCTTTCCGCTCTCTGCCGGGAAGCAGCGGCCCGCGACAGGGGGGCCACCGTCTTTGCCTACCATGTCGAAGAGCCCCAGCGATACGGCGTGGTGACTTTCAACCCGGAGACGATGCGGGCGACGGACATCATCGAAAAGCCGCTTCATCCGAGCTCGAACTGGGCTGTGACCGGCCTCTACTTTTACGACAATCATGTGCTCGACATCGCCGCATCAGTGCGTCCCTCGGCGCGCGGCGAGCTCGAGATCACCGACGTGAACCGTGCGTATCTGGAGCTTGGCGAATTGAACGTGGTCCGGCTGGGGCGCGGCTATGCCTGGCTCGACACGGGAACGCACGACAGCCTTCACGAGGCATCCTCCTTCGTGCGCACGATCGAGCATCGCCAGGGCATCAAGGTGATGTCGCCGGAGGAGGTCGCATTCGACCTCGGCTATTTGACCACCGATCAGCTCCTCGCAGCCGCCGAACGTTTGGGCAAATCCGACTATGCCGCCTCCTTGAAGCGGAGAGCCGCCGAAGGCCCTGTTGCGGGTCACGAACTGCATGGAACGAGCCGGTGAGCGAGCCGCTCAGCGTCCTGGTGACCGGAGGAGCGGGCTTCATCGGCTCTGCGCTTTGCCGCCATCTGGTCCGGTCCGGCGGCTATCGCGTGATCAACCTCGACAAGCTCACCTATGCGGGAAACCTCGCCTCGCTGGCCGAGCTGGAAGGCTCGCCCTGCTACCGCTTCGTCCGGGGCGATATCGCCGACGGGGGTCTCGTCGGATCGCTGCTCGACGAGGAGCGGGTCGAGATCGTCATGCACCTTGCGGCCGAGACGCATGTCGACCGGTCGATCGACGGCCCGGCCGACTTCATCGAAACCAACATCGTGGGCACGTTCCGGCTGCTCAACACGGCTTTGGCTTATTGGCGCAGCCTCGATCCGCGCCGCCGCGCAGGCTTCCGCTTCCACCATGTCTCCACGGATGAAGTGTTCGGCGATCTTCCGTTCGACAGCGGGATCTTCACCGAGGAGAGTCCCTACGACCCGTCCTCGCCTTATTCGGCGTCGAAGGCGGCCTCCGACCACCTTGTTCGCGCTTGGCACCACACTTACGGCCTGCCGGTCGTGCTTTCGAACTGCTCGAACAATTACGGCCCTTCCATTTTCCGGAAAAGCTGATCCCGCTCGTGATCCTCAATGCCCTCGAGGGAAAACCCTGCCGGTCTATGGCCGGGGCGAGAATGTCCGCGACTGGCTGTTCGTCGACGATCACGCCCGTGCGCTGGAGCTGATCGCATTGAGGGGCCGGCTCGGCGAGAGCTACAATGTCGGCGGCCGCGCCGAACGCAGCAACCTCAGCGTTGTCGAAACGATCTGCGACCTTCTCGATGAAAAACGGCCGCTCAGCGACGGGCGCACCCGGCGCGCGCTCATCACCTTCGTCGAAGATCGGCCCGGCCACGACAGGCGCTATGCGATTGATCCTCGTAAGGTCGAGCGGGAGCTCGGCTGGAGCCAGCAGGAGACTTTCCAAACCGGGCTTTCGAAGACGATCGACTGGTATCTGGAAAACGAATGGTGGTGGCGCCCCATCCGGGAGCAACGATATGCTGGCGCCCGTCTTGGAACAGGCTGACGAGCTCGCCCCTCGCCGAGCGATGCAGGTCAAAGCCTTCACCCGCCACGGCCGCGAGGCGGCAAGTACCCGGCAACGGGTGCTGCAGTACATCCCTGCCCTCGAGGCCGCGGGATTCAGGGTGGATTTCGAGCCGCTGCTCGGCGACGATTATGTGCGCAGCCTCGTCGACGGCGGCGGCTTTTCGCGGCTTGATGTCGCCAGATCCTACCTGAAGCGGATGCGGGCCCTGCTCTCCGGGCCGGGCGCGGACATCGTCTGGATCTATGCCGAGCTTTTCCCCTATCTGCCGGGTTGGGTCGAGCGGCTGGCGCTCAGCAGAAGCCGGGCAGTCGTCTATGATTACGACGATGCTTTCTTCCATACCTATGACTCAAGCTCCAACCCGCTGGTTCGGGGGATGCTGGGCCGCAAGTTCGAGCCCCTGCTGCGGCATGCGGCGGCTTGCTCCTGTGGCAATGCCTATGTGCTGGACTATGCATCCCGCTTCTGCCGAAGGAGCATCATACTGCCCACAGTGGTGGATACCGATCTCTACAAGCCGCGCGCCGACGGAGCCGATCCGGACCAGCCGCTCGTCATCGGTTGGATAGGATCGCCCACGACCTGGGGATATTTGCGGCCTCTATTTCCCCTTCTTGCGGAAATCAGTCGTGAACGCGGCGTCAAAGTGCGCGTGGTCGGCGCAGGGGTGCAGGCGGAGAAGGACAGGTTTCCGGGTCTCCAACTCGTCGATTGGTCCGAAAGCAGCGAGGTGGCCGACGTGCAGGCGATGGACATCGGCATCATGCCGGTTCCGGACGAGATCTGGGCCCGCGGCAAGAGCGGCTACAAGCTCATCCAGTACATGGCCTGCGGCCTTCCGGTGGTGGCTTCGCCCGTCGGTGTGAACCGGGACATTGTTGCCCATGGGCTGACGGGATTTCTCGCCACAACGCCCGAGGAGTGGCGCGCCTCTCTCCTAGAGCTGATCGAAAGTGCCGATCTCCGGGCACGAATGGGTTTGGTGGGGCGGAAGCGGGCCGAAGAAGGATATTCGCTTAGCGTACATACACCCCGTCTCATTGATCTCCTCAGATCAGTGGGAAAAGTCGGAACTTATTAGGGGAGCGATCAATCCGATCTGATGATCCTGCCGCTCGTCAGTGGCTTGTTATCCCGAAGCGGCTGAAGTGCACGCGAATAATCCTCGATGCTGCGGCCAAGAGAGAATCGAGCCAGCCCAGCTGCACGCGCTTTTTCCCGATAGATTTCGCGCGCCGGCAACACCTCCCTCACCAGCCACTGCGCAGCCGCGGGCGTGCCGCCCTCATCGTCAAAGAAGAGCCCCTCCTCCTTGATAGGTCTTGTATCCCCAATGGCAGCAGTGCCAATCACCGGCAGTCCGCAAAGGAGATATTCCGAGAGTTTGACGGGAGCGACACCCTGCATGGAAAAGCTGGTGCTTCGGTAGGCAAGGCCGAGGTCCGCCGCCGCCAGGAAGCGCGGCACCTCGTCGTAGGGAACCCGCTTGATGATGGCACCGTCGCCGTGGTGCTGGAACGCTTCGGCGGCAACCTCGGGAGAGCCGGTCAGCACCAACAAACGTGCATCAGGCCTAAGCGCCCGAACCACCGAGAAGAGGGAGTCCATTGCATCGAGCCGGTACTGGGGGCCCATGGAGCCTGCATAGACGAGGAGGGGCGACGTATCGGCCACCTCCAACTGGCGCCGCACCCCGGCCCGGTGCTCTGCATCAAAAAATTGAAAGACGCCCTCATCGCGGCCGTTCGCAACGACGTGGAAGCGGTCCATCGTTACCGGTGGGCCGGCGCGGTGGTAGAGGATTTCCGCAGTGCGCTGTGTGCGGATGAGGACGGACGTTGAGTGGCGCACCGTCTGCGCCTCGATGTCGCGCAGGATCCGGTAGGTGGTGCCGGTTGCGGGGAGCCCAGCCACATCCACCCGCTCATCCGTGGGAAGACCGTCCGCATCGAAAACGATGGGCCAGACCCTGTGCGCGCGCGCGGCAAGAACGGAGATAGATGGCATCATGCCACGCGGCATGATGACATCGCTTCCGAAAGCGCGTGCAGCGCTACGCACATGCCGGCGTCCGTGAATAGCGGAAAGGAAGGGACCCGCTCCCCCGCCCCAACGCGAGACAGGCACCGCCCGGTATCCGATTCCAACGGCATCGCAGGCGTCCCGAATACGCCGCTCGGAAGCATTGTCGCCCCACCGAAACTGGAGGACGTCGAAGCTCAGTCCCTCCGACTTAAGACCGGCGAAGATCGGCAGGAACAGGCTTTCGAGATAGCTGACCTGCGGTCCATCCCATGTCACGAAAAGAATGCGCAAAAATCCAGCCTTTCAATCCGCCGAATTACCCGCTGGACCTGGTTGGTGAGATAGCAGCGCTGATGCACCCAGACGCCCTTTTCGCCAGCATGAGCCTTTTCACGAGTGGTCGCTCGAGGCGACGCAGCATTGGCAGCCGCGGGTTCGTCATAGCGGTGCCGGTGAGTTTGGAAGCGGACCTCCCGCGCGCGAGCTAGGACTGCCTCCGAATCGCGTTTAAAAACCCGCGCAACAGCGGCACGCGGATAAGAACCTGATGCAGCTTGTGCTTCAATCCGAGTTGCTCGTCAGGTCGTGCCCGGTAGTTCGTCATTTCGGACTGCTCGAACTTGATCTCCGACGCGGGCCGGTCCTTGGAGTAATAATAAAGGGCAATGGAGTTCCGGGTGCGGTCAGCTGGGCACTGCAGCTTATGGGGGTGCCCATGATAGCTGAAATCGGTCGTGGAAAAGATCACCATCCTGTTGAACAACGGGCTGAAAGCTGCCGACGCCTTGCCCTCCTCACTGGCGATCTCCTTTTCATCCCAAAGCTCGAGCTGGCCACCCCATTCGTCTTGCCAATCCTCGTTCAGGTAGAGAAGCGCGTTGATCCGGCGGTGCAACCCCAAGCGCCGGTGCCAATTGAAATCGGTATGGATTTTCAGATAGCCGCCGGGAGGGATTTGATGAACCCCCCCGCCTTCGAGATAAGGATCAGGCTGTAGCCCCTCGATCCCGGTGAGCTCTTCCAGCCAATGCAAGAAGGCGGGTGAGTTCAGCTCCTCGACCAGCTGGCGGGTCTTGGGGGGCATCTTTTCGAGGTCCGAGACACGGCGCTTGTCGAGCCAGCCATATCCGGGTGCTTCCGGATCGATATTGGCTGCTTTTATCTCACTCGCAACTTCCCTCAACCGCTCGTCGGGGAAAAAATTATCGAGCAGGATGTGCGGAAATGGGGTCGCGTTTTGATAGCTCGCCGGCTCGGCCTTGGGATAGTTGAACATTCGAAATTACCACGCGCTCGTAATCATGTGATCGACCTGGTGCCTGTCACCTAGATCGACGAGGAATGCCTTCGGGAGCTGCCGCTTTAGAACAGCCGAGGCCCGGGAAGTATGGCGCGCTTCCTAGGCGATATTCCTGAAAAGGCCAATCAAAAGCCGCGCGCTGCTCTACTGGCTCGACGGATCTACTGGTTCAATGGGGGCGATGCTCGATGCGCTGCTCCGGACGCGACAGGAAGCAGGAGGCCGGCGCCGTGCAGATCCGGTTGTTCAGCCGCAGACGGGCCCATAGGGAAGCAATCGTTCGAAGACGTCCGGTATCGGCCGGGCTTCATCTCCTCTGCGCGCGATTTACCCGCCCGGAGCCACAAGGGTCCCGCCAGCAGATGACTTGGCGCTCGCACATGCCACTTTTGGATCGGCCGAACCGTTCGCGCTCGCGGCGGAACTTCCGAACAAGCAACAGCCTCTCGCACGCTCACATTTTGCGCTGGCGAAACCCGCCCAAGGCCGCAATAGGGGCGCGTGAGCGAGAATGGCGTAACATCGAGGTCAATCGAACAGCTTTCGTCCGCGGCGCGAAACTTTGCCTCCCTGCCGCCGCGTCGTGCCGGGTGGTTTGTCGCCGGGTTTCTTACCGCGGTAGGCGCCGTTTCGGTCATGATGCTCCTTTTACCGGGGAAGACCGTCCTAGCCACACACCTCGGAGACTTGCTCACATTTCTTGACGCTGCCGATCGGCTCGCGCGGGGTCAGGTGCCGAACCGGGATTTTCACTCGCCATTGGGGCCGCTCGCTTACGCGCTGCTGGCGCTTGGCTACGTTTGGAGCGGCTTGGGAGGCATGATGCTTGTGGCAACGGCGGTTTTTGCCGTGCTACTGCTCCCGCTCACCATCTACGCCTGCTTATCCCGCCTACCATGGCCGCTGGCTGTCGCCTTTGGTGTTTACATCCTGATTCTATCAATTGCCCCGGCAGCCATTGGCGAAGTTGCACCCCGGCCGATGTTCGCGATGTTCTACAATCGGTTCGGCTACGCCTTGCTCAGCCTGCTGTTCCTGTTCGTGTTGCCACGCAATCGAGGGCTTGGCAGCCGCTCCCTTGACATCGGTTGCATGGCGGCGTTGTGGCTGCTGCTCTTTTATCTAAAAATCACCTATGCGGCGGTCGGAGGGGCCTTCTTGCTGGCAGCGGCCTGGTTTCCTCACGTTCGGCGCGAGGCCTTCATCGCTCTTGTGATTTCTGCGGTTGCGATCCTGATAGTGGAGCTGTTCTGGTCGGGCACAGCCGAGTATCTCGGCGACATCCGAACAGCTGCTTCGGCAACAGGGACGGTTCGGGGGGGCGCTGTCGGGCTGCTCGCGACCACAGTGAACAACATCCAGGGTGTCTATCTGTTCGGGGCCGTTCTCCTGCTCGCGCTGATTAGCCGCGTCCGATACGACTATCTGCTTTTGTGCCTGTTCATGGGCGCCGCTGGTATTCTGCTCGACAGGCACAATGCACAAGGTCCGGGCATTCTCACCTTTGTCCCAGGCTCACTCGTCGCCGCCCTTGCTCCCAGGCGCGATTCCGAATCGGCGAGCAGCCGCTCGACGCTGGCAAGCATCCTGCTCATCGGCGCGCTTGTCCTTCCGGTGGGCATAGGGGCTGCCGGTAATCTCGCGTTTCACTTCCTAGCTGCAATGCGCCAGCGTCCCTCCGATTTAGCGGGCCCGGCCTTTCCAAGTCTGATGATCACTCAAGCGCCAACCTCCACAAGTGCACAGCCCTCGGCGGCGGTTAGCGATGCCGCGGAACATGGCTGTGGATCGATCGACCCGGCCAGCTTGAATCTAGACAATCAGCGTGGACAGGAGGCGCTGGGTGAGAAGCAGTTTTTGGCCGTAATCCAAAATGGCGTCGGATTGCTGGAGCGGGAGCCGCGCCTGCCCGGGAAGGTGTTCGTGCCCGATCTTGCCAATCCATTCAACGCGCTGACGCGCAGGATGGCGCCTACCGGGGTGTCGGCGTTTTACGATGCGGAGATTACCTTCAGCGAGGCTGTCCACCCTCGTCCGGACATCATGTTCCGCGACGTCGACGTTGTCATGGTTCCGAAATATCCGCAGAAATATCCCACGTTCGACCTCATGCGCCGCATCTACGGGCGCTACCTCGAATCGAACTTCGAGCTCGTAGCCAGGTCCGAATGCTGGGATGCCATATCGCAAGAAACCTGCAAGAAGGACCGGGTGATCGGGGACAGCATCGGAACCTGTTGCTTCATCTCTTGGGCCACGGAGGTTCAACACGCGATATCGGGCCTCAAAAAAATCATGTGCGTTTGGCCAAAGGCTCCGATCACGCCGTCCCGAGCTGAGATGAAGACCAAGTCCGCTTCCCGTTGGTCGATCAATCTAAAGGTCCACCTTCCTGCCACCCGCTCGGTCTAAGATGATGAAGCATCGATGATTTGGCATAGCCTGTGCCCATCACGGGCTGTCCCAGCATCGATGCCACTGGCAGCGTGGGCTCTCAGAGGGGAACTTCGACTTTTGACGCACTATCAAGACGAAGAAGTTCGCATTCGCCGCAATGTCTCGAAGCGCGCTGCCAATGTCCACAATGGGCGGAAAGATACGGTAATGGGCCGCGCCTCCCGGTGTGGAGGAGTGGCTGTCCCCCGGTCATGACGGAACGGGGTTTCAGGTGTGGTGCCTCGACCTTGTTCTGGAAAGGGATGTCGATGGAGCGGCTGGAGCGACGGCTGGCAACATGCTTCGATCCTATGGGCAGGCGCTGGCCGCAGCAGACGCATAGCTTCGCGATTGCTGCTAACAGCCGTTCGATAGGAGCCCATAGCAGTCTGCCGAACGCGCCGATCTCACCCTCAAGGTCTGTTTTTGACCATAGCGGAAATTGCTGGGTGGCCGTGCCTCGTGCTTTAAACGTCCGCATCGGCCTTTTTAAAAAGATCAACGCTAAGTGAGCCACTTCTCCCCGACGAGGATTCACAAAGCGCGATCCGCACCAGATTGCGATCCCAGCACCACAGCCACCACTAGGATGTAGCCAATATCCAGTCTCACGCTTTGCTCTTATTCGTGGTCGGGCAGTTCCCCAGTTACGTAGCCTAATCTTGCTCGATCTGGCATAAAAAACAATCTTCCTTGTGGCATGTTCTTGGGCAATGGGGCGGCAACGGCGGCTGTTCGGGGCAAGGCCGATGCTCAAGCCGTTTTGCACGACACTGCACCCGAGGCCTTTAGCCTGGTTTTCTGAGCAGGATATCGTGATAGCCTGCGCCTTGGAGCGCAAGACCGCACACCTCGTAACGGTGTGCCAAGCAAAGCTCGTTCACAGCCTTGGCGACCCCGTACGGCTGCGCCGAGGTGAGATCCCAATTGGTGTAGTCATTGCACATGAGATAGCCGCCAGCCTTCACTCTCGAATGTGCTGCGGCGAGATCCTTTCGCACTCCCTCGTAGGTGTGATCGCCGTCGATATAGAGCCAGTCGAAATACTGCTCAGGAAACCGGATCAGAATTTGTGAACTGTCCCCCTCGTGCTTGTGAACGACACCGCCCGACATGAGGGAGCTGACCCCGTTTTCGTCCAACGGGCTAAAATCGATATCGATAAGGTGAAATTCCATTGGTTGGCAGACTTCTGCTATATGCTTCGAGAAGTCTCCGCGCCAAGTTCCCACTTCGGCAACCTTCATGCCTTTTGGCAGTGCGTGCAGCATCGCTGCGCGATTTGGGTACAGCTTCGCATTCGGCATGTGCTGGCCCGAAAGCCCTGGCGCAATGTGGAAATGCTCGTCGCGAATGTCAGGAGGCAGTCGGTGGAGCAGGAACGAGAGTATCGTTTCAAGGCTGCTAATCCTGCGCATCGGCACGCGAGACATAAGACCAATCCCAGCGCCGACAGCTTTTTTCAAATCAACCATTCACTTCCTCCTCTGAAGCGGCGTTGGCCGTCCGTCATGGATTCTTGCAGTTCATCCCCACGATAGGAACATGTCGGGACGTATTATCAACCCAAGAGCTTTTCCCACCATGGGCAGCGCTCCCGCTTCATCAGCACCTAAGCTGATCCTTCAGTGAGAGGCCAGTTCGGCTCCACTCTCCCTTTGGCAACCGTGAGCAGACCCAATCCTGCGAGGTAGCCCAGGAACCTGTTGCTTCATCTCTTGGGCCACGGAGGTTCAACACGCGATATCGGGGCGTCAAAAAAATCATGTGCGTTTGGCCAAGACTCCGATCACGACGTCCCGAGCTTCTTTGAACCCGGCCAGGCGTAAGATGAAGCCGGCCGCGGCAAACCCGAGCGTTCCAAGCGCAGCCATGGAGACGAGCAGGAGGAAGGGGCGCTGATCGAGAAAAGGCCGAACCGCGAAGAGGAGCGCCGAAATTGTGGCGCAGATAAACGCAAGGGCCGCCACGTCACGGATCTGCTTGAACGCCCCGTATCCGGCATGCTTGCCTGAGAAATAACCGTTGAAGAAGTGCGCGAAGAGGCTGAAGAGAACCTGGCTCCAGGCGAGCCCCATGAGCCCGAAAGCGCTGCCTATCAGGAGCAAGACTATCCCGACACTCTTCTTGATGAGTTCGACTCGCCAGAAAAGATCAGGCCTGTTGATTGCCAGCAGCAGCTGAGAGTTGATGACCTGCAGCGGCCAAAAAATCCCCGCTACCGCGAGTACCGAGAGGATGGGAGCGGCGGGAAGCCACTCCGCGCCAAACAGGATCAGGATGACGAGGTCAGAGGTGACGGCGAGGCCCGCCATCACCGGGATGTTCACCAGCATGGCCAATTGAACCGTTCTTCTGAAGGTGTCCCGGAGAACCACGAGATCGCTCGCGCGCGCGGAGAATAACGGCAAGGCCAATCGGCGGACGATATTGCCCAAGGTTCCCGAAGCGAAATACTGCGTGGCATGGGCGCGATTGTAGAGGCCGAGCGCAGTTACACCGTGCAGTTTGCCCACCAACACTGCAAAACCCTGCACGTAAAGATGGTCTACCAGGTGGGAAAGGCCGACACGCGAGGAAAAGCCGAGCAGACCCCCGGCGCCCGTCCCGCGGAGACGTGCGACCGGACTCCAGCCGGAGAAGAACCAGATCAATCCGGAATGGAGCGCCGTGACCGTCAACAGTTGCAGGCCCAATGCCCATACGCCCGCCCCCAGTGCTGCGGCCGCTATCGACACAACGCCCGATATTACGGCCGCCACAAGAGCGACCTTGGCCATCAGTTCGAAGCGAAGCGCTCTTGTGATGAGAGCCACCGGGACGGCTCCCGTTCCAATAATCATGACATGAGCAGCAACCACCCACATGAGTGGAGCAAGCACTGGTTCCTCGAAAAAGCGGGCGATCATCGGACTGAGCAGCACAAGCAGTACGGCCAAGACGCCACTCCAGGCGACGCTCATCCAGAAGAGAGCGCTCTCCTGCTCCCGCGTCGTGTCCTGCCGCTGGATGAGGGCGGTGGCGAAGCCGCCCTCCACGATGGCGGTTCCGAAGCCCACGAAAAAAGCCAGTAGAGCCATGATCCCAAAGTCGGCTGGGGAGAGAAGCCGCGCCAGAATAATGGAAATGACGAACTGCACGCCTTGCCGCAGCAGGAGCTCCACCGCGTTCCAGGCGCCGGCGCGGGCGGCTCCGCCTGCGAACTTCGAAGTCATTCCACCGCCTTCTAAGCAGCCGAGGCCAGCAGCTGCCGAGGGGCGAGGGTCCCCCGCCTGATCCCCGCCGCCGGCCGAAGGCGGCCCATTCCCCTACATATCGTGAAGGGAAGCTCACCTGAAACCAGCTTCGCGCGCTGCCCCTGTTCTCCGTCAGCCATGATCCTGAAAGTCCCCGGGCGCGCCATCGAAACGCAACAGCAAGTCGGCAGAAGCGTGCAGTTAGCGCAGCCGCGCCACTCGCGCCAGCCGTGCAGCAGCACTTAGGGCATGGATTACAAAGAGCTGGAGCATCTGGACATCCGCACCGCCCACTGTATGTGGTGCACTGTTGGCCAGGACCGGGTGCTCTGTAGAAGCTGCAGCATCCACGGGACGGGCATCAGGGCCAGAACGCCGCCCGTAATCTTACTCAGGAGATCAGGTGTCACAAGCGTCTCCAATGCTATCGGTCATCGTCCCGTGCTTCAACGAGGCTGAAGTGATCGAACACACGCACCAGCGGCTCGGTCAGACGCTGGAGGCGATAACGCCCGACTACGAGATCATCTATGTCGACGACGGAAGCCGAGACGCCACGCCCGAGCTGCTGCGGGATATCCAGGCGGGCAGCTCGCGGGCGAAGGTCATCCGCCTCTCCCGCAACTTCGGGCATCAGATCGCGGTGAGCGCCGGCATCGAATATGCGCGCGGCAAGGCGGTCGTCCTCATAGACGCGGATCTCCAGGACCCTCCCGAGGTGATCGCGCAGATGGTCGAAAAGTGGCGCGAAGGCTATCACGTGGTTTACGGCCAGCGCTCGGAGCGGTCCGGTGAAACGAAGTTCAAGCTCTGGACGGCAAGGGCGTTCTATCGCCTCATCAACCGCCTTTCCGAAGTGCCGATACCCTTGGATACCGGCGACTTCCGGCTGATGGACCGAGCCGTGGTCGACGCTCTGCTCCGGATGCGCGAGCGGCACCGCCTGCTTCGCGCCATGACGAGCTGGGTCGGCTTCAAACAGACAGCCGTGCTCTACAGCCGCGCCGAGCGGTTCGCCGGGGCCTCCAAATACCCGCTCCGGAAGATGCTGGCGCTCGCTGCCGACGGGATCGTTTCTTTCTCCGCCGTCCCGCTGAAGATCGTGACCAGCGTCGGTCTGGCCTTTTCGGCTTTGTCGGTGCTTGGGGTCATTTATGCGATCGCCCAGCGGCTCCTGACCGACAATTGGGTGCCCGGTTGGACGCTGATCTTCATCGCCGTGATGCTGATCGGTGGGCTTCAGTTCATCTTCCTCGGCGTGATGGGCGAATATATCGGCCGCATCTACAGCGAGGCGAAGGACAGGCCGCTCTTCCTCATCATGGAGGAACTCGGTTTCGAGGAGGCGGGCCGGGCAGCGGGCCAAGGGGATGTCTTCACTGTTCCGCTCCAGTCGGCTGCTCGGCCCGGCCGCTAGGACAGATTCGTGTCCTTTCCTTCCAGCGCGGCCCCGCGGCAAGGGCGCGGTCTCGGCCGTGGTGTGAAGCTTGCCCTGGGCTTCATCATCAGCGCGGTCTTCCTCTACGCCACCCTCGGCGCCGTGCCGTTCGGCAAAGTGGTGGCCGCGCTCGGCCAGGCGCGGCCGGAATGGATCATGGTGTCGCTCGGGTTCGTCGCACTTGCCTACCTGCTCAAAATATATCGCTGGGTGACGATGCTGCGCAGCCTCGGCTCATCTGTGCGGGTGCGCGAAGCTGCGGTGCCGTTCCTCGGCGGCGTTGCGTTCAACAACGTCCTCCCCTTCAGGGCCGGGGACGTTATCCGCGTAGTTGCTTTTCAGCGCTTCACCGGCATTCCGGCTTCGGGCCAGATCGGCTCCCTCGTCCTTGAGCGCCTGCTCGACCTGTTCGTTCTGATGGCCTTCCTGTTCGCAACCGTGACCTACCTTGCAACAGACGTCCTCGACGAGGCGCTCCTTGCAGGGCTGAAGCTCGCCGCGTTGGCCGTTGCTGGGGCGATCTTGATTTTCATCGCGGCGCCGAGCTCCATTCGCGCGGTGGTGCGCTGGCTGGAGCGACGCATCCCGAGGATCCGGCCGGCGGGCGAGGCGCTGCTGCGCCTGTCCGATGCCATAGCCACCCTTTCCCATCCGCTCCTGGTCGCTCGCGTGATGGGCATCAGCATTCTCGCCTGGCTGGCTGAGGGTGGTGCTTTTTTTGCGGTCGGGCTGGCGCTCGGCGTCGCGGCAAGCCCAGAAGCGGCGCTGCTGGCCCTCAGCGTGGGGACCCTGTCGACAATCATCCCGAGTTCTCCTGGCTATGTCGGGACCTTCCATTATTTCACTGCACGCACCCTCTCCGGCTTCGGCGCGAGCCCGGTGAGCGCCACAGCCTTTGCCATCCTCATCCACGCTATTCTCTGGCTGTCGATCACGGCGACGGGCTTTCTCCTGCTGGTTTTTTCCGGATTGCGAGCGAGACAGCCCATAGCCGGCCAGGCCGCCGGCACCATAGACTGAAGGCGATACTCCATGAACGCACCTGCCACCAATCTTGTCACAGATCCCGTCGTGATCGTCGGCGGAGGGTTTACCGGCCTTTCCGCCGCCTACGAGCTAGCGGCCGCGGGCAACAAGGTCGTCGTCCTCGAAAAGGAGCCGATGGTAGGCGGCCTCGCCAGTGGCTTCACGGTGGGTGAGTTCACGCTCGAGAAATTCTACCACCATTGGTTCACGAATGACGTCCACGTGATGGACCTCATCAAGGAAATCGGCCGCTCCGACGAGGTGGTGTTCCGGCCGACCCGCACCGGCATGTATTATGCCAACACAATCTTCCGACTCTCGACGCCGCTCGACCTCCTGAAGTTCAAGGCGTTGAGCTTCCCCAACCGCATCCGGCTCGGGCTGCTGGCGCTGAAAGCGCGCCGGATCAAAGACTGGAAGTCGATCGAGCACATGACCGCGCGCGAATGGCTTATCAAGCTGGCCGGGCCCGAGGTCTTCCGGGTCGTCTGGGAGCCGCTACTGGTCGGCAAATTCGGGCCGTATGCGGACAAGGTCGGCGCGGTTTGGTTCTGGAAGAAGCTCGCGCTTCGCGGCGGCAGCCGCGCCTCCGACGGGCGCGAGGTGCTCGCTTATTACAAGGGCGGCTTTTCGGAGCTTGCCGAAGCGCTGAAGCGCAAGCTCGAGGGTATGGGGGTCGAGGTGCGGGTGAATGCGCCGGTTAGCGGTCTGGAGGTCGAGAATGGCCGGGCGACGGCGGTGCGGACTCGCGACGGCGCCGTCCCTGCGCGGGCGGTGCTTCTGACCCATGCGCTGCCGCTGATTGCGGACCTCCTCGAAGGCCATGCCGCGCCGGACTATGTCGCGGGGCTCCGCCGTATCGAATATCTCGCCAATATCTGCCTGGTTCTGGAGCTCGACCGCAGCCTTTCCGAAACCTATTGGCTGAACGTCAACGACCCGACCTTCCCTTTCGTAGGGGTGATCGAGCACACCAATTTCGAGCCGCCCGAATCCTATGGCGGGCGGCACATCGTCTTCCTTTCCAAGTATCTTCCGGAAAGCGACTCGCTCTATCGGATGGCCGACGAGGAGGTTCTCGACTTCGCTGTGCCGCACCTCCAGCGGATGTTCCCGGACTTCAAGCGAGAATGGGTGACGGGCCACCACGTCTGGCGCGCCCGGTTCTCCCAACCGATCGCCGAGCCGCATCATTCGAAGCTCATCCCCGCCGAGGAGACGCCGCTCGACAATGTGTTGATCACCTCGATGGCGCAGATCTATCCAGAGGACCGCGGCACCAGCTACGCGATCCGCGAAGGGCGGCGCGTGGCGCGGGAGCTGGTGCCGCGTTTGGCGACGGAGCCTTCAGCTGAGGCAGGCCCTGTTGGCAGTTGAAATGGCGACGCAGGAGAGCCCCCTGGCTGCAACGCCCCCGGCAGGCTTCGGGCGGCTGTCGTCTCGGCTCGCGGCCCTCGGTGGCCGGCGGGAGGCATGGATCATCGGAGCCGGCTGCAGCTTTCTCGCACTGGCGCTGATCCTTCTGCTCATCTTGCCCGGCAGGACGTTCAGCACGCGCTACGTCCACGACATAATGATCTTCTTCGACGGCGCGCATCGGGTGCTGAGCGGGCAGCTGCCCCATCGGGACTTCCACACGCCGCTCGGCCCGCTTGCCTACCTCTTTCCCGCATTCGGCCTCTCGGTGGACGGCAGCCTCGGCGGCATGATGCCCTACGCCACTGCAGGCTTCGCGCTCGTTTTCCTGCCGTTGCTGGTCTACGTCTGCATCTCGCGGCTGCCGCTCGGCTATGCGGCGATATTCGCGGCATTCGCGCTTTCCCTCGTTCTCGGCCCGGCGAGCATCGGCGAGGTCGAGCCCTCGTACGGGATGTTCTACAACAGGTGGGGCTATGGCCTGCTCGTCGTCCTGTTCCTGCTTCCACTGCGAGAGGAGCGTGGGCGGGCTCGCCCCTGGGCGGATGCAATCTTTGCCGCCGCAGTCCTCCTCCTGACCTTCTATCTGAAGGTCAGCTACTTCGCCGTCGCGGCGGGGTTCACGGCCGCCCTGCTGCTCTTGGCCCAGACGCGCCGGCTCGCGATTTACGCATTCGCCATCACGGCTGCGGCAATGGTGCTAATACATTTGATTTGGCCTACGACGGGCACCTACCTGCTAGACATCGGCATGGCCGCGAACGTCACGGGGGCGGTGAGAGCGTCGGCCCTCGGGCTTGCATATATGGTGATCGAAAGCGCGGCGATGATCCTCCCTTTCCTCTTCGTGATGGGGCTCGCCGTGGCAAGGCGGGTATCCTGGACCACCATCTTCCTGTGCGCGCTGATGGCGGGCGCGGGGCTGCTGCTGCGCAACCAGAACCACCAGGGGGCAGGCATCATGACCTTGGTGCCGGCCGCCATCCTCGGAGGGCTCGCGTTGGCCCGGGGCGGCCGCAAACAGGACCCCCAGAGTGATGGATTTGCGCTGGCCGCGATGCTTCTGGTGGCGACCATGGCGCTTCCGCCCGCGGCTCTGGCTCTCCAAAGCATAGTGGTGCATGGGATGATGGCCGCGCGTGGCGGCGACCCACGGCAGTATACGGCCGAGATCGACGGCTTCATTGCGCAGGAAGTGTACCGGCCGGCAACTGGCGAACCGGGCTTGGAGAAGGCGCAGGAGGCCTATCGTGCGGGAATCGCGGACATCGCGACGCTGAACGCGATCCGCACCGAAGGTCTTGTCGGAGCGATCGCTCAGCCAGAATATTTCTGGACCCTTGTGGACGGTGCCCGGCTGTTACGGCGGCCTCGCCGCCTCGGGGGCAGCGTCTTCACACTGGACACGACAAATCCATTCAATGCCTTGCTCGGGAGGAGCCCCCCGAAGGGCGTTGATTCATGGTACCATGCCGGACGAACCTTCAACGAGGCGAGCTACCGCGCGCCCGAGCAGGTGTTCGCCGACGTCGATGTCATCATGGTGCCCAAGGCGCCAGTGCAGCCGGCGAGCCATAGGCTTCTCGAACAGCTCTATGGGAGCTATATCGACAGCCATTACACGATGGTCGAGACGAGCGACTACTGGCGCGCTTACGCCCGCAAGAGGTAAGTGATCTAACCCGCGTTTGAGATCAGGCGGACGGTCCTGCCGCAGGTGGCTCCCGCACCTGATAGATGGTCACAGCTCCATTCCGGAACACCGGTCGGTAGCGGCGGGAGGCGAAGCACTCGTTCATCATCTCCGCCCAGACGAATTCGAAAGCGCCGAACGCGCGGAGGTGCGAGTGCAGCTCCGCGCAGCTGTCGCTCGCCCGCAAAGAACGCGATATTTCGTCCCAGCGCTTATACTCACCGTTCCACTCGCGTCCTTGAACCGTGGTGACGCTGCTTGCCGAGGCGAGCGTCGGAAACCACTCACCAGTGCTGTCATTCTGCCAGGCCCGATCATTGATGATTGCGAACCGTGCTCCGGGCTGTTGGGCCGCGACCCAGCCCATGGCTTGCCGCATCTCCTCCGGCAGCACCCGGAAGGACGTAGGTGCGTGGAGCTGGGTTCGGTACAGATTAACCGCCAGGAGCAACGCCACCGCGACTGCGGCGGATGCGGCGAGGAGCTTTCTCGAACGGACGAAGCGGAGCGCGATCTCGTACGCGCTGATCAAGCCCTGCGCGCCAAAGGCAGCGATCGGCAACATCGAAGGAGTCGGCGCGTGGCGTGGAGTGACAAACGCGCAGAGCAGGACGAAGCCGATCCAGAACCACTGCCTCTTCATGAACAGGATTACGCCGCCCAGCAGCGCGAAAGGATTGCTTGCCACCATCATGGATATGATGCCGATGGGTCGCCAGATCAGGTGGGGGCCCCAGCCCCCGGAGCTACCGGCGGCAAGGAACGGCTCCAGGCCGTGCATCTCCAGGACGAAGAACAGCCATGGCAGGACAAGAACGAAAGCCGTCGTTCCGGCAATCGCGCAGCCGGTCACGAACTCTTTAACGCTCCGGCTGCCGAGCGCCCGGCTCAGCACGACGGAGGCGGCGGCAAGGATGCCCCATTCGAGATGCGCGAGGATGGCCCCGGCGACCGCGATTCCGGCCAAAGCGGCCCGCCCGGGCTCAAACCACTTACCGCGCTCCTGATCGGGTATTCTGACGGCAAGCAGCGTCAAAATAAGAAACAGAGAGCCGAGGCCGCGGGTGAGGCCGCCTCCCATCAACAACCATTCGAACGAGCGCAGGTTTACAGCGAAGAAGAGGACAGCCAGGGCCACGAACAGGCGGGATCGGCCGCTCTTCAGCAGAAGGAGGGCGAAGAGCAGGACATATCCGACGTTCATGAGGATGGGTACGGTCCTGACGACGGCAAGAGGCTCAAAGCCGAGCTTGGTCAGAAGAGCTCCCGTCCAGAAGGCGAGCGGCGGATAAGCGAATGGCAGCAGGATCCCGTTATAGTGAGCCTCGGACGGCAGAAGCGGGAAGGTGGCCGCGGCCGCTCGCAGGAATTCGAGGAACAGCGCGCCGTCATTGATCGGAAAGTCATTCGCCACGAGGAGGTACAGGCGAAAGGCGACGGCCCCCGACAACGCACCGAGCAGAAGGGCAGTGGCGAGCCGGCGAGAGCCGTGTTCCGCCTCTAGCGACGCGGCTGTGACAGGTTGCACGTTTAAAAACTCCCGGAGGATCTGCTTAGACGCAAGGGGTCGGGCTCCAGTAGCAAATCGGGCAGCCTCTTCAACCGTAGCGCAGTTTCCGCCTCGCCTGGCGCTGCGAATGACGATCTAGGTAGCGTCCCCGCCTGCCGTCCAGGCTCCTGTCACCTACGCTCCGCATAAATCACGACCTTGCCGTTCCGGAACACAGGCTGATAGCTGGCAGAGGGGAAGCATTCTTCCATCGTCTCGACCCACACGAAGTCGAAGGGCCTGAACGGCATCATATTCGAGTGCAGCTCGGCGCAGCTGCCGCTTGTTCGAAGCGCTTCGAACATCGACACCCAGCGACTGAATTCTCCATTCCATTCCCGGCCCTGGACGGTGGTAACGCTGCGGGCCGACGCGAGAGTGGGCAACCATTCGCCAGTGCTGTCATTGTACCAGGGCCTGTCGTTCACGATGACGAACCGGGATCCGGCGTGGTTTGCTGCTACCCAGGCCATCGCTTGCCGCATCTCTGCCGGCAAAACCCGGAATGATCCTGGGGCATGGTGATGGATCCGGTAGACGCCAAAGGAGAGCAGGGCCGCAATCAGAAGTGTGGTTGATGCATTCAAGAGTTTTTTCGAGCGGACGTAATGGGCCGCGAATTCATAGGCAGTGATGATGCCCTGCGCCCCCAGCACCGCGTTCGCCAGAGTAGCAGGCGTCGACGCGTGACGAGGCGTCAATGTCACGCAAAGGAGAAGAAAGCCGATCCAGAACCATTCCCTCCGCCGCAAGAGGACGACAAACCCCACCATAGCGAAAGGATTGCTTACGACTCCGAGTCTGACGACCCCGAGGATGCGGCTAAGAGACTTGCCATCCCCCCAAAAGCTGGTGCCTCCGGCGGACAGAAATGGTTCGAAGCCGTGGGTTTGGGTCACGAAGAGCAACCATGGCAGAATGAGAGCGAAAGCAGTACCTCCCGCAGCTGCGCAGCTGATGATGAAGCTCCTTAGGTTCGGGCTGCCAAGCGCGCGGCTCAGCACGACGGAGCCGGCGGCGAGTATACCCCATTCGAGGTGAGATAGAATTGCGCCGGCGACCGCTCCGCCTGCCGCTGCCGCACGCCAGAGGGGCAGCACTCCCCGCTGCCGATCCGGTACCGTGACCGCGAGCAGCGTCAGCATGAGGAAAATCGAGCCGAGTCCCCTGCTCAATCCGCCTCCCATCAGCAGCCACTGGAATGACAGCGACGTCGCCGAAAAGAAGAGAATGGTGAGCGCCGTAAACAGGCGCGATCGGCCGCTCTTCAAAAGGGTGGTCGCAAAGAGCAGCACGTATAGGATGTTCATCGCGATCGGGAGGACACGAACGACTTCGAGGCTGTCCAGGCCAGCCTTCGTCAGCAAGGCCGCCAGCCAAAATGAAAGCGGCGGGTAAGCGAAGGGGAGGATCAGCCCGTTATAGCTGACTTCCGCCGGCAGGCGTGGGAAGGCCGCCGCACTCGCCCGGACGAATTCCAGGAACAAGGCGCCATCATTGATCGGGAAGTCATTCGCCACCAGGAGGTAGAGGCGGAAGGCGACGGCTCCGAGCAATGCCAACCCGAGAAGCCGCGTTGCAACCCCTGTCGAACTTTCCTGAGGCTGGGGCGACCCCGGCGGCAAGCTTGACAAGTCGGTGACCTCCGGCCGGGTGATTGCGCCATATCCTCAGCCCGGCTGAAGATGGATTTGCGCTCTCTTAGCAATGCGGGCGCTCGGCCTTCAACCTTGAATAGAGTGGGTGGACCCGGCGCGCCGATACCGCAATGCCGAGCAGCAAGCCTGGAATGCGGGGCGTCAAATACCGGATCTGGGAAAGGCATTCATTGCTCGCATGATGGAGGCAACCCACATCCCCGCCTAGGCGAAGCGATCGCTTCCTTACTGGCCGTGCGCGTGCACTCGTCGAGCAGATCAAGGGAATGAACGCCATTCGCGCGTCGCCGCCAGCGCATATCGGCCATGCTGCAGCGCCGGCCCGCGCGCGTCGCCACATCCCTTGCAACGCGGGAGCTATCCATAGCTCCCTTTTGCGCGCTCTCCCACTGGACATGCAACTCATCCCCAGAGGCTGGACCCATATGATAAGCGAATTATACGGGTCCGGCCGGTATCGGTTCCGGCCCTTCGTTGCACTTGGATGAGGAGCATGAGGATCGGATGCTGGAGATGGGCAGCCTCAAGATGTCAGCGCGGAAAGTCGGTCTCCTCGACCTCGATGCGCCGGATAGCCGCGGTTCCAATTGGCAGCCGACTGCGCTCCTGTTGATAGCGCTCGTTGGCGCGGTTCTGTTCCGCGTCTACCTGCTGATGGCGAATGACTTTCCCGTCAATGACGGCGCTCTGTTCCTAGAGTTCATCCGCGCCACGGCCGCTACATTCCCATGGCTTCCGGAGCATGCGGCCTACAATGGGCTCGTCCTGCCATTCGCTTATCCCCCGCTGTCGTTCTGGATCGGGGCCCTGCTCACGAAGCTGGGTTTCGACAGCCTCGCCGTCGTCAGGGTTCTGCCGATCCTTCTCAACATCGGCTACCTCCTCCTCTTTGCGGCGCTTCTGCTGAAGAGCGGCCGCTCCCGCCTGTTCACGGCCCTCGCCATCCTGTTCCTGTCGGTGAACCTACGCTCGTTCGAATGGCTGCTGATGGGCGGCGGCCTCACCCGCGGCCTTGGCTCCGTCTTTCTCATGCTGACGCTGCTCACGATAGGGATAGCGGATCGCGGCGATCGACCACGAATCGGGCTCCTCCGCCTGGTGCTGGCCGGCGTGGCAGTGGCCGGCGCGATCGTGTCGCATCTCGAATGGGGCATCCTCGCCGCCGGCTCGTTCGCGCTGAGCCGCGCGCTCGGCAGCCGGAACTTCCGGGACTTCATCGCGAGCTGCGCGATCGCCGCAGCCACCATCCGCCCTAGTCCTGCCATGGCTGCTGTTCGTCGTCGGCGCGCACGGCCTCGAACCCTTCCTCGCCGCCAGCAACTCGGGCGGGTGGAACTACGGCCTGATTTTCCACCCCAGCGGCATCGCTTCCATGGCGGTCGCGAGCAATCCTCTCGCCGTTCTCGGCGCTATTGTCCTCCTGATAAAGCGACAGCGGTTCTGGGTCGGGTTCATCCTGCTGGCGACCTTCGATCGTGAACGAGCGGGCCTGGCAGAATGACAGCACCGGTGAGTGGCTTCCGACGCTCGCCTCCGCCTACAGCGTCACGAACGTTCAAGGCCGTGAGTGGAACGGCGAGTATGCGCGATATGACGAGCTTACCAGAGCATTACGAGCTAGCGGGAGCTGCGAAGAACTCCGCTCCAATCTCCGCCCATTCGACCCCTTCGACTTCGTCTGGGCCGAGACAATGAAGGAGTGCTTTAAAGCTCCGGCTTATCGGCCGCTGTACAGCAATGATCGTGTAAGCACCTACAGTTCAGGTTTCCTTTCTTCGGCTCCGGTGATCTGAAAAAAGTGCCGATGGGCAATACTCACCTCATAAAAATTGCGAGATTCGCGGTGGTGTCCGGCACCGGACTTGTCCTCGACTTTGCCGTCTTCCTAACCTTAATTTGGATCGGCCTTTCGCCATTTCCGGCCAATGCGATGTCGGGGACATCGGCCGTGACGTTCGTCTACTTCGCGTCGGTCCGCCGGATTTTTTCCTATGCCGGCAGGTTCCTTGTCGGCCTCTTCCTTGCTTATCTGCTATATCAGGCGCTGGGCGTAACAGCCGCTTCTCTCGCGGTGGCATTCCTTTCCGCGAACTTCGCGCCCCCGGCTGTTTCAAAGCTTATCATTCTCCCCGTCACCTTCACTGCCAATTACCTCTTCATGTCGCTGCTGACGCGGCGCGGACGAGGGCAGCCTGCCGTAGGCCCCGGGCCGGCGGTTGCCCGCGACGAAGTCGGCGGCTAGGTCCATTCGCCTCAGCCGGCCAGCCGCCTCGTCGATGGGCGCAGAGGAAGGAACGCACTGAAATGAAAATCTTGATTACCGGCGGGGCGGGCTTCATCGGCTCACAGCTGGGAAAGCATTTGCACCGGGCGGGCCACGAGGTGGTGCTGTTCGACAATATGAGCTTCGGCCACCTCGATAATCTGATCCTGGAGGGGGCGCCTTTCGGCCAGCTCGTCTGCAAAGATGTTCGGGACAGAGACCTCCTGAGCGACATGAAAGGGGTCAATACGGTCTTCCACCTGGCCGGAATCGCGGCCCTGCCGGTGTGCCAGCAAGATCCCAGCGAAGCCTACGACGTGAACGTGGCCGGCGTCGCGAACGTCCTCGAAGCCGCCCGGCGGGCAGGCGTCCGCCGTGTCATCTTCTCCTCGACCTCCGCCGTCTACGAGAAGACCAAGGCGGAGCGATTCTCGGAAGCCGACCCGATCAGTCCCGACCTGGTTTATGCCTGCACCAAAGCTGCCGCCGAGCAGCTCTGCGATGCCTTTGCCGTCAACTACGGCATGGACATCGTCGTTTGCCGCTTTTTCAATGTTTATGGCCCCCACCAGGATGTGACCCGCACCAGCCCGCCGTTCACAAGCTACGTTGCGCGCGAGCTGGTCATGGGCCGCTCCCCCAACCTGTTCAACAACAGCGATGCGCGGCGGGACTATGTGCACAGCGACGATGTGGTGGACCTGCTCAGCCGGATGCTCCAGGCGGAGGGGCATTTTGCGGCCGAGCGGTTCAACGTCTGCTCGGGCCAGGGTCATAGCGTCCCGGAGCTCTACACGCTTTTTCTCGAGGCGAGCGGAAAGAAGATTGAGCCCATCTACAATGACCCCCGCAGCTACTGGGACCGGTACCCCGCTTTGTTCGAGCAGGGGATGCCTCTTTCCCGAGAACGCATCACTGAGGAGGTGTTCAAGAACGCGATCGGAAATCCCGACAAGAGCAGCCAACGTTTTGGCTGGAAGGCGCGAAGGAACATCCGGGAAGGAATTGCATCGGTCTATGACGACGCGAAGCGACGCCTAAGCTGACCGATGTTTCTGGCGAGCGTTAGTGGCGCTTTCATCTAAGCTCCTGTGTCTGCGTGAGGCGGGTGGGAGCGCCTAACGACGTTAGGCAATCGCAGTTCCGGGGCGCACCGCGCACAGTGGCAGGCGGCGGTCCTATGCGCCTTCAGGTGGGTAGCATCGATCGTCAGCTGGTCAGCCTTGCCGGCCTTGGCAGTCAGCGCCCCGAAGATGCGGTTGAACACGCTTATGCGGCTCCAGCGGATGAAGCGGTAGTAGATCGTCTTGTGCGGCCCGTACTCCGAAGGCGCATCACGCCACCGCAGCCCGTTCCTGGTCACGAGATGATGCCGCTGATGATGCGCCGATCATCCACCCTCGGCACGCCGAGCGACAAAGGGAAATAGGGCTCGGTCCGGCGCATCTGCGCCTCGGACAGCCAAATCAGATCACTCATGGCAGCGCCTCCTTGCGCAGCCACTGAAAGCCGGCAGCCGCCTCCACAAGCGGAGGAAACTCGTTGGAACGTCTATTGCTTTGGGGCAGACTCGGCTGCATCGACGACGCAAGCAAGCAGCAGGGTCCCCGAATGGCCGACAAGATTCTCGTTTTCATCCCATGTTATAATTGCGCGCCCCAGATCGGCAGGGTGCTTGGGCAGTTCAAAGGGCCCGTCACCCACCTTATCGAGGAGGTGCTGGTGCTCGACAATGGCAGCAAGGATGGTACGGTAGAAGCCGCCATCTCCAGCGCGCCTGCGGCGCAGGTAAGACGCGTAACCGTTGCCCGAAATCAGGCCAACTACAATCTCGGTGGCTCGCACAAATCAGCCTATGCCTATGCCGATCGCGAAGGCTTTAGCCATGTGATCACCCTGCATGGCGACGATCAGGGCGACATCCGCGACGTCGCGCCGGTGCTCAGCAGTGGCGCCCATAACCGCTACGACGCCTGCATGGGCGCGCGCTTCACGCGAGGATCGAGGCTGAGTGGATATTCGAGCTTCCGGATCATCGGCAACTATGTCTTCAACGTCGTCTTTTCCGCCGCCGCACGCCGGTGGGTGACGGACATGGGATCGGGCCTCAACCTGCTCGCGCGGCGCGCGTTCAGCGACCCTGCGCTGCTCAGGCTTCCCGACGACCTGCATTTCAATCCCTACCTCCTGCTCGACATGTTCGACCGCGCGAACAGGGTCATGTTCTTTCCGATCTCCTGGCGCGAGGACGATCAGGTGTCGAACGTCAAAATGGCATCGCAGGCGTTGAAAACCCTTGGAGCGGCAAAGGAGTATGCGCTGAACCGCTCGCGCTTCCGGAGCCAAGATTATCACCGTGTGAAGCATGATCGCTACGCCTTCGATGAACTCGCCCGCTTCGAGAATGGAATCCGCATTGGCTGACTTGGCGATAGTCATGCCGATGGCGGGCCGCGGGTCGCGGTTTGCGCGGCAAGGTATTCCCCAGCCCAAGCCGCTCGTCGAACTGGCCGGCAAGCCGTTCTTCTGGTGGGCGAGCGAAAGCGTCCGCCGTGCCGTGCCGGTCCGCGAGATGGTCTTTGTCGTTCTGGAGGACCACGTCCGCGACTTCGCAATCGATCAGCGCGTGCTGGAATTTTACCCTGAGGCGCGGATCGTGCGTGTCCCGGAGGTTACCAGCGGTGCTGCCGAAACCGCCAAGATTGGCCTGGAGGCGCTCCGGACATCAGGACCGGTCGCGATCAACGACAGCGATCATGCGTTCCTCTGCCCGGAGCTGCTCAGAACGGCGGAGTCGCTTGCGGGTGAGGCGGATGCGGCGCTACTCTGCTTCGCATCCGACAGCCCGGCTTACTCCTACGCACAACTGAACGATGATGCGCGGGTGATCGGCACCGTCGAGAAGCAAGTGGTGAGCCGATATGCCATCGCGGGCTGCTACCTGTTTTCGGATCCCGCTTTGTTTCTTTCGCTGTACGACAGCTACCGCCTCGACTGCCCTTATGACGAGCTTTTCGTCAGCGGGCTTTACAACAGGCTTGCAGCAACAGGGGGCCGCATCGAGAAGGTAAATGCAAAGCGGCACATCTCCTTCGGCACCCCGGAGGAGCTGGAGCGAGTGGATCAGAGCTCGCTCACGAGGGAGCTTGACTGGTAGTCCCATCGCAGCGGTGGGATGGCATCAGCAGAAATCAGCAGGACATCAGTTTCCATGTCGTTGAAGTCCAGATTGACGCGCATCGACTCCGGCACGCTCGGTTCATATATCCGCCGCTGGTCAAGCACCGCTGAAAAAAGGCCTTTTTTGCCCATATCCGCGGCTCTGCTGATCGTTACGTTTTTATTTTCTCTGCAGATCCAGCGAGGCAGCGTTCTCTACGAAGGCTGGGTTCAAGACATTTTCATCCATCTCAACGCAATACTACAAATCCAAGAGGGAAATCTTCCACACACGGGGTTCAGCACCCCCATCGGCGCATTCTATTTTTTGGCCTTCTACCTAACGACGTTTTTTGCACCTCTCTCCGCTCATACGGCCGTTTACGCGAATGGTCTGGTCGCTGCCTTGGTCATGGCTCTGGCACTCCTGGGCGGTTACCGGCGTCTTCACCCCGGGCGGACATCCATTCTGGCCCTGTACGCGGGCATCCTCGCCATTGCTCCCCGACAGCTCGGCCAGATGTTCATCAGCTTCAACGCTTCATATAACCGTTGGGGCTGGGCTTTCATCGCTGTTCTGGCAGTCGTTGTCTCGATTCCACGTTTGGACGCCGAGAGGACCCGGGCAGCGGCGCTGGACGGCGTCTTGAGCGCGGTCCTTGTGGTGGTGTTATTCTTCACCAAAGCGACTTACGCTGTTGTCGGGTTAGGCTTGATCGGAGCGAGCGTGCTCACTGTTCGCAGAAACTCACGGCCCCTTGTGTATGTAATCGCGGCCTCGGCAACTCTGTTGATTCTGATTGCGTCCGTGCATCTTTGGTTTGGCATAGTATTTCAATATCTCGATGATCTGCTGCAGGCAGCGCGAGTTCCCGGAGGCGGGAGGCTTGAGCAGTTTATGACGATTGCTTATTTCACAGTGCCAGAGATGATATTGATATTCCTGATTTCCGCTGCTTCTTTCATATCGTTTCAGTCGAAGTTGAGTGTTGATCGCCTGCTTTACCTTCTTGCTCTGACGATCGCAGGGTTGGCTTTGTCGACGCAGAACCATCTGGCTCTAGAGGTCCCCCTTTTTCCGGTAACGGCACTTGTCGGGTCCCTGCTATTTGCCAATCGGGTTCCCACGACGACAACCCTGTGTTGGCTGCGCGCTGCCGCTACAACAGCAGTGTTGCTGCTATTTCTAAGAACCATAGCTCTGGATAGCGCAACGATCGTCGAAGAAAGTTTGGCTCCGGCAGCTGGCGGACCCGACGTGGACTGGCTGAGCACCACTCCCATCAAGGATTTAGCGTTCCGAGCAGCAAGAAATAACGTTATGGAAAGTGGCAACTGCTTGGCCGATCCCCCCGAAATCTTGCATGATCGTGATTTCATATCCGCGTGGAGAGACGGTGTTCGTCTACTGAACAAGCACCGATCCGGCCCAGGCAGGGTGCTGTCCTTATCCTGGACGAACCCCTTCCCCGTGCTTACCAATAGCCCTCCGGTGCGCCACGATCTGTCTTGGTGGGATCCCGTGAGGACGTTCAGTCCGTCGGTTCATCCGTCACCTGAAGCGCTGTTCCAGGATGTGGACTATGTCCTCATCCCCAAATTCCGCGTGTCAAATCCGCCGGCAACCGAGATGATGCTCAGCATCTACGGCGCGGAGATTGAGCGGAGCTATAGGCTTCTAGAGGAATCCGGCTGCTGGCGTCTGATGGGATCGGTCAAGAGATCCTGAGGTTTTTGCCTATCCAGATAGGCTCGTGCTCCCTGGTGAACATTCGGCTCCGCCGTCCGGGCTTGGCAATCAATGAGGCACACCCTAAGGGACCCGCAGACAGTCGGCCCGGCAGTGTTGCAAGCAAATCCCATTCTCCTGACCATTCCCGTGCTGCTGCTGGTGGTGGCTCACAGCGCTCGAGCCGCGCGCTGGGCATTCCTGTTTCCTCGGAATTACGTTACCGGGCGTTTGACCCTGCTGCTCGGCCTTGGTCTGGGATATGCCGTCAATGCCCTCATCCCCTTGCGGATAGGCGAGATCGTCCGCGGAGCGGTTGTCACGAGGGTCAGCAAGGTCCGCTTCTCCTACGTTATGGCGACCATCGTCGGGGAAAGAGTGGCCGATCTCGCGGTTTTAGCGCTGATCATTGCGGTGACGGCACCCCGTTCGGCCAGTCCCGATAATGCAGTCCTGGTGGCTGCCCTATTCGCGACCTCCGCTACCTTGGCGATAGGCTTGGCACTCGTGATACGACGTTCTGCACGCGCCCGCCGCCTCGTGTGGAACGCTGCCGGCATCTTCAATGGGCGCATCCGCGTTGGAATTGCGGATTTCGTGTGGGCAACTACTGAAATGCTACTCGGAGGCGCGCTGCTGCGCTGGCGGTTCGTCACTGCAACCGTGGTGATGTGGGGCTTCTACATGGCTGCCTATGCGGCCTTCGGCCGGGCAATCGGCGCTCCCGTCCTCGACGTGGTGGCGGCGATCCTGCAGCAACCGCTGGGTTCGTTGGCGGACAGCCTGACCAATTCCGGTACTATCGCGGACGTGACGAGCCTTTGGATCTTCGCCGTTACGCCCATCCTGCTCATCCTCGGATATGGCGCGCTCATGCAGAGCCATGCTTTTGCTCGCGCCGCCAACCTGATCCTCAGGCATGGGAGGTCAGGACGCGGCTCCCCCAACGCGCAGAGGGACCGCTTCAGTGCGGCGACCAGCTACGAAAGCTTCCTGGGCGCGTTTTTCAGCGGAGAGGACCAAGCGGTCAGCGGCTTCGGAATGGAAGCAATAGACGACTGCATCGTTCACAAATTCTATCATGGCGGCTCAGACGCTATCACTGCGCTGGTTGAGGCCAGTCAGCGACTCGTCATCCGAAAGTTCGCCGTCGGAGACGCAGCGGCAAAGCTGCAAATTCAGGCGGAATGGCTGCGGCGCCATGCCGCGCCCACCCTTCCCCTCGCGAAGGTCATCAGTGACCGAGGAAGTGGCAGCGTCTATAGCTACGACATGCCGCTGGTGACACCGGCCAATGATTTCTACGATGTGATCCACAGCTCGCCTACTGGCCGGAACTGGGAGCGGCTGCTACAGGTGCTTAACTGCATCGATGCGTTGCACGCCCGAACGGTTGCGCCCGAAGCGGATCCACGTCTGGTCGCAAGCTATCTTGAAGAGAAGGTAAACCGCAATGCGGCGAGGATCGTCGATTTCGCTCGCCATGCCATCGGTAGGGACTCGTTCAGCATCAACGATTCCAATTATGACCTCGCCGAGTGGCGCACCTTTGCCGATCCCGAATGGCTCCAGGCGCAGCTGCGCGACCGCCGGATCGCCACCATCCATGGGGATTTGACGATCGAGAACGTCATTATAGCCCCCGATCATCCGCGAGGCCTCTACATCATCGATCCCAACCCGGAAAACGTCTTCGACTCTCCGCTGATCGATTGGGCGAAGATGATGCAGTCCCTGCACCTTGGGTACGAAACCCTGAACAGGGGCATATCGTGTAGCCTCAGCGGTGGAGCAATCCAGCTGGCCGCTGCGCGCTCCGAAGCCTATGCTGAGCTCCACGAGGCCCTGGAAGCTGAAATCAAATCACGGTTCGGGGAAGAGGGCGTTCGGGAGGTGTATTTCCACGAACTGGTCAACTATCTGAGGCTCACCACCTACAAGATTCGGCAATCACACACCCGCGGCCTAGGCTTCTTCGCTTGCTGCGCCCTCCTCCTGCGTCGATATCGGGACCGGTACGGGTGAAGCGGATAAGCGCGATCTTGGTCGACATGGACGGAACGCTGGTGGACACGGCGACGGCCAATTACGAGGCTTATGCTGCTGCGCTCCGGATCGTTGGGGTAGCCGTGGCTCGCGCTCCCTTCGATGAAGTCACTCGGGGACGGAACTGGCGGCAGTTTCTGCCTGCGATGCTGCAAGCTTCGGGCAGCAATGCCGATCCGGCTGTCGTTGCCGCGCGCAAGGCTGAGATTTACCCCAGTAAGATCCCGCTGACTGAGGTGAACAAGGCGCTGATTGCGCTTTTGAAGACCGGACGCCCGAACTGGCGGACGGCGCTGGTGACGACCGCGTCAAGCGCGAACGTGGCGACGGTCCTTCGCTATCATCAGCTGGAAGACCTATTCGACACGATCGTGACCGGCAGCGACGTTGCCCGCCACAAGCCGGATCCAGAAGCCTATCGGCTGGCTGCCGCCCGCCTCCAAGTCTCTCCCGATCAGTGCCTCGTGATCGAGGACTCGGATGTGGGTGTGGCCAGCGCAACTGCCTTTGGAGCGCCTTGTCTCCGCATCGCTTTCGCTTCGACCATTCCTTGGAAGTAGCCGAAGAAGCTCGAGGTGCGGTGTACCGAGGCCGCTGGGCCGCTCCGCGCACCCGCTTCAAAATCGCCACGTCAGAGACACAGTCGGAGAGGCTGCACCACCCGCTTGCTGGTAGCCGGAGCCACAAACGGCGACAGCACTCGTGACACCGCCATGCAGTTGCCCGTTGCCTCGATCACGACCTCGTCGGTCGCCTCCAGATTGTCGCCGAAACCGTCGAGCGCCGTTTGGGGTCATGTCGATCCGGCCGGCATGCCGGAGCTTCCCTTCTTCGCAAATCGCCACCTCACCCGAGTGCGGTGAATATCGATACCCACCTCTTGCCAGCAAGATCCACGCGCGAGGCACTTGTGAAGCACCGGAAGGGCCTCGATGCACGGCAGGCATGCAGCTCCGGTTGCAAAGCGGCGAGGCGGAGTGTTAGCAGGCGCGATGATCGCAAAGCCCTACATCGTCGTCACCTCCATTTCGGCTCCCAACGCTGCCCTTCGGATGTTCGCCGAAGGGGGCGGCGAGCATGGGTTCGGCTTCATTGTGGTGGGTGACAAGAAGAGCCCACCTGAGTTCACGCTGGACGGGTGCGAATATTTCTCAATGGAGCGCCAGCTTGAGACCGGCTTCGGCTTGGCCAAGATATGCCCGGCCAACCATTATGTTCGTAAGAATATCGGCTATCTGCTGGCCATCCGGCAGGGAGCCTCGGTGATCCGTGACACGGACGACGATAATTTCCCACGTGCTGAATTCTGGCCAGTCCATGATCGGGTCCAAGACGTAGCCGTGAGCGCCGGGCGGGGATGGACAAACGCATACGCCTGGTTCTCCGACGCACCAATTTGGCCGCGAGGCCTTCCGCTCGACGCGGTCAGAGACGTTCCGGCTCCCCTCGAGGCCTTGCCGCGGGAGCGCGCCGACTGCCCCATCCAGCAGGGTCTCGCCGATGAGAACCCCGATGTCGATGCCATCTACCGATTATTATATCCGTTGCCGCAAAGCTTCCGCGCCGATCGCCGCGTTGCCCTGGGGGAAGGATCCTGGTGTCCCTTCAACAGCCAGAATACCACCTGGTTTCCCGATGCCTATCCGCTCCTCTATCTCCCCGCCACGTGCACATTCCGCATGACCGACATCTGGCGCAGCTTCGTCGCCCAGCGAATTGCTTGGGCGAACGGCTGGAGCATCATGTTTCACGAGGCAACGGTGTGGCAGGAGCGAAACGAGCATGACCTGATGAAGGACTTCGCCGACGAGGTTCCGGGCTATCTGAACAACCGCGCGATCTGCCGTGAACTGGACGGGCTGGATCTTCCGGCGGGGACGGAGAATCTCGGTTCGAACCTGCGCCGCTGCTACGAGGCGCTAGTCGGCCAAGGCTGGCTCGGGCCGCAAGAACTCGCCCTGCTGGACGCATGGCTGACTGACTTGTCCGAGCTTACTGCGTGATCATACGGTGGGAGCGCGGAACAGAAGGCGGAGCAGGGTATAGTAGCCGAGCACGGACAGCGAGTTCTTGATCGCTCCCCTCGACACCCTCGGCGACGGAGCCCGGTAGTGGATCGGGACCTCCATCATCCGCGTGTGGCGAAGGAGGTAACGCACCTCCGTTTGATAGAAATGCGCCTTGGATTTCAGCTCGTAGCCGATCAGGCGTCGCAAAACGCTATGGTGGAAGCCCTGAAAACCCGAGGTCAGGTCGCGCATTTTAACGCCGAGCAAAATCTGGGCGACAATGGTCCCAGCTTTGGACAGAAAGCGTCGACGGAACGGCGAATCGACCATTGAACCGCCGTTGATATAGCGACTGCCGAATGCACATTCATTGCCTTCGTGCAGCACGCGCAGAAACATCGGAATGGCCGAGGGATCGTGCGACATCCCAGCATCCATCTCGATTATCAGTTCGTAGCCTTTTTCAAGCGCAGCGTGAAAACCGCGGAGATAGGCGTCCACGACGTTGCGGTTCTCGGGTGCCCAGACCTCCTCGAACCGGGAGTCGCGACTGGCCAGCTCCTGGCACAGTTCGCGCGTATTATCTTTCGACGCAGAGTCGAGAACGAGGAAGACGTGTCCGCTGCCAAGCTCATCCATCACAGATGACAAGGCTGACGCGAAGCGAGCAAAACCTCTTGATTCGTTCGCCAGCGGCACCACCGCCGCCCAATTCACTCCTGAATAGGCAATTAGCATCCCGCCCCGTCCTTCAGTTGGTTCGAATTCTGTGGTCTGAAATATGATAGATGTGAAACCGCCCTTTCCGGGGGGCGAACAGATTATCGAACCGCCTCAACGTGCTTGCTCACGAACCATCCATAGCTCGACGCAAGGCCGGTGGGCAGCGGCGTTTCCGAAGACCAGCCGAGATTCTTCAGTTTGCTTACGTCCATGAGCTTGCGCGGAGTGCCATCTGGCTTGGAAAGGTCCTGGTCGATCGGTCCGGCATAGCCAACCACTTCGGACACAAGGCGGGTCAGGTCGAGGATTGACAAATCCTCTCCCGATCCCACGTTTACATGTTCTTCGCCCGAGTAGTTCTTCATCAAGAAGACACAGGCATCCGCGCAATCCTCCACGTAGAGAAACTCTCGCCGCGGCGAGCCCGTTCCCCAAACTACCATGGTGTCACCGGAGACCTTGGCTTCATGTGCCCTGCGGATAAGGGCAGGAATAACATGACTTGAGTTCAGGTCGAAATTGTCACCCGGACCGTATAGATTGGTTGGCATTGCAGAGATGAAGTCACGGCCGAACTGGCGGCGATACGCCTGCGCGAGCTTGATGCCGGCGATCTTGGCAATCGCGTACCACTCGTTCGTGGGCTCCAGCGGTCCGGTCAGCAACGCGTCCTCGGGTATCGGCTGCGGGGCGAATTTCGGGTAAATGCAGCTCGATCCGAGGAAGAGAAGTTTCTCCACGCCCTGCTGATGCGCCGCTTCGATGACATTCGCCTCGATCATAAGGTTGTCATAGAGAAAGTCGGCAGGAAAGCTGTGATTGGCCAGGATGCCACCGACCTTGGCTGCGGCCAGAAATATAGCGTCCGGCTTCTCGTCGGCCATCCAGGTCCTCACTGCCTTCTGGTCCTTGAGGTCGAGCGCCGCCCGCTCGGTGGTGAGTATCTCGCAGTCTTCAGAAGCAAGGCGGCGGACTATGGCGCTTCCGACCATGCCTTTGTGACCAGCGACATACACGCGCTTTCCAGCCAAATCGTACACGTCAGGCACCCTTGCCGATCGGAGCGTCTCGCATCACTTTGAGATCCTCCTGGACCATCTCACGGGCAAGCTCACGTGGGCTGGTCTTGTGAGTCCATCCCAGCTTGTTGCGCGCCTTGGTGGGGTCACCGATGAGGAGATCGACCTCGGTGGGACGAAAATAGCGGGGATCCACCGCCACCACCAAATCTCCCGTTCGGCTGTCAAACCCCTTCTCGTTTACCCCTTGCCCCTTCCATTCAAGGTGAATTCCTAGATCCTCGAATACCCAATCGACGAATGTACGAACCGAAGTCGTGACCCCAGTCGCAAGCACATAATCATCCGGCTGGTCCTGCTGCAACATGAGCCACATACCCTCCACATATTCTCGAGCATGGCCCCAGTCTCGCTTGGCATCGAGGTTGCCAAGGTAGAGATGTTGCTGACGGCCAAGCTTGATTGCCGCAGCGGCGCGAGTGATTTTCCGCGTGACGAACGTCTCGCCGCGCAAGGGACTTTCGTGATTGAACAAGATGCCGTTCGAGGCATGCATCCCATAGGCTTCGCGGTAGTTTACCACCATCCAATAGGCATAAAGCTTAGCGACCGCATAGGGAGAACGCGGATAGAATGGGGTGGTCTCCTTCTGAGGAACCTCCTGCACCAGGCCATAGAGTTCTGAAGTCGAAGCCTGGTAGAAGCGGGTCTTTTTCTGCAGGCCCAGAATGCGAATGGCTTCGAGCATACGAAGAACACCCAATGCATCCGAGTTTGCGGTATATTCGGGCGTCTCGAAGCTGACTTGGACGTGGCTCTGCGCCGCAAGATTGTAGATCTCGTCCGGCTGCACCTCCTGAATAAGGCGGATGAGGTTGGTTGCGTCCGTCATGTCGCCGTAGTGGAGCATGAGCCTAAGGTCTTCCAGATGCGGATCTTCGTACAGCTCCTCAATCCGGCCCGTATTGAAGGAAGAGGAGCGACGTTTCACCCCATGGACTTTATACCCCTTATCGAGAAGGAGCTGCGCCAAATAGGCTCCATCTTGGCCCGTGATACCGGTCACTAATGCAATTTTCTGAGTCATGATTTCGTGCTGACTTGCTCGTTGACAAGAGGATGAGCTTGCTAGCTGTTCCAGCAAAGACATTTTGAGGCTGCACCAATGAGCATCGTGCAGTCCCGCTCGCGAGCTTCTGAATCTCGAAGAAACCTGTGGCTGCTGGCGACGTGTCCGTCAAGCGACTGATATAACGTGCAGCGATGCTCTGCACGTCAGGCTTGAGGCGGTTGCGGGAGCGTACGGGACCTGATGCGGCACCCCGAAACGTGTCCTTCCGGCCGTCGTTCCACCCACCTATCGTACGAATCCGTAATAGTTGCGTGCTGGTCGTGCCCGTCTAAGACGTTGAATTTCGCCGCTGGACGCGACTTGTCGCAACGCTATGACCCCTGAACGGACATACGTGCGGAGAGGGTAAGGCGACATGATTCAATTGCCGGCATGGATCTTGTCCGGAGGCGATCTCCTCGACTCCGGCGGACAGCGCCGGTCGTGGTTGGTGGCGGGCGCCCTGATCCTACTGGCAGCCTTGTTATCGCTATCGCTCATCATTCCCGGGCGTAGCTTTTCCACCGACAACACGTGGGACCTGATGGTCCTCTTCGACGGCGCGCAGCGCTTCCTGAACGGCCAGGTCCCGAACCGGGATTTTCATACCCCCTTCGGGCCTCTCACATATCTGCTTCTGAGCGGGGGCTATTGGCTCAGCGGCACCTTGGGAGGAACGATGCCGATCATGACCGGCCTTTTCGTCCTCCTGCTGCTGCCGCCGCTGCTCTACACCTGCGCGTCCCGCCTGCCTTGGCCGCTGGCCCTCGCCTTCGGCATCCACATTCTGATCCTGAGCATCGCGCCGGCTCTCACCGGACACATGGATCTTCTAAGACCCACGTTCGGGATGTACTATAACCGGTTCGGATGGGCCCTGCTTTCTCTCCTGGTCCTGTTCGCTCTGCCGCGCAGAGAGCCGTTCGGCAGAGTCGCCATCGACGCGGTGGCGATGGCGATGCTCTTGTCGATGATGCTATACCTCAAGATCAGCTATGGGGCGGTCGCAGGCGCGTTCCTGCTCGGACTGGTCGCTTTCCCGCACATGCGGAGAGCCGCGCTGGGCGCCATGCTGGTGTCCGCCCTCGTGCTCGTTATCGTTGAACTTTTCTGGTCTCAAACCCTGGCGCATCTTGCGGACGTCCGAGCTGCCGCGGCGGCGAGCGGCCCCTTCCAAGGGGGGCTGCGCGGCCTTGCCATCACAGCAGCAAACAATATGCAGGGCCTGTCCCTCTTCGCTGGTGTTCTGCTGCTTGGCTTGGTTCAGGGTATCCGCCTCGACTATCTTCTGATCTGTTTGTTCGTGGCAGGAGCCGGTCTTTTCGTCGCCAATCAGAATTTCCAGGGGCCGGGAATTCTGACCCTGATTCCAGCGGCCCTTGTTGTCCTCCTTGCGCCGCGCCCTTTGCGCAGCGAGGACCGAAACCTTTCACCGCTTCCAGGCATCCTTCTTATCGGAGCATTGGCCATCCCGCCAGCTTTTGTCGCACTGACTAACCAAGCGATCCATGTGGCGGTCGCGTCGCGCGGCTCCAATCCCGGAGCGGTGAGCATCCAAGGCCTGATCACGCTCGATACGCCACAATCGCTCGCGGGGGCGCCGCTGCACGGGTGCAAACCCATTAACGCTGGCGTACCGAAGCTGGCCAGCGTGCGGGGACCCGAGCCGCTCAAGCAAGGCCAATATCTGGCAATCGTCCAAGACGGACTGACGCTCCTTGAAGGCAGCGCGGCGCTTTCGGGAAAGGTTTTCACCTTTGACTGGGCTAGCCCGTTCAACTCCTTGTTGCGGCGAGGATCCCTCGTCGGCGGCAATCATTGGTATCACGCCAATCGAACCTTCAGCACCACCAGTCATCCGCCACCGTCTGAGGCTCTCGGCGACGCGGATGTGGTGATGGTCCCGGGGATTGCCGTGGAATATGCTACGTTCGACCAGTTGCGCAGCATTTACGGCCGATATCTCCTGGAAAATTACGAGCTGAAAGCGAGATCGGACTGCTGGGACGCCTATGTCAAACGGACCGACCGGCGCAGTAGCTGACGGACCTGGGCAGCCTAAGCGACAGGATGGATTGGGCAATTCCGGTTGACCCGGGCCCTGCAAGAGGCTAGCCGAGCGGCATCCGAGCCAGCCCGAGAGCGCGGCGTAACGGCACACCCAGCGGCGGTAGGTGAATGTGGCTTTTGAGAAATTTTCGCGTTTGAACGACCTGCCTCAGCTGGCCCGTCATCCCGAGATAAAGCGCTTCGCCAAATTTATTGTGGTTGGAGGCGTCAACTTTCTCTTTTATTACAGCGTATTTGTCCTGCTCATTTTTTCCGAAGTTACGCCGACGCGTGCTGTGATCATTGCGACCACATTGGGTGTGCTGTTCAATTTCTGCACCCACGGCAGGGTTGTTTTCAAGTCGGGAAACCTGCGTCTGCTACCCCGCTTTATCGCGGTTTACGTCGTCCAGTGCGGACTTAATGTCCTATCGCTGCGGCTGCTGCTGGCTGCCGGTGTCCCGGTGCTTTTGGCGGAGGCTGTCGTGGTCGCCGTTCTGGCAGTGCTCACTTATATTGCATTGTCGATGTTCGTCTTCAACAAGCGCATCGCTGCCCCACACCACGTGACGAATGAGGAATCTGCTTTGGAAAACGGTTTCTATAGCCGCTGACCGGAAGCCTGCCGAGTGCAGATACTGGAAGCGTCAATGTTGGGCATGCGGTGGGCCGCCCCACCCGGCGAGGTTTACACGCCGGACATCATGGTGACGGACACCGATTGGTCGACTGCGACATTCCTCGACGCATCGAGCGCGACGTCGCGGCCGGAGGCACGGCCCGCTAGTGTCCTGGATTTGAAGTTCGCTTCATCGCCGGGATCAGCCTCGTTGCGAACTTCAAATCAATAAGGACACTAGATTCAAGGGGTTTCTAGTGTGGCTTTTGAATCTGAAATTCGCTCCGCGGGTGCCATCAGAACAGTGCGAATTTCAGATTCGCCACACTAGAGCAAGCTACAAAAAACGAGAATAAGGAGCTAGCCTCTCCCGCCTGCCGCGCTTTGCTCGGGCGCGAACCGAGGAGAGGGAAGCACCATCACCCGAAGAGCTCCGCTTCCGAAAGCCGAGGCGCCGCCGCGTCCTTGGCTGAGACGATGGGGGCTCCGCCGAGCGGCCATTCGATCGCCAGATCGGGGTCGTTCCAGGCAATCACGCCCTCGTCGGCCGGCGAATAATAAGTCGATGCCTTGTAAAGGATATCGGCGCTCTCGCTCATGCTGAGGAATCCGTGGGCGAAGCCTTCGGGGATCCACAATTGGCGGTGGTTTTCGGCGGAGAGGTGAACGCCGACCCATTGCCCGAAGGTGGGCGAGGAGCGGCGCACGTCCACGGCCACGTCGAAAATCGCGCCCGCCATAACCCGAACAAGTTTCGCCTGAGCATGAGGAGGCAATTGATAGTGGAGGCCGCGCAGCACGCCCTTGCTCGAGCGGCTGTGATTGTCTTGGACGAACCGCACGTCGCGGCCGACCGCCTCGTTGAACCGCCGCTCGTTGTAGCTTTCGAGGAAGAAGCCCCGTGAATCGCCGTGAACGGTCGGCTCTACAAGCAGGACCTCGCTCAAAGCGGTCCGAGTAACACGCATATCGCCGATCCTAGGGCCTGATCGCTTGAGGTGGAAGCGCTTCGCGCTTCCGCCGAAGGTGTGAATCAGGCCCTTCTCAGATGGTTGAAACCTTGATCGGATCAGGCTGATCTAGCCTGATCCGATCAAGGTCTAGAGTGAGAGCGACTTCAAGGTTGAGCTCGCCGCCGGGTGTGAAGCAGGCGGAGCCCCAAGGAGCTCCGCCGTTCAAGCCTCCGCAGCGTTCGCCTCCTTGGACAGCTTGATCTGCGTCTTGGTCTCGATGCCTTCCCGATAGGTATATTGATCGTCGCCATAGCCGTAGCCGTAGCCGTAGCCGTAGCCGGACTTGGTGGCGCTGAACTTGGTCAGCACTCCGCCCGTGATGCGCGCGTCGGCGGCACGAAGCCGCTTCACCGCGTTGAGGGCGGCGCCGCGGCGAATGGCGCCGGATTCGATCACCATCACCGTTCCTTCGCAATGGAAGCTGAGGAGAGGCGCATCGGCTAGCCCGAGCACGGGCGGCCCGTCGACCACGACATAGTCGAACATGGCGCCCGCTTGCTCCAGGATCGCGGAGAAGCGGCCGGAGGCAAGGAGTTCAGCCGGATTGGGCGGAATGCGACCCGCCGGCAGAAGGTGGAGCCCTTCATGTTCGGTCGGCTGAACGGCGTCCTTCACGGTGCCCGACCCGGCAAGGAGCGAAGTCAGGCCGGCATCCGAGCCGGCAGGCCCCTTGAAGGTCGGCTTGCGAAGATCGCCATCGATGAGCAGCACCGAAGCTCCGAGCTTGGAAAGGATCTGGGCCAGTGCCAAGGCCGTGCTCGATTTGCCCTCGCTGGCGCGGGTACTGGTGATGAGCAGGGATTTGGGAAGGCCATGATCCGTGGAGAACTGGAGCGCCGTTCTGATCGACTGATAGGCCTCTGTGACCTGCGACCGGGAATCCGCCAGTTGCTCCTGCAGCGAGGCTTCCTTGCCCGCGCGCGGAACGACTCCCAGCGCCGGGATGCCGAGCTTTCCGGTAAGGTCGTCCGGAGTCTTGATGGTATCGTCCATCCATTCGAGAGCGAAGGCCGCTCCGAACCCGAGAAGGAGTCCGCTGATGAGCCCGATCGCCATGTTGAACGGCAGATTGGGCTTGAAAGGCGCACCAGGAACCTGCGCGCGATCGACGATCGACACGACGTTGGAGCCGAGGCCGCCGGCCACGCCGACCTCCTTGTAACGCTGAAGCAGGGAATCGTAGAGCGCCCGGTTGGTGTCCACCTCACGCTGGAAGATCGTATACTGAATGCTCCGGCCGCGCAGGTTGAGCAAGGCGGCCTTGAGCTGGTTCACCTTGGCTTCGAGCTGCCGCTCACGGCCAATGGCCGCCTCATACTCGCCACGAAGCGCGCCGCCGACATTGCCGACCTCCCGCTTGATCGCACTGTCGAGCGACTGGATGCGCGCCCTCATTTGCGCCATCAGCGGATAATCGGGCTGATAGAGGCCAAGCTTCTCTTGATATTGCGCCTGAAGATCCGACTTTTGCGCGACAAGCCCCTGGATGGTGGAGTTGGCGAGGACTTCGGTCGTTGCTCGGGAGCCTCCACTCTGCCTTAACCTCTGTTCGACGGCGATCCGCTCGGTGCGAGCCTGCTGAAGGGCGCCATTGATCGAGGTCAGCGAACCGGCATCGATCGACTGCTCGGTTCGTCCGCCCCCGCTGCCGGTGTCGACGTTCAGCGTGACGATCCCCTGCCGCTGCGCATAAGCGACAAGCTGACGCTCGGAATCTTCAAGCTTCTTCCTCACCGCGGCGAGCCGCTGCTCGAGAAAGCTTCGAGCGTAGGAATTGGCTTCAAACCGACGCTCTAGATTGTTTTGAATGAAGTTCTCGCCATATGCATTGGCGATTTTTGCGGCCAATTCCGGATCGGTGCTCTCAACCGCCAGCTCGATAAGGCGGCTGTCGCGGACAGGATTAACCGCGACCGAGCCTTGCACGAAGCCGGCAGCCTGCTCCTCCCGAACTGGCCGCGGCGTCTGCGGACTGAAGAATTGGCTGTTCCCAGCGAGATTGAGGCTGCGCGCGACGCGCTCCGCAAGCGCGCGACTCCTCAGAAGTCCCGCCTGCGTGTTGATAAATTCGCGATCCCCCATCTCCATCGTCTCGATCTGGCCCATCTGGACGACCTGAACGCCTTCCCGATTCACCTCCAGGATGGATCTCGCCCGGTATTCCGGCTGAACCAGGAGCGAGAGGACGACTGACGTGACGAGACACACGAAGGTGATGGCAGCAATCAGCCACCACCATTTGACGATGACACGCCAGACCTCGCTCGGCGTGATGCGGTGCTCATTCGCAGCGGGTTGGGCCACGAGGACATCGCGCAGTCCGGTCGAAGCGAGTTCATGTCGCTCGAACGGGACAACGGCGCCTCCTCCTGGGAGAATCCCACTCTGATTGTTCATCTCTCTGGTCCTGAAAAAATGTGACGGTCAGAATGGCCGGAAAATACTGAGGATCGGAAGCGCGTAGAATATCTCGCGGACCGTGGACAGCAATCTCGTATCCTTGCCGTCGACGATCACGATGTCGTTCGGGTAAATGATCGGATCCTCTACCTGAGCTCTCCTGATCGCCGTCAGATCGAAGCCGCCGGCAAGCCTCTGCCCGTCAACGGTGCGGAAAACAACAACCCGCTTCGGATTGGCACCGTCGCCAAGGCCTTTCGCCAGTGCGACCGCGCGCATCAGGGTGGTCGTTCCTCTGACCGGGTGAGCACCCGGATCTTTAACAGAGCCATCGATGGTGACCGTCCGCTCAACCGGGGAGGCCTCAACGATGTTCACCTGCACCTTCGGGGAGCGGAGATATTTTGCTCCCAATTGGGTCGTTATCGATTGCGCCAGCTCAGAGGGCGTTTTCCCGCTGACAGCAACCGATCCGATCAGCGGATATAGAATCTGGCCGGCGGAATTGACCTGAAACTGCCCTGAGAGATCCTCGACCTGGAAAACCTTGATCTCAAGCTTGTCATATGGCGCGATCTGCGCCTCGCCCCGCGCCACCTCGGCCGGCTCCGGCGTAGGCGGACCGAAACCAGCCGTCGCGTAGGGGATGTTGTTCAGCTCGGCACTCCTGCCGCTGCAGCCGGACAGCGCGAGCGCCAGCATGCCGACGATTAGGATTGCCAACAGCCTCGTCGTTCGAGAGGCGCGTAAGTCTTCAACCAAAAATGGCATCATCATTCCCACAATTCGGGTTTCCGCCCGTCTACAGGATGACGAGCCCAACGCCAACAGTATACCTCAGGAGTTTTCTCATTGCTGAACCAATCCCTTGGCGCCGATGAGGCGCCAAAGGGTGCTCCGCACTTGAACCGTCCGGGTCCGCGCGTATATCGCCGCAGGCCTTTTGAGAAGCATCATACACCGTGTTCGGACTTTTTTCCAAGAGCCGCCGCAAGGCTCATCCTCAAGCGCCGCCGGGTAGCCGCGCCTATGCCATCGGAGACGTTCACGGGCGGCTCGACCTGATGCTCGACCTCCTGCGCCAGATCGAACAGGACAATGAGAGCCGCGGGCCGGCCAAGACCTACCTCATCTTCCTGGGCGATCTGGTCGATCGAGGACCGGATTCCCGAGGCGTGGTGGAGCATTTGATCGCCCATCCGCCACGGTTCCATCGAACCGTGTTCCTCAAGGGAAATCACGAGGAATTCTTCCTCAGCGTTCTCAACCGCGAGGACAGCAATGTGCAGCGTTGGCTCACCTATGGCGGGCTTGAATGCGCGGAAAGCTATGGCGTCAGCCAGGGCTGGTTCTTGAATGCGAGCCAGGGGGAGCTTGTCGACCGGCTGATCGAGCAGGTGCCGCGCGAACATGTCCGGTTCCTGGCCGATATGGCGGACACGTTCCGGTTCGGCGACTATCTCTTCGTTCACGCGGGCATCAGGCCCGGCGTGGAGCTGGACAAGCAGGTCAGCGGCGATTTGCGGTGGATCCGGGAAGGCTTCCTGGACGATCCGAGCGATCACGGCGTCGTCGTGGTCCATGGCCATACGATCGTCGACGCACCGGAAGAGCGGCCGAACAGGATCGGCCTCGACACGGGGGCCTACAAGACGGGCCTGTTGACGGCGATCGGGCTGGAGGGATCGGAGCGCTGGTTCCTTCATGCCCGGGCGGATGCCGGCTAAACCGCGCAGGCGGCGAGAAGCCGCCAATTGCCAGAAGAGGGGGATTTCAATCAGTGGCGACTTTAGTGACCGGCGGCGCCGGCTTCATCGGCTTCCACGTCGCACGGCGGCTGATGGAGCGGGGTGAGGAGGTTATCGCTCTCGACAATCTCAACGATTATTATTCCGTGCAGCTGAAGCGCGACCGGCTTGCCAGGCAGCAAGCGGATCATGGCAGCGCCTTCACCTTCCTGGAGGTCGACTTCGCCGACCAGGCGAGCCTCAACCCTGTTCTCGAGGATCTGGAGTTCGACCGCATCGTCCATCTGGGCGCGCAGGCCGGTGTCCGCTACTCGATCGAAAACCCGCACGCTTATGTGCAGTCGAACCTCGTCGGGCACCTCAACATGATGGAGGTGGCGCGCCGCCGCCGCTCTTCGCATTTCGTCTATGCATCCTCATCGTCGGTCTACGGCGGCAACGAGAGCCTGCCGTTCAGGGTCGAGGACCGGGTCGATCATCCGCTTTCGCTTTACGCCGCCACCAAGAAGGCCGACGAGCTGATGAGCGAGACCTATGCCCACCTCTATCGGCTGGCGCAAACGGGGCTTCGCTTCTTCACGGTCTATGGACCGTGGGGCCGCCCCGACATGGCGATGTGGCTTTTCACCAGAGCGATCCTGGCGGGGGAGCCGATCGAGGTGTTCGGCGAAGGCAATATGCGGCGCGATTTTACCTATATCGACGATATCGTCACGGGAGTCGTCGCCGCGCTCGACAATCCGCCGCGCGATGACGGGCTCGAAAAGGCCGGCGGAAGCAAGGCGCCGCACCGCTTGTACAATATCGGCAACAACGTTTCGGAAGAGCTGGTCCGCATGATCAGCCTTTTGGAAGAGGCGTGCGGGCGGAGGGCGGAAAAGAAGCTGATGCCGATGCAGCCCGGCGACGTTCGCGATACCTACGCGGATATCAGCGCGATCCAGCGCGATCTGGGTTTCCGGCCTTCGGTGAGGATCGACGAAGGCGTCCCCCGCTTCGTCCGCTGGTACCGGGATTATCACGGTATTTAGACCTTGCCGGGCCGCAGCCGCCGGCGGCTTGCGCCGTCAGTCAGCCGCTCGTGCGAGGCGCTTCACGACCCTGGAAACCGCCACCTCCCAAGGCTCGCAGGCATAGTCGAAAGTCGAGCGGAACTTGGCCGAATCGAGGATGGAAAAGCGCGGACGAGCCGCAGCGGTCGGATATTCGGCCGTGCTGATCGGCACGATCTCGGCGTAGCGTCCGCCGCAGCCGCGGCTCACGTCCATGATCCGCTCCGCCAGGCCGGCCCAGCTGGTTTGCCCCGCTCCAGCCAAATGGTAGGTCTCGCCAAGACCCCGTCCGGGATCGGTGCGCCACGTCATGATGGCGGCCAGTAGCCCTTCCGCCAGATCAAGGGCCGAGGTCGGACTGCCGACCTGGTCGCTGACGACATTCACGGTTTCCCGCGTCTGTGCGAGATTGAGCATGGTCTTGACGAAGTTGCTGCCGAACGGGCTGTAGACCCAGGACGTGCGGACGATGATGTGCTCGCCGGGCAGCTCGGCGCGGACGCCTTCTTCTCCGAGCAGCTTGGTTTTTCCGTAGACGTTGATCGGATCGACCGCCGCACCCTCCACGTAAGGCGCAGGGCTTAGGCCATCATAGACATAGTCGGTGGAAAGGTGGACGAGCCGGGCCCCTGCCCGCTTTGCCTGCCGCGCGATCAGTGCAGGCCCGGTCGCATTGATCCGATGGGCGGTCTCGGCGTCCGCCTCGGCACGATCGACCGCAGTATAGGCCGCGGCGTTCACGATCACATCGGGCGCATGGACCGCTACCGCTCGAGCAACTTTTTCCTCGATTTCCAGATCGAAGTCGGGACGGGCGGCGAATTGGATATCGAGAGTGTCACGGTGCCGCGCTCGTTCGGCTAGGCTGCGCGCCACTTGCCCCTCTCTGCCGAGAACGAGGATTTTAGGGGAGCCCACAGGATTAGCCGACATCGACCGCTGAGGGCCAGCGGGCGGGCAGCCGGTGGATCGAAGCCGGTCGCGCCGACAGCCCCTGCGTATCTGCCGCCGTGAGAGATTCGACGAACGAACGGGGCTTGTTCATCAGCGCCTTGGCCGTCGCGCCGGACATGCCGAGCCTTCCCGCCAGGTCGGCGACCAAGTGCGCAATTGCTCCGGTCAGATCGTAAGAAGGCTGCCCGAGGTTTCGCCATTTTTCTACCCTCGCCACGACCGCCTCATATTTGGCATCGCTGAGCTCGAAGCTGAAATGCCTGTCGCTCGAGGCGATAGCGTGCGTCCGTCTGCGAATCCCGCGAGAAGATCTCCCCCTTCACCGCGCCGAACCGAATGGCGGGGCCGATATGTGTTGCCGTGAAGCCATAGTTGGTACCTATTCTTTGCCCGGTGCGGTCGCCGGTTCCGGCGAGACCGACAAAAGCGTGGGGAAAATTGGCGCCGAACTCGCGTGAATAAAATGAGATATCGACCGCGGCCCGCCCCTCGGCAGGCATCAACAGCAGGAGAAGCGAAGGGGCGAATGCACGGAGCGCGATCGGGGAGCGCACCTTCAGCTTAGAATTAAAAAGCCTCAAAGCCTTGATATTCCTCGCTAAACTCATGTTTCCCGCCTCCCTATTAGTGGCCGCATACGCGCTTGGCAATTGCCGGAGCCACGGCAAGGCCGGATTGAACTTTTTGAACCGGGCGACGTTCGGCCGTTCAGAGTTCTTCAACCGGCTATTGGCTAGGGACGGCTCCGGACTTGGTAAGGCCTGGTTTCGGGGCTAGACACTGGAACGTGGCTCGGATAGTGAACGGCAGAACTGACAGATTCAGTTTGAGTACGAAGGGAGA
>JAUJOJ010000011.1:31693-122706 GCA_030447665.1 Allosphingosinicella sp. | reverse complement strand
GCGCGCCGCTCGAAACGGGATCGCGCCTGCTGGGCGGGATCCGACTTCTCGATCTTCGTCTATTAGAGCGGGATGAAATAGGCTCGAATCATCATTGCGAGGAGCGAAGCGACGAAGCCTGTCGTGAGCGACGCCGCAGGCGGCGTCGAAGGGCAATCCAGTGATGCCGACCATATCTCTGGATTGCTTCGCTGCGCTCGCAATGACAATTGGGTCAAGCCGAACCCATCCCGCTCTCACTTCTCACCGGAGCCGCTGATCGAAGAACTTCACGATCTCGGTGGTCGAGCGCACCCGGTTGGGAAGCTTGCGCCAGCCGTGGCCCTCATCGGGAAACAGCACATATTCGACCGGGATGTTGCGGCGCTTGAGGTCGGCGACGATCTGCTCGGCCTCGACCAGCGGCACATTGGTGTCGTTCGCGCCGTGGAGCACGATCAACGGCGTCTTGATCCGATCGAGCTTGTGGATCGGCGACAAGGACTTCAGCATCTCGGCCTCGGTGGCGGGGTTGCCGTACTCGACCGTCGAGATCGCCGCCATCCATGGCTGGGTGTTCTTGAAGAAGGTGTCGAAATTGACGACGCCGAACAGGTTGGCGCCGGCGGCGAACATGTCCGGATATTCGGTGACTCCCGCCATGACCATGTAGCCGCCATAGGAGCCGCCCATGATGCCGAGCCGCTTCGGATCGGCCACGCCGGAGCCGACCAGGTGGTCGGTGGTGGCCTTGATGTCGCGGACGCCGTCCACTCGCCTGGCGCCGTTGTCGAGGTTGACGAACGTCTTGCCGAAGCCGGTCGAGCCGCGGACGTTGGGGGCGAAGACCGAGATGCCTTGCGCGACCAGCGCCTGCGTGATGTCGCTCATGCCGGGGCGCGACTGGCCCTCCGGCCCGCCATGATAGTTGAAGACGACCGGCCCGGGGCCGCTGGCGCCCGCCGGCCGGTAGAGCCAGCCCGACAGCTTCACGCCGTCATGCGCCTTGTAGGTGACGAGGGTCGGGCGGACGAGCCTGGCGAGATCCACCCCGTCATGCGCGCTGCGCGTGCGCTGGGCGAGGGCATTGCGGGGGACATCGATCGTGTAGATGTCGGTCGGCCGGTTCGCGCCCGTGCCGGTGAAGGCGAGGGTGCGCCCGTCGGGAGAGAAATCGGCGCCGCCGACGAGATCGAATGGAAGCTTGGGGCCCGCCGAGAGGCTGCCCTTGCTCGTGTCCAGCCACTCCACCTCGCTTCGGCCGGAGACGTTCCAGACGAGCGCCGCACGGCTGCCGTCGCGGGAGAGAATTCCTCCCTCTGCCTCGGCATTGGCGCGTTCGGCGAGGATGCGGATGGGGCCGGGCTTGCCCGCGCGGTCGAGCTCGATGACGCCGAAGGCGAGCATGTCGCGCCCGCCGTTCGAGGTGACATAGATGCGCCGGCCGTCCGGCGAGAACTCGCCCCAGCCAAAGCTGCCGGTGCCCTCGTGCGGAGTCAGCAAGGTTTCCGCCCGGGTCTTGAGATCGATCAGGTAAAGGTTGTTGTCGCCGCGGCTCACCAGCCGGGTGACCACCGCCCGCCGGCCGTCGTTGCTGACGTCCAGGATGCCGTTGAGGCCCTTGCCCTCCACCACCGGCGTCGTCGTTCCGGTCGCGGGATCGATCAGCAGCGCATCGAAGCCTGAAGGGAATTTCGCGTTGGACGCAGCAAGGACATAGCGGCCGTTCTCGCTCCAGCCCGCGAGCCGGTTATTGTCCTGTCCGCCGGCGGTGAGCCGCTTCACGCCGCTGCCGTCCGATTTCATCACATAGAGCTGGACGTTGAGCCCGCCGCCGGGCGCCACGTCGTAAGCCAGCCAGTCGCTGGTCGGCGACCATGTCACCGACTGGACCGGATCCTGGAGGTTGGTGATCTGCCTCGCTTCTCCTCCGGAAGCAGGCATCACCCACACCTGCGGTATCCCGCTCGCGTTCGAGATATAAGCGATCCGCTTGCCGTCCGGCGAGAAGCTGGGAGAGGTCGCGCTCCTGATCTTCGCGATCGCCTCCACCGTGCGGGCGACGTCCCTGGAGGCGCTTTGGCTCCAGGCGGCCGTCCCGCAAAAGAGAAGAAGGAACGCTGCTAAAACAGGGCGCTTTGCGACCATCGGCTCGACTCCCGGGCTGTAAGGGAACGAGCCTATGCCTCGCCGGCAAGCGGCGCAACCGGCGTGGCTCAGCGCCCCAGCATCGCCTCGGGGCGCACCACCCGATCGAACGTGGCGTCATCGACCAGGCCGAGCTCCAGACCCGATTCCTTCAGCGTCAGCCCCTGTTCGTGGGCATGCTTGGCGATCTTGGCGGCATTGTCGTAGCCGATCTTCGGCGCGAGCGCGGTTACCAGCATCAGCGATCTCTCCATCAGCTCGCCGATCCGCCGCTCGTCCGCCTCGAGCCCGTCGAGCGTGCGCTCGGTGAAGCTTTCCATGCCGGTGGAGAGGAGATCGATCGAGCGGAGCACATTGGCGCCGATCAGCGGCTTGAAGACGTTGAGCTCGAGGTGCCCCTGAAGCCCGCCGACGGTGACGGCGACATGGTTGCCCATCACCTGCGCCGCGACCATGGTCAGCATCTCGGCCTGGGTCGATTGACCTTGCCGGGCATGATCGAGCCGCCGGGCCTGTTCTCCGGCAGCTTTCAGCTCGGCGAGTCCCGAGCGGGGGCCGGAGCCCAGCAGGCGGATGTCGTTGGCGATCTTGGTCAACGACACGGCGATCACGTTGAGCACGCCCGAAAGCTCGACCATGGTATCATCGTGGCTGGCCAGCGCCTCGAACTTGTTGGCCGCGGTGTCGAACGGCAGCCGGGTGAGGTTGGCGACCTCGGCCGCGAACGCCTCGCCGAAGCCCGGGGAAGCGCGTTGAGGCCGGTCCCGACCGCGGTTCCGCCCTGCGCGAGCTGGTGGAGCCGCGGCAGCACCGCTTCAACCCGGGCGATCCCGGCCTCGATCTGCGCGGCGTAGCCGGAAAATTCCTGACCGAGCGTGAGCGGCGTCGCATCCTGCAGGTGCGTGCGGCCGATCTTCACGATGCGGTCCCAGGCATCGGCCTGCGCGGCGAGCCTCGCATGGATCGTCCTCAGCGCCGGCAGCAGCCGCTTGTCGACCGCGATGGCGGCGGCGATGTGCATCGCGGTCGGAAAGCTGTCGTTCGACGATTGCCCCTTGTTGACATGGTCGTTGGGGTGGACCGGGCTCTTGTTGCCGCGCGTGTCCGCCAGGATCTCATTGGCGCGCCCGGCGATCACCTCGTTGGCGTTCATGTTCGATTGCGTGCCGGATCCGGTCTGCCAGATGACGAGCGGGAACTGGTCGTCGAGCGCTCCGCTCGCGACCTCGGCCGCGGCCTGCTGGATCGCCTCGGCGACCCTCGCGTCCAGCCCGCCGATCCGCGCATTCACCCGCGCCGCCGCTTGCTTGACGAAGCCGAGCGCATGAACGATCTCGATCGGCATCGCCTCGCGCATTCCGAACGGGAAATTGCCGATCGACCGCTGCGTCTGGGCGCCCCACTAAGCATCGCCGGGAACATCGATCGCGCCGAAGCTGTCGGCCTCGCTGCGCGTGCTGGAAACGGATGTCATATGTCTCTCACGTCATCCCGGCGCAAGCCGGGGTCTCAGTGTGCAGGGCCGCGGCCCTTCCGCAGCCGATCCCCGGCCTTCGCGGGGGCCGGGATGACGGCCTGTCGGGGCCGTCATTTCTTCCGGCTGAAATCCACCGAGACGACATTCGATCCGTCTTCCACCGGCTCGGCGACTCGGAGGATCGTTCTCCGCCGCTTCATGCTCCTGCAGGCCCGCTTCGTCCGACTGTGCCTGGAACTGGAGCGCGAAATTAACGGCCGGATCGACGAAGCCGGTGATCGCTGCGAAAGGGATGAACAGCTTGGCCGGCGCCTGGTTGAAGCCAGCCCCACTTCGAAGCCGTCCTCGCCCACCTTGAGGTCCCAGAAGCGGTTCTGGATGACGATCGTCATCTCGTCGGGAAAGCGCTCGGACAGGTGCCGCGGGATGTCCACCTCGCTGCCGCCGTCTTGAAGGTGATGTAGAAGTGATGTCGCCGGGAAGCATGCCCGTCGATCCCACTTCGCCGAGCACCTGGCCCACGACGGCGCGCAGCGCTTCCTGCACGATCTCGTCGTACGGAATCAGGCTGTCGGGCGTCGGTTCGCTCATGGTTTCAAACTTCGTAGCGCGCGGCCCCGCTCCCGGTCAAGGGTGCGTTGCTTCCAACCCCGATGGACGGCCTTCTCGACAGCCGATGAGACCGGGATTCACGTTTCAGGCTGGTCAGCCTGAAACGATCTTGGTCTAAGTCCCCTGACACGGAGGAACCGAATGCCGATCGACGCGACAAAGCCCTATGACAGCACGAATATCTTCGCCCGCATCCTGAGGGGCGAGATTCCTCGAACAAGGTTTATGAGGACGAGCATGCGCTCGCCTTCCACGACGTCAACCCGCAGGCGCCGGTGCATATCCTCGTCATCCCCAAGGGGCCCAGGTCTCGTGGGACGATTTCTCGAGCAAGGCTCGGCGGAGGAGATTGCCGGCTTCGTCAAGGCGGTCGGCCATGTCGCCCGCAGCCAGGATGGTGACGCGGGTTATCGCCTGCTCGCCAATGTCGGGCGCAACGGCGGCCAGGAAGTCCCGCATCTCCACGTCCACATCTTCGGCGGCGGCCCGCTCGGACCGATGCTCGCGCGCTGAAATCAGACGTTGCCGCTGCCACGCGGTGCGTTAAACCGGATCGATGCTGCATCGCCTCGGATCCGGTCTGTACCTCATCGCCGTGATTTCTGTTGCACGCCCGCCGCGAGCGGCTAGGTTCCGGAGCCAAGAACAACCAGATGCGGCCGTTCGAGCCGCCCACCCAAGGGAAGGTTATGATTTTCCGGGCGCGTAAAGCTCGACGCAATCCTTGCCACTGCCGAAAAGAAGTCGCTGCACAGGTCCCTTGGGGCCCTGCAGCTCACGCTCTTCGGCATCGGCTGCGTGATCGGCACCGGTATCTTCGTTCTGACTTCGGCGGGTGCACAGAAGGCCGGGCCGGGCCTGATGCTCGCCTTTGCCATTGCCGGCGCGATCTGCATCGTTGCGGCGCTCTGCTATGCCGAGATCGCGGCCATGATCCCCGTGGCGGGTTCCGCCTACACCTACACTTATTCGGTGATGGGCGAGTTCCTGGCCTGGACCGTCGGATGGGCGCTGGTGCTCGAATATGCCGTCGCGGCCAGCGCGGTGTCGGTGGGCTGGTCCGGCTACTTTCGGGGACCATACTCAACCAATTCATGGGGATAGAGCTGCCTGCCGCGCGTTGCCGGGCCCTGGCCTTCGGCGGTTCTCCCGGCGGGTTCATCAACCTTCCGGCGGTCATCATCGCGCCCTCGTCACCTGGCTGCTGATGATCGGCACGACCGAGTCCGCGCGCGTCAACGCCGTGCTGGTCGCGATCAAGGTCGTCGCACTCACCACCTTCATCATCCTGACGCTCCCGGCGGCCGAGATCTCCAACTTCAACCTGTTCCTGCCGGCCGGCGTATTCGGCGGCTTCGGCTCGGGCGTCGGCGCGGGTGGGCGCGGCCGCCACCATCTTCTTTGCCTATGTCGGCTTCGACGCGGTCTCGACCGCGGCTGAGGAAACGCGAGACCCGCAGAAGAACGTGCCGATCGGCCTGATCGGGCAGCCTCCTCTTCTGTACCGTCTTCTACATCCTCGTCGCTGCGGGCGCGGTCGGGGCCATCGGTGGTCAGCCGATCATGGGCCCCAATGGAGTGCCTTTCCCGGCCGGCTCGGAAGAGCTCGCCCGCCAGTGCGCCTTGCCGCAATATTCGGAAATGCTGGTGTGTTCGAACGAGGCGCTTGCCCATGTTCTTCGCCAAATCGGATTCAGCAACATCGGCAACATGCTCGGATCGCCGCCTTCGTGGCCTTGCCATCGGTAATCCTGATTCTTCTCTTTGGGCAGACGCGCATCTTCTTCGTGATGTCGCGTGACGGTCTGCTGCCGGAGGTGCTGTCGAAGATCCATGCGAAGTGGAGGACCCTGTATGTCGTCACCGCCCTGACCGGTGCAGTGGTTGCTTTTGCAGCGGCCTTCCTACCGGTCGGACAGCTGGCCGACATCGCCAATGCCGGAACGCTCTATGCCTTCATGATGGTAGCCATTGCGGTCATGATGCTCCGTAAGTCGGAGCCGAACCGGCCGCGTAAATTCAAGACTCCTGCGCTTTGGCTGGTGGGCCCGGCAACGATTGCCGGCTGCCTCTTCCTGTTCTTCAACCTGCCGTTCGAGGCCATGCTGGTGCTGCCGATTTGGGCGGCGGTCGGAATGGTGATCTACTTCCTCTACGGTTACCGGAAGAGCCATCTCGGCCGCGGCATCGTGGAAGTGCACGAGCCGGAAATTCACGACATTAAGCCGGAAATCCCCGGAGTGGACGAGGACAGGCGGTAGGATCAGAGAAAAGGGAGGCTCCGGCCTCCCTTTTTTGACTTGTTGTTGTGACTAGCTGAGCTTCTGCGCCACCAGCGCCTTCAAGTCCGCTTCGGGCCGGGCGCCGTAATGGGAGATCACTTCCGCCGCGGCGATGGCGCCCATGCGGAGGCTCTCCTGGAGCGGGCGGCCGCGGCTGATGCCGGCGAGGAAGCCGGCAGCGAAGAGATCGCCCGCGCCGGTCGTGTCGACGACCTTGTCGACCGGTTCGGCGGCGACTTCGACCCGCTGACCGCCCTCGACCGCGAGCGCCCCGTGCTCGCCGCGAGTCACCACGAGCAAGGGCAGGCGTGAGGCGAGCTGCGCCACGGCGGCCTCGAAATCCTCGAGCTGCGTCAGCGACTTGATCTCCACTTCGTTGGCGAACAGGATGTCGATCCGGCCGCTGTCGATCAGGCCGTTGAAGCCGTCGCGGTGACGTTCGATGCAGAAGGCATCGGAGAGGGTGAAAGCCACCCGGTTTCCGCCCCTTCGAAATCGCGATCGCCCGCTCCATCGCCGCCCGCGGCTCGGCGGGATCCCAAAGATAGCCTTCGAGGTAGAGGATGGCGGCGCTGCGCACCTGGTCTTCGTCCAGCGCCTGCGGCGGCAGATATTGGGCGGCGCCGAGGAAGGTGTTCATCGTCCTTGCGCGTCCGGGGTGACCAGGATCAGGCAGCGCGCCGTCGGCACGTCGCTCTCGGCCCGCGCCGGGGTGGTGAACTCGACCCCGGTCGCCCGGATATCGTGGGCGAAGACGGCGCCGAGCTGATCGTCGGCCACCTGGCCGACGAAGCCGGCCGCGCCGCCGAGCATCGCGATGCCGGCGACGCTGTTCGCCGCCGATCCGCCGCTAATCTCCCGCGCCGGGCCCATATGGTCGTAGAGCCGGGGTCGCCTCGTCGGCATCGATCAGCCGCATCGACCCTTTGGGCAAGCCCTCGCGCGTCAGGAAATCGTCATTCGCGGTGGCGATGACATCGACGATGGCGTTGCCGATGGCGAGGACGTCGAGGCGGGTGTCGGTCACGATGATCTTTCGGACTGGAGGAGGAAGGCGCCGATGGGGCTTCGGGCTGCATGGTGATCAACCGGCAGACTTGCGCCAGCATCTTTGGTCTAGCCGGGCCGCGATCAAGCCGCGCCACCGCACTGACCCGCCTTGACTTGGCATTTGCGGCGCTGCTCGGACAAGGTGCTGCTTGGGCGAGGGCTTTGGGGAGCGCGATGACAAAGTCCACATGGCGTGCCGCCGGCCTCGCGCTGTCGCTGCTTCTCGCCGGCTGCGCCGCGACGCCCGCCGCGCGGCCGTCCGCTGCCGCGGCTCCTTCCTGAGGCCGGTAATCTCGGCGGCCGGGCTACAGGCAGTGATGGGCCGCACGGCCGCCGTGCTGGCGGCGCAGCTCGGCCCGGCCGATCTCGACGTGCGCGAGGGCAGGCGCGCAAGCTGCAGCTCGTCGGGCCGGCCTGCGTGCTCGATACCTATCTCTATCCCCCCGGCCGGCGGCGGCGAGCCGATCGTCACCCATGTCGACGCGCGCCTTCCCGACGGCCGCGACATGGACCGCGCCAGCTGCGTCGCCGCGCTCAGGCGGGTCAGAGGCCAGCTCGATTAGGAAGGCGAGTGCGAGGCTGTATCCACGTTCGGGTGGCGGGGAGAGGATGAAGCGAGCGAGAGCCAGCGCCTCATGTCTCGCTGAGCCGCGCTGGCCTGTCCCCCGGACAGGCCTTAGCCGCCGCCGCCTCCGCGACCACGGGATTGCGCATCTCTTGGCAAATGCGTCGCTCCCGCCTTCTTGCAAACGAGCCCAGCGGCACCAAATCTTCATTGCCGGCAAGCGTCCGGAGCTGCCGCGAAAGCTCCGATCGCGGCGTTGCGGACCATCCGGTCGCGGCCGATCCGCTTGATGGGAGACCCTGCGAAGACCTGGCGGAAAGACGCATCGTCGAGCGCCAGCAGATCGGCCAGAGCGGGAGCGGCAAGCTCGGCGCGGGGGACGAACGCCTGGTTCCGCCGCGCCGCGTCCGCGAAGCGGTTCCACGGGCAGACGGAGAGGCAATCGTCGCAGCCATAGATGCGGTTGCCGATCGCCTCCTGAATTCATGCGGGATCGGCCCCTTAAGCTCGATCGTGAGGTAGGAGATGCAGCGGCGGGCATCGAGCCGGTAGGGGGCCGGAAAGGCATTGGTCGGGCAGGCATCGAGGCAGGCGCTGCACGATCCGCAATGGAGGCGGTGGGCGCCTCGGCAGGCTCGAGCTCGAGCCCAAAGTGGTGTAGATCGCGCCGAGGAACAGCCAGCTTCCATCCCTGCGGCTGACAAGGTTGGTGTGCTTGCCCTGCCAGCCGAGCCCCGCCGCTTCGGCCAGCGGCTTTTCCATCACCGGCGCCGTGTCGACGAACACCTTGAGCGCGCAGCCCTGTCCTGAGCGCGTCGAAGCGGCAGCCTCCTCGACCAGCCAGCGCGCGAGATGCTTCAGCGCCTTTTTGATCACGTCGTGATAATCGCCGCCCTGCGCGTAGACGGAGATGCGCCCCACGTCCCGCTCGCCCTCGAGGGCGAGCGGATCCGCCTCGGGCGCGTAGCTCATGCCGAGCGAGATGACGCTGCGCACCTCCGGCCACAGCCCGGCGGGCGAGCCGCGCCGCTCCGCCGTCTCCTCCATCCAGATCATGTCGCCGTGCGCGCCGGAGGCGAGCCATTCCCGCAGCCGCTCGGCCGTCCGCGGCGCCGCGTCCGCGCGCGCGACGCCGATCGCGGAAAAGCCGAGCTCTTCCGCCTTTTTCAAGCATTTCGCGCAGCGTGGGCTTGCTTATGGCCATTTCCAGTCGCTACCACGTTGCGGGGCAAGGGGGAATGCTCGGGTGGCGAACGACCTAGCTATTGAGGCGCGCGGCCTGTTCAAGGCCTTCGACGGCAAAACCGCCGTCGACGGCGTCGACATCGCCGTCCCCGAAGGGACGATCTACGGCATCCTGGGCCCAACGGCGCGGGCAAGACCACCACGCTCCGCATGCTCCTCGGCATCATCGATCCCGACCGCGGCCGCCGCACCCTGCTCGACACGAGCGCCCGCTCGATGCGGCCGGCCTGGTCGGCTATTTGCCCGAAGAGCGCGGCCTCTATCCGGCGATGACGCCGCGCGAGGCGATCGCCTTCATGGGCGCGCTCCGCGGCCTCCCGCTCGACGTCGGCCGCAAGCGCGCCGAGGGTCTGCTCAGGGACAACGGCCTCGGCGACTATACGAACAAGCCGATCAAGAGCTTGTCCAAGGGGATGGCGCAGACGGTGCAATTGTTCGGCACCATCGTCCACCGCCCCCGGCTGATCGTCCTCGACGAGCCCTTTCAGGGCTCGACGCGATCAACCAGGGCCGGCTCGAAACGCTCATCCGCGAGGAGGCGGCGGCGGGTGCGACGATCATCTTCTCCACCCACGTCATCGCCCATGCCGAGCGGCTGTGCGAGCGGATCGCGATCATCGCCGGCGGCCGGATCGGCTTCGAAGGCAGCGTCGCGGCGGCGCGGGACCGGCTGAAGCCGCAGGTCCGGCTGAGCACCAGGGCGGCCGAGGGCGCCTGGCGGGCCGCGCTTCCGCCCGGCGCCGAGCTGCGCGACGGCATCTGGCATTTCGAGCTGCCCGATGCCGGCATCGAGCCGCTCCTGAAGGCACTGATCGACGGCGGCGCCGGCATCGAGGACCTCTCGATCGAACGGCCGGGCCTTCACGACGCCTTCGTCGCCATCGCCGGCGATGCAGCGGCCCGCGCGATGGCGGAAAGCAATTACGGGAGCGAGGCCGCCTGATGATGAACCTGTTTCGCGCCGCCTTCGTGATCGGCCGCCGCGACTTCACCGCGACCGTCTATTCCCGCACCTTCCTCCTCTTCCTGATGGGTCCGCTCTTCATCATCGGCATCTCCTTCCTGTTCGGCGCCGCCAGCGCGAAGATGGCCCGGCAGGACCTCAAGGCCAATATCGCGATCATCGCCTCCAAGGCCGAATATGGCGAGAGATCGCCGCCGCCCGAACCCGGCTCAATCCGGCTTTCGGCGAGGACGAGCTGCCCGAGCTCCTTCATGCCGAGCCCGATTATGTCGTCGAGGCGCAGGTGAAGGACCTTCTCGCTTCGAGCGACAAGCGCATCCTTGCGGTGCTGACGGGCGGCATCGCCCGGCCGACGCTGACCGGAGACGTTCGCGAGAAGGGCACGATCCGCAGGCAGGTGCAGCTCATGCTCGATGACGTGCGCCAGCAGCGGGCGCTCGCCGGTGCCGGCACGCGGCTGCCGCCCACCGACGTCCGCCTGGTGAAGGTGGACGAATCGGCCGGCTCGCTTGCACGGATCCGATCTCTCACCGCGCGCGTCGGCCAGATGCTGCTGTTCATGCTGACGGTTCTGCTCGCCACCATGCTGCTGTCGAACCTGGTCGAGGAGAAGACCAACAAGATCCTCGAAGTGCTGGCCGCCGCGGTGCCGATCGACGCCATCTTCGTGGGCAAGCTCTTTTCGATGCTCGCTGTCTCGCTGGTCGGGATCGCGGTCTGGGCGGCGGCCGTGATCGTCGGTCTCCAGCTTTGGCCGTCGGGCGGCGGCGGCCTTCCCAGCCGGCCGTCGGCTGGCCGCTCTTCGCGATCCTGGTGGTCGTCTATTACAGCACCAATTATCTGCTGCTCGGCGCGCTCTTCCTCGGCATCGGCTCGCAGGCCGCCTCGATCCGCGAGGTGCAGACCTTGTCGATGCCGGTCACGATCGGCCAGCTTCTCGTGTTCCTGTTCGCCTCCTTCGCGTCCGGGCCTTTAACAGCGTCCTCGGCATCGCCGCCGCCGTCTTCCCGTTCAGCTCCCCGCTCGCAATGATCGCCCGCGCTGCCCAGACGCCCGAGCTCTGGACGCACCTCGCGGCGATCGTCTGGCAAGGATTGTGGGTGTGGCTGACGGTGAAGCTCTCGGCCAAGCTCTTCCGCCGCAACGTGATGAAATCGGGCGCGGCGGGAGCAGCGGAAGCGCCGCGCGCAGTCAAGCCCGCCTGAGCCCTCAATGCACGAAGCGGGCGACCACGTCCCGATAGCTGCGGCTTACCTTCACCGTGCCGCCGGATTCGAGCACCAGGAAGCATTCGCCATTGGTGTGCGGCTTCACCTGACGGACGAGATCGAGGTTGACGATGCAGCTCCGGTGCACCCGCTGGAAGCGGCGCGGATCGAGGCGCTTTTCGAGGTCCTTCATGGTCTCGCGGAGGATCAAAGTGTTGTCGCCGGTATAGATGCACATATAGTCGCCGGCCGCGTCGATCTTCTCGATCGTGTCGACGTCGACGCGGAAGATCTGGCCGCGGTCCTTGATGTTGATGAGCTTCTCGTAACGGTTGGAAGCATGGCCGTCGTCGGCCTGCGGGACGGAATCGACGGCGTCGGGGGCGACCTCCGCGAGCACTTCCTTGAGCTTCGTCGCCTCCTCGGCGCTGCGCCGCTCCGAGAGGCGTAGGCGCACCCGCTCCAGCGTATCGGCGAGGCGCACTTCCTCGACCGGCTTCATCAGGTAATCCACCGCCTGCGCCTGGAAGGCGCGCAGCGCATGGTCGCCATAGGCCGTGACGAACACGAACAAGGGCGGCTCCACCTCCATCAGCCCCTGGATCACCGAGAATCCGTCGAATCCCGGCATCTGGATGTCGAGGAAGACGAGGTCCGGCTTGTGCGTCTTGATGGCGCGGATCGCCTCGCGTCCGTTCGAACAGGTCTCGACGATCTCGACATCCTCATGCGGTTCGAGCCGCAGCCTGAGACCCTGGATGGCCAGCGGCTCGTCGTCGACAAGGATCGTGCGAATACTCATTTCGGCTCCTCGGGAGGTTCGACGGAATGGGGGATCTCGATGGTAACGCTGAATCCCCCCTGGATGTTCGTTTGAGTCTCAAAACGATGGTCCGCGCCATAGGCCTGCGCCAGACGGTCGCGAATATTCGCCAGGCCGACTCCGGTCGATTGCTCGGCCCGCACGGTATAAGCCGCATCGGAGCCCGGGCCGGTGTCGCGGACCGTGATCAGAACCCGCTCGCCCGCCTTGCGCGCTTCGATCCAGATATCGGCCCCTTCCTCCTGCGGCGTCACTGCATATTTGATCGCATTCTCGACCAGGGGCTGGAGCAGCAGCGAGGGGAGGCGGGCGCCGGCGACCGCCGCCTCGATATGGAATTTCGGCCGGAGGCGGTCCTCGAAACGCATCTTCTCGATCTCGAGATAAAGCTTCAGCGTCTCCACCTCCTGCGCCACCGTCACCTGGGCGGTGGGCTCGTTGACCAGCGTGTAGCGGAGGAAGGAGGAGAGGCGCGACAGCATCGCATTGGCCTGCTCGGTCTGCTTCAGCAGCACGAGCGTGGAGATTGAATTCAGCGTGTTGAACAGGAAGTGCGGATTGAGCTGGTAGCGCAGCATCGCCAGCTGCGCCGAGCTCGCCTGGCTTTCGAGCCGCACCATGCGGTCGTGCCGCTCTTCCAGCAGCAGATAATAGTTGATTGCATAATAGAGCGCCGACCAGGCGATCAGCAGCGAGAAGGTCAAAAGGATTGCGCTCAGGAACTCGATGCCCTGCGGCTGCAGGCCGGGCCTCAGGAAGGTTGCGTGGCTCCAGGTCTCGATCGCCGAGAAGCTGGCCGCGGCGATCAGCACGATCAGGATCGAGACGACCCAGGTGATGATCGGCTTGGCGCGGATCAGCCGCCGGTAGGCTGCCGACATCAGAAGCGTGATCGAATAGCCGGTGCCGGTGAGGAGGGCGGTGTGGAGGAGGAAGCTCCAGCCCATATTGTTGGCGATGCCGGACAGCGTTCGGAGCGTGAAATAGCCGGCCCAGCCGACCGACTGCAGGATCCAGAAGGCGCGGTTCTTGTCTTCGAAGAAGGGCTGCTGCTGAAGCCGGAAAGGCTTCCGCGCTGCCCGGGTCCGGACGGCCGCCGGGGCGGTCAGTGAGATCGGTTCAGTTGCCACCGCCTGCCGCTTTACCCGGCAAAACCAGCATCGACCAGTCGCCAGCGTCGGCGACGTGACGAGCGACCGCCGCGCGCACTTCCTCGGCCGTCATGTTCCTGTAATCGGCGAGGAAGCTGCGGGTCCTCGCCATCAGTGCGGGACGTCGCGACCAATTCTCCATCTCCGACAGCCAGTAAGCGTTGGTCTTGAGGCGCCGCTCGATGCCGCTCACGATCGGGTTCTGCGCCCGCGCGAATTCCGCGGGCGTCGCCGGCTTGGCGGCAAGGTCGGCCACGATCTGCCGGGCGATCCGGAAAAAGGTGGGGGCGCTTTCGGGCCTGAGCTCCGAGGCGGCGTAGAAGATCCCCCAGTCGGGAAGCTCTTCGGAGGTCGAGGAGGCGGCGCTCGGCGAATAGCTCGCGCCTTCCTCCTCGCGCAGCCGCTCGAACAGGCGCACCTGGAACATGTTGGCGGCGAGGCTCAGCGCCCGCCGCTCCCGCACCCGGTCGGCGCCGCCGAACGTGGTCCAGCCGATCAGCGCATAGGCCTGATCCTTGTCGCCATTGTGGGTGAAGGTCTTGGGGCTTGGGCTGGGCTGCGGCGGGAGAACCTTGCGAGCGCCCGCGGCGACACCGGCAGGAGCGCGCGCCGGGAGCGCTCCCACCGACTTCGAGACGGCGGCGACGGCGGTTTCAAGATCGACGTCTCCGACGATGATCACTTCGATCGGGCCGGCGGCAAGGAGCGGCGTGAAGAATTGCCGGAAATCGGCTGGTGTCGCCCGGGCGATCTGCTCCTTCTCCACCGGCGCCCAGCGCCTGTCGTTGGGCCTTGCGAAACCGGCAAATTCGCGTCCGGCCCGCGCCGCCGCAGAGGCGAAGCTAAGGTCGTAGCTTTCGAGCGCGCCCGATTTGAACCGGGCGAAGAGCGCTTCGTCCCAGCGCGGATGGGCAAGCTTGGTGGCGAGCAGCCGGAGCTGGTCGCCAAGCTCGGTCCCGTTGGTCGAGCCGCGGAGCACCGAGCTATCCTCGGACACGCCGAAGCCGATGTTCATCCGTCGGCCGGTCAGCAGCCGCTCGAGACCGTCCTGATCGAGATCGGCCAGCCCCGACGGCGCAACCAGCCCCGACAGCCATGAAAAGGAGGGCTGGTTCGGGGAAAGGCCGGTCAGCCCTTCGCCGAAGCGCATCTGCACCTGCACCGAGCCTTTCTCGAAATCGGTCTGCTTGAAAAGCAGAGACGTCCCGTTGGCGAAGCGCACGACGGTGACGCCGAGATCCTCGATCCGCTCGCGCGACACTTCCCTGCCCGGAACGCCGAGCTTCGGGAGATTGTCGATGCTGACCTTGCGGTCCGCCTGGCGGACGGCCGGAGCTGCCCGTTCGGCGGCTGTCAGCGCGCTGTTCACGGCCGGCAGCGTCACCGGCTGCGGCCCCAGCAGGACGAGCCTTGGCCCCGCGCCGCTGAAAAGCTCTTTCATCGCGGCGGCCACGGCGGCCGGGGTCATTTGCGGCGCGAGCTCGTTCACCAGCGCGAGCGAGGTCTGCGCGCTCGCGACCACGGTCTGGTCGTCGACCGCCTCGATGAGCTGCTGAGCCCGCTGCGGCGACTTGACGGTGGATTCGCCTTCGACCGCGGACTCGGCCGAGGTGCGCAGGTTGCGGAGCTCGCGTTCGATCTCCGCCTCGCTCGGCGGTGCTCGAAGGGCATCGCTGACGATCGCGAAATTCTCCCCCAGCGCCTCCTGCCACTTGCCCTCGCGCGCAGTGATCGAAAGCTGGGTCATGTCGGCCACATGGGTGGTGCGCGCCTCGCCCAGGCCGGCGCCGACATAGGCGGCGCCGGTGCGCGCCTTGGCTTCCAGGCGGCGGTTGAAGATCCGCGCGGCAAGGGCACGGGCGAGGTCCGCCCGCTCGCGCGCCTTGGTGTTCGGCAGCTTCTCATAGGGCCGGAGCCACATCAGTGTCGCCGCATAGGGGGCGCCGGGATAGGCAATCGCCGCAGCCCGCTCCTGGAGCTTCCGGATGCTGCCGAAATCGGGTTCCTTCGGCGCGGGGCCGCTGCCCTTCCAATCGCCGAAGCGCCTGGCGATCAGCTCTTCCATCAGCCTGGGATCGGCATCGCCGACCATCACCACGGTCGCACGCTCGGGCCGGTACCAGCGTTCGTAAAAGGCGCGGAGCGCGCGCGTATCGGCGGCCTTGAGCGTTGCCTCGGTGCCGATGGTGAAGCGGTTCTCGAGCTTCAAGCCCGCATAGAAAAGCGGCCAGCTCGTCTCCTGCATGCGCCGCGAAAGCTCGGGCATGCGGCCGCGCTCGGCGAGCACGATCTTCTTCTCGGCCTCGACCGCGGCCGCATCGAACAAGGCGGTGTCGACCATCTCGGAAAGGACGTGCAGGCTCTGGTCCAGATTGGCGCGGTCGTTCTTGGGGAGGTCGAGCTGGTAGACGGTCTGGGTGGGTGTGGTCGAGGCGTTGGTGTCGCTGCCGAAGCTCGCGCCGAGGGTCTGCCAGATATAGCGCGCCTCGCGGTCGCCGAAGCTCTTGGAGCCGCGGAACGCCATATGCTCGACGAGATGCGCCCAGCCGCGCTCATTATCCTCCTCATGAAGCGAGCCGGCATCGATCCGGACGCGGATCGAGACCTGACCCGCCGGCAGCTTGTTCTGCCGCACCGCATAGCGGACGCCGTTGGGAAGCGTGCCGAACGTCCAGGCTGGATCGCGGGCGATGTCACTGCCGCGATAAAGCCAGTCGGCGTCGCCCGCGGCAAGGGCAGGGGCGGGGACAAGGAGAAGGAAGGCGAGGAAGATCCTGCGGAGGATGATCATGTGAGAGGATTGCTCCAATAAGCAGGCTGTAATGTCGGCATGGGCACCTTTCAGCTTACTGAATGGCTTTGGCGGAGGAGGTGGAGAAGGGCGGACCCCGGATCAAGTGCGGAGTGGCTGGCGGAGACAAGGATTCCGGTCGTCAGCCGGGCTGATCCGACATTCCCGGCTTTATTGGCGCATTCAAAGCCCCGATTGACTCTGGAGGAGCGACAGGAACATAAAGCGAACAAGTGAGTCTCGGAGTCGCCATGCCTGCTTTGTCGCCCTCTCGAAGCGAACGCCTTGCCGCCTTGCGGGCGGAGGTGAGGGCGATCGAATCGGCGGGAGCGGACGGGGCTCGCGACTGCCTGCCTTTCGAGGTCGGTGCCATCGACCGGCGGCTGGCGGGCGGCGGGCTTGCGATTCCAGCCTTGCACGAGGTGGCGGGCGCGCGGGCGGGGCTTGGCGACGATGCGGCCGCGACCTTGTTCATCGCCGGCATCGCCGCACGGCTGTCGATGGTGGAGGCCGGCGGCACGATCCTCTGGGCGCTTTCCCGCCGCGATCTCTTCGCCCCCGGCCTCGCTCAAGCCGGCCTGCGGCCCGACCGGGTGATCTATGCCGAATGCCGCAACGACGAGGAAGTGCTGGCGGTGATGGAGGAGGGGCTTCGCCATGGCGGCCTTGCCGGCGTGGTGGGCGAGGTTGGGCGTGCCCAGATGGCCTCCACCCGCCGGCTCCAGCTCGCCTCCGAAGAGGGCGCCACCGCCGCTTTGATGCTGAAGCGCTGGCGCAAGGCCGATGAGGATCCGCTTTTGAGCCCCTCGGCCGCCGTGACGCGCTGGCGGATCGCCTGCGTCCCGTCCGGGGAGCTTCCGGTCCAATCCGTGGGGCGGCCGCGCTGGCGCATCGAGCTCGCCCGCCAGCGCGGCGGCGAACCGTTCAACCTTGTCATGGAGGGCAATGATGCCGAGGGTCGCCTCGCTCTACCTGCCGAACCTCGCCATCGATCGCCTGCGGACGGGCGAGCGCGAGCGGCCTGAAGCCTCTCTCGCAAGCAAAGAGGAAGGATCGGAGCCCCCCTCTTGCAGCCAATGGTGGCCTGCCGCGCGCCTGCCGGAAAATTCAAAGGAACGAGCGCAGCTTGTTGCCTTGCGGGAAAGCATGGCGCTGGAGCAGGAGGCCGAAGGCGACGGTCCCGAAGGCAGGATGGGCGCCCGGATCGAGGATTGTTCCTGCCCACGCGGCGGCGGCTGGCGTCCCGGCGCCGGCTGGGCACGCCGCGAAGAGGTCCAGGCCGAGATCGACACGCTCCCCCTCCACCAGCGCCCCTCGATCCGCGAGATGGGCCGGCGCACCGAATCTTCGGAGGTGCCGTTCCGCAAGGGGAGGGGAGATGTGCCGCGCCCCTCTCCCTCGCCCCTGCCCTCGCCTTCTCCCGCGCCGCTTCCACGAGCGGGAGAGGGAGCCCTCATCACCATCCACCGGGTCGGCACCCGCATGGAGATCGCCGCCGTCTCGCCGGAAGCGGCCGCGCTCGGCCTTCATTCCGGAATGCCGCTCACCCAGGCGCGCGCGATGATCCCGGGGCTCGACATCCGCAATGCCGAGCATGAGGCCGATGCCGCGATCCTCGAGCGGCTTGCGCTGTTCGCCGCCCGCCGCTGGACGCCGGCCGCCGCCGTCTCCGCGCCCGACGGGCTTTGGCTCGATCTCACCGGCGTCACCCACCTGTTTGGAGGCGAGCGATCGATCTGCGCCCGCATCCTCCGGTTTTGCGCGCGCGCCGGCTTTGCCGCGCGCATCGCCGTCGCCGGTACGGCCGGCGCCGCTTATGCTTTGGCCCGCAATGCCGGGGGTCCAATCACCCTCTGCCCCTCCGGCAGGGAGGCCGAAGCGATCGCGCCGCTCCCGCTCGAAGCGCTCCGGATCGGCGAGGATTCCGCTATCGCCGCCCGCCGCCTCGGCATCGACCGGATCGGCGATCTCATCGCGATGCCGCGCGCTCCGCTCGCCCGCCGTTTCGGCCAGGCCTTGCTCACCCGCCTCGATCAGGCGCTTGGCTCCGCCGCCGAGCCGTTAGAGCCGATCGTTCCCGCCGATCCGCCCTCAGCCTCGGTTCGCTTCGCCGAGCCGATCGCCAGCGCCGAGGCCATAGACACGGCGCTGGACCGGCTGATGAGCGGGTTCGTCGACACCCTGGGCGAGAAGGGGCTTGCGGCAAAGCGGACCATCCTTTTCTGCTCCCGGATCGACGGCGAGGAGCAGCGCATCGTCATCGGCACCGCCCGGGCGAGCCGCGATCGCAACCATCTCCTCCGCCTCCTCAGGATGAAGATCGAGACGATCGATCCCGGCTTCGGCATCGAGGCGATGCGCCTCGTCGCCGGCCGCTGCGAGCCGCTCGGCCCGCAGCCGATCGAAGGCGGACTTGGCGGCGAGAAGCCGGACCCCGATCTCGTGCCGCTTATCGACCGTCTCGCCGGCCGCCTCGGTGCCCGCCGGCTGTTCCGGATCAGCGCGGTCGAAAGCGACGTGCCCGAACGCAGCCTCGCGCGCGTCGGCCCGCTCAGCCCCGCCGCCGGCTGGCCCGATTGGCCGCGGCCGGTCCGCTTCCTCTCGCCGCCGGAACCGATCGACAGGGTGATGGCCGAATTGCCCGATCAGGCGCCGCTGCGCTTCCTCTGGCGCGGCCGGATGCACCGCACCGCCCGTGCCGACGGCCCCGAACGCATCTACGGCGAATGGTGGAGGAAGAGCGGCGAGGCCGACGCCGTCCGGGACTATTTCGAGGTCGAGGACGAGGATGGCGCCCGCTTCTGGCTCTACCGCCGCGGCGACGGCATCGACGCGCGCACCGGCGATCTCAGCTGGTGGCTGCAGGGAATGTTCGGATGAAGCGGTCAGAGACGCGCGTCGATCGCTTGGAGATGCCCCTCCGGGCGTAGCCAAGCAACTTGCTGTCTGGGGTCAGTATAGAACAGCCGAGCTTTGGCCGTGGCAATGAGCAGTCGATCTGCAGGATCACCGTGGATGGATCGAGGCAGGAGGCCGGCTTCGACAGCCAGTCCCGGATCAATAGGTGCAAGCGTCACGCGCGGATTGGACAAAATCCTTTCCATCCAGGCCAGTGGATGCCGATCCAAATTCACCCGACCCTTACCGACCAGCATGGCGACTTCCCAAGGTGTGATCGCGGAAATGTAGAGTCTGTCATCGGTGCTGATCAGGTTTCGGCTTCTGGAACCCAAGCCGCTCGTCTCCCATCGTGAACCAAATGAGCGTCACAGTGTCGAGAAGGATCAAAGAAGATCGTCCCATTTGGATGGATCGTTGGCATGCACCTCACCAGGATCGACCGCGGGACTGAAGGGATCATCAAAGCGGTATTTCGGGCTCTTCATGCAACCGAAGAAGAATTCGGTGGCACCTTTTTTCCAACGGCCTGATCTCCGCGACTGGGTGGCCCCGCTTCGTAATCGTGACCGTCTCGCCTGTGCGCTCCACCTCATCCAAGATGCGCAGGCAGTGCGTCTTGAATTCGGCTGCGCCCATCATCTTGCCCATCGCTCAAGCTCCCAATGTGGTCATTTCATGTAGTCACTTCGTGTGCTGCCGCAATGAGCTACGCCGAGCTCCAGGTCACCACCCATTTCAGCTTCCTGCGCGGTGCATCGAGCCCGAAGGAGCTGTTCGTTGCCGCGGCCAATCTCGGCATCGGCGCCCTCGGCATCGTCGACCGCAACTCGGTGGCCGGCATGGTGCAGGCGTGGGAAGCGGCGAAGACGACCGGGATCAGATTGGTGCCGGGCTGCCGATTGGACCTTGCCTCGGGCGAAAGCCTGCTCGTTTACCCCCAGGACAGGCAAGCCTGGTCCCGCCTGACGAGGCTCCTTTCTTCGGGGCGGCCACAGCAGCAGGTGGACGGCAAGTGGCTGGGAAAAAGCGAGTGCATCCTCGATTGGGAAGATGTCGCCGCCCATAGCGAAGGCTTGATCGCCTCGCTGGTGGCGGACGAGGCCGACGAGAAGACGGCCGGGGCGCTCGGCCGTTTGCGCGACATATTCGGCGATCGTTCTTACTGCGCCGTCTCCTATCGGCGGCGGCCAGGAGATCGGGCGCGCATCGACCGGCTGGACCGAATGGCGCGAGCGGCGGGGGGTCAGGCCGCTCGCCGCGGGAGACGTGCTTTACCATTCACCCGATCGGCGGATGCTCCAGGATGTCGTCACCGCCATCCGTGAGAAATGCACGATCGACGAACTCGGATTTCGCCGCGAACTTTATGCCGACCGGCATATGAAAAGCGCCGCCGAGATGGAGCGGCTGTTCAAAATATTGGCCGCACATGATCGCAGCGAGCAGCGAGATCGTGGCGCGTTGCGATTTCGATCTTTCGCAGCTTTGCTATCAATATCCTGAAGAGGCGGTGCTTCCTGGCATGACCGCGCAGCAGGCACTGGAAAAGCTGACCTGGGAGGGCGCCCGCCGCAATTATCCCGAGGGCGTTCCCGAAGAGGTTTCGAAGCAGCTCGGCTATGAGCTCGACCTCATTGGCCGCTGCAAATATGCGCCTTACTTCCTGACCGTGAACTCGATCGTTCAGTTTGCGCGCGGCCAGAAAATTCTCTGCCAGGGCCGTGGTTCGGCAGCCAATTCGGCGGTCTGCTACGTGCTCGGCATCACAGCCATCGATCCCACGAAATTCCAGCTCCTGTTCGAACGCTTCATCTCGGAGGAACGGCGGGAGCCGCCCGACATCGATGTCGATTTCGAGCATGAGCGGCGTGAAGAGGTGATTCAGTGGATCTACAAGACCTATGGACGCCATCGTGCCGCGCTTACCGCTGTCGTCAGCCGCTACCGCTCTCGCGGGGCGGTGCGCGACGTCGGCAAGGCACTGGGCTTGCCGGAAGACGTGACCGGCGCTTTGGCCGGCCAGATCTGGGGCTGGTCGCAGGAGGGGGTCACCGACCGTCACGTTGCCGAATTGAACCTCGACGGCAGCGATCCGCGTTTGGCGCTGACGCTTCACCTCGCCCGTGAGCTGATCGGAACGCCGCGGCACCTGAGCCAGCATCCGGGCGGCTTCGTGCTCACGCAGGACCGGCTCGACGAGCTCGTTCCAATCCAGCCGGCGGCGATGCTCGATCGGCGTGTGATCGAGTGGGAGAAAGATGACATCGAAGCTCTCGGCTTCATGAAGGTGGACGTGCTGGGCGTCGGCATGCTGGGCTGCATGCGCCGAGCCTTCGATCTGCTTCGCAAGGGCAAGAGCATCGATACCGATCTTGCCGGCATCCCTTTGGATGACAAGCCGACTTACGAGATGATCCAGCGCGCCGACACTTTGGGCGTGTTCCAGATCGAAAGCCGGGCGCAGATGAGCATGCTCCCGCGGATGAAGCCGAAGGAGCTGTACGATCTCGTCATCGAGGTGGCGATCGTGCGGCCCGGCCCGATCCAGGGGGACATGGTGCACCCCTATCTTCGCCGGCGCGAGGGGAAGGAGGAGGTGGATTATCCATCCCCTGAGCTGAGGGCGATCCTCGAGAAGACGCTTGGAGTCCCGCTGTTCCAGGAGCAGGCGATGAACGTGGCGATCGTCGGGGCGGGCTTCACGCCGGGCGAGGCCGATGCGCTTCGCCGTTCGATGGCCACTTTCAAATTCACCGGCGGCGTGGGCGAGTTTCGCGACAAGCTCATCAACGGGATGATCGCCAACGGCTACAAAAGCGACTTTGCCGAGCGCACTTTCAAGCAGATCGAGGGCTTCGGAAGCTACGGATTCCCGGAAAGCCACGCGGCAAGCTTTGCCCTGATCGCCTATGCCTCATCATGGATGAAGTGCCACCATCCGGACGTTTTCTGCGCGGCGCTCCTCAACGCGCAGCCGATGGGCTTCTACGCGCCTGCGCAGATCGTCCGCGACGCGCGCGAGCATGGCGTCGAGGTGCGCCCGGTTTGCATCAATCGGAGCGAATGGGACTGCACATTGGAAGGGAGAGAGGGGGAGGAGGGAGAAGGGGCGCCCTCCGCCTCGGCATGCGCATGACGTCCGGCCTCAGCAGCAAGGAAGCCGGCAAGATCATCGCCGCCCGCGCGTCAGCCGCCTTTGCCTCGATCGAGGATGCCTGGCGCCGCAGCGGGGTGCCGCGCGCCGCGCTCGAAAAGCTCGCCAATGCCGATGCCTTCCACGCGCTCGGGCTCAGCCGCCGCCAGGCCTTGTGGCAGGTGCGCGGGCTTCGCGATGCGCCGCTGCCTTTGTTCGCAGCGGCCGATCTTCGCGAGGCGGCGCGCGAGCCTGAAGTGGCGCTCAACCCGATGACCGAGGGGCGCGAGGTGGTCGAGGATTATCGCCACACCCAGCTCTCGCTTCGCGCGCATCCGCTCACCTTCCTCCGTCCGGAGCTGGAGCGGCGCGGGATCGTCAGCTGCCGCCATCTCGAGCGGGTGAAGGATGGCCGCAAGGTCGAGGTTGCCGGCATCATCCTCGTCCGCCAGCGGCCGGGTTCGACCAACGTCACCTTCATCACCATCGAGGACGAGACCGGCATCGCCAACGCCATCCTGTGGCAGCGCCGTTTCGAGGCGCAGCGGCGGATCGTGATGTCGTCGGCGATGATCGGCGTCAAAGGCACGGTCCAGCGCGAAGGCGGGGTGATCCACGTGATCGCCGACCGGATCGAGGATTATACCCCGCTGCTCCATTCGATCGGCGAGATGCACTTTCCGCATCGGCCCGGCCCCGGCGACGGCGTCACCCATCCCGGCTCGCCCGATCCCAGAGGCGATTGGCAGAAGCGCGTCCGCGACCATTATCACGCCCCGTTCCGCACCGGCGCCGACGCCGACCCATCCGGCAGAAGACGCGGGATTTTCATTTTCCCGCAAGGCGCGTTTCATCAGAAAGTCTGGCGAAGCCTGGTGCATTGCGTCCTCCAAGCTCCTCACGAGGAGACGTCTGGCGAAGCTTGGTGCATTGCGCCCTCCAGCCCCCTATAGCGGCGTCACAAATCCGATGATGCGTCTCTTCCTTGCCGCCGTCGCCCTTTCGCTGCTTGCCGCACCCGCTTTTGCCATGAAGCCGCCGCGCCAGGAATCGCCGGCCCCTCTGGACGTGCTCGCCGAGGTCGGCGCCGGGAATAGCGATGCCGAGCTCCAACGGTCCATCGCCGCCGCCGGCGCCCATCCGCTCGGCACGGCCGCCAACCCGGTCCGCGTCGCGGGCCTCGAAGGCGCGCAGGCCTATGTCGGGCGCCTCAGATGCGCGGACGGCTCCGCCGCCCGGGTCGGTTCCAGGCGCGATGGCGGCGTCGGCGCCTACGGCTCGATCGTCCACCTCTTTCCCGTCGACTGCGGCGCGGCGGCGCCCGGCCGGATCGACCTTCTCGTCGACATCTACCATGAGGAAAATGTCGAGACCCGCGCGCCGGCAGGCTTTCGGCTCGGCAACTGACGCGCGCGCATGCGAATTCTGAAGCGGATCGGCACCGCGCTCCTGTTCATCGTCGTCGCGCTCTGCCTCGCGCCCACGATCGTGCCGCCGTTCCTCGACCGCATCTATTATGAAGGCCCGCGAAGCGACCATTTCGACGGCGAACGCTTTTTCAATCCGGGCTTCGAGCGCAGCGCGCATGGATCGCCGGCAGGTTTCGTCAACCGGGTGATGAGCGGCGGGCGCGCGGAATGGCCCGAGCGGGTGCCGGTGAAGCAGGGCTACCCACTGACCGAGGCGACTGCCTGCCCGCCGATGAAAGGCGCGGTGGTCGAGAATTGGCGGCGCTGCGTCGACGCGGTCGATCCCAATCTGATGGGGTCACCTGGATCGGCCATTCGACCGTGCTGATCCAGGCGGGCGGGCTCAACATCCTCACCGATCCGATCTGGTCGGAGCGCGCCTCGCCCTTCTCCTTCGTCGGGCCCAAAAGGGTGCGCGCGCCCGGCATCCGCTTCGAGGACCTGCCGAAGATCGACCTCGTCCTCATCAGCCACAATCATTACGACCATATGGACCTGCCGACCCTCAAGGCGCTGTGGCTGCGCGATCGGCCGGCGATCGTCACCAGCCTGGGCAACGACACGATTTTGAGAAAAGCCGGGATTGGCAGCCATCACGGGCAGGGGCCACCTCCAGTCACGGCTGTGTACGCGCTTGATTGGGGGCAGGCGAAGTCCACCGAGGGATGGGGCGTCACCGTGCTCCGCAATCATCATTGGGGCTCACGCTGGGGCACCGACCGGAACCGGGCGCTCTGGTCAGCCTTCAAGGTGCGGACGCCCGCCGGAAACATCTTCTACGCCGGCGATACCGGCTTCGGCGACGGCGGATGGATTCGCGAGGCGGCGCGGAACGGACCCTATCGTCTCGCCATCATCCCGATCGGCGCCTACGAACCGCGCGACTTCATGAAGACCAATCACATCGACCCTGAAGAGGCGGTGCGCATCTTCCAGGCGCTGAACCCCGTTCAGGCGCTCGGCGTCCACTGGGGCACGTTCCAGCTCACATTCGAGCCGATCGACGAGCCGCGGCAACGGCTGGAAGCCTTGAAGCGCCGACAGGGGATCGCCCCTGGACGTTTCGTCGCCACCGAAGTGGGGCAGAGCTTCAGCGTGCCTTGACATCACCGTCATGCCGGCCCTTCGACGCCGCCTGCGGCGTCGCTCGGGATAAACTCCGGCCGGCATCTCAGACGGTGGCGATCTCGTCCTGAGATCCCGGCCTGCAGGGTTCCCGCAAAGTAATGGTGCCCAATCGGCTTCCGGGGAAGCCGCGCCACCACCATTTTGCGCGCGCCGGGATGACGATCATTTCGCTCCCGCCGGTGCCGGCGGTCACGTCTCATTTCGCCGCTTCTCCCGGCCTGCACTCGCCGACCTTGCGGCCGCTGGTCCGCGCCTTGATCGTCATGGTCATTCCGCCCGGCATGCCCTTGGCGTCCATGTCCGTGTTCATGTCGTAGCTGCGGGCGCTATATTCGCCGGCCATCTTCATCTCCATCTCGCCAGGCACCTGGCCGCCGCTGCAGGTCATGGTGCCGGTCATCCGGCCGTCCTCCATCGAGAAATTCCGATAGCTGCAGTTGCTGTTCTTCTGCGCGGCGAGGAAGTTGGCGCTGGGCTTGGCCGCTTGTTCGGGCGTGACGCAGTTGCTGACCGTGGTCTTCTGTCCCACCATCTGCTTCACTGCCGCTTCCGGCAGGCCCGGCGCGGTCGCGGAGAGGATTTCGTTGGTCACCTGCCACTGGCCGGGCTCCATCTTCAGGGCAGCCATTTCCTTGGCGACTTCCTGGGCCGATTGCTTGCGTCCTTTTTCTTCGCCCTGTCCGCAGGCGGCGAGGGCGAGGAGGGCGGCCGAGGCGACCGCAATTGGTCTCATCGGTCTCTCCCGATTTAGGGTCCAGACCTGTACTTTATGAGGCTGACAAGGGATCTGGCGCAGGGCAAGGCGCGAGTGCGGCAGATAGCGGCCCCGGCGGCTGCGGAGGCGCCAGGCCGCAGCAGATCGAGCACGGCGACGGTCATCGCGCGCTCCGCGGGCCATCCTGCGACACCATCACGGCCTCATAAAGGATCGGATCTTGAACAACCGAGGGCTCCGGATCGATCTTGAACAAGGGCGAGTGGTGCGACGGCACCGGCGGCCACCAGCTTTCTCCGCGTCGAATGCAGCCTGCGGGGTCCCTCCCACCGCGAAATAATAGCCTTTCACTTTATGCTTCTGCTCGACGAAATAGGCGAAGTCCTCGGCGCCCATGCCGCTCTGGACATAGGGCTGGACGGCGCCGGCGCCGAGCTCCCGCGCGAAGGCGGCGTTGATCCGCCTGGCAAGGCCGGCATCGTTGATCGTCGTCGGCGTGCCTTCGGACACCTTCACTTCGGGAAGCTTGTCCTCCGGCACTCCGTTCGCGCGGGCAATGCCTTCCGCGACCCGCTTGATCGAGGCGAGCAGCTTGGCCCTCGTCTCCTCATCGTTCGCACGCACAGTGAGCTGGAGATGGGCGCGGTCCGAAATGATGTTGTGCTTGAGGCCGGCGTGAAAGGCACCGACCGTGATCACTCCCGGCCGCAGCGGCTCGCGGTCGCGCCCGATGATGCCCTGCATCGCCACCACGATCTGCGATCCGATATAGACGGGGTCCTTGCCGGTGTCGGGCGCAGCGCCGTGCGCGCCGACGCCGTGGACGATGATGTCGACGCTGTCGGCCGAGCTGTACTGGATGCCTTCGCTCGCACTCACCTTTCCGGTGGCGAGATCCGAGGCGACGTGGAAGGCGAGCGCGTAATCGGGCTTGGGAAAGCGCGTGTAGAGACCGTCCTGGAGCATCGCCTTGGCGCCGCCGACCCGTTCCTCGGCAGGCTGGACGATGAACAGCAATGTGCCTTTCCACTGGTCCTTCATCGCCGCGAGGCGCCTTGCCGTTCCCACCATCGAGGTGATGTGCACGTCGTGGCCGCAGGCGTGCATAACCGGCGCCTCGACGCCGTCCACGCCGACCTGGCGGACCTTGGAGGCGTTCGGCAGCCCGCTCTTCTCCTCCACCGGCAGCCCGTCCATGTCGGCCCGGACGAGCACGACCGGCCCGGCGCCGTTCTTCATCACGCCGACGACACCGGTGCCGCCGACGCCTTCGGTGACGGTCATGCCCGGGATCGCGCGAAGCTCCTTCGCCATCCGCGCCGCGGTCTTCGTCTCCTTGAACGACAGCTCCGGGTTCCGGTGGAACCAGTCGAACAGCGCGCCGAGCTGCTTGTCGTAATCGGCCTTTACCGCGGCCGGGAGGTTCGGCGCCGCGAAAGCCGGCGAAGCGGCCAGCGCGCCGGCCAGGATCAAGGACTTGAAGCGCATGAACATTCCCTTTTCGAGTTCCCGAAGCGATCGGCTGCCGACCACCCTAGGGCCTGATCGGTTGAGGTGGAAGCGCTACGCGCTTCCGCGGAAGGCGTGACATCAGGCCCTTTTCATATCGCAGGTGGTGAAAGCCAACCAGCTAGCCGAGCAGGCGGACCAGGCGCTCCATGTCGGCTTCATCATTATAGAGATGGGGCGTGATGCGCATCCCCTCGCCGCGCAGGCTGACATGGACGTTCTGCGCCGCGAGGCGCTCCTCGATGCCCTCCGGAATGCCGCCGTGGAAGCGGACGGACAGGTAGTGCGGGGCGCGCCGCGCGGGCGGCAGCGAGCTGATCCCTCGCTCCTCCAGCCGTTCGGCAAGCGAGGCGGTCGCGGCACCCAGCGTTTCGGCGATGTTCGCGACGCCCCAGCCGAGCAGCTGCTCGATCGCCGCGCCGGCGACGGGAAGCAGCGCGAAGTTGGAGCGCTCGCCCATGTCGAAGCGGCGGGCATTGGGCTCGAGCGCCTCGTCATAATTTGCGAGGCTCCGGAAATCGCGCGCGCCGGCTCTGGCAATCCAGGTCTGCTCGAGCGGCCGCCCCTGCTGATGGCGCGGGGCGGCATAGAGGAAGCCGAGGGAATAAGGCCCCAGCAGCCACTTGTACGAGGCGGCGACGAGATAATCGGGATCGACCGCAGCCATGTCGATCGGCAGCGCGCCGGTGGATTGGGTGGTATCGAGCACCAGCACGGCGCCGACCGAGCGGCAGCGCCTTGCGATCGCCTCGACGTCGATCAGGCCGCCGCAGACCCAGTGGACGTTCGGCGCGCAGACGAGCGCGGTATCGCCGTCGATCGCGTCGAGGATGGCCGAGGTCCAGTCGCCGTCTTCCGGCCGCGGGACGGTCAGGAGGGTCGATTCGGTCTGCTTGGCGAGCCAGCGGCAGGCATAGACGGTGGAAGGAAAGTCTTCGGCGAGCGTGACGATCGACTGCCCCGCCGCCGCCGGCACGTTGGCCATCACCGTCGCCATTCCGAAGCTGACGGACGGGATGATCGCGACATCGTCCGCCGCGGCTCCGATCAGCCCGGCAAGGAGCGCGCGGACGCGATCGGATTCGTCGAAGAAATGCTCGGCCTTGATGTTCCAGGGATGGGCCTTGCGCATCAGCCCGCGGCGGCCCGCTTCCGCGGCCGAAAGCAGGAGCGGCGACATCTTGGCGCAATCGAAATAAGCGACCTCCTCGGGAATGTCGAACAGGTGGCGCTGGCACGGGATGATGGGCATGGGAGGGGGATCAGCCTTTGGCCGGAGCCGCGGTGCAATCGCCTGTCCTGCGGCCGGTGAGCTTGGCATCGATGCGCACGTCGCCTTCTCCGGAAAGCGAGGTTTCGGTGGACGCGGTGCCTTCGAACGTGCCGGCGGTGAAGCTGCCGTTGACGTTGGTGGCGATGGTGCCGCCAAGGCCGGCACGCGAGCAGGCGAGCGTCGCGTTGAGGCGGCCGCTACGCATGTAGATGTCGCGATAGGTGCACTCCGATCCTTCCTGTCCGAACAGGGCCGGCTGAGGCTTCTTCACGTCCGCTTCGGCAACGCAGCTGCTCATTGTCGACCTGCTGCCCTCCGGCGTCTTGATGGCGGGCGCTCCCTTGTCCCGCTGCGTCAGCCTGGTGACCTCGGTCGTCATCTCCCACTGGCCGGCGCTCAGCTGCTCGGCTGGGGGCGCTTCGGCTTCCTGCTTGGTCGGCGCGGCGCCCTCCGAGCAGGCGGCGAGGACGACAAGCGGGACAAGGGCAATGAAACGCATGAAAGATCCCCCTGATGTTGCGCGGCGACGGTAGCGCGGGCGCACCGGAATGACCATATGAGCAACATGGCGATTGCGATCAGAACGGGCCTCGAAGAGCCCGAAACCGGCCAGAGCTTCGTTCCCCACCGTCCCCAGCGCCCGGAAAAGGCGGAGGGCGGCAAGGCGTTCAGGCTCGTCTCCGAATATCAGCCGTCGGGCGACCAGCCCTCCGCCATCGCCGAGATCACCGATCAGATGCGTCAGGGCGAGAAGACGCAGGTGCTGCTGGGCGTCACCGGATCGGGCAAGACCTTCACCATGGCCAAGGTGATCGAGGAGCTGCAGCGCCCGGCGCTGGTGCTCGCGCCCAACAAGATCCTGGCGGCCCAGCTCTACGGAGAGTTCAAGAGCTTCTTCCCCGAAAACTCGGTCGAATATTTCGTCAGCTATTACGATTATTATCAGCCCGAGGCCTATGTGCCGCGCACCGACCTCTACATCGAGAAGGAAAGCTCGATCAACGAGGCGATCGACCGGATGCGCCATTCGGCGACCCGGGCGCTGCTGGAGCGGGACGACGTGATCATCGTCGCCTCCGTCTCCTGCCTCTACGGCATCGGCTCGGTCGAGACCTACTCCGCGATGGTCTTCTCGCTGAAGAAGGGCGAAACCGTCGATCAGCGCGAGATCGTCCGCAAGCTCGTCGCGCTCCAGTACAAGCGCAACGACCAGGCCTTTGCCCGCGGCAATTTCCGCGTCCGCGGCGACAATCTCGAAATCTTCCCCTCCCACTATGAGGATACCGCCTGGCGAATCGCCTTTTTCGGCGACGAGATCGAGGAGATCGTCGAATTCGATCCGCTGACCGGCAAGAAGATCGCCAGCCTCGACAGCATCAAGGTCTACGCCAACTCGCACTATGTGACGCCGGGGCCGACGCTCAAGCAGGCGATGGAGGCGATCAAGCACGAGCTCGCCGAGCGGCTGAAGGAGCTCCACGCCGAAGGCAAGCTGCTGGAAGCGCAGCGGCTGGAGCAGCGAACCAATTTCGATCTGGAGATGATCGCCGCCACGGGCTCGTGCGCCGGCATCGAGAATTACAGCCGCTTCCTCACCGGCCGCCTGCCGGGCGAGCCGCCGCCGACCTTGTTCGAATATCTGCCTGAGAACGCTTTGCTGTTCGTCGACGAGAGCCACCAGACGGTGCCGCAGATCGGCGCGATGGCGCGGGGCGACCACCGGCGGAAGATCACGCTCGCCGAATATGGCTTCCGTCTTCCGAGCTGCATCGACAATCGGCCGCTTCGCTTCAACGAATGGGACGCGATGCGGCCGCAATCGGTGGCCGTCTCGGCAACGCCCGGGCCCTGGGAGATGGAGCAGACCGGCGGCGTCTTCTCCGAACAGGTCATCCGCCCCACGGGCCTCATCGACCCGCCGGTCGAGATCAAGCCGGTCGAGGACCAGGTCGACGACCTCATCGAGGAGGCGAAGAAGACCGCGCAGAAGGGCTACCGTACCCTCGTCACCACGCTCACCAAGCGGATGGCCGAGGATTTGACCGAGTTCCTCCACGAGGCGGGACTTCGCGTCCGCTACATGCATTCGGATGTCGAGACGCTGGAGCGCATCGAGCTGATCCGGGACCTGCGCCTCGGCGTCTACGACGTGCTCGTCGGCATCAACCTGCTGCGCGAGGGCCTCGACATCCCCGAATGCGGTCTCGTCGCCATCCTCGACGCCGACAAGGAAGGCTTTCTCCGCTCGGAAACCTCGCTCATCCAGACGATCGGGCGCGCCGCCCGCAACGTCGAGGGCCGGGTCATCCTCTATGCCGACCGGATCACCGGCTCGATGGAGCGCGCGCTCAACGAAACCGACCGGCGCCGGCAGAAGCAGGAGGAATATAATCTCGAGCACGGCATCACGCCGACGACGATCAAGCGCAACATCTCGGACATCATCGCCCACGTCTCGAGCCGCGACGGCGTGGTCGTCGACACCGGCGACGAGGAGCGCCCGCACCTCGTCGGCCACAATCTGCGCGCCTACATCCAGGATCTGGAGAGCCGCATGCGCAAGGCCGCCGCCGATCTCGAATTCGAGGAAGCCGGCCGCCTCCGCGACGAGATCCGCCGCCTCGAATCCGACGAGCTCGGCATCCCCGACCACGAAAAACGCGCACCGGTCGTCGGCAACTCGACCGAAGGCAAGCCGGGCACCCGCAAGACGCGCTTCGGCAAGCAGCAGCAGATCAGGGCGGGGCGGAGAGCCGGCGGGCGGCGGTAAGCGGTTCCCGCGTTCCGATCAGCCCCTCAGCGCGCAGGCGACCGAGGATGTGGTCACCACCTCCGCCACCTCTGGATCGTCCACTGCACGAACCCGCTCGATGAAGCGGCCGACCGTGAGCTTTCCCTGGCTGCGCTCCTTGGCGAGGTCATCGGCCACGCCCGAGATCTTCTGCAGCTGGACCAGGCTCAGCCGATCCACCCAGCGCTTGGCCATGCAATCGGCCATCGGGCGGGAGAGGCCGGCATCGGCGAGGCGGCTGGCGACCCGGCCTTCGAACGGCTGGGCGCAGGCCGCGAGGGCCAGCAGAGAAAGGATCAGGATTTTGCCGCGCATGGATTGGCTCCTTTGGCCGATGCCCATAAGCAGGCGGTCACGATAATCCAACCGCTCGTGGGCCGGGGGCTTGGATCGAAACGGGCGGGATGCTGTTAGGCGGGGATGATGTTGCGGAACGTGTCGATGAAGCCCCCGCGTGCGGCCCTGCTGCTTGGATGTGTTGCAGTGGCCGCCGGCTGCGTGCCTCGGCGGGAGCCGCCGCCTCCGCCGCCCCGCGAGGCCGAGCGGCCGGCCCCGCCGCCGGTTCGCACCACTCCGCCTCCGCCGCCGCGGGCGAACTGGCAGGACCTGCCGCTGACGCCGGGCCGCTGGTTCTACCGCAACGAGGGGCAGAGCGCGCTCGCATCGTTCGGACCGGCCGAGGGCGCGGCGAGCTTCATCGTCCGCTGCGACCGCGCGCGGCGGCAGGTCACCCTCTCGCGCGAGGGGATCACCACCGGTAACATGATGACGGTGCGGACCTCTTATTCCGCGCGCAGCCTGCCCCTTTCGATCCAGGCCGAGCCGCTCAAGTCCGTGTTCACGAGCCTGCCGGCGAGCGACCGTTTCCTCGACGGCATGGCCTTCAGCCGCGGCCGTTTCACGGTGGAAATTCCGGGCACGCCGATGCTCGTCATCCCCGCCTGGCCCGAGCCGGCGCGAGTGGTGGAGGATTGCCGGGGCTGATCGAGGGGCCGAAGCGCGAAGCGAAGGAAGCTAGCAGCGAAAAAAACGAAAACAAGACTTGTTCGCGGCCTCGCCCCGAATCATACTCCCCCTCGTGTTCAACAAGCGAAAGGAGGTGATCCGATGTCTCATGGTTCAGCAAGGGGGTCGGTTCTGCTCGTTCGGGAGATGAAAGCCTAAGCTTTCATAAGGTCTTCCGGGCTGGAGCATCCGGCCGCTGACCATGTTCGGAGGGCCGTCGGACGATATGTCCGGCGGCCCTTCAACGTTTCTGCAGCAGGCAGATCAGCGGCGGTAAAGCCTTGCTATGCGGCCCTGCCACAGCACGATCAGCGGCACGACGAGGAGCTCCATGACCAGCCCGAACTGATGCCCGGGGCCGGGCACGCCGACCTGGAGAAGCGACGACAGTCTCGCAAGGCCGCCGACCGCGATCACCGCGCCCAGCGTGCGAAAGACGGTCTCCTTCGTCTCGATCCGAGGGATGGACGCGAGGAAGACGAGCCCGATGCCGAGAAGAAGGCCGGAGAGATAGCGGAAATGGCTATCCAGATCGATCGGCAAAGGCGGCGATACGCCGTTCAGCACGTCCGCGCTCCTCAACACGCTGAGGCTGCCCATGGACAGCGGCACCAGGCAGGCGAGCGCCGTCGCCCCCTGGAGGAGCAGCCGCTCGGTTTCCCGCTTCATGGACGCCGCTTCTTCTTCAGCACGAACTCCTCGTTCACGCGAACCGAGCGGGTGGCGATCGTCACTTCGCTAGAGCCTTTCCCGCCAAGGCGGAGTCGCCTTGGCGGATCAGAAAGGCTCCAGATCAATAGCTTGAGCACTTCCCACCGAAAAACCGGTGCCCACTTTTTCGGGAAGTGCTCTAGGAACAGCAGCAGTCCGAGCGTGAGGCAGAGCGTCGCGCCGATGAAGAGCAGCGAGACCGATGTCGCGAAATCCATTCCGGTCAGGCCGGCGAGGAACAGGATCATCACGACCATGCAGATGAGGAGGGCCGAGGCGGTGCAAAGGCCGATCGAAAGGTGGCAGACGCTCATCCGCCGACCGAGGATGGCGAGCTCGCTCAGCTCCTGATCGCGGATAGCTTGCTCGGCCTCCGGAATATCCCGCTCCAGCTCCCGGACGCGGTCGACCACCCTTGCGAGCCTGGTCGCCACCACGTTGAGGATGCCGGCGATGCCCGCGAGCAGGAACACCGGCGCGACGGCGAGCTGTATGGTGCGCGCGACCGTGGAAATGCTGCCTGTGATCATATCGCCCTTTCGCCGCCCGCTTAAGCGGCCGCCGTTTCTGTCCGTCAATGGGACTATGCTCCAGCCTTGAACCGGCGGTGGGTGGAAGTTCGTGCGGCCGATGCGTAAGAGGCTGTGCATGCACCGCTTCCTGATCGGACTCTCCCTCATCCTTTCCGCCACGGCGGCGCATGCGGCGGCCGATGTCACCGGCAACTGGCGGACGGAAGACAGGAGCGCGATCATCGCCTTTGCCCGTTGCGGCAACCAGATGTGCGCGAACATCGCCCGGGTGCTGGTCAGCCGTCCAGGCGTTCCGAAGACCGATGTCCGCAATCCCGATCCTGCGCTGCGCGACCGGCCGATCCAGGGCCTGCGGATCATCAGCGGTCTTCATGCGAGGGGCAGCAGGTGGGAGGGCGGCCGCGTCTACGATCCCAAGAGCGGCAAGAGCTACAAATCCTATGTGGAGCTCAATCCCGACGGGTCGCTGAAAGTCGCCGGCTGCCTCGCCTTCATCTGCAAGGCGCAGCGCTGGACGCGGGTCCGCTGAGGATGCGCGCGCTGGCCGCCGCGATGCTGCTCCTGGGCGGCTGCGGGAGCCAGCCGAAGAACGACCAGGTGGTGGAAGTTCCCGAACCGTCCGGACCGCCGGTCGCGCAGCAGGTGGACGACACGGCCAAGCCGCTTCCGGCCCGGTCCGCGCCGCTGTGGGAGAGCGCCGCGAGCGGGGAGGGGATGTCGCTTCGGCTCGTCCGGCCCGACGGCAAGCTCGTCTTGAGCATCGCCTGCCTCGGCCGCCCCGCGCGGCTGGTCGCGACCGTGCCGAGCTTCACCGCGATCGCCGGCGAAGACCGGTTCAGCCTCGGCCTTGGAAACGAGCCGGTGACCCTCGTTGCCGACCCGATACGGCGGAAGCAGCCCGGAATAACGGCCGAAGGTGCCGTTGCCGAAGATCTGGAAAGGCTCCTCGACGAAGCCGACCGGATCAGCGCCGTCTATGGCAGGCAGCGGGTCGGGCCGCACCCGGCACCCGGTAGAGAGCTGAAAGAGCAGTTCGCCGAGGCCTGCGAGCGCGGCAATCCGTCATAGAACGGGGCTGGAACGGAAAACGGGCGCACCTTGCGGCACGCCCGTTTTGTCGCTTGCCGAGGCTTAGAACCCCGGTGAGGCCAAGATTCACGTTTCAGGCTGGTTCAGCCTGAAACGATCTTGGCCTAGTAGCTGGTGCCGCCGCCCAAGCCGCCGGTCGTGCCGCCGGTGGTGGTGCCGCCGGTGGTCGTGCCGGACATGTCCTCGTGCAGCCTGCGGAAGCGGTCGCGGCCCTCGCGCACGCTGTCGTAAGCGCGTTGGATGATGCTGCGGGTCTCGGCCGAGAGCTTGCCGTCCTGAAGCGCGGTTTCCCACTTGCCGTTGAGATAGCTCTCGCCATGATCGACTTCGGCGATCACCGAGGCGTCGTCGCTGCCGGTCACGCGGTCGCGGAGCGTCAGGAAGGACGCGGTGAGCGGCGGCAAGCACGCTGCCGTCATCCTCGGGATTGCCGCCGAGCTGACGGACGCGGTCGCGAAGCTGGCTGACGACCTGCTCGCGCTCATTCCCGCGCTCCAGGAATTCGGCGCTGAAGCGGCTGTTCGTCGCCTCCTGGGCGGAGCGGCGGTAGCCGTCCACGCTGTCGATCGTCGTCTCGATGAGGCTGTTGAGGACGGAAATGTCATGGCTCGTGTCCAGCGTTCCGCCCGTGTCGTCCATCGACCTTCTGTCAGGTTCCAACATCATCTTCTCCTCATGTCGGGGTGGGTCTGAATTGGTAACGCGTAAGGAACGAGAAGGGTGCGTCGGCACGACGAAAAGGAAGCTCGCCGCGCTCGCCGGAACGGCTGCGCGCGGCACCCGTTCTCATCCGGCATTGGAAGGAGCAGGCGATGGCCGACCAGGAGAGACGCGCGGGCACGGACAGGATCGAGCGCGGCAAGCGCGCCAGCTTCGATCCGGCGACGGGAGAGGTTCATGGCAGCGGCGCCGGAGCCGGCGCCAACGCCAATCCGGGCGAGGATTACGACAATGATTCGAATGCCGGAGACGGCGACGATCAGGTCGGTGGCCCCCGGCCGAGATCGAGCATTCGATCGCCCGACCGATCCCGACGAGGGGGTTTGAGCCGTGGCTGACGGCAAAGGCCATCCGCTCCCTGAAAGCGATGAAGCGCGCCACAACGAAATCCCGGAGGATATCGGGGAAGCGAAAGGCAGGGGTGAAGAAGGGCGCGACGCCGTCCAGCCGCACCCCACCGGCGTCAACCCGGACGGCGAACCCTATCGCTACGACGATCTTGGCCGCGGCCCGGGTGACGAGGAACCCCCAAGTAAGGCGACGTTCGTTCCTCGACCTTGATCGGATCAGGCTGACGTTCGTTCCCTACGATATGAAAGGGCCTGACTCACGGCTCCGGCGGAAGCGCGTGCGCTTCAAACCGATCAGGCCCTGCAGAAATCAGAACGGTTCGGGCGTCACCGACGCCGACAATCTCAGCGGGCGCGATCTGCAACAGTCCCAGATCACCGGCGCGGCCGATGCCGGCTTCACCCGCGATGCGATGCAGGGCGAAACGGGCGGCGCGCAGCTCGGCGGCGGGCCGGACCCGAGCGATATGGCGGCGCCGGGCGGCAGCAGCGGCACCGGCGGTTACGGCAATGCCCAGAACCAGGCCAATCACCAGGGCCAGCAGACCGGGGCCTCGGGCCACGACTTAGGCCAGAGCCGCGGTGAGCGCTATGACGAAGCGCAGGGCGGCGGGCGCGGCCCCGAAAGCGTGAGCAGCGACAGCGTCGCTCAGGTCGGCGGCAGCGACGGCAGCTTCGACCAGGTGCAGGACAATGATCCGCTCACCAAGGCGACGGACGAGTTCCTGCGCGATCAGCAGGAGCATCAGGATCGAGGCCAGGGCGAAGCCGATTTCGAAAGCGACGCTCAATCCTAGAGCACGTCCCGAAAAAGTGGGAACCATTGAGTAGGTCGCCATGCCCCCGGGCATGGCTGCGCAGTCCGGGGGACTGCGCACCTACTCCAATTTTCGGCCGGGAATGATCAGGTACGGATGAGCAGGTGCGACCTTCCCCGAAGGTCGCAGCCGCGCGCCGGGGCGCGGCGGCCGGCTCATCCCCCGGCAATCCGTAGCCATGCCGGGGCATGGCGACCTGATCATCTCCAGACATTGATCTGGAGCCTTTCTGATCCGACAAGGCGATTCCACCTTGTCGGGAAGGCTCTCAGCCCATCGTCACGGGCTCGCCGGAACCGTTACGCAGCCCGAACGTTTCTTGGGGCTGATCCAGGTTAAAGGTTGGAGGTTTGCATGGCGAAATCACCGTCCGGTGCCGGCGGAGACGCAAATAACGACATCAAGCAGGGCGGCGGCGAGGAGACGGGTGACCGGATCCAGCAACAGATCCGGGATTTCGCCCAGAAAGCGGCCGACCTTGCCCAAAATCCCGTCGCCAGAACGATGATCGCCGCCGGCCTCGTCACGGCCGCCGCGGCGATGACGTCCAACAAGAAGGTCCGCGACAACGTCAAGAAAGCGGGGCGTGAGGCGGCCGACGGCGCCGAGGAAGCGGCCGAGGCGGCCAGCAGGATCGGCACCGCCGTCGTAAACGCTGCCGCCGACGCCTTCCGCCGGGTGATGAACCTTGGCGCGGAGGAGGAAGGCGGCCAGGCGGCGGGCGGCCAAAAGTCAGGCGGCCAAAAGTCGGGCGGGTCAGGCGAAGGCCGCAAAGCCGCAAAAAGCGCTTCGGCCAAGGCGAAGAACGGTTCCAAGGCCAAGAGCTCGTCGGGTCGCGTGGTGAAAACCGGCGGCGCGGCAGCCAAGGCGAAGTCGGCGGGTGGTGCCAAGAGCAAGTCTTCCGCAGCAGGCGCCAGCTCGGGCGGGAAATCCTCCCCTTCGGCGGCCGCTCGGGAGGAGGAAAAGGCGGCGGCTCCGGTTCGGGCGAGGGCTAGGGCCATGAAAAGGGTCTGATTCACGCCTTCGGCGGAAGCGCGTGGCGCTTCCACCTCAACCGACCAGTCCCTAGCAGCAGCTGAGCCGCTGGAGGTCAGTTGCTCTCCACTCGGTTCAGAGCGGGGTGCCGGCCGCGCAGCGCTCGAGTTCGACCACGTCGTGCGCGCAGAAGATTCGGATATCGGCCTGGTGCCGGACTGAAAGCTTGCGAAGCCGCTCCTGATTCGCGAGCCTCAGCTCGCGATTCGTCTCCATGAGCGTCTGGTAGCCGCGCAGCCCGGGCGTGCAGCGCCGCTTGGCCTGCCGCATCTCGCCGCGATAGAAATAGGCATCGCCGGCATGGAGCATCCATCCGCCCGGTCCCTGGATCGCGACGCCGGCATGCCCCCAGGTGTGCCCCGGGAGCGGGACCATCAGGATCTCTGGCGGAAGCCCGTCGAGGTCGCGGACGGTCTCGAAGCCGAACCAGGCTTCGCCCTGGCCGCTGTAGCGCCGCCAATTCCGAACGCCGTCGAGCTGCGCCGGACGATAGCGGTTGCGCGGCACGAAGCCCTTGCGCGGGCCGGTGGCGGCACTGAATTCCTTATCCATCACATGGACGGCGGCGTGGGGGAAATCCTCGAGGCCGCCGGCATGATCGAAATCGAGGTGGGTGAGGACGATGTGGCGGACGTCCTCGGGTGCGAAGCCGAGCGCCCGCACCTGATGGAGGGCCGTATCCTCGACGCGCAGCTTGATGTTGAGCAGCGACCGCATGGTCTTGGTGATGCGGGGGCTGGGGCCGCGATGGGGATGATCGACGTCCTTCATGCCATAGCCCGTGTCGATGAGGACGAGGCCGTGCGCGTCCGTCTCGATAAGCAGGCAGTGGCAGACGATATGGCCGGTAAGGCCCTTGCTGCGGCCATCGAACAGGGCGCCCCCGAAGGGGCAGTCGGTACCGCAGTTGATATGATGGATCCGCATGATTGGAGGCGCGCCTTGTCTGGTTCTAGAGCCTTTCCCGACAAGGCGGAATCGCCTTGTCGGATCAGAAAGGCTCCAGATCTATGTCTGGAGCACTTCCCGGCCGAAAAACCGGTTCCCACTTTTTCGGGAAGTGCTCTAGGCGGCAACGAAAAGCGGGGCGCTGAAGTTCAGCGCCCCGCTTGATTTTCGGTTCCTAGCCCTTGGCAGGACTTAGCGGCAGCGGAAACCGCGGCTCTTGTCGATCTCGCGACCGATCAGAGCGCCGGCGGCAGCGCCGAGGAGGGTGCCGGTGGTGCGGCTGCCGCGGCTGTCGATCGCGCGGCCCGCAAGAGCGCCTGCAGCTCCGCCGACGAGGAGGCCGGTCGTCCCGTTCCTGCGGCGGCAGCGCGTGCGGCCCTGCGAATCGCGCCAGGTCTTGCCCTGATAATAGCCCTGGGCAGACGCAGGCGCCGGAACGAAAGCGACCGGAAGCGTCATCGAGGCGGCGGCGAGAGCGAGAGCGACTTTACGCATGACTGGTTTCCTTCTTTTGATATCTCGCTTGTAACAACGTCCTCTTATCGCTGCGGTTTCATGAACCCTGCACAACAACGAGATCGGCATCGGCTCAACGGCCCGGGGGCTGGACAAGTCGTTCTTCTCTCGCGCCGAACATACCCGGCTTTTAACCCTCGAGATGAGCCTCAGGTTCGAAGGCGTGGCGGGCGGCCCATCGACCCGGGTGACGGGCGATCTCGACGTCGAACAGGCGCTGGTGCGCTTCGCCGCGGCGCAGAACGGGAGCGAAGCGAGGCACTTGCCCGATTTCGCGGTCGATCTGACGATGGCCAATATCGTCGACCAGATGGCTGATGCGCTGGAAGGAGGGCAATTGCTCGGCAAGAGCATGCTGTTCCCGCTGCTGAGGCTCTCCTCCTGATCTGCTTCAGCTGGAGAGCCGGTGCTCCAGCGTCATCTCGGCATTGAAGAGCTTCGAGAGGCCATTCCGCCTTGTCGGGAAAGGCTCTAGGCGGCAACGAAAAGCGGGGCGCTGAAGTTCAGCGCCCCGCCTGATTTTGCGGTCCTTGCCGAGTGGCGGGACTTAGCGGCAGCGGAAGCCGCGGCTCTTGTCGATCTCGCGACCGAGCAAAGCGCCGGCGGCGGCGCCGAGAATGGTGCCGGTGGCGCGGCTGCCGCGGCTGTCGATCGCACGGCCCGCAAGAGCGCCTGCAGCGCCGCCGACGAGGAGGCCGGTCGTCCCGTTCCTGCGGCGGCAGCGCGTGCGGCCCTGCGAATCGCGCCAGGTCTTGCCCTGATAATAGCCCTGGGCAGACGCAGGCGCCGGAACGAAAGCGACCGGAAGCGTCATCGAGGCGGCGGCGAGAGCGAGAGCGACTTTACGCATGACTGGTTTCCTTCTTTTGATATCTCGCTTGTAACAACGTCCTCTTATCGCTGCGGTTTCATGAACCCTGCACAACAACGAGATCGGCATCGGCTCGACCGGTCCGGGGGCTGGACAAGTCGTTCTTCCCTGGCGCCGAAACATACCCGCCTTTAACCCTCAAGATGAGCCTCAGGTTCGAAGGCGTGGCGGGCGGCGCATCGACCCGGGCCACGGGCGATCTCCACGTCAAACAGGCGCTCGTGCGCTTCGCCGCCGCGCAGAACGGGAGCGAGGCGAGGCACTTGCCCGATTTTGCGGTCGATCTGACGATGGCCAATATGGTCGACCAGATGGCTGATGCGCCGGAAGGAGGGCAACCGCTCGGCAAGAGCATGCTGTTCCCGCTGCTCAGGCTCTCCTCCTGATCCGCTTCAGCTGGAGAGCCGGTGCTCCAGCGTCATCTCGGCATTGAAGAGCTTCGAGATCGGACAGTTCGCCTTGGCATCCTGCGCAAGCGCGGCGAACCGCTCTTCATCGATGCCGGGGACGTTCGCTTCGAGCGTGAGATCGGACCGAGTCACGCGAAAACCTTCGCCGTCTTTGTCGATCTTGACGCGCGCAACCGTCTCGAGCGTGCCGCCGGTGAAGCCTTCCTTCGCAAGCGCGAAGGAGAGCGCCATGGTGAAGCAGGAAGCATGGGCGGCGCCGGCCAGCTCTTCGGGATTGGTGCCGGGTTCGTCGCCGAAGCGGGTGCCGAAGCTGTAGCCCTGATCCTTGAGAACGCCGGACCGAGTGGAAACACGGCCTTTTCCATCCTTGCCCAAGCCTTCATAGCGCGCGGTAGCGGTGCGGGTGATCATGAACTCTCCTTATGCTGGTCGGCCGATCAACGGACAGGCAGCCCAATGGTTCTTGTGCCCGCTGCACGAATCGAGGAGGAACAAGTGCATCTGTCCAATGAAGCCGAGCCCGCGCTGCTCGACCTGCTCGCCGCGCTCGAGCGGATCGGCTACGACTTCGTGCCGGTGACCCCGGCCACCCACGCGCGGGTCCTCGCCCGGCCCGACAAACGGCAGGCCAGGAATGTCCGCGACGTTTTCGGCTGGAGCCTGCCGTTCGCCCCAGCCGTCCTGCCGGCCGAAATACTGGAGCCGCTCGACAAAGCGGGGCTTGCCCAAGCTGAAGACGGATTGCTCAAGAGCCGGGTCCGGGTCGGCCGCCTGCACGGGCGACTGATCGTCCATTCCGCATATCCGACCGTTGAGGACGACGCCGTCTTCTTCAGTCCCGACACGATGCGCTTCGCCGACTTCGTACGTGACGAGCTCCTGAACGCCGGCAATGTGAAGCGTCTTGTCGACATCGGCGCCGGGGCCGGGAGCGGCGCCATCAGTGCCGCGGCGGTGCTGCCGGGCGCGCGGCTCACCCTCTGCGACATCAACCCGCTCGCGCTTCGACTGGCCAGGATCAACGCGCGCCACAGCGGTCTCGACGTCGAAACCGTCGAAGGCGGCCTGGAGGCGGTGCCGGGCGGTTTCGACGCGGCCATCGCCAATCCCCCCTTCATGGTCGACGAGGACGGGCGAACCTACCGGGACGGGGGCGAAATGCACGGTGGCCGCGTCTCCGTCGATTGGGCGGTGGCGGCGGCGACACGGCTGTCCCCCGGCGGGCGGCTGATCCTCTACACCGGGTCCGCGATCGTCGAGGGCAAAGACGAGCTTCGCGCCGCGCTGGAGCGGGAGGCGGCGGCGCTCGGCTGCACCTTGCGCTATCGGGAGCTCGATCCCGACATTTACGGGGAAGAGCTCGAACGGAGCAGCTATGCGGATGTCGAGCGGATCGCGGCGGTCGGAGCGGTGATCGAGCGGCCCTGCTGACACAGACGGTGCTTCTGGATCTTGCCGGCGGCGGTGCGAGGAAAGTCCGCGACCATTTCGAACCGTTTCGGGACCTTGTAGGCGGCGAGGCGGGCGCGGCAGAAAGCCTCGAGTTCGACGACGTCCAGGGCCGCGACGCCCGGGATCGGCAGGATGTAGGCATGGCCGACCTCGCCCCATCTGCCGTCGGCCGCGGCGATCACGGCCGCTTCGGAAACGGCGGGGTGGGCGCAGAGCACATTTTCGATTTCGGCCGGATAGACATTTTCGCCGCCGGAAATGAACATCTCCTTCCGCCGACCCGCGATATAATAGAAGCCGTCCGCATCGCGCCGGGCGAGATCGCCGGAGCGCAGCCAGCCGTCGGGGTGAGGGCCTCCCACGTGGCCTCCTCGTTCCGCCAGTAGCCCGGCGTGACTCCAGGGCCGCCGAAGAGGAGATCGCCCACCTCTCCATCCGCCACGTCCCGCCCCGCCTCGTCGACGATGCGGACGCTGCACAGGAGCTGCGGCTTGCCCACGGAGCCGACCCGTTCCCAGGCATCGTCCGGCGCGCCGAGAAAGGCGGTGGGGCCGGTCTCGGTCATTCCCATGCCATTGCACACGCGGACTCCAAGGGCGCGGTAGCGGTTGACCAGCGCGTCCGGCAGCGGCGCTCCGCCGCAGCCCCAATGGCGGACAGCCCCGAGCGGCGCGGCCGCGAAGCGGGGATGATCGAGCAGCGACTGGTAGACGGTGGGCACCGCGAAGACGGTGCTGAGGCGGCGCTGCTCCAGCAGATCGACCAGCGCCTCGGCGTCGACGCTGCCGAGAACGATCACCCGGCCGCCGGCCATCAGCGTCGGCAAAGCATGAAGGTTGATGCCGGCGGTGTGGAAGATCGGAAGAAAGCAGGCGGTGGTGTCGGTGGAGGCGATGTCCACCGCAGTGCCGATGTTGACGTAATTCGCCATCGCCATGCGATGATTGTAGATGACGCCCTTCGGCCGGCCCGTGGTTCCCGACGTGTAGAGCAGGTACCAGATCCGCTCGGCCGGCCAGGTCCGGCGAAGGATCCGCGGCGGCGCGGTGCCGAGCTCCGCTTCATAGTCGCCGAGGCTGAGCGCCGGTGGCCGCCGGCGGAGGTTCGCCGCCGCCAGGCATCCTCCTCTCCGTAAAGAAGGAGCTTGGGATCGCAATCGTCCAGGATCTGGTCCAGCTCGGCGGCCGGCATTCGCCAGTTGAGCGGCGCGAGAATCGCCCCGAGCTTGGCGCAGCCGAAGAGGATCTCGAAAAATTGGATGCAATTCCGGCAGAGAATCGCCACCCGGTCGCCATCGCCGATGCCGCGCGACGCCAGAAAAGATGCGGCCAAAGCGGCGCGGCGGTCGAGCTCCGCATAAGTGAGCGTCCGCCCCGTCGCCGCGTCTTCGAGAGCCACCCGTTCCCCGGAAAGCTCCGCCCGTTTGGCCGTGATGTCGGGAAGCTCCGCGATCATATTTGCCGCTTCCTCAGGCCTTCCGAGACCAGGTCGATGGCGGCCTCCGCGACTTCGGCCGGTGAAAGGTCCTCCTGCCAGATGCCGTAGCGCATGCCGAGGAAGACGCTCATGCCGATCATCGCCCAGGCGCGGGGCTCGTCATCGCCCTCGGCGATCTCCCCCGCGCCCGTGCCGCCGCAAGGTTGCGGCGATAGCCTTCGGCGAAGGTGAGATAATGTTCGCGATAGACGTCGTCGGCGACGAACTGCGCTTCCTCGATGATGCGGTAGAGCTCGCGGTGCTTGCGCACGAAGGCGATGAACGCTTCGAGCCCGAGCCGCTCGGCGGTGAGCCGGTCGGGCGCGCCCCGCGCCGCTTCGGCGACATGCTGGCGAGTAGCCTGGCTCATGTCGCGCACCAGCGCGCGGAACAGTTCCTCCTTGCTTTCGAAATAGGTGTAGAAGGTGCCAAGCGCGACGCCGGCCCGCTGGGTAATGCCGGTGATCGCCGCATCGTGGTAGCCGCGCTCGCCAAATTCCAGCGCGGCAGCCTCAAGCAGCCGGCGCAGCGTCTTGCGCCCGCGTTCGGTCCGCGGAATCTTGTCGCCCGATGCGGCGGCCTGGCTCATATGAGGCACCCCTCCCTCGGCCCCCAAGTTGAACGCTGTTCAGGCCAAGCGCAAGCAGCGGTGTTGCAGCAGATGAAAGTTGAACATTGACTCAACTTTCATCTCAAGTTGAGTTAGACCGCCGGCAGCAGCTCCGAAAAGCGGCGCCGGAGGGGGTATCTTGCAGCATTTCACCGCATCGGACGGGGCGCGGATCGCGTACGAAGATGAAGGGAGCGGGCGGCCGCTGGTGCTGCTGCATGGGCTGATGGCCCATGCCGGATTCTTCGAGCACCAGCGCGCGCTTGCCGGCGACTTCCGCCTCGTCCGGATCGACCTGCGCGGTCATGGCGGCTCCTCCGAGGGCGGCGAGACGGCAACGGTGGAGCAGCTTGCCAAGGATGTGGCGGCGCTGGTGAAAGCGCTCGAAATTGGGGATGCGATCGGAGTGGGCTGGTCGCTTGGCGCCGCAGTGCTCTGGCATATCCTAACGGGGCCCGAGGCAAGCCGCTTCGCCGCCGCCGTGATCGTCGACATGACGCCCTGCGTCCTCAACGAGGACGGCTGGGATCTCGGCCTCACCAGAGAGGTGTGCGACTTCCGCAGCGCCGCCATCAGGCACGATTTTTCCGCCTTTGCCGTCAATGCGGGCCAAGCGATCTTCGCCCCGCCCGTCGCCGATGGGAAGCGTGAGACGGCGGACTGGGCGAGCTTCGAATTCGCCCGCAACGATCCGGCCGCGATCGGCTCGATCTGGTCCTCGCTCGTCGACCAGGATTTCAGGGCCGACCTCCCCCGCATCGACCAGCCGACATTGGTGATCCACGGGGCCCACAGTCAGCTTTACGGGCCGGAGACCGCCGATCACCTCGCGCGGACGCTCCCCAATGCCCGCGCCGTTCGCTTCGAGCGCTCCGGCCATGCGCCGCACATGGAGGAGCCCGAGCTTTTCAACCGCCTGATCCGGGAGTTCGCGGCAGGCCTGCCCCAAACCCGCGAAGCCCACGCTACAGCTTGATGAGGAGAGAAGACGTCATGGCCCGCAAACAATTTTCCACCGCCCTCAGGGTCGGCACCGCGCTGATCGCGCTGGCCGCAGCCGCTCCCGCTTTGGCCCAGACCGACGAGCAGCAGGCGCAACAGGCGAACGAGGCCGCGAACCAGGACTCCATCACGGGCGGCGAGGTGAGCGAAGGGCCAGGCGAGATCGTTGTTACCGCCCGCCGCCGCGCGGAAAGCCTGGTCGACGTGCCGATCGCCGTCACCGCTTATTCGGGCGAAGCGCTCGAGACGCAGGGCGCGCTCGACATCACGGACATTGCCGACACCACGCCGAACGTGACGCTGGAGGCAACGCGCGGCACCAATTCGACACTTTCCGCTTTCATCCGCGGGGTGGGACAGCAGGATCCGGTTGCCGGTTTTGAGCAGGGCGTCGGCATCTATCTCGACGATGTCTTCCTGAACCGACCGCAGGCGGCCGTGCTCGACATCTACGACGTCGAGCGGATCGAGATCCTGCGCGGACCCCAGGGTACGCTCTACGGCCGCAACACCATCGGCGGCGCCGTCAAATATGTGACGCGCAGGATCGAAGATCGGCCGATGCTGCGCCTGCGCGCCAATTTCGGAACTTATGAGCAAGCGGACGGGATCGTGACGGCGAGCACTCCGGTGGGCGCAGGCATCCTCCGCTTCGGCGGCTCGGTCGCGCGGCTCTCCCGCGGCGGCTTCGGCGACAATCTCACCACGGGCGAGGAGAATTACAACCGCGACATCTGGGCCGGGCGCCTCTCGGCCGAGGTCAACAACGAGAGCAACATCTTCTTCCGGCTCTCCGCCGATTATACCAAGGACCAGAGCAATGCCCGCGGCGGGCACCGGTTGATCCGCAGCTTTGCTTCGGGTGCGCCGGTGCTGGACGACGTGTTCGACACGCGCGGAGGCTTGAGGGACCCTGAGCAGGACGTGGAATCGTACGGCATCCAGCTGTTCGGCGATGTCGAGCTGTCCGATCTTTTCACGCTCCGCAGCATCACGGCCTGGCGCAAGGACTATAGCGCAAGCCCGATCGATTTCGACGCGCTGCCGGCGGTCGACCTCGACGTGCCCGCCATCTACGACAACAGGCAGCTGAGCCAGGAACTGCAGATCCTGTATGAAAGCGACCAGCTCAACGGGCTCATCGGCGGCTATTTCCTCGATGCCCGCGCGCGCACCGCCTTCGACGTTCGGCTGTTCACCCTCATCCCCGGCTTTGCCGCCTTCACCGACGCCAATGTGGAGACGGAAACCTTCGCCGTCTTTGGCGATTTCACGTACGACATCACCGAGCAGTTCAGCGTCTCGGTGGGCGGCCGCTATACCTCGGACCAGCGTCAGGCGAGCATCTTGCGCCAGAATCATCTTGGCGGAGGAGCGACGCTGTTCGGCGGGGCAGGAACGCGGCTCGGGGCGCCGAGCACCAACTTCAACGGCAAGCGCACCTTCAAGGAATTCACGCCCCGCGCTTCGGTGAGCTTCAAGCCGGCCCCGAACCAGAATATCTACGCCAGCTATTCGAAGGGCTTCAAAGGCGGCGGCTTCGACCCGCGGGGCGTCGGCGTCAACGCCCCCGACCTCAATCGCAACGGCATCCGCGAGAACAACGAAGTCGCCGCGTTCATCGGCTTCGAGCCCGAGACGGTCGACAGCTACGAGATCGGCTACAAGGGCTCGCTGTTCGATCGCCGCTTGAACCTCGCCGTCGCTGCCTTCCGCGCCGATTATAAGGACGTCCAGATTCCAGGATCGTCGGGCTGCGTGGTCGGCGGCGTGGCGACCTTCTGCGGCGTCACCACCAATGCAGGCAAGGCGCGCTTCCAGGGGGTTGAAGTGGAAGCGAGCAGCAGGCTGTTGACCGACTTCGCCATGGCCGGCGACGTCCTGACGCTGGCGGGGTCGCTCGGCTATATCGACGCCGAATATCGGGAATTCATCGCTAACGTGCCCGTGCCCGGGCGGCCGGGCCAAGGCATGCCGGTCGATGTGGCGGAGTTCCGCAAGGTCCAGAATACGCCGGAATGGACTGCGAGCGGAACGGTCGGCTACGAAACCCCGGTCGGACCGGGCAGGCTCAACTTCAACACGACCCTGTCGTATCGCAGCAGGACCACGCAGTTTGAGATCCCGAACCCGTTCCTCGACCAGCCCGGCTATGCTCTGCTGGACGCCAGCATCGTCTATCGTTCGGAAGACGACCGGTGGAGCGTCGGCCTTCACGGCAAGAACCTGACCGACAAGGAATATAAGACGTCCGGCTATACCTTCCTTGCCGCCGATCCGGTGACGGGCGCGCTGATCAGGAACGCAGCCGGGAACGTCGTTCCGACCCTCGGCCGCGAAGGAACCCTGACCGCCTTTTACGGCAATCCGCGTCAGGTGTTCGTGAGTCTCGGGCTTAACTTCTAGCCGAGACCGAGATCCACGTTCGGGCTGGCTCAGCCTGAAACCATATTAAGGAGATTTATGGCGAGGAGCATGACTGGGGGTGCGGCGGCCGCAGGGTCCACGGGCGGCGGCAAGGTGCTCGCCGTGCTGCTCCTCGCCTATATCTTCAACTTCATCGACCGGCAGATCATCGGCATCCTCGCGGTGCCGATCAAAAGCGATCTCCAGCTAAGCGACAGCCAACTCGGGCTGATGGGCGGCCTTGCCTTTGCGCTCTTCTATACGGGGCTCGGCATTCCGATCGCCTGGCTCGCCGACCGCAAGAGCCGCGTGACGATCATCGGCGTGTCGGTGGCCGTTTGGAGCGCCTTCACCGCTCTTTGCGGGCTTGCGCAAAATTTCTGGCAGCTGTTCCTTTCCCGGATGGGAGTTGGAATTGGCGAGGCGGGCGGCGTTGCGCCATCCTACTCGCTGATTTCGGACTATTTTCCGCCCGAGCGGCGGGCGCGGGCGCTCGCGATCTTCTCCTTTGGGATCCCGGTGGGCTCTGCGCTGGGCATCTTCTTCGGCGGCTGGATCGCGACGCATGTGGACTGGCGCTCGGCCTTCATCATCGTCGGCCTGGCAGGGCTTCCGGTCGCCGCTCTGGTGAAGTTCGGGCTTCGAGATCCCGTCCGGGGCGGCTTCGACAGCGGGGCAGGCGCTGGAGATGTGGCGCCTCCCTTTTAACCGTCGCTCGCACACTGGCCGCGAAGCCGAGCTTCTGGCTCCTCTCGTTCGGCGCAGCTTCCGGTTCGATCCTCGGCTATGGGCTTATCTTTTGGCTCCCCTCCTTTTTCGCGCGCAGCTTCGGTCTGGAGCTCGGCGAGGTGAGCTTATTTTACGGCTCGATCGTGCTGATTGGCGGCGTCGCCGGCACCTGGCTCGGCGGCTGGCTGGGTGACCGGGTCGGCAAGGCCAATCCCGGCGCCTATGCCCTGATCCCTGCGATCTGCTTCCTGCTCGCGGCGCCCGCTTATGCGGCCGGCCTCTTTGCACCCTCGCGCGAGTTGGCCTGGTTCCTGTTCCTAATCCCGCAGATGCTCGGCCTTGCCTGGTTGGGGCCGATCATTGCAGCCGTGCAGCATATCGTGCCGCCGAACATGAGGGCGACTGCCTCTGCGGGCTTCCTGTTCATCAACAACCTGATCGGCATTGGCTTCGGCACCTGGTTCGTCGGGCGCATGTCGGACCAGATGACCGCCGCTTACGGGCAGGATTCGCTCCGCTACTCGATCCTTTACACGCTCGGCTTCTACCTCTTGAGCTCGGCGCTCTACTTTCTCGCTGCCCGGCGGCTGGGGCGGGACTGGTATCGCGCCGAGGCCTGACCGGTGGATGTGTAAGCGCTGAGTGCTTCCGTTCCGCAGGCCTAGGCTGTATCGACATTCAGGTCTCCGCTCCCTCTCCCCGGCGGGGAGAGGGTTGGGGTGAGGGGGCTCGATGATCGGAGAATAATCTCAGACAGCCGACACCCTCACCCAACCCTCCCGCTGAGCAGGGCGCAGGCGAGCACAGCTGAATGTCGATACGCTGCGCCCTGCTCCCGTGGTGCCGTGCCGCTTCGACAGCCGAAGCCCGAGCAGGGCGCTCGCGAGCAGGATGGCGGCTGCGATCAGGAAGGCGGCGCCGGGATGCGGCAGCACCGGCCGTTCGCCGACCGAAGCCGCGTAGACGAAGCCGAAGAAGAGCGGCGATGCCACTCCTGCGATGCTGGCGACGCTCATATTGGCGCCCTGGAGCTGGCCCTGCTCCGATTCCGAGACGCGCCGGGTCATCAGCGACAGCAAGGTCGGCATGGCGAGCCCCCACAGGGCGCTGACGAAGATCCCCAGGACGAACAGCGACCCGCTTGGCGCGAGACCGAGGATCGCGAGGCCGGCCGCGCCGGCCGCGAGGCCGAACACCATGGTGCCGCGGTCGCCGATCCGCTTCACTACCGGCCCGACAAGCAGCGCCTGGACGATGATGTCGAGCACGCCCCAGAGCGCCAGCGCGAGGCCGATCAGCCACGCGTCCCAGCCGTAGCGATGGCCGGCGTAGAGGACGAACACGGTCGAGAAGACGTGGTGGGCGACATAGAGAAGGAAGTTGACGACGGAGAGGCCGGTCAGCTCGGGGTGCGAGCGCAGGAGCTTGAGGGCGCCGAGCGGATTCGCGCGCGACCAGGAGAAGCACATGCGATGTTCCGGCCGCAGCGATTCCGGCAGGATTGCGAGACCGTAGAGGAAGGCGAGGCCGCTGAAGCCCGCCGCGGCCCAGAAAGGCGCGCGCGGGCCGAACTCGGCGAGGATGCCGCCCATCACCGGCCCTGCAACGAAGCCGCCGCTGAAAGCGGCGCCGATCAGCCCATAGGCCCGGGAGCGCTGCTCGGGCGCCGTGACGTCGGCCATATAAGCAAAGGCGGTCGTGAAGCTCGAGGACGTGATGCCGCCGAGCATCCGCCCCACCGCCAGCCACCAAAGATTGGGCGCCACGGCCATCAGCACGAAATCGAGCGCCAGGCCCGCAGCGGAGATGAGGACGACCGGTCGCCGCCCGTAGCGGTCCGAAAGCGACCCGATGAGCGGCGAGAAGGCGAACTGCATTCCCGCCCAAATCGCGACGAACAGGCCGTTATAGATGCCGGTTTCGCCCTCCGACCCGGTGAATTCCGCGATCAATGCGGGCAGAACCGGCATCACGATCCCCATCGCCATCACGTCCAGGAAGGCCGTGACGAAGATGAAGGCGATCCCTGCCGTGTAGCTGGACTGCGAAGAGAGGGCGCGGATCATCGGGCAGACATAGCGCCCTCCACCCCCAAGGGAGGAGGCTTACTCGAACTCGAGGATCACGGCGTCGACGGCAAGGCTGTCGCCCGGCTTGGCCTGCACGTTGGCGACCGTGCCGGATTTCTCGGCGCGGAGGATATTCTCCATCTTCATGGCTTCGACCACGGCGAGCGGCTGGCGGGCTTCGACCTTGTCGCCCTCCGCGACATTCAAGGCGGTGAGCAGGCCGGGCATCGGGCAGAGGAGGAATTTGGAAAGATCGGGTGGGACCTTCTCGATCATGTAGCGGCTGAGCTGCGCGACGTGGACGGGGAGCACGTCCGCGATGTGCGAGGCGCCGCGCGCGGTCAGGCGCCATTGCCGGCCGCGCCGGGCGATCTGCACCGTGCGGCTGCGGCCGTCGATCGTTCCCTTGAACAGGCTCTGGCCCCGGCTGCCAGCGGCCGATCAGCTCGCGGCCTTCTCCTCCGTCCACATAAGCGAGATAGCCGCCCTCGAAGCCGTCGAACTGAAGATGGTGCGTGCGCCCGGCGATGCCAACGCTGCGCTCCGGCGGCGGGAATATGGCTGAGCCCAATTGGCCGCTGACCGAGCAGGCGCGCCGCTCCGTTTCCATCGCAATGAGCGCGGCGATCGTTGCAAGATCCTCAACCAGCCGTTCGTCCGCCGGCGCGCCTTGGAAGCCCTCCGGATATTCCTCGGCGATGAAGCCGGTGGTGAGCTCGCCCGCCCGGAAGCGCGGATGCTGCATCAGCGCGGAGAGGAAATCCACATTGTGCCCGATGCCGTCGATGACGAAGCGGTCGAGCGCCTCGATCTGGCGGTCGATCGCCTGCTCCCGGCTGTCGCCATAGGTGATGAGCTTGGCGATCATCGGATCGTAGAACATCGACACCTCGCCGCCCTCGAACACGCCGTCGTCGACCCGAACACCCTCCTTCGCGCGGCGGCTGATAGCGGACGAGACGGCCGGTGGAGGGGAGGAAACCGCGATAGGGATCTTCGGCATAGACGCGATTCTCGATCGACCAGCCGCTGAGCTTCACGCCGTCCTGTCCGAAAGCGAGCTTCTCGCCCGCCGCCACGCGGATCATCTGTTCGACCAGGTCGAGCCCGGTCACCTGCTCGGTGACGGGATGCTCCACCTGGAGCCGGGTGTTCATTTCGAGAAAGTAGAAGCTCTCGCCGGTCGGATCGGCGCCCGACACGATGAGCTCAACCGTGCCCGCCGAATAATAGCCGACCGCGCGCGAAAGCGCGACCGCCTGCTCGCCCATCGCCTTTCGCATTGCCGGCGTGACGAAGGGCGAGGGAGCTTCCTCCACCACCTCTGGTGGCGGCGCTGCACCGAACATTCGCGCTCGCCGAGATAGACGATGTTGCCGTGCCGGTCGCCCAGCACCTGGATCTCGATGTGGCGAGGCGATCTGATGAATTTCTCGATGAACACGCGGTCGTCGCCGAAGCTTGCCAGCCCTTCGCGCTTGGTCGCCTCGAAGCCCTCGCGCACGTCCCGTTCGGACCAGGCGAGCCGCATCCCCTGCCGCCGCCGCCGGCCGATGCTTTCATCATGATCGGATAGCCGACGTCGGAGGCGATCCGCACCGCATCCTCGGTGGTGGCGATATCGCCGAGGAAGCCGGGCACGACGTTCACGCCGGCGGCCTTGGCGAGCTTCTTGGATTCGATCTTGTCGCCCATCGCGGCGATCGCGTTCGGCGGCGGCCCGATAAAGGCGATGTCGTTGTCGGCGAGCATCCGCGCGAAGCTCTCGCGCTCGGAGAGGAAACCGTAGCCCGGGTGGACCGCCTCCGCGCCGGTTTCCTTGCAGGCGAGCAGGATCAGATCCGCGTTCAAATAGCTTTCGCTTGCCGGCGGCGGCCCGAGCCGCACCGCCTCGTCCGCCATCCGAACGTGCGGCGCGCGCGCGTCGGCGTCCGAATAGACCGCGACGGTAGCGATGCCCATCTTCCGCGCAGTTCGAATGACGCGGCAGGCAATCTCGCCGCGATTGGCGATCAGGATCTTCTTGAACATTCGTCCTCGTCTATTCCGCCGCCACGCGTGCAGGTTCTTCGCTCGTCATCGGCGCGAGCCCCAGTTTTTCGAACAGCGCCGCGTCAGCTCCCGCGCCGGCATTCCCCGTGGTGAGCAGCTTGTCGCCGGTGAAGATCGAGTTGGCGCCGGCGAGGAAGCAGAGCGCCTGCGTCGCCTCGCTCATGCTTTCGCGGCCGGCCGAGAGGCGCACCATCGAGCGCGGCATGGTGACGCGTGCGACGGCCACCGTGCGGACGAACTCGATGTCGTCGATCTTAGCGAGCGGAGTGCCGGCCAGCATGTCGCCGAGGACGGTGCCTTTCACCGGCACAAGCGCGTTGATCGGAACGCTTTCCGGGTGCGCCGACAGGGTGGCGAGCGCATGAAGGAAGCCGACCCGGTCGTCGCGGCTTTCCCCCATTCCGACGATGCCGCCGCAACAGACCGACATGCCGGAGGCGCGGACCCGCTCGAGCGTGTCGAGCCGCTCCTGATAGGTGCGGGTGGTGATGACCTCCGAATAATGTTCGGGCGAGGTGTCGAGATTGTGGTTGTAATAATCGAGGCCGGCCTTCGACAGCCGCTCTGCCTGGTCCTGCGTGAGCATGCCGAGCGTCATGCAGGTTTCCAGCCCCATCGCCTTTACGGCCGACACCATCTCGCAGAGGGCGTCCATGTCCCGGTCCTTGGGCTCGCGCCATGCCGCGCCCATGCAGAAGCGCCCGGAACCGGCCGCCTTGGCCTCGGCGGCGGATGCGATCACCGCACTTACGTCCATCAGCTTTTCCGCCTTGAGGCCGGTCTTGGCAAAGGCGGATTGGCTGCAATAGCCGCAATCCTCCGGGCAGCCGCCGGTCTTGATGGAAAGGAGGGTGGAAAGTTGCACCTCGTTCGCCGCGTGGAAGCGGCGGTGGACGGTCTGGGCCTCATAGATGAGGTCGAGGAACGGGAGATCGAATAGCACGCCGATTTCTTCACGCGTCCAGTCATTCCTCCCCTCCCCACTAGGGAGGGGCTGGGGGTGGGTGGCGAGCGAAGCGAGCCCTTCGGCTGCCGCAGCAGCATCAGAGGCATCGAGCCCCCGATGCTGCTGACCCACCCCTGACCCCTCCCTATGCAGGGAGGGGGAGATTTCCAGATCCGTCATTCCGCCGCTTCTTCCAATGGAGGGAGGTTGTGGCCGAGGAGCTTCAGCACCTCGCCGGCCGCGTCGACCAAATTGGTGCCGGGGCCGAAGATCGCCTGGACCCCCGCTTCGCGCAGCATCTCGTAATCCTGGGCCGGGATGACGCCGCCGACCACGACCTTGATATCCGCACGACCCATGTCGCGGAGATGGTCGATCAGGCCCGGGACGAGCGTCCTGTGTCCCGCGGCAAGGCTCGAGGCGCCGACGACATCGACGTCGCGCTCGATCGCCATGCGCGCGCTTTCCTCGGGCGTCTGGAAAAGCGGGCCGGGAACCACGTCGAAGCCGAGGTCGGCGAACGCGGAGGCGACGAGGTTGGCGCCGCGGTCGTGGCCGTCCTGGCCCATCTTGGCGACGAGGATGCGCGGGCGGCGGCCGAGGCGGCGTTCGACCGCCCCGACGCCCTCCTCGGCTCGCGCCCAGCGAGGATCGCCCGCATAGGCGCCGCCATAGATGCCGCTGACCGGCTTCGGCACCGTGTCGTAGCGGCCGAACACGTCTTCCAGCGCGGCGCTGATCTCGCCCAATGTGCAGCGCGCCCGCGCCGCTTCCACCGAGAGCTGGAGGAGGTTCGCGTCCTTGCGTGCCCCCTCACAAAGGGCATCGAGCGCCGCGCGGGCGGCGGCTTCGTCGCGGGAGGCGCGTGTGCGGGCGATGCGATCGATTTGGCCCGATCGCACCCGTGCATTGTCGATTTCGAGGATGTCGATCGCCGCTTCGTCGGTGAGGCGGTAGCGGTTGACGCCCACGATCACGTCCTCGCCGCGATCGACCCGCGCCGCCCGCGCCGCCGAGGCTTCCTCGATGCGGCGCTTGGGCATGCCCTCGGCCACCGCCATCGTCATGCCGCCCATGCCTTCCACGTCCTGGATCAAGGCCCAGGCCTGGTCGGCGAGCTCCTGCGTCAGCGCCTCGACATAATAGCTTCCGCCGAGGGGATCGGCGACATTGGCGATGCCGGTTTCCTCGGCCAGGATGAGCTGCGTGTTGCGGGCGATGCGGGCGCTGGTGTCGGTCGGAAGCGCGATCGCCTCGTCGAAGCTGTTGGTGTGGAGCGATTGCGTGCCGCCGAGCACCGCCGCCATCGCCTCGACGGTGGTGCGGACGACGTTGTTGTACGGGTCCTGCTCGGTGAGGCTGACGCCCGAGGTCTGGCAATGGGTGCGCAGCATCTTGGACTTCGCGTTCTTGGCGCCGAAATCGTCCATGATCCGGTGCCAGAGCAGGCGCGCGGCGCGCAGCTTCGCCACCTCCATGAAGAAGTTCATCCCGATCGCGAAGAAGAAGGAGAGACGCGGCGCGAAGGCGTCCACCTCCAGCCCCTTCGCCCGCGCGGCGCGGACATATTCCATGCCGTCCGCGAGCGTGAAAGCGAGCTCCTGCACCGCCGTCGCGCCGGCTTCCTGCATGTGATAGCCGCTGATCGAGATCGAATTGAACTTGGGCATGTTGGCCGAGGTGTAGGCGATGATGTCGGCGACGATCCGCATCGAGGGTTCGGGCGGATAGATATAGGTGTTGCGGACCGCGAACTCCTTGAGGATGTCGTTCTGGATCGTGCCCTGGAGCTGGGCCTGGCTGACGCCCTGCTCCTCGGCGGCGACGATATAGAAAGCGAGCACGGGGAGCACCGCGCCGTTCATCGTCATCGAGACGGACATATCGCCCAAGGGAATGCCGTCGAACAGGATCTTCATGTCCTCGAGCGTGTCGATCGCCACGCCCGCCTTGCCGACGTCGCCGACCACGCGCGGATGATCGCTGTCATAGCCGCGGTGGGTGGCGAGATCGAAGGCGACCGAGAGGCCTTCTGACCCGCGGCGAGGTTGCGGCGGTAAAAGGCGTTCGAATCCTCGGCGGTGGAGAAACCCGCATATTGCCGGATCGTCCAGGGACGGCCGGTGTACATCGACGCGTAGGGGCCGCGTGTGAAGGGCGCAAAGCCCGGAAGGCCCGGGTCGAGATCGGCCGTGTCCCCGGCGGTGTAGAGCGGCTTTACCGCGATGCCTTCGGGCGTGTGCCAGATAAGATCCTTGCCTTTCACCTCCTGGCCGGCCGCGGCATTCCAATCGGCGAGGGTCGGCTGCGCAGGCGCGGGCGGCGAGGGGCGGCCCTGGGCGGGCGCGGCGCCGCTATCCTCGCCTGTATTCTGCTCGATGATTGGTTTGTCGCTACTCAACGGGCTTCTCTGGTGGATTGAACGCGCAAGATGCGGATGCGGTCGCGAATGATCCTGTAGTCGATCACATATTGAATGTCAGTGATGGAGAGCCTGTAGACTCCCGGATCCTGAGTGGCACGCCCGATATGGGGTGTGATGAGCAGAGCGTAAGCACGCTCGAGCACTCGCTTCTCGACCCGTTCCGCCCAAGACCAACTTCGCTCGAGGTTGAACTCGAAAATGCGCGCGAGGTCCGCTTCGGCAATCGCCGTGAATTCAAGGACCACTATTCGGCTGCGTGTGACCGGCGATGGCGGCGGCGCTCGGTGAGATGCGCCTGAACCTCTTCCAGCGAATAGAAGGGGCCTTTATCCGCTTCCCGGATGGAATCGATCCATTCCCTCGTCCGCGCCATGTAGCCCTGCAGGGCGTCGTGGAGCAGAGCCTCCAGGCTTTGCTCGCTGTTCTTCGCCCATTCGCGAAGCTCGGCCAACTCGGCTTCGCTGAGCTCTATGACCACCTTCTCCGACATAGCCGCACCATAATCCCGCCCGAGCCGCTGCGCCAGCCGCAACGTCAATGCGCGTCTTTCGGCCTCTCCATCAACTCGACGAGGACGCCGCCCGTGCCTTTCGGGTGCAGGAAGATCACCAGTGTGCCATGGGCGCCGATGCGCGGCTCACCGAGCACCTTGGCGCCCTTCGCCGTCATCTCCGCCGCGGCCGCATGAATGTCCGGCACCTCGAAGCAGACATGATGCTGCCCGCCCGCCGGATTTTTCTCGAGGAATTTAGCGACTGGCGAATCTTCTCCGAGCGGCTCCAGCAGCTCGATCTGGCTGTTCGGCAGATCGACGAAGCACACCCGCACCTTCTGCGGCGGCAGGTCGAACGGTTCGCCGATCTTCGTCGCGCCGAGCAGATCGCGATAAAGGGCGATGCTCCTGTCGATGGACGGGGTGGCGACCCCGACATGGTTCAGGCGCCCCAGCTCATGGCCAGCTCCCGACATCGACGCCGAAGAGCAGATCGACTGCGATGAAGACCGCAAACAGGGCAGCCAACCCATAGAAGCACAGGAGCATCTTGAAAGCGGCGGGGCGCTCGTCGGCGAACATAGCTTCCGCCGATCGGAAGCATGCCGGACTGCACGCCGCGGCGAACGGTCCAGACGATCCAGGGCACGAGCCCCAGGCTGACGAGCGCCACCAGCAGGTGTTCAGAGAGGGATATTGTCATGCTTCTTCCAAGGATTTTCGAGCTGCTTGTCGCGGAGCTTGCGTAAACCTAGCGTGATCCGCGGTCGCGTCGAATGCGGCATGATGACTTGGTCGATGGAGCTCATGCTCGTCTCAATGGAGGCGTTCGCCACTCCGATGTAATGGAGGCGACTAGGAATCATGGTGTCCACCTAGTGCCGATCTCATCCCGGACAGACTCATCAGCCTATCGTAAACACGGTTCATGAACTGTCTGGCTCTAATGCGGTTTGGAAGTTGACGTAGACGCTGAGGCCGTCGTGAACATAAGCTGCAACATCCTCACTCCAGCCATGCGTATTATTCCAGTCTCGCCATTCCTTCAGCACAAGCTGGCGTTCTTGTAAGCCCCAGTCGCTGATCGCCCGGCCCAAAGCCGCTTCGATCGATCCAAATTCCTCTCGCCAATCCAGATAGCAGACGAGGAACCGAAACAGGTTTGGCCAGCGCTCCTCAGCTTCCAGTCGTCTCTCTCGTGCGCGCCTGCTCACAACGGGATATTGTCATGCTTCTTCCAGGGATTCTCAAGCTGCTTGTCGCGGAGCTTGCGCAGGCCGAGCGCGATCCGCCGCCGCGTCGAGTGCGGCATGATGACCTCGTCGATGAAGCCCATGCTCGCCGCTACGAAGGGGTTGGCGAACCGCTGTTCGTATTCGGCGGTGCGGGCGGCGATCTTCTCCGGGTCGCCGATATCCTTGCGGAAGATGATCTCGACCGCGCCCTTGGCGCCCATCACCGCGATCTCGGCGGAGGGCCAGGCGTAATTGAGGTCGCCGCGCAGATGCTTGGAGGACATCACGTCGTAGGCGCCGCCATAGGCCTTGCGGGTGATGACGGTAATCTTCGGCACGGTCGCCTCGGCAAAGGCGAAGAGCAATTTGGCGCCGTTCTTGATGATGCCGTTATGCTCCTGCGCCACGCCGGGGAGAAAGCCGGGCACGTCGACGAAGGTGATGATCGGGATGTCGAAGGCGTCGCAGAAGCGGACGAAACGGCCCGCTTTCTTCGAGCTGGCGATGTCGAGGACCCCGGCAAGCACCATCGGCTGGTTGGCGACGATGCCGATCGTGCGGCCCTCGATCCGGCCGAAGCCGCAGATGATGTTGGCGGCGTGGTTCGGCTGCACCTCGAAGAAGTCGCCCTCGTCGACCGTCTTCCGGATGAGCTCGTGCATGTCGTAGGGCTTGGCGGCCGAATCCGGGATCAACGTGTCGAGGCTGTCCTCCTGTCGGTCCCAAGGATCGCCGGTGGGCCGCTCGGGCAGCGGGTGCCGGTTGGAAGGGGCAAGAAATCGAAGAAGTCGCGGGTGGCGAGCAAAGCCTCGATATCGTTTTCGAAGGCGACGTCGGCGACGCCCGACTTGGTGGTGTGCGTCACCGCGCCGCCGAGCTCTTCCTGCGTCACCACCTCGTTGGTCACCGTCTTCACGACGTCGGGTCCGGTGACGAACATGTAGCTCGAATCCTTCACCATGAAGATGAAGTCGGTCATCGCCGGGGAATAGACAGCGCCGCCCGCACAAGGCCCCATGATCACGCTGATCTGCGGAATGACGCCCGATGCCAGCACGTTGCGCTGGAACACCTCGGCATAGCCGGCGAGCGAGGCGACGCCTTCCTGGATGCGGGCGCCGCCCGAATCGTTGAGGCCGATCACGGCGCGCCGACCTTCATCGCCATGTCCATGATCTTGCAGATCTTCTGCGCGTGACGTTCGGACAGCGAGCCGCCGAAGACGGTGAAGTCCTGGGCAAAGACGTAGACCAAGCGGCCGTTGATCGTGCCGGAGCCGGTGACGACTCCGTCGCCGGGGACCTTCTGGCTCTCCATGCCGAACTCGGCGCAATTATGCTCGACGAACATGTCATATTCTTCGAACGAGTCCTGATCGAGCAGGACCGTCAGCCGCTCGCGGGCGGTGAGGCGGCCCTTGGAATGCTGCGCCTCGATCCTTTTCTCGCCGCCGCCGAGCCGCGCCTGCTGCCGGCGGGATCTAAGTTCGTCGATGGTGGTGGCCATGGAGAGTCGGTGCCCCGTTGATGTGCTCCTCCTTTTTCAGGAGTTTGCGCGGAAGGCAAATCGGTCCCGAGTTCAGCGGCCCTCGAAGCGGGGCTGATGCTTCTGGAGAAAGGCCGCGACCGCGGCTTTGAAGTCGCCGGTTCGCCCCGCCTCCCGCTGCGCCGCCCGCTCGGCGGCCAGGGCCTCGCTGAGCGAGAGCTGCTCGGAATTGCGGGCGAGCTTGCGGACGAGGCCAAGCGCAACGGTCGGCCCCTGGGCAAGGTTGGTGGCCAGCAGCACCGCCTCGGAGGCGAGATGCTCGTCCTCGACGACGCGCGAGATGAGGCCCCAGTCGCGCGCCTGTTCGGCCGAAATGCGCTCCCCCAGCATCATCATCTCGATCGCACGCGCGCGGCCGGCGAGGCGGGGGAGGAGCCAGGTGGCGCCGGCGTCCGGGATGAGCCCGATGTTGATGAAGGCCTGCAGGAAATAAGCCGAGCGGGCGGCGATCACGATGTCGGCGCACAAGGCGAGCGAGCAGCCGGCGCCGGCCGCGGGGCCGTTCACCGCCGCGACGACGGGGATCGAAAGCTCGAACAGCGCCTCGATCAGCGGATTGAAATGCTTCTCCAGCGCCGCGCCCGCATCATCGGGCAGGCCGCCGCCGCTGACGAGATCCGCGCCGCTGGAGAAGCCTCTCCCTTCGCCGGTGATCAGGAGGCAGCGGGCGTCCGAACCGCTGACCTGTTGGACGGCGGCGCGAAGCTCGTCCACCGTCCGGGCCGACATCGCGTTCAGCGTCTCCGGCCGCGCCAGGGTGATGGTGGCGACGGCGGCGGGGCTGGTCTCCAGCCGGATATGGTCGAAGTTCATCTCGCGGGTCCGGCCAGGCTGACGCGCCAGATCCTGTTGCCGACATCGTCCGCCACCAGCAGCGATCCGTCGCGCGCGATCTCAACGCCCACCGGCCGGCCCATCGCCTTGTCGTCCTTGCTGAGGAAGCCGGTGAGCACGTCGACCGGCTGGCCCGCGGGCTTGCCGCCGCTGAAAGGCACGAAGACGATTTTGTAGCCGCTCCTCGGCTTGCGGTTCCATGAGCCGTGCTGGCCGATAAAGGCGCCGTTCGCATAAGCGGGGCCGAGCCGCGCACCGTCCGAAAAGCTGAGGCCGAGCGAGGCGGTGTGGGGGCCGAGGGCGTAATCGGGCTTGATCGCCCTGGCGACCATGTCCGGTCGGGCGGGCTTCACGCGCTCGTCCACATTCCGGCCGTAATAGCTCCACGGCCAGCCATAATGGCCGCCGGGCCTGACGCTGGTCATGTAATCGGGGACAAGGTCGCTGCCGATCTCGTCGCGCTCGTTGACCGCGGCCCAGAGGGCGCGGCTTTCCGGGTTCCAATCCATGCCGACCGGATTGCGAAGGCCCGAGGCGAACAGGCGGGTGGCGCCGGTCGCCGGATCCACTTCCAGGATGGCGGCGCGGTTCTGCTCCTCGTCCATGCCATGCTCGGCGACATTGCTGTTGGATCCGACGCCGACATAGAGCCGGCTGCCGTCCGGGCTCGCGACGAGGCTCTTGGTCCAGTGATGGTTCCGGCCGGCGGGGAGATCGGCGATCTTGCGGGGCGCCGCGTCGATCCGGGTGGCGCCTTCCCGATAGGGAAGGGCGACCAGCGCATCGGCGTTGGCGACGTAGAGCGTGCGTCCGACCAGCGCCATTCCGAACGGCGAATAAAGGCCGGTCAGAAAGGGGGTCCTGAGTTCGGCGATCCCGTCTCCGTCGGCGTCGCGCAGGAGGGTGATGCGGTTGGCGCTCGGCACCCCCGCGCCCGCCTTCTTCATCAGCTTGGCGGCGATCCAGCCTTTGATGCCGCCCTCTTTCTTTTCCGGCTTGGGCGGCTTGTTGGTTTCGGCGACGAGCACGTCGCCGTTCGGGAGCGCCAGCATCCAGCGCGGATGATCGAGCCCGTCCGCGAACGCATTCACGCGCAGCCCTCGGGCCGGCTGCGGCGACGAGCCCGCGGGCCAGCCGGTCGCCTCCGCGATGTTGACGGTGGGGAACAAGGTTTTCACCGGCGCCGGAAGCTTTGGATTGGGCCCGATGCCCTGCGCGACGTCGAGCTTCGCGGATTCGCCGCATCCGCCGAGGACAGAGGCCAGCGCGATCAATCCTGCGGCGGTGCGCATATCGGCGTTCCTATTCGGTGAGGGCGGTCTCTTGCGGCGCATGGAGCCGGAGGCGATTGACACGGCGGGGATCGCTGTCGGTGACTTCGAGCCGCCAGCCGCTCGGATGCTGGACGATTTCTCCGAGCTGGGGAACGTGCCCTGCGAGCACGACGGCGAGGCCGCCGAGCGTCTCGACATCCTCCTCGACGACGCCGAGCCGCGCATCGACGGTGTCCGCCACCTCTTCGAGCTCGGCCCGCGCATCGGCGTCCCAGATGCCGTCCTCGAGCGGGATCAGCATGCTTTCGACCGCCTCGTCATGCTCGTCCTCGATCTCGCCGACAATCTCCTCGACCACGTCCTCGATCGTCACCAGTCCTTCGGTGCCGCCGAACTCGTCGACCACGATTGCCAGGTGAACCCGGTCCGCCCGCATCCGGGCGAGCAGATCGAGCACGCCCATCGATTCGGGCACGTAGAGCGGCGTCCGGATCAGCGAGGAGATGTCCTCGGGAGCCGGCGCGCCGCTCACTTGAAGCGTGAACACGTCCTTGATGTGGACCATGCCGATGCAGGCATCGAGGCTGCCTTCATAAACGGGCAAGCGGCTGTGCCCCGCCTCGGCGAATGCGGCGACGAGCTCGTCGAAGCTGATCGTGTTCGGCACTGCGATGATGTTGCCGCGCGGGACCGAGATATCGTCCGCCGTCCGCTCGCCGAAATGGAGCAGGTTGCGGAGCATCTGCCGCTCGACAGGCGTGAGGTCGCCCACCGCGGGAATCTCGCCCTCGTGGCTTTCGATGACTTCCTCGATCTGGTCGCGGAGCGTGGCTTCGCCCTCGTCGCCGAAGAGGAGGGTCCTGAGACCGCTCCAGAACCTGCGCCCATTGCCCTGGGCGCTGCTACTCGAATCGTCAGGCATCAGCTTTAGGTTTGCACCTCATGTTCGGCATAGGGATCGCCGAGGCCAAGCGCCGCGAGCGCCTTGCGCTCGACGGCCTCCATGGTCTCGGCCTCGTCATCGCTGGTCTCATGATCATAGCCCAGCAGATGGAGCGTGCCGTGAACCACCAGATGGGCGGCATGTTCCTCCACCGGCACGCCCTTGTCGGCCGCTTCGGACGCGCAGACGCCCTTCGCCAGAACGACGTCGCCAAGCAGCACCTCGCCTCCGTCGGCCATGGCGAGCGGCTCCAGCAGATCGGCCTCGAACATCGGGAAGGAGAGGACGTTGGTCGGCTTGTTCTTGTTGCGGTAGGCGGCGTTCAGCGCCCTCACCTCATCGTCGTTGGTGAACTTCACCGAAACTTCCACCGAAAGCTCGCTCTCGATGAGCGCGCTGTGCTTCGAATTGGCGACCGCCGACTGCACCGCCTTTCGCGCGAGCGTCTGCCAACGCGTTCCACCCTCCCATTCGTCGTCCGCATCGGCTTCGACGAGGATCATGCGCCCGGCCCTTCATAGGCTTGGACGATGCGCCCGACGAGCGGGTGACGGACGACGTCGCCCGCGTTGAAGCGGACGGTGGCGATCTTCTGAACGCCTTCGAGCCGCCCGACGGCGTCGGCAAGGCCCGACATGCCGGGGTTCGGCAGATCGACCTGCAGCGGATCGCCGCACACCACCATGCGGCTGCGCATGCCGAAGCGGGTGAGGAACATCTTCATCTGCGCCGGAGTGGTGTTCTGCGCCTCATCGAGGATGATGAAGGCGTCGGACAGCGTGCGGCCGCGCATGAAGGCGATCGGCGCGATCTCGATCTCGCCGCTGGCGATCCTGCGCTCGACCTGCTCGGCCGGAAGCATGTCATAGAGCGCATCGTAGAGCGGGCGGAGATAGGGATCGACCTTTTCCTTCATGTCGCCGGGGAGAAAGCCCAACCGCTCGCCGGCCTCGACCGCGGGGCGGGAGAGGATGAGACGGTCGACGGAGCCGCCGATCAGCTGCTGGACGGCCTGCGCGACGGCGAGATAGGTCTTGCCGGTGCCGGCGGGTCCGAGCGCGAAGATGAGATCGTCGCGGCCAAGCGCTTCCATGTAGACGGCCTGCGTCTTCGAGCGCGGCACGACCGTCTTCTTGCGCGTGCGGATCATCACCTTGGGCGGCTCGGCCACGTCGGTGGAGATGATGCCGTCGAGCATGGGCTGGCCCGACATGGCGATCACCGCGTCGACGGCGCCCTGATCGATATCCTGGCCCTCGCCGAGCCGGTTGTAGAGCCCCTGAAGCACATCCCGCGCGCGGGCAGCAGCCTCCGGCTCGCCTTCGATCTGAACGCGCGAGCCGCGCGCGGCGATATAGACGCCGAGGCGATCCTCGATCGCAACCAGGTTGCGGTCGAACTCGCCGAACAACGGGCCCAGGAGGTGGGGCTCGGCGAACTCGATCTCGAGCCGCGCCCGGGGAGCGGTGGCTTCGGCGGCCTTCTTCTGGGCCATCAGGATTTTCCCGCGGTGACGACGGATGACGGGACGATCATGCGGCCTGCTTCACCAGCTCGGCCCCGGCGAGGCTGTTGGGCCCGGCGGACAAGATCTCGACGTCGACGACGTCGCCAATGGCGGCGTCCGTCTCCAGGTGAACCGATTGCAGCCAGGGCGACTTGCCGATCAGCTGCCCCGGCTTCTTGCCCTGCCGCTCGAGCAGCACCGACGTGCGCCGGCCGACGGTCGCCCGGTTGAAGGCAAGCTGCTGCTCGCCAAGCAGCGCCTGAAGCCGTTGCAGCCGTTCGTCCATCAGCTCGGCGGGCACCTGATCTCCCATGCTCGCGGCAGGCGTTCCCGGCCGCGGAGAATATTTGAACGAGTAAGCCTGCGCGTAGTTCACGGCCCGCACGATTTTGAGCGTGTCCTCGAACTCCGCGTCGGTCTCGCCCGGAAAGCCGACAATGAAATCGCCGGAGATCGCGATGTCGGCGCGGGCGGCGCGGACACGCTCGATGATCGCAAGGTAGCTCCGGGCGCTATGGCTTCGGTTCATCGCCTTGAGGACGCGGCCGCTGCCTGACTGCACGGGAAGGTGCAGATAGGGCATCAGCGTCCCGACTTCGGCATGGGCGCGGATCAGGCCTTCGGTCATGTCGTTGGGGTGGCTGGTCGTGTAGCGGATGCGCTGGAGGCCCGGAATGCGATCGAGCGCTCGGATGAGGTGATCGAGGCCGCGCCCCTCCTCGCTCTGCCAGGCATTCACGTTCTGCCCGAGCAACGTGATCTCCCGCGCGCCCCGATCGACCAGGGCTTTGGCTTCGTCGACGACGGCCGCCCAGCCGCGCGAGATTTCGGCGCCCCGCGTATAGGGGACAACGCAATAAGTGCAGAATTTGTCGCAGCCTTCCTGCACGGTCAGAAACGCGCTCGGTCCCTGCCGTCGCCGCGGAGGCAGCGAGCCGAACTTGGCTGTAGCCGGCATCTCCGTGTCGAGCGCCCGCCCACCGCGCGCCGCCGCGGCCACCATCTGCGGGAGGCGGTGATAGGCTTGCGGCCCCACGACGATGTCCACGCTGGGAGCGCGCCGCGGGATCTCCTCGCCCTCGGCCTGAGCGACGCAGCCTGCGACTGCGATCATCGGGCGGGATCCATCCTCCCGCTTGAGGCGCCCGATGTCCGAATAGACCTTTTCCGCCGCCTTCTCGCGGATGTGGCAGGTGTTGAGCACCACGAGGTCCGCGTCGCCGGCGGCCGCGGCCGTCAGCCCCTGCGCTTCCAGCAGGTCCGCCATGCGCCCGCCGTCATAGGCGTTCATCTGGCAGCCGAAGGACTTGACGTGGAAGGTCTTTGGATTCCGATCGATCATCCGCGCGGCTATAGGCGATCCGCCCTTTCGGCGGAAGCGCCCGCCTGAAGCGCCTCGACGATCTCGCGCCGGCACTGCTCCGCCAGCGCCTTGCGATCGCCGACCGCGGCCGGATCGATCGGTTCGAGGAAGCGGATCGTCACCGACGCCGTGCCGGCCCTCGAGAGCACGCGCCTTGCATTGGCGGCGGCGGGCTCCTCGCCGATCCAGGCGATGTCGTGCGCGGCCGCGCCATAATCGAGCGCGACGGGCTGGACCCGGACGCCGGTGAGCGGCGGGAAGAGCGAGGCGAGCAGGCTCGCGCGGAAGGGAAGGACGCAGACGCCGCCATCGGTTGTGCCTTCGGGGAAGAGCGCCACGGGCTGGCCCGTCTGCAAGGCGGAGCGGAGCGCATCCGCCTGCCCGCGCACCGCGTTGCGCTGGGTACGCGCGATGAAGACGGTGTTGTTGAGGCCGGCGAGCCAGCCGATCACGGGCCAGCGGGCGACATCGTCCTTGGACACGAATGCCGTCCCGCTCGCGCCGGCGAGCAGCATGATGTCGAGCCAGCTCAGATGATTGGAGACGAAGAGGACGTGGGAGCGAAGCGGTGTTCCGACGATCCGCGTGCGCATTCCGGCCGACCAGCCGACCCAGCGCAGGAAGCGCGGCGGCCAGGGCGAGCGGCGTCCGGACAGCTTCCACAGATAATGGAGCGGCAGGCAGACCAGCAGGCCCGCGACGACCGAGGCGATGCGGAGGATCAGCCGCATGGCCCCGTGACGCTCAGCTCTTGCGGGAGAGGGCGACGCCGTACAATTCCATGCGGTGGTCGACCAGCCGGAAGCCGAGCTTCTCGGCGATGCGGCGCTGCAGCGCCTCGAGCTCGTCGTCGACGAATTCGATCACATTGCCGGTCTCGACATCGATCAGGTGATCGTGATGAGTCTCGTGAGCCGCCTCGTAGCGGGCGCGGCCGTCGCCGAAATCGTGGCGCTCCAGAATGCCCGCTTCCTCGAACAGCCGAACCGTGCGGTAGACGGTGGCGATCGAAATCCCGCTGTCGATCGCGGAGGCGCGCTCGTGGAGGGCCTCAACGTCCGGATGGTCCTCGGCCTCCGAAAGCACGCGCGCGATGATCTTGCGCTGCTCGGTGATGCGAAGACCCTTCTCCGCGCACAATGCCTCAATGTCGATCCGGCGTCCCATCGCGGTGAGGCTTTAGCCAAAATCCAGTCGAGGTAAAGCGGGCCGAGGCCGCTCCGGGCGATCGGCGCGCTCCCCTTCATTCTGAACGGGCAATGAGTCTATTTTCCCTTTGATTGCCGTGCTTTCCGAGCCGTCAGGTTTCCGACTGGAAAGCTATTTCCGGGCAATCTGCGCAATCGCTATCTCTATTGATCGCAGGCGCGCGGCGGCGCGTGGTGCCGAGGCCGATGCTCTTGGCGAGCGAGCGGCGCTGCTCCGCATAATTGGGCGCCACCATCGGATAATCGGCATTGAGGCCCCATTTCTGGCGATATTCGTCCGGGGTCATCTGATAATGCGTCATCAAATGGCGCTTCAGCATCTTCAGCTTCTTACCGTCTTCGAGGCAGACGATGAAGTCGGGCTTCACTGAAGAGCGGATGGAAACGGCCGGCTCCTGCTTCTTGGCTTCCGCTTCCCTGCCCCCGCCCGGAAGTCCCGTCAGGGCGTTGTGCACATGCTGGATAAGGGCCGGAACATCGTTCACTGCCACGCTATTGTTGCTCAGATGAGCAGATACAATGTCGGCCGTCAGAGAGATGAGCGTATCGGCGGGGTTGGTGGGGGTTTCCATCGGTAAGCCTGTTACGGGAGGGTGGGGGAAATAGAGCCTGAAGACTGCCCAAATGGTCAGTTGAGAAGCGTTTGACAAGCCGGGAAATACCGCAGGCGAGGAAATCGCGGAATTCAGGATTCAGCCCTCTTTAGCCCTTCGCGCCAACGTCAAGGCGTCGTAGATTTGGCCGTCCCGGCCCGTATAATAATTTTTCCGGCGGCCAACCTCGGAGAATCCGGCGCTGCGATAGAGTTTGATTGCCGGATTACCATCGCGGACTTCGAGATACAGACGCTGGGCGCCCCTGGCGGCGGCAATTTCGACGAAGCGCTGAAGCAGCCTGCGTCCGACGCCGGCTCCCTGGCTGCTGCGCTTGACGGCGAGCAGGAGCAGCTCCGCTTCCCGCACCACCACCCGCCCGAGCGCGAAGCCGAGCGTGGAATCGCCGTCGCGTGCGACCGACAGCCACACGCCCGGCATGGGCATGAGGCCGGCGCATTGGGGCGCCGTCCAGGCCTCGCCATAAGCCGGATCGAAGCTGTCGTTCATGACGAGCATGACCTGGTCGAGATCGAGGACGCCGCCCTCATTGACGGTGACCGCGCTCATTGCATCGGCTTGGCGTCTGGCGCGCGGCCGTAGATCGGCCGCGCCGGCAGGCTTCGGAGCAGGGGAGGAAGGAGAGCCGCGTCGGCAGCGCGCGGCAAAGCGTCGAACGCCTGTCCGAACCCGCGCGCGCTCACCAGCGCCTCGGCCCCCGAACCGTAGACGCGCGCGGCCGAGGCTGAAGCGGCGGCTTCCTCCGGAGGAAGGGAACGAAGCTCGTCCAGGGGCAGGAGCGGTTCACGGGCATAGCTTTGGACGAAAAGCTGCCCATGTCCGCCGTGGAGCGCAACCGCAATTTCGTCGCCCTCGGCCGCCGCGGCAATGACCGCGAGCGAAGAATAGCCGGACAGCTGCACCCGCCAGCCGATCGCGAGCCCGTGCGCCGCGGCGAGGCCGACTCGAACGCCGGTGAAGCTGCCGGGCCCGCAATCGACGAGAATGGCCCTGGGGCGGCGCCCGCGCAGCAGCTCCTCGATCATCGGCACGAGTCGTTCGGCATGGCCGCGGCCGACCAGTTCGTACCGCTCTTCCAGCGTTTCCTCTCCGTCGATCAGCGCGGCCGAGCAGGCCGCCGTCGCGCTGTCGATCACCAGCAGCATGGCCGGTCAGATGGCCTCGACCTTCTCGACCTCGGGAACATAGTGCTTGAGCAGGCTCTCGATCCCGTTCTTCAACGTCATGGTGGAAGACGGGCAGCCGGAGCAGGCGCCCTGGAGAGCGAGAAAGACGGTGCCCTGCTGGAAGCCGCGATAGACGATATCGCCGCCATCCTGCGCCACCGCCGGCCGCACGCGGGTGTCGATCAGCTCGCGGATCTGGGCGACGATCTCGGCCTGATCGGGATCGTCGGAAATCTCGCTGTCGGCGGCGATCGAGATGCCGGCGGCGGTGCCGGGCTTGAAGAGGGGAGCACCGCTCGAGAAATGATCGAGCAGGACATTGAGCACCTGCGGCTTGAGCTCCCGCCATTCGACGCCCGGCGCCGCCGTTACCGAGATGAAGTCGCGCCCGAAGAACACGCCTTCGACATCGCCGGTCGAGAAGATCGCGTCGGCGAGCGGCGAGGCCTCCGCATCTTCCGGAGTTGCGAAGTCGCGCGTTCCCGCCGTCATCACCGCCTGGCCGGGCAGGAATTTGAGGGTCGCCGGATTGGGCGTCGGTTCGGTCTGGATCAGCATGGATCCCATGTGGTCCGCGCGCGTGCGGCGATCAAGCCCAACTGAACCTCGCCTAACAAGCGGGTTCAGGAGAGGCTCAAAATCAGGCGGTTAGAAGGCGTCAGATGGGTGGCGGCCGGTTGCGTCTCTTTCGCCGCCACCCCAGTCGATTTCGAGGAGTTCGTCATGCGTAAGCTTGTTCTGGCCCTTTCCGCCGCCACCCTCACGGTCCCCGCCATTCCCACCGCTGCGCTCGCCTATGGCGCGCAGCAGCAGCAGCAGCAGCAGCAGACTTGGCGCGGCCAGGACGGGCGGCTCTATTGCAAGCGGCCGAACGGGACCACCGGCCTCCTCGTCGGCGGCGCGGCGGGCTTGCTCGCGGGCCGCGCTGTCGATACCCGCGGCGACCGGACGACCGGGACCGTCCTGGGCGGCGCTCTCGGCGCCCTGCTCGGCCGCCACGTCCAGCGGAATGTGATCAGCCGTTGCCGCTGAACGCACGGCCCCGGCGAGACGCCGGGGCCCCTTTTGGTATGACCTGGCCCGCCCGCCGATAGACAAAAGCCGCTTTCCTTCACATAGCGGCGCGCGTGAAGTTCCTTCTCCTTTCCCTCATCGCCGGCCTTGTCAGCGCCCTCGGCTTCGAGCCGCTCGGGCTCTGGCCGCTCACCCTCGCCGGCTTCGCCTTTTTCATCTGGCTGGTGGAGCGTGCGCCGAGCCTTCGGAGCGCTTTGGCCCGCGGCTATTGGTTCGGGGTCGGCAATTTCGTGCTCGGCCTCAACTGGATCGCGACCGCCTTCACCTATCAGTCGGCGATGCCCGCCTGGCTCGGCTGGGTGTCGGTCGTGCTGCTCTCGCTCTACCTCGCAGTCTATCCCGCCATGGCCGCGGGCCTCGGCTGGCGCCATGGCCGGAGCGACAGGCTCCGGCTGGTGCTCGTGTTCGCCGCCGCCTGGATCGTCACCGAATGGCTCCGCGCCACCATGTTCACCGGCTTTGCCTGGAACCCGGCGGGGGTGACCTTGCTCCCGACGCGAACCTCCTATCTCGCCACCCTGGTCGGGACCTACGGCCTTTCGGGCGTGATGATCCTTGCGGCGGGCGCTTTTCTCCTGCTCTTGAAGCGTGATTTCCGGCGAGGCGGGATCCTCATCGGATCGATCCTCGTTGCATCCTTGCTGGCGCCGCTCCCCAGCGGCGACATGCTTGCCCCGCGCGGCGTGCCGGTCCGCATCGTTCAGCCGAATATCGGCCAGCAGGACAAGTGGCAGGAAGGCTATGGCGCGCGCAATTTCGCGATCCTGCAGCGCCTCTCGCGCTCAGCCGATCCGCGTCCGCGCCTTCTCCTCTGGCCCGAAGCCGCGGTGACGGACCCGCTCGAAAACCAGATCGCCTCGCGCCGCTACCAGCGGGAGGCGCGCGCGCTCCGCGAGGCGGCAGGCAATTTGCTCGGCCCGCGCGACCTGCTCCTCACCGGCGGCGTCACCTGGCGCTCCACCGACGGGCTCAGGCTCACCAGCGCCACCAACAGCGTCTTCGCGATCGACAGCGCGGGCCGGATCGTCGGCCGCTACGACAAGGCGCATCTCGTTCCCTATGGCGAATATCTTCCCGCCCGGCCGATCCTGTCGCGGCTCGGCCTCTCCCGATTGGCGCCGGGCGATGTCGATTTCGACTCCGGGCCGGGGCCGCGGACGCTTGATCTGCCGCTGGCGGGAAGGGTTGGCTTCCAGCTCTGCTACGAAATCATCTTCTCCGGCGAGGTGGTGGACCGCGGCAACCGCCCGGACTTCATCTTCAATCCCTCGAACGATGCCTGGTTCGGCCGCTGGGGCCCGCCGCAGCACCTTGCCCAGGCGCGCCTGCGGGCGCTGGAGGAGGGGCTGCCGGTGCTCCGTTCCACTCCGACCGGCATTTCGGCCGTGGTGGATGCCGAGGGCCGGCTGCTTCACAGCCTGCCGTGGCGCACGGCCGGCGTGATCGACGCGGCGCTCCCCGCCCCGAAGCCGCCGACCCTCTTCGCGCGGGGCGGCAATGTGCTGCCCTTCCTGTTCGCGCTTTTGCTCGCCGGCCTTGCCATTGCAGTCGGCCGCAAACGGGGCTAGGGCTGTACATATAAGGATATCTTTATATCCGTATGTCCACCGCATATCCGTGTCTCCACCGCTCAAAAGGCAATTCCCCTTGATGCGCAGCTCCTACCTCTTCACGTCCGAATCCGTTTCCGAAGGGCATCCGGACAAGGTCGCCGATCAAATCTCGGATGCGATCGTGGACTTGTTCCTGTCGAAGGATCCGGAGGCCCGCATCGCCTGCGAGACGCTGACGACCACGCAGCTCGTGGTGCTGGCGGGCGAGATACGCTGCCACGGGGTTTATGAGAATGGCGAGTGGGCGCCGGGCGCGCAGGAGGAGATCGAACGGACCGTGCGCGAGACGGTGAAGCGCATCGGCTACGAGCAGGAGGGCTTCCACTGGGAGACCCTGCGCTTCGAGAACAATCTTCATGGCCAATCGGTCGACATTGCGGCCGGCGTCGACGAGAGCGGCAACAAGGACGAGGGCGCCGGCGACCAGGGCATCATGTTCGGCTACGCGACCGACGAGACTCCGGACCTTCTCCCCGCCACCCTGTATTACTCGCACCGTATCCTCGAGCGGCTGGCGGCGGACCGCCATTCCGGCGCCGCACCGTTCCTCGAGCCCGACGCGAAGAGCCAGGTGACGCTGCAATATGAGAACGGCATCCCGGTCCGCGCGAGCGCAATCGTGGTCTCAACTCAGCACACAGCCGATCTCAGCAATGACGAAGGGCAGGCGAAGCTTCGCGATTATGTGAAGGCCGTGCTTGCCGACGTGCTCCCGGCGGGCTGGCTTCCGGGGGAGGAGGCGATCTTCGTCAATCCGACCGGCAATTTCGAGATTGGCGGCCCCGACGGCGATGCCGGCCTCACCGGCCGCAAGATCATCGTCGACACCTATGGCGGCGCGGCTCCGCATGGCGGCGGCGCCTTTTCGGGCAAGGACCCGACGAAGGTCGATCGCTCCGCCGCCTATGTCAGCCGCTATCTGGCCAAGAATGTGGTCGCCGCGGGCCTGGCGAAGCGCTGCACCATCCAGCTCTCTTACGCGATCGGCGTCGCCGAGCCGCTGTCGCTTTACGTCGACCTGCACGGCACCGAGACGAACGGCGTCGCTGCTTCCGATCTGGAGCGGGTGCTCCCCACGCTCGTCAAGCTGACGCCGAAGGGCATCCGCACCCATCTCGGCCTCAACAAGCCGATCTACGGCGCCACTGCCGCTTACGGCCATTTCGGCCGCAAGGCCGAAGGGGACCGCTTCAGCTGGGAAAAGACCGACCTCGTCGATCGTCTGAAGCAGGCGCTCTAGGCAAGATTGACGTCTCGGGCTGCTTCAGCCTGGAACGATCTTGGTCTAGGTCCGGCGAGGTGAACGACCCCACGACCATAAGGCGGCTATACGGCCGCCGCTCCGGGCACAAGCTGCGCCAGGGCCAGGCTGCTTTGCTGGAGGAGCTCCTTCCCGCCATCAGCGTGCCCGACGAGGGCCCGATCGACGCCCGCGCCCTGTTCGGCGAGGATCGGCCGCTCCATTTCGAGATCGGCTTCGGCTCGGGCGAGCATCTCGCCTACCGCGCCGATCTCCTCCCCGACCACGGCTTCATCGGCTGCGAGCCTTTCCTCAACGGCGTGGTCGGCGCGCTCCAGCACGTCCGCGACCAACGGCTGCCGAACGTCCGGCTCCACATGGGCGATGCGCTGGAGGTGCTCGAGCGGCTCCCCGACGCGTCCCTGCGCTTCGTCTACCTCCTCCACCCCGATCCCTGGCCGAAGGCGCGCCACGCCAAGCGGCGGATGGTCAATCACGGCCCGCTCGATCTCGTGGCCGCCAAGCTCCAGCCGGGCGGCGAGTTCCGGCTGGGCACCGACGATCCTACCTATTGCCGCTGGTCGATGATGATCATGAGCCGGCGCACCGACTTCGAGTGGCTTGCACAAAGCGCCCGCGACTTCCTCACCCGCCCCGGCGGCTGGCCTGAGACTCGCTACGAAGCCAAGGCTCGCCGCAACGGGGCATGAGGTGTGGTATTTCCGCTACAGGAAGATTTGAATGAAGCGCTTCGGCGCCGCTGAGGGCCGCCGTGTGAAAAGGGCCTGATGCACGCTTCGGAAGCGCCAACCGCTCAAATCGATCAGGTCTAAGCAGGGTTCACCTGCTCGAGCCACATTCACGAATGAAGGCTTATCCCGTCGCCGTTCGGGCTGAGCCTGTCGAAGCCCTGCTTTTCCTTCTGCAGAAAGTGAAGGGCAGCCCTTCGACAGGCTCAGGGCGAACGGTGTGTGGGGCCGACATCGTGACACATTCAACGAATTGCTGCTTAGCCGCGCGGCGTCAGCCGCAGCAGCCGTCCGCCTGCGCCCGCGCGCTGGTCCTCCAGCACGTAAATGGCTCCGTCCGGGCCCTGCTCCACCTCGCGAATGCGGGCCCCCATGTCCCAGCGCTCGGCTTCGCGCGCGGTCGTGCCGCTGATCTGGACCCGGACCAAAGTCTTCCCGGAAAGCGCCGCCCACGAACGCGTTGCCGCGCCACTGCGGAAACAGCCTGCCGGAATAGATCATCAGGCCGGCGGGAGAGAGAGCGTTCCAGTTGATTTCGGGCGCGTTGAATTCGGGCCTGGTCGGGTGGTCGGGAATGTCGCGGCCGTCATAATGGCTGCCGTTGGAGACGATCGGATAGCCGTAATTGGAGCCGCGCTCGATCCGGTTGAACTCGTCGCCGCCCTTGGGGCCCATTTCGGCGACCCAGAGTTGGCCCCGTCCGTCGAAGGCAAGGCCGAGGATGTTGCGATGCCCGAGCGACCAGATTTGCGCGGCAGCGCCGCCGCTTTTGGCGAAGGGATTGTCGGTGGGCACCGAGCCGTCGTCGTTGAGGCGCACGATCTTGCCGAGCGTTGCGCTCATGTCCTGGGCGGGATCGAATTTCTCCCGCTCGCCGTTGGAAATATAGAGCTTGCCGTCGGGCGCGAAGGCGAGCCGATGGCCGAAATGGCCGCGCCCCACGACCTTGTCCCCTGCCGCCAGATGGTGGTGAAGCCCTCCAGGCGGCGCGGCTGCCGTCATGGACCAGTCGGCCGCGGCCCACGGCGGCGCCCCGCGTGTCGCCGGGACCGGCTTCGGCCCAGCTCAAATAGACGAGGCCGTTGCTGGCGAAGCGAGGGTGGAGGATCACGTCGCCAAGGCCGCCCTGGCCGCCATAATCGACTGCCGGCACGCCTTCGACGACGATGGCGTTGCCGTTCGCTTGCCCACCGAGCGGGCGTTCCAGCCGCAGCCGTCCGCGCTTTTCCGTCACGAGGAAGTGGCCGTCGGGCAGAAAGGTCATCGCCCAGGGTTCCGCATACTGGGCGACGGGAGCGATGGCGAAGCCTTGGCCGGTGGCCGCAGCCGCGGCCGTGGCCGTGGCTGCAGGAGCGGCGCTATCTCCGCGGGCGATTCCCCGCCAAAGCCGTTGCAGCCGGCGAGCAGCAGGGCTGGAAGCGCAAGCAAACAGGGCCGCATCATTACCTCCTTTTTGGTTTTCATCCGCAACCAGCATTTGGACGAATGCGGAGTTCAGTCAACCGACAGTCGCGTGTCCACGAGCCCTCCCGATCCGTTCTTTCCTCTCGCTCGGAACCGCGATCCGGATCCGGGCCGCGCAAAAGGCACTCGCGCGCCGTCGCCATTCGTTTTAGCGTTGCAGTCATGAAGCGGTCTGCCCTCCTCCTGGTGCTCGCGCTCGCGGGGTGCGCCACCGCGGCGTCCCCGCCATCCGCGCAGGATCGATTCTTCGCCCGCCTGTCGAGCTTGTGCGGCAAAGCCTTTGCGGGGCGTATCGCCAGTCCGCCGGTGGAGGCGGACGCCGCCTTTGCCGGCAAGTCTCTGGTCATGCACGTGCGCGACTGCTCCGCGGACGAGATCCGTATTCCGTTCCATGTCGGCGAGGACCGCTCCCGAACCTGGGTGATCACCCGCACCGGGGCAGGTCTCCGCCTCAAGCACGACCATCGACATGAGGACGGCAGCGAGGACAAGCTCACCCAATATGGCGGCGACACGCTCGGCGAGGGCAGCCGCCGTACGCCAAGCATTCCCGGCAGATCAGTTTTCGAAAGGCACTGTTCGTGCGGGAGAATATCGCTGCCTCGACCCAGAATGTCTGGGCGATGGAGGCCGAACCCGGCCGCGCTTTCGCTTACGAGCTTCGCCGCCCCGGCCGCTTCTTCCGGGTGGAGTTCGACCTCACCCGGGCCGGTTGCAGCGCCGCCCCCGCCCTGGGGATCGCGCTAATCCGCTTGCTCCGAGCCCCGCGCGGGCCTATATAGCCGGTGCCTTTCTCGACATCGTTAGACGTTGAGGCTGGTCCCGGGGACGGGGCCGGCGGCGCCGGGATGCGTCCGGGCAACTATCTTTGGAGAGCGGATGGCGGATTTCGCCGCATTGACCGAACTGATCGAAACCGAGGCGCAAGCCGAGGGCCTCGATCTCGTGCGCGTCAAGATGATGGGCGGAACCTCGGATCCGACGCTTCAGATCATGGCCGAGCGGCCCGAGACGCGCCAGCTGACGCTCGACGATTGCGCGCGGCTGTCGCGCCGCCTCTCGCAGATCCTCGACACGATGGAAGCCGAAGGCCACGACCCGATCGCCGGCGCCTATCGGCTGGAAGTGAGCTCGCCCGGGATCGATCGGCCGCTGACCCGCCTCAAGGATTTCGAGGACTGGAAGGGCAGGAGGCCAGGATCGTGCTCGCCGAGAAGCTGGACGGCCGCAAGCAATTCACCGGCGACCTCGCCGGCGCCGAGGGCGAGGAAGTTCTGATCGACGTGCAGGGGCTGGGGGCCACGCGGCTTCCGTTCGGCCTCATCCATTCCGCCAAGCTCGTCATGACCGACAAACTCATCAAGGCATCCGCCAAATCGAGGAAGAGACCGGATCTCCGCTCAGTTCGGAGGCGCGGATCAGATCAAAGTAGAGGAAGACTAGAATGGCTACCACCGCCGCCAATCCGAGCGCTCCAGGCGCCGTTTCCGCCAACAAGGCCGAGCTCATCGCGATCGCCGACAGCGTCGCCGCGAGAAGCTGATTGACCGCGGCATCGTCATCGAGGCGATGGAGGACGCGATCCAGCGCGCCGCCCGCGCGCGCTACGGCGCCGAGAACGACATCCGCGCCAAGCTCGATCCCCAGTCGGGCGACCTTCGCCTGTGGCGCGTCGTCGAGGTGGTCGATCAGGTCGACGATTATTTCAAGCAGGTGAGCCTGGACGACGCGCAGAAGCTGCAGCCCGGCGCGGTCGTCGGCGATTACATCGTCGATCCGCTGCCCCCGATCGAGTTCGGCCGAATCGCAGCGCAGGCCGCCAAGCAGGTGATCTTCCAGAAGGTCCGCGATGCCGAGCGCGAGCGGCAACATGAGGAGTTCAAGGACCGCGCCGGCGAGATCATCACCGGCGTCGTCAAGCGGGTCGAATTCGGCCACGTTGTCGTCGATCTCGGCCGCGCCGAGGGCGTCATCCGCCGCGACCAGCAGATCCCGCGCGAGGTGGTTCGCGTCGGCGACCGCGTCCGCTCGCTGATCCTCTCGGTGCGCCGCGAGAACCGCGGTCCGCAGATCTTCTTGAGCCGCGCGCACCCCGATTTCATGAAGAAGCTGTTCGCGCAGGAAGTGCCGGAGATTTACGACGGCATCATCGAGATCAAGGCGGCCGCGCGCGATCCCGGCAGCCGCGCCAAGATCGGCGTGATCAGCCACGACAGCTCGATCGATCCGGTCGGCGCCTGCGTCGGCATGAAGGGCAGCCGCGTCCAGGCGGTCGTCCAGGAGATGCAGGGCGAGAAGATCGACATCATCCCCTGGTCCGAGGACCTCGCCACCTTCGTCGTCAACGCGCTGCAGCCGGCGACGGTCGCCCGCGTCGTGATCGACGAGGAAGAGAGCCGGATCGAAGTGGTGGTGCCCGACGACCAGCTCAGCCTCGCCATCGGCCGGCGCGGCCAGAATGTCCGGCTCGCCAGCCAGCTCACCGGCTCGGCGATCGACATCATGACCGAAGCCGATGCGAGCGAGAAGCGCCAGCGCGAATTCATCGAGCGCTCCGAGATGTTCCAGAACGAGCTCGACGTCGACGAGACGCTGGCCCAGCTGCTGGTGGCCGAAGGCTTCGGCGCGCTCGAGGAGGTCGCCTATGTCGAGGCCGACGAGATCGCCTCGATCGAAGGCTTCGACGAGGAGCTCGCCGCCGAGCTGCAGAGCCGCGCGCAGGAAGCGCTGGACCGGCGCGAGGAGGCCGCCCGCGAGGAACGCCGCGCATTGGGCGTCGAGGACGAGCTTGCCGAGATGCCCTATCTCACCGAGGCGATGCTGGTGACGCTCGGCAAGGCCGGCATCAAGACGCTCGACGATCTGGCCGATCTCGCCACCGACGAGCTCGTCCAGAAGAAGCGGCCGGAGCAGCGCCGCCAGCGCGAGAACAACCGGCCCGAGGACAAGGGCGGCATCCTTGCCGAATATGGCCTTTCGGACGAGCAGGGCAACGAGATCATCATGGCCGCCCGCGCCCACTGGTTCGAGGATGAGGCCCCGGCGGCCCAGGGGGAGGACGCGGTTGCGGAAACCTCCCAATGAGCGGCTGAGTGTAAGGAACGGCAGGACGACCCCTCCCTGGGAAGGGAGGGGCAGGGGTGGGTGCGCGCGTCCGCGCGCCTACAAAGACTTTGCGATGGCTGCGGCAGCACCGACGAGGGCATCGAGCCCCCGCCGCTGCTTACCCACCCCCAACCCCTCCCTTCAAAGGGGGGGAGGCTTTGAGGGGCTCTCACGTCGCGGAGCGCAAGTGCATCCTTTCGGGGGAGCATGAGGCGCGTGACGATCTGATTCGTCTGGCTCTGGGGCCGGACGGGCAGGTCGCGCCCGACGTTCGCGCCAAGGCGCCGGGTCGCGGCGCCTGGATCGGCGTCGATCGCCGGACGCTTGAAGCTGCTCAAGCCAAGGGCAAGCTCAAGGCCGCGCTGTCGCGGGCGTTCAAGACCGGCGACCTCGTCATTCCCGCCGATCTCGGCGCGCGGATCGAAGGCGCGCTCCGCCAGGCCGCGCTCGATCGGCTCGGCCTCGAAGCGCGTGCCGGCACGCTCCTCACCGGCAGCGAGAAGATCGAGGTCGCGCTTCGCCGCGGCGCGGTCCACCTGCTCATCCATGCCGCCGATGCGGGGGAGGACGGCAACCGCAAGCTCGATCAGGCGCTCCGGGTTGGCGCGCGGGTCGATGGCGGCGAGGCCCAAGGACTGGTTTTTCCAGCGGAAAGGGCCATATTGTCGTTGGCGCTGGGGCGGCAGAATGTGGTACATGTCGCCTTGATCGACCCGGCTGCCGCATCGCGTGTGCGTCACGCGATCGATCGGTGGCGGGCTTTTATCGGACCGGATGAGGGGCTTAGCGCCAGGCCGGCGGGTGCGCCGGGCGCTTCGGCTGTGGATGGATACGAAGGATAGTATGAGCGAGACGTCAGAAAAGCCGAAACTGGGAGCGCGCGCGCCGCTGGGCCTGAAGCGCACCGTGGAAACGGGCAAGGTGAAGCAGAGCTTCAGCCATGGACGGTCGAACACCGTCGTCGTGGAGGTGAAGAAGCGCCGCATCCTCGGCCGTCCCGGCGAAGCCGAGGCACCCCGGGTGGAGGAGGCGCCCGCAGCCCGCGCCCGCCCCTGTTGCTCGCGCGCCCGAGCCTGCAGCGCCCAAGCCGGCGCAGCGCCCGCTGAACGACGCTGCATCTCGCCGCGAAATTCAGGAGCGCCTGCTTCGCGAGGCCGACGAAGCGCGCATGAACGCGCTCGAGGAGGCCCGCCGCCGCGAGGACAAGCAGGCCCTGGAAGCGACCGAGGACGAGCGCCGCCGCGCCGAAGAGAATCGCCGCGCCGAGGAAGAAGCCGCCTTCGTGCCGAGGAAGAGGCGCGCCGCGCCGCCGAAGAGGCCGCACGCGCCGCCGCCGAGCCCCAGGCGCAGGATGCGCCCGCCCAGTCGACCGAGCAGACCGACGAGCGCCGCCCCGCCAGGCCGGCGCCGCGCGGATTCACGCCCGTCAAGCGGCCCGAGCCGCCGGCGCGCCCGCCCGCGGCCCCCGTGGCGGCGACGACCGCCGCCAATCGGGCAAGCTCACCGTCACTCGCGCGCTCGACGACGAGGGCGGCGCCCGTGCCCGCTCGCTGGCCGCTCTGAAGCGCGCCCGTGAAAAGGAAAAGCGCGCCCATATGCAGTCGGGCCCGTCGGCCAAGCAGGTCCGCGACGTGGTGGTGCCGGAAGCGATCACCGTTCAGGAGCTCGCCAATCGCATGGCCGAGCGCGGCGCCGACCTCGTGAAGTCGCTGTTCAAATGGGCACGCCCGTCACGATCAACGAGACGATCGACCAGGATACGGCGGAGCTGCTGATCGAGGAATTCGGCCACCGCATCGTTCGCGTCAGCGAATCGGATGTCGACATTCAGGTTGAGGCCGATGTCGATCCGTCCGAGACGCTGCAGCCGCGCCCGCCGGTCGTCACGATCATGGGCCATGTCGATCACGGCAAGACCTCGCTGCTCGACGCGATCCGCGGCGCCAACGTCGTCTCCGGCGAGGCCGGCGGCATCACCCAGCATATCGGCGCCTATCAGGTGAGCCTGCCCGACAAGTCGAAGATCACCTTCCTCGATACGCCGGGCCACGAGGCCTTCACCGAAATGCGGCAGCGAGGCGCCAACGTGACCGACATCGTCGTGCTGGTCGTGGCGGCCGATGACGGCCTCAAGCCGCAGACGGTGGAGGCGATCAACCATACCAAAGCGGCCGGCGTGCCGATGATCGTCGCGATCAACAAGATCGACAAGGAAGGCGCCCGTGCGCAGCGGGTCCGCGAGGAGCTGCTGCAGCATGAGATCGTGGTCGAGGATCTGGGCGGTGACGTTCAGGATGTTGAAGTTTCGGCGCTCAAGAAGACCAATCTCGACGGGCTGCTTGAGGCGCTCCATCTGCAGGCCGAGATCCTGGAGCTGAAGGCGAACCCGAGCCGCGCCGCGGAAGGCACCGTCGTCGAAGCCAAGCTCGACAAGGGCCGCGGTCCGCTCGCCACCGTGCTCGTCCAGCGCGGCACCTTGAAGGTCGGCGACATCTTCGTTGTCGGCGCCATCTCCGGCAAGGTCCGGGCGATGATCGACGACAAGGGCAAGCAGGTGAAGGAGGCTGGTCCTTCGGTTCCGGTCGAAGTGCTCGGCCTGTCGGGCGTTCCCTCCGCGGGCGACACCTTGACGGTCGTCGAGAACGAGGCACGTGCCCGCGAGGTCGCGGAATATCGCCAGACCCTGCTCGATCGGAAGCGCACCACCAGCGCTCCCGTCAGCCTCGAGAACATGTTCGCCTCGAAGTCGAGCCAGACCATGGAATTCCCGCTGGTCGTCAAGGCCGACGTGCAGGGTTCCGCCGAAGCGATCGTCAGCGCCGTCAACCGCATCTCGACGGAGGACATCAGGGCCCGGATCCTCCACGCCGGCGTAGGTGCCATCACGGAGAGCGATGTGATCCTCGCCTCGGCTTCGGGCGCGCCGATCATCGGCTTCAACGTCCGCCCGAACGCCAAGGCTCGCGAAGTCGCGGAGCGCAACAAGGTCGAGTTCCGCTACTACGACGTCATCTACCACCTCACCGATTGGGTGAAGTCGGCGATGGCGGGCGAGCTTGGGCCGGAGATGATCGAGACCGTGCTCGGCCGCGCCGAGGTGAAGGAAGTCTTCCCGCCGGCAAGAAGGACAAGGCCGCTGGCCTGCTGGTGCTCGAAGGCGTCATCCGCAAGGGCCTGCATGCCCGGCTCACCCGCGCGGATGTCATCGTTTCCAAAACGACCATCTCCTCGCTGCGCCGTTTCAAGGACGATGTCGCCGAGGTCCGTGCAGGCCTCGAATGCGGTGTGCTCCTCGCCGATACGAACGATATCAAGGCCGGCGACCATCTCGAGGTCTTCGAGGTCGAGGAGCGCGAGCGGACGCTGTAAGCACCCCATGCAAGTGGTACTTGCATGGGCATCCGGCGCCGAGGTCCCCTATGCATCGCAACGAAAGCCCTGAAGGAGGTCGGTCCGCCTGCTCCGCGTCGGCGAGCAGGTGCGCCATGCCTTGTCCGATATCCTGATGCGCGGCGAGGTGCATGACGATGTCCTCGCCAGCCACAGCGTCTCCGTCACCGAAGTGAGGATGTCGCCCGACCTCCGGCACGCGACCGTGTTCGTGAAGCCGCTGCTCGGCGCCGACGAGGCCGAGGTGCTGAAGGCGCTTCGGACCAACACCGCCTATCTGCAGCGCTCGGTCGCCTCCCGGGTGAACACCAAATATGCGGCGAAGCTCAAATTCCTCGCCGACGAGAGCTTCGATGAAGGCAGCCATATCGATCGCCTGCTGCGCGCTCCGAAAGTGGCGCAGGACCTTCGGCCAAGCGAAGAGGAGTGAACCTCGCCGATCCGATGCGGGAGGGCGACGTGCGGCTCGATCCGCTCGCCGAATCGCACCGTGAAGCACTGGGGGAGGCCTGCGCGCTGGACCAGGACATATGGCGGCTCTACGCCGTCTCGTTCGATCCGGAGCATTTCGACCGGAGCTTCAGCCTTCTGCTGGCCAGGCCGAACTGGCAGCCGTTCGCGATCTTCAATGGCGAGCGGATTGCCGGAATGAGCGCCTATCTGGGCATCGAGCCGGAGCGGGGCGTGCTCGAGATCGGCAATACCTATTATGTGCCGGATCTCCGTGGCACCGGCTTCAACAGCCGCATCAAGGACCTGATGATCGGCCGGGCCATAGCCTGCGGCTACCGGCGGATCGAGTTTCGGGTCGATGCCCGCAACACACGCTCCCAAGCGGCGATGAGCAAGATCGGCGGGGTGCGCGAAGGCCTCCTGCGGCAGGATCGCATCACCTGGACCGGCCACGTCCGCGATACGGTTCTTTTCTCGATCCTGGCCGACGAGTGGCGGTGGCAACTTGGAAGATAATCTCCTCTTCCGGATCGCCACCTGGCTGATCCCGCTCGTCTTCGCGATCGTGTTCCACGAAATCTCGCACGGCTGGGTGGCGAATGCGTTCGGCGATCCCACTGCGAGCCCGCGGCCGCCTGAGCCCCAATCCGATCAAGCATGTCGATCCGGTCGGCACCGTCGCGCTGCCGATGGTGCTCGCGATCGCCGGGGCGCCGATCTTCGGCTGGGCCAAGCCCGTGCCCGTGGTCGCCAGCCGCCTGCGGAAGCCCGCCTCCACATGATGCTGGTCGCGATTGCCGGGCCGGGAATGAACTTCCTGCTCGCGCTCCTCGCCGCCCTCGGCCTCGCCTTGATGGCGATGGCCGCGCCGCTGCCGCAATCGTTCGGAACGCAGTTCCTTCTGGCCAACCTGCAGAATTTCCTGCTGATCAACGTCTTCCTCGGCGTCTTCAACCTGCTGCCGATCCCGCCCTTCGACGGCGGCCATGTCGTCGAAGGATTGCTGCCGCGCCGGCTGCTGCCGGGCTACCAGAGCATCGCCCGCTTCGGCTTTCCGCTCGTCATCTTCCTGCTCGTCATCCTGCCGATGATCGCGCCCGATGCGAACATCGTGGAGCGGATCGTCGTCCCGCCCGTCCGGGCGATCCTGGGCCTCTTTGCGGCTTTCTTCTGATTTGAGGCTTCCGTTGCGGGCGCCGCCGTGCCAGCGAAGGGGGACCCCGAACGGGACCCCGAAGGCCGGGATGACGGGGAGTGCGGACCAGAGGATGGCGAAGCTCTATTTCTACTACGCCTCGATGAACGCGGGCAAGTCGACGAACCTGCTGCAGGTCGACTTCAACTATCGCGAGCGCGGCATGCAGACGATGCTCTACACCGCCGCCGTTCACGACCGATCGGGCTTCGGAGTGATCGATTCCCGGATCGGCGTGCAGGCGTCCGCGCATAGCTATGACGGAGAGACCGACCTTCGCGCGCAGATCGAGGCGGAGCTCAAGAAGCGCCTGCTCGGCTGCGTCCTCGTGGACGAAGCGCAGTTCCTCACCCGGCCGCAGGTGCTCCAGCTCGCCTCGGTTTGCGACGAGCTCGACATCCCGGTGCTCGCTTATGGCCTGCGCACCGATTTCCAGGGCAATCTGTTCGAAGGCAGCGGCGCTCTGCTGGCGCTTGCCGATGCGCTGATCGAGCTGAAAGCGGTCTGCGAATGCGGGCGCAAGGCGACGATGAACCTTCGGGTCGATGAGGAGGGACGGGCGGTGAAGCGCGGCGCCCAAACCGAGATCGGCGGCAACGACCGTTACATCGCGCTCTGCCGGCCACTTCATGGAGCGCCTCAAAGCCGCCGAGGCGCAGCAGCCGTTGAAGCTGAGGTTCGCGCGCCGGCGCTAGAGTGGGTGCACGTCCCGAAAAAGTGGGAACCATTGAGTCGCGTCGCCATGCCCCCGGGCCGATGGCGTCCCAATCCGGGGGACTGCGCACCTTGAGCAGCTTCCTGAACGGGAGTTTCAAAGCCCGGTCGGGAAGTGCTCCAGACATTCCCCAGAATCGGGCTTCGAGATCCTCCCAGCCATCTGATCCGACAAGGATCAGCAGGTCGCCATGTCCCTTAGGACATGGCTGCGCTGACGATCCGCAGGCAGGCCGCACGTCGATTTTGCGCTTGTCGGGAAAGGGCTGATCTTGCAACGCCTTTTGCGCCCATGCACGGCTGGCTGATCCTCGACAAGCCGGTGGGGCCGGGCTCCACCCAGATCGTCGCGGCCGTGAAGCGCGCGCTCCGCGACGGCGGCTACCCGAAGGTCAAGGTCGGCCATGGCGGCACGCTCGACCCGCTGGCGAGCGGCGTGCTGCCCGTCGCGCTGGGCGAGGCGACGAAGCTTTCCGGGCGGATGCTCGATGCCGACAAGGCCTACGAGTTCACGATCCGCTTCGGCGAGGAGACGAGCACCTTGGATGCCGAAGGCGAGGTGGTGGCGACATCCGACGTGCGGCCGTCGCCTGCCGCGGTGGAAGCGCTTCTCCCCGCTTCACCGGGCCGATCGAGCAGGTGCCGCCAATCTACTCGGCGCTGAAGGTGGACGGGCGCCGCGCCTACGATCTGGCAAGGGCAGGCGAGGAGGTGGAGCTCGAGACCCGCGCCGTGACGGTGCACAGCTTGATCCGGCATTCCCGCCCCGGCCGGAACGAGGCTGAGGAAATCACCCTGTCGGCCTGCGTTTCGAAGGGGACCTATATCCGCTCGCTCGCCCGCGACATCGCGCGCGCCCTTGATACGGTGGGTCATGTCACCATGTTGAGGCGGGTGAAGGCGGGGCCCTTCACCCTCGAACCCGCGATTTCGCTGGACAAATTGAGCGAACTCGGCCAAGCGCGCCAGCTTGAACAGGCACTCTTGCCGCTGACGGCGGGGCTGGACGACATCCCGGCTCTACCCGTCACCCCCGACCAGGCAAGGGCGCTCCGTGAGGGGCGCAGATTGGCCGGGATCGCCGCAAAGCCAGGGCTCCATCTCGCGACCGACGCGTCTGTTCCGGTCGCACTCGTGGAGCTTTCCGAAGATGAGCTTCGGCCCGAGTTACGGGTGGTGCGCGGCTTCAACCTCTAGGTGCAAGGAGTCCACGATGTCGGTCACTGCCGAACGCAAGCAAGAGATCATCAACGACAATGCCCGGAACAGCGGCGATACCGGTTCGCCCGAAGTCCAGGTCGCGATCCTGACGGAGCGCATCACCAATCTTACCGAGCATTTCAAGACCCACGCGAAGGACAATCACTCCCGCCGCGGCCTGCTGATGCTCGTCAACAAGCGCCGCTCGCTTCTGGATTATCTCCGGAAGACCGACGCGGAGCGCTACACCGCACTCATCGCGAAGCTCGGCCTTCGCAAGTGACGAATGGGCGCCTTTGGGCGCCCTTTTGTCATCCCGGCGGAGGCCGGGATCCAGTTCGACCGTGGGCTGGGCCCCGGCCTTCGCCGGGGAACAAGGAACGGACGGCCAGCAAGCAATTCCGCGAGGCTGGCAGGACCAGATCGGTCCGAAACAGGCCCCGGTCGCATCGGGCGACCGGACGGAAGGAAATCAAATGTTCGATATGAAGAAAGTAGAAGTCGAGTGGGGCGGAAAGACCCTGACACTCGAAACGGGCCGGGTGGCCCGCCAGGCGGACGGCGCGGTGCTGGCCACCTTGGGCGAGACGGTCGTCCTTTGCGCCGTTACCGCGGCCAAGAGCGTGAAGGAAGGGCAGGATTTCTTCCCCCTCACCGTTCACTATCAGGAAAAATATTCGGCTGCCGGACGCATTCCGGGCGGCTTCTTCAAGCGCGAGCGCGGCGCCACGGAAAAGGAGACGCTCACCAGCCGTCTCATCGACCGTCCGATCAGACCTTTGTTCCCGGAAGGCTTCTACAACGAAGTGCTCGTGATCGCGCACGTCCTTTCCTATGACGGGGAGAACGAGCCCGACATTCTGGCGATGATCGCCGCCTCGGCCGCGCTCACCCTTTCGGGCGTTCCCTTCATGGGCCCGATCGCCGCTGCCAGGGTCGGCTACAAGGACGGCGAGTATCAGCTCAACCCGTCGCTCGAGCAGATTGCGGAGGGCGAGCTCGATCTCGCCGTCGCCGGCACTCGCGACGCGGTGCTGATGGTGGAATCCGAGGCCAAGGAGCTTTCGGAGGACGTCATGCTCCGCGCCGTCATGTTCGCGCACGAGCAGTCGAAGCCGGTGATCGACGCGATCATCCGCCTCGCCGAGCAGGCCGCCAAGGAACCCTGGGAGCTCCACCAGGACGAGGGCGCGAGCAGCGACATCCTCGGCAAGCTGCGCGATCTCGCCGGCAACGGCCTCGAAACGGCTTACAAGCTGGTCGGCAAGGCCGAGCGCGTCGCCGCGATCGCGGCGGCCAAGACGCCGTTCAAGGATGCGTTCGCCGACGCCGATCCGCAGACCAAGCTCAAGGCCGGCAAGCTCGGCAAGAAGCTGGAGGCGGAGATCGTCCGCACCGCGATCCTCAAGGAAGGCCGCCGCATCGACGGCCGCGACACGAAGACGGTGCGCCCGATCGAGGCGATGGTCGGCTTCCTGCCGCGCACCCACGGCTCGGCCCTGTTCACCCGCGGCGAGACGCAGGCGATCGTCACCACCACGCTCGGCACCAAGGACGCCGAGCAGATGATCGACGGCCTCACCGGGCTCAATTACGAGCATTTCATGCTGCACTATAACTTCCCGCCTTATTCGGTCGGCGAAGTGGGCCGCTTCGGCGCGCCGGGACGGCGGGAGGTCGGGCACGGCAAGCTCGCCTGGCGCGCCATCCACCCGATGCTGCCGACCAAGGACGAATTCCCCTACACGATCCGCGTCCTGGCCGACATCACGGAGAGCAACGGCTCCTCGTCGATGGCGACCGTCTGCGGCGCGTCCTTGTCGCTGATGGATGCGGGCGTTCCGCTGAAGCGGCCGGTGGCGGGCATCGCCATGGGCCTCATCCTGGAAGGTAAGGACTTCGCGGTGATCTCCGACATCCTCGGCGACGAGGACCATCTCGGCGACATGGACTTCAAGGTGGCCGGAACCGAAGCGGGCATCACCTCGCTCCAGATGGACATCAAGATCGCCGGCATCACCGAGGAGATCATGCGGGTGGCGCTCGATCAGGCGCGTGACGGCCGCGCCCATATTCTCGGCGAGATGGCCAAGGCGCTGGGCGAAGTCCGCGGCGAGCTTTCCGCGCATGCGCCGCGGATCGAGACGATGCAGATCGACAAGGCGAAGATCCGCGAAGTCATCGGCACCGGCGGTAAGGTGATCCGCGAAATCGTTGCCGAGACCGGCGCCAAGGTCGACATCGACGACGAAGGCCTGATCAAGATCAGCTCGTCCGACCTCAACCAGATCGAGGCGGCGCGCCGCTGGATCCAAGGCATCGTCGAAGAGGCGGAAGTCGGCAAGGTTTACAGCGGCAAGGTCGTCAATTTGGTCGATTTCGGCGCTTTCGTGAACTTCATGGGCGGCAAGGACGGTCTCGTCCACGTCTCGGAGATCAGGAACGAGCGCGTCGAGAAAGTCGCCGATGCCCTGTCCGAAGGCCAGGAGGTGAAGGTCAAGGTGCTCGAGATCGACCAGCGCGGCAAGGTCCGCCTGTCGATGCGCGTCGTCGATCAGGAAACCGGCGCCGAGCTGGAGGACACGCGTCCTCCGCGCGAGGGCCGTGAGGATCGGCCGCGTGGCGATCGCGACCGTGGTCCGCGCCGCGATGGCGGCGGCGGCGGCGGCGGCGGCCGTGACCGTGGCCCGCGCCGCGACGGCGAAGGCCGCGGCGATCGCGGGGGTCGTGGCGGCGAAGGCCGCGGCGACCGCGGCCCGCGCGCCGAAGGCGGCGACCGCGGAGGCCGTGGGGATGACGGCGGCGATCGTGGAGGTCGTGGGGATGACCGCGGGGACCGCGGTCGGGGCCGCGAAGGCGGCGGCAACGACGACGGCCCCGCGCCCGAATTCGCGCCGGCCTTCCTGACCCGCGACGACACCTAAACGGCTTCGCCTCCATCGCAATGGGGCCGGTTCTGGGAAAGGCCTCGCGGGAAACCGCGGGGCCCATTCCCCGCCCAAACTGGCGCCGGATCGCCGATCCGCCGATGACGGTCGCTCAGCTTATATCGCTTATTCTGCGAAGAGTTCCGCTGGCTTCGCCTGAAGCCCCTCGGCGATGCAGCGGATGTTTGTCAGGCTGACGTTCCGCGCCTCGTTCGACCCCGCCGACATCGCTTTGATCGAGGCCGCAGCCCAGGGCGAGCGCCTCTTGCGAGAGCCCCTGCTCTGGCGGCGGGTCCGCTGTGGTGAGTGTCATGAAATGAGCGGCCACACTAGACCAAGATCGCTTCAGGTTGAATCAACCTGAAGCGTGAATCTTGGTCTCAACCATCTGAATAGAGCCAGATGCCCTGATTCACGCTTTCGGCGGAAGCGCGAAGCGCTTCCACCTCAAATCGATCTGGCTCTAGCCGCGCGGCCTCCAGATAGGCGTCCATGCGTGCCGCGGCTTCGTCGCTGAGGCCGATCAGAGCCGCATGATCGTCGGTGGGGTGGCGCTCCCAAGTGAAGATGTCCTGCTACTAATCGGTTTTGCTGATTATCGTATCTATTTTCTACGGAAAAGATGAAATTGCCCCACCGGCGACTCGTTAGCGCCCGATCGGTTGAGGGCGGAAGCTATGCGCTCTCGCCGAAGCCGTCACCGCTGAAGCGCGGGCTGACCGTCTCTGATCAGCGCGGCATCCAGATCCGCGGCCTCAACGGTATAGACGCGGCTCATTCCGCCCCGCTCGACGGTGAACAAGGTGGCGACCCTGACGAAGCCGGAATTGTGCATTCCGATCAGCTCCTCCTCGTCGACTTCCACATCGTAGCTGCCCGGCGGCAGGACGCCGTCAATCGGCTTCAGCGTGAAGGGCGAGGCGAATTCGACTTGCCTGCGCAGGGTTCGTATCGCCATCCGCTATCCTTCCAGGCTCGGCTATCCACAGCTTTTTTCAGCGGCTGCCGGCCACGTCCAACCGCCAGGGCTGTCCCGGCAGCTTGATCATCTGTTTATCGCAACGGGTGCATTCACTCACGAAGTGGCCGTGCGACCAATGGCTGGTCTTCAGATCCGCGGTGTGGGTGCCGAAAAGGTCATGAAAGATCATGAGGGGAGGCCCGGCGCACTCGCGCGGTCAGACTGGGCGATCGCATCCTTGAGGCTGGTGTAGCGATAACCTCCCACTTCGAACTGATCGACGCTGACGCGCACGATGCCGCGTCGGGCCAGCTCGGCCGGAGACCCTGATCCCGCTCCATCGCCGGCGGCAGGGGTCGAGGACGCTGAGCTGGAATCAGCTCCGGACGAACCGGGTTGCTGCGTGATCGGCTGGTCGGCCATGGCGTTTCACCTTGTAAGCAAGCGGGAGCACTCGAGGTCTCTCTGTCACAGGATGCTTGCGGGAAAATCAGGTGATCCAACCTTGTAGCAGGTTGCGGCCCGGATAGCACGCCGATTGTCCGGGCCCTCCGCACGCGGCGCCTGTCCGCTTGACGCCGGGCCGATTCCGGCTCACACGGGATTGGCACTTCGAAGCTGAGAGTGCCAATCCGCAAATTGGCAGCGCTGGCTCCCCGCTTGTGAGAGCGACGATTTCGTCGCGAACCAGCAAGAGGAGAGCCGATCATGACCTTTCGCCCGCTACACGACCGCGTTCTGGTTCGCCGCATCGAGGCGGCCACGAAGACCGCGGGCGGCATCATCATTCCGGACACCGCCCAGGAAAAGCCCCAGGAAGGCGAAGTCGTCTCGATCGGCAGCGGCGCGCGCGCCGAGGATGGAACGATCACGCCGCTCGATCTCAAGGCGGGGGACAAGATCCTTTTCGGAAAGTGGTCCGGTTCCGAAGTGAAGCTGAACGGGGAAGACCTCCTCATCATGAAGGAAAGCGACGTGCTTGGCGTCCTCGCCTGAGCTCCTGCACTTCGTCCAGCACGCCCTTTCAAGCCTCGTTTCAGCCGCCCGCCAAGCCGGGCCGGCGCCACAAAAGGACAGCGATCATGTCAGCCAAAGAAGTCAGATTTTCACGCGATGCCCGCGAAGGGATTACCCGCGGCGTCGATATTCTCGCCAATGCCGTGCGGGTCACGTTGGGCCCGAAGGGCAGGAACGTCCTGCTCGGCAAGAGCTACGGCGCGCCGCGCATCACCAAGGATGGCGTGACCGTCGCCAAGGAGATCGACCTCACCGACAAGTTCGAGAATATGGGTGCGCAGCTGCTTCGGACGGTCGCATCGAGGACTCATGATCATGCCGGCGACGGCACGACCACGGCCACGGTGCTTGCTCAGGCGATGGTGCGCGAAGGCATGAAGTCCGTCGCCGCCGGCGCGGGGCCGATGGACCTCAAGCGCGGCATCGATCTGGCCGTCACTCATGTTGTGGAAGATCTGAAGGGGCGTTCCCGGCCCGTCTCAAACAATGAGGAGATTGCCCAGGTCGGCATCATATCGTCCAACGGCGACGAGGTGGTCGGCCGCAAGATTGCCGAGGCGATGGAGAAAGTGGGCAAGGAAGGTGTGATCACCGTCGAGGAGGCCAGCGGAATCGAATTCGAGCTCGACGTGGTGGAGGGAATGCAGTTCGATCGCGGCTACCTTTCCCCCTACTTCATCACCAATGCGGAAACGATGAAGGTCGAGCTTGGCGACCCTTACATCCTTCTGCTCGAGAAGAAGCTGTCCAACCTGCAGTCGATGCTGCCCGTGCTTGAAGCCATTGTTCAGACCGGTCGGCCGCTGCTCATCATTGCCGAAGACGTCGAGGGAGAGGCCCTTGCCACCTTGGTGGTCAACAAGCTCCGGGGCGGCCTCAAGGTCGCGGCCGTAAAGGCGCCCGGCTTCGGCGATCGCCGCAAGGCGATGCTCGAGGATATCGGCGTCATTATCGATGGCCAGATGATCTCGGAAGACCTTGGCATCAAGCTTGAGAATGTAACGCTGGACATGCTCGGCACGGCGAAGCGGGTCACCATCGACAAGGAGACGACCACCATCGTCGACGGGGCGGGCACCGCCGAGGCAATCAAAGCCCGTGCCGATGCCATACGCGGGCAGATCGAGCGCTCCGACAGCGAATATGACATGGAGAAGCTTCAGGAGCGCCTCGCCAAGCTTTCCGGCGGCGTGGCCGTGATCAAGGTCGGCGGCTCCTCCGAAGTCGAAGTGAAGGAGCGCAAGGACCGGGTCGACGACGCGCTCCACGCCACGCGAGCGGCCGTCGAGGAAGGGATCGTCGCCGGCGGCGGCACCGCTCTCCTCTATGCATCGAAGGCGCTGGACGATGTCACGGGCATCAATGCCGACCAGACCCGCGGCATCGATATCGTGCGAAGGTCGCTTCAGGCGCCGCTGCGGCAGATCGCCGAAAATGCCGGACATGACGGTGCGGTCGTCGCCGGCAAGCTGATCGACGGCAACGACCAGAACCTCGGATTCAATGCACAGTCCGAAACCTATGAGGACCTTGTCCAGGCCGGCGTCATCGATCCCACGAAAGTGGTGCGCTCGGCCCTGCAGGATGCAGCATCGGTCGCTGGTCTCATCATCACCACTGAAGCCGCGATCGCCGAGTTGCCGGATACCGGATCAGACCAGTCGGCCACGGCATCGGGCATGAGCGGTATGGGAGGCATGAGCTTCTGATGCGGGGCCAGGTTGCATTGGCGGCGGCATGAAGCTGCACGGCAGCATCCGGGAAAATCTGGCGGCGGCTGTTCGGAGCGCGCGTCGGTTGCGCGGGCAGCCTGTTCACGCCGACACTCTGAAATATTGGGATGATCTGCTCCATCACGCCCGGGGCGAGCTTGCATCCGGAACAGGGGAGCGGCAGTTGATCGAGCCGCTCGTGGCCGAGCTCGAAACGGAAATCGCTGGCCGCCTGAGTTAGCATTCGAAGGCGGACCCGAGGAAGCCGGAGCTGCAATTCCGCGCGGCAAAGAAAAGGGCTGCCGTCACCTGTGGGCGGCAGCCCTCAATGTGCCAGGTCTACTGCTGGTTGGCAGCGGCGTCGCTGGCGTTCGCGGCGGCGTTTTCGCCCGCTTCCTGGACGTTGGAAGCCTGGTCCTCGAGCGCGGCGGCCTGGTTCTCCAGGCTGTCGGCGGCGTTGCCGGCCATATTGTCCGCCTGCTCCGAAAGGTTCGCGGCCTCACTCTCCAGCGCCTCGGCCTGGTTGTCCGCGGCGGCTTGGATGTTGTCGCCGGCCTCGCTGCCGCCGCAAGCGGCGAGCGCGAGGAAGCCGGAGAAAGCGGCGGCCTTGATGATGAGCTTCATGTGATG
>JAUJOJ010000011.1:2829-31593 GCA_030447665.1 Allosphingosinicella sp. | reverse complement strand
TGGTGGAGCCGCCGGGTACCGCCCCCGGGTCCGCTGCGCCTAGTCTACGCCGCTCTTTATCGCCATAGCCGGAGAGGGTCCCATCGAAGTAGGACTTCGACGGGGGCCCGCGAGCCCGGCGATTTCGATATAGTCTTTCCGGGATGAATTTAAAGTGACCGCGACCTAGATGCCGTTGCGGAGGCGGATCGAAGTCCCTACCTCCTGCCGCGATATACAGGAGGGCATGAATGGACCGCACTCGTCTCAAAGCCGCATTGCTCGCCCCGGTCGCGGCGGTTTCGCTGACCGCCTGCGGCATCAACTCGATCCCGACCGCCGAGGAAGAGGCCAAGGCACGCTGGGCCGATGTCCAGAACCAGTATCAGCGCCGCGCCGACCTCATCCCGAACCTGGTCGAGAGCGTCCGGGGCGCCGCCGCTCAGGAACGCAACGTGCTCCGCGAGGTGACCGAAGCGCGCGCCAACGCCACCCGCATACAGGTCAGCCCCGAGCAGCTGCGCGATCCCGAAGCGATGGCGCGCTTCAGCGAGGCGCAGGCGCGGCTTACCAGTGCGATCATTCCGCTGCAGCGGCTGCAGGAGGCCTATCCGGACCTCAAGACCAACCAGAATTTCCTGACGCTCCAGTCGCAGCTCGAAGGAACCGAGAACCGCGTCACCATCGCAAGGACGGATTATAACGAGGCGGTGCGCCGCTATAACACCCGCATCCGCACCTTTCCGGACGTGATCGGCGCCAAGGTCTTCTACGGCGCCGAGCCGATGGTTCCCTTCCAGGCCACCACGCCGGGCGCGGAGCAGGCGCCGAAGGTCGATTTCGGCAATCGATCGTAGATCCAGGTGCTCACGCCGCCGTTCGCCCTGAGCGTGTCGAGGGGGCTTACTTCTTCGCGGAGGAAGGGGCGTCTACAAGCTCAACCTGCGCGGGTTTGGTCAGCGCTCGCAATCCTGCTGTTCCTGCTTCTGGCGAGCCCTGCCGGCGCTCAGACCTTCCCTCAGCTCACCGGCAGGGTGGTGGACAACGCCAATCTCCTCAGCCCCGCCGATGAAGCGGGCCTGACGCAGCGGCTGGCGGCGCTCGAGCAGGCGAGCTCCCGCCAGCTGGTGGTCGCCACCGTGCCCGACCTTCAAGGCTATCCGCTCGAGGAGTTCGGCTACAAATTGGGCCGCGCCTGGGGGCTGGGCCAGGCAAAGGCGAATAACGGCGCGATCCTCCTCGTCGCTCCCAATGAGCGCAAGGTGCGGATCGAAGTCGGCTACGGGCTGGAGCCGATCCTGACGGACGCGCTGTCGAGCCTCATCATCCAGAACCGGATCCTGCCCCGGTTCAAGGCGGGAGACTATTCCGGCGGCATCAACGCCGGCGCGGACGCGATCGCCGAGCAGCTTCAAGCGCCGCCGGAGCTGGCCGAGCAGCGGGTGCTGCAAGCCTCGCAGCAGCGGCAGCAAGCGCGGCAGGCATCGGAAGGCGGCGGCTCCATCTTCCCGCTCCTCTTCTGGGGTTTCATTCTCCTGTTCGTCATCCTGCCCATGTTTCGCCGCGGGCGGCGCGGGCGCAGCTATCGCCGCCGCGGCGGTTTCCCGGTGGTCCTCTGGGGGCCGGGCTTGGGCGGTGGCGGCGGCTGGGGCGGCGGCGGTGGCGGCTTCGGAGGTTGGGGGGGCGGCGGCGGCGGCGGCGGCTTCGGCGGCTTTTCCGGCGGCGGCGGGTCGTTCGGCGGCGGCGGAGCCTCGGGGGGATGGTGATGCTGAAATTCACGCCCGAAGATCATGCGCTGGTGACCGCCGCCGTCACCCGGGCCGAGCGCGCCAGCGATGGCGAGATCGTGACCGTCGTCACCGAAAAGTCCGACAGCTATCACGATGTCGGGCTCCATTATGCGGTGCTTGCGATGCTGCTCGTGCCCGCCGCGATCGCGCTGCTGCCGCAATCCTGGATCGATTGGGGAACCGGGCTCTTCTTCGGCTGGAATGCGGTGCTGACGCGGGGGGCGCTGATGGCGCTCCTGTTCGTCAAGCTCGCCGCAATTTTCCTGATCATTCGCTACGCTTTGGCTTACATGCCTCTCCGCATGGCGCTGACGCCGGGCACCACCAAGACCCGCCGCGTTCGCCGCCGCGCCGTCGAGCTGTTCCGCGTCGGAGCGGAGCGGCGCACCGCCGGCCGCACCGGCGTGCTCCTCTATCTGTCGCTCCGCGAGCACCGCGCCGAGATCGTCGCCGACGAGGCGATCGTCTCCAGGGTCGCGCCCGAGCTGTGGGGAGAGGCGATGACGGACCTGATCGAGGAGGTGAAGGCGGGCCGCCCGGGCGCCGGCATGGCCAAGGCGGTTGAGCGGATCGGCGCCGTCCTCGCGGAACATTTCCCGAAGAGCCGCGCCGACGAGAACGAGCTTCCCGACAGGCTGATCGAATTGTGAGCAAGGCGCGGCCGGAGGGAGATCCGGAGCAGGCCTGGGAGGGCAAGTATATCAAGGTGCTGAAGCACGGCACCTGGGAATATGTCTCCCGCACGCGCGGGGTCGGCGCGGCGGTGATGCTCGCCGCCGACCAGGGCCATGTGATTTTGGTCGAGCAGTACCGGGTGCCGCTCGGCACGATGAGCCTCGAGCTTCCCGCCGGCCTGGTCGGCGACGAGGAGGAGGGCGAGGAGATCGAAGCCGCCGCGATCCGCGAGCTCGAGGAAGAAACCGGCTATCGCGCCGGGCGGATGGTCAATTTAGGCCGCTTCCACGCGTCGCCCGGAATGTCGTCCGAGGGTTTCACCCTGCTGCGCGCGGAGCGGCTGAGGAAGGTGGGCGAGGGCGGCGGCGTCGAAGGCGAGGAGATCCAGGTCCACCGCGTCGCTTTTGCCGAGGTGCCCGCTTTCCTCGAGGCGAAGCGCCGCGAGGGCGCGGCGATGGACGTGAAGCTGCTGCTATTGCTCGCCGCGGGGTTTCTTCAACCACTCGGCCTTGGCGGCCATTGACTCGATCGTCTCGGCCTCTTCGGCCTCGGCATTTCCCATGCTGTGCCGCCAGGTCCGGCTGCTGAGCTTCTCAGCCAGGCAGCGATGCTCGGTGATCCTGTGGCCGCTCCCCGAGATGATCACCGCATGCGCGCGAACGTCGCTGGGCGCGACCTGATAGGGCCCCTCGGCCGCCGCATCGCCCCGGGCCCGGGCATCGGCAACGACAGCAACGAGATGAGCCCTGCAGGCTTCCGGACCGGCAAAGCTTTCCCGGGTGGCCCCGAACGGCACCTCGGGCGATGCCAAGAGCGGAGCCGAGACTGCGGAAAGGATGAGTGTGAGGAGAAGCCGACGCATCAGCCTCGATCGCTGCCGGCCGGTGAATGCCGCCTGAAGCTTACCCTTGATCGCCGTGCTTTCCGAGCCGTCAGGTGATCCCACCCGACTAAGCAGCAATTCGTTGATTGTGTCACGATACGGGCCCCGCACTCCGTTCGCCCTGAGCCTGTCGAAGGGCTGCCCTTCACTTTCTGCAGAAGGAAAAGCAGGGCTTCGACAGGCTCAGCCCGAACGGCGTCGGGATAAGCCTTCGTTCGTGACTGTGGCTCGAGCAGGTGAACCCTGCTTAGAAAGCACTCTATTTAAATTAGAAAGCACTCTATTTGAAATTGTCGGCATAGGATTGGAGCCGGAGCTTGCGGCTTGCGGGCGGCACGATGTGATAGTGGATATTGTTGCGCGTCGCGTAGCGTTGCGCCGCTTCCAAGCTCTCGAAGTTGATCGAGACCTGAGCCTGGGTGTCCGCTCCGCCCGACCAGCCGGTGAGCGGATCGGGCCGCCTGGGGGCGTGCGATTCGAATTCCAGCACCCACTGGCCGTCATGCGCCTGGCCGGATTGGTTCACCGCCTTGGTCTTCTGGAAAATACGCGCGGCCATCGTCGAACCTCTTGAAGTGACGCAGCTCCATATAGCCGCCGAGATGCCTTGAGAAGGGCCAGGCCTTTCAAGGTTTAGCGCGCGGAGGCCTTCTTGGTCCGAAGCGTCGGGTCCGCTCGGGCAGGATCGTCCGGCCACGGGTGCTTGGGGTAGCGTCCCCGCATCTCCTTGGCGACCGCCGCCCAGCTTCCCGACCAGAAGCCGGGCAGGTCCCGCGTCGTCTGGATCGGGCGGCCGGCGGGGGAGGTGAGGCTCAGCACCAGCGGGACCTTGCCGCCCGCCACCGTTGGATGCTCGGAAAGGCCGAACAGGGCCTGGACTCGTGCCGTCACGGTGGCGCCCGCTTCCGCTTCGTAATCGATCGCGTGGCTGCTTCCGGCGGGCGTCTCGAACGTGGCCGGCGCGAGGCGGTCCAGCGCCTTTCGCCCCTCCCAGCCGAGCGCCGCGTCGAGCACGCCCGACAAAGCTCCGGGATCCACGTCGGTGAGGCGCTTCTTGCCCGCGACAAGAAGCGGCAGCCACTCGCCGAGCGAGCCCATCAGCGCCTCGTCCGAGAGATCGGCAACGGACGGATCGTGCTGCCGGGCAAAGGCCGCCCGCCGTCGCAACGACCTGGCGCCCTCGCTCCATGGCAGCAGATCGAGGCCATATTGCCGCACGCCCTCGATCAAAGCCTCTAAGACCGCGGCGGCAGGCACTTCGCTGTCCCAGCCTTCGCTCAAGGTGATTGCGCCGAGCCGGGACGCCCGCTTGGCCCGCACCGAGCCGGTCGCAGCATCGAAGCTGGTTTGCGTCCCGCTCTCGATGCGAGCGCGGAAGAGGCTCTCCACTGTCGCCTCGCTGATCGGGGCTGCCGCAAGGATGCGAGCGCCCGCCGCCGACCCGCCCACCTCCGCCACCGCCAGCCAATCTTCGCGCGCGAGCGGCGACAGCGGGTCCAACCGAAATCCACGTCCACCCACCGAGATCCAATTCTCGCCGGATGCGTCGCGGCGCTTGGAGACGCGGTCGGGAAAGGCGAGGGCGGCGGACGCACCCACCTCGTCATTCCCGCGAAAGCGGGAATCCCGCTGTTCTTGTCTGGCGGGAGTGGAAGAAGAAGCGGGATTCACCCTTCCGCGGGAATGACGGGTGAGGTTGAGCCACCTCTTGGCCAGCCCCCGCGCGGTCTCGGCGCGCTTGCCGCGCTCGCTCCGCCACCGTCGCAGCCGCATCTCCAGGTCGGGTTCGTTGCCGCCGAGCCCGCGCTCCGAGAGCAGCACCGCCACTTCGGCCGCCGTTTCGCCCCAGCCCCGTACTTCGGCCTCGATCATCATATGGGCGAGGCGCGGGGGCAGCGGTAGCGCGGCGATCGCCTTGCCATGCTCGGTCGGTCTCCCCGCGACGTCGATGGCGCCAAGCGAGAGCAGCCGTTTGCGCGCTTCCTCAACGGCCGCGGCGGGCGGACGATCGATCCATCGCAGGCTGCGCGGATCGGCCACCCCCCAGATCGCGCAATCGAGCAGCAACGCGCTGAGATCCGCCTCCAGGATCTCGGGAGGATCGAAGCGGGGAAGCCCTGCTGTCGCCGCTTCTTCCCACAAGCGGTAGACGATGCCGGGCGCCTGCCGCCCCGCGCGGCCCGCGCGCTGCGTGACGGACGCCTGGCTCGCCCGCTCCGTCACCAGACGAGTGATGCCGGCGGCGCGGTCGTAGCGCGGCCGCCGGGCGAGCCCGCTGTCGACCACCACGCGGACCCCGTCCAGCGTGAGGCTGGTCTCCGCGATCGAGGTGGCGAGCACCACCTTGCGGCGGCCGGGCGGCGGAGCAAGGATGGCCGAGCGCTGGGCGCCCGGATCGAGCGTGCCGTGCAGGCGGTGGAGGTCGACGTCCTTCGGGAGTCCCTCCAGCCGCTCCGCCGTCCGCTCGATCTCGGCGACGCCCGGTAGAAAGGCGAGCACGCTTCCCCCGGCCTCGGCCAGGGCGCGGCGGATCGCCGCCGCCATCTCGTCCTCTATCCGCTTCTCGGCGGAACGGCCGAGGTAGCGATGCTCGATCGGATGGCTTCGGCCCTCGCTCTCGATCAGCGGAGCATGCGGCCTATCCGAGCAGGTCGCCGCGCCCCCCGGACGTGGCTGCAATCCGCCGGGGGCGGTTTGCACCTGCTTAGATAGACCGCATCCCATCAAGGCGCCGAAGCGCGCGCCGTCCAGCGTCGCGGACATCGCCAGCAGCCGGATGTCGGGCCGAAGCGCCGCCTGCGCGTCCAGCGCCAAGGCAAGGCCGAAGTCGCTGTCGAGGCTCCGCTCGTGGACCTCGTCGAACAAGACGGCCGAGACGCCGTCGAGCTCCGGGTCCGCCTGGATGCGGCTGCGGAAGATGCCTTCGGTGAGGACGAGGATCCGAGTTCGCGCCGATCGCTTGCTGTCGAGCCGGGTGGCATAGCCGATCGTCTCCCCGACCGCCTCGCCCGCCATTTCGGCCATTCGCTCCGCCGCCGCGCGGGCGGCGAGCCGGCGCGGCGAAAGCAGCAGGATCTCGCCCGTGCACCATGGCTCGCTGAGCAGGACAGGCGCGACCGCCGTGGTCTTCCCGGCCCCGGGCGGGGCGACAAGCACCGCATTCGACCTTTCGCGGAGCGTGGCCCTGAGGTCCGGCAGCACGGCATGGATGGGAAGCGTCACCGCGCTCCCTTACTGCCAAGCCGGTTTCAGCTACAAGTTGGGCAAGTCTCGGCTCGCCGCCATGTCCGGTTAGGCCCGGCGGTTCTTCCTCCAGATGGAGACGAGGATCAGGCCGAACGCGGCGAGGCGAAGGAGATAGAGCCAGCTCCGCTCCTCCACTGGAATGTTGGAAAGCGCGATCAACCCCTGGTTCAGCCCGAGCAGCCAGAAGGCTAAAGCGAAGGCGAGAAAGAGCCCGTCGCCTGTCCTCTTCCAGAATCGGAGGAAGAAGAGCCCGGCGACCAAGAAGCCGAAGGTCACCGCGCCGGAAAGGAATGCGACCAGCATCTCAGTCCCTCTCCAGATCCCAGACGAAACCGAACAGCAGCACGGACACCGCAGCCAGGGCCAGCACGAGCCTGAGCACCCGGAAGCTGATGTCGGGGATCAGCAGCATGTCGACCACTACGACCAGGTTGTTTGCCGCAAGGAAGAGAAAGCAAACCGCGCTCCACAGCAGGAGGCGAGCCCGGCTCGTGAAATAGCTTCTCGCCAGCAGCAAGGCGCAGGCGGCACTTGTCGCGAAGCAGAGGAGGTAGACGGTGGTTGGAAAAAATTCGGCCATTGCGCTCAGTCCCTCCTTAAGCGGAAAGCGTCGGCAAAGGCGGCAACGCCGTCAGCGGCCGAGGCGACGATCATCCGCCGCACAGCATCGGGTTTCATGGCGTAAAGCGTCTCGGTGGCATCCGCCATTCTTTCGAGCTCCGCAGCGGCGGGAGCATAGCGTGTCGAGCCATCCTCATTCTGAATTACAAGTCCCGCCGCCAACAAGGAGTTGAGGCCATTGGAGACGACGAGTTCGCTGGCCCGCAAGGCGTGCACCAGATCCGCTTTGGACCAGTCACGCCCCGAACTCCGCTTGAGGTGCAGCAGCAGCTCGATCGTCCAGACCGATCTGAAGCTGCTTTGAATGAAGCTTACAATATCCTTGTCGGCGGGCATCTCGTCCCATTGTCCTTCGCCCGTTCCCCACCGGCCGCGGTCCTAGCCCCGAGCGTCAGGCAAGTTCAACCCTTACCAAAGCGTCAACCGCACGACTTTGCATCGGCTGCGCCGGAGACTTGGCTGTCCGGTCGCGGACATGGATGTCCGAATTCGAACTCCTCTCCGGTTACGGAGGCGATGCTCACCGCTTCGGGCAACAGCAATTCCGCGGCTTTCGACGCCGGCCTGAGCCTGGCCCGTATCTTGCGTATCTTGCGAATGTACCGCGCCGTACGTGAAGGAGATCCAATGCGCAGGCAGATCGTCGCAGCCGCATTCGTCCTGTTCGTTTCAACCGACGTCTCCGCCGAGCCGAGGCAGCTACCGGAGCGGGTGAACTGGACGATCGAAGGCAGCGACAAGCACGACGCCGCCAAGATCGTCCAGTTCAGCCTCAGCTACCGTATACACGATGAGAAGAGCCGTAGTCAGTGGATGCACAGCCGCTCCATGCCTCTTGCGGAGCTCCAGGGGCTCACCGCCTTGCAATATGGTGCGGCGGAAGGGGCGCCGGTTCGCTTCCGCCTCGTGCGCGAGGCGGGGAGCTTCGATTGCGAGGGGATCGTCCGCCGCCAGCGCGGCACGGGCGATTGCCGTTTTCTGCCCGACGCCGGCTTTGCCGCCGCGCTCCGTCAGCGCGGTATCGGCAATCCGGCCCCGACCCAGCTTTTTGCGCTTGCCAATGCCAATATCGGCCTCGGCTATGCCGACGAGCTACAGCGGCAGGGCTATGCCAGGCCAAGCGTCGACGACCTTGTCCGGGCCGCCGATCATGGCGCAAGTTACGATTACCTGCGCGGCCTGGGCGAGCTCGGCCATCGCGCCGGGACGGTCGCCAGCCTCGTTCGCATGCGCGATCACGGGGTAACCACCGATTATATTCGAGAGCTTGTTGCCTTCGGCCTCAAGAACATCCCGGCTGAGACTCTCGTCGAAATGCGTGATCACGGCGTTTCGCCCCGCTATATCGGCGAGCTGCGCAGGCTCGGTTATTCGAACCTTTCCATCCGGGAACTCATCCGGATGCGCGACCATGGCGTGACGGCGAACTATGTGAGCGAGCTTGGCAGCCATGGCATCCGGTTCGGTCCGGATGAGCTCATTCGCCTCCGCTCGCACGGCGTTTCCGCCTCGTATGTCGGCGAGCTTCGGAAATTGGGCTACGGCGAGCTTTCCGCCGAGGACCTCGTGCGGCTGCGCAGCCACGGCGTGAGCACGGAATTCATCCGCCGAGTCAATGCGGGCGGGCGGCGGTCGGTCGAGGAGTTGGTGAAGCAGCGGATCAGCGGCTGAGCGAGAACCGACGTCTCACCCTATAAAAGGGCCTAAAAGGCGACGCCCACCACCTCGTCGAGCGGGACGGCGTTGATCGACTGCCCCTTCTCATCGGCGATCTCGACGCACTGGCCGGGCCTCAGGCAGCCGATCCGCATATGGTGATTGATGATCTCGCGGGCGCTGCGTACCGCCTGGTACCAAGCCGCTTCGGCGTCGGGAAGAACCACTCCCACGGGATCGGACTTGCGGCCGCCGCCATCTTGATAGTGAAAATAAAAACGAGGCATGGGGGCAGAACGCGGCGCGGATCGGGGAGTTGCCTGCAAAGAGGGTGAACGGGCCGCTAAGGCTGATTTGTGGCCTGGACCATGACGCGCTGTCGAGGGGCGGCACGCGCAGGGAGGCAGCGCGCCTTTTTAAAGGTCGAGGCCGCCCCGACGGGCGGCCTCAGGACATTATTGGGCGACCGTGATGTCGACCTTGTCCACCCATTCGGGGAAGAAGGCAGGCTCGCGGTTGGACCAGCCGGGAGCCGTCGCGGCCGCTTCGCTGATCGACTGGAGCAGCGCACGCCGCTTTTCCGGGTGGAGGTGCGGAAGCGCCGCCGCCGAGCAGAAGGCGCCGGGAAGCCAGGGGCGAACCGCCGCGCCGATCAGCCGCTCGTAGAGGAAGCGGTAGGCGGCGAAGTCCGGCAGACGATCCTGGCCGAGATCGAACGCGGTCATGGTGACGAGCGGGCCCATCATCGGCTCCATCGCGTCGAGGCCGCTATCGTCGGGAACGCTGCTGCGAATATGATCGAGCCGCTGATAGATCCGCGCCTGCGCCCGGATGCTTGCCGCTTCGCCGACGTCGCGCGACCAGCGCTTCATCGCGTCCCTGCGGCCGAGCCCAACGTCGAGCGAGCGCCGGATGTAGCGCTGGGTGCCCTTCGCGAAGCTCGCGAATTCCTTCATTTCAACGAGTGTCAGCGCCCCATCGGCCGGCTTCGTATTGGTAGCCATGATCCCACTCCATCTACCCTGGCAGAGATCATGCGCCCAATTGTCTTACAAAGGGCTTAACCACATCCCCGCTCCCCGTTCAGAGTTGAATCAAAGAACGGCAGCAGCCGCAATAGGATTAATGCGGAGCCTCATGCGCGCCCTCAAACTGTAACATGATGGCAACAGCAGGGGCGAAACGACCGCGGAAAACCGACGCTCCCGCAGAGGAAGCGGGATTATCCAGAGATATTTTTGCAGGTCATTACCCGCCGTAGCCCGGAAGGCTCGGATAATCGCCGTGCGGATTGTCCGCGCCAGGCGGTGCTTCAGCAGGCTTGTCCGCCTCCTCCTCGTCGCGCAGGAGCTCCCGATTTCCTTGAGCCGGCTGGTCCGGCTGCTCGGGCGGCATGTCGGCGCCGCCGGTGAAGGGCGCGCTCCTCTGGGTCCGGCGACGAACCGCCGAGGGGCCGCTCCCGATCTTCGCTCATCCTATCCGCTCCTCATGTGTGTCCCCGCCGAACGAGCGCGCGCGCCTCGCCGTTCCGCTCCACCGGCGCCCAAAAACACGGACCAGCCCGCAGTCCCCGTCAACGCGCTGAATTCGCTTTCCTCCCTGCCCCTCTCCCAGCGGACCGATGGCGCGGAAAGGATGATCATGAACCCCTCCACCTTCGTCTGGACGACCTTGTCCGCCGGCCCGACCGCCGACATCGCTAACAGCAGCGGCTGATGCCGCCGCCGGCGCCGAAGCGCCGCTCGGTGCGGTCGCGGAGGAATTCGGCGCGGCTCATCACCGGCTCGCCGGGATGTTCGGCCCGCCGGTGCGCGGCATAGGCTTCGTAATCGGGGACGCCGACCATCAGCCGGGCCGTTCTTGCGGCCTGGGCAAGTACGTCACGCCAGCGCATCGGCCACCTCCCGGGTGGTCGGCACGTCCGAGCGCCGCGCGGAAACGACTGAGCGGATGCCGTAGAAGACGATCGCCAGCACCACCGCGATGAAGAGCGCGCAAAGGGAGGCGTTCACATAATCGTTGAAGATGACCTGGCGCATCTGGGCCACGCTCTTGGCCGGTGCCAGGATCTCGCCGCGCGCCAGCGCGTCCGAATATTTCGAGGCGTGGGCGAGGAAGCCGATCTTGGGATCGGCGTGGAACATCTTCTGCCAGCCCGCGGTCAGCGTGCAGATCAGCAGCCAGCTCAGCGGCAGCAGGGTCACCCAGGCATAACGCTCGCGCTTCATCCGGAAAAGCACGACCGTGCAGAGGGTGAGCGCGATCGCCGCGAGCATCTGGTTCGAGATACCGAACAAGGGCCAGAGCGTGTTGATGCCGCCCAAGGGGTCGGTGACCCCTGGTAAAGGAACCAGCCCCAGCCGCCGACCGCGAGCGCAGTTGCCGCGAGGTTGCCGGTCCAGCTTTTGGTGTCCTTCAACGGCGCCACGAACGTGCCGAGGAGATCCTGGATCATGAACCGCGCCACGCGCGTGCCGGCATCGACGGTGGTGAGGATGAACAAGGCCTCGAACAGGATGGCGAAATGGTACCAGAAGGCCATCATGCCGGGCCCGCCGACGACGCTCGAAAGGATATTGGCCATGCCGACGGCGAGGGTCGGCGCGCCGCCGGTGCGGGACAGGATCGTCGCTTCGCCGACCTGTGAGGCGACCTGGTCCAGCATCACCGGCGTGACGGTGAAGCCCCAGCCGGACACTGCCAGCGCGGCTTCGTTGGTCGTGGTGCCGATCAGCGCGGCTGGGCTGTTCAGCGCGAAGTAGATGGCAGGATCGAGCACGCTTGCGGCGACCAGCGCCATGATCGCGACGAAGCTTTCCATCAGCATCGCGCCGTAGCCGATCATCGGCAAATGGGCCTCGCTCTCGATCATCTTGGGCGTCGTTCCCGAGGCGACGAGCGAATGAAAACCCGGACACCGCCCCGCAGGCGATGGTGATGAACAGGAATGGGAAGAGATTGCCCGCGAAAACCGGCCCCGAGCCGTCGATGAAGCGGGTGACCGCGGGCATCTGGAGCTCGGGCCGGACGATCAGGATGCCGATCGCGAGCCCGACGATCGTGCCGATCTTGAGAAAGGTGGAAAGATAGTCGCGAGGGGCGAGCAGCAGCCAGACCGGGATCACCGAGGCGACGAAGCCGTAGCCGATCAGCATCAAGGCCAGCTCTTCTCCCGAAAAGGTGAAGGCAGGCCCCCAGCTCGCGCTCGCGGCGACGTCCTCGCCGAGGATGATGGCCAGCAGGAGCCCGACCAGGCCGATCAGCGATACCTCGCCGATCCGCCCGGGCCGGATATAGCGGCCGTAAAGCCCCATGAAGAGCGCGATCGGCATCGTCGCAAAGACGGTGAAGGTGCCCCAGGGGCTCTCGGCGAGCGCCTTTACCACGACCAGCGCGAGGACGGCGAGCAGGATGATCATGATCATCAGGATGCCGATCATGGCGATCACGCCCGGGACATTGCCCATCTCGGCGCGGATGATCTCGCCCAGCGAACGCCCGTCGCGGCGCGTGGAGATGAACAGCATCAGGAAATCCTGGACCGCGCCTGCGAACACGACGCCCACCAGGATCCAGAGCGTGCCCGGCAGATAGCCCATTTGCGCCGCCAGCACCGGGCCCACCAGCGGGCCGGCTCCCGCAATGGCGGCGAAATGGTGGCCGAACAGAACGTTGCGATGGGTGGGCACGTAATCGAGCCCGTCATTGTGCCGCACTGCCGGCGTTCGCCGCGAAGGATCGATCCCGAGCACCTTGCGGGCGATGAACGTCGCATAGAAGCGATAGGCGGTGAGGTAGACGCAGACCGCGGCCACCACCAGCCAGAGCGCATTGATGGTTTCGCCCCGGTGGAGCGCCACTATGCCGAGCGCCGCGGCGCCGATCGCCGCCACCAGCGCCCAGGGCACCCAGCCGAAAGGCCGTCCGTTCGCCGCCGCCGTCGCCATGCCTCACTCTCCCATGCCGCGCGCTTCGTGGCGGCGCGGCTCGATCCCATTGCTACCGAGGCGAGCGGATAGCGAGCAAGCACAATCACAGATGCCGGTGCACCGCTTATTGGCTGAGGAGGCGAGTGCAGCGTGCCTCTTGAACCGGGTTGGTGCCTGGCAACCCTCATCCTCGAGGCAATTCGTTCCTGCAGAGAAACGAATCGAACTTCGGCGCTTCGGATGCGTTGCAAGCCCCAGCGCCCGAATTCTTCCCAAAGCCTGGAGTTTCTCCCCATGCCGGTCAGCATCGACATACGCTGCGATTATTGTCGCGGGGACAATCTCAGCATTCCGCTCGAAGGCGGGGATGAAACCGCCGTGGATTGCGAGGATTGCGGGGCCGAGGTCGGAACGCTTGCGGACCTGAAGACGATGCTTTCGTTGAAGATTCTCGGGCGGAAGAAGGTCGTGCCGCTTTTCCCGCGATGGGGTAGGCTCGGCATGACGGCCGTAAGGGCGAGGAACTAACGTCCAGACCCTAGAGGTTCAATAAGCTCTGGAAATCGCGAATTCGACCGCTTCGGTAAGCGCCGCCTTGGCCTTGCCGGGGCAGAAGGGGCCGAGCGCGTCGATCGCGCGGCCGCCATAATGGCGGGCGCGGGCGATGGTGTCGTCGATCGCACCGGTCTCCCGGAGCAGCCGGGTTGCGTTGGCAAGGTCCTCGCCCGACGCGCGCCGACCCTCGATCGCATCGCGCCAGAATGTGCGTTCCTCGGCGCTGCCGCGGGCAAAGGCGAGGATCACGGGCAGGGTCACCTTGCCGTCGCGGAAATCGTCGCCGACGCCCTTGCCCATGATCTCGGCATCGGAGTTGTAGTCGATCGCATCGTCGACCAGCTGAAAGGCGATGCCGAGATTTCGGCCATAAGCATCGAGCGCCTGCTCCACCGCCTCGTCCCGCTCCGCCACCACCGCCGCGATCCGGCAGGCTGCGGCGAACAGGGCGGCCGTCTTGGCGCTGATGATGCCGAGATAATGGTCCTCGTTGGTCTCCACCCGGCGCTGCGCGGTCAGCTGATCGACCTCGCCTTCGGCGATGATCGCCGACGCCCGCGAGAGGATGCGGAGCACCTTGAGGCTGCCGTCTTCGACCATCAGCTCGAACGACCGCGAAAAGAGGAAGTCGCCAACGAGGACACTGGCCGGATTGCCCCAGATGATGTTGGCGGTGCGCTTGCCCCGCCGCAGTCCCGAACCGTCGACGACGTCGTCGTGGAGGAGGGTCGCGGTGTGGATGAACTCCACCGCAGCCGCGAGCTTGTGGTGCCGGGTGCCGGGATAGTCGAGCAGCCGGGCGCAGGCCAGCGTCAGCATCGGCCGCATGCGCTTGCCGCCGCCCGCGATCAGGTGTCCGGCAAGCTCGGGGATCAGCGCCACCTCGCTCTGCATCCGCTCCAGGATCACGCTGTTGACCCGGTTGAGGTCCGCCGCAACCAGCTGGATCATCGGGTCGAGCGAGGGCGCACGCTTCGGATTGAGTGGGTGGACAGTCGCGCTCATACCAGCAACTCCACCGCGACAGGAGTGTCTGAGCCGGCGTCCCTTGGCAGATCACGGTCGAACGTAACGAAGGCAAGCTGATCCCGCGATGACACCAAATGAAGCATATCGGCTAAATCGGCGCCTTCCCGATGACGACCGACCGCCCAGAGCACGTCGCTCAACCCACCCACTTCGACGCCCGCCAGGTCCAGAAGCCGCAGCAACTCCTGACAGGTTCGGCTCCGGTCAAAGCCGTACACGCTGCGCAGCACCCACTCCGTCTCGATCAGCACACCGTGCGAGATGAACATTCCGCGCTGTAATTGAGTTTCGGCCAAATCGGTCTGCTTCCGGTCATCAAGGACGATCAACCGGACTACGACGTTCGTATCGACCCCGATCATCTGCTGCGGCGCTCTTTCTCCGCCCAGCGCCTGGCGCGTTGCGCGCTCGATTGCTTCCTCCATATCTCCGATCGAGATCGGGGGCCCCTCGTAGGGGACTCTGGATTGCCTGAACTCTGCCAAGCTGATCCGCTCGCGAGGCTCGGGCTTCGGCCGAAGAACCACTCGGTCGCCGGAGGTATCAATCTCAATCTCAGTGCCAGGTCGCCAGTTCAGCCGCTCGCACAATTCCCGCGGGATGATGGCTTCCCCCTCCGGGCTGATTTTCGTGTGCTCGGTCATGCCGCTCCTGCTTGGGCAGCTATAGGCGCAACGTCACGCGCAGAGCGGCAGCCTGAGGCGGGCAAGGAGACCGCCCAGATCCTCGCTCTCATCGAGCCTCACCGAGCCGCCGTAGATCTGCGCGACGTCGCGGACGATCGCGAGGCCGAGCCCGGTGCCCGGTTTTTCGGTGTCGAGCCGCGCGCCGCGGTCGAAGATGCTGGCCCGTTCCGCCTCGGGGATGCCGCGACCGTCATCCTCGACCTCGATCTCAACGCATTCGGGCGTGGTGGTGACCGTCACGAACACCCGGCCGCCGCCATATTTCGCGGCGTTTTCAATGAGATTCCCGAGCATCTCATCCAGATCCTGCCGCTCGACGCGGACCGAAGCTTTCTTGTCGCCGGCGAGATCGATGGTGACATTCTCGTAGATCTTGGTGACGGCGCGCTCGACCGCCTCGAGCGAAGACCAGACCTCGGCCCGCGCCTGCGCGCTCGATCGGCGCCCGATCGCGCGGGCGCGGGCGAGATGGTGGTCGACTTGCCGTCTCATCGTGCCGGCTTCTCGGCAGACCGTGTCCGCCAGGTCCGGACTTTGCGCCGTCGCTGCGTTGGTGATGACGGTGAGCGGCGTCTTCAGCGCGTGGGCCAGGTTCCCGGCATGGCGCCGCGCCTCCTCGGCCTGCACCTCGTTGTGGACGAGCAGTGCGTTCAGCTCCTCCGTCAGCGGCTCTATCTCCTGCGGGAAATGCTCCTCGATCCGCGCTTTCTCGCCGGAACGGATCGACGCGATCGCCCGCCGCACGCGCCGCAGCGGCCAGAGGCCGTAAAAGGCCTGCAGCGCGGCCAGAATGACGAGGCCGAGGCCGAGGACGCCAAACGAGCGCAGCAGCGTCCTGCGCAGCACGTTGATCTGCTCGTCCAGCTCCTGGCGCGTCTGGGCGACCTGGAAGCGCCAGCGCAGCTTGGAGCCGGGGATCAGCGCGTCCCGCTCGACCACGCGCAGCTTCTCGCCCTCAAGCTCATCGGTGTCGTATTCATGGACTTGGAAGTCATTATGTCCGCCGCGCACCTGCAGCCGACGGTCCCACAGCGAGCGGGAGGGGAAATCGAGGTCGGTCGTGCCCGGTGTCGCGCCGCCAGGGCGGATGGCGCTGATCTGGAAGTAAACGCCCGAATCGGGCTCGAGGAAACGCTGGTCGGCGGGGGGGCGATTGAGGAAAACCGCTCCCTCCTGGTCAATCTCGGCCGACGCGATAAGGGCGGTCAGCACATAATCGAGCGAGGCATCAAAGTTGCGAGTGACAGCGCTGGTCAGCACCCGATCAAGCGCATAGCCGCCAACGCCGAGCAGCAGGACGATCCAGATCGCCGAAACGACGATCATGCGCCGCGTCAACGACCCGGTGTAGCGGCGCTTGGAATTCACCGTATCTTCGGTGCGCGCCTTGGGGGCTGGAAAAGCGGACGTCATCTAAGGAGTCCGCGCGGGCGTCACGCGGCCGGGGTGCCGACCGATCACCCGGCCGGCTCCTCCAGCGAATAGCCGAGGCCGCGGATGGTGGTGATCACATCGGGGCCGAGCTTCTTCCGGATGCGGGTGACGAACACCTCGATCGTATTCGAATCGCGATCGAAATCCTGGTCATAGATATGTTCAATAAGCTCAGTCCGCGAAACAACCTTGCCCTTGTGGTGCATGAGGTAGGAGAGGAGCTTATACTCCTGCGCGGTGAGCTTCACCGGCTCCCCGTTCAGTGTCACCTTGCCCGAGCGGGTGTCGAGGCGGACGTCGCCGGCGGTAAGCTCCGTCGACGCGTTTCCCGAGGCACGGCGGATCAGCGCGCGGAGTCGGGCGATCAGCTCTTCCGTCTGGAACGGCTTGGCAAGATAGTCGTCCGCCCCGGCATCGAGACCCGCCACCTTGTCCGACCAGCTGTCGCGGGCGGTGAGCACGAGCACGGGAACCTTGATCCCCTCTTTGCGCCAGCGGTCGAGCACGGTGAGGCCGTCGACCTCCGGCAGCCCGAGATCGAGGATGATCGCGTCATAGCTTTCGGTGGAGCCGAGATAATGCCCGTCCTCGCCGTCGGTCGCGAGGTCCACGGCATAGCCGGCGCCTTCGAGCGTAGCGCGGAGCTGGCGCCCCAGATTCGGTTCGTCCTCGACGATCAGGACACGCATCTTTATCCCCTATGTCACCTGGCGGTGTTCATGAACGCAACCAACCAGCGCACCAGCTAATGGTTTCATCGGCGGAATGTAAGAAGGGAGGCGCGCCGGCGGAACGCGCCGGCACCGCTGAGAGCCTGTTTGGGAATATGGCTGGCGCCGAGCCCGAGAAATGTGCTCTCGAGCATATACAAACAGACTCTCAGCGGCCGGATTGCCCGATGACTTGCCCGGTGCGCGCATCGACGTCGATCCAGACGACCTGGCCGCCCTGCATGAATTTCAGCCGGTAGCGCCCGGAGGAGGCGTCGAGCTCCGGCCCAAGATAATCGAAGCCGCGCATCTTCGGCACGATCATCGATTCGATCGAGCGGAGCGACATGATCCGGCCCTCCTTGAGCGCGCGTAGCGCCGCCTCCTGCTCGCGGTCGCGATGCGGGCGCGCATCGGCGGTCGGCGCGAAGGCGGTGATGCCGAGGAGGGCGGTAATGAGGAGGCTACGCAGGACCATGATGAATACGCTTATTGCTGGAACTGCGCTCGGCATAGGGTGCGCCCGTTGAATAGGTTATGAATGTGACCGCCGGACCACAGCGGGCTCGGGGCGCGGAGCGAGCCGAAGTGCCGGAAGCGGCGGGCGGATCCGGGGAACCGCCGGCCCGCGCCGCCCGTATTTCTCCCATGACCCAGGAGATCGCCCATCTCGGGCTGCTCGACGACGACGATATCGTCCTCGATGCAGCCGCGCTCGAGCTGTCCGCGCTCGATCATCCCGGCGCCGATCTGGCGCCTTATGCGGAGCTGCTCGGCGATATGGCCGAGCGCCTCCAGGAGCGCGGCCTTAACGCCCGGACGGCGAAGGAGCGCGCCGATGCCTTATCCGAGGTGATCGCGGGTGAATTCCGCTTCCATGGCGACCGTGCCAGCTATGACGACCCGGCCAACGCCGATCTCATCGAGGTCATCGACCGGCGGCTCGGCCTGCCGGTCAGCCTGTCGATCCTCTATGTGGCCGCCGCGCGGCGGGCCGGCTGGGAAGCGGACGCGCTCAACACGCCCGGGCATGTGCTGGTCCGGATCGGCCCGGACACGTCGCCCGCACTGATTGATCCGTTCGCCGGCGGCTCGCTCGTGGACCCGGGGCAGCTTGCCCGCCTTCTCACCTACGCCTTGGGCCAGGGCGCGGTGCCGACATCCGATCACCTCGCGCCCATGTCGAACCGGTCGGTGCTTGTCCGGCTCCTGATGAACCAGGCCACGCGCGCCGAGGCGGCAGGGGAGACGGCGAGGGCGCTCCTGCTTTTTTGCCGAATGACCACGATCGCACCCTCGAACGGCCACAATTGGTGGGAGCGCGCTCGGCTGGAGCTGGTCGAAGGCGAGGTGAGCGAGGCCCGCGCCAGCCTCAGCGCGATGCTGGAAATGACCCGCGACCCCAATTTGCGAACCCACATCAGTGCGGCGCTCGACGCGCTTGCCGGCTCGGGAGGGTGACGAACGGCTGCTGACTGGTTAGGTGGCGGCGCATGGCAGCGCCCGTCCTCGCTTATGAAAATCTCGGTCTCATCCAGGGCTCCGGCTGGCTGTTCCGCGGCCTCGATCTGTTCATCGGCGAACGCGACCGGCTCGCGCTGATCGGCCGCAACGGCGCCGGCAAGACCACGTTGCTGAAATGCATCGCGGGCCTCATCGAGACGGACGAGGGCCGGCGCACCATCAAGCCGGGCACCAAGGTCGTCCTGCTCGAGCAGGACCCCGCGGTCGCCAGGTTCGAGACGCTGCGCGACTTTGCCTTGAGCGCTCCCGATGCGCCGCCCGCGCATGAGGTGGATGCGATCGCCTCTCAGATCGGTATCGATCTCGACCGGCCGGCTTCGACCGCGTCCGGAGGCGAGCGCCGCCGCGCCGCCATCGCCCGCGCGCTGGCGCAGGATCCCGACGTGCTGCTGCTCGACGAGCCCACCAACCATCTCGATCTCGCCGCGATCGAATGGCTGGAGGATTGGCTCGGCCGCTATACCGGCGCTTTCATCGCGATCAGCCACGACCGCACCTTCCTGAAGCGCCTCACGCGCTCGTCCCTCTGGCTCGACCGGGGCAGCCTCCGCCGCGCCGAGATCGGCTTCGGCGGCTTCGATGCCTGGACCGAGCAGGTCTATGCCGAAGAAGCGCGGGCGGCGGAAAAGCTCGACGCCAAGCTCAAGCTCGAGCTCCACTGGCTCCAGCGCGGGGTCACCGCCCGCCGGCGCCGCAACCAGGGGCGGCTCGCGAAATTGGCCGAGATGCGGGCCACGCGGGCGGCGATGCTGGGCCCAGCGGGTGCGGCCAAGATCGGGCTCGAGAATGACGAGGTGAAGACCAAGCTCGTGATCGACGCCGAGAAGGTGGCGAAGCGGTTCGGGGATCGGACGATCGTCAAGGACTTCACGCTGCGCATCACCCGCGGCGACCGGATCGGCGTGGTCGGCGCGAACGGCACGGGCAAGACCAGCTTGCTGAAGCTTCTGACCGGCGAGATGGAGCCCGACGAGGGGACGATCCGGCGCGCCAGGACGCTCGAAGGCATCATGATCGACCAGCAGCGCAAGCTGCTCGATCCGGCAAGGAGCGTCCGCGACATTCTCGCGGACGGCGGCGACTGGATCGAGGTGCGCGGCGTCAAGAAGCACGTCCAGGGCTATCTCAAGGAATTCCTGTTCGAGCCCGGTCTCGTCGACGCGAAGGTCGGCGCCCTTTCCGGCGGCGAGCGCTCCCGGCTCCTGCTGGCGCGCGAGTTCGCGCGCCGTTCGAACCTGCTCGTGCTCGACGAGCCGACCAACGACCTCGATCTCGAGACGCTCGATCTCCTCCAGGAGGTGATCGCGGATTATGACGGCACCGTCCTCATCGTCAGCCACGACCGCGACTTCCTCGACCGCACCGTCACCATCACCTTGGGCCTGGACGGCTCGGGCCGGGTCGACATCGTCGCCGGCGGCTACGAGGATTGGGAGCGCAGGCGCAGGGCGCCGCAGCAGCAGCAGCAGGGCCAGGCAAGGACGGCACCGGCCGCCAAGATCGCGCCCGCGCGGCAGCAGACGAAGCTCAGCTACAAGGACCAGCGCGACTACGATCTCCTGCCCGGGCGCATCGAGGAGGTCGAAGCGGCCATCGCGCGGGACGAAAGGACGCTTTCCGATCCGGACCTCTACGCCCGCGATCCGAAACGCTTCGCCCAGCTCACCGCCGCCATCGAAAAAGCGCGCGCCGAACGCGACGCGGCCGAGGAGCGCTGGCTCGAGCTTGCCGAACAGGCCGAAGCCTTGGCTGGCTGACGCGTCAATATCTGACGCTGCCCTTCCATTCCCAGCAATGAGGCCCAAATAGCCGCCTCTGGCCGCGATCCGCGGCCCTTATCAGGAACACGAATGTCCGCAGATCTGGCGGTGCTCTACGAGCATCCGAAATGGTTCGAGCCGCTCTTCGCCGCGCTTGACGGGCGCAAGATCGATTATGTGGCGATCCACCTTGGCGACCACAGCTTCGATCCATCGTCCACCGAAATTCCCGCGCCGGTGATATTCAGCCGCGTCGCCATGTCGAGCTTCCTGCGGGAAGCGGACCACGGCATCTTCTATGCCCAGTCGCTGCTCGCGCATTGGCAGGGCAATGGCGCCCGCGTCCTGAACGGGCCCGAGGTGCTGGCGATCGATGCGTCCAAGGCCCGGCAGCTCTCGCTGATCTCGCGGCTCGGCTATGCCGTTCCGCAGACGCGGGTGGTGCACCGCGCCGAGGATCTGGCACGGGCGGCCGAGGGGATGGCCTTTCCGCTGCTGGTGAAGGCGAATATCGGCGGCTCGGGCGCGGGCATCGTCCGCTATTCCAATCCTGACGAGCTCGCCCGGTCGGTCCGCGACCGCACCGTCCCCGACAGCATCGACAAGGTGCTCCTCGTCCAGGATTATGCTCCGGCGCGCGGGGGCTCGATCATCCGGATGGAAACGCTTGGGCATCGCTTCCTCTATGCGATCGAGGTGGAAAGCGGCGGCGACAGCTTCGATCTTTGCCCCGCCGACGCCTGCATCGCCGCTCCCGGCCGGGCCGCGATCCGAATGAATGCGGTCACGCCCGATGCGGCGCTCATCGAGGCCGCCGAACGGATCGCGGAGGCGGCGGGCCTCGACGTCGGCGGTGTCGAGGTGCTGATCGACGACCGTGACGGAACGCCGCTTTTCTACGACATCAACGCTTTGTCGAACTTCGTCGCCAAACCGCTGGACGTGCTCGGCTGGGATCCGCACGAGCGCCTCGTCGACTTCATCGAGGCCGCTATCGCGGAAAGGAAGCGCAAGTGAGGTTATCTTGATCTTGGGCAGGTGGAGGAGCTGGGGATCCCTTTCCCCTGGACCACGGCGAGGGCATTGCCGACGTCGGTCATCTGCTCGGCGGTGATCGGGCGCTCGATCAGCATCCGAAGCGCCTGTTCAGCTGCTCGAGATCGACCATGTCCCGCGTCTTCATCCGCGAGGGCAAGGTCACGAGCGTCGGTCATCTGCTCGGCCTCAGATCAACCACATGACGTCGCCTGTTCGGCGGTGATCGAGATCGACCATGTCCCTGCTCTTCATCTGCGCGAGGAGCAAGGTCACCAAAGTCAGCGCGGTTCCTCCCGAATCTCCTTCCATTCGGCCTCCCTTCGAGCGCGAACAGAGGCGCCGCACGCAGGAAGGTCAAGATGAAAGCTTGGCAGCTTGGACTAACCCTTCCGAGCCGCGCTCAGATGCCGGCGGATTTCGGCGTCGGTCGGGGCCCCGCGGGCGGCGCGTTCGAGGAGGACGAGCCCTTCGGCCTTGTTCCTGCCGCTCTTGACGAGGACGAGGAGCCAGCCCAAAGTGTCGGCGGTGGCGGGGTTGGACTTGTCGAGCGCCCAGGCCCGGCGCGCGAGCGGGATCGCCCGCTCATAGTCGCCCTGCTCGGAATAGGCCCAGGCGAGGTTGTTGAGCATCGCCGCGTCGCGGTCGCCCAGCCGCCTGCGCAGCCCTTCATAAGCCTGGATCGCCGCGGGCCAGTTGCGCGCGCGCAGATAGGCATTGGCGGCGAGCAGTTGGGCCGGGACGCTGCGCGGATTCTGCTGAAGGAAGATCTGCAGCACGTGCGCCGCCGCCGCCGCCTGGCCGGAGCGCTCCAGCGCCTCGATCATCCGCATCGCGGTCGGCTCGGTGAAGGCGAGGTTGGCGGCCTTGCGATATTGCTCGGCGGCGCCGGCAAAGTCGCCGCGCATGCCGAGCGCGTCGCCGACCAGCACATGCGCGTCGGGAACGCCCGGATTGGCCGCCTGGAGCGAACGCGCCCGTTGCAAGGCTTCATCGCCGAGGCCGCTTGAGAGCAAAGCCCCGATAAGTCGGATCTGCGCCCCAGGGTTGCCGGGATCGGCGCGTGCCCAATAGCGCAGCTCCGCCAGCCGCTCCGCGCTCGCCGGCCCCGACAGAAGCGCGCTCGCGCTCCTTTGCTGCGGCTGCGCGGCCCGCGCCAGATAGATTGCCGCCCGTTCGGTCGCGCCCTGGCTCGCCAGCGCTCTTCCCATCAGGGTGAGCGTGTAGAGGTCCGCATCCTCGAGATCGGCGATCGGCCGGAGCGTCTCGATCGTGGCGGCGGCATCGCCGAGGCGCCATTGCGAGGCGGCGAGGAGCCGGCGCGCCTTTCTGTTCCCGGGCTGCATCTCAACGAGCTTCACCAGCCGCGTGATCGCCTGCTGGACGTTGTCGGTCTGGTAGTCGATCGCGCTTGCGAGCAGCATCGTCGCCGGCTGGTCGTCGAGCCTGCCGCGGGTGCGCTGGTAGAGCGACTGGGCGAGCCGGAAATTGCCTGCCCGCGCGGCGAGCATCGCCTGAAGATAGAAAGCGCGCGGGTTCGAGCCCGACAGCGACAGGACCTTGCGCGTGTCGGTCAGCATGGCCTCCATCCGGCCCATGTCGCCGAATGTCGCTGCTCGTTCGAGCAATGCGATCTCATTGTTCGGATCGACCTCGAGCGCCCGGTCGAACCAGGGCATCGCTGCGGTGAGGCCATATTGGCTCCGCGTCAGCTCTCCCCGGAGCGTCAGTGCCTCGACGTCGTTCGGCTTCAGGGCCACCGCTTTATCGACGCTCCTGAGGGCGCCCTGAACATCGCCGTTGTCGCGCCGGAAACGCGCAAAGGCGGTCCAGACCCGGTGATCGCCTGGAGCGGCCGCTTTCGCCTCCTCGAACGCCGCCTCGGCCCCGGCGCCGTCGCCGAGCGCCATCAGCGCCAGGCCCTGGACCCACGACGCGTAAGCCCGCCGGTCGGGCGCTGCCGCTGCCGCTTCCGTGAGCGCCTGCCGGTGTCGTTCCTGGAGCAGCAGCGCGTGCGCCAGCAGATGCGCGCTCTCGCCGGTGCTCGCGCCGAGCTTTCGCGCCCGCTCCACTTCGGCCTGCGCCGCTGCCCCGTCGCGGAGCGCGAGATAGGCCTCGGCCTGGGCCAGGCGCACCTTGGGATCGTTGGGGCGCGCCTTGATCGCGTTAAGGAACTCGATCCGCGCCGTCCGGGGATCGCCCTTTTCGAGCGCGGCCCGGCCCCGCTGGTAGCCGCTTTCGGAGCCGCCGACGGCGTTCGAGCAAGCGGCGCCCGCCAGCAGGGCGACGAAGAGAATAAGGTGCTGCCGACGCTTCATGGTTGCAGCTCATATTGCTTGAGGAGATCGTAGAGCGTGGGCCGGCTGATCCCGAGCAGCTTGGCCGCGCCCGAGATGTTGTTCTCGGTCCGCGCCAGCGCCTGGCGGATCACCCGCCGGTCGGTCTCCTCGCGCGCCGCCTTGAGGTTCACCGGCAGGCCTTCCTCCGCCGGCTCGGTAAGATCGAGATCCTCAGCCGAGATGAGCTTGCCGTCGGCCATGATCACCGCGCGCTTCATCCGGTTCTCGAGCTCGCGGACATTGCCGGGCCACGCCCAAGCATCGATCGCCGCCAGCGCACTCGGCGAAAAGCCCTTCACCTGGGGATTCATCTCCTTGGAGAAGCGATTGAGGAAGTGCTTGGCGAGCAGGGTGGCGTCGCCGTGGCGCTCGGCGAGCGTCGGGATGCGCACCACGATCTCGGCAAGCCGGTAGTAGAGATCCTCCCGGAAGCTGCCTTGCGCGATCATGCCGGCCAGATTCTGGTGGGTGGCGCAGGCGATGCGCGTGTCGACCGCGATCGGCTTGCGTCCGCCGATCCGCTCGATCGTGCGCTCCTGCAGGAAGCGGAGCAGCTTCACCTGCAGCGCCAACGGGATGTCACCGACCTCGTCGAGGAAAAGCGTGCCGCCATGGGCGAGCTCGATCTTTCCTTCCGTGGTCTTGATCGCCCCGGTGAACGCGCCCTTTTCATATCCGAACAGCTCGGCTTCGAGCAGGTTCTCCGGAATCGCCGCGCAATTGATGGCGATGAAAGCGCCGCCGCGCCGGCGGCTGGTCTCATGAAGGCCGCGGGCGAGCAGCTCCTTGCCGGTGCCGCTGGCGCCGAGCAGCATCACCGACACGGCGGCATTCGCCACTCGCTCGATCGTACGCGCGACCTTCAGCATCTCGGGCGCCGCGGTGATCATCGTCCCCAGCACCGTCCGCTCGTCGCCGACCCGCTCTTCGAGACGGCGATTCTCGTTCTCGATGCCGTGAAGCTGGAAGGCGCGGCGGACGATCAGGCCCAATTGATCAATGTCGACCGGCTTCTGGTAGAAATCGTAAGCGCCCGACGAGATCGCCCGAAGCGCGCTCCCCCGCGCCTCATGGCCCGAAGCGACGATCACCTTGGTGTCGGGCTTCAGCGACAGGATCGTTTCGAGCGTGGCGAAGCCCTCGGCGACGCCGTCGGGATCGGGCGGAAGGCCCAGATCGAGCGTCACAACCGGCGGCTCCTGGGCGCGCAGCAGCTCCACCGCCGCCTCGCGGTTGCTGGCGACGAACACCTCATAATCGTCATAGGCCCAGCGCAATTGCCGCTGCAGCCCCTCATCGTCCTCAACGATCAGCAGCTTCGCCTTGGGAAGGGGCGGCTTCATGGGGGCGTTCATGCGCGCATCCGTTCGTTCACTGGAGCGAAGCCTGCCTCCGCGGCGGGCAAATAGATTGTGAAGCGGCTGCCTTCGCCTTCACGGCTTTCCACCTCCAGCCGTCCTCCCATTCCGGCGATGAGGGTCCGCGCCTCGAATGCGCCGATTCCGAAGCCGCCGTCCTTGGTGGAGACGAAGGGCTGGAACAGCCGGGTTCGGACGAAGTCTGGCGACATGCCCGATCCGCTGTCGATCACCTCGATCGAAGCTTCGCCGCTGCGCTGTCCGTAGCAGATCCGCACGGGCTCGTCGGGACGGCTGGCGTCAATCGCGTTCTGGACGAGATGCGCCAGCGCCTGCTCCAGCCGCGCCGGATCGGCGAGCGCCATGATCCAGGGGTCGCCGAACAGCTCGATCGGATGCGATCGACGCTTCGCGGCCGCAACGCCGGCGACCGCATCCTGAAGCGGGCTCGCCTGGAGCTGCTCGCTATCGCTGCTGTTCCCGCGCGACAGGCGCGCGAGCAGGTCGTTCATTTTCTTCACCGAGCTTTGCAGGGTCGCAACCATGTCGGCGCGGAATTCCGGATTGTCGGCATGCCGCTCGGCATTGCGGGCGACCAGGCTCAGCTGGCTCACCAGATTCTTGATGTCGTGCATGATGAAGGCGAAGCGGCGATTGAACTCGTCGAATCGCTGCACGTTCGCCAGCGCCTCGTGGCTCCGGGCTTCGGCAAGATAGCTCGCCGCCTGCGTGCCCGCGGTGCGGAAAAGATCGAAATCCTCCCAGTCGAGCGGTCGCCGGACCAACGGATGGGCAAGGATGACGAGGCCGACCAACTTGTCGGAATGGAGCAGCGGCACGCCCGCCCAGGCCGCGCCCCCGGCCCCGATCCAGGCGGGCACCGGCACCTTCTGGTCCGCCACCGTCAGCAAGCCGCTTTTCAGCGCCTCGAAGTCGATCACATGGCCGGTGGCTTCCAGGAGGCGCACCAGTTCGCGATCGTGCCCCTCGTCGCGGACCGGCGGGTGCGGCCAGTTCCAGCCCGCCGCCTGCGCCAGCCGGCCCTGCTCGTCGATCGTGAGGAGGATCGCCGCCGGGGATCCGGCGATGTCGGCCAGCGCCTTGGCGACGCGGTCGCAGAGCGGCGCGGCATGCTCGCCCCCTGGCCGATCGTGCGGGTGAAGCGCAGCCACTCTTCCCGATAATCGTAGCGATGCTCGAAGAAATGCTTGGCAAGGACCACTCGCAGCCATGCGCGCGCCTTGCCGGAAGGAAGCAGGACGCATGCCGCGATCGTCATGAGGAAGATGAGGGCGAGCTGCGCGGCGCGCACCCACTCGCCGCCGGCAATCTCCATCGCTCGCGTCGCCGACATCATCAGGATAAGGTAGAGCAGGATCGCGATCAGCGAGAGCGACTGGAAGGTCGCCGCGCGCGAGATCTGCATCTTCCAGCTCGCGTTCCGGCGGCTGGCGAGCGCGAAGAGCGGCACCGTTATGGCGGTGATCGCTCCTCGCATCGCGAACAGATCCGCCACGGCATCCCGGGTCAGATAGGCGATCGTGTAGAGGTGGAGGTCATAAGCCCAGATGCCGGCGAGCGCGATCATCGGCAGGCGGATGCCCGATCTGAAATCGGGCGCGGCCTGGCCGTAAAGATTGTGGACGAGGACGAGCGAGCCGGCGGCGATGGTCAGCCCGAGGATGTTGGCGCTCGACGTCAGCGCCTCGTAGACCAGAAGATTGTCGCCGAACCGCGGCAGCACGCCGGCGACGACGATCTGCAGACCGATCACGCCCGCAACCGTGCAGTAGAGGGCCTTGAGGGCGCGCTGGCGGCGGTCGGCCGACGCGCTCTGCACGATGCCGTACATGAAGGCCAAAAAGGCGAAGTTGCGCGCGCATTCGGCAAGGCCGGAGAAGAGGTGGCGCGGGCCGAGCAAGGCAACGAAAATCGCCCAGAGCGACATGACCCCGAAAGCGGCGACCAGCGGCCGGTTGCGCCGGTCCCCGTTCCAGTGCCGGAGCTGCCAGACGGCGAGCGCGCCGAACAAGGTGGCGGCGAGCGCGTGGCTCCACAGGCCGATGAACAGGATCATCGCGCGCCCTCCGGGAAGAGCACGACGCGGACCGTCTGGAGCAGGATCAGGAGGTCGAGGAAGGGCGTGTAGTTCTTGGCATAATAAAGGTCGTATTCGAGCTTGTGGCGCGCATCCTCGATCGAGGCGCCATAAGGATAGTTGATCTGCGCCCAGCCGGTGATGCCGGGCTTCACCATGTGGCGTTCCGAATAATAAGGGAGGCGCGCTTCAAGGTCGGAGACGAATTGCGGGCGCTCGGGCCGCGGCCCGACGAAGCTCATCTCGCCCTTGAGCACGCTCCAGGTCTGCGGAAGCTCGTCGATCCGGAGCTTCCGGATGATCGCGCCGACGCGGGTCACGCGGGGATCGTCCTTTTGCGCCCAGACCGCGACCCCGCCCACCTCCGCATCCTGCCGCATCGAACGAAGCTTGAGGATGTCGAACGGCTGGCCGTAAAGCCCGACGCGGCGCTGGCGGAAGAATGCCGGCCCCTTGCTCTCCAGCTTCACCAAAGCAGCCGTGGCGAGGATCAGCGGGCTGGTGAGGATCAGGATGAGGGCGCTGACGAGAATGTCGAACAGTCGCTTGCTGGCGCTGGAAATCCGCCGCCCGGCCGAGAAACCGTCCGAGAAGATGAGCCAGCTCGGATTGAGGCTGTCGAGATCGACCCGCCCCGTCTCGCGTTCCAGAAAAGAGGAGAGTTCGTTGACGTTGACGCCCGCCGTCTTGATCCGAAGCAGGTCCGAAAGCGGCAGTGCGTTGCGGCGCTCTTCCAGCGCGAGCACCACCTCGCTCGCGCCGAGCTTGACCACATGATCCGAAAGATTGGCGATCCGGGCGCGGTTCACCGCCTGCTGGACCGCGAGCGCCCCGTCGTTCATGGCGACATAGCCCACCACCATGAAGCTTGCCCCGTTTCGTCTGGCCAGCGTTTCGACGCGGGCGGCACGGGGCCCTGCGCCCAGGATCAGCACGCGCCGCTTGAAGGCGTTCCCGTCGAACGTCTTGCCGAGCAGCAGCCGCGCCGTGACCAGGCTGCAAAGCGCGAGCAGCATCGCGTAAAGGAGGTTCGAGCGCCAGATGGTGAGCGTCGGCACGAGGAAGAAGATCAGCGACAGGAGCAGCACGCCGAGCGAGATCGAGACGACCAGCCGCGCGACGGCGATCCGCATCGACCAGAGCGCATCGATCGCATAGACGCCGACACCCACCATCGCCAGCTGCAGCGTGACCGCGAAGGTCAGCATCTGCGGGACACGTTCGGGCGAGGGGTCGATCCGCCCGGCCACCTGCCAGTTGCGCAGCAGCCAGCCGCCTTCCGCCGCAAGGAACAGCAAGGCGAAATCGATCAGCCCGAGCAGCAGCACGGTATGCGGCACATAGTGCTTGAACAGCCTGATCACTGGCTCGCCGCCTTGTCTCGCCTAGGGATGTGTAAGGGCATCCGACACGGGCGGCAGTGTCGCCGAAATTGACAAATATTCTCCTAAACCCGG
>JAUJOJ010000011.1:0-2729 GCA_030447665.1 Allosphingosinicella sp. | reverse complement strand
ACGGGCTCGATCCTGACGCCGCCCTCGCCGTCCGGCTCGCCCCCGGCGGTGCGCTTCAGCGCGGCGGCGAACCGTCCTGCCGCCGCACGCGGGATTTCGAACATCGTCTCGTTGGCCGCGATGCGGATCGCGCCGATCTCGTTCTTGGTGATATGGCCGCGCCGGCAGAGCAGGGGGAGCAGCCACCGCGGATCGGCATTGTGGCGCCGGCCGATATCCATGCGGAACCAGATCGTGTCCTCGAAACCGGGACGCGGGCCGTCCGGCCGCTGCGGACCGTCGCTCTGGGCGCCGTCGAGCATCTCTTCGGGGGCCGGCATCTTCGCGCGGTGCGCCTGGACCAAAGCCGCGGCCAATTCCTCGGGCGATCGTTCGGCGAGCAGCCGGCGGGCAAGCTCCCGGTCATCATCGTCGATCTCCACCGGCTCGAGCAAGGTGGCGAGCAGCCGCTCGCGGTCGTTCCTCCTGATATCCTCCGGCGTCGGCGGCTTGATCCATTCGGCGGCAATCCTCGCGCCGCGCAGCATCATGTCGACGCGCTTGCGGCGCGGATAGGGGACGATCAGCAGCGCCGTGCCCTTCTTGCCGGCGCGCCCGGTGCGGCCCGAGCGGTGCTGCAGCGTCTCGGCATCGCGCGGAAGCTCGACATGGACGACGAGGCTCAGCGTCGGAAGATCGATGCCGCGCGCGGCGACGTCGGTGGCGACACAGACGCGGGCGCGGCGATCGCGGAGCGCCTGGAGGGCCGCGTTGCGCTCGTTCTGGCTGTGCTCGCCCGACAGCGCGACCGCATCGAAGCCGCGCTCGATGAGGCTCGCATGGAGCCGGCGGACATTGTCGCGGGTGGCGCAGAACAGCATCGCGGTTTCGGCGTCGTGGAGGCGGAGGATGTTGACCACCGCATTCTCGATATCGGCAGGGGCCACTGCCATCGCCTGGTAGCTGATGTCGCCATGGCCGCGATCCTCGCCCACCGTCGAGATACGCAGCGCATCCTTCTGATAGCGTTTGGCGAGCGCGACGATCGGCTTGGGAATGGTCGCGGAGAAGAGAAGGGTGCGGCGCTCCTGCGGGGTTGCGTCGAGGATCTCCTCCAGATCGTCGCGAAAGCCCATGTCGAGCATCTCGTCCGCCTCGTCGAGCACCGCGACCCGAAGCTGGCCGAGATCGAGCGCGCCGCGTTCGAGATGGTCGCGCAGCCGGCCCGGCGTGCCGACCACGACATGCGCGCCCTGAGCGAGGTTGCGGCGCTCCTTTGAGGCGTCCATCCCGCCGACGCAGGTGGCGATCCGCGCTCCGGCCTTGCCGTAGAGCCAGACGAGCTCGCGGCTGACCTGGAGCGCGAGCTCGCGCGTCGGCGCGATCACCAGCGCCAGCGGCTCGCGGACAAAGGGCAGGCTGCCGTTCCCGTCCAGCAGCTGCGGCGCCATGGCAAGGCCGAAGGCGACCGTCTTGCCCGACCCGGTCTGGGCCGAAACGACCAGGTCGCGGCCCTCGGCTTCGGCTTCCAGCACGGCGGCCTGAACGGGAGTGGGCGCGGAATAGCCGCGGCTGGAGAGCGCTTCGCTGAGAAGCGGCGGCAGGTTTTCAAATGGCATGGGCCCCACATGGGTTGCTCTGCCCGGCGGGTCAACGCGCCTCGCCGGCATTGCGCCCCGTTTACCCTGCCGAAGCCGCCGGTTTCGCTGCCGGGGGCACTCCGGTGCATTCACCCGATGATCAGTCCGGCCGAGGGATCGTGAGCAGCATCGTCGAAGGGGGGATGATATGCGGTCAAGGAACCGGACGGGGCGTCTCGGTATGCTCGCGGCACTGGCCGCCCTCGTGTCCGGATGTACGGCCCATATCGATCAATCGAGCTTCTTGCCCCCGGCCTTGGAGCCTCCGAAGGCAGTGCTCGTAGCGCCCCGCGGCTATTCCATGACCGATGCGATGCTCGATCTGCCGGGCCTCGGCCGAGTGCATGCGGTTCGGCTCGACAATCCGGCGAGCGACACCGCGATCGTCTTCAGCGGCGGCAATCACAGCTTCGTGTCCGTGCTCAGCGGGCACGCGGCCGCTCTGGCGGCAGCGACCGGAGCCGATCTGATCCTCTACGATTATCCGGGCCGCGGCGGGACGACGGTGGCGCCCACGATGGATGCCTCGATCGCCACCGGCCCCGCCATGCTCGGGCGGCTGCGGGAGATGGGCTGGATCGGCAGCGGCCCGCTCTTCGCATACGGGGTGTCGTTCGGCGGAAGCCAGGCCGCGGCGATGGCGCGCGAGGGCGGCTTTGCCGGCCTGATCCTCGAAGGCACCGCCGCCGACATCGCAGCGGTCGGCCGCAACTTCGTGCCCGGTCTGGCAAGGCCGTTCGTCAAGCTTCGGGTGGATCCCGCGCTTCAGCGCTTCGATTATCTCGGTTATGCGGCGGCCCCGAAGACGCCGATCCTGCTGCTCTCCTCTCGCGACGACAGCATCGTTCGGGACCGCAACATGCGCGACTTCGGCGACCAGCTCAAAGCCCGCGGCACCGCGGTCACGTTCGTGTCCGTTCCGGGCAGCCACGGCACGGCCCTTCGGCAGCCCGCCGCCCTGGCCGCGATCAAGTCTTTCGTGGAAAATCCTTCGAGCCGATAGCGCACGAGACGGATCCGATCGGCCATCCTCGCGACCCAACCTGACCGCCCCTTAACAACTAAGAAAGAGGCGGCTGCTATGCCTCCGTGCCTGCGCCCGGTGGCGTT
>JAUJOJ010000010.1:69811-104174 GCA_030447665.1 Allosphingosinicella sp. | reverse complement strand
CATGCTCAAAGTCGCTTCCTGGAACATCAATTCGGTCCGTGCGCGGATTGAGATCATCGAGCAGTTCCTGCACGACGTGCAGCCGGACATACTCTGCCTTCAGGAGACGAAGGTCATCGACGGCGACTTCCCGAGGGCGATGTTCGAGCGGCTCGGCTACGATCATATCGTCCTGTGCGGCCAGCGCATGCATCATGGCGTCGCCATCATCAGCAAGGTGCCGATGCGCGAGGATGACCGGCTCGATTTCCAGGCGAACGGCGAGGCGCGGCATTGCGGCGTGCAGCTCGAATGCGGCATCCGGCTCGAGAATGTGTACGTCCCCGCCGGCGGCGACGTGCCGGACCGGGAGGTCAATCCGAAATTCGGGCAGAAGCTCGACTTTCTGGAGCGGATGACGCGCTGGTCGGAGGAATGCCGCCGGCCGACCCTGCTGGTCGGCGACTTCAACGTCGCGCCGCTCGAATGCGATGTGTGGAGCCACAAGCAGCTTCTGAACGTCGTCAGCCATACGCCGATCGAGGTCGAGGCGCTGACGAAGCTCCAGCAAAGCAACGATTGGGTGGATCTGGGCCGGCATTTTCATCCGGCGCCGGGGCGGCTCTTCACCTGGTGGAGCTACCGCTCGCCCGATTGGTCGAAGAACGACCGGGGGCGGCGGCTCGATCATATGTGGGCGACCAGGGATATCGCCGCGCTTGCGGTTCGGCATGAGGTGCATGAGCCGTGCCGCAACTGGACACGGCCTTCCGACCACGTGCCGCTCGTCACCGAGTTCGCCATTTGAACGGCGGGCGCGACGTCGCCCGCGCCGTCGATGCGCTGAGGCGCGGTTGGGTCGTGAGCATCGAAGGCTCGACGTTCCTGGCTGTCGAGACCGCCGATCAAGCCGCTCTGGCAGCCTTCGACGCGGGCGGGCCGGCCGACATCCTGATCTCCGGCACTCGAGCGGTGACGCTCAAGCTCGCCAATCAGCGGGACGCGGTGCCGACCGGCCCGGTTCGCGTCCGGCGAACGCCCTGGCTGGACCTTGCCGGCGCAACGGCGGTGGCCGATCCCGCGCTGGACCTCAAGAGCCCGCTGAAAGGCCCCTTCCAGACGGTTCCGATCGCACCGCTGGAGCAGGCAGAGCCGGCATTGCGGCTCGCGCGGCTTGCCGGCCTTCTTCCGGCGCTGTTCATCGGCGGAAGCGCCGACGGCGCCGTCCAGGCCTCGGGGCGTGAGATCATCTCGGCATCGCAATCGGCAGCGCTCCGGATCGCGTCCCGGGCGAAGCTGCCGACCAGGTTTGCCGAACGGGCGGAGATCGTCGCCTTCCGGTCCGAAGAGGATGCCGCCGAGCATGTCGCGCTGGTGATCGGCGAACCGGCCGGCGCGCCGCCGCTCGTTCGGCTGCACAGCGAGTGTCTTACCGGGGACGTGCTCGGCTCGCTCAAATGCGATTGCGGGCCGCAACTCGACGATGCGATGGCGGCGATCGCGGAATCGGGGTGGGGGATCCTGCTCTATCTGCGCCAGGAAGGCCGCGCGATCGGCCTGGTCAACAAGCTCCGCGCCTATTCGCTGCAGGATCAGGGTTTCGATACGGTCGATGCCAATCTCCGGCTTGGCTTCGGCGACGACGAGCGGAATTTCAGCGTCGCCGCGCGCATGCTCGAGCTTCTGTCGCAACGGCAAGTTCGGCTTCTCACCAACAATCCGCGCAAGGTGGCGGGGCTGGAGGCGGAGGGGATCGGGATCGCTGCGCAAGTGCCGCTCAGGACAGCGGCCAACCGGCATAACAAGGCCTATCTCGAGACCAAGCGGCTCAGGAGCGGGCACCAGCTCTGAAAGATCAGGCTCTCGACCAGTGAGACCAAGTTTCACGTTTCAGGCTGGTTGCCTGAAACGATCTTGGTCTAGCGCGGCTGCGACCTCTTCGAAGCTGTGGGCGATCACGTGGGCACCGAGCGCGCGCAGCCGCTCTCCATGGCCGTCGAAGCAATGGCTTCCCGCCGCCAGACCGATCACAAAGGCTCCGGAAGCCACCGCGCCGGTGACACCAACCGGTGAATCCTCGATGATGGCCGTTTGCGCGATCGGAACGCCCATCGCCGCGGCGGCGTGGAGATAGATGTCCGGCGCGGGCTTGCCGCGGGCGACATGCTCCTTTCCGCTGAAGATATTCGGTTCAAAGGCGGGCCGGAGGCCAAGATGATCGAGATGCGTCCTAATCCAGGTGGGGGAGCTCGATGAGGCGATCGCACGTGGCAGGTCAGGCGGCAGAGTCTCGATAAACGCCACGGCGCCGACAACCGCCGCGATCCCCTCCCGGAGCACGCGCTCGTCCTCTTCGCGCCGGGCGCTGTGGAATGCGTCGGGGACGGGCTTGCCGATCCAACTCTCGACAGCATTGAGGAAGTCTCGACCGGACAAGCCCATGAAATTCGCCATCGCCTGCTCAACGGTGGTCGGATGACCGATGCCGGTCAGATAATCGGCGATCTGCTTGTTGCCGATATATTCGCTTTCGATCAGCACGCCGTCGAAGTCGAAGATCAGGCCCGCGAACTTCAGCTGCGCTCTCCAAACAAAGCGGTGCCGACGCGGACATGGGTCGCGCCGATCATCACCGCCGTCTCGTAGTCCGCCGACATCCCCATGCTGAGGGCACCGACGTCATGGCGGCGGGCGAGCGTCGCCAGCAGCGCGAAATACGGCGCCGGCTCCACGCCAGCCGGCGGGATGCACATCAGCCCCCTGACGGGAAGCGCCGACGATCGGCAATGATCGAGCAGCGCCGGGAGATCGGCGACAGGGCAGCCGCCTTTCTGGGGCTCGTCCCCGATATTGACCTGGACAAAGCAATCGGGACGCCGTCCGCTCCGCTCCATCGCCTTGGCGAGGGCCGAGACGAGCGACGGCCGATCGACCGAGTGGATACAGTCGAACAGCGCGGCCGCCTCTTCGGCTTTGTTCGACTGAAGCTGCCCGATGAGGTGGAGCTCGACGTCGGGATGGCTGCGGCGAAGATCCGGCCACTTGTCCTGCGCCTCCTGGACGCGGTTCTCGCCGAACGCGCGCTGCCCCGCATCGATCAGCGGAACGATCGCTTCGGCGGGATAGGTCTTCGACACGGCGATCAATCTCACCTCGTCCACGCCGCGCCCGGCAAGCTTCGCCGCGCGCGCGATCCCGGCTCGGACCTCCGCCAGACGTTCTGCAGGTGATGCGCCGCTCATCGCGGCTGCTATAGGAAGGCCGATGCACCGCCGCCAGCCTCTGCCGCGCCTCTGGCTGATGACGGACGAGCGGCAAGGAGAGGGGCTGTGGGACGCTTTGGAGCGCCTCCCGCGCGGGTCCGGCATCGTCTTCAGGCATTACAGCCTGCCTCCCGCCGCCCGGAAGGCTCTGTTCCGGAAAGTGGAGCGAGCGGCGAGGAAGAGGAGGCTCCTGATCCTGGCGGCCGGCGCGCAGGCATTGGGCGCAGACGGCACGCATGGCCACCGCCGCAAGCAGCGCGGCAGGCTGTCGAGCGCTCCGGTCCACCGCTTGCGGGAGATCCGCGCCGCCGAGCGCGCGGGAGCCGATCTCCTCTTCCTGTCGCCCGTTTTTCCGACCCGGTCGCATCCGGGGGCGACGACGCTGGGGCGGATGGGCTTCGCCTCGCTCGCGCGCCGGACGCGGCTGCCGGTGATCGCGCTCGGCGGGATGGACGAACGGCGGGCGCGGGGGCTTCAAAATGCTTATGGATGGGCGGCGATCGACGCCTGGACATGAAAGAGTGCGGGCTGTCCCCACACCCTCAGCAATGCCCGTTGGTTAGAAGCGGAAGGCGGTCCCGATATAGACGGCCTGGCTGTCGCGGCGCTCATCCGCCACCGGCTCAAGCCTGTCGCGCTGGATCTTGTAGCGGACGCCGCCCGTGACATCGAGATTGCGGCCGATCCGGTAGGATCCGCCGACGCCGAGCGAGTAGCTGCTCTCGACCGGGACCACCCGAAGCTGCGCCGGATCGCTCCGCTCCGCGCCCACTTCCACGCGGCCGGTGAACTTCTTGCCCGAATAGCTGACGCCGACCTCGGCCGCCTCGCGCCCGCCCGGGATCGGCCCGCCCTGGACCTTGGCGACATCGCCGGACAGGGCAAAACGCTTCCAGCCGACGGCGACGCCGAGATTATAGCCGGTCGGCGTGATCGCGGTGACCGGCGTCGAGGAGGCTTCCGCCACGGTGCGCGAGGCTTGCGCGACCGTGGCGGCACGTGCGCGAACCGCGACCTTGATCGCCTTGCTCCGATCGGCCGAGGCCGTTGCCGGCGTGAAGCGCATGCTGCCGGTCTGGAAGCCGCGCCGCGCAAACTCCGCTGCGAGCCGGGGATCCGCCACTGCGGGAGTGAAGCTGCCCGCGATCAAGGAGGAGGCACGCGGCCGCTTGACCTTCTGTGTCTGAGTCGAAGCCGCCATGGCGGGCGCGAGCACGAGCGCAAGCCCGGCAAGTGCCGTGCCTCCGATCGCTCCAATGCCAGCCAGCGTCTGCATCCCTGAACCCCTCTACGCCGCTATCTAATGCCTGTTCCGCCTCCGAGCCACCCGAGCGGGCGCCCCGGGTGCGAATCCCACAGCTATGTTGCACGATATCCACAGACTAGGTTGCGGGCTGATGACTAACTTGCCCTTAAATCCCGCAAACCATCCGGCCAGAGACCGCTTGCCGGAACCCCCTCGTCATCTATAACGGCACTCGACCCGTCAGTATCGAGGATTATCAATGCGCCGCGCCGTCTCCCTTGCCCTGGCAACCGCCTGTGCCTTTACCGTCTCGGGCTGCGCCGTGGGCAGGTTCATCCAGGAAGATATCAACAAGACGCTCGGCGCCGGACCGGCGAGCCGCGCCGGGGACGCCGACCTCGCCGCGGCCGAAGTGAAGACGATCGGAGTGAACAGCTATTTGTGGCGGGCGGCGCTCGACACCTTGTCCTTTGCGCCGCTGGCGCAGGTCGATTCGTCGGGCGGCGTGATCGTCACCGACTGGTACGCCAATCCAGCCTCGCCGAGCGATCGGGTGAAGGTCACCGTCACCATCCTCGACGCCGCGCTTCGCGCCGATGCGCTTCGTGTCGCCGCCTCGCGCCAGGTGATGCAGGGCGGCCAGTGGGTCGAGGCTCCGGTCGCCGCGGCGACCGTGCAGCGGCTCGAGGAGATCATCCTCACCCGCGCCCGCGACCTTCGGCGAAGCGCCATTTCCGGCTAAGGAGCGTCCCTCCCCATGGCAGCGCGCTTCAACCCGCTCAAGGCCGATGCGCACTGGCAGAAGGTCTGGGAAGAGCGGGGCTCCTTCCATGCCTCGCCAAGCAGCGGGCGGCCGAAAAGCTACGTCCTCGAGATGTTCCCCTATCCTTCGGGGCGCATCCATATGGGCCACGTCCGCAACTACACGATGGGGGACGTGCTTGCCCGCTACCGGCGGATGAAGGGCTTCGAGGTCCTCCACCCGATGGGTTGGGACGCGTTCGGAATGCCGGCCGAGAATGCGGCGATGGAGAAGAAGGTCCATCCCGGCGAATGGACCTGGTCGAACATCGCCACGATGCGGGCGCAGCTGAAACGGCTCGGCTTCGCTCTCGACTGGAGCCGTGAGTTCGCCACCTGCGATCCCGCTTATTACGGCCACGAGCAGGCGCTCTTCCTCGACCTCTACGAAGCCGGTCTCGTTTACCGCAAGCAGAGCGAGGTGAACTGGGATCCGGTCGACATGACCGTGCTCGCCAACGAGCAGGTGATCGACGGCAAGGGGTGGCGCTCGGGCGCAATGGTGGAGCGGCGCAAGCTCAACCAGTGGTTCCTCAAGATCACCGATTTCGCGGACGATCTGCTGGACGGCCTCGGCACGCTCGATCAATGGCCCGACAAGGTGCGGCTGATGCAGGAAAACTGGATCGGCAAGAGCGTCGGCATGCGCTTCCACTTCCAACTGGAGACTCCTCCCTGGAAGGGAGGGGCTGGGGGGTGGGTGCCGCCGAAGGCGGCGCCAGCGCCAACGCAGCCGGCTCGCTTCGCTCGCTACCCACCCTGACCCCTCCCTTCCAGGGAGGGGAATAGAAACTCGAAGTGTTCACCACCCGGCCGGACACGATCTTCGGATCGAGCTTCGCAGCCATCTCGCCGGATCATCCGATCGCGCTCGAGCTTGCAGAAGGACGCGGCCGTCGCCGAGTTCATCGCCGAGTGCAAGAAGGGCGGCACCACCGCGGCCGAGCTCGATACGGCGGAGAAGAAGGGGTTCGATACCGGCCTTACGGTGCTGCACCCGCTCGATCCCGAATGGAGGCTGCCGCTCTACATCGCCAATTTCGTGCTGATGGATTACGGCACCGGCGCCATCTTCGGCGTTCCCGCCCATGACCAGCGCGATTTCGAATTCGCCACCAAATATGGTCTTCCGATCCGGCGGGTGGTCGCGTCGTCACCCGATGAGGCCGGCGAGCCCGTCCTCGGCGAGGCGGAGAGCGGCGGCGGCGTGATCGTCAACTCGCGCTTCCTCGACGGCATGGACGTCGAGGAAGCAAAGGCGGAAGTGATCCGGCGCGCCGAAGAGGGCGGCTGGGGCGAGGGCACGATCGTATGGCGGCTGCGGGACTGGGGCGTCTCCCGCCAGCGTTATTGGGGCACGCCGATCCCGATCATCCACTGCGACGCGTGCGGGCCGGTTGGAGTACCCAAGGATCAGCTTCCCGTCATACTGCCGGACGATGTGAGCTTCGAGGTTCCCGGCAATCCGCTGGAGCGGCATCCGAGCTGGAGCAAGGCGCCGTGCCCGAAATGCGGATCGGCGGCGCGGCGCGAGACCGATACGCTCGACACGTTCGTCGATTCGAGCTGGTACTTCATCCGCTTCGCCAGCCAGCCGGCGGACCGGCCGTTCGACCGGGCGGAGGCGGAAAGCTGGCTGCCGGTCGATCAATATATCGGCGGCGTCGAGCACGCGATCCTGCACCTTCTCTACGCCCGCTTTTGGACGCGGGCGCTGAAGCGGATCGACAGGCTCGACGTGGACGAGCCGTTCAAGGGCCTCTTCACCCAGGGCATGGTGACCCACGAGACCTACCGGTCGCCGGACGGACGCTGGCTCAGCCCGGACGAAGTCGAGCGGCGGGGGGAGAGCCTGATCGTGGTGTCGACGGGCGAGCCGGCGGAAGCCGGCCGCATCGAGAAAATGTCGAAATCCAAGAAGAATACGGTCGATCCGGAGCCGATCGTCGACCAATATGGCGCGGACGCGGTGCGCTGGTTCATGCTGTCCGACAGCCCGCCGGAGCGGGACCTGCTTTGGAGCGAGGCCGGGATCGAGGGCGCCTGGCGCTTCGTGCAGCGGCTGTGGCGGATGACCAGCGCGCGGGAGCAAGGCGCGGGCGAAGACAAGGCGCTCGACCGCAAGCTCCACCAGACGATCGCGAACGTGGCGGCGAACATCGAAGCGCTCGCGTTCAACAAGGCGGTGGCGAACATTTACGAGCTCGCCAACGCGATCGAAAAGGCGGAAGGATCGGCGACCAAGGCACGGGCGCTCGAAACCATGCTGCTGCTGGTCGCCCCGATGGTTCCGCATCTCGCGGAAGAGGCTTGGCAGGCGCTCGGGAAAAGCCAGCTGATCGCCGAAGCAAGCTGGCCGCAAGCGGATCCTGCCTTGCTGGTGGAGGACGAAGTCACCATCGCCGTCCAGGTGAACGGCAAGCTTCGAGACACGCTGACTGCTCCCAAGGGCGCTCCGAAGGAGGCGCTGGAGGAGATGGCGCTCGCGTCCGAGAAGGTCGTGCGGCTGCTGGAGGGCAGGCCGCCGCGCAAGGTCATCGTCGTTCCCGACCGGCTCGTGAATCTGGTCGCGTGAGGGCGTTCCTGCTCCTCGGCGTGCTGCTCCTCGCCCCACTGTTCCTTGGCGGCTGCACCTTGCGTCCGCTTTATGCGGGCGGCGGCGGGGGCCAGGTCGCACAGTCGCTGAGATCGGTGAGCATCGGCCCGATCGGCGGCCGCGCCGGATGGCTCGTCCGGACCGCGCTCGAGGATCGCCTCGGCAACGGTGATGCCGATCCGCTTTACCGGCTTGAGGTCGAGCTCGACGACCAGATCACCGGCTTCGGTATCCGGCGCGACGATGCCGTGACGCGCGAACGCCGCACGCTCCGCGCGCGCTACCGGCTCGTCGATGCCTCGGCCGGAACCGTGTTGCTCGACGCCACCGCCGGATCGGACGCCGGCATCGACGTCGTCAGCTCCGAATATGCCACCGTCGCCGCCGAACAGACGGCGCTGGAGCGCCTGTCGAAGGAGCTTGCCGACCAGATCGTCGCCCGGATCGCGCTCTACGCCTCCCGAACCGGCACCGGCAGGTGAAGGCGAACAGGGCGCAGGTCGAACGTGCGCTCAAGGCGCGCGGTGAGGATGTCCGCTTCTTTCTGCTGTACGGGCCCGACGAAGCGGGGTCGCGAGCGCTGGGCAAGGTGCTTGCGGCGGCGATGGGAGGGGGCGCGGAGCGCATCGATCTCAGCGGTTCCGAGCTCAAGGCCGACCCGGCGCGGCTTTCGGACGAGGCGGCTTCGCTGTCGCTCTTCGGGAGTGCCCGCTACATCTGGGTCGAGCCGGCAGGGGACGAGATGGCGGAGGCCGCGCAAGGGCTGGTGGACGCCGCGCAGGCCGGCAACCCGGTGGTGATCGTGGCAGGGGCTCTGAAGCCCACGTCGCGCCTGCTCAAGCTCGCTTTGGCGGCTCCTTGCGCGATGGCCTTTGCCAGCTATGTTCCGGAAGGCGCCGAAGCCGACAAGCTTGTCATCGAGATGGCGCGCGGGCTCGGCTTGGCAATTCGTCCCGATGTCGCCCGCCGGATCGCGGATGCGTCCGGCGGCAATCGCGCCATTCTTGCGCAGGAGCTCGAGAAGCTCGCCTTGTTCGTGGATGCGGCTCCGGAGCGGCCGCAGCAGGTCTCGCACGAGGTTCTCGAGCTTGTCGGTGCGGCCACGGAGGAGGGGGATCTCAGCCGGCTGGTCGATAGCGCGAGCAGCGGGGACAGCGCGGGCCTGCAGGCGGAGCTGCTCCGTCTGTCGAGCGAGGGTATCGAGGGCATACCGCTCATCCGGGCAATGACCCGGCGGATGATGCTGCTCGCCAGGCTCCGCGCCGGAGTGGAGGGCGGGAACAGCGTCGACTCCGTCATGGCGTCACAGGGAAAAGCCCTGTTCTGGAAAGAAAAACCGGTTGTTTCTCAACAGCTTGGCCGATGGCGGTCGGAGCTTCTCGCGAAGAGCATCGAACGCTTGCTGGAGGCGGAGCGGCAGGTAAAGGCGAGCGGGGGAGTAGGCCCGCTTGCCGTCGATGAGGAGCTGCTCGCACTCTGCCGGCAGGCGGCTCGGCTCCGCTAAATTCTCAGATACGCTCGCCGCTGAGGCGCTGTTAGATACGCTCTCCGCTGAGGCGCTGGCAGATCATGTCGAGCTGGTCGAGCGAGGAATAGCTGAGCGCGACCAGCCCGCCGTCGGGCCGGTGCGTGATCTTCACTCGAAGACCGAGCATGTCGCCCAATTGCCGCTCCAGCGCCTCGATGTCCGCATTGAACGCGCCGGCGCTGCCGCGCGAGGGCGCCGACGCCCTCGGCTTGGAGGATCGGACCAGTTTCTCCGTGTCCCGCACCGAAAGGTCGCGCCGCACCACCTCTTCGGCCAGCGCCTCGGCGTCGTCAGCGGGGATGAGCGCGCGGGCATGACCCATGCTGAGCTCGCCGGCGGCCACCATCGAGCGGACCGGTTGAGGCAGGTCAAGCAGCCGCAGCAGGTTGGCGACATGGCTGCGCGACTTGTGCACGAGCCGGCCGAGCGCCTCCTGCGTGTGCCCGAACTCGTCCATCAGCCGCTTATAGGCCTCAGCCTCTTCGATCGCGTTGAGGTCCTGACGCTGGATATTCTCCAGGATCGCGACCTCGAGCGTTTCGACGTCGTCGAATTCGCGGACGATCACCGGGACTTCGTGCAGCCGTGCCTTTGGGCTGCGCGCCAGCGCCGCTCCCCGGCGACGATCTGATAAAGCTGCCCGTGCGGGCGGACGACGATGGGCTGGATGAGGCCGCGGACGCCAATCGACTCGGCAAGCTCCAGCAGGGCCTTCTCATCGAAATGGCGGCGCGGCTGGTTTGGATGCGGCTCCAGGCTCCCGACGGGAAGCATCTGGACCCCGTTCCGCGCGGCACCGGCAATCGGCGCCTCCTGCGCCACTTCCCCCAGCAGCGACGAGAGGCCGCGGCCAAGGCCCGATGCTCGTTTTCTGAGCGGCGTCCTCGCTCATGCCGCGGCCGCCGGCTTCGGCAGGCGGCCGATCAGCTCGCGGGCCAATCCCATATAGGCCTCCGATCCGGAGCAGCGATGATCGTAGATGAGGGCGGGGACGCCGTGGCTCGGCGCCTCCGATAGCCGCACGTTACGCGGGATCACCGTTTCGAACACGACCTTGCCCAGGCAGGCGCGAACATCGTCGGCGACCTGGGCGGACAGGTTGTTGCGCCGATCGAACATGGTGAGCGCGACACCGAGGATCGAAAGCTGCGGGTTGAAACGGACGCGGACCCGTTCAACTGTTTGTAATAACTGACTTAATCCTTCGAGTGCAAAGAATTCCGCCTGCAGCGGGACCAGCACCGATCGTGCCGCCACCAATGCGTTGATCGTGAGGAGCCCGAGCGAGGGAGGGCAATCGATCAGGCAAATGTCCCAGCGGCCGGCAGCGCTGGACAAGGCTTCCTCGAGGCGGTGCGTCCGATCCTCGAAGCTGACCAGCTCGATCTCCGCGCCGGAAAGGTCGACCGTGGCGGCGATCAGGTCCAGGCGCGGCACGCGGGTCGGGATCACCGCCTCTTCCACGCTGCATCCGCCGGTCAGCAACTCGTAGCTCGATCGCTCCCGCTGGCCATGAACGATGCCCATGCCGGTCGAGGCATTGCCCTGGGGATCGAGGTCGATCATCAGCACTCGCCAACCGGTGGCGGCAAGCGCGGTGGCAAGGTTGATCGCCGTGGTCGTCTTCCCGACCCCGCCTTTCTGATTGGCCACTGCAATGCGGATCATCGGCCCTGCCTTCCCCTCTTTCTTCTTCGAACCTGCCGGGCGACGATGATCTGCGCCTCCGCATCGGTCAGGCTCGGTTCGAGACGGAAGTCACCCTGCCACAGGGATTCGGCGGCTTCCAGTTCCGACTTTGCATTTCTGCCCTTCGGCAGGACCCAAAGGGTCTCCGGTGCGGCGAACCGCTCCGCAATCGCGAGCAATTTGCCGAGCGGGGCGAAGGCACGGGCGCTGATCACGTCGAATGTCTGGCTCGGAACCGCCTCGATCCGGGCGCAGCGAATGGTCGTTCGTTGCTCGACGCCGAGGAGGGCAGCGGCGCGATGGAGGAAATCAGCGCGCAGCTTGCGGGATTCAACGAGGGTGACCGGACTGGCGCGAAGCAGGGCGACGATGAGACCGGGGAAGCCGGGGCCGCTGCCAAGGTCGAGCCAGGCCCCCCTCTCGGCCCGCGAGAAGCGGACCAGCTGGGCGGAGTCGAGGATGTGACGAACCCACAGCTGATCAAGAGAAGCACGGGACACAAGATTTTGGCGTTCATTCTCCTCCCGAAGAAGCGAGACGAATCGGTCCAGACGATCTAGTGTTTCACGTGGAACATCGAGCGCGGCCCGCGCCTCTTCTTCCGTCATCAGGCCGCCCGGCGGCGCGCGTGAACCAGGATTGCCGCGAGGGCGGCTGGAGTGATCCCGCGGATACGCGACGCCGCACCCAGGCTGGCGGGGCGTGAAAGGCTGAGCCGCTCGACCATCTCATTAGAGAGACCTGCGATCGTGGAGTAATCAAGATCGCCCGGCAGGCGGACCGCCTCGTCATTCCTGAGCCGCGCCACTTCTCCCAGCTGGCGTGCAACATAGGGGGCGTAGCGATGATCCTGGACTGCCTCCTCGAGGCGCGGTGCTGCGAAGGCGGAAAAGGCGGGCACGAGACGCGTGAGCGCTGCCGCGTCGAGCTCCGGGAAGCGCAGCCATTCCGCAAGCGCCCGCTTCACCCCATCGTCACGGACGGAGACGCCGACGCCATTGAGCTCGGCGCCGCTTGAAGTCGCGGAAAGCAGCTCCTCGATCTGCCGCCGCTCGCGACGCGCCTCCTCGAACCGCTGGCGGCGCTCTGCCGTCACGCAGCCGGCTACGATCGCTTGCGGCGTCAGCCGCGCGTCGGCATTATCGGCGCGGAGGCGGAGGCGATACTCCGCTCGCGCGGTGAGCATGCGATAGGGTTCGGTCACACCCTGGAGAATGAGATCGTCCACCATCACGCCGATATAGGAGTCGCTGCGGTCGAACAGGACCGGCGGCTTCCCCCCTGCTGCTGCCGCTGCGTTGAGGCCCGCCACCAGACCTTGAGCGGCTGCTTCCTCGTAGCCGGTAGTGCCGTTGATCTGCCCGGCCAAATAAAGACCTTCGACGAACTCGGAGCGGACGGACAAGGTCGGCTCCAGGATCCGCGGATCGACATAATCATATTCGACGGCATAGCCAGGCTGCACGATCTCCACCCGCTCGAGTCCGGTCATCGATCGCACCATCTCCAGCTGAACATCGGCAGGAAGCGAGGTCGAGATGCCGTTCGGATAGATGAGATGATCGTCGAGCCCTTCCGGCTCAAGGAAAATCTGGTGCCCGTCGCGATCGCCGAAGCGGTGAACCTTGTCCTCGATCGACGGGCAATAGCGCGGGCCGACGCCGCTGATCTCACCGGTGAAGAGCGGCGAGCGGCCGAGCGACGCGCGGATGATGTCGTGGGTCCGGCCGTTGGTGCGGGTGATCGCACAGAAAAGCTGAGGTGCCATCCGGCCGTCGCTCATCGACGACATGGTCCAATCGCCGGCATCGGACGGCTGCCGATCGAGCATCGCCCAGTCGATCGTGCGGCCGTCGAGGCGGGGAGGGGTGCCCGTCTTGAGTCTGGACAAAGGAAAATCGAGCGCCCGCATTTGCTGCGAGAGCGAAACCGCGGCGTTCTCCCCGACACGGCCGCCCGCATGATTGCTCATTCCGAAATGAAGCCGGCCGTTGAGGAAGGTGCCCGTGGCGAGCACCACCGACGGTGCCGTGACCGCCCGGCCATCGGCGAGATCGAGACCCGTCACTCGGCGACCGTCAAGCCGCAACGCGCTTGCTTCGCCTTCGATGATGGTCAGGTTCGGCTGCTCGCTTAGAAAGAAGTGGACCGCGTTCCGGAACCGACGCCGGTCCGCCTGGACGCGAGGACCGCGCACCGCCGCGCCTTTGCTCGCATTGAGCATCCTGTAATGAATGGCGGCCGCGTCGGCTGCTCGGGCGATGATGCCGTCGAACGCGTCGACCTCCCGGACAAGGTGACCCTTGCCCAGGCCGCCGATGGCCGGGTTGCACGACATCGCACCGACCGTGTCGCGGGAGAAGGTCACCAGCGCGACCGCCGCGCCCATGCGAGCAGCCGCGGCCGCGGCCTCGCATCCGGCGTGGCCGCCGCCGACCACGATGACGTCGTAATAGGGCATGGGTGCGCGCTTTAGCCTAGCACTCAGGATTTGTCATGACCGCTGTTCCACGTGGAACACTCACTTTCCGATGCAGAAGCGGCTGAACAGCGCATCGAGCATGTCTTCGACGCCCGCACGCCCGGTGATGCTGTCGAGGGCAATGCGGGCCTGGCGGAGGCTTTCCGAAGCGAGGACCGGGTCGCTGGAGCCCCCGGCGTCGCGGAGATGGGAGAGGCAGCCGGCCAAGGCTGAGCGGTGGCGAAGGTTGATCGCGACCTCCCCGTTGATTGGGAGCAAGGCCCGGCTGCGGGTAATGAGGAGATGAACGAGCTCGTCCATGCCTTGGCCCGTCTCGGAGGAAACCGAAATGTCCACATCCGGACCGGGAGAATCGCTCCTGAGATCGGCCATCGAGCGAACGTTGATCGCGCGGGGCGGATCGGGGCATTCGTTCGGATCGCCAAGCCACAGGATCAGATCCGCCCCGGCGAGGGTCGCGCGCGCGCGCTCCACTCCGATCGATTCGATCTCGTCGCCGCTGTCGCGCAAGCCGGCCGTATCGATGAGGAGGAAAGCAGTGCCGCCGATCGCGGTCGGTGCTTCGACGAGATCCCGCGTGGTCCCCGCGATCGCCGAGGTGATTGCCGCCTGACGTCCCGCCAACCAGTTAAGAAGGCTTGATTTTCCGGAATTCGGCGGCCCCGCGATGACGACGCGGATACCGTCGCGAAGCCGTTCGCTTGCAGGCCGATCGAGAGTGGCTTGGATCTCGACGGTCAGCGTCTTCAGCGCCGCACCGTCGATGAAGGACTGCTCCTCTTCCACATCGCCTTCGTCGGCGAAGTCCAGCACCGCTTCGAGCCGCGCGGCGAGCGAAAGAAGCGCGTGCTGCCAAGCCTCTACCGCGCGGCTCAGCGCCCCGCCGGCGAGCGCCAGCGCGGCCCGCCGCTGCGACTCGGTCTCCGCCAGGAGGAGGTCGGCCAGCCCTTCCGCTTCGGCAAGGTCGATGCGCCCGTTCTCGAAGGCGCGGCGGGTGAACTCGCCCGGCTCCGCCTCGCGCAGCCCGGGCATCTCGGCGAGGGCCGCAAGCACCGCCCTGACCACCGAGCGGCCGCCGTGGAGATGAAGCTCGGCGGCGTCCTCCCCGGTCGCGCTGCGGGGACCGGGGAAGAAAAGGGCAAGGGCGTTGTCGAGCAGGTCGCCGGTGGAGGGATCGCGCAAGGCGACGAGGCTGGCGCGGCGGGGCTTAGGCAGGCGCCCGGCCAAGGACGTCAAAGCCCCGGACGCCTCCGCACCGCTGATCCTCACCACCGCGATCGCGGCCGGCGGATTGCCGGAGGACAGGGCGTAGATGGTGCCGGCAGGCATGGCTTACGATTTTCGCGACCCCGGCCGCTTCACTTCTTCTTGGCGCCGCCGCTCATCTGGTCGAACATGGGGCGCCACATGTTCATGGCGCCTTCGCCCATTGGGCCCCAGGTCTTCATCAGCTCGGTGAAATATTCGGGCGTGAGACCTTCGGTGACCGTCTTCTGCATCCGCTCGACATAGGCCTGGTGGACCGGGGTGAGATCCGGAAGCCCCATGAAGCGGCGCGCCTCCTCGGGCGTGCAATCGAAATCGACGGTGACTTTCATGGCGAGATGACCTCTTGTCGCGCTTGCGGTTAACGCTTGCTCTATGTGTATAGTCGCGCTCGCTCAAGCGAAGGGGAGAGGGAAATGATCGAGATCGGCACGCTTGAGGGCGAGGGCAGCTTTCCTGTCTATGTGGCCGAGCCGGCGGGCAGCCCTCGGGCGGCGATCGTCGTGATCCAGGAAATATTCGGGGTGAATGCGGGCATCCGCCGCAAGTGCGACGGCTGGGCGGAGAAAGGATATCTGGCGCTGGCGCCCGACCTCTTCTGGCGCCTCCAGCCGGGCGTCGAGCTCGACCCGGACGTACCCGACCAGTTCCAGGAGGCGCTCGGGCTGATGGGCAGGTTCAACCAGGACCAGAGCGTTCGCGACATCGAGGCGACGATCCGCCAGGCGCGTAAGCGTCTGGGAACGAGCGGAAAAGTCGGCTGCGTCGGCTTTTGCCTCGGGGGGCGGCTTGCCTTCATGACGTCAAGCCGGACCGACGTGGATGCGAGCGTCGGCTATTATCCGGTCGGGATCGACGGGCTGCTGCACGAGAAGCACGCGATCGCCCGGCCGCTGATGCTGCACATCGCGGGCGCAGATCATTTCGTCGGTCCCGAGATCCAGCGGGCGATGCATGACGGGCTCGATGCCCATCCGCGAGTGACCCTGCACGATTATCCGGGCGAGGATCACGGCTTCGCCGCGGAGATAGGCAAGAGGCGCAGCGAGGAAGCGGCGCAGCTCGCCGATCGGCGTACCGAGGTGTTCTTCGCGGAACATCTCGGCTAGACCAAGGTCGCTTCCGGTTGAATCAACCTGAAGCGTGGATCTTGGTCTAGAGCCATCTGAATAGAGCCAGATTGGGACCCATCGAAGTAATGACAGCGGCGCGGCTTCCCCCGGAAGCCGCTTTGGATCCGCTGTCATTTCGATGGGAACCCTTCACGCTCTCGGCGGAAGCGCGAAGCGCTTCCACCTCAAACGATCTGGCTCTAGAGCGTCACGACCTCGCCGTCCTCCTTGGTGAAGCTCTCCGGCCTCTGGTCGAGCAGGTCGAGCACGGCTTCCGATGGGCGGGACAGCTTCGCGCCTTTCGGCGTCACCACGATCGGCCTGTTTACCAGGATCGGGTGCTCGACCATCGCCTCGAGGATCCGGTCATCGGTGGCGCTCGGGTCCAACAACCCGAGCTCGGCCGTCCGCGTGCCCTTCTCGCGCAGGATGTCGCGCGGGCGGGCACTCATAACGGCAAGCAAGTCCTCGAGCTGCCGCCGCGTCCACCCGGCATTGAGGTATTCCACGACGATCGGCTCGTAACCCGCCGCTCGGATCATTGCGACGACGTTCCGCGACGTGCCGCACGCTGGATTGTGATAGATCGTGATTGGGAAGTCGGTCATGCGGTGCGCTCCTCCCCGAACAGCCAGCTGCACAGCGCCGCCGCGACGCCCGCGCCCACGAGCTGGGCAATGATGAAGGCCGGAGCGGAGGAGGGCGCGATCCCGGCGAAGCTGTTGCTGAACGACCGCGCGATCGTCACCGCCGGGTTGGCGAACGAAGTCGAAGCCGTGAACCAGTAGGCCGACGTGATGTAGAGGCCGACGATGAAGGCGTCGCCTCCGGCCGGAAGCGAAGCGTCCCGAGGATCGCTGCGATGAGGCCAAAGGTCGCCACTCCCTCGGAGAAGGCCTGCGCCGGACCGTCGCGGAGCTTCGTGGAGACCTGGAGCACCGCCTCGTTGAACATCAGGTGCGCCGCCCAGACACCGGCGAGCGCGCCGATGATCTGGGCGCAGATATAGCTGAGCGCGACACCGGCCCCGATCTCCAGCCGCACGGCGAACACCAGCGTGACCGCCGGATTGAAGTGCGCGCCCGACAGCGAGCCGAACATCGTGATGAGCACGACGAGGCCCGCCCCGGTCGCGATCGTGTTGCCGAGGAGCGCAATGGCGACGTTGCCGCCGGCCAGGCGCTCTCCCATGATTCGGAGCCGGTGACGATTGCGAGCAGCAGCGCCGTGCCGGCCGGGAGGCCGAGCGCCTCGGCGACGAGCCGGCGCGGCAGGTCGAACGGCTGGAGCGGCGGCTCTAGGCTAGGCGACGGCACGTGAGGGCCGTGGAAGAATGCTCGGGAACGCAGCGTGCCCATCGTCTCCGGTGCCGAACCGCGCGACGGCGAGCGTCATTGTCGAGCGCCTTCGAGGCGGGCGCGCAGCAGGCAGCCCGGTTCACGATCTCGGCCAGAGGCGCGCAGATCGCAGCTGAGCCTTGGCAGCACTCCTCCATCAGGAAGCCCAGCAGCGCGGCCATGCGTTCGTATGCGGCGGTGTAGATGATGGACCGGCCCTCCCGCCTCGACTCGATCAGTCCGGCGTGGCTGAGCAGGTTGAGGTTGGCCGAGAGCGTGTTCGCGGGCACGCCGAGGCGCTTGGCGATCTCGCCGGCCGGGAGGCCGTTGCTTCCTGCCTTGACCAGCATGCGGAACACGAGGAGCCGGCCGTCGTGGACCAGCGCGGAGAGAGCCGTGACAGCGACCTTGCCTTCCATGGTTCCACGATATTGGAAGTGTTGGTCGTTGCCAAGCCCCGGTAGCTGATTGTCGATCGTACAGGATACGATCCTGGTCTAAGTGGAGGCGGAATGGGCAGGTCTGTTATGCAGAGAAGGAACGGCTGGCTGGTGGCCGGAGGGCTGCTCAGCACGCTTGCGGCATTTTTGCACCTTGGCGTCATCGCCGGCGGGCCGGAATGGTATCGCTTCTTCGGCGCCGGCGAACGAATGGCGCGGATGGCCGAGCAGGGTTCGCCGACACCAACGCTGATCACGATCGGGATCGCGCTCATCCTCTTCGTCTGGGCGGCTTACGCCTTTGCCGGGGCGGGGCTGATCCGCCGCCTGCCGCTGATGCGCACCGCGCTGGTGACGATCACCACGATCTACCTGCTGCGCGGGATGATCCTGTTTCCGGCGCTGGCAGCCGGGCCGAAGCGGGCGGACGCATTCACCGTCTGGAGCTCGATGATCGTGCTGGTCTATGGGATGACCTATGCGGCCGGGACCTGGAGATCCTGGTCGTTCCTTTCGCAGCGGCCCGCCTAAACGGAGCGAGCCGCTCCATCAGCCGTCCGAGAAGCCGCTCCCGCCGCTGTTTCCATCGCAGCATTGCCGATTTCTCAATGTACGCCGTGCGACGCAGCCATTGCCATCGAGCATGAACCGGCCGCATCGAAGGCCGGAGGAGTGAGTGAGATGAGCGAGCCATATCGTTATTGCCTCCGCAAGACCGGCGGCCCCGAGATCCTCGAGGCGGAGCTGATCGACGTGCCGGCGCCGGGCGAGGGCGAGGTGCTGATACGGCACGAGGCGGTGGGGCTCAACTTCATCGATACCTATCATCGCTCGGGATTATATGCCGTGCCGCTCCCGTCGGGCCTCGGAACCGAGGCGGCGGGGGTGGTGGAGGCCGTCGGGCCCGGGGTCCAGGATGTTCGGGAAGGGCAGCGGGTCGGCTATTTTTCGGGGCCGCTCGGCGCGCGTGCGACGCACCGGACGATCGCCGCCGACCGGCTGGTGAAGCTTCCGGACGGGATCGGCAGCGATGCTGCCGCGGCGGCGATGCTGAAGGGCTGCACCGCGGAATTTCTGGTGGAGCGCTGCGCGCATATCGAAAAGGGCGAGACGGTGCTGGTGCACGCCGCCGCGGGAGGCGTTGGGTCGATCCTGGTGCCGTGGCTGAAATCGCTGGGCGCGGTCGTGATCGCCCATGCCGGGACGAGCAAAAAGGCCGAGATCGCGAAAGCGCTGGGGGCCGACCATGCTTTAAGCTGCCCGATGGACGCGCTTGCGGGGGAGGTGCGGGCGCTGACCGGCGGCAAGGGCGTGCCGGTGGTGCTGGACGGCGTCGGCGCGGCCTCCTGGGGGGCCTCGATCGGCTCGGTCGCCCGGCGGGGGCTGCTCGTCACCTACGGCAATGCCTCGGGCCCGGTGCCGCCTTTCACCGCGCTCGACCTCCTAAAAGCCGGATCGATCTTCGTCACCCGGCCGAGCCTGTTCGACTATATCCCGACCGCCGAGGAGATGCGCGCGTCGGCGGCGCGGCTGTTCGAGATGATCGCCGGCGGCACGATCGAGGCGACGATCGGGGCGCGCTTTCCACTCAGCGACGCGGCCGACGCCCATCGCGCGATCGAGGCGCGGGCGACGACCGGATCGACCGTGCTGATCCCGTAAGGCCGCCCCAGGCGCGATCCGGCTCCCTCCTGAAGCCAGCCCGCTGTCATTCGCGCGCGAGCCGAAGCGACGAGGCTTGTCCTGAGCGACGCCGCAAGCGGCGCCGAAGGGCAATCCAATTCGATGCCGAGAACATCTCTGGATTGCTTCGGTGCGCTCGCAGGACGGCCTTGAACCGGAAGTCGAGCCTGATCGAGGCGTTAGCTGAAGAGGGAGGCGTCAGCTGAAGAGGGTGGTGACGCCCACTTTGGGATCGACGAAGCCGTCATAGATCATCTTGCCTGCCACCCACAGGATGATGACGAGGCCCACCCACGCGATCCAGCGATAGCGTTCGATATATTTGGCCAGGATGTTGGCGGCGATGCCCATCAGCGCCACCGAAAGCAGCAGGCCGATGACGAGGATGCCGGGATGCTCGCGCGCGGCGCCCGCGACGGCGAGCACGTTGTCGAGGCTCATCGACACGTCGGCGACGGCAACCGCCCAGGCGGCTCCGGCGAAGCTCTTGGCGGGGCGGAGGCCGGCATGCTCGTCGCCCTCGACTTCGGGCGAACCGTGGGACTCGCCCGAATGGCGAAGCTCGCGGTACATCTTCCAGCTGACCCAGAGGAGCAGGATGCCGCCGGCGAAGATCAGGCCGACGACCTGCATCAGCTGGGTGACGAGCAGCGCGAAGATGATGCGGAGAACCAGCGCGGCAATGATGCCGATCAGGATCACCTTGCGCCGCTGATCGGCAGGAAGGCCCGCGGCGAGCGCGCCGACGATGATCGCATTGTCGCCGGCCAGCATGATGTCGATCATCAGCACCTGGCCGAAGACGACCCATGCCGCAGGCTCGCCGAGCTTCGAGAAGTCGGTGACGATGGCGTCCCAGATGCCGTCCATGCCGCTCAGCGAAGCAGGCGCGGAAGCGGCGAAGTTCAAGAGAAATCGAGCATAGGGGCCCCCCGAACGTGCGTGCGCGGTTACTGGTTCATCGAGGCGAAGAAGTCCTCGTTCGATTTGGCGTCCTTCATCTTGTCGAGAAGGAACTGCATGGCGTCGATGGTGCCCATCTGCATGAGGATGCGGCGCAGCACCCACATCTTGGAGAGCTTGGCGGTATCGACGAGCAGCTCTTCCTTGCGGGTGCCGGATTTGCCGACGTCGAGCGCGGGGAAGATGCGCTTGTCGGCGACCTTGCGGTCGAGCACGATCTCGGAATTGCCGGTGCCCTTGAGCTCCTCGAAGATCACCTCGTCCATCTTGGAGCCGGTGTCGATGAGGGCGGTGGCGATGATCGAGAGCGAGCCGCCCTCCTCGATGTTGCGGGCCGCGCCGAAGAAGCGCTTCGGGCGCTGGAGCGCGTTGGCGTCGACGCCGCCGGTGAGCACCTTGCCGGAGCTCGGCACGACCGTGTTGTAGGCGCGGCCGAGGCGGGTGATCAGATCGAGCAGGATGACGACGTCCTTCTTGTGCTCGACCAGGCGCTTGGCCTTTTCGATCACCATCTCGGCGACCTGGACGTGGCGCTGCGCGGGCTCGTCGAAGGTCGAGGAGATGACCTCGCCCTTCACCGAGCGCTGCATGTCGGTGACTTCCTCCGGGCGCTCGTCGATCAGGAGCACGATCAGGAACACTTCCGGATGGTTGTCGGTGATCGCCTTGGCCATGTTCTGGAGAAGCACGGTCTTGCCGACCCGCGGCGGGGCGACGATCAGCGCGCGCTGGCCCTTGCCCTGCGGCGCGACGATGTCGATCACGCGCGCCGACTTGTCCTTTTGCGTCGGATCGGCGCTGTCGAGCGTGAGCTTGGAATCGGGGTAGAGCGGCGTCAGATTGTCGAAATTGACGCGATGACGCACCGCCTCGGGATCGTCGTAATTGACCGAGATGAGGCGGGTGAGGGCGAAATAGCGCTCGCCGTCGCGAGGGCCGCGGATCTCGCCCTCGACGGTGTCGCCGGTGCGAAGGCCGAATTTGCGGACCTGGTTCGGCGAGACGTAGATGTCGTCGGGCCCGGCCAGGTAATTGGCCTCGGGCGAGCGCAGGAATCCGAAGCCGTCGGCCAGCACCTCGATCGTCCCCATCCCCATGATCTCGCGGCCGTTTTCGGCCTGGACCTTGAGGATCGAGAACATCAGCTCCTGCTTGCGGAGCGTGGATGCGCTTTCGACGCCCATCTCCTCGGCCATGGCGACCAAATCGGCGGGGCTTTGCTTCTTCAGTTCTTTGAGATGCATGGGGAACACTCGGGATTGGTGACCGTCGTCCAGGCGCTGAAAGGATATCGGCTGCAGGGATTGCCCACGAGGATGGCAGGCTAACGACTCGATCGGGGTTAGGCTCCGCTGAAAATCAAGTCAACGGACTAAAATGGCTTCACGATCACCAGAATGACGATGAGCGCGGTGGCGATGCCGGGGATCTCGTTCATGATCCTCAGCGCCTTGCCGCTGGCGGGCCGCTCGCCGCGCGCCAACTTCTTGCCGTAGGAGACCATGTAGCCGTGATAGCCGGAGAGCAGGACCACGAGCAGGAGCTTCACGTGGAACCAGCCTTGGCTCCACGCGCCGATGGTGGAGGCGAGGATGAGGCCGAAGGTCCAGACGAGCAGCATCGCCGGAGTGATGATGATGTTGCGAAGCTTGGCCTCCCGCTCGATCCACTTCTTCTCCTCGGGCGAGCCGGCTGGCGCTTCCTGGTGATAGATGTAATAGCGCGGCAGCAGGAACAGTCCCGCGATCCAGAAGATCACGAAGATGACGTGCGCAGCCTTGATCCAGGCATAGGTCAAAGAAAGAGCGGTTCCCAAATCGAGGCTGTTCACTGGCGCACCAGCCGCAAGAGCTGCTCGACATGGCTGATCGGCGTATCCGGCAAGATGCCATGCCCCAGGTTGAAGACGTGCGGACGGCCCTCGAACGCCGATATGATGCGGCCAACGGCGCTTTCAAGCGCATCTCCGCCGGCGATGAGCGCAAGCGGATCGAGATTGCCCTGCAACGGCAGGTGCGGCGAGATCTCGGCCGCGGCCCAGACCGGATCGACCGTCTCATCGAGCCCGATCGCATCGGCGCCCGTCTCGCGCGCATAGGCGCCGAGCTTGCCGCCCGCTCCTTTCGGGAAGCCGATCACCGGCACGTCCGGATGGCGCGCCTTGAAGGCGGCGATGATCCGCGCGTTGGGGGCGATCACCCATTGCTCGAACTGGGCGGGCGACAAGCTGCCGGCCCAGCTGTCGAAAAGCTGCACCGCCTCGACGCCCGCCCGCACCTGGCCGGAAAGATAGTCGACAGTCATGCCCGCGACCGCGTCGATGATCTCCTGGAAGGCGACCGGATCGCGATAGGCATAGCGCCGCGCCTCGTCCTGTTGCTTGCTGCCGCGGCCGGCGACCATGTAGGTCGCGACCGTCCAGGGGCTGCCGGCAAAGCCGAGAAACGTGGTTTCGGCAGGCAGCGCCGCCTTCACCTTCTCCACAGTCTCGTAAATCGGCTCGAGACGCCCCGGAATCGGCTCTAGGGAGGCCAAAGCGGCATCGGTTAGGGGTGGGGACAGGCGAGGGCCTTCACCGGCCTCGAAGCGAAGCCCCTGGCCCAGTGCATAGGGGACGATGAGGATGTCGGAAAAAAGGATGGCGCCGTCGAAGCCGAAGCGGCGGATCGGCTGGAGGGTGATCTCGGCTGCCGCGTCGCTGTCGTAGACGAGTTCGAGGAAGCCCCCTTTGTCCGCCCTCAGCGCGCGATATTCGGGCAGATAGCGGCCTGCTTGGCGCATCAGCCAAATCGGTGTTTTCTCAGCCTTTTTCCCCTGAAGGACGCTCAGCAATGGCTTGTTCGAACCGGGCATCGAGGGCTCAGGGCTCCCCCTCTTCTCTATAAGAGAGTCTTATTAGAAGAGAGTCTGTAGTAGGTTGTAGGGCGTCGGGTCGTGGGGTTTATTGCCTTCGCCCGATTTTGCAAACAGCTTGACTCCGGAGCGCCCGCGGACCCCTGCGGATTCGCGTGCCTAATCCCCGCAATCCACAGACGGGCGCGGGAACGTTTTCACTCTTCGTCAATCTGTGGATCAAATCCGAAAAGCGGGGAGGAAAGCTTTCCTTGCGACCGTCCCGAGGCTTCCGCTAGCCTTTTCGACAATGTTTTCCACAGGCCGGAACCCCGCTTGAGCCAGCTTCATCTCCATCTCCTATCGGATTCCACCGGCGAGACGCTGGAGGTGATCGCCAAGGCCTGCCTCGCCCAGTTCGACAATGTCGAGGTGCTCCGTCATTTCTGGCCGATGGTCCGCTCCGAAGGGCATCTGGACCGCGTCCTCGACGATATCGAGCGGCGGCCGGGGCTGGTGCTCTACACCCTCGTCAACAGCAAGAATCCCTTCGCCCGCTCCAGAACTCAGCAGCAAGAACAATACCTTAGCTGATAACACGACATTTATGCCGCCCCGCTTTCGCGGTTGGGGTAACACTGGGGTAACTCCCGGTGAAAGCATAAGCTGTGGGGGGAGCCCATAGGGATCATCGCGAAGGCAGAGCCATTGATAGGAAGATTCGTAAAGGGGCCGGAAGGGCAACACTCAGGCTGCCTATTCACTCGGTGTAGAACACCTGATCCTTAGACGAGCCCTTCATCAGATCGATGGAATGCGCGCAATCCGCTCGACGCACGTAACTCTCGCTGCTGCGGGAAATGGCTTTGCCGTTTGAGGCATAGTAAATCCAATACCAATAGCCGCTATTATCCTTCTTCTGCCAATAACAGGGGTAGGTGACGGTGGCCATTTCGGCATCTTCTAGAAGGCTGCGCCGCCGGCGACGGCGCAGCTAAGTTACTTCTCGCGGGTGGTGGTGCTCGGGCTGCGCTTGCCGTGGGCGGAGGTCACGAAGCGTCCGGAAATCGCGCTCCGATAGGAGCCTCCGGTGCTGCCGCTCTTTCCGCTGGCCTCCCGCACCGTGGTGCCGGGGCTGCGCCGTCCGTGAGCCGTCGTCACGTAACGACCCGAAATTGCGCTCCGATAGGAGCCGCTCTTACCCTTGCTCATGCTATCACCTCCAGTTAGGCAGCTGTTCGTTACTGACATACTTTTGGTATGGTGATGCCGAGTTCGGTTGTCAAGTACATCCTATCAGGTTATCGCCGAACATGCCATATCCGCTGGAGGACTGATGCCGTCTCGTCTAGGAGTTAAGATCAATGAGCTGCGGCGCGCACGAGGGCTCACCCTCGACCAACTCGCGAAGGCCACCGACAGCTCGAAGAGCTACATGTGGGAAATTGAGAACAAGGAGGTTGCGCGCCCCTCGGCCGAGAAGCTCGACAAGATCGCGGGGGCGCTGGGAGTCACCTCTGCCTTTCTCATCGACGCGTCTCAAGACCATCCGACGGAGGCAGTCGAGGACACAGCGTTCTACCGCAAGTACCAGAAGGCCGATCCGACGATAAAGGCGAAGCTCAAGCGCATCTTGGACGTGCTCGATGATGATAATGAGGAGTGAGCCGACCACACCTTGCGCTTGGGCGAACACCCTCGTTTCGATGTGGGGCCCGCGCTTCCCCGTCGAGGTTCGACAGATCGCGTACGAATACTCGAGACGGTTCAACGACCCGGTCCTGACGATTTCTGAGGCCGATATCCCCAGCTTCGAGGGCGCACTGGCGCCGCTTCGCAAGCGAGGCGGGTGGGCCATCCTCTATAACCCTTCCATCATCTCGCCAGGCCGAATCAACTACACGCTCGGCCACGAATGGGGCCACTACCTCTGCCATCGCAATCAATCTCCGGCCGGCTTCCAGTGCGGCCAGTCGGACGTGCTAGGCGGCACGCGAGAGCAGGAGCGCGAGGCCGACAGGTTTGCTTCCTACCTTCTGATGCCGCTGGACGACTTCCGAGCACAGGTCGGGAATCAGCGGATGACGCTAGACCTCTTGCGCCACTGCGGGGATCGGTACGCCGTCTCCCTCACCGCTGCCGCGCTTAAATGGCTGGAGAGCACGCCCCTATGCGCGGCCGTAGTGGTAGCGACCAATGGCTACGTGCTCTGGTTCCGACGCAGCGCTGCGGCCGAAAGGGCCCGCATCTTCTATCGCTCGGGCATGGAGCTGCCGCTGGGCTCTCTTGCTAGGGATGGCGACAATCTCAGGGCTGCTGAAGGAATTAACCTGCCTCCCGGGGTTTGGTGGTCTCGTCCGACCAGGGAGGTGGCCATTTTCGCCGACAGATATGAAATGACTATCTCCCTCCTCGTGTTCGAGGAACTTGGGGTGCTACCCGACGGCTGGGAAGACGAGGAGGTCGAAGATACCTACGACCGCTTCAGTAGCTCAGCACGCTAAAACCTAATCCCCCTGTCACCTCGGCTCGTCGACGAGTACGCCATGTTCCGACAGCTGTTTGACGATCATGCGGAGCGGGCACGTTCCCGATAGCACCGTCACTTGCCAACTGTTCGCAAAGCCCCGTAACATCTACCCGCTCCCGCGACACTCGGGAGTGGGGCGTGGAAACCTCATCGCAATGCACCCTCGGTCGCTCAGACCCCGGGGTGGCCCACGGTCCGAAAGAAGACGTCCGCTTACGGCCAAGCGACATCGGCTCTCGAAGTGCCCTAACCTATCTGGTGAGGAGAGGAGATGCTAGGCGGCTGTGCGGTCGAATTCAACGCCGACATCAGGTCGCACCCGTCGGCAAGAGGCGTGTCCTACTCGAGCGTAGATCGTCGCGAACCCAACTGGCACCAGCTGGAAACGAGGGCGGCCGAAGCCGCCCCAGTTCCAGATCAATGCTTCAATAGGTCAGCCCGTAGTGGCCATGTATGCGCTGGCCATAATCCGCATCGTACGTCGGCTCGCTGCCGCGCTCGAATGAAGGGGCACCCTGGAGAATCTCTTTGCTTAGATCTACGACGTAGCCGCCTTTATCCGTGTCGTATGTCAAAATGTCCCAAGGGAGTGGGTGGAAACGCTCACCGATGCCGAACAATCCGCCAAAGCTCAAAACCGCATACCGGACTTTGCCGTCGCGCTTGCCCACCATGAAGTGGTGGATTGTCCCAAGCCGCTCGCTGTCCCGGTTGTAAACGGCGGTTCCATCCACCTTTTCGGAAGATATCAGATCGTGTGTCTCGTCCCGCGCGAGTGCGTTTGGATCATCTAAGATAGCCATTACGGCGCCTCCTTGATTGCGCAGGCCGGTGCAACGGGCGCGGACGTCCAGAGTCACGGGCTGCGAAGGGTAAACGCCTAACCCAGGTTAGTGGTTCAACATAAAACGTGTGCGGGACATCTCGGCTTGGAGGCCTGGGTGCTCGGCCAAGCAGGCGTTTCACTGGCATCAGCGGGTTTGATCCCATCTTCTAGATCAGAAGTCAGCAAACCGCAGCACACCGCAGCTCGGGCGCACCATGGCGAGGTACCGAGGGCGTGGAGGATCGGGTCGAATGTAGATTTGGTAGGCGCCTAGGGGATCAGTGGTGCAATTGCTATCGGCTTCGGCGGGCGTTTTCACCAGGGATGATCATTCCTACGGTGCTAAACCGCTTCGTTGTGACGGTCGGCGCACCGCACACCCCCGATGGCGTGGGAATGGACCGCCCCTCAAGCACATAGCCGCCGAGTACCGTCTCCAAGACGGGCACAGCTCGGCCGAACGCGTCATCCTCGGCGGCAGCGACGATCACCGCCTCCGGTACGTCGTGAAAGGTAAGCATGACTAGGTGCTCGTCGATCGGAGTCAGCCGAACGGGGTACGAGAGCACTAGCTGGACTAACGTTGTGGCGCGGCCATCAGACGCCCCTTGCCAGGCTCGCTCTGGCGCGCTTGTCCAAGCGTCAGAAGCTTCTGCCGGTACTGCGCCACCAGAGCCTTGCTAGTCTGGATACCACGGTGCAACCGGCGCTTCGCATCATCGGCGCGAGCGTTCAGGGAAGCTTCCTCGTCGCGGGACATGCCACGCTCCTGCTGGGGTGCTGGTTCCGGAAAAGCGGACGCGACTAACCTACGTTAGCGGCACAACGGTAAGCTGTTGAAGAAGTTTCAGTGATTCGCATGCGTTACAGACGTCGCGGCCTGAATGTGGTGGCTTACCACTTAGCGTCGCACGGCAAACCTCGCATGAACTCTACACGCTCAGCTCTTTCGAGCAGGCGAGCCCAGGTTGCTGCCGCTTCGAGATACCTAGATCGAACATTTGGGAGGACTGACCCTTCCGCGAGCCTACGCGAAGCTTCCATCTGCTCCCGGAGATTTTGTGCTTCAGACATGCCAGCTCCAAACTGCCTCTCTCCAAACAGCTAAGCCATCGTGGTTAACGGTCGGTAAAGGCTGCTGGTGTCGAGGCCAGGCGTACGAGCAGACGAGCTTTGCTTTCACCGATCAAGCAATGTTGAGCTCGTCAGCGGCGTAGGAAAACGCGCCCGCCGAGAATCGGTGCTGCTGTCGCTAGCGCGTCCTTACGTGCCTGACGTTGAAGTCGCCTGCACCCGGCGGATGTGATCTACGACCGCGTCAGAGACAGCGTCCGCAATGATACCGACTCATCAGCACGTCGAGCGGAATGCCAGGTGACCATTCACGCCCCGTCTAGAAGCCGGGCATTCCCTGAAGTGCCGCCCCAATGACTAGGGCCGGCACTCCAGGGAATGCCGGCCCGCCCTTATTTACGCCACCCAAGGGGTCAGCGTGCGGTCGTGGGCAGTACATCGCCCAAACGCCGGCCGCAGGCTGACTTGAGCTTCTTGCGCTAGAAGTATTGAGGAAAAGCTGAACATGATCGACAGTTGTCGTTCAGCATCAAGGCTGCGACCATCGCCCTACGGGCGCCCGGGATTACCCAGCAACCCGCACGCGGCACTCGCTCCAGGCAGACGCAAACCGCATTGCCTGCAAGCCGGATGCAATCTCTTCCTCCGTCTCGGGCCGAAGGTAGGTGACCAGGATATGGTGGCCGAATGTATCGTCTCCGCGCACCCGCACCTGCTCTTCACCTGAGCCAGCTGGCATGGCCGCTTTGACCGAGGCTAGACGGGCAATCAGATCTTCGATTGAGGTGTGACCGGCTATCTCGACAAATTCGCGTACCATAACTGCCTCCCGTTAGAACCAGTGCTCCGTCGTGTGGACGGTGAGGCAGATGGTACGGGAAGATGGTTAACGGATTCAGCATCAACGGCCCGCCAACAAAAAAGCCCCAGCCGTTTCCGGCCGGGGCTTTTGGTGGCAGTCAGCGGGGGGGGGGTGCTGATCTACCGGGGTGGGTCAGGCGATAACTCAGGCGCGACCGGAAGGTTCCAAGCAAAACGAAGCGCCCCGGAAAAAATCCGCGGCGCTTCGCCGAAAGTCAGCCGAGGAGCGACTCTCTCTCTCCCCCATCGGCCCCCATAACCCAGGTTAGGTAAGAAATGAAAGGCTTGGGAGCGCCATTGCTAGTTCTGGGTGGTCAGCAGTCAGGCCGAGGGGAAACGCCTTATTGAGCTCCACTACGGTCGCAAGCCAATCCTCACTCATCCCTGCCTCCTACGACCCGGTTTGTGATCGCCAACTTCTCTAGAAGGAAGACCTCTTTAGGAGGTCAGTCAATGGAGCCGGCAATAATCTTTTAACCGCCTTCAGACCAACTGCTCAGACTGCTTAGCGGTTCAGTGTGACCAGAGGCTCAGTCATTCGTCCCGCCTCGACGGCTACAACGGTCTGCTTCCGGGGACGCAGGCTCGCCATTCAGGCGAGATTCCGCTGAGGGTCAAAGGGGACCTACCCGTCCGACGATCGGAAACGGCGGCTCTTCGGTTGCCGCCCTTCCCAAGCGGACGTTCCGCTTGCGGCCAATCCGAGCCGTAAAGCGACACCTTAACGGATGTCCGGTTCCGGCGAAGCGCGAAGCAGCCCTGGATGTTCGCAAATGGGTCTTCCGCCGCGCGCTCGAGAAAATTTTTGGGAGAGCCGCGCCCTTGCTTCTGAACCGAGTGGTTCTGCATCGAACCACGTCATCCTCAGTGTGCATCAAGTGTTTGCAGCGAAAAGCGCGCCAGCAATCCGCCGGCTCCATGCTTCTTGATCATGTGGCGCAAGCAGAAGGTCCTGTCGGATCTCCAGCTCGGCATAGCGGATGCCAGCCGGGTAGGCGTGTCGGGGCACCGTATAGCCGATGCCATCCATTTTGTACGGCTCGTTGTCCCCGACCAAGAGGTCACCCGCATCTCGCAGGACATTCAGCAGCCGGAGCGCAAAGCTCGTATTTCCCTGGTGGTGCAAGACACCTATCTGCCATGGCCGGGCGCTACCGCCCATGCGCATTGCTGGCGTGAAGCTGTGAAGGGAAATCAGGATCGTGGCTTGCCCCGCCCGTCGACGTCGATCGATCTCCGCGTCTATGGCTTCTTGGTAGGGCCCGTGAATGGCACAGAAACGCGCGTCCTTCTCCAGGCCGGTAAGTGACTGATTGCCAGGGACCGGCGTACCGTCGCTGATCGGTGGGATCGCATCAAGGGCTTCGGGATGGCGGTTGCAGTCCACGACCAGGCGCGAATAAGCCTGCCGGATGAAGACGGCGTCCATGCCGTCTGCGAGTAGTTGTCCGAGAGCCCCGATGCCGATGTCCCATCCGATATGCCGGCAGAGTTCGTCCGGCGGCAATCCCAGCGACCCGAGCGATGGGGGGATGGTATTGCCGGCATGATCGCCGATGAAGAGAAATGGCGAAGATCCAGACGGGTTCACGATCGAGACTGGCGCCGGATCGGTCGGCGTGAGCAGCGCAGGAGCTGTTCCGGAGTTATCGTCTGAAGCCATTGATCGAACTTTCGCACTGATTTTGCCTGCTGCCTATCCGGCTTCCAGCTCTTTCGAACACCTGATTTGAGGTATAGACGTCTGCCGGTTCACACCAGCTTGGGCCTACCCAGCTGTCGCCTGCACCATCCAGTCGACGACCGCCGCAAGCGCCTTGTTTGCATTCGAGCCGCTAGCTCGTGCTTCGGTGAAGATCGCAAGCTGACGATCGGCACTCGTGCCGTGGGCGACGATCTCGCGCGTCCTCGCTACCTCCGGGGTGCATCCTAGAGCATCGGCGTCCTTCGCGACGTCTTCGAGAATCGCATCGAGATGCTCGGCGAACGGCACAACTCTGCCGCCTTCGTCGATGAGGTTGGCATGAACCCCCCGACGTTGCGCGCGCCACATGTTTTCGGACGTGATCGCGCGCGATACGCTGGTCAGTCCCCGGTTGCGCTTGGGGTGCCGATCCAGGTGGCGGACCAGACATCGATACAGTGCCGCGATCGCGAGCGTGTCGTCCAACCGCGTGCAGCTGTCGGCGACGCGAAGCTCAAGCGTCGGGAAGCGGGTGGACGGGCGCAGCGTCCACCACAGAAAGCTCGCGTCGGCGATCGCGCCGGATCGCACCATGGCTGCCACGAACCGATCATAGTCTGCCGTGTCGGCGAACAGCTCGGGTAAGCCGGTGCGAGGCATCTCGCCCCAGACCGAAAGCCGATAGGCGTTCAGCCCGGTCTTTCGCCCCTGCCAAAAGGGCGACGATGCTGAGAGCGCGAGCAGCGTCGGTGTGTAGGGCAGCAGCCGATTCATCAGGTCGACGCGGCGCTCCGGGTGCGGCACCTCGACATGGACATGCATGCCGCAGCAGACGTTGCGCCGCGCCAGCAGCTGCAGGTCGTCCGCTATCGCGGCGTAGCGCTCCTTGCTCGTCCGTTTCTGCCGACGCCACCTGGCGGTCGGATGGCTGCCGCTGCTGAACACCATGACGCCATGCTCTTGGCCGATCGCGGCCAACCCGTTGCGTAAGCCGGACAGGCAGGTACGCGCCGCTGCGAAGTCGGTGCAGGGAGGCGTCATGATCTCGACCTGCGAGTCGAAAAGCTCGCGCTCGACCTCCGGCATGCGATCGTAAACAGCCTGGTGGAATGGCTTCACTCGCTTGGGCGTATTACGTGTGTGAACGTCCGCCAGGAACAGCTCTTCCTCAATGCCGAATTGGTAGCTTGCTGTCATAAGTGAGTCCGCCGCTAGCTTGCCGCTTCGTTGCGGTCGGTCGGTATCGAGCAGGCCCGAACCTCCAGCCGCTCGTAGCTCGCCCCAGGCTGCCCCTCGATACGGATGCAGTCAGCATCGGCTAACGCCTGTTCGCCAACGGGCATCCTGACGATCTCCATTCCACGCTCCTGACCTACCTCGGCTTTGAACGCTGAAGCGACGGGTCGGGTCCGTCCGGGAGCCGGTAGGCGGTGAGACTTCCCTTACGGGTCCGACGAGGAACCGGCCGACTTGCAGCGAGGGTCCGCTTCAATATCCCAACTGCCGAAAAGCCGACCGTTCCCTTCCGGCCAAAAGCAGACCTGGCCCCGGGACGTCTGCATTGCGCCAGACGCTCCTGCAGCATTTCTGCCGTGCCGGCCGCTACCCCGAAAGCGATTGCATCAATAGGCTCTGGACGAGTGCAGCCGAACCTACCAGTCTCGAACTCACAATGACGGGAGAAATGACGATGCGAGTGGCGGGTTGGATAAGCGGAGCGGCGGTCCTAGCAACGGTGGCGGCAGTACCGGTGACCGCACAGACACCGCAACGCGAGACGGTCGCGCGGGTCGTCGCGCAGCGCCACGACGCCACCGTCAAAGCGTTGCAGGATTGGATCGCACTACCGACCATCGCAGCGGAGAAACGCAACGTCGCAGAGGGCGCCGAGTACATGCGCCGGCTGGCACTGGACGCAGGCTTCCAAGCGGCCAAGGTAATTCCGACTGACGGCGTGCCCGGCGTGTTCGCGACGCTGGATTCCGGCGCAAAGACGACGCTCGGAATCTACTTCATGTACGACGTGAAGCAGTTCGATCCGGCTGAATGGAGTTCGCCACCTCTCGAGGGCAGGCTGGTCGATCGTCCCGGCGAGGGGCTGACAATCGTTGGCCGTGGGGCGGTCAATCAGAAGGGGCCCCAAATGGCCTTTCTCGCAGCGATTAAGGCTATCCTTGCGAGCGGACGCAAGCTGCCGGTCAATCTCGTGCTGGTTGCAGAGGGAGAGGAGGAAGTAGCCTCGACCAACTTCCACCAGGTCGTCGCTGTGCCCGAGGTGCGCGACGCGCTGTCAAAAAGCATCGGAGTGTTCATTCCGGCAGCCGCACAGAACAGGGAAGGCAGCGCTAACATCACACTGGGTGCGAAGGGCGCGGTCGAATTCCAACTCGTTGTTGGCGGCGAGACATCCGACAAATATCCCAAGAACGAGGTTCACTCGTCAAATCACGCACGGATTGAGAATCCCGCGTGGCGACTTGTCAAAGCTCTCGACACACTGGTCGCCGACGATGGACATACGCCCGCGATTGACGGCTGGTTCGACAATGTTCGCCGGCTCACCGCCAGGCAAAAGCAATTGATCGCCGAGGGTGCGAAGCTCAATCCCGAAACCCAGGCGAAGGAGAGCCTGGGGATCGGGCGGTGGATCGACAATGAGCCTTATGTCACCAGTCTCGAGCGATTCCTGTCGCAGCCGACCGTCAATATTCAAGGGCTGATTAGCGGTTACACCGGCCCGGGCGGCAAGACCGTGCTGCCAAGCCGCGCCGAAGCAAAGCTCGAATTTCGGCTGGTCCCCGCAATGACCAAGGACGAGGCGGTGACCAAGTTGAAGGCGCATCTCGCAAAACGAGGCTTCGATGATGTGCGGGTAACCGTGTCGGGCGGCTATGGGCCGAACGAGACGGAGGAGAATAGCGCTTTGATTCAGGCCCAGAAGATTCTCTTCGACCGGGCGAAAATCCCTTACTCAATTACCCCACGCAGCGCCGGCAGCTGGCCCGGAGTGATCTTCAACGGTGCACCGCTCAATCTTCCCGCTTCGCAGTTCGGCGTCAGCCGCGGCGGTGGCGCGCACGCGCCCAACGAGTGGTTCCTGATCAAGAGCAGCAACCCCAAGGTCAACGGGCTCGACGAAGCGGCGATGGCGTTCGTCGACTACCTGTATATCGTCGCGCAGGAGGCCAAGAAGCGCCGCTGACTAGACACGCCTCAAACCCAAGCTCTTCTGGGCGGCCTTGCACGCATAGCTTGGCCGCCCCAGCAGCGCGCCGCACAGAGAGTCCCCCGATAGCTTGCGGTTGGAAGCATCCGCCGTGGCTCGCGTGAATTATCGAAATTTCCAGAGAATTCCGACCTGCAGTCACCGAGGCCGAAAGGTGGCCCTCGGGCTATGCCCGGCCAGGGTACCATACGGACCGGCCCGGCCTCTATGTCGTGCTTACCAACGATAGAGCCTGACTCATCAACCCAATCCACCCTCTCGGCTGATGTGACACACCAGCCCTAACGTGCGTTTGGGTTCGTGTGTCAGCCTCGGTTGATCAGGCGGATCGCCGAACGGAACCCGACGTTATGACTCGTCTGTCCGCTTCGTCGCAGACCAGCAGAGTACAAGAACCGTTAGGTTTGGTGGGTATAGCTTGAGGCCGACACCGACTTAGCTGCATTGTTATTCATGATTGCGGCTTCGGCTTCGGCGCTGCAAAGTCGGAAGGTAGCAGGCTCTTGCATTTCATATTCCCTTGAGCGGTTCGCCGCGCCGTCGGCTTCACGTCCGTCTCGATCGTCGAGGTGACGAATGACTATGTTATCGACGCGGAGGCACTGGCGGAGCCGGACCGCCTCTTCCAGTTCAGCCCGTTGTGGCCGGACCTCGAGCAGCGGCAGCGTGACGTCATCCTCAACTCGGTCAAGGCAGCTTGCGACGCCCGAGGCGGGACTCTGCCGGTGCCGTCTCCCGCCCTGCTCGGAACAGCTATCAGGGCGAGACGGCCCTTTTCAGCCGCGCTATTTCAAAGGGATCTACGGAAGCCGACCAGCGCCTCTGGCAACAAGCTGATCCGCGCCACGGCTGCCAGCGCGAAGGCCGAGCTCAATCATGACCCCGGCCATCGCGGCGTGCGGGCCACCCCTTCGCGGCCTACGCGAAGCGGCTGGATCAAGCACA
>JAUJOJ010000010.1:0-69711 GCA_030447665.1 Allosphingosinicella sp. | reverse complement strand
CGCGGCGTGCGGGCCACCCCTTCGCGGCCTACGCGAAGCGGCTGGATCAAGCACAGAGGCCTATGTCCCTGAAAATGCTTGAGGAGAATCAGTTCAGCTTGTAGGTCTGACTTTGCTTCGGGGGCGAACGCGAAAATGACGTTACGAGAGCAAGTGGGGATATTGATCGCCCGGCGTGCGCCCCGCGCAGTCTGCGACTCCTGCCTTGCCGACCATTTGGCGATCACTCGGGCGCGAGTCGTCGGTCCGCGGGTAAGCGCCACCAAGACACTAGGCTTGTGCCGGACCCGCGCTCGCTGCCGGAGCCAACGCGCCGTGTAAATCGAAGGACCACGCAGCCGACCAGCAGGGCGTAGTCAGCGGAAGCGTCGGAGACGCCGTCCAGGCCGCCCAGGAAGAATCGAGGATGCCCGTGCCGGCGAAGACCACGCAGCCGACCAGGAGTCAGCCGGCAAGCGCCTGGTCCCGCTGGCGAAGAAGGAATTCTATCGGGACCTGGGGCACCGCTGCTGCCTGATCATGATATCTTGACTCCCGCGGCGGTTGTTGTAGGTTCCTGGCTGCGGACCGGGCCCTCTGGCGGCCGTTCTCCTGAACGACGCGATGTCGGGACCGCATCGAGCTGGCTCGGTACGGGCCCTTGCGTGTTCTCTGCATCGTAGGCGCGCTCGATCGATGAAACCGTCGATTGGAGAGAGGCTATGAACCTGTTCATGTACTGACTGACCGTCATCCGCCGTAGGCTCGAGGATGATCCGCCGCCAATCCAGCTGCGTACCCGACAGCATCAGGCTGCTGCGGCTGAAGAAGCGAGGCCGCGCGGGTCAAGGACCGCCTGTACCAGCACTTCCCAAGAATGACATCTGACCGCCTCGGTCGAGCCCAGCCTTCTGCGCTGGTGCCCGCCGACCTTCCCATTTGGTGACCAGGCCCCTCTGGCGATCGATCGCGATGTCGCCGCATCGATATTTTCGATAGCAGGAGGCCCTTCGTGGAAACTCTATTCCTTCTCTGGCTGGGCAAGCCGCTCTGGATGTGGCTCGCCTTTCTGGCCATCGTCGCCGTCCTTCTCGCGCTCGATCTCGGCGTGCTCCACAGGAGCAGCGCGAGATCGGCGTTCGCGAGAGCCTGACCCTTTCCGCGGTCTACATCGCGCTCAGCCTGGGCTTCGGCGGCTGGGTCTGGTGGTACATGGGCGAGGCCGGGGCATGGCCTATGTCACCGGCTAGTCATCGAAAAACTGGCGATGGACAATGTCTTCGTCATCGCGATGATCTTGGCTATTTCGCCGTTCCCAGGCTCTACCAGCACCGGGTCCTCTGGGGCATCTTGGGCGTGATCACGCTCCGCGCCGTCATGATCGGCCTCGGCGCGGCGCTCGTCGAGCAGTTCAGCTGGGTGCTCTACGTCTTCGCCGCCTTCCTGATCGTCACCGGCATCAAGATGTGGATGATGGCCGACAAGAGCTACGATGTCGGGGCCTCGCCCTGCTTGTTTGGGTGCAGCGGCGTTTCCGGGTGACCGAAGGGCTGCGCGGCCAGTCCTTCTGGGTGAAGGAGCAGGATCCGAAGACCCGCCGCCTGGTTCATGACGCCCCTCTTCCTGGCGCTCATCATGGTCGAGTTCGTCGACGTGGTGTTCGCAATCTGGTGCCGGCGCGATCTTCGCCATCACGACCGACCCGCCATCGTCTACACCTCGGACATCTTCGCCATCCTCGGCCTGCGCGCGCTCTACTTCGCGCTCGCGGCGATGGTCGATCGCTTCCACTATCTCAAATATGCGCTGGCCGTGCTTCTGGTGTTCATCGGCTCAAGATCTTCGTCGCCGACGCTCGGGCCTGGCCAGCGACAACCGCCGGTCGCCTCGCCTTCGGTCACCTTCGCGATCCTCGTCTGATGTCGTCTGGTCGTTGTGGAAGACGCGGGCTGCGCCGAGCGCGATCGTTGAGCGGCCCCTGGTATCTCGCCACCCCCGCTGAAAGGAGAAAGAACCCGTGCGTCATTCCACTTCCGGGCATTGACTCCGCCTCCGAGCTGGGGCGCCTCGGCGAGCTTTGCCCGGCGGCTGCGGCGGCGTCACGTCGATGACGCCCGACGAGGCCCTCGAGCGCCGCGCGAGGGAAACCCTCAGCGACACCCGCCCGCCCGGGCCGCCTGACCGGGCGAGCGCCGTATTCGCCGTTGGCAGACGCCGTTCGCCGCTGGCCCAGGCTGTTCCGTTCCCGGAAGTCGCGCCCGAATACCTGTTCCGGCGCGGCTGGCGATGTCATCGTCCGAAACGCCGGCAACACGCTGGACACGGCCGGGCTGGGAAGCGCGTTTGCAGTGGGCGTCCGTTCCGCTGATCGTGGTGATGGGCCACGAGGCGTGCGGCGCCGCAGGCTGCGATGTCCGTGGTCCCCCCGGGGCGACATCTTCCCGGAACATCGGCAAGATGATCCAACCGATCATCCTGGCGGTCCTGGGACAGCGAGAACGGAAACGACGCTTTCGACGCGGCGACCCGCCAGAACGCGGAGACGCGTCGTGCAGGAATTGCGCGAAGAGGCCTCCCCGCTTCGCGCAGGCAGCCAGCGCCTGAAGGTCGTGAACCCATTACGCACCCAGAGCAGCAAGGTCGACTTCTTCGACGTCGCTCAAGGTAACGGCGCAGGAGCATGGAACGGCCTCACCGTCCCGCTGACAACCGATGATTGAGGTCAGGCGAGAGCAAGCCGACGACGATCATGGGAACTACAATCTATGCGCCAGGGCACCCGTTCACGTCGATGAGGACCTGACGGCTGCGTTCTCAGCTCGTTCAAAGATCTGTCATCGACCTGTCACTGACATGCTGCACACAGCTGCAGCTTGCGGTGAGCATGGAGCGTCTACTTTGAAGATTGAGGCCGCCCCCGGAGGCGGGAGGCACAGCGCGAAGTGGAGCCTGGGCTGGAGCTGGAGCCCCGACAGCGCCGACGCGCTGACGACCCACGCGCTCGTTGGTGCCGCTCCTGCCAAGGTGGCGGATCAACTTTCCACCTATTTCGGTAATACAGCCCCCTGATGGGCGCTGCGCGCGACCGGCTTCACTTCGCATCCGCCAATCGAACGGCCGCTTCGTGCAGACGGGTGAAATTCCGGCCCCAGCTCGGCCGGGCTGTTCACCTTGCCGGAATGGGATGGGAGACGTGCCGGCGCAGATCGACTTCGAAGGCCGCCGAAACGCCTCTTGGGCGAGGTCCTCGGCAAGAGCTGCGCAAGCGCCTAAGCCGCTCGTCGAGGCGGACGTGCGGCGCCTGACCTGGAACCTCGAGCATGGCGCAAGCCGGATCGAGCTGATCCTCGATGCCGGGAGCGTGACCGGCGGCGGAAGGCGGGAGCTGATCATGGAGGCGGGCAGATCAAGAGGAGCCGCCGCGCCACCATCGAGGCGCGCCAGCTTAGCCGGGCGGTGCCGGTTCGAGCTCGGTGTGCTTACCAAGGCAGGAGCGTGAGGCTATCGGCTGGCCGAAGGCGTGGCAGGCAGTCAAGGCGGAGCCGATCGGGCTCAGGATGAATGCAGCGGATGGTTTTGCAGTCGTCAGCGGTACTGCTGCGCACTTTCGCTTGAACGAAGATCTGCGCCGGCAGCGATCCGCGGGCACTTCATCAGGCGCGGGTGGCAATGCGGCGGTTGCAGTCCTGTTTCACGGTGTTCAAACCGGTGATCGCTGACCCGTGGTACGAGGAGCCTCGCGGGAAGTGCGTTGGTTCGAATCGAGCAGGCGATGCTCGCAATCTCGATGTGCTGCTGAACCGGTTCGGCAGTGAAGCCAGCAGATCCCGCCGGCGCCCTCGTCAAGCGCCTGCGGCGGAGCGGGAAAGCGCTACGCTCGAGTGCTGGAAACCTTGGCTCGCAGCGGCTGCGGACGCTGATGCTCGAGCTCGTTGCCTGGATCCGAAACCGGCGCCTGGCGCCTCGCGAACAAGACCGCAGCGCTCTCGCTGCCTCGCTTTGCGGCGATGCAAATGGACAAGAGGTGGAACAGGGTGCGCAAGGGCGGCAAAACCGCGCGGCTCGAGCCTGGAGCGGAGGCACCAGCTCCGGATAGAGCGGAAGCTGCGCTACGCGGTCGAGTTCTTCGCATCGCTTCCCAAGCATGGCGATATGGAAAGCAGGCAGAAGGCCTTCCTGGGATCGCTCGAACTCATGCAGGAATCGCTGGGCGAGCTCAACGACGTGGAGACCGCCCGTGATCTTCTCGCGAACCTGCTGGGCGCTGACGCGGGCTCTGTCGAAACGATGCAATATGCGCAACGGCGACTGGAAAACACGGTGCCTCCCGGACAGCTGGATGCGGCGCAAAAGGCGCATGCAGAGCTGTTGGAGATCGGGCGGTTTTGGCGCGATTGATGCACCGGGTGTCGACCGGAATCCGGCCGGGCACGGCAGCCCTTACCGGGATATTTCCGCTGTCATCGATATGTCACCGCCATTTCACCGATATGATGGAGATCCTTCATAAAAGCAGGAGATGGCGGAGCGACTGCCTTGAAGAATACCCGACTCCTCATAGCCGAGGATGACGCGTCCCTCGTCCAGTTGCTCAAGTTTCATTTCGAGCGCGAGCAGTTCGAGGTGGCGGACACGCCGAGCGGCGAAGGAGCGTTACGGCTCGTCCAGGACTTATCTGCAGACGCGGTGCTGCTCGATTGGATGCTTGAAGACCTTTCAGGCCTGGAGGTCTGCCGCAGACTTCGTCAGAACCCATCCACCGAGAACATCCCAATCGTCATGCTGACGGCCCGCAGTGACGAGAATGATCGGCTACGAGGCTTCGAGGTCGGGGCCGACGATTACGTCACCAAGCCGTTCAGCCCGCGGGAGCTTATCGCGCGCGTCCAAGCGGCGCTTCGCCGTGCGCGCCCGATGTTTCCCGTTGAAATCCTCAGCTTTGCAGACTTGGAAATGAATTTGGCCAGTCACAAGGTGCGCCGCGGCGGGCGCAGGATCGAGCTTGGACCGACCGAGTTTCGGCTGCTCCGATACCTTTTGGAAAACCCCGTGCGCGTGGTATCACGCGACCGCCTGCTGAGATCCGTGTGGGCACACGACCAAGATATCGATGCGCGCACCGTGGACGTGCGCATTCGCCACGCGCGCCATCAACAAAGATGGAGCCCTGGATTTGACGCGCGCAACCGATCCGTACGGCTATTCGCTGGATGCTGGTTCATGAGCAGCCCGGCCCACGCACTGCTGAAGATCGGAAATGAAGCTGCCGGTCTCCTATAGGCCCATCGCGCGCGGATGCTCACCGCCGGGTGGAACGATCCTTCCGCTACAGGACTTCCGATCCAGGCGGGCGCCCTTCCTGGCGCGGAGCGACGAAGCTGGATTGGAGTTCCTCTTGGTCACCGGCAGGCGCAGCGGGCGCTGGCTCGTGCCGAAAGGCTGGCCGATAAGGAAAATCGTTGCCGGAGGCGGCTGCGCAAGAAGCGTTCGAAGAGGCCAGTGCGCGGCCACGTGGTTCAAGCTGCTCGGCCACTTCCGCCATACCAGAACCACCTGATCGCCGGACCGATCGCGTTCACGATCCTGGCGTTCCCGCTGGAGGTTTCGAGGATGCGCAGGATTGGCCGGAGGGGGCAGCGATCCAGAAGGTGGTTCACGCGGGCCGAGGCCCTTGCCGCGGTTCAGCCGGTCGATCTCCAGATATTGATCGGCGATTTCGAACTAAATCGCGTGCAACGTGCCCGTCGGGATGGGGCCTCAGTCATCGCGCTTCACACCAGCCCGGCAATGGACGTTGCCCTGGCGCTTTATCTCAGGATGGGTTTCAAGCTCGAGAGGCGCGTTCCCGATCGGTTCGGGGTGCCCAATGCCGTCTACCTTCTTCGCCTCGAATAGGGAGTGCAGACCCGAGCGGTGACCAGGCCCCGAGGATTTGCTTTCCACCCATTGCGGACATCGAGAGTGGCGGCCGGCGTGCGTCTGCGCAGGTCACCGATCTGGCCAGAAAGCGGCTGGCGAGCATCGGCTGGCCGCCCAAGGCAGCCATTCCGAATGGAGAGCAAACGCAGGGAAGGTGAGGACGGCGATCCACCGGCTTCTGAGCAGTGCAATCAGGTCAACTCCGACCCTGTCTCATAAGGGGACATTCGCTCCCTGTCGGCTCGTTGACACATGGTTGCTGAGGCGCATACCATCAACCGTTCGGGCGGGAAAACTAGCTTTTAACAGGGAGAGCACGATGCGTCTCATACTCCTTCTCGCCAGCGTGGCCCTGGCAACGCCGGCGCTCGCGACAGGGTCGGGATATCCGTACCCTCGATACCCGAAGCCGCAAGGCATCCCGATCGCGAAGCTGCCGCACATCAACTATGGCCCTAAGCCGGCGCACCCGGCGAAGCCGCCGAAGCTCGTCTATCAGCCGGTGCCGCCAACTTGGGAAGCACCGCCGAAGGGAACACCTGTTGGTCAGTTGCCGAACGTCAACTTCGGCCAGAATACCAACACGAACAGCAATGAGAATTTCAACGCGAACAGCAATGATAATTTCAACGCGAACAGCAACCAGAACGCCAACACGAACAGCAACCGGAACCGGAACAGTGCTCGTGCTGGTGCTGCGGCGCATGCTGGAGCGACGGCCGGTGCATCGGCCACTGGCGGCACTGCCAGCATTGGCAACGTCTCCACCGGGCCTTCTACGGCCACCGCGTCGAACTCGAACACGAACAACGCCAACAACTCGTCGAACCTGTCGTCGAACGTGTCGGTGGAGGGCGACACCTTCATTCAGGCGCGCAACCGCCGTATCCCGGTGAGCACGGCATATGCTGCTCCGCTGACTTCCGGCATCGACACCTGTTTGGGTAGCGCGAGTGCCGGCGTTCAGACCGGCATCCTTGGTGTGAGCCTTGGCGGCACGAAGCGGGACCGGATCTGCGAGACGATCAAGCTCTCCCGTGAGCTTCACCACATGGGCATGCGCGAGGGCGCAGTCCAACTGCTCTGCATCGACGAGCGCGTTCGTGTCGCCATGCAAAATGCCGGGACACCTTGTGAGGCAGTGACCTACGCGCCGCCGCCGATGGCGTACGACGAGCCGCCACCGCCTATCGAATATGCACCCCCACCGCCGAAACGTAGGCGCGGCGAACGCGGATAACAAAAAGGGGCTTCGGCCCCTTTTTAGTTCGATAATGCGAAGAGCAGACGGGCATAGTACAAAGCTTCTCTCTCTGGTCGAGCAACGGCATTAGGTCCGCTTCCACCCAGAGCGGGCATTCGGCTCCGGGCCAGGTATATTGGCGCCGCGGCTTCCCAATGTTCCCTGTTCATTCTAGCGTGGCCGAATGGCGAGCCTGGCGAATCCCGAACGCGAGTCCTGTTTTTCGGGCGCACCGCTTGCCGCGCAGGACGTCGCGCGCGGGGTGACCCGGCTGTTCTACCGCCAGGACCTGTTCGCCATCTGCGAGGTGCCGCTTCCCAACGGCCGGCGCGCCGACATGATGGCGATCTGCGGCAAGGGCATGCTGACCATCGTCGAGATCAAGGTCTCGCGCGCGGATCTGCTGGGCGACCATAAGTGGCGTGATTATCTCGATTATTGCGACCGTTTCTATTGGGCGGTGCCGGCGGGATTCGGCATCGAGCCGTTCGCCCAGCCCGCATTCCAGCCCGATTGCTGCGGCCTGATCGTCGCCGACCGCTACGATGCCGCCGTGGTGCGCGAGGCGCCGGTCCGCAAGCTCGCGGGGGCGCGGCGGAAAGCGGAGACCCTTCGCTTCGCCCGCCGGGCCGCGCGGCGGCTGGTCGGCGATATCGAACCCGATTTGTTCGGCTTCAGCTAGCGCCTGATCAAGGTCTTAACCCTATGAAAAGGGCCTAATTCACGGCTTCGGCGGAACGGCAAAGCGCTTCCGCCGAAGCCGATCAGGCCCCAGAACCCGTGAGGCCGCAGCAGGAGACACGATGACCAGCCGACTTTCCGAGCAGGATCTCGACCTGATTTTCCGCAGCGCGCGGACCACCAACACTTATCACGACCGCGAGGTCACGATCGAGCAGCTTCGCGAGATCTGGGACCTGATGAAATGGGGTCCGACTTCGGCCAATAGCATGCCCGCGCGCATCGTCTGGTGCATGAGCGAGGAAGCCAAGGCGACACTCGCCGGATGCGCATCGGCCGGGAACAGGAAGAAGATCCTGAGCGCTCCGGTCAGCGCAATCATCGGCATGGATCTCGAATTCCATGAAAAGCTCCCCCAACTCTACCCCGCTGCGGACGCGCGAAGCTGGTTCGTCGGCAACGAGCAGGTGATCAGGGACACCGCCTTCCGCAACGCCTCGCTTCAGGGAGCCTATCTGATCATCGCGGCGCGTGCGCTCGGTTTCGGCGTCGGGCCGATGTCGGGCTTCGACAATTCGGCGGTCGACGAAGCCTTTTTCGCCGGCACGAGCATCCGGTCGAATTTCATCCTGACGCTGGGCTATGCCGATCCGGCCGGCCACTATCCGCGAGGCCCCCGCCTGCCCTTTGACGAAGCGAACAGGATCGCCTGAAGCAGCGCGGCGTCGGCGTGATGCTTTTGCCGGGAGCGTGACGGGCCCTGCGCGCGATCTCATCTCTCCAGGGCGCGGAACTTAGAAGGATCTGCTCGATCGAGCAGATTGCGGGAATTGAAAATGCATTGTCTTGGTCGCGGTTGAACCGACCGAATTTAAATCGTAAACGGCCGCTCCTTCTCCGCGGGCCGCCTTTTCCCAGCCTGCGAAGGGGACAGAATCTTTCCGTGGGCGTATCGGGCGCCGGCAAACCTGCTGACGAAGAGAGTTGCAAATGAGATACGGCTTTTGGGCTCCCGTCTTCGGCGGCTGGCTGCGCAACGTCGAAGACGAGCGGATGCAGGCGACCTGGGACTATATGTCGCGGCTGGTGCGCCGGTCGGAGGAGATCGGCTATGATCTGACGCTGATCGCCGAGCTCAACATGAACGATACCAAGGGCCGCGACGCGCCGGCGCTCGATGCCTGGTCGACGGCGGCGGCGCTGGCGGCGGTGACGAAGTCGATCGAGCTGATGGTGGCGGTTCGGCCGAACTTCCATCAGCCCGCCTTGTTCGCCAAGCAGGCTTCGAACATCGACCGGATCAGCAATGGCCGGCTGGCGCTGAACGTCGTCTCCTCCTGGTGGGCCGACGAGGCAACGCAATATGGCCTCCAGTTCGACCAGCATGACGACCGCTACGCCCGGACGTCCGAGTGGCTGAAGGTGGTCGAAGGCCTGTGGAGCGAGCGGCGCTTCAGCTTCGAAGGGCAGTTCTACCGGACCGAGGAGGCGATCAACGAGCCCAAGCCGGTGCGCAAGCCGGTGGTCTATGCCGGCGGCGAATCCGAGGCGGCCAAGGCGATGATCACCGCGCAATGCGATGCCTATGTGATGCATGGCGACGGGGCGGAAGTCATTCGCGGCAAGATCGCCGACATGCGCGCCCGCCGCGACCGCGCCGGAAAGCCGCCGATGACCTACGGCATGGCCGCTTATGCGATCGTCCGCGACAGCGAGCGCGAGGCCGAGGCCGAGGTGGCGCGCATCACCGACATGAAGGGCAAGCCCCCGCCGGCTTCGACAATTTCGAGCAGTGGCTGTCCGGAACGCAGCTCGAGCGCGAGCTCAAGATCCAGGAATATTCGGTCACGAACCGCGGTCTTCGCCCTCGGCTCATCGGTACGCCCGAGCAGATCCGTGAGAAGATCGAGCAATATGAGGATGCCGGCCTTGACCTCCTCCTGCTCCAGATGAGCCCCCAGGCCGAGGAGATGGAGCGCTTCTCCGCCCAGGTCATCCAGCCGGCGACGACGGCTGCCCCTCTGCTCGAGCCCGCCGAGTAAGCCGAGCGGGCGAGGCGCACAAAGGGAGGCGGAGGAGACCCGGACCGCAGGCGAACCGGAAGCAGCCTATTCGAAGCTGAGCGGTTGATCGGGCAGCGGGGGCCAAAGGAGATGAGAGTGACGAACGATCTGGAACGCCGCCTTGCAGTTTCTCTTCTTCTGCTAAGGCTGAGCCTTGGACTGGTGATGATGGTTTGGGCGTTCGACAAGATCCTCAACCCCGGCCATGGCGCCGCGGTGTTCGAAAGCTTCTACGGCCTGTCCGGGATCGGGGAAATCGCTGATTCCCATGATCGGCATCGCTCAAGCACTGCTCGTCGTAGCTTTCCTGCTGGGGCTGCGCGAACCTGGACCTACGGGGCGGTGCTGCTCATGCACGGCGTGACCACTCTGGTGTCCTGGAGCGCTTATCTGCAGCCGCTCAAGAACATCCTCTTCTTCGCCGCCTGGCCGATGCTGGCCGGCCTGATCGCGCTCTTCCTTCTGCGGCACGAGGATCGGATCGCATCCTTGGGCGGACGCGCTGGCGGGCGCGAAAGCGGCTGAAGGATCAGCCATGGCCCGCGTCGCCGTCGTTCAAGCCGGATCGGTCCTGTTCGACACTCCCGCCACGATGGACAAGCTGCGCCGCTTTGCCGCCGAGGCGGCGAGCGAAGGCGCTCGCCTGGCGGTCTTCCCTGAAGCGTTTGTCGGCGGCTACCCCAAAGGCATCGACTTCGGCGCCCGGGTCGGCTCGCGCTCGCCCGAGGGGCGGGAATGGTTTCGCCGTTATTATGAAAGCGCCATTGCGGTTCCCGGTCCGGAGACCGCTTCGATGTCGGAGGCCGCGGCCGAGCATCGGATGCACATGGTCGTCGGGGTCATCGAGCGCGACGGCGGCACGCTTTATTGCACGGCGCTGTTCTTCGGTGCCGATGGTGCCCTGCTCGCCAAGCACCGGAAGCTGATGCCGACCGCCATGGAGCGGCTGATCTGGGGCATGGGCGACGGCTCTACGCTCCCCGTCCTGGAGACGCCGGTCGGCCGGATCGGGGCGGTGATCTGCTGGGAGAATTACATGCCGCTCCTCAGGACGGCCATGTACGCCCAGGGCATCGAGATCTACTGCGCGCCTACCGTCGACGACCGCGACATGTGGGCCGCAAGCATGCGCCACATCGCGGTCGAAGGCCGCTGCTTCGTGCTTTCCTCCGCCCAGTATCTCACCCGCGCCGATTGCCCGTCCGACTATGAGCCGTTCCAGGGGAATGACCCAGGAACCGTTCTCATTCGCGGCGGCAGCAGCATCATCGGCCCGCTCGGGGAGGAATTGGTCAGCTCCGTTTACGGACGCGAGGCCGTGCTGGCCGCCGATCTCGACATGAGCGAAATCCCGCGGGCAAAATTCGATTTCGATGCGGTCGGCCATTATGCCCGGCCCGACATATTCGAGTTGCGGGTGGACCGCACCTCGCGTTCTCTGGTCGGTTAGCTCCATGCTCCCCACTCCCAGTCGGACCAGGATTCGGGCCACCTGGTGATCGGAAGAGAAGGTGGCCCGCTATGGCGTAGGGGGCTCCTGTTGCGAATCGAACGCAGTCCCTGGCTTTTTCAGAATGTCGATCCGAAGATTGTCGGAGCTGCTGCGGGTCCTGCGACTACGCCGCTTGCCGCGACGGCTCCTTTTTGGCCTCTCGAACCAGGCAGCGACTTGCTTCAAGAACCTCAGAAGCTCGAAGCCGCTTCCATTCCGCGGCTTCCGCCGCTCGGTGCGCCCGCGCTCCACCGGAGAACCTTCGGTTTCACTTCCCTTGGCCAAGAGGTCGATGGCCGAGTCCACGCCCCGGCGGGAAGCGGATAGCTTGTTGTGAGCCTTTTCCTTCCGGCGCTGTGCAATCTTCATAAGCACGTAGCTGGCAGCTGCCGCCACCATGATCATCACGATCAGGATCAGCAAAAACTCAGCAAACGGCGCCAGCCGCGCGTCTAGACTGTCACCACCCATTGCGCACTCCCTCACTGGACTTGTACATACGGCTCATTCGTCGCCGTGCTTCTTGAGGATGTCCACTCGGAGCGAAGACCTGCGATTGCGCCGCTTCTTTCTCGCTGCCACCCACCAGGAGATGGAAATGCCGGCGAGCAGGAGGGCGATCAGCGCAAATGCAATGTCTTGTCTCATGCGGCGCTCCCAGCCCTTCCGCCGAGTATTAGGTTCATTGCCGCGTACGTCCTATTCTGCGGGCTGGTGATGGTCGCCAGCTGCGATCAAGGTCGCTTCGAACCTCGTCACCTTGCGACTGTGACACCAGAGTTCCAGCGGCTGCTGGCCGGCCTGCTTTCGCGCAATGCGGACGGCCGCTACGTCGTCGGCAGCCTCGATCTCCTCAAAACGTTCGATGTGGCCGCTTCCGCGGCTCATAAAATAAAGCCGGTAATATGACATTCGTCGCTCCCTGCCGTCGGTGAAGGTTGGGGGCGACCTCGTGGCTCGCAGTCGCCGACGCCCGAGTGGTACAAGCCGACGATGCGGCAAGCTTACATGCGAGCAGGCGCTCAGTGATCCTAATTTCTTATAGTGCCGGTGCCAAATCGGATCTTTTGGGTGCGGACAATCCCATCAATGCCAACTTTCTCGCGTGTCGCAACCGGCTCTCGCTAGTGGATCGAGCATTGGAGTCTACTGATCAGCATAGCTCAAGAACCATCCTGCTGAGCTGGAACGTGATGCTTTCGGGTCCGTGAGCATTCTCCGTTCAGGCTTATGGTGGTGTGGCCGCAAGCCCACGTCGAGTGTCATCTGCAGGCTCCAAATACCACAAGCGCCGTGGAAAATAGGTGCGTGCCAGGACAAGTTTGGTGCGGTCTCGTCCGCCCTCGGACCCGGCCCTTCGTTCACTTCGAGCGTCTTCCGAGAGCGGATAGCGCGCCAAGGTGTGGCACCTGAGGGAAACGTCCCAATCTGGGACAGACGCGTCGCGGGGAGGCGCAGGAGCATACGCACTCTCCAAACGTATAGGCTCAGCGCCGCGATGTAAGCGACGTTGGCTTCCAGCAACTTAAGATGGAGATAGGCGATGCGCGCTCTACGTTTCGACGAACTGACTTTTGTTTCCGGCGGTGGCGGCAATAACGGCAACAACGGCAACAACGGCAATAACGGCAATAACGGCAATAACGGCAACAACGGCAATAACGGCAACAACGGCAACAACGGTAACAACGGCAACAACGGTAATAACGGCCGCAGCAGGGGACGGCACGGCAAAGACGGTGACGACAAGAAGCATAGCTTTAAGTGCTGTTGCTGAGACCGGCTGGCCGGAAGTTTGTGTCCTCACGGATGTAGCCTTCCGGCCCTCATCCTGTTTTCCGGTGCCTTCGGAGGCTCCATGAAGGGCAATCGGCGGCGTCCGGACCCGATTTCCAGACCTTTAGCAGATCTTGCAGCGCCGCATCGAACAGGCGCACGGCTAATCCGCGTCGCTATTCCTCATCTTGTCGAGCCAGGACCGGCCGGAATTGGCCGGGAGCGCGATGTCGTTGCGGCTATGGCGCTTCCGATAGGCCGTCGGATCGGCGTTGTAGGCGGTGCGGAAGGCGTGCGAAAAGTGGCTGCGGCTGGCGAACCCCACGCTGGCGGCGATGACCTTCACCGGCAGCTGAGTGAAGGCGAGCAATTCAGCGGCTCTGTGAAGCCTGGTTTTCTGCACGAAATCCATCGGCGTCTGGCCGAAGGCATGGGCGAACGCCTTGGTGAACGCCGTTCGGCTCATTCCTGCGGCCGACGCGAGGTCGGCCAGAGTCAGCGGAGCGCCCGGCTTCTCCAGGATCAACGCGATTGCGCTCGCCAGGCGCGTGTCCGCAAGGCTGGCGAAGAAGGGCGAGGAAACGCTTCCCCGATGGAGATGCCGGCGGATGAGCAGGATGAGGCACTGCTTCATCAAAGCTGCGGTCAAGGCCTGGGTGCCGATGTCGGGTGCGTTCCGCTCCGCCGCGAGAGTCTCGTATGCGCTCCGCACCGGAGCAAGATCCGTCACATCGTCGAGGATCGGACCCGTTAGCGAGTCGAACAGGCCGAACGAGCCGCTGTAAGAAGCCGTCACGGTCGCGCAAATCACCCGAAGGTCCCCCCTCCGGCCTTCGGCGGCGTCGAACTGCAGGAGCGCATCTACGACCATTGAGCAATTCTCCTCCGCCACTTCCTTCCGGCGCTGTGCAATCTTCATAAGCACGTAGCTGGCAGCCCCCGCCACCATGATCATCACAATCAGGATCAGCAAAAGCTCAGCAATGGGAGCCAGTCGGGCGTCTAGAGACTCACCACCCATTGCGCGCTCGCTCACTGGACTTACACATATGCCTCATTCGTCGGCGTGCTTCTTGAGGATGTCCACTCGAAGCGAAGACCTGCGGTTGCGCCGCTTCTTTCTCAATGACACCCACCAGGAGATGGAGACGCCGGCGACCAAGAGGGCGATCAGCGCAAATGCAATGTCTTGTCTCATGCGGCCTCACCAGCCCTTCCGCGGAGTGTGATGTCGATTGCCGCGTCCATCATTCTGCGGGCTGGTGATGGCCGGCAGCTGCCATTGAGGCCGCTTCGAACCTTTTTAATTTGCGACCGTGACACCAGAGTTCCAGCGGCTGCTGGCCGGCCTGCTCTCGCGCAATGCGGACGGCCGCTACGTCGTCGGCAGCCTCGATCTCCTCAAAACGTTCGATGTGGCCGCTTGCGCGACTCATGAAGTAAAGCCGGTAATATGACATTTGTCGCTCCCTTCCGGTGGTGAAGCGGTGGGGCGATCTCGTGGGTCGCAGTCGCCAACGCCCGAGTGGTACAAGCCGACGATGTGACGAGCTTACACGCGAGCAGGCTCTCAGTGATTTTATTTCTTAATGGACAGGTGCCAGATCGGCTCTTTTGGGTGCGGGATATTCCATCACAGCCAACTCTCTCATGTGTCTCAACATGCTTTGGCCGGTGGATCAACAATGCGAGAGTTCATCTGCAGGCTCCAAATACCACAAGCCCCGTGCAAAAATAGGTGTGGCTCAGGCCATAAGTGGTGCGGTCCCGTCCGTTCCCGGATCAAGCCGTTTGTTCACTTCGGGCGTCCTCCGAGAGTGGATCGCGCGGGAAAGTGGAGCATTTGACGGAAACGTCCCGATCTGGGACAGAATGCGCCGTGGACGGCGCAGGAGCATACGCATTCCCCAAACGTATAGGTTCAGCGCCGCGATGTAAGCGACGTTGGCTTCCAGCAACTTAAGATGGAGATAGACGATGCGCGCTCTACGTTTCGACGAACTGACTTTTGTTTCCGGCGGTGGCGGCAATAACGGCAACAACGGCAACAACGGCAATAACGGCAATAACGGCAATAACGGCAACAACGGCAAGAACGGCAATAACGGCAATAACGGCAACAACGGCAATAACGGCCGCAGCAGGGGACGGCGCGGCAACGACGATGACGACAAGAAGCATAGCTTTAAATGCTGTTGCTGAGATCGGCTCGGCCGGAAGTTTGTGTCCTCAGCGGATTCAGCCTTCCGGCCCTCATCGTCTTGCCTTGTGAGACTCGATGAAGGGGCAATTGGCGGCGTCGGACCCGATTTCCAGACCTTTACAGATTTTGCAGCGCCGGATGAAATGGGCGCACGGCTAGTCCGCGTCGCTATTCCTCATCTTGTCGAGCCAGGACCGGCCGGAATTGGCCGGAAGCGCGATGTCGTTGCGGCTATGGCGCTTCCGGTAGGCCGTCGGATCGGCGTTGTAGGCGGTGCGGAAGGCGTGCGAAAAGTGGCTGCGGCTGGCGAACCCCACGCTGGCGGCGATGACCTTCACCGGCAGCTGAGTGAAGGCGAGCAATTCAGCGGCTCTGTGGAGCCTGGTTTTCTGCACGAAATCCATCGGCGTCTGGCCGAAGGCATGAGCGAACGCTTTGGTGAACGCCGTTCGGCTCATCCCTGCGGCCGACGCGAGGTCAGCCAGAGTCAGCGGAGCGCCCGGCTTCTCCAGGATCAATGCGATTGCGCTCGCCAGGCGCGTGTCCGCAAGGCTGGCAAAGAAGGGCGAGGAAAGGCTTCCCCGATGCAGATGCCGGCGAATGAGCAAGATGAGGCACTGCTTCATCAAAGCTGCAGTCAAGGCCTGGGTGCCGATGTCGGGTGCGTTCCGCTCCGCCGCGAGAGTCTCGTATGCGCTACGTACCGGAGCAAGATCGGTCACATCGTCCAGAATCGGACCGGCGAGTGAGTCGAACAAGCCGAAGGAGCCGCTGTAGGAAGCTGTGACGGTCGCGCACATTACTCGAAGGTCGCCTGTCCGGCCTTCGGCGGCGTCGAACTGCAGGAGAGCGTCTACGACCATTGAGCAATTCTCCTCCGCCACCACGTCGCGCACCGCTTCGTCGCCGGCGACAAGTGCTTGAGGACGCCCCGGGGGAATAACTGCAATCGAACCTGACCGGGATCGAAGCCTATTATACCGGCCGTCAGTCGCTGGAAGACAATCCTTATCGTTCGGAGAGCCGCCCTTATCTTCACCTTGGTGTCCTCGGCGATATCGTGCTCGGCAAAGGTGAGCTATGTTTGCCAATGCCGAGAACATACTGGCGTTCGCCAGACCCGGTACGACCCGCTTCTGCCGCAGCGCGCGCCCAGCGGAGAGTGGACGGTCGACGGTGGGCGCCGGACGGAAGCACGCCTATCCTGAACGCTGGGGTGCGCTGCGCTGGCGCTCATTGAAGCCCGTCACCAGGCGCATGGCATCTTCTTGGCTTAGCCAACCAGCGGCAATGGTACGTGCACGGGCGGATCATCGCCGTCCTGGTGTCGCCGACGACCGGGGAAAAAATGCGCAGGACTCATTCGCACCGTATGGCGATTGTTGTCGCTGCCTATGCGATCCTGCGGAACCACGGCGCTGAAACCTTCGGTTCAATCAACCTGCTAAGCGGGAGAAAGGGTAGCTCTGAAATGGCCGTGTGGCTACATCACTGGCGCAGCATCGTCTCGCGCAATAGCGGCCGCCGCATTCGGGAGATGGTTTAAAGGATCCCGGAGGCAGAATGAGCGGCTGGTGGAAGGCGCTGGTCAGCCGGCGTTCCCCTTGCTGTCGGGCGGGGCCTGCTTGGCGGAACTCAGCTTGCACGGGCACTCTGCGCCCGCTGCCCATGCCCAGCCGGTCGGCCGCGACCGGCGCGCACCGCTGCACCGGCACGATAAGCATGACGGGATGATCACGCCAGGCGCGGTGGGACACGCGCAACGGCTTCGACCCGCACGATATCCTGACCAACTGGGACAGGGGCAGGGTCTCGCGCAGCTTCCCGATGGTCGTACGCTGCGAGGCCGAGATCACGGCGAGGACAAGGAGATCGAGATCGCGCCGGGGCTGATGTTCCTGCTCGAAATAACGGTCGAGTGCCTCGGGTCTTCTTCGACCTTGCGTGTGAGCGAGGGCGACCGGGTCCGCATCCGTTTCCGTGTACCAGTCTCACCCGCACTCGATCCACTTCCACGGCATCCATTCGGCGCGGATGGACGGCGTGCCGGGGGCCGGCAACGTGCTTCCGGCGGCGAGCACTACGAATTCGATGCGCTCCCTGTTCGGCTGTCACCTCTACCACTGCCACTGGTTCGCTGAAGCGCCACATCCACAAAGGTCTGTACGGCGCCTTCATCATCGATCCCGATCCCGCGCGGCGACCGGAGGAGCAGGCGCCCGCTCGCTCGCGCGTGCTGGGGTCGCCCGAAATGCGGCGCGGGCAGGAGCTTCGTCCTGGTGATGAACGCCTTCGACACCAATTTCGACGAGGAGAATCGAGGTCTACGCGGTCAATAGCATCGCCCATGCCTACACACCAAGCGCCTGATCGCACCGCGGCGCATCTTCTCCACCGGTGGCGATGATCGATCAACGTCCACAAGAGCCGATCCGACACGCCGCTTCCACCTTCCACGCCAACTCTTCGACTATTACGCGTGACCGCCGGCACACGCTAACGCCGACCCTGCGCACCGTCGACACGGTGATGCAGTGCCAGGGGGCAGCGCGGCATCCTCGAGCTCAGCTTCAAGGGATCATGGAGCCCGGCCGCTACATGTTCCACGCCCACCAGTCAGAATTCGCGAGCTTGGGCTGATGAGCCTGTTCGAGGTGCGGGCATGAGCGGGGCGGAGGGGGCGACGGGGGTGAGGGGGGTGAGCCGACCGCTTCATGGGCATTGCTGCCGCTGCTCCTGATCGTAGCGGTCGCCGCCGCCTTCTGGCAAGCGACCCGCTGAGGCCTTTGCCGGCTCTCGGCTCCCCCCGTGGAGGAGCTGACCGTGGAGCGCACCACCCTCGACGAGCATGGCAGCTAAAATGTGCGCGTGCGGGCGGGCGATGGCCCTGAGCCGATGCGGATCGTTCAGGTCCAGGTAGACGGCGCCTATTGGACATTCCGCCAGGATCCGGGCGGCGCTCTCGACCGGATGGGAACGGCCTGGCTGCACATCCCCTACCCCTGGGTTTCCGGGCGAGGCCCACCATTTGACCCTGGTCACCAACACCGGCGCGTTGTTCGAGCACAGCATCGATGTCGCGGTGACGACGCCAGGCCTCACTGGCGAGCGCCTCGCATTCTACGCCCTGATCGGCCTCTTCGTCGGTATCGTGCCGGTTGCGCTGGGCATGATGTTCTATCCTGCGCTCCGCGCCGGCGGACCCGCCGTTCTCGAATTCGCGCTCGCACTCACCATCGGCCTGCTCGCCTTTCTTCTTGTCGACACCCTCGCCGAGGGGCTGGAATTCGCGAGCGAAGCGGCGCCCCAGCCCACGGCCCCGTGTTGGTATGGCTCCCCGCAGGCCTGACCTTCGCGCTCCTGGATGGCGCATCGGCCGCAGGAAAGGCGAAGCATTGAGCGGCGTCGCTTGGCCAGCTCGATCGCGTTCGGGATCGGCATCCACAATCTCGGCGCAGGGCGTGGCGATCGGCGGCGCGGCCTTCGCGACGGGCGCGGCGGCATTGGGCTCGTTCCTGGTGATTGGCTCTACCTTGCACAACATCACCGAAGGGATCGGTATCGCCGCGCCGATGCTGGCCAATCAGCCGCGCTTCAGGGTGTTCGCCGGGCCTGCCGCGCTGGCCGGCCTCCCGGCCGTGCTCGGCATTCGGGATCGGCAGCTTTGCCGCCCACTGGGCCGCATTGGCGCTCGGCATCGGCGCGGGGGCGATCGGCCAAGTGATCATCGAGGTCGGGGCCTATCTGATGCGCAAGTCACGGGCGCAGGGACGTCCTTGGGCGTCCGGCACCACCTTGGCCGGCATCACGCTCGGCGTCCTCATTATGTACGCAACCGCCTTCCTGATCCAGGTCTAAGCCCACGAACGTCGGCCCAGGCGCAAGCGGGCGTTCGTGTACAAATAGATAAGTCGAGGTGGGTGTAGAGCAGGCTCGCCGCCCCGTGAGACGCTCCCTATGCCGCCGCAGTCAGATCCTCCACCGCCTCCCGCACTTTTCCGGCAACAGGCTCAACTTAGCCGGACGAGGTTACGACCTCCGGCTTGCTCAGCATGTAAGCGCTGACGAGCTCGTTCTTTTCCCGCTCCGGCACCTCGTAATAGTCGAGCGCACGAACGTGATTTCCGCCCCGACCTCGTCGAACTCTTCGAGCTTAAGATGCAGATGCTTATGTGCCTCGTGCAGCGGCAAGCCCGTATTCGTAAGGACCTCCAGCCACGCTGGCCGCGACCCAGATGGTGCGACCGAACTTCAGGCCTTCGGCAGACGAGCCGCAACCTGCCCGTTCCACGCTTCAAGGCGGGATCTGGTTGAGCGTCGGGTTGATGAGAATAGCCCGCTGAAGCGGTCAACAACCGCGGCAATGGCGTAGATGCCGCCAATGCGCTCGTACAGACTCTGCTCAGGCACTGGAGAATGGTCATTTTATTTTCCGGATCGCCGGCGACTAGCCTCACCGGCCCGGCATCGTCTGCTGCGCATTTGAGCTGGTCGCCACGGAAAGGTTCCCGGTCCGCTCCATTGGGGGAGCGCGTATTTCTCGTAGAACGCGCATGTCCGGCTAAGCGTCTTCGATCAGCCGCCGCACCTAGAGCCTGGAAAACGCCGGAAGAAATCGCTCAGCGGCGAGGCGTGAGCTTTTCGTTGAACGCGTTGCGAAGAAGCCGCCGCACGTTCGGACATGCGGAAATCCGGGAACCTTTCTCCAGCTGCCAACTCCAATGGGTGCGGTGGATATTGGCGAGATCCTCGCCCGGCCAACCCTTTGAAGAAAGCCGCAACCGGCCTCGCCGGGTCAGCGCCCGGGCCCGAGCCCGCGACCGGGCCGCTGCAGGAGCATATATGATCAGAACAGCGACAATGGCGCTGGCACTCGCCGGTCTCTTTCCACTGGCGCGGCTGCGCAGAAGGCGGCCGACCGACCCGCAGATCGCGCATATCGCCTATACCGCGGGGCAAATCGACATCGCCGGCAAAGCAGGCGCTGGCCAAGTCGAAGAACCGGCAGGTGCGGTCGTTCGCGCAGGAAATGGTCCGCGATCACGAGGCGGTGAACAAGCAGGCGCTGGCGCTTGTCGGCAAGCTCAAGGTGACGCCGGAGGCCAATCCCACGAGCACGGCTCTGCCGAAGCAGGGCGAGCAGAAGCTCCGCGAAATGGCTCGAAAGCTGCGCGGTGCAGCATTCGACCGCGCCTATGCGCAGAACGAGGTCGCCTACCAAGGTCGTGAACGGCGCGCTCAGCAGCACGCTCATTCCGGAAGCGGACAATGGCGAGCTCAAGGACCTGCTCCAGACTGGCCTGCGCTTCTGTTCCAGAGCATCAGCTTCACGCCGTGAGCATCCGCGCAGGGCCCGCGGGGGCGCTCGAAGCGGAAATAGGCGCGCGCATCGCCTCAGCCCCCGGGATCTCCGCGCCCCCAAAACCAACGAAAGGCTTGGAACTATGACTGTTCACTCGGAAGCAGGAGGAGCAGGCCGGGGTGGCCCTGCTCACGCTGTCGGCGACGCTCGGCACATTGTCCGTGACCTATCCGACCTGGCTGAGGGTGCGGCGCCGAAGGTCTACACGATCGTGGATGCGAACAAAATGGCCTTCGGCCCGGCGCCTGCGGCCTCAAGGCGGGCGACGTGATCCTGTGGGTGCGAACAAGGACCTGTTCCGCCACCGCGACCGCGCGGGACAAGAGCTTCAACGTCGATCTCGCGGCGGGCAAGTCGGCGAGGATGGTCGTCCGCAAACCCGGCCTGATCAGCTACTTCGCCGCTACCATCCCGGGATGAAGGGACAGCCTTCGCCGTCTCGAAACGAGGCGGTGCGGCCTTCCTCGACACCAAAGCGATCGCCGCAGCACGCCAGGAGCTTAAACATGGAAACGCCGTGACCACAAGTCGTGCGTGGTGAGCACGAGTTGGCGGCCGAACCAGCCGAAGCAACGCCGGTTCGTTCGGGGAACGGCTGGATGCAAGCCGACGGCTTCGATCGGCCGTCGCAGGAGGAGGCCGAGGCTGCCGTCCGGACGCTTATCCGCTGGGCGGGGAGATGCGAACCGGGAAGGGGCTGCTTGACACAATGGCAGGTCATGCGCTCCTATCGGGAGCTGTTCGCCGGTTACGATCCGATCCCCGCCAATATCCTCGAGCGCACCTCGAGGAGGTCGGCGGCTATGACGAGCTGGTCGTGCTGCGCGACATCCGTTTCGTGAGCTTCGCGAGCATCACATGCTGCCGGTCGTCATGTCGGCTATCTTCCCGACAGCAAGCGCGTCGTCGGGATCTCGAAGCTCGCCCGTGTCGTCAACGGCTATGCCTGAAGGCCCAGATTCAGGGAGAAATGACGGCCGAGATCGCCACCGCCATCGACGAGGTCTGCAACCCAAAGGCGTCGGTGTGGTGATCGAGGCCGAGCATAGCTGCATGACCCTCAGGGGAGTGAATTCGCCGAGCTCATCGCCCAGCACCAGCCAGCCTATCGGCTTGGTGCGCGAAGAGATCCAAGGACGCGCCAGGAGCTCTTGCGCCTCGCCCGGGGAGGGTAGCCGCCGCCCACCGCAGCGGGAACCTTTTCCGCCTACCCCCATCCAACGAATATCCGCCGGCGGGCGTGCCAGCGACAGGGAGGATCTCATGCTCTTTTTATGCGCTTATCATTCCGGGGCCGCCGCGGTTGGGGGCCGCTTTCATGCCGGCGGTGCTGCAAGTGGAAGCCGCCGTGCCATGGGCCCTGTCCCTGGTCCACGCAGCCTTGGGGGCGCTAGGGCTGGTGCTGACCTCTTCTTGCAGTCTGCAGGGTGCTGGAGGAATCCGCAACTGGCACTGATCATCCTTGTGATCACGGCTCTGGGCGGTTTTTCCCTACCTCCTTCCATATCAGGAACAAGCCGGGCCCTGGCCGGTCGCATCATCCATGCTTTTGCTGCAGTAATCGGCGTCCTGGTGCTTGCCGGCGCCACCTTCCAGCTGATCTGAAGTGCGTGCGCCTGTTCGGCACCCTGTGCACCTCGATGCTGGTGCATTTGCCGATCGGCCCGTGGTCTGCGGGACGGCCTGCGATGGCCTGGACGCTGCTTGCCTGCGGGGGCATGGCCGATCGGCTGGCTATGCCTTGGTGTCGGGTTGGCCGCTGCCGTGCCGACCATGATTGCCGGCCAGATCGACTTCGGCGCGTTGGAGGAGACCGCCGTTCCGTGGCGATGCGGCACATGGCGCTTATGGGCATGGCCTGGGTGACCTACCTCGCCGCCTTCATCATCCGTAGCGATGGGCTTGCGGTTGAGGCCTGGATCTGATTGCGATGGCCATCAGCCTGACGGGGTTCGGGCTGCTCACCGCCGGGGCTCGGCATGGCGGTCAGTTGGTCTACAGGCTTGGCGTGGGCGTCGACGTCCGCATCGCGGCTAGAGTGCTTCTTAGTCAGGTGGAATCACCTGACGGCCTGGAAAGCACGGCGATCAAAGGGGGGGGAAATAGACTCGTTCCGGTTCAGCATGAACGGGAACGAGTTCAGCCTGAGTGGCGAAATCGGCTTCACACATGCATTGCACCGGTTCAACGCCGAGCATCTGTAAAGCCCGCCGCAGCCAGGAAAGCCATTGATGACCGGGACCGACTTCTCGAGCAGGATGACCTGATCTTCCGCAGCGCGGACGGCCAACAATTACGAAAACCGCGAGGTCACGATAGAGCAGCTTCACGAGATCTGGGACCTGATGAAATAGCCCCACTTCGGCCAATTGTATGCCCGCGCGCACGTCTGTGCATGAGCGTAGCCAAGGCGACACTTGCCCGATGCGCATCGGCTGGAACAGGAAAGATCCTGAGCGCTCCGTCAGCGCAATCATCGGCATGGATCTGGAATTCTACGAACAGCTTCCCCCAACTCTACCCCGCTGCGGATGCGCGTGAAGCTGGTTCGTCGGCGACCAGCAGGTGACCAGGGACACCGTGGCCTTCCGCAACTCCTGGCTTCAGGAGCCCATCTGATCATCGCGGCGCGTGCTCGGTTACGGCGTCGGCCCCATGTCGGCTTGACAATTCGGCCGTCGACAAGCCTCTTCGGCGGCACGAGCATCCGGTCGAATTTCATCCTGACCCTCGGATATGCCGATCCGGCTAGCCACTATCCGCGGGGCCCCGCCCGTCCTTTGACGAAGCGAACAGGGATCGCCTGTGGAGGGCGCGCGGCGTGGGCGTGACGCTTTTGACCGGAGCTGGGGCGTACGCCCAATCTCATCTCTCTCGGGCCAGATCGGTTGAGGTGTGAGCGCTACGCTTTCCGCCAAAGGCATGAACTGCGCCCTTTCGATGGTGGAGACCTTGATTTCACGGACGATCAGCTCCATTCAACCTGAACCGATCAAAGTCTAGGCGCGGAACTTGTAGCCGGATCTGCTCGATTGAGTATATCGTCCGGATGGAAATGCATTGTTCCGGTTGCGATTGAACCGACCGGGTTTAGACCGTAACGGCTGCCCTTCTCCGCGGCCGCTTTTCCCCGCAGGTCTGCGAACGGAGAAGATTTTTCCGCTGGCGTATCGGACGCCGGCGCAAGCCTGCCGGACGAAGAGAGTTGCAAATGAGATACGAGCGGCCCTGTCTTCGGCGGTTGGCTGCGCAACGTTGAAGACGAGCGGATGTGCAGGCGACCTGACTGCGCTGGTCTGCGTCTGATAACGGCCATGATCTGACGCTGACTGCTGAGCTCAACATGAACGACACCAAGGCCGGGACGCGCCGACGCTCGATGCCTGGTCGACGGGGCGGCGGCGCTGGCGGCGGTGACGAGGTCGATCGAGCTGATGGTGGCGGTTCGGCCGAACTTTCACCAGCCGGCCTTGTTTGCCAAGCAGTCCTCGAACATCGACCAGATCAGCAATGGCCGGCTGGCGCTGAACGTCGTCTCCTCCTGGTGGGCGACGAGGTAACGCAATATGGCCTGTGCCTGACCAGCATGACGACCGCTACGCGCGAACGTCCGAATGGCTGAAGGCGGTCGAGGGCCTGTGGAGCGAGCCACGCTTCAGTTTCGAAGGGCAGCTCTACCGGACCGACAAGGCGATCAACGAGCCCAAGCCGGTGCGCAAGCCGGTGGTCTATGCCGGCGGTGAATCCGAGGGCGGCCAAGCGCCATGATCACCGCGCAATGCGACGCCTATGTGATGCATGGCGACGCTCCAAGCGTCATTCACCAAGATCGGCGACATGCGCGCCCGCCGCGAGCGGCCGGAAAGCCGCCGCCGACTTACGGCATGGCCGTTTACGCGATCGTCCGCGACAGCGAGCGCGAGGCCGAGGCCGAGGTCGCGCGCATCACCGACATGAAGGGCAAGCCGCCGGCGGGCTTCGATAATTTCGAGCAGTGGCTGTCCGGAACGCAGCTTGAGCGCGAGCTCAAGATCCAGGAATATCTGGTCACCAACCGCGGTCTTCGCCCTCGGCTCATCGGCACGCCCGAGCAGATCCGCGAGAAGACCGAGGAACATGAAGATGCTGGCCTTGACCTCCTCCTGCTCCAGATGAGCCCGCAGGCCGAGGAGATGGAGCGCTTCTCCGCCCAAGTCATTCAGCCCGCGACGGCGGGAGCCCCTCTGCTCGAGCCGGCCGAGGCTACCTCCCCGCGAGCCATCGCGGCCGGAGTGCCAATCGAGTTGCCGCCGTCACCACCGTTGCGGAGCGAGCGGGCGAGGCGCAAGGGGGGTGAGGGAGGCGGAGGAGGGCTGGACCGCAGGCGAATCGGAAGCAGCCCAAGCTGAGCGGTTGAACGGGCAGCGGGGGGGTCAAAGGAGAAGAGAATGACGAACGATCTGGAACGCCGCCTACGAATTTCTCTTCTCCTGAGGCTGAGCTCCTTCGGGCTGGTGATGATGGCTGGGCGTTCGACAAGATCCTCAACCCCAGCCATGGCGCGGCGGTTTTCGAAAGCTTCTACGGCCTGGGCGGGATTGGGGAGTCGCTGATCCCTATCATCGGCATCGCTCAAGCACTGGTCGCTGTGGCGTTCCTGCTGGGCGTTGCGCGGACCTGGACCTATGGGCGGTGCCGCTCATGCACGGCGTGACCACTTTGGTGTCCTGGAGCAAGGCGATCTGCAGCCGCTCAAGAACATCCTCTTCTTCGCCGCCTGGCCGATGCTGGCCTGATCGCGCTCTTTCTTCTGCGGCACGAGGATCGGATCGCATCCTGGGCGAACGCACCGGTGGGCGCGAAAGCCGCTGAAGGAGCATTCATGACTTGCGTTGCCGTTGTCTGGGCCGATCCGTCCTGCTCCTGGACACTCCCGCTACCTGGGCAAGCTGCGCCGCTTTGCCGCCGAAGCGGCGAGGAAGGCGCTCGCCTGGCGGTCTTCCCTGAAGCCTTTGTCGGCGGCTACCCCAAAGGCATAGACTTCGGCGCGGGTCGGCTCGCGCTCGCCCGAGGGGCGTGAGTGGTTTCGCCGCTACTTTGAAAGCGCCATTTCCGTTCCCGGCCCGGAAACCGCTTCCATCTCGAGGCCGCGGCCGAGCATCGGATGCACATGGTCGTCGGCCACCGAGCGCGACGGCGGCACGCTCTATTGTACGGCGCTCTTCGGTCCCGATGGTGCTCTGCTGGCCAAGACCGGAAGCTGATGCCCACTGCAATGGAGCGGCTGATCTGGGGCATGGGCGATGGCTCTACGCTGCCAGTGCTGGAGACGCCGGTCGGCCGGATCGGGGCGGTGATCCAAGGGGAGAATTACATGCCGCTCCTGAGGACGGCCTATGTACGCTCAGGGCATCGAGATCTATCGCGCGCCCACTGTCGACGACCGGGACATGTGGGCCGCAAGCATGCGGCACATTGCGGTCGAAGGCCGCTGTTTCGTGCTTTCCTCCGCGCAGTATCTGACCCGCGCTGATTGTCCATCCGACTATGAGCCGCTCCAGGGGAACCACCCCGAGACCGTTCTCATTCGCGGCGGCAGCAGCATCATCGGCCCGCTAGGGGAGGAATTGGTCAGCCCCGTTTATGGACGTGAGAGCGTGCTGGTCGCCGATCTCGACATGAGCGAAATCCTGAGGGCGAAATTCGATTTTGATGCAGTCGGCCATTATGCTCGGCCCGACATATTCGAATTTCCGTGCAGACCGCACCCCGCGTTCTCTACCGCTAGCTCCCAGGCTGTCGACTTTCAGTCGGGCCAGATTCATGTTTTCAGGCGGGCGCACGTGAGCGGAAGAGAAAGCTGGCCTTCTAGGGAGTAGGGCTCCTGTTGCGGATCAGGCGCAGCCCTGGGCTTTTTCAGAATGTCGATGCGAAGATTGTCGGAGCTGCTGTGGGTCCTGCGTCTACGGCGCTTGCCGCGACGGCCTTTTTGGCCTCTCGAAGCTCTCAGCGACGTGCCCTACAACCGCAGAAGCTCGAAGCCGCTTTATTCCGGGGCTTCCGCTGCTCGGTGCGACCGCGCCCACCGGGAGAAGCTCGGTCTCACTTCCCGGACAAGAGGTCGTGGAAAGCGGACAACCATTCATATAGGCCCGGAGCGGGGTCAGGCAGATGCACGATATAAGAGACGATCTGCGGTTTCGAAGACGTTTGTATCGCCGCTTCTGGTTCTGCTGCGTTGCGTTCGGCGCGGTAGGTAATCTGATACGGAGTGTGCTTTTCGGCATTCCGCTACTTCCGGTGAAGCCCGGATTGAACATCCTCATATCAACAACGGTGACTGGAACAGCGGTTGTCGTGATCTATGTCATTCGAGATTTTTTTTGGGCCCGCCGCATGAGAGGGTGACTGCGCGAGGCTTCGCAGGGTCCCGTCGAATGTCCGCAATGCGTCGTAAGCCGACATTGTGACCTGCCATGGCGCTAGGGCCGGATTTTGGGTATCCAGCCAGAGAGCATATCAGCCGCGTTCGAGCGTTCCGCCTGCAAACGGCTATGCGCCTTCTCCGCCATCCCGGCCCCATCCCGGCCCCCTCGATCAAAGAAAGCGCAGCGTCCTCCGTCCGATGAACAGTATTGCGTCCATCGCCTTGCTCGGCTCCACCGCGCTGGCGGCGCCGATGCTCCTCGCTCCAGCCGCGCGGGGGCAGGAGCTTGCCGTTGCGGACCGCGAGCACCAGGAGGAGAGCGAGGAAGAGGAGGAGATCATCGTCCAGGGCACCCGCACACGCCGCCGGGTCCAGGACGAACCGATCCGGGTCGAGGTGATCACGCGGGAGGAGATCGAGGAAAAGCTTCATGCGGCTCCGGCAACATCGCCATGCTGGTCAATGAAACCCGGTGGCGTGCGCGTGCAGGTCACCCTCGCCGGCCCTGGGCGCCGCGAACATCCGGGTGTGCAGGGGATGGAAGGCCGGTATACGCAGCTTCTCGCCGACAGTTCGCCGCTACGGCGGGCCGGCCTCCTCAGGATTGCCGCATACCTCCCACCGATCTCGGCCAGGTGGAGGTCATCAAGGGCGCCGCGTCCGCTCTCCCCTACGGCCTGTCCGCCGTCTCTCGGCGGCGTCATCAATCTCGTGTCGCGGCGCCGGGCGAGCCGAGGCCGAGATCCTCGCCAATGCGACGACCCGCAACGGGCAGGACCCGACCGCCTATCTTGCTCCTCGGCACGGTTGAGCGCCTGATCACCGGCGGCGCGCACCTGGCAAACGCGTCACGACCTGGACGACGACGGCTGGCTCGACATTCCTTTCTACGAGCGCTGACAGCACGCCCGCGCCTGTTCTGGGAGGGCGAACGGCGCTGCGGCGTTCATAACCGCCGGAGCGCGATGAGCGAAGGGCGGCAGGGCGGCACATTGCCCGGGCGCACCACGCCGGACGGCCGCCTTTTTTCCCAGGCGCAAAGCACGGACCGGTTCGACGCCGACTGGCTGCCGAGGCCTCGATGGAGCGGCTCGGCACGCTGCACCTGCGCGCATCGGGGATGAGGCAGGATCACCGGCATCGGTTCGGCGGCCTGGTCGAGGAAGACCGCCACGGCACGCTTTTCGCCGAAGCCTCTCTCGCCGGCCGATCGGATGCGACCTCCTGGTCGCAGGCGCGGCGTTCCAGACCGACAGCTTCCGCTCGGATACGCTTTCCGGTCTTCGACTACATTTATGACGTGCCCGCCGCGTTCGCGCAGGTGGAACATGATCTACGCCCCGACCCGACCATCGCCGCGAGCGCCCGGCTCGATCTCCACAACGAATATGGAACCCAGCTGAGCCCGCGCCTGTCCGCGCTCTACCGGCCGGGGCCATGGACGATCCGTGTTCGCTGGGGCGCGGTTTACGCGCCCACTCCGTTCGTCGAGGAGATCGAGGCCGTGGGCCTGTCCCGGCTGGAGCCGGTGAGCGGCCTTGAGGCCGAGACGGCGCAGACCGCATCGATCGACGCCGGCTATGCACGCGGGCCACTCGAGGCGAGGGTCACCTTTTCGATCCACATCGACGATGCTACCCGGCTGGAGGCCGTCGCGGCCGAGCGCGTTCGCCTCATCAACGTCGATGGGGAGACGCGGATACGCGGCTCGGAGCCTTGCTTCGCTATCGTCGGGACGCTTTTTCGATCAGCGGCAGCTATGTCTATGTCGATGCAACCGAGCCGGCTGAGCGAGGCCAAGGCCGCAGGCCGGTACCCCTAACGCCCCGCCACACGGCCGGCGCGGCAATGTGGGAAGAGCATGGCAAGGGACGCGTCGGGATCGAAGCCTATTATACCGGCCGCCAGTCGCTGGAAGACAATCCTTATCGGTAGGAGAGCCGCCCTTATCTTCACCTTGGCGTCCTCGGCGAGATCGTGCTCGGCAAAGGTGAGCCTGTTTGCCAATGCCGAGAACATACTCGGCGTTCGCCAGACCCGGTACGATCCGCTTCTTCCGCAGCGCGCGCCCAGTGGAGAGTGGACGGTGGACGGTGGGCGCCGGACCGAAGGTTTCATCCTGAACGCTGGGGTGCGCTGCGCTGGCGCTCATTGAAGCCCGTCACCAGGCGCATGGCATCTTCTTGGCTTAGCCAACCAGCGGCAATGGTACGTGCACGGGCGGATCATCGCCGTCCTGGTGTCGCCGACGACCGGGGAAAAAATGCGCAGGACTCATTCGCACCGTATGGCGATTGTTGTCGCTGCCTATGCGATCCTGCGGAACCACGGCGCTGAAACCTTCGGTTCAATCAACCTGCTAAGCGGGAGAAAGGGTAGCTCTGAAATGGCCGTGTGGCTACATCACTGGCGCAGCATCGTCTCGCGCAATAGCGGCCGCCGCATTCGGGAGATGGTTTAAAGGATCCCGGAGGCAGAATGAGCGGCTGGTGGAAGGCGCTGGTCAGCCGGCGTTCCCCTTGCTGTCGGGCGGGGCCTGCTTGGCGGAACTCAGCTTGCACGGGCACTCTGCGCCCGCTGCCCATGCCCAGCCGGTCGGCCGCGACCGGCGCGCACCGCTGCACCGGCACGATAAGCATGACGGGATGATCACGCCAGGCGCGGTGGGACACGCGCAACGGCTTCGACCCGCACGATATCCTGACCAACTGGGACAGGGGCAGGGTCTCGCGCAGCTTCCCGATGGTCGTACGCTGCGAGGCCGAGATCACGGCGAGGACAAGGAGATCGAGATCGCGCCGGGGCTGATGTTCCTGCTCGAAATAACGGTCGAGTGCCTCGGGTCTTCTTCGACCTTGCGTGTGAGCGAGGGCGACCGGGTCCGCATCCGTTTCCGTGTACCAGTCTCACCCGCACTCGATCCACTTCCACGGCATCCATTCGGCGCGGATGGACGGCGTGCCGGGGGCCGGCAACGTGCTTCCGGCGGCGAGCACTACGAATTCGATGCGCTCCCTGTTCGGCTGTCACCTCTACCACTGCCACTGGTTCGCTGAAGCGCCACATCCACAAAGGTCTGTACGGCGCCTTCATCATCGATCCCGATCCCGCGCGGCGACCGGAGGAGCAGGCGCCCGCTCGCTCGCGCGTGCTGGGGTCGCCCGAAATGCGGCGCGGGCAGGAGCTTCGTCCTGGTGATGAACGCCTTCGACACCAATTTCGACGAGGAGAATCGAGGTCTACGCGGTCAATAGCATCGCCCATGCCTACACACCAAGCGCCTGATCGCACCGCGGCGCATCTTCTCCACCGGTGGCGATGATCGATCAACGTCCACAAGAGCCGATCCGACACGCCGCTTCCACCTTCCACGCCAACTCTTCGACTATTACGCGTGACCGCCGGCACACGCTAACGCCGACCCTGCGCACCGTCGACACGGTGATGCAGTGCCAGGGGGCAGCGCGGCATCCTCGAGCTCAGCTTCAAGGGATCATGGAGCCCGGCCGCTACATGTTCCACGCCCACCAGTCAGAATTCGCGAGCTTGGGCTGATGAGCCTGTTCGAGGTGCGGGCATGAGCGGGGCGGAGGGGGCGACGGGGGTGAGGGGGGTGAGCCGACCGCTTCATGGGCATTGCTGCCGCTGCTCCTGATCGTAGCGGTCGCCGCCGCCTTCTGGCAAGCGACCCGCTGAGGCCTTTGCCGGCTCTCGGCTCCCCCCGTGGAGGAGCTGACCGTGGAGCGCACCACCCTCGACGAGCATGGCAGCTAAAATGTGCGCGTGCGGGCGGGCGATGGCCCTGAGCCGATGCGGATCGTTCAGGTCCAGGTAGACGGCGCCTATTGGACATTCCGCCAGGATCCGGGCGGCGCTCTCGACCGGATGGGAACGGCCTGGCTGCACATCCCCTACCCCTGGGTTTCCGGGCGAGGCCCACCATTTGACCCTGGTCACCAACACCGGCGCGTTGTTCGAGCACAGCATCGATGTCGCGGTGACGACGCCAGGCCTCACTGGCGAGCGCCTCGCATTCTACGCCCTGATCGGCCTCTTCGTCGGTATCGTGCCGGTTGCGCTGGGCATGATGTTCTATCCTGCGCTCCGCGCCGGCGGACCCGCCGTTCTCGAATTCGCGCTCGCACTCACCATCGGCCTGCTCGCCTTTCTTCTTGTCGACACCCTCGCCGAGGGGCTGGAATTCGCGAGCGAAGCGGCGCCCCAGCCCACGGCCCCGTGTTGGTATGGCTCCCCGCAGGCCTGACCTTCGCGCTCCTGGATGGCGCATCGGCCGCAGGAAAGGCGAAGCATTGAGCGGCGTCGCTTGGCCAGCTCGATCGCGTTCGGGATCGGCATCCACAATCTCGGCGCAGGGCGTGGCGATCGGCGGCGCGGCCTTCGCGACGGGCGCGGCGGCATTGGGCTCGTTCCTGGTGATTGGCTCTACCTTGCACAACATCACCGAAGGGATCGGTATCGCCGCGCCGATGCTGGCCAATCAGCCGCGCTTCAGGGTGTTCGCCGGGCCTGCCGCGCTGGCCGGCCTCCCGGCCGTGCTCGGCATTCGGGATCGGCAGCTTTGCCGCCCACTGGGCCGCATTGGCGCTCGGCATCGGCGCGGGGGCGATCGGCCAAGTGATCATCGAGGTCGGGGCCTATCTGATGCGCAAGTCACGGGCGCAGGGACGTCCTTGGGCGTCCGGCACCACCTTGGCCGGCATCACGCTCGGCGTCCTCATTATGTACGCAACCGCCTTCCTGATCCAGGTCTAAGCCCACGAACGTCGGCCCAGGCGCAAGCGGGCGTTCGTGTACAAATAGATAAGTCGAGGTGGGTGTAGAGCAGGCTCGCCGCCCCGTGAGACGCTCCCTATGCCGCCGCAGTCAGATCCTCCACCGCCTCCCGCACTTTTCCGGCAACAGGCTCAACTTAGCCGGACGAGGTTACGACCTCCGGCTTGCTCAGCATGTAAGCGCTGACGAGCTCGTTCTTTTCCCGCTCCGGCACCTCGTAATAGTCGAGCGCACGAACGTGATTTCCGCCCCGACCTCGTCGAACTCTTCGAGCTTAAGATGCAGATGCTTATGTGCCTCGTGCAGCGGCAAGCCCGTATTCGTAAGGACCTCCAGCCACGCTGGCCGCGACCCAGATGGTGCGACCGAACTTCAGGCCTTCGGCAGACGAGCCGCAACCTGCCCGTTCCACGCTTCAAGGCGGGATCTGGTTGAGCGTCGGGTTGATGAGAATAGCCCGCTGAAGCGGTCAACAACCGCGGCAATGGCGTAGATGCCGCCAATGCGCTCGTACAGACTCTGCTCAGGCACTGGAGAATGGTCATTTTATTTTCCGGATCGCCGGCGACTAGCCTCACCGGCCCGGCATCGTCTGCTGCGCATTTGAGCTGGTCGCCACGGAAAGGTTCCCGGTCCGCTCCATTGGGGGAGCGCGTATTTCTCGTAGAACGCGCATGTCCGGCTAAGCGTCTTCGATCAGCCGCCGCACCTAGAGCCTGGAAAACGCCGGAAGAAATCGCTCAGCGGCGAGGCGTGAGCTTTTCGTTGAACGCGTTGCGAAGAAGCCGCCGCACGTTCGGACATGCGGAAATCCGGGAACCTTTCTCCAGCTGCCAACTCCAATGGGTGCGGTGGATATTGGCGAGATCCTCGCCCGGCCAACCCTTTGAAGAAAGCCGCAACCGGCCTCGCCGGGTCAGCGCCCGGGCCCGAGCCCGCGACCGGGCCGCTGCAGGAGCATATATGATCAGAACAGCGACAATGGCGCTGGCACTCGCCGGTCTCTTTCCACTGGCGCGGCTGCGCAGAAGGCGGCCGACCGACCCGCAGATCGCGCATATCGCCTATACCGCGGGGCAAATCGACATCGCCGGCAAAGCAGGCGCTGGCCAAGTCGAAGAACCGGCAGGTGCGGTCGTTCGCGCAGGAAATGGTCCGCGATCACGAGGCGGTGAACAAGCAGGCGCTGGCGCTTGTCGGCAAGCTCAAGGTGACGCCGGAGGCCAATCCCACGAGCACGGCTCTGCCGAAGCAGGGCGAGCAGAAGCTCCGCGAAATGGCTCGAAAGCTGCGCGGTGCAGCATTCGACCGCGCCTATGCGCAGAACGAGGTCGCCTACCAAGGTCGTGAACGGCGCGCTCAGCAGCACGCTCATTCCGGAAGCGGACAATGGCGAGCTCAAGGACCTGCTCCAGACTGGCCTGCGCTTCTGTTCCAGAGCATCAGCTTCACGCCGTGAGCATCCGCGCAGGGCCTGCGGGGGCGCTCGAAGCGGAAATAAGCGCGCATCGGCCTCGCCCCCGGGATCTCCGCGCCCCCAAAACCAACGAAAGGCTTGGAACTATGAGCTGTTCCTCGGAAGCAGGAGGAGCAGGGCCGGGGTGCGGCCCTGCTCACGCTGTCGGCGACGCTCGGCACATTGTCCGTGACCTATCCGACCTGGCTGAGGGTGCGGCGCCGAAGGTCTACACGATCGTGGATGCGAACAAAATGGCCTTCGGCCCGGCGCCTGCGGCCTCAAGGCGGGCGACGTGATCCTGTGGGTGCGAACAAGGACCTGTTCCGCCACCGCGACCGCGCGGGACAAGAGCTTCAACGTCGATCTCGCGGCGGGCAAGTCGGCGAGGATGGTCGTCCGCAAACCCGGCCTGATCAGCTACTTCGCCGCTACCATCCCGGGATGAAGGGACAGCCTTCGCCGTCTCGAAACGAGGCGGTGCGGCCTTCCTCGACACCAAAGCGATCGCCGCAGCACGCCAGGAGCTTAAACATGGAAACGCCGTGACCACAAGTCGTGCGTGGTGAGCACGAGTTGGCGGCCGAACCAGCCGAAGCAACGCCGGTTCGTTCGGGGAACGGCTGGATGCAAGCCGACGGCTTCGATCGGCCGTCGCAGGAGGAGGCCGAGGCTGCCGTCCGGACGCTTATCCGCTGGGCGGGGAGATGCGAACCGGGAAGGGGCTGCTTGACACAATGGCAGGTCATGCGCTCCTATCGGGAGCTGTTCGCCGGTTACGATCCGATCCCCGCCAATATCCTCGAGCGCACCTCGAGGAGGTCGGCGGCTATGACGAGCTGGTCGTGCTGCGCGACATCCGTTTCGTGAGCTTCGCGAGCATCACATGCTGCCGGTCGTCATGTCGGCTATCTTCCCGACAGCAAGCGCGTCGTCGGGATCTCGAAGCTCGCCCGTGTCGTCAACGGCTATGCCTGAAGGCCCAGATTCAGGGAGAAATGACGGCCGAGATCGCCACCGCCATCGACGAGGTCTGCAACCCAAAGGCGTCGGTGTGGTGATCGAGGCCGAGCATAGCTGCATGACCCTCAGGGGAGTGAATTCGCCGAGCTCATCGCCCAGCACCAGCCAGCCTATCGGCTTGGTGCGCGAAGAGATCCAAGGACGCGCCAGGAGCTCTTGCGCCTCGCCCGGGGAGGGTAGCCGCCGCCCACCGCAGCGGGAACCTTTTCCGCCTACCCCCATCCAACGAATATCCGCCGGCGGGCGTGCCAGCGACAGGGAGGATCTCATGCTCTTTTTATGCGCTTATCATTCCGGGGCCGCCGCGGTTGGGGGCCGCTTTCATGCCGGCGGTGCTGCAAGTGGAAGCCGCCGTGCCATGGGCCCTGTCCCTGGTCCACGCAGCCTTGGGGGCGCTAGGGCTGGTGCTGACCTCTTCTTGCAGTCTGCAGGGTGCTGGAGGAATCCGCAACTGGCACTGATCATCCTTGTGATCACGGCTCTGGGCGGTTTTTCCCTACCTCCTTCCATATCAGGAACAAGCCGGGCCCTGGCCGGTCGCATCATCCATGCTTTTGCTGCAGTAATCGGCGTCCTGGTGCTTGCCGGCGCCACCTTCCAGCTGATCTGAAGTGCGTGCGCCTGTTCGGCACCCTGTGCACCTCGATGCTGGTGCATTTGCCGATCGGCCCGTGGTCTGCGGGACGGCCTGCGATGGCCTGGACGCTGCTTGCCTGCGGGGGCATGGCCGATCGGCTGGCTATGCCTTGGTGTCGGGTTGGCCGCTGCCGTGCCGACCATGATTGCCGGCCAGATCGACTTCGGCGCGTTGGAGGAGACCGCCGTTCCGTGGCGATGCGGCACATGGCGCTTATGGGCATGGCCTGGGTGACCTACCTCGCCGCCTTCATCATCCGTAGCGATGGGCTTGCGGTTGAGGCCTGGATCTGATTGCGATGGCCATCAGCCTGACGGGGTTCGGGCTGCTCACCGCCGGGGCTCGGCATGGCGGTCAGTTGGTCTACAGGCTTGGCGTGGGCGTCGACGTCCGCATCGCGGCTAGAGTGCTTCTTAGTCAGGTGGAATCACCTGACGGCCTGGAAAGCACGGCGATCAAAGGGGGGGGAAATAGACTCGTTCCGGTTCAGCATGAACGGGAACGAGTTCAGCCTGAGTGGCGAAATCGGCTTCACACATGCATTGCACCGGTTCAACGCCGAGCATCTGTAAAGCCCGCCGCAGCAGGAGGCACGATGACCAGCCGACTTTCCGAGCAGGATCTCGACCTGATTTTCCGCAGCGCGCGGACCGCCAACACTTATCACGACCGCGAGGTCACGATCGAGCAGCTTCGCGAGATCTGGGACCTGATGAAATGGGGTCCGACTTCGGCCAATAGCATGCCCGCGCGCATCGTCTGGTGCATGAGCGAGGAAGCCAAGGCGACACTCGCCGGATGCGCATCGGCCGGGAACAGGAAGAAGATCCTGAGCGCTCCGGTCAGCGCAATCATCGGCATGGATCTCGAATTCCATGAAAAGCTCCCCCAACTCTACCCCGCTGCGGACGCGCGAAGCTGGTTCGTCGGCAACGAGCAGGTGATCAGGGACACCGCCTTCCGCAACGCCTCGCTTCAGGGAGCCTATCTGATCATCGCGGCGCGTGCGCTCGGTTTCGGCGTCGGGCCGATGTCGGGCTTCGACAATTCGGCGGTCGACGAAGCCTTTTCGCCGGCACGAGCATCCGGTCGAATTTCATCCTGACGCTGGGCTATGCCGATCCGGCCGGCCACTATCCGCGAGGCCCCCGCCTGCCCTTTGACGAAGCGAACAGGATCGCCTGAAGCAGCGCGGCGTGGGCGTGATGCTTTTGCCGGGAGCGTGACGGGCCCTGCGCGCGATCTCATCTCTCCAGGGCGCGGAACTTAGAAGGATCTGCTCGATCGAGCATATTGCGGGAATTGAAAATGCATTGTCTTGGTCGCGGTTGAACCGACCGAATTTAAATCGTAAACGGCCGCTCCTTCTCCGCGGGCCGCCTTTTCCCAGCCTGCGAACGGGACAGAATCTTTCCGTGGGCGTATCGGACGCCGGCAAACCTGCTGACGAAGAGAGTTGCAAATGAGATACGGCTTTTGGGCTCCCGTCTTCGGCGGCTGGCTGCGCAACGTCGAAGACGAGCGGATGCAGGCGACCTGGGACTATATGTCGCGGCTGGTGCGCCGGTCGGAGGAGATCGGCTATGATCTGACGCTGATCGCCGAGCTCAACATGAACGATACCAAGGGCCGCGACGCGCCGGCGCTCGATGCCTGGTCGACGGCGGCGGCGCTGGCGGCGGTGACGAAGTCGATCGAGCTGATGGTGGCGGTTCGGCCGAACTTCCACCAGCCCGCCTTGTTCGCCAAGCAGGCTTCGAACATCGACCGGATCAGCAATGGCCGGCTGGCGCTGAACGTCGTCTCCTCCTGGTGGGCCGACGAGGCAACGCAATATGGCCTCCAGTTCGACCAGCATGACGACCGCTACGCCCGGACGTCCGAATGGCTGAAGGTGGTCGAAGGCCTGTGGAGCGAGCCGCGCTTCAGCTTCGAAGGGCAATTCTACCGGACCGAGGAGGCGATCAACGAGCCCAAGCCGGTGCGCAAGCCGGTGGTCTATGCCGGCGGCGAATCCGAGGCGGCCAAGGCGATGATCACCGCGCAATGCGATGCCTATGTGATGCATGGCGACGGTGCGGATGTCATTCGCGGCAAGATCGCCGACATGCGCGCCCGCCGCGACCGCGCCGGAAAGCCGCCGATGACCTACGGCATGGCCGCTTATGCGATCGTCCGCGACAGCGAGCGCGAGGCCGAGGCCGAGGTGGCGCGCATCACCGACATGAAGGGCAAGCCCCCGCCGGCTTCGACAATTTCGAGCAGTGGCTGTCCGGAACGCAGCTCGAGCGCGAGCTCAAGATCCAGGAATATTCGGTCACGAACCGCGGTCTTCGCCCTCGGCTCATCGGCACGCCCGAGCAGATCCGGGAGAAGATCGAGCAATATGAGGATGCCGGCCTTGACCTCCTCCTGCTCCAGATGAGCCCCCAGGCCGAGGAGATGGAGCGCTTCTCCGCCCAGGTCATCCAGCCGGCGACGACGGCTGCCCCTCTGCTCGAGCCCGCCGAGTAAGCCGAGCGGGCGAGGCGGCCGGAGTGCCAAAGGGCCGCCGTCAGGCGGAGGAGACCGGGCGACCGCAGGCGAAGGCGGAGGAGCAGCCTATTCGAAGCTGAGCGGTTGATCGGGCAGCGGGGGCCAAAGGAGATGAGAATGACGAACGATCTGGAACGCCGCCTTGCAGTTTCTCTTCTTCTCCTGAGGCTGAGCCTTGGACTGGTGATGATGGTTTGGGCGTTCGACAAGATCCTCAACCCCGGCCATGGCGCGGCGGTGTTCGAAAGCTTCTACGGCCTGTCCGGGATCGGGAAATCGCTGATTCCCATGATCGGCATCGCTCAAGCACTGCTCGTCGTGGCGTTCCTGCTGGGCGTTGCGCGAACCTGGACCTACGGGGCGGTGCTGCTCATGCACGGCGTGACCACTTTGGTGTCCTGGAGCGCTTATCTGCAGCCGCTCAAGAACATCCTCTTCTTCGCCGCCTGGCCGATGCTGGCCGGCCTGATCGCGCTCTTCCTTCTGCGGCACGAGGATCGGATCGCATCCTTGGGCGAACGCACTGGCGGGCGCGAAAGCCGCTGAAGGAGCATTCATGACCCGCGTTGCCGTCGTTCAAGCCGGATCCGGTCCTGTTCGACACTCCCGCCACGATGGACAAGCTGCGCCGCTTTGCCGCCGAGGCGGCGAGCGAAGGCGCTCGCCTGGCGGTCTTCCCTGAAGCGTTTGTCGGCGGCTACCCCAAAGGCATCGACTTCGGCGCGCGGTCGGCTCGCGCTCGCCCGAGGGGCGGGAGTGGTTTCGCCGTTACTATGAAAGCGCCATTGCGGTTCCCGGTCCGGAAACCGCTTCGATGTCGAGGCCGCGGCCGAGCATCGGATGCACATGGTCGTCGGGGTCATCGAGCGCGACGGCGGCACGCTTTATTGCACGGCGCTGTTCTTCGGTGCCGATGGTGCCCTGCTCGCCAAGCACCGGAAGCTGATGCCGACCGCCATGGAGCGGCTGATCTGGGGCATGGGCGACGGCTCTACGCTGCCCGTCCTGGAGACGCCGGTCGGCCGGATCGGGGCGGTGATCTGCTGGGAGAATTACATGCCGCTCCTCAGGACGGCCATGTACGCCCAGGGCATCGAGATCTACTGCGCGCCTACCGTCGACGACCGCGACATGTGGGCCGCAAGCATGCGCCACATCGCGGTCGAAGGCCGCTGCTTCGTGCTTTCCTCCGCCCAGTATCTCACCCGCGCCGATTGCCCGTCCGACTATGAGCCGTTCCAGGGGAATGACCCAGGAACCGTTCTCATTCGCGGCGGCAGCAGCATCATCGGCCCGCTCGGGGAGGAATTGGTCAGCTCCGTTTACGGACGCGAGGCCGTGCTGGCCGCCGATCTCGACATGAGCGAAATCCCGCGGGCAAAATTCGATTTCGATGCGGTCGGCCATTATGCCCGGCCCGACATATTCGAGTTGCGGGTGGACCGCACCTCGCGTTCTCTGGTCGGTTAGCTCCATGCTCCCCACTCCCAGTCGGACCAGGATTCGGGCCACCTGGTGATCGGAAGAGAAGGTGGCCCGCTATGGCGTAGGGGGCTCCTGTTGCGAATCGAACGCAGTCCCTGGCTTTTTCAGAATGTCGATCCGAAGATTGTCGGAGCTGCTGCGGGTCCTGCGACTACGCCGCTTGCCGCGACGGCTCCTTTTTGGCCTCTCGAACCAGGCAGCGACTTGCTTCAAGAACCTCAGAAGCTCGAAGCCGCTTCCATTCCGCGGCTTCCGCCGCTCGGTGCGCCCGCGCTCCACCGGAGAACCTTCGGTTTCACTTCCCTTGGCCAAGAGGTCGATGGCCGAGTCCACGCCCCGGCGGGAAGCGGATAGCTTGTTGTGAGCCTTTTCCTTCCGGCGCTGTGCAATCTTCATAAGCACGTAGCTGGCAGCTGCCGCCACCATGATCATCACGATCAGGATCAGCAAAAACTCAGCAAACGGCGCCAGCCGCGCGTCTAGACTGTCACCACCCATTGCGCACTCCCTCACTGGACTTGTACATACGGCTCATTCGTCGCCGTGCTTCTTGAGGATGTCCACTCGGAGCGAAGACCTGCGATTGCGCCGCTTCTTTCTCGCTGCCACCCACCAGGAGATGGAAATGCCGGCGAGCAGGAGGGCGATCAGCGCAAATGCAATGTCTTGTCTCATGCGGCGCTCCCAGCCCTTCCGCCGAGTATTAGGTTCATTGCCGCGTACGTCCTATTCTGCGGGCTGGTGATGGTCGCCAGCTGCGATCAAGGTCGCTTCGAACCTCGTCACCTTGCGACTGTGACACCAGAGTTCCAGCGGCTGCTGGCCGGCCTGCTTTCGCGCAATGCGGACGGCCGCTACGTCGTCGGCAGCCTCGATCTCCTCAAAACGTTCGATGTGGCCGCTTCCGCGGCTCATAAAATAAAGCCGGTAATATGACATTCGTCGCTCCCTGCCGTCGGTGAAGGTTGGGGGCGACCTCGTGGCTCGCAGTCGCCGACGCCCGAGTGGTACAAGCCGACGATGCGGCAAGCTTACATGCGAGCAGGCGCTCAGTGATCCTAATTTCTTATAGTGCCGGTGCCAAATCGGATCTTTTGGGTGCGGACAATCCCATCAATGCCAACTTTCTCGCGTGTCGCAACCGGCTCTCGCTAGTGGATCGAGCATTGGAGTCTACTGATCAGCATAGCTCAAGAACCATCCTGCTGAGCTGGAACGTGATGCTTTCGGGTCCGTGAGCATTCTCCGTTCAGGCTTATGGTGGTGTGGCCGCAAGCCCACGTCGAGTGTCATCTGCAGGCTCCAAATACCACAAGCGCCGTGGAAAATAGGTGCGTGCCAGGACAAGTTTGGTGCGGTCTCGTCCGCCCTCGGACCCGGCCCTTCGTTCACTTCGAGCGTCTTCCGAGAGCGGATAGCGCGCCAAGGTGTGGCACCTGAGGGAAACGTCCCAATCTGGGACAGACGCGTCGCGGGGAGGCGCAGGAGCATACGCACTCTCCAAACGTATAGGCTCAGCGCCGCGATGTAAGCGACGTTGGCTTCCAGCAACTTAAGATGGAGATAGGCGATGCGCGCTCTACGTTTCGACGAACTGACTTTTGTTTCCGGCGGTGGCGGCAATAACGGCAACAACGGCAACAACGGCAATAACGGCAATAACGGCAATAACGGCAACAACGGCAATAACGGCAACAACGGCAACAACGGTAACAACGGCAACAACGGTAATAACGGCCGCAGCAGGGGACGGCACGGCAAAGACGGTGACGACAAGAAGCATAGCTTTAAGTGCTGTTGCTGAGACCGGCTGGCCGGAAGTTTGTGTCCTCACGGATGTAGCCTTCCGGCCCTCATCCTGTTTTCCGGTGCCTTCGGAGGCTCCATGAAGGGCAATCGGCGGCGTCCGGACCCGATTTCCAGACCTTTAGCAGATCTTGCAGCGCCGCATCGAACAGGCGCACGGCTAATCCGCGTCGCTATTCCTCATCTTGTCGAGCCAGGACCGGCCGGAATTGGCCGGGAGCGCGATGTCGTTGCGGCTATGGCGCTTCCGATAGGCCGTCGGATCGGCGTTGTAGGCGGTGCGGAAGGCGTGCGAAAAGTGGCTGCGGCTGGCGAACCCCACGCTGGCGGCGATGACCTTCACCGGCAGCTGAGTGAAGGCGAGCAATTCAGCGGCTCTGTGAAGCCTGGTTTTCTGCACGAAATCCATCGGCGTCTGGCCGAAGGCATGGGCGAACGCCTTGGTGAACGCCGTTCGGCTCATTCCTGCGGCCGACGCGAGGTCGGCCAGAGTCAGCGGAGCGCCCGGCTTCTCCAGGATCAACGCGATTGCGCTCGCCAGGCGCGTGTCCGCAAGGCTGGCGAAGAAGGGCGAGGAAACGCTTCCCCGATGGAGATGCCGGCGGATGAGCAGGATGAGGCACTGCTTCATCAAAGCTGCGGTCAAGGCCTGGGTGCCGATGTCGGGTGCGTTCCGCTCCGCCGCGAGAGTCTCGTATGCGCTCCGCACCGGAGCAAGATCCGTCACATCGTCGAGGATCGGACCCGTTAGCGAGTCGAACAGGCCGAACGAGCCGCTGTAAGAAGCCGTCACGGTCGCGCAAATCACCCGAAGGTCCCCCCTCCGGCCTTCGGCGGCGTCGAACTGCAGGAGCGCATCTACGACCATTGAGCAATTCTCCTCCGCCACCACGTCGCGCAGCGCTTCGTCGCCGGCGACAAGTGCTTGAGGACGCCCCGGGGGAATGACGGCGATCGAACCTTGCGCAATCTGCGCTGGCGGCGCGCCGCCCACTTCGAGTGAGCCACGACCGTTCAAGACGTGGTGGACGACGATCACGTTCATCGGAGCGAACAGGAGGCGGGAACCGGACGCGATCTCGAGGGCCGCAAATGCGTGCACCTGAACGTCGAGGGTCGCCAGCAACCGATCGAGGGAGTTATGGGTCATACGATCTCCGGCTTCAGCCGCCGAACCGCTCGCACACGCCCGATGTTCCTTGTCGTAAGGGGGAGCATTCAGCCTCTCGTGAACGCACACTCACGCTCTGATCGAGCTTTACCGAAAACCGAACCACTTACGCACGATTTAAGACCTGTGCGGTGCATCCTCCAGCTTGTGAGCTTGTTCTTCGCGCGGACCGCCGCTCTTCGTTTCGTGTGGCGCTTATCGGCCGAGAGGGCCGCATCTTTTGGAGAGAAATCATGAAATTCGTTCTTATCGCAGCGAGCACTGCGATGCTCTTAGGTGGCTGTTCGACCATGATGGCGGATGACATGGAAATGGGCGGCCGGATGACGGCCGGGTCCATGGCCATGCCGACCACCGCGTCCGCCTACATGGAAATGGCGCACAGCAGCGACATGTTCGAAATAGAGTCCAGCCGAATGGCGCTTCAGATGTCGCGTAACCAGGCCGTCCGTTCATTCGCGCAGATGATGGTGAACGATCACACGCGGATGATGAACGAGATGATGGCAATGGCCGGTCCACGGGCATGAACATGTCGTCGATGCCGATGATGCCGAAGCATGCAGAGATGCTGCAGAGGCTGAGGGCCGCATCGGCAGACAATTTCGACATGATGTACAAGCGCGAGCAGATGATGGCGCACGAAGAGGCCCTGATGATGCACCGGACCTATGCCGATCGTGGTGACAATCCGGCGCTCAAGACGATGGCGGCGCGCGCTGTCCCGATGATCCAGATGCACATGTCTCGTGCCCGGGCGCTTCCAGGGCGAATGTAAAATAGCCTGCTGAACCGGTTGCGCCGTTTAGCCAACGCGCGGTCTCGTCGATCCGGAAACAATCGAGGAGAATGCTGGCGGCTGGTCCACCGCGTGCAAAGCGGCGGAGGAGATCGAGAAGCTTCGGACGTTTTCGCTCGTTCGGATCAGAAACAACGGGGGAGAGGTGCGCCGTGAGCGATAGAGAGCTGGCCGCCTATCTTATCGCCTCGGCAATGGTTCTGGCCGTCCTGATCGTCTGGCGAATTGCGGCATTGCGCAAGCGGCGGGAAAGGCGCTCCGGCTACGCGCACATCGATCTGGTCGGTCGAGGTGCATTCCCGGGCAAAACTCCGGCGGATGACGGAGCCACGACGGAGCAGCAAGCGGATACGGACCCGCCGGACGCGAGAAGACGTTCAGAAGACTAGTTTCGCAACCGTCGGGAGTTGAACAGGATGGACGAGCGGCAAGAAGGACCGGGAGATATCCCCACCGCCCAGCGGATGAAGGACATCGGCACCGCAATGGCGAGCAGCATCGGATCGAAGCTGACAGGCGACACGCAACGCGATCAGAAGGGTGAGCGATATCTGCTCACCGAAGCAGAGGCCGAAGCACTCCTTGCCGACTGGCCGGCCGGGCCTTCCGGCATGGCGCGGCAGATGATGAAGCAATATGGGCCGCCCAACGAGGGGACGCCGGTTCGGCTGATCTGGTATCGGAACGGCCCCTGGAAGCGCACCGAGGTCATCCGCGACGAGATCGTCCACAATTTTCCCGCCACCCACACCGACTTCATCACCAACTGGATCGACTATCCCGTCCCGGTGGACATGATGAACGAGCTGACCCGCTACGACGGAAGCTGCCTGCTCGACCGCACGGCCGGCGAGGCCGGCGCGCGCTGCGACAGCGAGGCGGCGAACTTCATCACCATCAACATCATGCATGAAATCGTCACCGGCGCGCGCACGGTCGAGGAGGCACGGCATTTCTACGCCGAGCAGATGTCGGCTTATATGATGGGCAGACCTGCCCCTTATGCCGAGCGGCTGCTGTTCGATCCTCCGCGAGGCGGCACGATGGATCCGGACGAAGGCTTGATCGCGCCGCACATGCTCAAGCAGATGGGGCAGAAGGTGAAAGACCTTGTCACCGGAAGCGCCGATCCGTCTGCGCCCACCGACAGCTCCTCACGCTGAAGGCTGATGCGGCAGCTGCTGCCAGCATTGCTGCTGCTCGTGCTGGCGGCAGCGGCGGGATATCATTTCATGGTTCCGCGAGGACAGACGCCCCCCCTCCTCAAGAGCACGCAGGCCACGCTTGTTGAGGCCCGACGGAACGGCCTTGAACGAGCCGCGGATTGGTGGCTCGCCGCAGCCGAAAGGCAGAAAGCGGGACGCAATATCCGCGGCAGCGGCGTCGCGCTTGCGCTGGCGATCCGCCTCGGCCGCGCCGAGGCTCTCAAAGGAGAGGTGCACCCGCTGCCGAAGACGCTGAGGCGCCGCTTTGCCCGCCACTTCCCTCGATCGCTGCTCGACAAGGTGCGGTGGACGGTCGCGGAGCCTGGCACACGCCTCGCCAGAGCCTTGGCGAGGTGGCCCGTCAGCGAAGGTGCCGTGACGCTGGGGAACGTGATCGTGTTCAAGACCGATAAGGCGTCGAAGAACCGGCGCCTCTTCGCACACGAAATCGCCCATGTGGCTCAATACGAAGAGCTGGGGATCGCCGAGTTCGCTCGGCAATATGCGGCCGATCCCAAACCGTTGGAGAAGGATGCCTGGAAGAAGGCGGAGCGGGACGCCTGACGCTAATCCGGGTCATCGCCGCCTGACGCGCGTCGCTCAGCCGTTCCCGGCAAGGCATCAGCAGGTGCGGCCTGCCCCGCAGGCCGCAGCCATGCGGGGAATATGGGAGGTGCCCACTATTTGGGGGAGGCTCTCGACCAATGTCGCGAATTCGTCCTGCAAGTCGCTCAAGGCCGCTGCGTGGACTTCGGCGGCCGGACGGATGCGTCCGTCGAGGGCCGCCCGGTCGAAAGTGGCAGTGGCATCCGATACCAGATAGGTCTCGAAGCCGAGATTTCCCGCCATGCGGACCGTTGTCGAGACGCAATGGTTCGTCGTCAGGCCCACCACCACCAGCGTGTTGATGCCCGCACTTCGCAGATCCGCTTCAAGGCTGGTGCCGATGAAGGCGCTGTTGACCGTCTTGCGATAGACCGCCTCGCCAGCGCGCGGCTCCGCCTCCGGCTTCAATGAATTGCCCGCCGTGCCGGGCCGCAGCGGACTGTCGGGCGATAGAGAATCGTGCATGACGTGGAACACGGGCCGTCCGGCTTCCCGCCACGCAGCAATAAGATTGGCAATGTTTATCTCGGCATCGGGATTGTTCCGAGATCCCCATTTCGGATCGTCGAACCCCCTTTGAACATCGACGACGAGGAGCGCAGCGTTGGAAGGCAGATGAGGCATATTGTTCTCCGATCGCGCACCCGGTCCAAATCACCTGCGCCGGGAGCCTCCGCTGCGCAACAGCAAGAGGCTCCCATTCCTGTTGCCCGGGAGCAGGAAGTCCGCGCCGAAATGTGTGCCCGATCAGAAGCCGCGGTGGCGGCGGAATCCCGGGTGGTGGCGGAAACCCCGGTCATGGCGGAAATCCCGGTGGTGGCGGAAGCGCCGGTGATGGCGGAAGCCGAAACCCGGGGAAACCAAAGCCTCGGAAGCGGAAACCAAAGCCTGGATCGTGGCGGAAGCGGAAACCCGGGTGGACCGAAACCGAAACCTGTCGTGGCGGAAGCGGAAACCCGGGTGGGGACCGAAACCGAAACCTGGATCGTGGCCAAAGCCGAACCCTGGGTGCCGACCGAAACCGAAACCTGACCCATGCCCAAACCCGAAGCCCGATCCGAATCCGACCCCTGATCCGAAGCCAAATCCTGATCCGTGGCCGAAACCGAAACCTCCGTGGTGGCGGAAGTGTCCTCCCGGAAGGTGCATGACCTGTGACCCAAAGTGCTGCGGCCGCACGTGGTGGGAGCCAAAGTCCCCAATTTGGGCCTCTGCGGTGGCAGGCATGAACACCATCAGAGCTGCTACGGCTAAGGCAAGTCTCATGACGCTTCTCCTTCAGTGCTGGGGAGGGGACCGTTCGGACCGCTGAGCCCTCCCTGTTTTGAGGACGCGACGCAGGGGCGCTGGTCCCCGTTCTCTGATGCGCAACTGGGGGAAAGGTTCCCGGCGAGCGCCAGATGCCCAACTTAGCCTGTCCTTAGCACCGAACGAGCGGAGTCCTACGTCCGGAGGATGCACCGGAACGGCTGCGATCTGCCAGGATGCCATCGGGGCGACCGCTATGCGCCCACCTGCTCAAGAACAATGTCGCCATGGGGGCTGAAGATGATGGATACGATCCTGCCCTTCTTATGCCCGGGCCGGAGCCAGCATCGGAGAGCCGGACGAGAGTGGCTGGCGCGTGGTGACGCTGCCGGTCGCTTCGGTGCGCTGGGCCGCGCACGAACTGCTTCGCTTCGGCGCGGAAGCCGAGGTGCTTGGGCCGCCGGACCTTCGCGCCCGTATGGCCGATATCGTCGCGAGCCTGGGAGACGTCTATGGGAGTGGTTCCCGAAATTAGCAGCCGACGTCAGCATGTCGGGAAGCAGCCGCAGGGCGCGCGGCTTCAATCGTTCAGATCGGACTTAAGCGGCGGCTGCAGGGCGGAGGGGGGCAGGCTGCGCCGCGTGATGCCGTCGGGCTGCGGAGCGTGCGGCTCCAGCAAGGCGGCCGTTTCGATCGCATCCAATGCGCGGCGAGCGGCGACAAAGCGGCGGGCTTCGGCAATCCAGGCCGCCGCATTCTCCCGGCCCGGCATTCTCAGCACCTCCAGCAAGGCGACGTCGACCTGTCCGGCCTCCAGGCTGCGGGTCGCGCGGCGCAGCCGTTCGGCGGGCATGGTCGACGTGGTGCCCGCGCGGCGGACGGTGACGATCCCCGAGAGCTCGGTCTTGAACGCGGTCCACCAATTCTGGTCCGGTCCCGCTCCGGTCAGCTCCGGCCCCACCTCCAGGAGCCCGGCCTGGAGCCGGCCGAGCGTCACCGGCTGGCGGGACGCCGTAATGACGGTCGCGACGGCCTGGCGCTGCGTGTTGCCGAACCGCTGCTGAAGCAGGCCTTCGATATAGCCAAGGCCGACGCCGCGATCGAGCGCGCGCCGGGCCGCAAGCGCGATCAGCAGACCCTCGGCGCGATTGGCGTTGCCCGCTGCGGTCCGCGACTGATTGTCGATCTCCGCGACCCTTTGCTCGAGCTGAGCGACCCGCCGCGTCGTTTCGGGATCGATCACCAGACGCTGAGTCTCGGCGGCGCCGGCTTGAACAGGGACGGCTGGAGCGGGGCTGGGGGACGGCGGCCCGGCGGGGCGGGTGACGACCGGCTGAGGAAGCGGGGCAGGGCGGATGCCGAGATAGGTTGCGGCCGCATCCCAGCGGGTGAGCGCCCAGGCCATCGCCGCGATGCCGAGCAGGAACGCGATCAGGGCCAGGAGGAGGATCGACACCAACGGCCGTCGACGCGCCGCGCTGCTTGGCCCGTAATCGATACTCATTCGACCTTCCCCGTATCGCTGCCGCCAATCTTGCACAGCTTGGCGGCAAGCTCCAGCAGAGCCTGATCGCGCGGCAAGGGGGCAGTCGCCACTCTCCGCCAGCCGGTTCCGGCGGGGCCGGCCGCGGCGTCACTGATCGCCGCCAGGCATGTTCTGGACCGGTCGAGCCCCGCCAGGTCGACCAGCTTGGCGAACACCGACGCCGCCCGGGGGGAGTGGAGGAGGGCGACGGGACCGTCCCGGACCGCTCGCACCGCCGAGTCCGGAAGGGCCGGAACCTCATCGGCAGCATAGACGATCCGCCGCATGATGCGCGGATCATCGAGCGGGATATGGTCCCGCCCGCAAAGGTGGAGCGGGCGCTCCGCACCATCGTCGATCATCATCCGGAGCGCGGCGGCGCCATCGCCGGGGCCGGTCCGGACCTCGCGGAAACCGGCCGACCGCGCGGCGTCGGCGGTGGCCTCACCGACCGCATAGCAGGGCAGGTTGGCAAGTCCGGCGAGCTGTTCGCCGCCGAGCCGGCAGGCGTTGGCGCTCGTCAGAAGGACGGAGTCCACTGCGCCCGCCTCCGGAGCTTGCCACTCGATCGGGCGCAGGTGGAAGAGGGGCGCGACGGCGGCGTCGAGCCCCATAGCCGCGGCCCGGGCGGCGGTCGCATCGGCGCCCGGCTGCGGCCTCAGGATCAGGAGAATGGGGCCCATCCGGAAAAAAGAACCCGCAAGGCGGGTGCCGCCCGGTCCAGCATCTGCCCGGCAATGTCACGCGGCGCCGTGAGGTCTGCGGCCGGGAAGCGGGTGTCGATGCGCTCCGCTTCCGTGCCGTCCGGCGTCAGGATCTCGGCGCGAAGCCGCAGCTGATCGCCCTCGCATTGGGCCAATGCGGCGACAGGCGAGCGGCAATTGCCGCCAAGTCCCTCGAGAAGCGCCCGTTCGGCAAGGACGCAGACCGAAGTGGGGCGGTGATCGACGGCACGAATGAGCGCCGCCAGCTTCTTGTTCCCGGCCAGCATCTCGATCCCGATCGCACCTTGGGCAGGCGCCGGCAGAATCTCGTCGAGCACGGTTCCGATCTCCGGATGACCGAGCCGGTCGAGCCCGGCCGCGGCCAGCAGCGTTGCATCCGCCTCCCCCATTTCCAGCTTGCGGAGCCGGGTTGCGACGTTGCCGCGAATGGGAACGATGTTGAGATCGGGGCGGCGCGCCAGCATCTGGGCCGCGCGCCGCGGCGAGGAGGTTCCGAGCCGCGCCCAATGCGGCAGCGCCTCGATGCTGTCGGCGCCCACCAGCCGGTCGCGGACGTCCGCCCGGGGGAGCATGGCGCCGATGACGAGCTTTGCCGGCCGGATCGTCTCAACGTCCTTCATCGAATGGACCGAGATGTCGGTGCGGCCCTCGGCCAGCGCCCGATCGAGCTCCTTGGTCCAAAGCCCTTTTCCGCCCACTTCGGCGAGCGGCCGGTCCTGGATGACGTCGCCGGTCGTGGTCATCGGCACGATCTCGATGAGTTCCGGGCCCCAGTCGTGCGTGTCGCGCAGCGCCTCGGCGACCATGCGGGCCTGGGCGAGCGCGAGCGGCGAGCCGCGGGTGCCGATGCGGATGGGCGGTTTCATGCAGCCGCGGTGCTAGCGGCGTTTGGCGGGCGGTGCCAGCGGGCCGGTGCATATTGTCGTTGACGGGCGCCAGTGGCAGGGAAGGCGGCGATGAGCCTTATCCTCGGCATCGAATCGAGCTGCGACGAAACGGCGGCGGCTTTGGTCACGTCCGACCGGCGGATCCTGGCGCACAAGCTCGCCGGGCAGGAGAGCGCGCACCGGCCGTTCGGCGGCGTCGTGCCCGAGATCGCGGCGCGCGCGCATGTCGAGATCCTGCCCGCTCTGGTGGAGGATGTGCTGGCGGAAGCCGGCGTGGGGCTGGACGAGGTGGATGCGATCGCCGCAACCGCGGGGCCCGGGCTGATCGGCGGCGTCATGGTGGGGCTGGTGACGGCAAAGGGCCTGTCGCTCGCATCGGGAAAGCCGCTCGTCGCGCTCAACCATCTCGAAGGGCATGCGCTCTCGCCGATGCTGTCCCAGCCGGACCTCGATTTCCCTATCTCCTGCTGCTGGTGTCCGGCGGCCATTGCCAGTTGCTCTTCGTCGAAGGGGTGGGCCGGTACCGCCGCCTCGCGACCACGATCGACGATGCCGCCGGCGAGGCTTTCGACAAGAGCGCCAAGCTGCTCGGGCTCGGTTTTCCGGGCGGCCCGGCGGTGGAGCGCGCTGCCGCGTCGGGCGATCCGGCCGCCGTTCCGCTGCCGCGTCCGCTGGTCGGTTCGGCCGAACCGCATTTTTCCTTCGCCGGGCTCAAGAGCGCGGTGCTCCGCGCCCGCGATTGCGGAGCTTACAGCGCCGAAGACATCGCCGCCTCGTTCCAGCAGGCGGTGGTGGACTGCCTGCTCGACCGGACGGAAAGGGCGCTGAAGGCGAGCAAGGGCGCCGCCGCCTTGGTGGTGGCAGGCGGAGTGGCCGCCAACCAGAAAGTGCGCGCCGCGCTCGCCGGTCTCGCCGCCGCACACGGCCTGCCCTTCGTCGCCCCGCCGCTGTGGCTCTGCACCGACAATGCGGCGATGATCGCCTGGGCAGGGGCGCTGCGCTTCGAGGCCGGCCTCATCGACGGCCTCGACGTGCCGGCCCGTGCACGCTGGCCGCTCGATCCCGGCGCCGAACGCGCCCGCGGCGCCGGGGTCAAGGCATGATCGAAACCGTCGGCGTGATCGGCGGCGGCGCCTGGGGCACGGCGCTGGCGCAGGTTGCCGCCTCCGGAGGCAGGGAGACAATGCTTTGGGCGCGCGAGCCCGAAGTGGTCGAGGGCATCAATCACCGCCACGAAAACGGGCTTTTCCTCGCCGGCATCCCGCTTCGCCCGCATATCCGCGCCACCGGGGACCTGGCGGAGCTCAGCGGCTGCGACGCATTGCTCGTCGTCACGCCCGCGCAGCATAGCCGCGCCGTCCTTTCCTCGACGTCGCTGGGCGCGCAAGCCGCTCATCCTCTGCGCCAAGGGCATGGAGGAAGCGACGACCAAGCTGATGCACGAAGTCGCGCGCGAGGAGCAGCCCGGCTCGCCGATCGCCGTCCTTTCCGGCCCGACCTTCGCGCATGAAGTGGCGGCCGGCCTGCCCGCAGCCGTCACGCTCGCCGTCGACGACGAGGCGGTGGGGGAGGCGATCCGCGCCCGGCTCGCCCGTGCCGCCTTCCGGCCCTATCTGTCCGACGACGTGATCGGGGCGGAGATCGGCGGCGCGGTCAAGAACGTCCTCGCCATCGCCTGCGGCGTGGTCGAGGGGAGGGGGCTCGGCCAGAATGCCCGCTCCGCGCTCATCTCCCGCGGCTTTGCCGAGATGACCCGCTTCGGCCTTGCCCGCGGCGCGCGCGCGGAAACGCTCGCCGGCTTGTCGGGGCTTGGCGACCTGGTCCTCACCTGCTCGTCCACCAGCTCGCGCAACTTCAGCCTCGGCAAGGGGCTCGGCGAGGGCAGGGCGGCCGCCGACCTCCTCGCCGACCGCCGCACCGTCGCGGAGGGCGCCTATACCGCACCCGTCCTCCAGCGCGCGGCGAGCGCAGCCGGCGTCGACATGCCGATCGTCGCGGCGGTCAACGCGCTGCTGTGCGGCGAAGCTTCGGTGGACGAGGTGCTGGAACGCCTTCTTTCAAGGCCTCTCTAAAATTGAAGAAAGGCTGTCTCGAACCCACATTTCGGGTGTGGGAGGCCCTTTGCCAAGATGAACATGTTGAAGACCCTGTGCGAAGGCGGTTGACCGGCCGGATCGAAGTACCACTTCGATCCGATCACTTTAAAAGTCCCAGGCGATGCCCTTATTCTCCCAGTCGCCATAGCGGGTCGGCTCCCGGCCTTTGGGGCCGCCATGCTCCTCGCTCTCCCGCGGCGGACCCGGCTCGGGCACCGGCGGGCTTTTCGAGAGGTTTTGGGCGGTTTCACATGCGCGCGCTGGGGGCGCTGTCCGGCCATGGCGGTTCCGATTGAACAAGGGGCGTCTCGAACCCACATTTCGGGTGTGGGAGGCCCTTTGCCAAGATGAACGCGTTCAAGACCCGCCGCTCCTCCAGCGCTCTCGACCCGCTGGGCCGCGGGCACTGAGCGGCAACGATCCGATCGGCACGGCCTCCCGCCGCGCCGCGATGCGTTTGCTCGACGCGGTGCTTCGCAAGGGGCTGCCGCTCGAGGCGGCGCTCGACATCGCCGCGCGCGATCTCGATCGGCCGGACGACCGCGCCTTTGCCCACGCGATCACGGCCGAAACGCTCCGCCGCCTGACCGATCTCGATGCGCTGATCGACAGCGCGACAAGGAAGCCGCTCCCCGACGATGCCAAGGCGCGCTTCGCGCTTCGCATCGCGCTCGTCCAGGCGCTGGCGATGGAAACGCCGCCGCACGCCGCCATCTCGACCGTGCTGCCGCTGGTCGACGGCGGCCCGCGCAAGCTCGTCCACGGCGTGTTCGGAACGCTGATGCGGGGTGGCGCCAAGCTTCCCGAAATACCCGCGCTTCCGCCGCAGGTGGAGGAACGGTGGGAGATTGCCTGGGGGAGCGCGATCGCCCGAGCGGCAGCCGCCGCGATGGCGACGCCGCCGCCGCTCGACCTCGTTTTCGCCTCCGATGCGCCTCCGGAGGGTCTGGACGGCGTCAGCCTCATGCCGCGCCACCTGCGGCTCCAGCGCGGTGCCGCGGTCGCCGGGCTCGCCGGCTACGGCGAAGGCCGATGGTGGGTGCAGGATATTTCCGCCTCGATCCCCGCGCGCCTGCTCGGCCAGGGGAACGGCCGCAAGCTGCTCGACCTCTGCGCCGCGCCCGGCGGCAAGACGATGCAGCTCGCTTCCGCCGGTTTCGATGTGACGGCGATCGACATGTCGGAAAGTCGTCTTGCGCGACTTCGCGAAAATCTGGAGCGCACCGGCCTCAGCGCCGAGGTCAAGGCCGTCGACGTGATGAAATGGAGCCCGCCGAACCAGGTCGACGCGATCCTGCTCGATGCCCCCTGTTCGGCCACCGGCATCTTCCGCCGCCATCCCGACGTCCTCCACCGCGTCCGCCCCAAAGCGATCGCCGAACTGGCCGAAGGCCAGAAGGCGATGCTCGGCCGCGCCGCCGGCTGGCTGAAGCCGGGCGGCCGGATGGTCTATTCGGTCTGCTCGCTCGAACCGGAAGAGGGCGAGCAAGTCGTCGAGGCGTTCCTCGCCGCCCGCCGCGATGTTCGGCTCTTGCCCGTAGGGCCGGAGGAAGTCCCGGCCGAGATGCGGCCCAATAATGGCATGCTTCGCATCCTGCCGGGCACCTTTGCGGAGCTTGGCGGCGCCGACGGCTTCTTCATCGCACGATTCGAACGAATTAGCTGAGGATAAGTCGGCACTTTCCTTGCCCCGCGACTCGGGCGCGGTTACTGATTCGGTGTGCAGCAGCCTGTCCGCATCGCTCCTTCCATTCTTTCGGCCGATTTCGCGCGTCTGGGCGAGGAGGTGCGGGCGATCGACGAGGCCGGCGCCGACTGGATCCATGTCGACGTGATGGACGGCCATTTCGTCCCGAACCTCACCATCGGCCCGGCAGTCGTGAAGGCGCTGCGGCCGCATAGCGCCAAGACGTTCGACGTCCACCTGATGATCTCGCCGGTCGACACTTTCCTCGGTGCCTTCGCCGAGGCGGGCGCCGACATCATCACCGTCCATCCCGAAGCAGGGCCGCACCTTCACCGCACCGTCCAGCAGATCAAGTCGCTGGGCAAGAAGGCCGGTGTCTCGCTCAATCCCGCGACGCCGGCCAAGATGCTCGACTATGTTCTGGAGGAGCTGGACCTCGTCCTCGTGATGAGCGTCAATCCCGGCTTCGGCGGCCAGAGCTTCATCGACAGCCAGCTGCGCAAGATCGAGGCGATCCGCAAGTCGATCGACAAGAGCGGAAAGCCGATCGATCTGGAGGTCGACGGCGGCATCGACGCCGAGACGGCGAAACGCGCCGTGGACGCGGGCGCCGACGTGCTCGTCGCCGGCACCGCCACCTTTCGCGGCGGTTCCGGTCAGTATGCCGAGAATATAAGGAGGCTGCGCGGACAATGAGCCTTCTCGAGCGGATCGAGGCCAATAGCGGCGAGGACGAGATCGAGCCCGGCAAGCGCCTCATCCGGGTCGGCGACGATCGCGGCGTTTCGGTGTCCGAACGGCTCTCGCAGCTTCTTCACCGCCTCTCCTGGCGCACGCCGCTTCACGGCCTGCGCCTTCGCGGCCGTTTCCCGCTGAAGCTGCTTGCAGTGCCCAAGGATCCGATCGCCGGCGACAAGTCCGTCGGCGAGGCGATCCTCGCCGGGACTTTCGTCTATGGCCGCGAGAGCTGCCCGGTCGAGGGGCTTCATTTCGCCGGCCCCGGCCTCTCTCCCGCCTTTTCCGACCATCTGCAAAGCTTCGCCTGGCTGCGCGACCTTGCCGCCGCCGCGACCCGCGAGCGCGGCGCCAGGCTGGCCGAGACCCTCGTCCAAGCCTGGCTCGGCGCCTATGCGGGCCAGGTCTGCGAGCGCGCCTGGCGCGCCGATCTGTGGGGCCGGCGCATGCTCTTCTGGGCGGCTTATGCCCCCTACATCCTCTCGTCGAAGGACATGATCTACCGCTCGGCCGTGCTGAACACGCTGGCCCGGGGCGCACGGCACCTGGAAAAAGGCGCCGACCGCGCCCCCGCGGGACTCCCGCGCATCGGCGCCTGGGCAGGGGTGATCGCCTCCGCGCTCGTGGTGCAGGGCGGGCCGGCCCGGCTCGGCAAGGGCGAAGCAGGGCTGGCGCGCGCCTTGGCGGCTTCCGTGCATGACGATGGCGGCCTCGTCAGCCGGTCGCCGGTCGAGCAGCTCGCCTTCGTCGAGCTGATGGCGCAGCTTCGCGCCGTTTATATCGCCGGCCGCCGCGACATGCCGGATTTCGCCGCCGACGCGCTTTCCGGCTCGGTCGCGGCGCTGCTCGCGGTCACCCTGGCAGACGAGGCGCTGTCCTCCTGGCAAGGCGGGAACATGCTCAGCCGCCGGCGCGTGACGGCGGCGCTCGAAGGCTCCGGTGCCCGCAGCCGCGCGCTCCGCCAGGCGCGCGGCTGGGGCTACCAGCGGCTCCATGCCAAATCGAGCGTCGTCGTTTTCGACGCGGCGCCGCCGCCCCAGAGCCGCGCGCTCACCGGCGGCTGCGCATCGACGCTGGCCTTCGAGTTCAGCGACGGCACGGACCGTCTGATCGTCAATTGCGGAGGCGCCGGGCTCGATCCGTCGGCGCTGCCCCATGAGCTTCTGCAGGCGCTTCGGACGACCGCGGCGCATTCCACGCTCACGCTCGGCGATCGGAATTCAACCGCCATCCACGACGACGGGACGCTCGGCAAAGGCGTCAGCCAGGTCGAGCTCTCGCGCGACGAGACGATCGGCATCAGCCAGGTCGAGGCGAGCCATGACGGCTATGCGCGCCGCTTCGGGCTCCTCCACCAGCGGCGGATCACGATGAGCTCGGACGGGCGGGAGCTTGCCGGCGAGGACAAGCTCGTTCCCGAAGGCCGCAAGCGCCGCTCCGATCCGGTGCCGTTCGCCGTCCGTTTCCACCTCGCCCCCGCCGTTGAAGTCACCAGCACCGCCGACGGGCAGGGCGCTTTGCTCCGCATCCGCGGCGGCTCGGTATGGCAGTTCCGCTGCCGGGGCGGGATGCTCGGGATCGAGGACAGCCTTTGGATCGACGGTGAAAGCCGCCCGCATGGCAGTCTCCAGCTCGTCATCACAGGCGAGACGCCGCCCGACGGGATGACGATATCCTGGGTGCTGAAACGGGCCCGCTAAACAGGCACGAAAATGTCAGCAGGATCGAATATGCCGGACGTGAAGATCAGCCGCGCTTTGCTGTCCGTTTCCGACAAGACGGGGCTGATCGAGCTTGGCCACGCTCTGGCGCGTCATGGGGTCGAGCTGGTCTCGACCGGCGGCACGTCGAAAGCGCTGCGGGAGGCGGGGCTCGACGTCCGCGACATCTCCGATCTCACCGGCTTTCCGGAGATGATGGACGGCCGGGTGAAGACGCTGCACCCGAAGGTGCATGGCGCTCTGCTGGCGGTGAGGGACAATCCCGAGCATGAAGCGGCGATGGAAGAGCATGGCATCGGCGCGATCGACCTGGTCGTGGTGAACCTCTATCCCTTTGCCGAGACGGTGGCCCGCGGCTCCTCCCGCGGCGAGATCATCGAGAATATCGACATTGGGGGGCCGTCGATGGTCCGCTCGGCCGCCAAGAACCACGCGCACGTCGCCATCGTCACCGATCCGGCCGACTATGCCGAGCTGATCGAGACCCTCGCCGCGACCGGCGGGATGACGTCACTGGATTTCCGCAAGCGACTGGCTGCAAGGGCCTTTTCCGCCACCGCCGCCTATGACGCCATGATCTCGCAATGGTTCGCCTTTGCCGATCAGGGGCAGACATTTCCCGACATGCTGGCGGTGACGGCCGTCCGCCGCGAAGAGCTTCGCTACGGCGAGAACCCGCACCAGAAAGCGGCGCTCTATTTGCCCGCGGGGCCGCATGGCCGCGGCATCGCCCAGGCCCGCCAGATCCAGGGCAAGGCGCTCAGCTACAACAATTACAACGACGCCGATGCGGCGCTCGAGCTGGTTTCGGAGTTTGGCGGCGGCAGGCCGAGCTGCGTCATCGTGAAGCATGCCAATCCCTGCGGCGTCGCCACCGCCGACAGCCTGCTCCAGGCCTATCGCGAGGCGCTCGCCTGCGACCCCGTCTCCGCGTTCGGCGGGATCGTCGCGGTGAACCGTCCGCTGACGGCTGCCGATGCCGAAGCGGTCACCGCGATCTTCACCGAAGTCGTGATCGCGCCCGACGCCGACGAGGAGGCGAGGGCGGTGTTCGCGAGGAAGAAGAACCTCCGCCTCCTGCTGACGGGCGAGCTTCCGGACCCGAAGCGGCCGGGATTGATGCTGAAATCGATCGCGGGCGGATACCTCGTTCAGTCGCGCGACAATGGCGGCATCTCGATCGACGATCTCGAGGTGGTGACGCGGCGCGCACCGGACGAGCGGGAGCTGTCCGACTGCCTGTTCGCCTGGACGGTGGCCAAGCACGTCAAGTCCAACGCGATCGTCTATGCGCGCGACGGCGCCACCGCCGGCATCGGCGCCGGGCAGATGAACCGGCTCGAATCGGCCCGCATCGCCGCCTGGAAGGCGAAGGACGCGGCCGAGAAAGCCGGCTGGCCGGAGCCGCGCACGGTCGGCTCCGCCGTGGCGTCGGACGCCTTTTTCCCGTTCGCCGACGGGCTGCTCGCGGCCGTCCAAGCCGGCGCTACCGCGGTGATCCAGCCGGGCGGCTCGATCCGCGACGAGGAAGTCATCGCAGCTGCCGACGAGGCAGGGCTGGCGATGCTGTTCACCGGGATGCGGCACTTCCGGCACTGACGGATAGTACAAAGCCCAGACCTTGGTCGGATCAGGCTGAATCAGCGGGCCCAGGTCCGGAACAGTTTCGCCGAAGCGTCCGTTGCCTCACCGACAAGACCAAGATGGTTTCAGGCTGACCAGCCTGAAACGTGAATCTTGGTCTCATTGGGGGCTCCAAAGAGGCGAGGCCATGAACGTCGGCGACGAACGAAGCATTTCCTATTGGATGCACGAATCCCCGGTGATCGATGCGCCGCCGCTCGCCACCGACGAGACCTGCGACGTCGTCGTGATCGGCTCCGGGATCGCCGGCCTCTCCACCGCTTATGAATTGAGCCGCTTCGGCCGCTCCGTCATCGTCATCGATCGCGGCGGCATCGGCAACGGCATGACCGCCCGCACCACCGCTCACCTCGCCACCGAGCTCGACGATTTCTATTCCGAGCTGATCCGCGTCCGCGGCGAGGATGAGGCGCGGCTCTATCATGACAGCCAGGTGGCGGCGGTGAACCGGATCGAGGCGATCTGCCGCGACGAGGGCATCGACGCCGATTTCGCCCGCCTCGACGGCTATCTCTTCCCCGCCGAGGACAGCCACAAGGCCGAGCTCGAGGAGGAATATCAAGCCTGCAAGACGATCGGCGTCGATGTCGACTGGGCCGATCGTGCTCCGGTTCCAGGGATCGACACCGGGATGGCGCTGCGCTTCCCGAACCAGGGCCGCTTCCACCCGACCAAATATCTGAAGGGCCTGGCGAACGCGATCCTCGCACGCGGCGGCCGCATCTATGCCGATACCGTGCACGTCTCCGATCAGGAGACGGACGAAGGCGTCGAGATCACGACCGAGGCCGGCCCGGTCATCCGCGCCGGAGCCGCCGTCTTCTGCACCAATTCGCCGACCAACGACAAGGTCGCGATCCATGCGAAGCAAACACCGGACCGCACCTATGTCGTGGCCGGCCCCGTGCCCAAGGGATCGGTGCCGGACGCGCTCGTCTGGGACACGTATGAAGCCTATCATTATGTGCGGATCCAGCCGCTCGGCGAGACGGAGGATCTCCTCATCGTCGGCGGGGCCGACCATCGCTCCGGCGAGGCCCACGACATGGACCAGCGCCTCGACAGCCTCGAGAGCTGGACCCGCGAACGTTATCCAAGCTTCACCCGCGCCACTTATCGCTGGTCGGGGCAGGTGATGGAGACGATGGACTTCATGCCCTTCTCCGGCCGCAATCCGGGATCCAGGAACATCTACGTCCATACCGGCGACAGCGGCATGGGCATCACCAACGGGGTCGCCGGCAGCCTGACCATCATGCCGCTCATCATCGGCGAGGACAGCCGCTTCGGCCCGGTGCTGGATCCCGGCCGCAAGTCGTTCACCTCGACCTCCTCGATCGGCGAATTCATCCGCGAGCAGGCAGGCTCGGCCAAGAATTATATGGAGCATATCACCGGCGGCGAGATCGCTTCGGCCGACGAGCTGGAGCCCGGCCAGGGCGGGCTGATGCGCAAGGGCCTGAGCAAGATCGCGGTCTACAAGGACGAGACCGGCGCCGTCGTTCAACGCTCCGCCGTCTGCACCCATCTCGGCTGCATCGTTCATTGGAACGGGTTCGAGAAATGCTGGGATTGCCCCTGCCACGGTTCGCAATTCGCGCCTGACGGCCAGGTGCTCAACGGGCCGGCGGTACAGCCCCTGGCGGAGGTGGAAGAGTAGCTTCCACCTCCTCGTTTTTCCTCATCCTGAAGAGGATCCGGTCCTCGTGCGTGAAACCGCGCTTCCAGATGATCGCGCCGAACGTGCCGAGGATGAGCGGGATGCCGACGACGAGCTCCGTCCATTCCGGCAGCAAAGTCGCAAGGTAGCCGACCACGGCGGCGCTGGCGGCCGCCCAGACCAGCGGCCAGCGCCAGCCTGAAACGGGCGCATCGAGGATCCGGCAGAGCAAGCGGGCCTTGAGGACCGACGCCAGCGCCAAGGCGATCGCCAGCGCCAGTGCGGGGCCGGCCGCCTGAACCTTCTCGGGCCAGTCGAGCGCGCGCATACCGAGGATCAAAGCCACCGACAAAGCTGCCTGGACCGCGATCATCAGCAGCGAGATCATCAGGTTCCGGTGCCGCGCGACGTAGACGAGGGCCGCTTCCGACACGGCCGCCGTCGCCGCGACGACCTCCGCGGCCAGGAGGAAAGCGAGGGCGCCGGTGCCGCCGACGAAGGCCGGCCCGACCAGGCCCATCACCGCCTCGCCCGGAATCCCGAGCGCGAGCGCGATCCCGGCTTGAGCGGCAATGATCCAGAAGCCGACCTGCCGGACCTGCCTGGCCACCGCCTTCAGATCCTTTTCGCCCAGCTTCTGCGTGATCACCGGGCCGAGGATCGGATCGAAGCTCGTCTTGAGCTTCTGCGGCAAGGAGGCGACCTGCTGCGCGACATAATAGACGCCGACGATGGCCGGCGAGAAGAAGAGGCCGAGGATCGCGATGTCGAGCCGGCGTGAGCCCCATTCGATCGCGTCCGCGGCGGCGAGCGGCACGTTGCGGTGGGCGATCGTCCACAGCGCGACCGGCTGGGGCCGCCAGCCCTTGGCGAAGCCGTAGCTCCGGTAGAGCGGCCACAAGGATGCCGCCAGCGCCGCCGCCATCGAGATCATATAGGCGATGATCAGCCCGTCCCGCGAGGATAGGAACGAGAGCAGGAACGCGGCGATGCTGATCGTCCAGGGCTCCACGATCGCGCGGGCGGTGACGGTCGCCTGGACATTGTGCCGGTAAGCGAGCGCGGCGAGCGCCACGTCCGAGCCGGCGACCGCAAACACGACGAGCGGCAGCAGCCATTCGAGCCCGTGGATCGGGCTGTTGGGAAACATGAGCTGCGGGAAGATCGCGAGGAAGATGGTGGCCGCCGCCGAGGCGAGGAACGCGACCAGCATCCCGTCCCAGACCACGCAGACATGCGGCTTGTCGGTCGCCGAAAGCTGCTGCGCGAGCCCCCGTTTCAGCCCGAGCGTCGCAATCTGAGCTGCGAATTCCACCACCAGCACGGCGTAGGCGAACCGCCCGAGCGCTTCGGCGCCATAGATGCGCCCGGCGATGAACAGGAAGGGGAGGCGGGCCGCCAGCCGGAGAAGGAAACCGAAGAAATTCGTGCGGCCGCCCTTGGCGAGCGCCGCGATATCCTCTCCGGCGCCGGGCTCCGCTGGGCTCAATGCGCGGCGCCCCAGTTCACGCCTGTTCCGATGTCCACGCCAAGCGGCACCGACAGCGTCACGGCGGGCTCGGCCGCCGTTTCCATCACCCGGCGAATGACAGCGCTCGCCCGCTCCACGTCGGCTTCGGGAACTTCGAAGACCAGCTCGTCATGGACCTGGAGCAGCATCCGCGTCGCGCCGAGCCCTTCCGCCTCGAGCGCGGGGCACATGCGGGCCATCGCCCGCTTGATGATGTCGGCGCTGGTGCCCTGGATCGGCGCGTTGACGGCGGCGCGCTCGGCGCCCTGCCGCTCGTGCTGAACCTTGCTCTTGATGCCGGGAAAATGCGTCTTTCGCCCGAACAGGGTGGTGGTGAAGCCGGTGTCGCGCACGCTGGTGAGCGTCGTGTGGATATAGTCGCGGATCCCCGGGAAGCGATCGAAATAGCGGTCGATCATCGCCTGCGCCTCGTCGGCGGTGATCGACAGCCGCCCGGCCAGGCCCCAGCGCGAAATGCCGTAGAGGATCGCGAAATTGATCGTCTTGGCGCTGGCCCTGGTGTCTCGGTTGGCTTCGCCGAACAGCTCCTGGGCCGTCATGTTGTGGATGTCGGCGCCTTCGGAGAACGCCTGCTTCAATTGCGGCACGTCCGCCATGTGGGCCGCCAGGCGAAGCTCGATCTGGCTGTAATCGGCCGAAAGCATCACGAAACCGGGCTCCGCCACGAAGCTGTCGCGGATGCGCCGTCCGATCTCGGTCCGGATCGGGATGTTCTGGAGGTTGGGATCGGTCGAGGAGAGCCGCCCCGTCTGCGCGCCCGACAGCGAATAGCAGGTATGGACCCGCCCCGTATCCTTGTTGATCTGCTGCTGGAGCGCGTCGGTATAGGTGGTCTTGAGTTTGGTGAGCTGGCGCCAGTCGAGCACCATCCTGGCGATCGGCGCTCCCTCCTTGGCGAGGCGCTCCAGTTCGGTGACATCGGTCGACCAGACGCCGGATTTGCCCTTGCGGCCGCCCTTGAGCTGCAGCTTGTCGAACAGGATCTCGCCCAATTGCTTGGGGCTGCCGATGGTGAACTTGCATCCGGCCTCGGCGCAGATCCGCTCCTCGAGCGTGATGATCTGCTCGTTGAACTCGGCCGAGAGCTTCGACAGCTCCTCGCGGTCGACCTTCACACCCTCGCGCTCCATCCGGGCCACGACGCCGACCAGCGGCCGATCGACCTGCTCGTAGACGCGGGTCACCCGCTCATGCGCGAGCCGCGTCCTGAAGCGGGTCCAGAGCCGCAGCGTCACGTCCGCATCCTCGGCGGCATATTCGGTCGCGCGATCGAGCGGCACCTGGTCGAAGCCGATCTGCTTCTGCCCGGTTCCGCACAATTCCTTGAAGGTGAGGCATTGGTGGTCGAGATGCTTCTTAGCGAGATCGTCCATCGAGTGGCTGTTGAGGCCGCCCGCATCGAGGTTGAAGCTCATCACCAGGCTATCGTCGAGCGGCGCCACCTTGATGCCGCGGCGATCGAAAACCACCCAGTCGAACTTGAAATTGTGCCCGATCTTGAGCGTCGACCGGTCCTCGAGCAGCGGCTTCAGCCTGCCGAGCACCAGCTCCGCCGGAAGCTGGTCCGGCCGTTCCGACAGCAGATCGTGCCCGCCATGTTCGAGCGGGATGTAGCAGGCCGTGCCGCACGCGGTCGCGAGACTGATGCCGACCAGCTTGGCGCTGACGCAGTCGACCGAGTCGGTCTCCGTATCGAGCGCAAGATGCCCCTGCGCGAAGGCAGCAGCGATCCAGCGGTCGAGGGCTTCCTGCGTGGTCACCGTCTCGTAGGCGGACCGATCGATCTTCGGCTCCGGCCGCACCTCGGACTGGACCGGCCTTGCCGAAGCGGAGACCGAGGGCGCCTGGACCTGCGAGGTGCCGTTGAGCCGCGACAGCAGGGTGCGGAAGCCCTGATCCTCCAGGAATTCCTTGAGCGGCTCGCGCGGGATGCCTTTCATCTCGAGCTCGCCGAGCGGCTGCGGCAGCGGAGAATCGCAGACGAGCCGCACCAGCTCGCGCGACATCCGCGCATCGTCGGCATGCTCGATCAGATTCTGCTTGAGCTTCGGCTTGGCAATCTCATCGGCATGCGCGAGCAAATTCTCGACGTCGCCATATTGCTGGATGAGCTGCGCCGCGGTCTTCGGGCCGATCCCCGGGACGCCGGGCACATTATCGACGCTGTCGCCCATCAGCGCCAGCACCTCACCCAATTGCTCGGGGCCGACACCGAACTTCTCGACCACATAATCGCGGTCGATGCGCCGGTCGTTCATCGTGTCGAGCATGTCGAGGCCGCCATGATGGTCGCGAGCGGGCTCGATCAGCTGCATCAGGTCCTTGTCGCTGCTGACGATGGTGACCTTCCAGCCCTCCTTCAGCGCCGCCTTGGAATAGCAGGCGATGATGTCGTCGGCCTCGAGCCCGTCCTCCTCGATGCAGGGGAGCGAAAAGGCGCGGGTGGCGTCGCGGATCAGCGGGAATTGCGGGACGAGATCGGGCGGCGGGGGCGGCCGGTTGGCCTTGTACTCGCCGTACATGTCGTTCCTGAACGTCCTGGCGGACGCATCGAAGATGACGGCGAGGTGCGTCGGCCCGTCCTGCTTGTGCAGGCTTTCCGCAAGCTTCCACAACATGGTCGTATAGCCATAGACCGCGCCGACATTGAGCCCGTGCCGGTTGGTGAGCGGCGGCAGCCGGTGATAGGCGCGGAAGATGTAGCTCGATCCGTCGACAAGATAGAGATGTGGGGAAGCCATCCCGGGGATTTAGCCGGTTTGGGCATTGAAACAACCGGGGAGCCGCATCGTTCGTGGCCGCGAAGGGGGAAGAGCCTTGCACGAATTCGATTTCTGGACGCTCGGCCTGCTGCTCTTCGTCGCGTCCCTCGTCGCCATGATCACGCGGCGGCTGAAGCTGCCCTACAGCGTCGGGCTCGTCACCGCCGGCATCGCGCTCGCGCTTCTTCCCTTCGGGCTCGAAATGCCGCTGACGCCGGAGCTGGTGCTCACCGTCTTCCTGCCGCCGCTGATCTTCGAAGCCGCGATCCAAATCCCCTGGCGCCCCTTCCGGCGCGAGCTCCCGCTTCTCCTCCTCCTCGTCACGGTCGGCGTGCTGCTCGCGGCCGCGATCGTCGCGGCGGGAATGCATTATCTGATCGGCTGGAGCTGGATCGGCGCGGCTTTCTTCGGGATCCTGATCGCGGCGACCGATCCGGTTTCGGTGATCGCGATGTTCAGGAGCATCGACGTCGACGAGCGCCTCCACCTCCTCGTCGAATCCGAAAGCCTGCTGAACGACGGGGTCGCCGCGGTCGGCTTCGCGATCCTGGTCGCGGTGGCCGCCGGCGGGGCGGCGACGCCGGCCGCGATCGGCGGAAAGCTCCTCGTGACGGTGTTCGGCGGCATCGCTGCGGGCGCGGTGGTCGCGGGGCCGCTGCTGCTGATCGCCGGGCGCACCACCGACCATCTCGTGGAGATCACGCTGACGACGCTCGCCGCCTACGGCTCCTTTCTCCTCGCCGAGCATTTCCACATGTCGGGTGTGCTCGCCGCGCTGACGGCCGGTCTGCTCGTCGGCAATGTCGGCTGGATGGGCTCGATTTCGGACAGCGGCCGTCCGGCCGTGCTCTCCTTCTGGGAATATGCCGCCTTCCTCGCCAACTCCCTCGTCTTCATCCTGATCGGCGGCCGCGAGGCGAACATCTCGCTTGGGCCCTTGCTGTCGGTCGCGGCGGCGGCAACCTTGCTCTCGCTGATCGGGCGCGCCGCCACCGTCTACCCGATCGGCTGGATGTTCCGCCGCTCGGCCCTCCGCATTCCGGGTAGCTACCAGCACGTGCTCTGGTGGGGAGGGCTGCGCGGCGCGCTCGCCTTGGCGCTCGCCCTCGCGCTGCCGGCCAACATCCCGGAGCGAGGCGAGATCATCAGCGTCGCCTTCGCCGTCGTCGCCTTTTCGATCTTCGTCCAGGGCCTGACGATGAACGGCCTGATGCGCCGGCTCGGGCTCATCCGAGGTTCAACTGACGCCGCCTAACAGGACCGCCATGAATCGCAGACATTTTCTCGGCTCCGCGCTTGCCCTCACGCTGCTCGGCTGCGCGCCGTCCGCGACCGAGGCCGCGCCGGCTTTCACGCCCACGCGCTTTTCCGTCCTGGTGAAGGGCAGCGGGCCCGACGTGATCCTGATCCCGGGCCTCACCGCTTCGCGCGACGTCTGGAACGGCACCGTCGCCGCCGTGCCGGGCTATCGCTACCACCTCGTCCAGGTCGCCGGCTTCGCCGGCAGCCCGGCCCGCGGCAACGCCAGCGGCAATGTCGTGGCGCCGGTCGCCGAGGAGATTTCGCGATATATCGCCGCCAACCGGCTCGAACGGCCGGCGGTCGTCGGCCATTCGATGGGGGGCACGATCACGATGATGCTGGCCGCCCGGCACCCGAGCCGGATCGCCAAGGCGATGGTGGTCGACATGCTGCCGCAGCCGGCGGGGCTGGTCGGATCCTCGGCCGCGGGCATAAGCGGGCTTGCCGCGACGCTTCGGAACATCGGATCGACGCCGGGCGGCCGCCGCCTCATCGGATCGGTCATCGGCATGTTCGGAAGCGAGAAGGTCGACAGCCGCAGCGATCCCGACGTGGTCGCCCGCGCGACGCACGAGCTTGCCGGCATCGACCTCACCGCCGATCTGCCGAAGATCAAGGCGCCGCTCACGGTGGTTTACGCGACTCCCGCGCGCGGCGACTATGTCGATCCGGCCGAAATCACCCACGGCTACCGCGCCGCTTATGCCCGCGCCCGCACCGCGAAATTGGTGCCGGTCGCCAATAGCGGCCACATGATCATGTACGAGCAGCCCAAGGCTTTCCAGGCAGCGCTGAAGGAGTTCCTAAGCAGGCCCTAGCCGCAGCTCCTGTTGCGCCTGCTTCGGTGACGTTATATGAGACGTCATGTATGTGCTGGACACCAATCTCCTCGTGGCGGCGCTCTGGTCTCGATCGGGGGCGTCGTTCCGGATCTTGGAGCGCGCGGTGCGGGGCGACCTGGCCTATGCGGTGTCGGTGGCGCTCGCGCTCGAATATGAGGCGGTGCTGAAGCGGGCGGCACTGCGGGAGGCGAGCTGGGCGAGCGTCCAAGATCTGGAGATCCTTCTCGACACGCTGCTCGGTCAGGCGAAGCGCATCATGCCGATCCGCACCCGCCTGCGGCCGGCCCTCGATGATCCTGCCGACGATATGGTGCTAGAATGCGCTGTGCAGGCCGGGGCTGAAGCGATCGTCACGATGAATGTGCGGGACTTCCGGAAAGCGGCCAAACTTTATCGTGTCGAGTTGCTGAAGCCGGGTGAGCTCCTGCTGCGACTGGAAGGAAGGTGAATGATGGGCAATTATCCTTTGAGGATTCCCGATCACGTGATGGCCGAAGCCAAGGCTCTGGCTGTGCAAAACGGCACCTCTCTCAATCAGTTCCTGGCCTCGCTGATCACTGAAAGGGTGGGCGAGATGAAGGTGCTCGCAGAGGTCGAGGCGCGTGCAGCTCGGGCGAACGCCGGGGCTGCGTTGGAAATTCTTGGCCGGGTGCCGGAGCGAAAGCCGTTGGCCGGGGACGAGCTCGCATTAGCTCCCTGAGCCGCCATCCTTCCCTGTCTGGCTTTCAGGGGACCAGCATCGTATCGACCGCCTCCGGCAGCATCTCCGGATAATCGAGCGTATAGTGCAGCCCCCGGCTCTCCTGCCGCGTCAGTGCGCAGCGCACGATCAGCCCTGAGACCTCGACGAGGTTGCGCAGCTCAACGAGGTCCGGCGTCACCCGGAAATGCCCGTAATATTCCTCCGTCTCCTGGCGCAGGAGCTCGACGCGATTGAGCGCGCGTTCGAGCCGCTTGGTGGTTCGCACGATGCCGACATAGTCCCACATGAACCGCCTTATCTCCCGCCAATTGTGGTGGACGACGACTTCCTCGTCGGAATGGGTGACGCGGCTCTCGTCCCACGGCCGGATCGCGGGGGGCGGCGCCACCTCGTCCCAATGGTCGTTGATATGGCGGGCGGCGGCGAGGCCGAAGACGAGGCATTCCAGCACCGAATTCGAGGCGAGGCGGTTTGCGCCGTGGAGGCCCGACTGCGTCACCTCGCCGGCGGCATAGAGGCCCGGCACGTCGGTGCGGCCATGAAGATCCACGACCACGCCGCCGCACGTATAATGCGCGGCGGGAACAACCGGGATCGGCTCGCGCGCGATGTCGATGCCGATATCGGGCTGCGCGAGCCGCTCGGCGATGGTCGGGAAATGGCTGCGGACGAAGCTTGGATCGCGATGGCTGATGTCGAGGTGGACAAAATCGAGCCCGAGCCGTTTCAGCTCATGGTCGATCGCGCGGGCGACGATATCGCGCGGCGCAAGCTCGGCCCGGGGATCGAAATCCGGCATGAAGCGATGGCCGCTGCCCGGTATCTTGAGCTGTCCGCCCTCGCCGCGCATCGCCTCGGTGATGAGGAAGTTCTTGACCTCGACATTGTGGAGGCAGGTCGGGTGGAACTGGCTGAACTCCATGTTCGACACGCGGCAGCCTGCGCGCCAGGCCATGGCGATCCCGTCGCCGGTCGATCCGCGCGGATTGGTCGAATAGAGCCAGGCCCGGCTCGCCCCGCCGGTGGCGAGGATCGTCGCGCGCGCCGTGAACAGCGAGACGCCGCCGCCCTGCGCATCGACCGCATAGACGCCCCGCACCCGTTTCTCCGAAGAGGCGTGGACGGCATGGCGGCCGGTCACGAGATCGATCGCCGCCATGTTCGGGATGAGCGTGATGTTCGAATGCTCGGTTGCCGCCTTTTCGAGCGCCTGCTGGACGGCCCGACCGGTCGCATCGGCGACGTGGACGATCCGGCGGTGGCTGTGCCCGCCCTCGCGCGTCAGGTGCCAGCGCTCCGATTCGCCCTTGTTGAAGGGGACGCCGAGCTCCGCCAGCCGCTCGATCGCCGCGGGCGCATTTTCCACCACGAATTCCACCGAGCGCCTGTCGTTGAGCCCCGCGCCGGCGATCATCGTGTCTTCGATATGGCTTTCGAACGTGTCGCCGGGTTCCAGCACGGCAGCGATGCCGCCCTGCGCCCAAGCGGTCGACCCCGCCGATATCCCGCCCTTTGCCAGCACGCCGACCTTGAGGTGCGGCGCGATGTTCAGCGCCGCGCTGAGCCCCGCGGCGCCCGAGCCGATGACGAGGACGTCGAAGGTCCGTTCCATCAATCCCCCCTCCCTTCAAGGGAGGGGCTGGGGGTGGGTGAGCGGAGCGGCGGCTCGACGTCGGCGTTTCGCTCCATCGGAAAGGCGACAGAGTCTTTTAGGCGCGCAGACGCGCGCACCCACCCCTTGATCCCCTCCCTGAAAGGGAGGGGAGAGGGAACGATGCGTTCAGCCATTCGCGTTCGAGGCGCGGGTGAGGTTCAGGAACACGTCTTCCAGATCCGCCTCGCGCGTCGACACATCGACGATGCCGAGCCCGTCCCGCTGCAGCGCCGCCAGCACCTCGCCCGCATTCACCCTGTCCTTGCGATAGGTGATGGCGAGCGTGCGGTCGCGGACGATCTCGATCTTGTCGAAGCAGGAAGCGTCCGGCACTTGGACGATGTCGCGGTCGACCACCACCTCGACCGCCTTCTCCTGCGCCATCCCGACCAGCGTCCGCGTCTCCTCGTTGGCGATGAGGCGGCCGTGATTGATGATCGCGATGCGATCGCACAATTGCTCGGCCTCTTCGAGATAATGGGTGGTGAGCACCACCGTCACGCCCTTGGCATTGAGGCTGCGGACATATTCCCAAAGCTGCTGGCGAAGCTCGATGTCGACGCCCGCAGTCGGCTCGTCGAGCACCAGGATCGGCGGCGAATGGACCATCGCCTTGGCGACCAGCAGCCGCCGCTTCATGCCGCCCGACAGCGTCCGCGAATAAGCGTTCGCCTTGTCTTCGAGATGGACCGCGCGGAGCAGCTCCATCGTCCGGCGCCTCGCCTTGGGCACGCCGTACAGCCCCGCCTGCTGGTCGAGCGTCTCGGCCGGCGTGAAGAAGGGATCGAACAAGATCTCCTGCGGCACGATCCCGATCGAGCCCTTGGCGTTGCGCGGATGCTTGTCGATGTCGAAGCCCCAGATCGACGCCGTGCCGCCGGTCTTGTTGACGAGGCCGGCGAGGATATTGATCATCGTCGACTTGCCAGCGCCGTTCGGCCCCAAAAGGCCGAAGATCTGCCCCCGCGGCACGTCCAGGCTGACGCCGTCCAGCGCGCGCTTGCCGCCGGCATAGGTTTTCTGAAGATCGAGGATCGAGATCGCGGCCGCGCTTTGCATCCTTGGCGCATAGACGAAGATCGTTTCAGGCAACCAGCCTGAAACGTGAATCTTGGTCTTACCGGGAATCGACCCGTTGGCGGTCCCGGCGCAAACAAGGACTGAAGCGGGCGTTTACCTCGACCGGTAAAGGCCCGTTCACGCCGCGGTATTAGACCTGCCTGCCATGGCCCGCATGCCGCAACTGGTGCTGTTGCCGCTTGCGGGCCGTGTGAGCGTAGGCGATCAGTGCGGCGTATTTGCGCTGATCGCCACCGGGGCAGGGGCAGATGCTCGCCCAGTGTAAGGCGATTGTCTGCCCCGACCCCGGTTGCTAAGGCGCCGGCCATGGCCACCAACGACCCCACTGTCCCGGAAGTCAGCTACGTGACGACGCCGCGCGTCGCCTGCGACGGCGCGAGCAACATCCATCCGGCGCTCGGCCATCCGCGGGTCTACCTCCAGATTGACGAGAAGGGGTTCGTCGAGTGCGGCTATTGCGACAAGCGCTTCATCCTGAAGGGCAGCCCCGCGGACGACAGTCCGGCAGCCTGAATATTCCAGTCGGCGCGGAGGAGCATAGCGGCGGAGCAATCGATCCGGACCGTGCCGCGGCGCTCGCAATGACGCGCTGAGGGCCTATATGCCTCCAATGACCAGCCTCCCCGATCCACGCCGCTTCCTCTACCGCAACGATGGCCTCTCGCCCGAAGCCGCCCAGCGTCTCACGGCGGAGGCGCTGAGGACCTGCGACGACGGCGAGCTCTACCTTCAATATACCGCGTCCGAGAGCTTCGGCTTCGAGGATGGGAGGATGAAGACCGCCGATTTCAACACGCAGGCCGGCTTCGGCCTTCGCGGCGTTTCCGGCGAAACCACCGCCTTCGCTCAGGCCAATGAATTGAGTGAGGCCGCCATTCGCCGCGCGGCGGAGACGATGGCAGTGCTGGGCCCGTCCAAGTCCGGCCAGGCCGCGCCGCCGCGCCGGACCAACGCTTCGCTCTACACCGCCGACGATCCGCTGAGCCTCGTCCCCTTCGCCCGCAAGGTCGCGCTGTGCCAAGAAATCGATGCCGCCGCCCGCGCCCGCGATCCCCGGGTGAAGCAGGTCTCCGTCTCGCTCGCCGGGTCGTGGAGCGTGATCGACATCGTCCGCGCCGACGGCTTCGTCGCGCACGACGTCCGCCCGCTCGTCCGCCTCAATATCCAGATCGTGGTCGAACAGAATGGCCGGCGCGAGAGCGGCTATCACGGCCTTGGCGGCCGCTATCTTTATGACGATCTGTTTCTCGAAGGCACCTGGAACCGCG
>JAUJOJ010000031.1 GCA_030447665.1 Allosphingosinicella sp. | reverse complement strand
ACCGGCCGAACACCATCGAACGGGAGACGAAGCCCGGCCCCACGGGACGATCGCCCGCGTGCACGTCCGGATAGCCGTCCCGCCCCGGGCCGGGTGCGGGCGGCGCGGTGGGCGGATCCTCGGTGCCTCCCTGAGCGGAGGCGGCGCCTCCCAGCGACAAAGCGGCGGCCGTCACCGGCAGACCGGTGAGGAATGTGCGTCTTTCCATGGTTCCTCTCCCTCTTCCGGGAACAGGAGCACTTCCCGAAAAAGTGGGAACCGGCTTTTCGGCCGGGAAGTGCTCCAGACATAGATCTGGAGCCTTTCTGATCCGACAAGGCGATGCCGCCTTGTCGGGAAAGGCTCTAGAGCTCGTGGCACAGAGCGCCTTCGAGCGTCCAACGAAAAGTCGTCGTCGGTCAGCCTCTTTTCAGACGTTCGATCTTCTGCGCCGCCTCGTCCAGGATAGCGGCGATCTGGTGGAGCGTGTCCTCGTCGGCGTCCTCGCGGGTGACCCGGTGCCAGAGCGCAGAGAGGAGATTGCCCACGGCGCGCTTGATCGGGGCGCCGCCGGCCTTCCGCTGATCGACGCCGAAATCGGAAAGGCGCTCCATCAAGGCGTCGACCTCTTCCGCCCGCGCGGCAAGATGTGCTTCGCCTTCGGGGGTGATCGAATAGGCTTTGCGCGAGCCCTCCGTCTGCGCGGCGAGGACCAAGCCCATATCCTCGAGCATCGTCAGCGTCGGATAGACCACACCGGGGCTGGGCGCGTAGCTGCCGCCGGTCATCTCCTCGATGGCGCGGATGAGATCGTAGCCGTGGCGGGGCTGCTGAGCGATCAGCTTCAGCAGCACGATGCGAAGTTCCCCGGCCTCGAACACGCGCCTCCGGCCGCCGCGACGGCCGCCGCCGCCCCACTCGGCGCCCCAGCCGCCGTCGCCCCAGCCGCGGCCGGCCCCACGCGGACCGAAGCCCATCGCGAAGATTGCTGCCGGTATCGCGTCAAAGCCCCTCGGCCCGCATCCACTGCCCATCCTGAACCGCATTCCCATCGCGACCTCCTATCTTGGAGCATCTAAGATATATCTTACGCTGTTTTAGATCAATACCACAGCGGCAGTAATCGTGGAAAAAGCAATGCCGTGGAACGACGGCGAAATTCCGCTACTAGTCCGTCGTGGCCGACCTTTTCGAGAACGATGCCCCTCCCCCTTCCCCTGCGGCGCCCGACACTGCGCCGCTGGCCGACCGGTTGCGCCCGGCGACCCTGGGGGAGGTGGTGGGCCAGGAGCATCTGACCGGCCCCGAGGGAGCGATCGGGCGGATGGTGGCGGCGGGGAAGCTTGCCTCCATCGTCCTTTGGGGGCCGCCCGGAACGGGCAAGACAACGATTGCGCGCCTGCTGGCGGACGCGATCGGCATGCGCTTCGTCGCGATCTCCGCAGTCTTTTCCGGCGTCGCCGACCTGAAGAAGGTGTTTGCGGAGGCCAGGGAGCATCGGCGGCTCGGCAGGCAGACATTGCTGTTCGTGGACGAGATCCACCGCTTCAACCGCGCCCAGCAGGACGGCTTCCTGCCTTATGTCGAGGACGGAACCGTGGTGCTCGTCGGCGCAACAACGGAGAACCCTTCGTTCGAGCTCAACGCCGCCCTGCTCTCCCGCGCGCAGGTGCTGATCCTCAACCGGCTGGATGCCGAGGCTCTCGGCAAGCTGATCGACAGAGCGGAAGGGCTGACGGAGCGGCCCCTTCCCGTGACGCGCGACGCCCGCGATGCGCTCATCGCCACCGCCGACGGCGACGGGCGCTTCCTGCTCAATCAGGTGGAAACCTTGTTCTCGGTCGAGCTCGACCAGCCGCTCGATCCGGCTGGACTTTCGGCGCTGCTCCACCGGCGCGTTCCGGTCTACGACAAGGACCGGGAGGGCCACTACAATCTCATTTCCGCGCTTCACAAGGCGATGCGCGGATCGGATCCCCAGGCCTCGCTCTATTATCTTGCCCGCATGCTAGTCGCCGGAGAGGAGCCCCTCTATGTGTTGCGGAGGATCGTGCGGTTCGCCTCCGAGGATATCGGCCTTGCCGATCCGCAGGCGCTGGTTCAGTGCCTCGCAGCGAAGGACGCCTATGACTTTCTGGGCTCGCCCGAGGGTGAGCTCGCCATCGTGCAAGCCTGCCTGTACTGCGCCACGGCCCCGAAATCGAACGCGGCCTATGTGGCGCAAAAGGCGGCGTGGCGGTCTGCCAAGGAAACGGGATCGCTGATGCCGCCGAAGAACATCTTGAATGCTCCCACCAAGCTGATGAAGCAGGTCGGCTACGGCAAGGGCTATCAATATGATCATGATGCCCCGGAAGGCTTTTCCGGCGCCGATTATTGGCCCGAAGAAATGGATCCTCAAAGCTTTTACAAGCCTTTGGACAGGGGCTTTGAGAAGCGCATCGCGGAACGCCTGGCCTGGTGGGAAGAACAGCGGACCCGCAAGGACACCTGATCAGGGTGCTGGGCGGGCACTCCTTGCAAGCCGTTCCGCCTCAACCAGCAACGCGTCCAGGGCTCGGCGATCGTAGAGCCGCCCGTTGGCCATCACCGCGACGATCGACGCGCTGTTGCCGATATCGTCGAGCGGGTTCCTGCCGAGCAGCAGCAAGTCGGCTTCCTTACCTGGCGAGATGCCGCCCAGGTCCGCTTCTCTCCTGAGATAGGCCGCGGGCACGGTCGTTGCCGCCCGCAATATCTCCATGGGCGCCAGCCCGGCCTCAGCCAGCAAGCGAAGCTCGCGGTGCAGGCTGAAGCCTGGCACGATCATTGTGTCATTGGCGTCGGTGCCGGCCATGATCGGGACGCCGGCTTGATGCGCAAGCCCCGTGATCTTGAGACCGTGCCGGAAGAAAGCCTGGTAAAGGCGAGCCATGTCTGCGCTCGACTTCGCCGTCCGATCGAGATCGCGATCCCACTCGGCATCGCGCGGCCGAGGCACATATTTTCGGGTCGCATCGGAACGGTAGGCCGCGTCAGCGGCCCGCGCGTCCATTTCCCGCGTCACATGTGTCGGGACATAGAAGGTGCCGTTGCCGGCGAGCGCCGTCAGGGTCGACCGGCAGAGATCGGGATCGAACTCGTTGACGGTTCGGGCAAGCCGCGTGCCCTCCTCTGGCCGCTTGGCCGCCTTTCCTTCGGCGAAAGCCCCGGCGCTGCGCCGGAACTCGGCGCCGTAACGGCTGCAATCGTAGAGCAGGTCGCGAGCATGCTCGATGCTGCGGAAATTGTGCCGGGCGAGAGCCGTCACTGCGACGCCGAAAGGAACATGACCGGCGGTTTCGAAGCCGAGGCGCCCGGCTTCATCGCCGAGCGCGGCGAAGACGGGGAGCGTGAGGCTGTCGTGGGTCTTGATGAGGTCTGCGCCGCGGCTCTTCAGATATCGCGCGAGCCGCCGCGCTTCCTCGGGCGTTCGCGGCACGATGAACGAATCGACGCCCTTGGGCACTTGCGCGGAAGCGGGGCCCATCACCATTGGGCTGGCGATCGACACCAGGTCCGGACCGGGTATCTCGCCGGCCTTGATCTTCGCCTGAAGAGCCTTGAACTCGCCGATGCATCCGGAGCGCGCGCCGGCGACTTCCCAGCAATCTCCCGACATTTCGCGAATGCCGGTGACGCCGTTGGCAAGCATCAGATTGAGCGTGGGCGCCCCCGGATCCGGCAGGAACAAATGGCTGTGCATGTCGAGGAGACCGGGGATCAGGTATCGTCCGCCGCCATCGACGGTGCGCCGGGCCGCATAATCCTTTCGCGCCCGCGCCGGTGCCACCGCAACGATGCGGCCCCCATCGACATAGACTGAGCGGTGGACAAGGACGCGCCGCGACTCGGGATCGATGACGGTCACGTCCTCGATCGCCAGTGCGACCGTGCGGGGTGCAGGAGCGATCATCGTTTGACAGCTCGCCAGGCCGGCCAGCACAGCCGCAACCAGCGACGCCCTCCACCATCCTTGCACCTTATTCCCTCCTTGTCGGCGGAGCGCTGTTGCGCTTCCCTTCATGGACTTTATGCCGCAACCTTGGCGTAGCTGCCAGCTGAACGCCGCTGCACTCCGCGGGGCGTACCGATCCTGGTCATCGGCCTGCCGGCCCAAGAGGATGAATATGCGGAAACAAACAGGTCGGGCCATTCTTCTTGTCGGGCTGGTGTTTGCGGCCAGCTTACCGGCAGCCGCCCAGAATGCCGATCACACCCGATACCTTCGCGCAATCGCGGCCGGATACAAGGCGTCGTTCCTGTGCAGCGACATCTTCAATGCGGGCATGACGGAAGCGCAGGTGGAGAAGGACGACCTTCAGCGCGTCGATCCCGAGCTCGTGCCGCTGATGCCGGCGATGAAGGCGACGATCGATCGGCAGACGCGGATGGTCAGCGTTCCCTTCGACGACACGCTGCCGCCTCGCGTCGCGGCATGGCGCCCCTATCTCGGCTGCGCACGCAGCTGCCGATCGGAGCCGGACCCGGAACCGCCGCCGCGCTTCCGCAGCTCGATCCAGGGGCCGCGGGCGTTGGACGGGCTTCCTGGCCGATGGGTGACCGCAATGCGCTGGCAAGGCCCCGCGGGGACGTGAAGGCGCTCGGGCGCGCGGTGGCCGCTGCGTTTGACCGGCGGACCCACGGCCAGGGAACGAGACCACCGCGATCCTGATCGTCCAGAATGGCAAGATCATCGCCGAGCGCTATCGCGACGACTTCACCATGCACATGTCCCAGCGCACCTGGTCGGTCGCGAAAAGCATCGCGGGGACGGTGATCGGAACCGCGGTTCAACAGGGCAAGATCGATCCCGACGCCCCCGCTCAATTCCTGAGTGGCGGAGCCCCGGCGATCCCAGGGCCCAGATCACGACCGACCAGCTGATGCGGATGGCGAGCGGGCTTCACAGCGACACGGCCGGCAACCGCACCGATGCGATCTATTTCGGAGGGACGAGCGTGACCGAGCAGGCGACCGGATGGCCGCTGGTGGCGCCGCCAGGCACCCGCTTCCGCTATGCCAACAACGATACCATGCTGGCCGCACGCGCGCTCCGGGCCGCGCTCGGCGATGGCCAGGAAGGCGCTGGCTTTTCCTTTCACCAGCCTGTTCTGGAAAATCGGCATGACCCGCACGGTTCCCGAAACCGACTGGGAGGGCAACTTCATCCTGTCGAGCCAGGTCTGGACCACGTCGCGCGATCTTGCGCGCATGGGGCTCCTCTATCTTGGCGACGGCCTCTGGCAGGGCGAGCGCATCCTGCCGCCGGGCTGGGGGGCCTATGTGGCCCGGAACGGGCCGGCGCAGCCGCCGAGCGGCTACGGCTACGGCGCTACCTTCTGGACCTTTCCAAAGGGCAGCGGCCTCCCGCGGATGCCTATGTCGCGCGCGGAAACAGGGGGCAGTATCTGGCGATCATTCCATCGCGGCAGCTCGTCATCGTCCGCCGCGGCTTCGACGGCGCGAGCGCCAATTTCGATCTCGACGGTTTCGCCCGGAACGTGCTCGCCGCCCTTCGCTGAGTCTGTTTTGGAATGCCCTCAGGAGCGCATTCCGCGGACTCGGCGCCAGCCCAGGCTGAACTGCATTCCAAGCAGGCTCTGAACCTGGCGGAGGAACCGCCGCCCTTCTAAGACATTTCTAACGCGCCCGAGACGATTCGCCTCGGTAACGATTAAAGGGTGTGCTCATGTACAGTCGCGATCCGCAGGCCATGTACTGGCAGGATCAGGCGCAGCTGTGGATTCCGCAGATCCTCGGTGCGCTCGCAATCCTCGTCGTCGCTTATATCCTGGCCCGCGCCGCCAAATGGGCGATCTCCAAGATCGTTGACCGCGTTCCGGCGCTCAAGCGCCATTATGAAGCGGAGCCGGGCAAGACGCTCGGCAGCCCTGATCGGCGACATCGTCTTCTGGCTGATCCTGCTCGTGGGCATCATGCTCGCGCTTCAGCCGCTCGGCCTCAGTCAGGTGTTGGAGCCGGTGCGTCAGCTGACGACGCAGACCTTCTCCTTCATCCCGAACCTGATCGGCGCCGGCCTTATCTTCGTCATCGGCCTGGTCGTGGCCAAGATCCTCCGCCGGCTCGTCGAAGGCGCGCTGCTCGCCGCCAATGCCGACGGGTGGCTGCGGCGGTCGGGATCGCCGGCAATGCCGGCGCGGCACCGGCTTCTCCGCCGGGGCACGGCCACGGTCGCGCCGCGCGCGTCGATCAGCCGCACGGTGGGCATGCTCGTCTTCTACATCGTCATGATCCCGATCACGATCATGGCGCTCGATGCCCTCCAGATCCAGGTCATCTCCGGCCCCGCGACGGAGATGCTTCAGACGATCTTCGACGCGCTTCCGCGTATCGTAGCGGCCGTAATCCTGGTCGGCATCGGCTATATCGTCGGCAAGCTGGCCAAAGCAGTTCATCGAGCAGCTCCTGCCGTCCGCCGGCTTCGACCGTTCGGTGAGCGCGCTCGGCTTCACCTCGGAGAGCACGACGCCGTCGCGGACCGTGGGCACGATCGTGATGATCGCGATCATGCTGTTCTTCGCGATCAAGGCGGCGGAGCTCCTCCAGTCGCCGATCATCGCAATCATGCTTGCGCAGCTGCTCGAGCTTGGCGGCCGGGTGCTGTTCGGAGGCGTGATCATCCTGGGCGGCTTCGTCTTCGCCAAGATCGCCTCCAACCTGGTTGCCGGAACCGGCAGCGAAGGCTGGCTTCCCGCCATCCTCAAATGGTCGATCATCGCGCTCTCGGTAGCAATGGGCCTCCGCTTCATGGGGCTTGCCAACGAGATCGTGATCATCGCCTTCGCCTCGATCATCGGCTCGGCCGCGATCGCCTGCGCGCTCGCCTTCGGCCTCGGCGGCCGCCCGACCGCGCACAAGCTGCTCGAGCAATGGACCGACGCCAACCGGCGCCCGATGCCGCCCGCGCGGCCGCGCGCGCCGACCGCCCCGACGGCCGATGGCGATCCGCCGCTGGTCTGAGATACGAAAGAGGAATGAAAGGGCGCGCTCAGCAATGGGCGCGCCCTTCTCCTATGAGCCGCTTCGAACGTTTTGCTGCGATCGACTGGTCGGGCGCCAGGGGCGGCGGCACAAGGGGATTGCGGTCGCCATTTGCGACGCCGGGAATTCACCCCCAATGCTGGTGGAACGGGACAGGGCCTGGTCACGGACCGAAGTGCTCGATTGGCTGCTCGCCGCCGCCGCAGAAGCGCCGACCATGTTCGGCTTCGACTTCAGCTATGCGCCGCCCCTGATCGAGCGGGGCGCCTATCTGCCCGGAGACGTGACGGCGGAGAGCGCAAAATCCTTCTGGGCCTATGTCGATGCACGCTGCGAGGATGAGGATCTGGGCGCGGCGAGCTTCCTCGAAGAGCATCACCGCCGCCATTTCTATTTCGGCGCGGCCGACGGAGTGAAGGCGGATTTCCTCCACCACCGCGTTTGCGAGCACGCCTTCAACGCGACCGGGGGCGGAAAGGCATCGACGCTCTACGATGCGATCGGCGCGTCGCAGGTCGCGAAGGCGAGCTATGCCGGGATGCGGCTGCTCCATCGGCTGGAGGGGCAGGTTCCGGTCTGGCCGATGGATCCCCTCCGCATCCGGCAGCCTTGTGGTGGAGATCTACACCCGTGTGTTCATTCGCCTCGCCGGGCTTAGCGGACGGAAGGTGCGGAGCGTCTCCGCGATGAACCAGGCACTGGCGGGGCTGGGCGGCCACCACCGATGACTCACCGAAAGCGACGTGACTAAGGAGGATCGCGGACGAGGAGCGCTGTTGGAACCCGCCGGCGCTCACACCCAGGATCGCCCGAACGGAGGGCTGGACCTTCGGCGTCCTTGAAGCATTGCGGCCCGGGCGAGCCGGGGTTAGCTCAGCTGGTAGAGCAACCGAAGCGGTAGGTCGTCGGTTCGAGTCCGACACTCGGCACCATTCTCAGGATCGGCAGAAACCGCCATTCTCCGGCACCCCCAAAGAGGATTCCTGAGAACGGCGTTCGGCTGCCCCGGTTAGCCGCTCTACGTCTCCTTTGCGCCGGTGCGTTGATTGAAGTCGACCGGTAGCTGATTCAGGCGTTCCTGCAGATGCGGAGACGGGCCGATGATGGGCGGGAGGTGGCACGGAGGCGCTGGCTTCACCTTCGGCGTCACCTGCTGCGCTCGATCGAGCTTTGTAGACTTGTCGGGCCCACCTGCGGCGAGCGAGACGGGCCGGCCATCGATCGATCCCGAGTATGATCCGGATGCTCATCATCGGCTACTGCATGGGCGTTCGATCCGAGCGCCGGCTGTGCGAGGACCGCCTTCGCTAATGCCCGACCACTCGACCTTCTCGAAGAACCGTCGTCGCGACAGTTGCGCGAACTGTTCCGGCGACGGTCGCGCGCTGCACCGAGGGACTGGTTAGAGGCGAGGGCTTCGCGACCGACGCCAGCCTGATCAAGGCGGATGCCAACCAGTTCGGCAGATGGCAGGAGGAGGTCGATTGGGAGGCGATGGCCAGGACGCGCCCCGGTTCGGGAGTATCTCGACACGCTCGACGATGCGGCCTGAGAGACCAGCGAGGTGCCTCCGTGTCCAAGTCGGACCGCCCCAATGGACGGCGCGCTCTTCGCCTATGCTACCTGATCGACGCCGATCGTCGATGTTGAAAAAGCCGCGCCATCCGTCAGGCGGAGGTCGAACCCGCGCACCATGATCCGCACCCAAGACCGCTTCCGCATCCAAAGCGGCTGGCGGCCGACAGCGCCTACGGCGCGAGAACCTCGCTTGGCTGGTGCATGAGAAAGGCATCGAGCCGCACATCCCGTGTTCGAGAAATCGGCTCGAGGATGGCATCTTCTCCCGACTTCACCTTCGATCACAAGCGGGATGCGTATATCTGTCCCGGCGGCAAGGAGCTGAAGCGCTATCGACGATCGTTCGTCACGCCGCGCGACAGCGTCGGGGCGGACGGGTGGTGCGCTACCGCGCTATCAGGTCAGAATGCTTGCTCTCACGATGCTGCCCGACCCAGTTGCGGTCGATCCACGAAGGCGGCTTGCGCGATCTGTCGCCTGACAGGACTTTTTCACCAGTCGATCCGCCAATCCTGAGCGGTCGTTCCACAGTCAGTTGGCCCAGAACCTCCGCTCGCCAAAGCGATACCGACGTTGAGGAGCGATCGCCTCGTCACCAAATCCGCGCCCGCCTCGAGCCAAAAGCCGACTTGTTCAACACAATCGGTCGAAAGCGGACATTCCCGAAGGCGACGAGGAATGTCCGCTTACCGCGTCCAGCCCAGAAGCCGACAGTCCGCTGACGGCCATTTGCGACCTACGCCCGATGGCGACTATGCGGCCTTCCAGGCCGTTGGAGCCATCCGCTGAGTTTCCGTAAGCGGACCTCCGCCTGCATTGCTCCGAGAGCCCGCGTTCGTCCCACTGCCGACCCTGCTTGTCTGGTGCTACGCAGCCGGTGCTACGTTGCGAGGTGACTGAAAAAAATGCGGAACCTTTCCTCAGCTAACGCCTCTGATGTCACTGGGGCATGCCATTCCGCGGAGTGCATATGGGCCTGAAGAAAAGTTGAGAGGGGAAGTAACATGAGAAATATTGCTCCCAAGCTAGTTCTGGTCGCGTTTTTTGCGGCCGCGATGGTAGCGGCCTGCGGCAGCGCTACGGTAACGACCGCCCGAAGTCGCCTGGGGGAACAACGTACATGTTGCCCCCGTCTGGTTCTTGACGGAATCGCTGTCCCGCCCCTGGAGGGAAGTCTCGCTCAGAATGGGACCAGTGAATCCATCGCCACGATCGCCTTTCTTGTTTTCCGAAGGGAACGATGAGGGCAACTATCTAGGGAGAAGACCATGCTGCGCCCTCTGATATACAGTAGCTTCGCAATCGCTCTGGCCGCCGCGCGGCCAAGCGCAGAACGTGTTCATCGCCGATCTGCGCGGCTCCAGCGAGAACCCGCCCGCTGCCACCCCTGCCAGCGGCTTCGCCCTCGTTCTTTTCGATCGCACCTTCCAGAACATGACCGTGCGGACGACCTTTTCGGGCCTGATCGCCAATACCGTGGACGCGCATATCCATTGTTGCGTTCCGCCCACCGCCAACGCGGTCGTCGCGGTCGGCTTCAGGCCCGCAGGCTTCCCGCTCGGCGTTACGGGAGGCCAGTTCAGCGCCACCTTCGATCTCAACAATCCGGCCGTCTTCAACCCAGCGTTCAGGACTGCCAATGGCGGCACTGCCGCCTCTGCCCGCACGGCGCTGGTGAACGGCACCCAGGCCGGCCTCTCTTATGTCAACATCCACACCAGCCGCTTCCCCGGCGGCGAGATCCGCGGCCAGCTCTTCACCGGCGGCGACCTGACGCCGCAGGCTTTGACGCTCCTGCCGGAGGTGGCGCTGCAAACGGCGGAGTTCCAGGACGGCGTCATCCGGCGGCACCTGCACCACGCGCGCCGCGGTCAGACCGGGCCTGACGGGCAAAGCGCCGCGCTCGGCGATGGAAGGGTCGGACTGTTCCTGAGCGGGGGCCTCCGCTTCGGCGAGTTCGAGGAGCGCGCCAACCGTCCGCGGGTCGCCCTCGGGTCGAGGGGCCTGATGGGAGGCATCGACTACCGGCTGGGCCCCGCCACGCTCATCGGCGCGATGGCCGGCTACGACTCTTCGGAGGCGCGGCTAACGCCCACCAGCCGGCAGAGCCATGTGAAGAGCTGGTTCGCGGGCGGCTATGGCTCGACGGCGCTCGGTCCTGCCTTTCTCGACCTCTACGCCTCCTACGCCAGATCCGATTACGATCTCTCCCGCCGCATCTCGGTTGCGACCTTCACGGCCGAAAGCCTGGCCGAGACGGAAAGCGAGCAGTGGATGCTCGGCGGCACGGCCGGCCTCAGCCTCAGGGCTTCCGCGCTCGACGTCGAACCCTATGTGGGCGCCCGCTATGTGAGCCTGGACCTCGACCCGTTCACCGAGACCGGCAACATCGCGGCGCTGACAATCGACGCGGCCGATATGGAGTCGCTGGAATCGATTGTCGGGCTGCGTGTGGGCGCCGACATTCCAGTCGGCGCGGCGGCGTTCCGGCCGTCGCTTCGAGCCGAGTGGCGCCACGAGTTCCAGAACGATGAGCCGCGGCTGATCGGCGGGTCATTCGGCGGAGCCGCCCCGTTCGACTTCTCGACGAGTCCGCTCCGCGACGATCATGTGGTGGTGGGGGCGGGTTTCTCGGTGGCGGGCGGAGGCCCCCTGTCCCTGGTCGTGGACTATACTGGGCAGCTAGGCGGCGGCTACGACATACACGCACTCACGGGCGGACTGCGACTTTCTTTTTAGCTGTCGCCGAGGCAGTGGAGCGATGATGTCCGTTTTGGGTCGTAAGCAGACATGTGCGTGGACGTCCGGCTCACGTCCGCTTTCGCCGGTCCTTCGCGCGGAAGCGGACGGTCTTCTGTCGGGCCAGGATTAGACAATCATTGATAACGGAGTTGACCATCAGAGCCGCGGCAGCGAGATTGTCCGATGATCTGAGTGCCCACTTTTGTCGTCTGTGGGGCACCGTTCCCAGGAATTGCAGCGCTTGCGACGTGGATCTTCTCAGCTGCTTGGTGACGCGGGAAGGACCTCCCGGAGCTCCATTCTGAACCGGAGTACGCTGTTGGGCGGGATCGTTCCGGTCGCGGCGGCTCCATAGCCTAGTTCCGGCGGGATCCATACAATCCGTTCGTCCCCCGGCCGCATCGTCATCAGCGCCTCGTTGAAGCCAGGAACAGAAATCGCCCACCGCGCCTCTGATCGGCTGCCCGCGCGCATAGCTGCTGTCGAAGGTCTCGCCAGTGACGAGCTTCCCTTCGTAGTCGAACACGACGGTGTCACCTTGACCCGGCTGCCGCCCGGCTGCGGGGCCGGAGCGGACGACGAAATATTGAAGGCCGCTGGGCGTGGTCACGACCCCTTTCGCAGCGGCGTTCCGGGCCAGGAAGTTTGGCCCGGGCTGGGTTTCCGGCGCCGCGGGCGTGCTGGTGCAGGCACTCAAGGCTCCCAAGAGCACAGACCCAAGAAGCAACTGCTTCATCCGCTGCAAGGGCGCCCACGGTTATCAATCATGTTCAATCCTTCTTGATTCAGGACTGGGCTCGCTGACGCGGTGCGCAATCCGGAAACTGGTGGGCGTTCCGTACAGCGGACCTGGCTCCGCTCAGGCGCGGCGTTCGCAGCCACTAAGTGCCCGTTCCATTGTCTGTCGGGCACCACCCGCTTGAGGCGCAGGCACCGGTTGCTTGCTTGCCGCCGTGCTGCTCTCGACCTTCCTGACGCCCTCCAGTTCCTTGGGCTGCGCCGGAGCGGCGGCGCCGTCCGCTTTCTTGGCCTCGGGTTTCTTGCCGAGCGCCGGCTCCTTGGACCCTGAAGCATCGCCCATCAGCGCCCAGCGATAGCTCTGCGCGACGGCATCGCCGCTCCGGGTCTGCTTGGCGATCACGTTGGCGATGGCTTCGGCCTTGGCCGGCTCGTAACGGCGGAGCACCGCCCGCTGGAAGCTGTCGACGCTGGTCGGAACGGCGGCGGTGCCGTCCGCGGCGGCCTGCTCGGCGGCGGCGACGTCGAGCAAGGCGGCTTCGGCGGCTGCGAGCGCATTTTTCATCCTGAACCGCGGAACGGGGCGCGGCGGGGCTCGGCTCCACCCCGGCATAGCGGTTGCGGAAGGCCGGGCCGGTGCCCCAGCCGCCGGTCCAGCGGTAGAAGATGTGGGTGCCGATATTGGCCGCCTTGACGAGGCTCGAGCTCCAGTAAGGGACGACCCAGTTGGTGTGATAATGCGTCGCCCAGCCGACCGGCTTGAAGACATAGCCGGCAAGCGCCGCCTCGGCGACCGCGCGCGCACGGTTCCAGATCGACAGCATCGGAGTGCGGGCGAGCGCGCCGTCGCAGGTGAAGGTGAACTGGCAGCCGGTCGCCCGCTCCGAACCCTGGAAGACGACGCCGCACACCGTGCTGGGATAGGCCGGGTGACGAGCCCGGTTCAGCACCACCTGCGCGACCGCGCGCTGGCCGTCGAGCGGCTCCGTCGCCGCTTCATAATAGATCGCCTGGGTGAGGCAGCGGACCGCTCGTTCCTTGTCCGCTACGGTGCTGGGCGTGAAGTTGAAGGCGCGGGCGGAGGGGTTCGGCAGCTCCGAGACCGGCACCGACGCGTTGATCGCCACCGCATCCTGCGGCGCGACGTCGCGGAAACGAAGCGGCTCCGGCGCAGGGAGCGTTTGCGAACGAAGCTCCGCGGGCAGGCGGCTCGACACCTTGGCGGCCGCCTGCCCACCAGCCCCGTCCATGCCGAGGATGCTCATTCCGGCAACCAGGTTCAGCGCGAAAACGGTGCCGAGGACGAGTGACGTCAGCCAGTGCCGCCGTTCCCATTCCGGGAGGCGAAAGGCGGGCAAATGCAGAGCAGCAGTCAGCATCAAGGACTCCGAATGGCAGTAGCGCAGGTAGGGCCAGGGACTGTCACAAACAACCACCGTCCGCTCAGCGGTGGTCGCGGGAGGGTGATCGGAGCCGGAATCGTTCACAGGGCCCGAACCCGGGCCGTTTATAGCATGAGAAGCTGTACCTAGCCAAAACGGGACAGGATACGGGCTTTGGCCCAGGTCAGGAACATCCCATTCGCTTCAGCGGTTTCATCCGGATCGAAGGAGTCTGTTTCCCCCATGGCAATGCGAGCATTACAGGGGCAGGCGGATGCGCCGGCCCCGATCCTTTTTTCCGAAAGCTTTCAGCGCCGGATCGCCCACTGGAACCACGAACGGCTGGCGCCGCAATTCCCCGGCGCCGACTGGGAAGAGTGGCTCGAGCGGGACACGAGAATGCTGCGGCTCGAAGGCGGCTTCATCGAGGCTCTACGGGCTGAGATCGCCGCCGAGGCGGCCGCCGCGCCGACCGATGTCGACGGCTTCATCGACTGGTTCGAAGCGCTGAAGGAGAACGGCCCGGGCCAAGGTGATCCCCTCTTCCCGTGGATCGCCGACGACGCGAGCATCGAAGACGTCAGCTGGTTCCTGGAGCAGGAAGCGGCCGGAGAGGCCGGGTTCGACGACCTCGTCGCCTACACGCAGGTGAAGCTTCCCGCCGCTCCCAAGCTCGAGTTGGCGCGCAACTATTGGGACGAGATGGGCCGCGGCAACCCGAAAGGCATGCACGGCCCGATGCTGGACGTGCTGGTGGAAACGCTTGGCCTTACGCCGCAGATCGACACCACCGTCTGGCAGAGCCTGGCGCTGGCGAATGCGATGACGGCGATGGCGACCACCCGCCGCTACGCCTGGCACTCGGTCGGCGCGCTCGGCGCGATCGAACTGACCGCGCCGGGGCGCTCCGCTTCCACGGCCAGAGCGCTTCGCCGGCTCGGCTTCTCGGGCCACCAGCGGCGCTATTTCGATCTCCACGCCGTCCTCGACGTCAAGCATAGCGAGGATTGGAACCGGGAGGCGCTGCGGCCGCTCGTCGCCGAGGACCCGCGGCGCGCCACCGCCATCGCCGAGGGCGCGCTCATTCGATTGAAGTGCGGGGAACGCTGCTTCGCCCGCTATCGGCAGGAGCTTTGGAGCGGCGGCGACGGAGCCTGACGGGTAAGGTCGAAGCTGCGCGCTGTCGCCGAAGGCGCATCAGGCTCATTCATAAGTTGAGACGGACTCCCGCGGAGCATTCATCGAACGAACTGCTTGGTTCGTCGAAGCGGTGGTCGCTCGTCGAACGGCGGGCCGCGACCGTCGAACCGAAGAAGCGGCGAATCAATCACCCGTCTAGCGGGTGCTCACGGCGAACGACCGCCGCCAGACCTTGATCGGATCAGGCTGAATCAGCCTGATCCGTGAATCCAGGTCTTAACACTATGAAAAGGGCCTGATTCACGCCTTCGGCGGAAGCGCGCAGCGCTTCCACCTCAACCGATCAGGCCCTAGGAAGGAAAAGGCAATGACCGCAGAACTGTTCAGGACGGTTTCGACCTGCATCGCTGCGCTGTTCGTGAGCACCATGCTGGTGACGGCCGCCACCTCGATTCCCCCCGTCTATTGAGGTGAGAGGTGATGAGAGACCCTATGCTCTTCGGCGAGACGTCGCCGATTGGCCGTAAACCGCTTCCAGCCTTCGACGCACGTTCGCAAGACCAACTCCGCACCGGCCCGGGACGTTCTTTCCCACCCGGTTGATCTCGGCGTTCGGCGAAACGCAGTTCTCGACTTGAATGCAGAGCTCGCCGTCCTCGACATGAGCGTGGATGTCGATGTTCACCGGCTC
>JAUJOJ010000009.1:38472-88954 GCA_030447665.1 Allosphingosinicella sp. | reverse complement strand
ACTGAAGCATCCTCAACGTCGCTCCAGCTCGCTGGAACTCGCGGGGCGCTTCACAGGCCAAACCTGTGCTGCGGCCCCCACCTTTCTGGAAGCCCCCGGCTCCCCATTCGTAACCGCGCCTCCCGCGTTGAGGCCAGCACCAACGGCTCGCCCGTTCGTCCAAACGCCCCAATGGTGCAGGATCACGCATTGCATTCGCTAATGTTCGCATTGGGACGAAGCGGACGTTAGCCAGTGCACTCAGGCGCTGCTTTCTCAGTCGAAACGCTGTTCTTAGATGCGCGCCCAATCCTGATCGGCAGCGGTGATTTCCCTGTTCCTAAAGCGAGGAAATTGCCGCGAAGTGGCTGGAAAACTGCGCCGCGATCAGCTGATTGGACACGTTCGCCGGCAAGGGCGTGATGCAATTCCCTGTAAAAATGCCGCTTTTCAGGGAATTAGCCCCGAGACTTGTAGTCTCTAAAGCAGCTACCTCCACCCACTCCAAGTCCCCAGCGCCACCGTCATTCGTACCGCAAGGCGTGAATCGGATTGGCGCGGGATACTGAGCGCATGGCCCGCGATCGTACCAATCGCGATCGCCAGCGCCAGTAGCCACGCCAGAAGGAACGGGCCGGGTCGAGGTCGATGCGGGAATCGAGCCGTTCAGCCAGTCGCGCATGACCCACCAGGCGATCGGCCAGGCGATCAGGTTGGCGATGATTACCGGCTTCGAGAACTGCCATGCGAGCAGCCGGACGATGTCGCGGCTGCGCGCGCCGAACACCTTGCGGATGCCGATCTCCTTCGTCCACGCCGCTCGGCAGTGAAGGCCGCGAGGCCGAACAGCCCGAAGACGAGGCAATGATCACCGCGAGCAGGGCGAAGGCGGCGAAGGTCTGGCCGCGAGCCTCGTCGGTCCGGTAGAGCTCGGCGAGCTGCTCGTCGGCGAATTCGCCTTCGAACGGCGCGTCCGGGAACATCTGCCGCCAGACCTTGCCGATCCCCTCCATCACCCGGTTCGGGTCCGGCGTTTGGTAGCGGACGATGAGCGTCGAATAGATGCCGCGATCGAAGAACATGGTCAGCTCGATCGGCTCGCGCAGCGGCGGAAGCGGCTGTTGGCGACGACTCGACGATGGTTGCCAGAGTCATCCCAATCTCCTCGCCGTACATGTTGATGCGGATGGTCTTGTTCACAGCCTGGGCGGGATCGCGGAAGCCATTCGCCGCGCAGCCTCCTCGTTGATATTGACGCTCGCGCTCGTGGATCGCCCGCTGCGCGAGCTCAACCGCTTCCTCGGGCTCGTAGGGGGTCCAGGCGCTGTCCTTGGCAAAATCGCGCGAGCTTGCGGCCCGCGAGCAGCCGAATCCAGCGTGTCGAAAAGCCCGGCTCAACGCTGTACCACCCGATCAGCGGCAGCAGATCACGGCCGGAATCTGGACGTCGGTGTTGAGCGATCTGCCCTGTGGCGACGAACATGCTGCCGGCCCGTGACGCTCTCCACACCGTCGATCGCCTCGATACGCGCATCAGGCTCCTCTCGCGCCGGGATCACCTGCGCCCGGTTCGCGCCCGCGATCTGGATCAGGCCTTCGCGCTGCAGGCCTATGCGGCGGTGTTACGGGCATGGCTGGTCTGCGAATAGACGATCGCCGTGCACGATGGGGCCGATCGAGATCGCGAATTGCGCGACCACCAGGATGTTCCTGAGCCGGCCGCTGCCGTGGGGCTCCGCCGAGGACTGGTTCGCGCGGCACGGCCGCGGAGCTCGAACCGCGACAGGTAGAATGCGGGATAAAGTCCTCCCGCGACTCCGACGACCAGCAACCAGGCCGATCACCCGGCAGCATGACTCCGTTCTCGCCGAAATAGTCCATCTCGGGCTGCGTTCAGGAGAGCTCGATGTAGACGGCGCGAGGCTCGGCGAGCGCGAGCGCGATCAGCATCGCGACTGCGGTGATCAGCATCGATTCGCCGAGGAATGCGTGACGAGCGGCGCTGGTGAGCGCCAAGCACCTTGCGCAGCGCGACCATGACGCGTTGTCCGGCCCGCGCGGTGGCGAGGTTGACGAAGTTGATCGACGCCATTGCGAGGATCAGCAATGCGACGATCGCGGGTGGCGACGGTTCGGCGGTCGTTGGCTGGCCGCTCAGGTCTCCTCGGCGCCGCTCAGGTGAACGTCCTTGATGTTGACCGGGCGCCAGTCGAAGCAGGTCGCCTTCGCTCTGCCGCTGGCCGGCGACGTTGCGTGCCGGAATGCCGCGCTGCTCCCACTCCTGGAGGCGGCGGTTGATCGACGCCGTCCGCACCGGGCCGAAGCTTCAGGTAGACATTGCCGTTGATGCAGGTCCAGGCGCACTCTTCCTTCTCCTGCTCGGTGATCGCCGGACCATGGTGAAGTTCATGTGGCTGTTGCGCAGCAGGTCCTCAAACACGCCGCTGACGCGCAGGCTGTATGGCTCGCCGCGCTGAAGCCCGTCGATTGCGGCCCACGACGTCGATGCTTCCGAACAGGTTTGTCGCTTGGGAACGGCTGATGGCGACGCTGTTCATGTCGGCAAGCGCGCACGCTCGCGCTGCCCGAAGGAATTTCAGGGGAGGATGTCGAAGAAGTTCGCTTCGGCCGCGACCATGTCCAGCGCGACAGCTTCGCCCTGGCGCACGATCGTCATGCGGTGCCTTCCGCGCGGGTCGCCACCTCGATCTCGGGGAATGCCTGCGCGAGCGGCCGGGCGACCACGCCGTGCGCGCGCCCTGCTGGGGCGGGCTGTCGGCATTTTCCGGATCGGTGCTGATCGCCTGCACCCTGGTAGACCCGGTCGGCATCAGCCACCATAGCAGGTCGTATGAGGTTTCGTAGCGCACGTAGAGCAGGAGGATCAGGCGGGCGGGCGAGGCCGATCGCCAGCCCCACGATGTTGATGAAGGCGTAGGTCTTGTTCTTCGTCAGCGCCCGAAGCCCGACCGTCAGATAGTTGCGCCACATAGCGCCGTCCCTCTTCCCCGATCGATCCTTCTCGATGCGCTCGCCGCCATGTCGGAGCGGCTTGCGCCACTCCTGGAGCACCCGGCCGTCGAGCATGTTGACCACGCGTCCGGCATAATCCGCGTGCGCCGGCGAGTGGTGACCATGACGATGGTCGAGCCCTCGCGGTTGAGCGCCTGGAGCATCTTCGCGACCTCGTCGCCGTGCTGCGTGTCGAGGTTGCCGGTCGGCTCGTCGGCGAGGATCAGCTTGGGCTGCCAGCAGGCGCTCGAGCGACCGCAGCACCGCTGCTGCTGGCCGCCCGACAGCTGGCTCGGCCGGTGCTTGGCGCGGTGCGCGATGCCGACCTTGTCCGCGACTTCGCCCACCCGCGAGCGCCGCTGCGGGCGGGCACGTCATGGTACAGGGCGCGAGCTCGGTGTTCTCGCGCACCGGCAGGTTTCGTCGACCAGGTTGAAGGCTCTGGAAGATGAAGCCGATGTTCTTCTTGCGGATCGTGGCGAGCTCCGCTTCGCTCTTGCCCACGGGCGCTGGCGGCCATGAACAGATAGAGCCGCTGGTCAGGCTATCGAGCATCCCCATCACGTTGAGCAGCGTCGACTTGCCGCAGCCGGACGGCCCCATCACGGCGACGAACTCGCCTTCCTCGATGTCGAGATGGACTCCGTCGAGCGCGCAGGTCTCGACCGTCTCCGTGCGGTAAACCCGCGATAGCTCCCGCATTGTCAGCATGGATCTGGCTCCCTTATTCGATCTGGAGGCGCGCCCGGTCGGCAAAGCCGGTGTAGGGCGAGGTGATGACCCGCTCGCCGGGCTCGAGCCCGTCGAGCACTTCGATGAACTCGGCGTTGCGCCGGCCGAGGCGAACCTGGCGCTTCACCGCTTCGCCGCCGTCCGGAGTGACGACGAACACCCAGTTGCCGCCGGTCTCGTTGTAGAAGGCTCCGCTGGGGATCAGCAGCGCCTCTGTCGGGTCGCTCAGCGTCAGCCTCGCCTGGAGCGTCTGGCCGCGCTGGAGGTCGGCAGGCGCCGCGCCGACGAAGTGGAAATCCACCTCGAACGAGCCGTTGCGCACCTGTGGGTAGATCTTGGAGACCTTGAGCCGGTACGTCCGTCCGCGCCATTCGGCCGTCGCGATCTGCCCTTCCGCGACGCGCCCGAGGTAATATTCGTCCACCTGCGCGACCAGCTTGTTGCCCTGCGTATCGATCTGGCCGAGCCGCTCGCCCGGGCTCATCGACTGGCCGACCTGGATCGAAAAGGCGGTCAGCTGTCCCGAAACGGGCGCGCGCAGGTTGAGCGCATCGAGGCTGCCGCGCGCGATCTGGAGGCTGTTGTTCAGCGCCGCCGCGGTCGTGCGCAGCTGCGCCAGCTGGCTCGACTGCAGCCGCTCGTCGGTCGCCTGGGCGCGGCGCAGGACTTCGCTGCGGCGGCGGTTCGCTTCATATTCGTCCCGGCTGTCGCGCAGCGCCTTGCCGGCGACGAAGCCGCGCGCTGCAAGCGGCCGGTTCGTGTCGTACTGCCGGCGCGCCTTGTCGGTTGCGAGGTCGGCCTCGATCGATGCGCGCTCGTTCTGCAGCCGGCTCTGTGCGAGCGCCAGTTCCTGGCTGCGCATCGAATTGATCTGCTGGGTGACTTCCGTCTGGCGGGCGAGCACGGACAGCTGGAGCTCGGCATTGGACAGGACGGCAAGCAGCTGGCCTTTGTGGACCATCGCCCCGTCTTCGACCAGCACCTGCTCGACCCGGCCGCCCTCGATCGCGTCGAGATAGACGCTGACCAACGGAGTGACCCGCGCCCGCAGCGGCAGGAAGTCGTCGAACGTGCCCTTGCTGACCGTCGAGATGGTCAGCCGGTCTGCGGCGACGGTCTGGCTGTTGGCGCTGGGCGCCATCAGGTAGAAGAGGATGGCCGCGAGAACCAGCGCGGCCGCACCCAGAGCGATCTTGAGCTGCCTCGACATGCCCGTCGGCGCGATCACGCGGTCCATCGCCCCCCCGCTCGGCGGGGGAGACGCTGGGGAAGGTGCGTGCAGCTTGGACACGTTCATTCAGTCGACTCCGCGCTCAGCTGCGCAAGGTTCGTGCCAAGTTGAGCGAGGGCGGGGCCTCACATGCACGCTCGACGAGCTTTGCAGCCGACTGTCCGGATTCGGGCAGGAACTGTTCGCATCCGGACGCCGCTCAGAGGATCAACGTCGCGGCTTGGCCGTCGAGCTGCACAATGGATAGTGCAGCACCGCGACTGCCCGGCGAGAGCGGCTCGATCGCGGCAATCACGAACAGCGCGTTCATCAGCATCCAGGTGGCTGCGCAAACAAGTGATTCCACCTTCCCCATCTTCTGCCTCCTGCCGGCCGCTGTCTGGCGATCACTTTGCAGGAGCCGTGCCGATTGCCGAAAACCCGCAGATTAAGGGGGATTTGTGGCTCTCCTGACAGCTGGTCATTGAGGCGTTTGGACCGGCCACCCGCGGCAACTGTCCGCGAACGCGCAGTTTGGCACGAAAATTGATTGTCCGTCTTCGAACACTAGCTAGGAATCGCGCGCGTGGAGCGGGGCCGTACATTCGACCGGTGCATGATCATCGACGATGACGAGGACGTGCTGCTTTCCGCTCGACTGCTCCTGCGCGACATGTTCAAGCGCATCGACAGCTTTCAGACCCCTGCCGAAGCGCTGGCGGCGATCGGGGATCCGCCACCTGACGTGATCCTGCTCGACGCGAACTTCGGCCGCGGCGAGACCAACTCGTCCGAGGGGCTCGACTGGCTGACCCGAATCCTGAAGCACGACCCGGAAGCAGTGGTGGTCATGATCACTGCTCACGGCGGCGTGCAGATTGCGGTCGAGGCGATGAAGCGGGGCGCGACCGATTTCGTGACCAAGCCATGGTCGAACGAGCGTTTGCTGGCGACGGTGCGCACCGCCGCGTCGCTGCATCGCTCCCGCGAAGCCGCGCGCACCGAGCGCAAGCGCAGGGTCGCGGCCGCATCTGGACCTGCGCCCGATACGCCGTTCCTAGGACGGTCGGCGGCCATGGCCCGGGTCTTCTCATTGATCGAAAAAGCCGCGCCGACCGAGGCCAACGTGCTCATTCTTGGCGAGAACGGCACCGGCAAGGAGCTTGTCGCCCGCGAGCTTCACCGGCGGTCGCTCAGAGCAGAAGAAGTGCGTGTCTCGCTCGACCTGGGCGCTGTGGCCGAAAACCTGTTCGAAGCCGAGCTGTTCGGCCACACGAAGGGGGCGTTCACCGACGCCCGCGCCGACCGTCTCGGCCGGCTTGCCGCCGCCGACGGCGGCACGTTGTTCCTCGACGAGATCGGCAATCTGCCGCTCCACCTTCAGCCGAAGCTGCTCACCGCCCTCGAGCGCAGGCAGGTGATTCCAGTTGGCGCCAACAAGCCCATCGCAATCGACGTTCGGGTGATTACCGCAACCAACATGCCGGCCGAGCGGCTGCGCGACGATGCCCTGTTCCGGCAGGACCTGCTGTTCCGGCTGAACACGGTCGAGATCCATCTCCCGCCCCTTCGCGAGCGGCGCGAGGACATCGCGTTGCTCACGAGCCATTTCATATCCCTCTATTCTCGAAAGTACGGCAGGCCCGAGCGCGAGCTTCCGGCGCATGTCGTCGCTGCGCTCGAGGCGCATGACTGGCCCGGCAATGTGCGCGCACTTCGGCACACGACCGAGCGCGCGGTGATCCTCGCCGACGGAGAGACGTTTACCCTGGAGGACTTCGCGCTGCCGCACCGGACGCAGTCGTCGCCTTCGGCCCGGCCGCCAGCGCCAATCGGCGGCGAACTCAACCTCGACCGAGCCGAAAGGCAGATCGTCGAGGCTGCGCTCAAGAAGCACAGCTACAACATCTCATCCGCGGCGACGGAGCTTGGGCTGTCGCGCGCGGCGCTCTACCGGCGTATGGAGAAATATGGGCTTTAGAAGCGGCTTCCTGCTAGGCCTGCTCGGCTGGGTTGGTTTGCTGCTCCTCGCCGGCACGGCGTTCCTGTGGGCGATGACCACCGACGGGCTCGGCGCGGTCAGATTAGTCGCCGCTCTGGCCTGCGTGGCGGTAGTCGCGGGCCTGTGGAATCACGTTCGCCGCACGAACGTCGAGCTGGTGCGCTTCCTCGATGCGCTTCGCTTCGGCGACTTTTCGCACAATTTCGCGCTTGCGGAGCAGGGCAGCGGCTTCGCCGAGGTTGCCGAGGCGCTCAACCAATCGATCGGCAAAATGCGCGACGAGCGGCAGAAGCTCAGCGACGTGAACCGTTTCTACGAGGCGGTCCTCGACGACGCTCCGACGGCCTTGCTGGTGGTCGACAGTGAAGGGCGGGTCGAGCTTGGCAACAAAGCCGCGCGGCGCCTGCTGGTGAGGCACCGGGGTGTGCGGGTCGAAGACTTTCGCGAATATGGGGAGGCGTTTGCGAACAGCCTGGGGGATTCGTCGGTGGGCCGGCCCCGGCTCGTGCCGCTGATGGTCGACGGGGTGCCGCAAACCGCGATGGTCAGCGCGGCGGTCGTGCACAGGCTCGCCGGACTGGTGCGCGTCGTCGCGGTCCAGCCGATCCAGTCCGAGCTGAACGCCGTCGAGATTGCCGCGCAAAGCGACCTGATCCGCGTCCTCACGCACGAGATCATGAACTCGATGACTCCGGTGACGTCGCTCGCGCACACTGCCGTGAACCTCGTTGCGAGGGCCGACAGGGGCGAGGATCGCGACGTGGCGGATGCTCGAAGTGCGATCGAGGCCGTCGCAAGGCGGGCTGACGGAGTGATGCAGTTCGTCCAGACTTACCGGCAGATCAGCCGCTCGCCGAAGATCAATCCGCGAGAGTTTCAGGTGCGTGCCTGGGCCGAGGAACTGGCAGCGATGTTCCGGGCGAGCGACGTTGCTGCGGGAGTTGATCTTGCAGTGCACGTGGACCCGCCGAGCCTCTCGCTCGATGCAGATCCGGACTTGCTCTTCCAGGTTCTGCTCAACCTGCTTCGTAACGGCGCCGAAGCCGCGTCGGTCCATGGCGCGCCTCCTGCGGTATCGCTTGTTTTCTCCCGCACGAAGGGCGGACGGACGAGCATCGAAGTCGGCGACAATGGTCCGGGAGTGCCGCCCGCGCTCCGCCAGGATGTCTTTCTTCCCTTCTTCACGACCAAGGAGAAGGGCACCGGAGTCGGGCTCAGCCTGGCTCGTCAGGTCGTTCTTGCACACCATGGCTCAATTGCGCTGGAAAGCAGTCGGGCCGGCGGAGCGCTGTTCCGCATCGTGATTTAAGTCAGGCCGTGACAGCGCTCGCGCTGCACGCATGTTCGATGGCCCTGACCAGGGCGTCTTCGGTGAAGGGCTTTGACAGGATTTCGACGCCTTCGGGCCGATCGCTGATCGCTTCGGCCTCGGCATAGCCGGTGATGATCAAGGCCGGCACTGCAGGGCAAAGCTCGCGCGCACCGCGCAGAAACTCGGTTCCCGACAAATGCGGCATTGCATAGTCGCTGATCAGCAGGTCGAACTTGCAGGCGTTCGACTTCATCGCTTCCAGGGCGTCGGCGCCGTTGGCCGCCTCGACGACTTTATGCCCGTGATCCTGGAGCAGCGCGGCAGTCGTGCTGCGCACCTCCAGATGGTCGTCGACCAGCAGGATGGTCAGCTTGCGCGCCCGGCATCGGCGTTTGCGCTCGACCCGCGGCGGTTCGTCTATCGCTTCCGTGGCCGGGGCGCGGGGCAGCCATAGCTCCGCGGTGGTTCCGTGGCCGAGCTCGCTCTCGATGCGAAACGCGCCGTTGGACTGCTTGGCGAAACCGTAGACCATGCTCAGGCCGAGGCCGCTGCCCTTGCCCACCGCCTTGGTGGTGAAGAAGGGCTCGGTCACCTTTTCCAGATCGGCCGGCGAGATTCCAGTACCCGTGTCCGTCACCGAGAGGCGGATGAAGTCACCGGCTTCAAGGCCTTCGATTTCGCCCGCACCGACCGTCCGGTTCTCCGCACCGATCGTGACCGTGCCGCCGGCCGGCATCGCATCGCGCGCGTTGATGATCAGGTTGACCAGCGCAAGCTCCAGCTGGGTCTGGTCGGCGAACGCAGTCCAGACCTCGTCCCTGATCTGCCATTCGATGCTGACGAGCCCGCCGAGCGTGTGCGCGAGCAGATCCGCGACGACGTCCTTGAACGAGCTGAGCTCGATCGACTGCGGCTCGAGGTTCTGCCTTCGGGCAAAGGCGAGCAGCCGGCGCACCAGCTCCGTCCCCTGCTCGGCCGCGCGCTTGGTCATGGTGAGGACCCGGCGCTGCTCGTCCTCGAGCTTGGCTCGGCGCTCGATCAGGCCGAGGCCGCCGATGACCGCCGCGAGCAGATTGTTGAAGTCATGCGCGATGCCGCCGGTCAGCTTGCCGATCGCGTCCATCTTCTGCGCCTGCAACAGCTGGCTTTCGAGCGATCGCTGCTCGCTTACGTCGGTCAGGGTCCCCGCAAATTCGAGCGGGTTGCCGTCGCCGTCCTTGAGCAGCACCGCCTGGTCGAGGAAATATTTGTACTGCCCGTCGGCGCACTGCCAGCGATATTCGATTGCCGAGCGGCCGGTCCTTCGGCGCACCTCGAGAGCGGCGAGCACGCGGTCACGGTCGTCGGGGTGAAGCCGGTCGGCCCACAGGGTCGGCTGGCGTGCGACCTCGTCGAACTTGAAGCCAGTGATCCCCTCGAGATCGCCGCTGACATAGTTGGGACGGCGCGGATGAACACCGTACGGCTCGAGATATAGCACCATCGGCAGCGACTGGATGATCGCCGACTGGCGCTGCTCCGCGCGCCGCAGCTCCTGCTCCGCGCGCAGGCGCTCCGAGTTGACGCGCAGATTCTCGTCGAGCAGCGCCTGCTCGTGCCGAGCCTTGCGCTCGATCTCCCGGGTCTTCTCGAACAGCTCGACGAACACTGCGACCTTCGAGCGAAGCACGATGGGGTCGACCGGCTTGAACACGTAATCGACGGCGCCCATCGAATAGCCGCGCAGCAGATGCTCGGCCTCCTTGTTGACCGCCGACAGGAAGACGATCGGAATGCCCTTTGTCTGCTCGCGGCTGCGGATGATCTGGGCGGTTTCGTAGCCGTCCATGCCCGGCATGTAGACGTCGAGCAGGATGACCGCGAACTCGCCCTTGAGCAGGTGGCGAAGCGCTTCCTCGCCCGAGCGCGCGGTCACCACCTCCCCCAAGTCTTCAAGGATTGTGGAGACGGCGAGGAGGTTACGTTCGTCGTCGTCGACCAGCAGCACTCGGGCGCGCTCGTCGGCGAGCGGTTCGGGCGCCTGCACCTCCTCCGCCGGTTCCGGCGGGGTGGGGATTTTTCCCACCTGCCTGTTCTGGCCTACTCGGCCGCCTGCTGCGGCATCGCCATTGCTGCCTGCGCCGACGCACCTTCACGCGCCCGGGCAATCCACACGCGCAGGAGCGCAAGCAGCAGCTCGACGTCGACCGGCTTGGCGATGTAACCGGACGCGCCGGCGTCGAGGCATTTCTGGCGGTCGCCTTTCATCGCCTTGGCGGTGACTGCGATGAGCGGCAGGCTCGCGAGCTGCGGGCGCTGGCGGATCTGCTGCATCGTCTCATAGCCGTCCATCTCCGGCATCATGATGTCGATCAGGGCGACGTCGACGCCCGGCGTCTGTTCGAGGATCAGAATGCCGTCCTTCCCGCGCTCCGCGTGGAGAACCTCCACCCCGTAGCTTTCCAGAACGCTCGTCAGGGAGAAGATGTTGCGGATGTCGTCGTCGACGATCAGCACCTTGGCGCCGCCGAGCTCCTGGATCGGCCGCGCGGCCGGGGGAGCGGAGTCGGAGCGCTTGCGCCGCCGCCGCGGCTTTTCGCTCGCAGCTTCGTCGCGCAGGGCGCCGAAGACCGTGACCAGGTCGGCTCTCTCGGCGGGCTTTTCGGTTACTCCGAAGGCACCCATGCGCAGCACCGAGCCGCTGCCGCCAGCCCCCGAAATCACATGGATCGGGATGTGGCGGGTGTCGGGATCGTGCTTGAGCAGGTCGAGCAGCACGAACCCGTCGATGTCGGCCAGGCCGAGATCGAGCGTGATCGCAGAGGGCTGCATCTTGCGCGCCATCGCCAGCGTCCCAGCACCGGCGGTCGAGACCACGCCCTTTAGGCCGGCCTCGTGTGCAGCGTCGAGCAGGATCGACGCGAAGGTCGGATCATCCTCGACGATGAGCACGAACGGTGCGTCGCCGAGCTCGTCGCGGTCGTCGTTGACCTCGAAGCTGGTCGCAAGCGCCGTGGGCACCACCGCGCCAGTGTTTTCATAACGCGCGGGCGTGCCGGCCGCGGCCGAGCCCGTCGCCGCCTGCGCCTCGAGCGGCACGTACAAAGTGAACGTCGAACCCTCGCCGGGCTTCGAGCGCACCTGCAGCTCGCCGCCGAGCAGCCGCGCGATTTCGCGGCTGATCGAAAGGCCAAGGCCGGTGCCGCCATATTTGCGGCTGGTGGTGCCGTCCGCCTGCTGGAACGCTTCGAAGATCAGCTTCTGCTTGTCCTGCGGAATGCCGATGCCGGTGTCCTTCACCGAAATCTCGATCGCCCGGCTTGCGTTGCGCAGCACCGGGTGACTGGGGCTCCAGCCCTCCTCGGCGCAGCGCACGCCGAGCGTGACACCACCCTTCGAAGTGAACTTGAACGCGTTCGACAGCAGGTTGAGGACGATCTGCTGCAGCCTTTTCTCGTCGGTGCGGATGGTCTCGGGAAGCTTGCCGTCGAACTGCACGTTGAAATCGAGGCCCTTGTCGGCCGCGAGCTGGCGGAACGTGCGCTCCATGTGGAGCTTCAAGTTCTGCATCGGCATGTCGCCGACCTCGATCGTCACCGTTCCCGATTCCACCTTCGACAGATCGAGGATGTCGTTGATGAGGCTGAGAAGGTCCGAACCGGCCGAATTGATCGTCCTGGCGAACTCGACCTGCTTGTCGTTGAGGTTGCCCTGCGCATTGTCGGCGAGAAGCTTCGACAGGATGAGCAGCGAGTTGAGCGGAGTCCTGAGCTCGTGGCTCATGTTGGCCAGGAACTCGGACTTGTACTTGGACGTGAGCGCGAGCTGCTCGGCCTTTTCCTCGAGCGCTCGGCGCGCCATCTCGATCTCGAGGTTCTTCGCTTCGACCTGCTTCTTCTCGTTCTCGAGCAGCTGCGCTTTCTCCTGAAGCTCCTCGTTGGTCGCGTGCAGCTCCTCCTGCTTGCGGGTGAGCTCGGTCTGCCGCGCCTGAAGCTCCTGGGTGAGCAGCTGCGACTGCTTCAGAAGCCCCTCGGTGCGCATGGTTGCGGCGATCGTGTTCAACACGATGCCGACCGACTCCATCAGCTGGTCGAGGAAGGTCTGGTGGGTTTCGTTGAACTCGTTGAACGAGGCGAGCTCGATCACCGCCTTGACCTCATCCTCGAACAGGGCCGGAAGGATGTTGACGTTGGCGGGCTTGGCGTGGCCGAGCCCTGAGCCGATGCGGATGACGACCGACGTCACGTCCATGAGCAGGATCGGCCAGCGATCCGCGGACGCCACGCCAGATCGGCACAGCACACGTCAGAACACCACACACGATGTACTNTAACGCCTAGGCCGCCCTTTCTCCTCAGAAGTAGCGCGGACACCCCATCCGCCAGTAGATGCTGAAATGACACATCTTTTTCGGGGTACACGGCAGAGTTACCAAAACCGATCCCACTTACCAGCTGTCACTAGAAAACCTCTGTTCCCGAATCGTTCTCACGCGTCTAAAGCCGCGGGCGTGTCTACTAAGCACATCGACACCGCGGCTGACCTGGTAAGGTTCGGAGCCAGCGCCCGGGTCGAGTGTCAGGAGTGCGGATCGGCGCGGACCTTCACCGGCGCGGAGCTCGTGAAGCGGTGCGGAGCGGGGCCACTGAAAAGGGTTCGGGAGAAGCTCAGATGCGGACGGTGTGGGGCTAAGAAGGCGAGGCTAGTGATCTTGCCGCCGGTCTAATGTCTGCTTTGGGTGGAAAGCGGACATAGTGACAGGAAAGGCTTTCGGCACCACGCCGCTATCGGCGCCCCGCGAGAGTTCTTGCTTCCGCTCAAACCTGTACGAACACTGCAGTCGTGTACATGACGAACATGCCGACCATCGTGCCGGCGAGCGTCGCGGGCGAGGCCCAGGAGCGGCCCTGCGCGCGCGACTTGCGCAACAAGTAGGCACCGACTTCGACCATCACCTGGAGGATCGCCCCGACAGCGGTTCCGAGCGCGATCGCCGCCCAGTGCGGGGAAAAGGCGAAGCTGCCGATCCAGATTCCAATGACGGCGGGAAGCCCGGCCAGCGCGATCAGGGCCAGGAACAGCTTCAGCGGCGGCCGCTCACGTAGCATCGGCGCGGCGATGCCGATCCCTTCCGTAATGTTGTGAAGCGTGAAGCCGATCACCAGGAATGAGCCGAGGGCGGCCGCCCCGGTTCCGAAGGCGGCGCCAATCGCGAGACCTTCGCCCAGATTGTGAAGGCCGATGCCGAAAGCGATCGATGTCGCCAGCGCAATCCCGCCGAGCGGGGCGCCCCTCCTGCGCGTGATGGCCATCAGCAAGACGAAGGTCACTCCCGCGGGCAGCCAGACTAGGGCCGGCCCGTGAAACTGCTCGGCCGCGGCCCCTGCAAGCTCGAGAGCCTCCGCAAGAGTGTCCACCAGAAGGAAAACAAGCAGGCCGATGGTGAGCGCCAGGGCAAAATCGAAGGCACCCGCTCCGCCGATGCGCAACGCCGGATAGAACAGCATGCCGAGCGCAATCGGCACCACTCCGACGAAAAGGCCGATCACCGCGTAGAGATGGACGCGCTCGCCGGACGCAGCGGGAGTGGTCACCGCCACCTCGATGCTGTGCTCGAACAAGGCGCCGGTGTTGGTGACGAACGCGAGGTGGTGCGCTTCGCCCTCGACCCAGGGATAAGGAATGTGCAGCCAAGCCGCCTGCATCCGTTCGAGGCCGCCGGACGGATCCTGCCGGAACTGCCAGTAAGCGCCGTCGACCTGCACCTGGACGATCCGCATCGCCTCCGAGCCGCCGGCGCGGACGCGCACGGAAATGCCGTTTGCGTCGAGAATCGTGCGCTCGACGGTGAGTTCCTCAACCGGCGGCACCGATCCTGCGAAAGGGGCCAGCGGGTCGCTTGCGAGGAAGGCGAACGCCGCGCCGGCGAGCAGCAGCAGCGGTAGCAGCGCCCACAGCAGTGGCCGGCGCAAGGCTGTCACGCCCTCAATTCGAACATGCTCATCCAGCCTAGCTCGGCGAACTCCGACTGGTGGGCGTGGAACATGTAGAGCCCCGGCTCATGGTCCTTAAAGCTGAACTCGAGAATGCCGCGCTGGCCCTGGCACTGCATGATCGTGTCGACGGTACGCAGCGTCGGGCTGAGCGTGGTGCCGTGATCGTAATAATCGAAGAAGTTGGCGTGCAGGTGGAGCGAGTTGATCGGGTCGAACTCGGTTACGTTAATCAGGTAGACGCGGACCGGCCGCTGCCTGGAGATGACGATCGGGCGCTTGGTGTAGGCATGGGCGATGCTGTTGACAGCGTAGACCTCGTTCTCCTCATCGAAGTTGGTGTCAAACGCGTTCATCACCAGCACGAATTCCTGCCACTTCGCGTTCTCCGGCGAGCCGAGCAGGCGCGACGAGGCGGCGGCCGCCTCGCCCGGGTGCCGCGCGGGATCGGGATCGATGATGAAGGCGCCGTAGAGCCCCTTGTGGATGTGGCGCTTCAGCGGGACCGAGTGGCAATGGTAGAGGTGGCAGCCGAATGGCCGAGCCTCGAATTCATAAACGAACTCGCCACCCGGACGAACGTTGCCGGCGCCGGGGACGCCGTCCATCCGAGCTGAGTGGATGCCGTGGAAATGGATCGAGTGCGGGTGCGAGCCGAAGTTCTGGAAGCGCACGCGGACCAGATCGCCTTCGGTCACCCGAAGCGTCGGGCCCGGAACACGGCCGTTGTAGGTCCAGGCCGGGAACATGAGGCCCGGAGCGATCTCGATCTCCTTGTCCTGGGCGACGATGTCGAACTCGCGAAGCGTTCGCCCATCGGGCAGCCGCGATACCTTGCCCGGGTCCCAGCCGGTGAGGATGTCGTGGGGATCAAAGCCGTTGCGGGGGTAGTCGACCGAGCCCGGCGTGATCATCCCGTCATGCTTCGCGTGGGATGATTGCGGCTCGGCGACCATCGTCGAACGGGCAGGCTGCGCCAGCGCGACGGCGCGCGCGATCTGGGACCCGCCGAGCACTGCACCGCCCGATAGCAGCAGGCGGCGGCTGACACGGCCTTTCCACCAGCCGTCGGTGTACCCCACTGGAATCAACCTCTCACTTGCCGCCCGGGCCGCTTCGGCGGCGGCGCACCACCACCGGCTCGATGCACATGCTTCAAGTTGTAGCCAATGCTACATATTCGGGCAACGCTTCTCTTTTTTAGCCCGTGGCGATAAAATCGGGCGCAGCTGCCGATGCTGGGGAGATGCAGGTGGAAGAGCCGCGCGAGCAGACCCGGGCGGGTGCAACCATGCCCGCGCCCGACCAGAGGGCCGAGCATTTCCGGCGAACGCGGCGTGCGCGCAAAAGCGAGATCGCAGAAGATTATGTCGAGCTAATCGCCGATCTCATCGAGGACGGCGGCGAAGCGCGCGCGGTGGATATCGCCCGCGGCCTCGGCGTCAGCCATGCCACTGTTATCAAGACCATCGGCCGGCTGCAGCGCGACGGCTTGGTGGTCACTAAGCCGTATCGGGCCGTTTTCCTGACGGATCAGGGCCGCCGGCTGGCCCGATGGTCAAGGAAACGGCACGAGCTCGTCCTGAAGTTCCTCCTGGCGCTCGGGGTGAGCGAGGAGACCGCCCATGCTGACGCCGAAGGCATGGAGCACCACGCCAGCGCCGAAACGTTTNCCAGCACCGCCGCCAGGCCGACGAGCGAGTGGAAAGCGGCCACAAGCTGCGGCATCGCCGTCATGGCGATCCGGCGCGCGGTGACAATGCCGATCACCGCCCCGAGCGCGATGGCGGCAGCGATCGCGCCGAGAGCGCCATAGTCGATCGACCCGGTCCCCTCGAAAGAAAGGCTCGAGACTTGCCGCGGCACGTAATGAACGAGGGTGGTGACGACGGCGAGCAGCATGCCTGCCATTCCGAAGCGGTTGCCGCGCCTCGAGCTTGCGGGGCTGGAAAGCCCGCGAAGCGCGAGGATGAAGCACATGCCGGAGACGAGATAAGCCAGCGGCACCCAGCTCGGCATGTCGGCGGCCTCGTGCATCAGCGCCGCTCCTTCTTCTTGTACATGGCAAGCATTCGGGCCGTGACCGCGAAGCCGCCGAAGATGTTGATGCTGGCGAGCACCACTCCCAGCAGCCCCAGCCACTTCGCCCCCGGCACCGCCGCCGCTGCCGCCGCGATCAAGGCCCCGACGATGATCACCGATGAGATGGCGTTGGTCACCGCCATCAGCGGGGTGTGCAGCGCCGGCGTCACCGACCAGACCACATAATAGCCGACGAAGCAGGCCAGCACGAAGATCGACAGGATCGAGATGAAGTCCACTAAATGTCCTCCCCGGAACGGGGAGGGGGACCGGCCGCAGGCCGGTGGAGGGGGCTCCCCGCCCGCTTTAATATTCCCGTCGCCACCGCCGCAGCGTCGCGCATGACCTCATCCGCCGGAACGCGCAAGATCGTGAGTCCGCGCTCCCGCAGCCGAGCGTCACGTGTCTCGTCGCGCCGCGCCCGGTTGGGATTGTCGTGAGCCCAACCGTCCACTTCCACCACCAGAGCGGCTTCGCGGCAAAAGAAGTCGACCACATAGGGGTCGAACGGGTGCTGGCGCCGGAACTTCAGTCCTCCCGGGCGCCGGCGAAGCACCTGCCAAAGGGCCGCTTCTGGAGGCGTCATTTCCTGCCGTAAACGACGGGCAGTGTAGACGATGGGCCTCTGCGTGGGCGGATGGCCCCCTCCACCGCGCCTCGCGCGGTCCCCCTCCCCGTCCCGGGGAGGATGAGAGGGCATCGCCGTCAAGCGAGCAGCCTCTCGTTCACAACCCTTCCATCCTTCGTCAGCCGCACGCCCTTCACGATCTCGTCGTCGTCGGGCAGCACGACCCGCGCCGCTTCCTTGTCCCAGAACGCGCTGAGGAAGTTGTAGAGGTTGCGGGAATAAAGCGCGGAGGCGTCGGCGGCGAGGCGGCTCGGTACGTTGCGGTGCCCGACGATGCGGACGCCGTGGCGCTCGGCGACGGCGCCGAGCACTGCGCCCTCGACATTGCCCCCCTGCTCCACCGCGAGGTCCACGATCACCGAGCCTTCACGCATCGAGGCGATCTGCGCGTCGGAAATAAGGCGCGGCGCCGGCCGGCCCGGGATGAGCGCCGTCGTGATGACGATGTCCTGCTTGGCGATGTGGCTCGAGACGAGCTCGGCCTGCGCAGCCTTGTACTCGTCCGACATCTCCGTGGCGTAACCGCCGGTGCCCTCGCCCTCGATGCCCTTCACATTTTCAACGAAGATCGCTTTGGCCCCGAGGCTCTCGATCTGTTCCCGAGTCGCCGCGCGGACGTCGGTCGCCGACACGATCGCCCCCAGCCGCCGCGCGGTCGCGATGGCCTGGAGCCCCGCGACCCCGACGCCCATCACGAACACGCGCGTGGCCGGAATGGTGCCGGCCGCCGTCATCATCATCGGAAAGGCGCGGCCATATTCGGCCGCCGCATCCAGAACCGCCTTGTAGCCGGCGAGGTTCGACTGCGACGAGAGCACGTCCATCGTCTGCGCGCGCGTGATCCGCGGCATGAATTCCATTGCGAGCGCCTCGACGCCCGCGGCCGCATAGGCATCGACCCGCTCGCGCTGTCCGAACGGGTTGAGGATCGCCACGATGAAGGCGCCGGACTTCGATCCTTCCAGGCTGGTCGGATCGGGCCCCTGCACGCCAAGCACCGCCTCGGCGCTGCTGAGCGTCTCCGCCCGGCTGCCGACGGTCCCGCCGGCCGCGGCATAATCCTCATCCTTGATGGAGGCCGCCGCGCCCGCTCCGGCCTCGACCGAAACCGTCGCTCCCAATGCGATATATTTCTTGACCGTCTCGGGAGTGGCGGCGACCCGGCGCTCGCCTTCAGCCGCTTCCTTGAGGATCGCGATCTTCACCCCCGGCGGCCCCGATCAGGAGGAGATGATGATGACGACGATGATCGCCACGATGGCCGAGATGATCGTTCCCCACTTCATCATCCACGCGAAGTGCGAATAGCTCTTCACATGGGCCTTGATGTCGTCCTGGGTCTCGCCTTCGACTGCCATTCCTGATCCTTAAGCTCCCTGTCGGGCCCACCCTTATCAAGCCGAAGTTCAATAGGAAAGGGAGGGCGAAGGGCGGCCCGATTCCTGCCCCGCCGTTCCACTACGCCGCAGTTAAGCCGAACTTTACCTGATCCGGTTAGACCGCAAGCTTCAACTTGGGAGAGCGGCAAGCATGCGGCCGGATGCAACACGTTGTCTGCTGCTGATCGATGACGAACCGGCGCAGCGGCGCCTGGTGAGCGCGATCGGTGCGCGCGCCGGCTGGTGGGTGATGGGCGCTCCCGACGTGGAGGCTGCCCAGAAGATCCTCCTTGAGGAGCAGGGCGCCGACGTCGACGCCATCCTCCTCGATCATTGGATGCCCGGCCCGGAGGGCACCGCGCTCATCGAGCAGCTCCGCACGGTCCGTCCCGAGCTTCCGCTTCTGATCCTGACTTCGCAAACCTCGGTTTCCGTCGCCGTCGACGCGATGCGCGCCGGCGCCAACGATTTCCTAGTGAAGCCGCTCTCGCCCGATCGCCTGCTGGGTGCGCTCAACGCGGCCATCGATCGTCGCAAGAACAAGGGCGAGCTGCGCCCGCTTTCCGAAAAGATCACCAAGCCGCTCGCCTTCGACGAAATCGTCGGATCGGCGCCGAGCTTCCGCGCGGCCTTGGCCATCGCCGCGAAAGCCGCCCGCGCCCGTGTCTCCGTCCTCATCGAAGGGGAGAGCGGATCGGGCAAGGAAGTCATTGCCCAGGCGATCCACACCGCTTCGCCTCGCGGCAAGAAGCCGATGATCACCGTCAATTGCGGCGCGATCCCCGCCAATCTCGTCGAATCGGTGCTGTTCGGCCACGAGAAGGGCGCCTTCACCGGCGCCTTCGACCGCCATATCGGCCGCTTCGAGGATGCCGACGGCTCGACCCTGTTCCTGGACGAAGTCGGCGAGCTCCCGCTCGAGACGCAGGTCAAGCTGCTGCGCGCGCTCGAGACCGGCGAGATCCAGCGCCTGGGCGGCCGCGCGACCCATATGATCGACGTGCGGATCATCGCGGCCACCAACAAGCGCCTCGCCGAGGAAGTCTCCAAGGGCATGTTCCGGGAGGACCTCTTCTACCGCCTCAACGTCGTCCACGTCGATATTCCGCCGCTCCGCGGACGGGCGAGCGACATCCCGCCGCTGGCGCGCCACCTCCTCGCGCGCATCGCCGAGCAGCCCGGAATGCGCCACCTCAGCATCACCGACGATGCGCTGGCGGTGCTCATGTCCTACGGCTGGCCGGGCAATGTCCGGCAGCTCCAGAACGCCTTGTTCCGGGCCGCCGTGCTCTGCGAGGGCAATGCGCTGACCGCGGCCGACTTCCCCAAGATCGCCGAGGAATCGACCTACAACAAGCGCTCCGACGATTATCACGCCAAGGCGATGAGCAGCGGCGCCTCCAATGCGGCGCTCTCCAACGGCCCCGGCATCACGCTCTACCATGGCGATGGGAATCTGCGCACGCTCGAGGAGATCGAGGCGGACGTGATCCGGCTCGCCATCGGCCATTATCGCGGCCGCATGACGGAGGTCGCCCGCCGCCTCGGCATCGGCCGCTCCACCCTCTACCGGAAGCTCGCCGAGCTCGGCATCAGCGACGCGGCATAGCAGGCCGGGCGGAGCGTTGCTAAAGCCGGCTCATGCCGGCGTTCGACAATGCCACGATCCTCATCACTGGAGCGGCCTCGGGGATCGGCTCTGCCGCCGCGCGTCTGCTTGCCTCGCGCGGCGCGGCGCGGCTCATCCTTTCCGATCTGGACGAAGATCGACTTCGGCAAGTCTCCGCGTCTCTCAGCTGCGAGACCTCCCTGCTCGTCGGCGACGTGGCGGACGAGACGCTTTGGGCGGGCGCTGAGCTGGAAGGCCTCACCCATGCCGTCGCCAATGCCGGAATTGCAGCACGCGACGCAATCGACCGGCTGAGCCTTTCCGAATGGCGCCGCGTCATGGCGGTCAATCTCGATGCGGTCTTCCTCACCCTGAAGGCCGCCATGGCCGCGATGAAGCGCGGCGGCAAAGGCGGTGCGATCGTCGTCACCGCCTCGGTTGCCGGCCTCAAGGCCGAGCCGGGCATCGCCGCCTACGCCGCGTCCAAGGCGGCGGCCATCCAGCTGGCGCGAGTCGCGGCCAAGGAAGGCGCGGCCGATCGTATCCGCGTCAACAGCATCGCTCCCGGCGGGGTCGAGACACCTATCTGGTATGGCGTTCCCAGCTTCAGGGAGATGGCGGAGGCGCACGGCCAACGGGCTGCCTTCGACGCGATGAGCGCAATCGCCACTCCGCTCGGCCGCTTCGCCAGCGCGGATGAGGTGGCCGAACAGATCCTGTTCCTGCTCTCCGGCAGCTGCGCCTCGACGACCGGCTCGTGCCTCGTTGCCGACGGCGGCTACTCCCTCTAGAGCCTTTCCCGACAAGGCGGGATCGCCTTGTCGGATCAGAAAGGCTCCAGATCACTGTCTTGAGATGATCAGGTCGCCATGCCCCCGGCATGGCTACGGATTGCCGGGGGCAATCCGTACCTGATCATTCCCGGCCGAAAATTGAGCAGGTGCGCAGTCCCCGGACTGCGCAGCCATCAACTCAGTTGAGGGCGAGTTCATCTCGAAGCCTGGCATTAGCGATGATGATGATTTTCCGCATAACGGCGACGAGTGCCACGAGGGGTCTCTTGCCGTTATCGCGGAGGCGTTTGTAGAAGCTTTGCAGGGTTGGTTCGAAGCGGATGGCGGCAAGAGCGGCCATGAAGAGGGTCCGCTTTATTTCAGGTCGTCCGCCTCTGGTGCGGCGGTATCCATCGGCCGAGCCGCTTTGGCGGGGATGCGGGGCTAGACCGGCCAGGGCAGCGGCCTGTCGACGCTCGACCCTTCCGAGTTCCGGCATGAAGGCGGCAAGCGCGACGGCGGTGGTTGCGCCGATACCGCCGATGTTTTGCAAGATCCTGGTGACGCGCCGGATCGGTTCATGAGCTTCGACCAGGGCCTGGATATCGGCTTCCAGGCCGGCAATCTCTTCCTCGAGGGCAGCGAAGATGCGCTGCAGGCGCTCCTTGACCGGTCCGGCTCCTGGAGCGCCCATACGGTTGCTGAAGGCAACGCGCTGGCGCACCAGCTCTCCTCGGGTGGTGACCAGCAGGTGGAGTTGGTCACGATGGTGGTCGTGGGGCTGCCACCGCATCAGGCGGTCGTGCCGTTCCTGTCCGTATTGCGCGAGCGCCCGGGCGTCGATCGCATCGGTCTTGCCCAGGGTGCCGAGCGAGCGGATGAACGCCTTCACCTTGCGAGCATCGGCACGATGAACGGCGCGGCCGGCGCCGATCAGGGCATTTAGGAGCCCCGCTTCGAAGCCGCCCGTCGGTTCACAGATCACCAGGCAGCTATCGTCCAGTCCCGCTGCGAAAGCGGCAAGCGCCTCTTCTTCATTTGGAAGGCTGATCGTGCGTCCGCTGCCGCTGTCAAACGCGACGATCTTGGTCTTGCCGACATCGCAACCAATGAAGCGGGTGGGAACGGTAGTCGGATCGTTCATGGCAGGCTATCCTCTGCTGGCTTGTGATTGTCTGCGGGCGTCCCAGAGCGGCCCTGGCAACTCACCAAGCGTCAAGGGAAGCGGGCAGCCGGTCATGATGGCTGCGGGTGTCGCACCCTATACCCGGACGGCCAGACTCCCGCGCCCGAGGACTGGTGGCCACCAGTCCTCGGGCATCCCGCCGAAAATTGAACGGGACAGCCCTACACCATCCTGCAACAGACAATGCCCGGGAGGCATGGCGGCCTACTCAATGGTTCCCACTTTTTCGGGAGTGCTCTAGCCCGAGCAGCTGGCGCCGCCGAGGACGCAGAAGCGGGCGCAATGCGGGTGGTTCAGCATCACCTTGCCCGACGCCTGGCTCAACGTGCCGCCGAGCGCGAACTGATCGTCATAAGGCAGGAGCGTGCAGGCGACCACGACCGGCCGCTCGGCGCCCTTGCGCTTCACCACCATCCGGCTCGACGCGCACATCATCGCACCGGGCGAAACGCCGACGATGCCCCAGCAGGCTTCGCTGATCTCCGGCACGTCGGCCGCTTCATCCATGCCGGGGAAAAGCACGATGCCGGCGCCGATATCGATCCCCGCTTCGGCGAAAAGCCGCGAATAGCTGCCGCGTGCCTCCGCCTCATCCGCCCTGCCAAGCCGCCGCCCCGCCACCGCGACTTGGAAACCCTGGTCGGAAAGCCATTTGAGGCCGTCCATCGCTTTTGCCCAGCTTCCCGCCCCTCGTTCCGCCTCGTGCAACGCCCTGCTGTGATGATCGAGGCTGACGCGCATGGTGAGCCTGGGGCCATGCGCGTGGAGGAGCGTGGTGAGTTCACGCTCGAAGCGGCGCATCGGGCGCATGGCATTGGTGAGAACCAGCACGTCGAAGCCCCGTTCGAGCGCAGAGCGCAGCATCGGGATCGTGTCCCGGTTCATGAAAGGCTCGCCGCCGGTGAAGCCGATCTCGCGCGTGCCGAGCCGCTGCGCCTCCTCGAAAAAGCCCTCGGCTTCGGCAAGGCTCAGATAGACGAGCGCGTCGTTGGTGGGGGAGCTTTCGATATAACAGCTCTTGCAGGCAAGATTGCAGAGCGTGCCGGTGTTGATCCACAGCGTTTCCAGCCGCTCGAGCGTGACATGCGCGCGCGGCTCGCCCTTCGCCGTGACCAGCGGATCGCGGAACTTGGCCGGGTCGAGCGGGCGCGCGGCCGGATCGATGAACGGCGAAGCTTCTTCGGCGGCGCGAGTGGCTATCTTCCTTCTCCCGTGAGTTCATTGGAGTATTCGTCGGGGCGGCCGTGCTGGTTACGACACTATCTCACAGCCTCGAAGCTCTTTCCTGCGACGCCGATAACGGGGCGGGTAACCTTTGCGGCGCGGATCCCGAATAGTTAAGCGGTCGAAACAGGAGCGGGGCAGCGGCATGAAGAATTTCGGCAAGGTGGGTCTGCTGCTGGTCCTGCTCGGAGCCATCGCCGCCTTCTTCATCTTCGATCTTGGCGATTATCTCACCCTTACCAACCTGAAAGCCCGCCAGAACGAGCTTGCCGCATTGGTCAATGAGCGTCCGCTGCTGGCGATCGGCGGCTTCTTCCTCCTCTACGTCGCGGTAACGGCGCTTTCGCTCCCGGGCGCGGCGATCATGACGCTCGCGGCCGGCGCCATCTTCGGCTTGCTGCTCGGCACGCTGGTCGTGTCATTCGCCTCGGCGATCGGCGCCAGCCTCGCCTTCCTCTCCTCCCGCTATCTGCTCCGGGACTGGGTGCAGGCTCGCTTCGGCAAGCGCGTGAAAGCGATCGACCGCGGCATCGAGAAAGACGGCGCCTTCTACCTGCTGACGCTTCGGCTGATCCCGGCCTTCCCCTTCTTCCTCATCAACCTCGCCATGGGGCTGACGCGGATGCGGCTCCTGACCTTCTACCTCGTCAGCCAGATCGGGATGCTGGCCGGCACCATCGTCTATGTGAACGCGGGGACGCAGCTCGCGCAGATCGAAAGCACGTCGGACATCCTGTCGCCGGCGCTGATCGGCTCGTTCGTCCTGCTCGGGCTTTTCCCGCTCCTCGCGAAATTCGCACTGGGGGCGCTGCGAAAGCGGCGCGTCTACAAGGCTTATCGGCGGCCGAAGCGCTTCAACCGCAACCTGATCGTGATCGGCGCGGGCGCCGGCGGGCTGGTGACCGCCTATATCGGAGCGACCGTCAAGGCGAAGGTGACGCTGATCGAAGCCCACAAGATGGGGGGCGATTGCCTCAACACCGGCTGCGTCCCTTCAAAGGCGCTGATCCGGACGGCGCGGCTGGCGCACGAGATGCGGACGGCCGGCGATTACGGCCTGACGCCGCGGGAGCCGGAGTTCGGCTTTGCGGCGATGATGGAGCGCATCCACGCGATCATCCGCGAGATCGAGCCCGCCGACAGCGTCGAGCGCTACACGAAGCTCGGAGTGGACGTGCGCCTCGGCCATGCCAGGATCCTGGATCCATGGACGGTGGAGATCGACGGCAGGGAAAAACTGACCGCCCGCTCGATCGTCATCGCGGCGGGGGCCGAACCCTTCGTGCCCGACATTCCGGGCCTCGAGGAAGCGGGATATCTCACAAGCGACACGATGTGGGACGCGCTGCGCGGGCGCGACGAGATGCCGCGCCGGATCGTGATCGTTGGCGGAGGCCCGATCGGGACGGAGATGGCGCAGGCCTTCGCCCGGCTCGGCGCGGCTGTGACGCAGGTCGAACATGGCGACCGGCTGCTGTCGAAGGAGGATCCCGAGGTCTCTGAGTTCGTCGCCGAACGGCTCCGCGGCGAGGGCGTCGGCATCCTCACCGGCCACCGCGCGATGAGATGCGAGGGCAAGACGCTGATCGCCGATGCGGACGGGAAGGAAGTCTCGATCCCATTCGACGAAATCATCGTCGCGGTCGGGCGTCAGGCGCGGCTCAGCGGCTATGGGCTGGAAGAGCTCGGCATCGAGACCAACCGGACGGTCGTCACCAACGATTATCTCGAAACGCTCTACCCGAATATCTTCGCGGTCGGCGACGTGGCCGGACCGTACCAATTCACTCACTTCGCGGCGCACCAGGCCTGGTATGCGGCGGTCAACGCATTGTTCGGCACGTTCCGCAAATATCGAACCGATTATTCGGTGCTGCCCTGGGCGACCTTCACCGATCCGGAGGTGGCGCATGTCGGGCATAATGAGCTCTCCGCGCAGGAAGAAGGTGTCGATTTCGAGGTCGTTCGTTACGATCTCGGCCATCTCGACCGGGCGGTGGCGGAGAGCGCGAACAAGGGCTTCGTGAAGATCCTCGTCGCGCCGGGCAAGGACCGGATCCTGGGCGCGACCATCGTCGCCGCCAATGCGGGCGAGCTCGTCGCCGAGATCGTGCTGGCGATGAAGCACGGCATCGGCCTCAACAAAATCCTCGGCACCATCCACACCTATCCGACGATGAGCGAGGCAAATCGCTATGCCGCCGGCGAGTGGAAGAAGGCGCACAGCCCCGAACGGGCGCTGCTGCTGCTCGAAATTTACCATCGCTGGCGGCTCGGATGAGGGGCACGCGGATCGTCATCTTCGCCAAGGCGCCGGTGCCCGGAAAGGCGAAGACCCGGCTCGCACCGGCTCTCGGCGACAGGGGTGCGGCAAGGCTGGCGCATCGCATGCTGCTCGACACCTGGCGGCAGGCTAAGGCCGTGCACGTGGCGGATGCCGAGCTTTGCGTGGATCCGGACCCGACAGATGATGAGTGGCAGGGCTTGTTGCCATTGGGGCAGCCCCGGTCCGCGGCCAGGGCGAAGGAGATCTCGGACAGCGCCTCGCCTGCGCCGCGGAGCGGGTAGTTGCGGGCGGCGAGCGGATCGTTCTGATCGGGACCGACTGCCCGGGGCTCACGACCCGCCGGCTGACCGACGCCTGCCGGCAGCTGGAAGGCCATGAGGCGGTGATCCACCCGGCGTTCGACGGCGGCTATGCGCTGCTCGGGCTCAGCCGCTTCGATCCGTCGATCTTCAGCGGCATCGAATGGAGCACCTCCGCGGTGGCGGGCGCGACGATGGGCCGGATCCGCGCGCTCGGCTGGTCCTTGCATCTGGGCGAGACGCTGCGGGATATCGACGAGCCCGCCGATCTGGAAGGACTCGAGCTTTGAGCATCATTCTCGCCGCGGCGCTCGCGGCGGCCGGCCCGGTCTGGGTCGGCCGATTCGGCGGCAGCGGCGCCCCGCCGCCGCCTTGGCGGGTGGTGCCGCTCGGCAAGCATAGCAGGCCGACCAGCTACCGCGTCGCAACGGTGAAAGGCGTGAGTGCGATCGAAGCGCGCGCCGAGAAGAGCATGGCGCTGCTCGCGCGGCCGATAGCCGTCGACCTTGCCGAAACTCCGATCCTCTGCTGGCGCTGGTTCGTGGACGCGCCGGTGGCGAAGGCGGACATGGGCCGGAAAAGCGGCGACGATTATGCCGCGCGGGTCTATGTCGCGTTGGATATGCCGGACGACGCGCTCGGCGCAGGCACCAGGATGAAGCTCGGCATCGCCCGCCGGCTGTTCGGGACGGCGGTTCCGGATGCCGCGCTCAACTATGTCTGGGACAATCGCCACCCGGTGGGCACCGCGCGCAGGAGCCCCTATACGGACCGGGCGCAGCTGATCGTGGCGGAGAGCGGCTCGGGCCGGGCGGGAAACTGGGTCTCCGAACGGGCGGACGTTGCGGCGGACTTCGTCCGCGCTTTCGGGAAGGTGCCCGCCAAGCCGATCCAGCTCGCGATCGCTTCGGACACCGACAATACCGGCAGCAGCGCGCGCGCCGCTTTGCCGATCTCCATTTCGTGGCGCGCAGCGCGCGCTGCTAGAGCCTTTCCCGACAAGGCGGAACCGCCTTGTCGGATCAGAAAGGCTCCAGATCAATGTCTTGAGATGATCAGGTCGCCATGCTCCGGCATGGCTACGGATTGCCGGGGGCAATCCGTACCTGATCATTCCCGGCCGAAAACCGGTTCCCACTTTTTCGGGAAGTGCTCTGAGCTGATCAGCCGCCGCGCTTGATCGTCTCCCGGGCGATGACGAGTTGCTGGACCTGGCTGGTGCCTTCGTAGATCCGGAACAGCCGCACGTCGCGGTACAAGCGCTCGACGCCGTAATCGGCGATATAGCCGGCGCCCCCATAGATCTGGACCGTGCGGTCGGCGACGCGGCCGACCGCCTCGCTGGCAAAATATTTGGCCGCGGCGGCTTCGAGCGTGATCTGCTGCCCCGTATCTTTGAGGGCGGCTGCCTCCAAGACCAGTGCCTTGGCCGCCATGGTCTCGGTCTTCGAATCCGCGATCATCGCCTGGATGAGCTGGAAATCGGAAATGGGCTTGCCGAATTGCTTGCGATCGGTCGCAAACGCGACCCCATCGGCGATCAGCCGCTCGGCAATGCCGACGCAGACGGCCGCGATGTGGAGGCGGCCGCGGTCGAGCACGCGCATCGCGATCTTGAAGCCCTCCTCCTCTCCCAGCCGGTTGGCGGCAGGCACCGGCACGCCGTCGAAATGGACATCGCAGACATGGGCGCCCTGCTGGCCCATCTTCTTTTCAGGCTTGCCGATGCTCAGGCCAGGAAGGTCGGCTGGAACGAGAAAGGCGGAGACCCCCTTCGCGCCCTCGCCGCCCGTCCGCGCCATCACGGTGAAGAGCGAGGCCTTGTCGGCATTGGTGATGTAGCGCTTGGCGCCTGACAGGCGGTAGACTTCGGCTGCCCCGGGCCCCGATCCGGGGTCGCGAACTGCCCGGGTCTGCACTGCCGCGCTGTCGGAGCCCGCGCCGGGCTCGGTGAGTGCGAAGCTGGTGATGATCTCGCCGCTCGCGATCCTCGGCAGCCATTCGGCTTTCTGCTCGTCGGAGCCCGCCATCACCAGGCCCTGGCTGCCGATGCCGACATTGGTGCCGAACACCGAGCGGAAGGCGGGCGTCGTCCGGCCAAGCTCGAGCGCGACGCGCACCTCCTCCGACATCGACAGACCGAGGCCGCCATATTCCTCCGGGATGGAGAGGCCGAACAGGCCCATTTCCCGCATCTCCTCGACGATCTCGTCGGGGACGGATCTTCCCGGTCCACCCGCTCTTCGAGCGGGCGGAGACGCTCGGCCACGAAGCGGCGGATGGCGGCGAGGAGGAGGTCGAAGGTTTCCGGATCGAGCGGCATATGATCTCCTTATCCTCCCCTGCAAGGCAGGGGAGGATTGATCAATAGCCCTTCAGACGCGCGAGCTTGTCCGCCTGGTAGTTCGGGTCGCCGAACAGCTCGTTCAGCACCCGGTCGCGCTTCATGTAGAGGCCGATATCATATTCGTCGGTCATGCCGATGCCGCCATGCATCTGGACGCCCTCCTGCACAGCCAGCGTGGAGACGCGCCCCGCTTTTGATTTGGCGACGCAGACCATCGCTTCGGTCTCGTCGCCGGCCCCCTCTTCTTTGGCGTCGAGCAACTGCTGCGCCTTTAATGTGGCGGCGCGGGCGATCTCCAGCTCCGAATAAAGGTGCGCGGAGCGATGCTGCAGCGCCTGATATTCGCCGATGAGGCGGCCGAATTGCCTGCGCTGCTTCAAATAATCCACCGTCATGCTCATCGCGGCCGAGCCGAGGCCGACCATCTCGGACGCGGCGCCGGCGCGCGCGGCATTGAGGACGCGGGAGAGGGTCGCCTCCCCTGCCCCACCTCTCCGATCACCGCGTCAGCGTCGACATCGACGCCGCCGAATTCGAGCCGGGCGCCGACGCTGCTGTCGGCGAGGCGCACGCCTTCAAGCTCCAGGCCGCTCGCATCCTTCTCGACGGCGAAGAGCGTCAGCCCCTCCTCCGCGCGGGCGGCGACCACGAAGAAATCAGCGGAGGCGCCCTGAACGACGAACTGCTTGCGCCCCGAAGGCGGAAGCCGTTCCCGGCGCGCTCCGCCCGCATCGCGATGCTCTCCGGGCGGTGCTTCGGCCCCTCGTCCACGGCCAAGGCGGCGACCGTCTCGCCCGCCAGGATCCCGGGCAGCCAGCGTGCTCGAAGCGGGGTGTCCTTCAGCGCTTCGACCACCGCAATTGCGGTGATCAGGAATGGCGACGGCGTGAGGTTGCGGCCGATCTCCTCCAGAAGGATTCCTGCTTCGACATGGCCCAGGCCAAGGCCGCCGTCGGCCTCGTCGACGAGGATGCCGTTAAAGCCCATCTCGCCGAACTGCCGCCAGAGCGCGTGGCCGAAGCCGTCCTTGCAGTTCATGTCCCGATATTGCGCAGCTGCTTCGCGATCGCGCCTTCCTCGGCCATGAAGCTGCGCGCCGTGTCGCGAAGCAGGGCCTGGTCTTCAGTCAAATATAAGGGCACCGGCTGCTTCCTGCTGTCACCCCAGCGCAGGCTGGGTCCAGACGATCTTTCGTTCCCCGCCACCGTCCGGCATGACGAGAAGATATTCGCGCGAAAGTACCACTTTCGCGCGCTTCATCAGGCCCCCGGCAATTGCAGGATATGCTTGGCGATGATTCCGAGCTGGATTTCGCTGGTGCCGCCCTCGATCGAATTGGCCTTGGTTCGGAGCCACTCGCGGGCCGACTTGCCGCCGCTGGAGCGCTCGCTCTCCCATTCGAGCGCTCCGGAGCCGGCCGCCGCCATCGCCAGCTCGTGGCGGGCCTTGTTCAATTCGGTGCCGGCATATTTCATCATCGACGGCTGGGCCGGATGGGCCTGGCCGGCCTTCAGCTCATCGATGAAGCGCTCCGACATGGCCCGGAACGCCATCGCGTCGACGTCGAAGCGGGCAATGTCGGCGCGGAGCAAAGGGTCGTCCGCGAGGCGGTCCTTGAACGCGGCGCCGAGGCTCTCGCCGCTTCCGCCAAGCCCCATGCCGCTGATCATCTCGCGCTCGTGGCCGAGCAGATATTTGGCAACGTCCCAGCCCTTGTTCACCTCGCCGACGACCTGGTCCTTGGGCACCTTCACGTCGTCGAAGAAGGTCTCGCAAAATGGAGACGTGCCCGAGATGAGCAGGATCGGCTTGGTCGAGACGCCTTGGCTCGCCATGTCGAACAGCAGGAAGCTGATCCCCTTGTGCTTGGGTGCCTTGAAATCGGTGCGGACCAAGCAGAAGATCCAATCGGCCTTGTCCGCATAGCTGGTCCAGACCTTCTGGCCCTTGACCAGCCAATGGTCGCCCCGCTCTTTATCATAGGCTTCCTCGCACTTGGTTTGCAGGCTGGCGAGGTCGGAGCCGGCATTGGGCTCCGAATAGCCCTGGCACCAGCGGATCTCGCCGCGGGCGATCTCGGGGAGGAAGCGCTTCTTCTGCTGCTCGGTGCCGTATTTGAGGAGCGCGGGCCCGAGCATCGAGATGCCGAAGCTGTAGAGCGGATTGCGCGCGTTGATCCTCGCCATTTCCTGGCGGAGGATCTTGGTCTCGGCCGCCGAAAGCCCGCCGCCGCCATAGTCGCTCGGCCAGTCGGGCACGGTCCAGCCGCGCTCCGCCATCACCTCCATCCAGCGCTTCTGCGCGCCGTTCTTGAAGACGGCGTTGCGGCCGCCCCAGCAGGCATCGCTCTCGTCGCGGACCGGCTCGCGCATTTCGGGCGGGCAATTCGCCTCTAGCCAGCTTCGAGTGTCGCGGCGGAAAGTCTCGAGGTCCGTCATGCGGCTCCACTCCTTTACGTAAACGTCAGTGGCAGAGGCCGGCCGGGAAGGTCAACCGGCTGGTGATCGCTTGCCCGCGCCTTTTGTACCGCCCAGCGATAGCTGAAGCTGCGGCCGGGCGAGGGTATAACTGGGCCGGCTGCCGAGCAGGTACCAGCTCCGGCAGCCGCCCTTAAGCCACACCGTGCCCGGCATTCGGCGCTGGACGTCAGCGAAGAAGCTGTCCTGCGCCTCACACCACTGGTGCAAATCCGCCGTTTCTGACAGGAGGATGGAGAGAAATGAGGGGAATGCGGCCGGATGGATTTTGACCTTACGGAACGGCAGGCTTTTTACCGCGACCGGGTGCGCGAGTTCGTCGAGACTCACGTCCGCCCCCGCACCGGCGATTATAAAAGGCAGCTCGGCACGGGAGATCGCTGGCAGCCGATCGAGGTGATCGAGGAGCTGAAGCCCAGGGCCAAGGCGGCGGGGCTGTGGAACCTGTTCATGCCGCCGGGGCACGCGCTTGCCCATGTCGACGAAACGTTCGAGTTCGAAGGCACGCAGCTCACCAATCTCGAATATGCGCTCTGCGCGGAGGAGATGGGACGCGTCGGCTGGGCGTCTGAGGTGTTCAACTGCTCGGCTCCGGACACCGGCAATATGGAGGTGTTCCACCGCTACGGCACGCGCGAGCAGAAGGAGCAGTGGCTACGGCCGCTGATGAACGGCAGCATCCGCTCCGCCTTCTTGATGACCGAGCCGGCGGTGGCCTCGTCGGACGCGACCAACATCCAGTGCGAGATCCGCCGCGACGGCGGAGACTATGTGCTGAACGGCCGCAAATGGTGGTCGAGCGGGGCCGGCGATCCGCGCTGCAAGGTCGCCATCCTCATGGGCAAGACCGACACGGGGGCGCAGAAGCACAGGCAGCAATCGATGGTGCTGGTGCCGCTCGATGCGCCGGGGATCACGATCGAGCGAGCGCTCACCGTCTACGGCTATGACGATGCGCCGCACGGCCACATGGATATCGAGCTCAGGGACGTGCGCATTCCCGCGTCCAACATGCTGCTCGGCGAAGGGCGCGGGTTCGAGATCGCGCAAGGGCGGCTCGGGCCGGGGCGCATCCACCATTGCATGCGCACCATCGGCGCGGCCGAGGAGGCATTGAAGGCCATGGTGATCCGGCTTCAGAGCCGCGTCGCCTTCGGCAAGAAGCTGATGGAGCATTCGGTCTGGGAGCAGCGGGTGGCGAAGGCGCGGATCGATATCGACATGTCGCGGCTTCTCTGCCTCAAGGCTGCCGACATGATGGACAAGGCCGGCAACAAGGCCGCCGCGGCCGAGATCGCGATGATCAAGGTGCAGGCGCCGCAGATGGCGCTGCAGATCATCGACGACGCGGTGCAGGCCCATGGCGGGGCCGGCGTGAGCCAGGACTTCAACCTCGCCTCGAGCTGGGCCGGGATCCGGACGCTGCGCCTCGCGGACGGGCCCGACGAGGTCCACAACCGCGCGATTGCGCGGCTGGAGTTCGCCAAGCATGCTGTCTGACGTCGCCCCGGCGAGGAGAGTGAAGCCATGAGCCTGTTCGACCTCACCGGCAAGGTCGCGATCATCACCGGCTCGTCGCGGGGCATCGGGCGCGCGATCGCGGAGGCGATGGCGGACCAGGGCGCGAAGGTCGTGATCTCCAGCCGTAAGGCCGATGCGTGCGAGGAGGCGGCAAGCGCGATCAACGCGAAGCATGGCGAGGGCGCCGCGATCGTCGTGCCGGCGAACATCTCGTCGAAGGAGGCGCTCCAGACATTGGTCGACGAGACGCGCCGGCAGCTGGGCAAAGTCGACGTGCTCGTCTGCAACGCCGCGTCCAATCCCTATTACGGGCCGATGGGCGGGATCACCGACGATCAGTTCCGCAAGATCCTGGAGAACAATGTTCTCGCCAATCACTGGCTGATCCAGATGGTGGCGCCGGAGATGATCGAGCGGCGCGAAGGCTCGATCATCATCGTGAGCTCGATTGGCGGGATGAAAGCCTCCGAGGTGATCGGCGCCTACAACATCTCCAAGGCCGCGGACCTGCAGCTGGCCCGCAACCTCGCCGCCGAGTTCGGGCGGCACCAGGTGCGGGTCAATTGCATCGCGCCGGGCCTCGTCCGAACCGATTTCGCACGGGCGCTCTGGGAAAATCCCGAGACGCTGAAGGCGGTGACCATGCACACTCCGCTGCGGCGGATCGGCGAGCCGCACGAAATCGCCGGCGCAGCCGTTTTCCTCGCCTCCCCCGCCTCCACCTTCGTGACCGGCCAGGCGATCGTCGTCGACGGAGGCTCGACGACGGGCGTCGGCCTGTGACGCTCAAGGGCAGGATCGCCATCGTCACCGGTGCGGCGTCCGGCATCGGCAAGGCGAGCGCGGCCTTGTTCGCCGCCCAAGGCGCAACCGTGATCGCGGCGGACGTCGCCGCGGCCGAGAATGTCGTCGCCGCCGACGCAGGACGGGAGGAGGATGTCCGGGCGCTGGTCGACATGGCCGTGCGGGAGCATGGCGGGCTCGATATCTTCTTCGCCAATGCCGGGGTTTCCGGGGGGCTCGCCTCGATCTTCGAGCAGACGCCCGAGGACTGGCAGGAGATCCTGCGGGTGAACCTGATCGGGCCGTTCCTTGCCATCAAGCATGCCGCCCCCGCGATCAAGCAGCGCGGCCGCGGCTCGATCATCTGCACCGCGTCGGTTGCGGGATTGAGGGCCGGCGCGGGCGGAGCCGCTTATTCGGCTTCAAAGGCCGGCGTGATCAACCTGGTGACGGTCGCCGCGACGCAGCTCGCCGGCTCCAACGTCCGCGTCAACGCGATCTGCCCGGGTCTCATCGAGACGGGAATGACCAAGCCGGTCTACGATCGGGCGCGGGCAAGTGGCAAGGAGAGCCGGCTGGGTCACCTCAACCCGATGAAGCGCGGCGGCGAGCCGGAGGAGATCGCCAAGGCGGCCCTGTTCCTCGCTTCGGACGAGGCGAGCTATGTGAACGGTCATGCACTGGTGGTGGATGGCGGGCTCAGCATTNTGCTCGTCAAAGTGGCCGACGCGCCGGTGGTGCCGCCGGAGGAGACCGAGCAGAAGTAGCTGCCCCGGCTCACCCGAAGGGCTGCCGGTTAGACCAAGATCATTTCAGGCTGAACCAGCGTGAAACGATCTTGGTCTCATTGCAGGTCGAGATGGACCGGCAGCCCTTTGCCTCGAACCCCTCAGGCGGGCGGCGTCAGCGCGGCATCCCTGAGGCCCCGCCATATCTTCAGCGCCTGCACCGTCTCCGGCACGTCGTGCACGCGGAGCAGCTGCACCCCCTGCTCCGCCCCCTTCAGCGCCAGCGCGATCGATCCCGCCAGCCGCTGGTCGGCGGCAGCCTCCCCTGAAAGCGCGCCGATCATCCGCTTGCGGCTCGCGCCGAGCATGACCGCGCAGCCGAGCCCGTGGAACAGCGACAGACCGTTCAGCAGCTGCAGATTGTGCTGCACGTTCTTGCCGAAGCCGATGCCCGGATCCACGACGATCCGCGATCGATCCACCCCCGCCGCGACCGCGGCCTCGATCCGGGCCTCCAGCCAGTCATAGACCTCGAACAGCACCGGGCCATCATAATGCGGCGCCTGCTGCATCGTCTCGGGAAGGCCCTGGTGATGCATCAGGACCACCGGACAATCCGCTTTGGCCACAACCTCCATTGAGCGATCGTCATAGGTGAGCGCCGACACATCGTTGACCAGCCCAACTCCGCTTGCGAGCGCCGCCTCCATCACGGCGGCTTTGCGCGTGTCGATCGACACGGCGGTTCCCGAGCGGCTGAGCTGCCGGGCGACGGGCAGCACCCGCTTCAGCTCGTCTCCCTCCCAAACCGGCTTTGCACCCGGCCGAGTGGATTCCCCGCCTACGTCCACGATCGCCGCCCCCGCGGCTGCCATGGCGTGGCCCGCCTCCGCCGCACCCGCAGCATCCTGATGGCATCCGCCGTCGGAGAAGCTGTCAGGCGTCACGTTGACGATCCCGACCACCTGCGGCTGATCGAGCCGCACCGTGCGCGGCCCGACCGTCAGCGCCGCCCGGCCGGCCACTATCCGCCCCCAGGCGGTCTGCGCCTCGCCCGCCATGTCGCCGATCCCTTGCTCGAGCCGCTCAATGCTCACCAGCTCGGAAGAGACCAGCCGCGCGCCCTCCACGCGCGTGATTTCGACCGCCGAAAACCACAACATCCCGCCCGCCAGCCGCGCGACCTTCCCGTCATGCCCGAAAGGCGCGTCCACGAAACCGGTGGGGCGGAGATAGATGCGGCTCATAGCCTGGCGATCGATATGCATATCCCCCGCATAGTCCGGCCGCGGAGCCGTAGGAAGTCAGGGTCTGGACCCTAGCTTTCCTCCGCGCCTGCCGGGCAGAGGTAGCGCGCGCCAGTGCCTCGTTCGGCGGCGACGTCTCCGGGGTTCCTGAGCGGGCAAGTCTCCATCGAAAGGCAGCCGCAGCCGATACACCCATCGAGCTTGTCGCGGAGGCGAGTGAGCTGATCGATGCGGCGGTCGAGGTCCGCTCGCCACGACCCTGCAATCCGGTCCCAATCGGCCTTGCCTGCACTGCCCTCCGCAGGAAGCATCGACAGCCGATCGCGGATTTCGGCGAGCGGAATGCCGAGTTGCTGGGCGACCTTGATGATCGCGATGCGCCGCAGCACGGCGCGGCGATAGCGGCGCTGGTTTCCGCCCGAGCGCCAGCCGGCGATCAACCCCCTTTTTTCGTAGAAATGCACCGTCGAGACGGCAACGCCGCTGCGTGCCGCCACCTCGCCGACCGACAGCGCGGCAGCAAAATTCCCTTCAGCACGATTCATCGCTTGACCTCAACTTTGGTTGAGGTTGCATAAGCCGCTTTCTTGCTGTGGAACAGGAGAAAAGCCGATGAACGAACCCCTGATCATCCTCGACGAAAGCGAGGATGGGCACCCGGTCCGCCGCTTCGCGGACGGCGACGCTCCGCATGGCGGAGGGGCCGCACGGCACCACGGCCGCGGCAATGGCTTCCTCCCCCAGGATCTGGCTCAGCGCGCTTGGCCTCGGGCCGTCGAGCTCGGCCATGCTGCCGCCGCGCTGACGAAGGCGAAGCTCGCCCGGAGACGCTGAGGCGCCTCAGCCGAGCGTGAGGATGTATTTCTGCCTGAGATCGTCGAGCGCCACCAGCGCGCCCGCCTGCTCGACGTGCCAGAAGGTCCAGCCGTTGCACGAAGGAGCGCCCTGCGCCGCGGCGCCGATCTGATGGATCGAGCCCAGCTTTCCGGCAAGCTCCACCGACGCATCCGCCCCCACCCTTGCCTGCCAGCGGCGCTTGGCATCGGTCAGCACCGCGCCGGGCTCGATCATGCCGGTTTCGATGAGGGCGCCGAAAGGAACCTTGGGCTGCGACTTCTTGGACGCCATCGTCCGCATCGCGCTCTCGTCAAGCGCGAGCGTGGCGTCGATGCGCTCGCGCGCCACGCTCACATATTTGGCCTCGCGCTCGATACCGATCCATTGCCGCCCCAGCCGCCGGGCCACCGCACCCGTCGTGCCGGTGCCGAAGAACGGATCGAGCACGACGTCGCCCGGATTGGTGCAGGCGAGCAGCACGCGATAGAGCAAAGCTTCCGGCTTCTGCGTCGGGTGCGCCTTGACGCCCTCCGTCTTGACCCGTTCGCCGCCCGAGCAGATCGGGATCACCCAGTCCGAGCGCATCTGGAGCTCGTCATTCAGCGCCTTCATCGCCCGGTAGTTGAAATTGTAGCGGCTGTCCTCGCTCTTCGACGCCCAGATCAGGGTCTCGTGGGCGTTGGTGAAGCGCGTCCCGCGGAAGTTCGGCATCGGGTTCGACTTGCGCCAGACGATGTCGTTCAAAATCCAGTAGCCGGCGTCCTGCAGCGCTGCGCCGACGCGGAAGATGTTGTGATAGCTGCCGATCACCCAGAGCGTGCCGTTCGGCTTGAGGATGCGGCGCGCTTCCTTCAGCCAGGCGCGGGTGAATTGGTCATATTGCTCGAACGTGTCGAACTTGTCCCAATCGTCGTCGACCGCATCGACCCGGCCGCCCTCGGGCCGGAACAGCTCGCCCCCAAGCTGAAGATTATAGGGCGGATCGGCAAAGACCATGTCGACGCTGCAATCGGGCAGCGCGGCCATCGCGGCGATGCAATCCTTCTGGATGATCTGGCCGACAGGCAGGTCATGCCGCGGCTCCCGATTCGGAAGACTTTTCGTGCGTCGCGCACTCGTCTCCACCCGCCCCATCACGCTCATCAGCATCGCCCCCCAATTCCCGCGTGCAAGGTGAGTCAGCGGGCCGGCGCGGTCAAGGAGAAGAGTTCTAACGGAATGTTAAGTTTGGTTAATATAGTAGGGGAACGAACAGAGTCCCCACCATATGTTGTAGCTGGAGCCAAAGTTAAGACTCCATCTGAAGTGGTGTGGCGGAAAAGACTCAAAGCTCCAGCATCTGCTCCAGGCCTGTCGAAGCAGCCATTTCGAACGAGCCTTGGAGGGGCGGTTGCGAGGCCTCGTGAATCGCGCGGACCGGGGCGAAGCTGCGGCGGTGGAGCGGCGTCAAACCGAGCCGATCCAGGGCGCCATAATGCTCCGGCGTGCCGTAGCCTTTGTTGGTTTCCCAGCCGTATCCGGGATGCTCGCGGGCATGCTCCGCCATGATTCGGTCGCGCGTGACTTTCGCCACGATCGAGGCCGCGGCGATCGAGCGGCACTTGGCATCGCCGGCGACGATCGCCTTGGACGGCCGCTCCCAGCGCGGGCAGCGATTGCCGTCCACGAGCACCCAGGCTGGATCGAAGCCGAGCGCCTCGACCGCGCGGGTCATCGCCAGCATCCGCGCCCAATAGATGTTGAGCCGGTCGATCTCCTCAACCGATGCGATGCCGACGCCGACCTTCGCGACCTTGTAGAGCCGCGCGCAGATCGCCTCCCGCTCCTTCACCGGAACAACCTTCGAATCGTCGATCCCGCGCGGGAATTTGGTGCGGTCGAGCACCACCGCCGCCGCCACCACCGGCCCCGCCAAGGGCGCGCAGCCGGCTTCGTCCACCCCCGCCAGCGGCTCGGGGAAGTCTTTCTCGATCTTGAAGCAGGGACGGGCCATGCGGAGAGCTTATTAACCACATCCCCACCGTTCCAGCGAAAGTTGGAATCGGGACAGAATTTCTTCGAGCGGTTAGGAGCGCGTGAGGGCGAGTTCGTAAGGCACAGCGCCGAGCATGTGGTTCATCGGGCCGTGACCGGTGCCGAAGCCGGGTGCTGCCGTAAGGGCAGCGCGGACGAAGCGGCGTGCCTGCGCGACCGCTTCGTCCAGCGGGACGGCCCGGCCAAGCGCGACGGCGATGGCGCTTGCCAGCGTGCAGCCGGTGCCGTGGCTATGCCTCGTCTCGATCCGGCTGTCTTCCCACCGCGTTACCTTCCCATCCTGCACGAGCAGGTCGATGACGGTAGCCCCCGCAAGGTCGCCGCCCTTGGCGAGCAGCGCAGTACCGGCGCGGGCGGAAAGGCTCAGCGCAGCCTGCTCGACATCCTCGGCGCTCGAGACCGGCTGCCCGCTCAGAACCTGCAATTCGGGCGCATTGGGCGTGACCAACGAGGCAACGGCCATCAGCCGTTCGAAAGCGGCGACCGTGTGCGGCTCCGCGAGCACCGATCCGCTGGTCGCGACCATCACCGGGTCGAAGACGATCGGCACGTCGAGCCCCGCTAGCCGCGCGGCCACCGCCCTGGCGGTTTCGGCCGATCCGATCATCCCGATCTTCACCGCATCGACGCCGAGATCGCCGATCACCGCATCCATTTGCGCCAGCACCATTTCGGTTGCGATATGCAGGACATCGGTAACGCCGAGGGTGTTCTGCGCCGTGATCGCGGTGATCGCCGTCATGGCGAAGCGCCCAGCATCGTCACCGTCTTGATGTCGGCCTGGATGCCCGCCCCGCCGCCCGAATCGGAGCCGGCGATGATCAGGATACGCGGCGGCTTCACGCGGCTGCTTTCACCGCCTCGCAGATCTGGTCGACGACTTCGGCGACGAGCTGCTCGTCCTCGCCCTCCGCCATCACCCGGATCAAGGGCTCGGTGCCGGATTTGCGGATCACCAGCCGACCCGTGCCGGACAGGCGCGCCTCGGCGTCGGCGATCGCTTCCTTGACCGGATTGGTCTCGAGCGGCTGGCCGCCGGCGAAGCGAACATTCTTGAGAAGCTGCGGCAGCGGATCGAACAGGTGAAGGAGTTCGCTCGCGGATTTGCCCGATCTGACCAAACTGGCGAGCACTTGGAGCGCGGCCACGAGGCCGTCGCCCGTCGTCGAATGGTCCGACAGGATCAGGTGGCCCGATTGTTCGCCGCCGATATTGTAGCCCTGTTCACGCATCGTCTCGAGCACATAGCGGTCGCCGACCTTGGTGCGGATCAGGCGAAGGTCGCGGCTGGCGAGGAAGCGCTCCAGGCCAAGGTTCGACATGATGGTGGCGACGATGCCGTCGCCCTTCAGAATGCCGCGATCGGCCCAGGAGATGCCGATCAGCGCCATCAGCTGGTCGCCGTCGATGATCCGGCCCTGCTCATCGACGATGATCACCCGGTCGGCATCGCCGTCCAGCGCGATCCCGATATGCGCCCCCTCCTCCACGACCCGTGCCTGCAGCAAGGCCGGCGACGTGGAGCCGCAGCCATCGTTGATGTTGAAGCCGTTCGGAGAGACGCCGATCGCGACCACGTCGGCTCCAAGCTCCCAGAGCGCCGAGGGCGCGACCTGGTAGGCGGCGCCGTTCGCGCAATCGACGACGATCTTCAGCCCGTCCAAGCGCAGGCTTTCAGGAAGGTGGACTTGGCGAAGTGGATATAGCGGCCCCGGGCATCTTCGATCTTGCGCGCCCGGCCGATCTCGGCCGAAGGCGCGAGCCTCGGCTGGTCCTGAAGCATCGCCTCGATCTGCGTCTCGGTTTCGTCCGAAAGCTTGTAGCCGTCTGGGCCGAACAGCTTGATGCCGTTGTCGAAATAGGGGTTATGACTGGCGGAGATCATCACCCCGAGGTCCGCGCGCATCGAGCGGGTCAGCATCGCCACTGCGGGCGTCGGCACCGGGCCCACCATCACCACGTCCATGCCCACGCTGGTGAAGCCGGAGATCAAAGCCGATTCCATCATGTAGCCGGAAAGCCGGGTGTCCTTGCCGATCACCACCCGATGGCGATGATCGCCGCGGACGAAATGCGCCCCTGCCGCCTGGCCGACCCGCTGCGCCATCTCGGCCGTCATCGGCGCTTCGTTGGTGCGCCCCTGATCCCATCGGTTCCAAAGAACTTGCGCGACATTGCCTTTTCGTTCCCAAATAACGCTTGCCGTCCCGGCGGCCGGCCCTGAAGAGGAAGCGTTTAGCGCAAGCTGATCGAAAGGCGAAGGATTTGAAGGGAAAAGCCATCTTCTCGCAGCCGGCCCGCATCCTCCTTGCCTTGCTGGCGGGGCTGGCCCTGGGCGGGCTCAGCGCGGCAAGCGGCGGAGCCTGGGTGGAAAGCGCGGCGGACATTGCCGAGCCGATCGGCCGCCTTTGGCTCAACGCGCTCCAGATGACGATCGTCCCGCTCGTGGTCTCGCTGCTCGTCGTCGGCATCGCCGAAGGGGCGGAAGCAGCGCGGGCGAGCCGCATCGCCGGACGCTCCTTCGCGCTGATGGTGGTCCTGCTCTGGTTCTCAGCGATCCTCGCGGCCTTTCTCGTGCCGCTGCTTCTTCAGCTCTTTCCGGTTCCCGCCGCCTCGGCCGAAGCCCTGCGGTCGGCGCTCGCCACCGCCGGCCCGGTGGAGACGGTGCCGACCTTCGCCGATTTCATGCGCTCCATCATTCCCACCAATCCGGTGGCGGCGGCGGCATCGGATTCGATCCTGCCGCTGGTGGTTTTCGCCACGATATTCGCCTTCGCGCTGACCCGTATCGCGGCAGAGGGGCGCGAGCGGTTGATCTCCTTCTTCCGCGCCACGGCCGAGACCATGATCGTGATCGTGAACTGGGTCCTTTGGCTCGGCCCGATCGGCGTCTTCGCCCTCGCCTTTGTGGTCGGCGCACGCGCGGGCGGAAGCGCGTTCGGGGCGCTGCTTCACTATATTGCAATCGTCTCCTCGGTCGGCATCGTGATCCTCGCGCTTGCCTACCCGCTGGCGGTTTTCGGCGCCGGCCTCCCGCTTGGCCGCTTCGCGCGCGCGGTTGCGCCCGCCCAGGCAGTGGGCTTCAGCACCCAGTCCTCGCTCGCGACCCTGCCGCAGATGCTGCGCTCGTCGGAGCGCCTCGGCGTTCCGGTAGCCGCGTCGGGCGTCACTCTGCCGCTCGCGGTCGCCCTGTTCCGGGCGACGGGGCCGGGCATGAACCTCGCCGCTGCGCTCTACATCGCCCACTGGTTCGGGATGAGCCTCAGCCCCACCCTGATCTTCATGGGTGTGGTGGTGGCGGCGATCACCACCTTCAGTGCCATCAGCCTGCCCGGCCAGGTCAGCTTCGTCCTCAATATCGCTCCGGTCGCGCTGGTGATGGGCGTGCCGATCGAGCCGCTCGCCTTGCTGATCGCGGTCGAGACGATCCCCGATTTGTTCCGCACCGTCGGCAACGTCACCATGGACGTCGCCGTCACCGCGACCGCCGCGCGCCGCAGCGGGTTCGTTGCCGAGGAGGCGATCTCCGAGGAAGATCTCCAGCAAGACCTCCAGCAAGACCTCGCCTAAGGAACCGCCGCCTGAGGAACCGCTGGAGCCCGCGCTTGTTGATCGGCGACGGCAAGCGGAGAAGGATCATCGGCGTTTCGGAAAAATCACCAGGCGGCTCGGTCCCACTGTCCCCCGCCGGAACCGGAAAGCCTCAACACCACGCTCACACGCAACATCGAGGCGTTGCAGGAGCGGCGAAAGGCCGAGAGCGCGTCCGCTTCCATCCAGGACAGAATCGCCGATGCGATCACCCGCTTCACCGGCAGCTTAACATTCGTTCTCCTCCACCTCGCCCTGTTCGGCTTCTGGATCGTCGCGAATCTCGGCTGGGTCCCCGGCGTGTCCCAATGGGACGAATCCTTCGTTGTGCTGGCGATGGTCGCCTCCGTCGAGGCCATCTTCCTTTCGACGTTCGTGCTTATTACCCAGAACCGCATGGCCGCTCTTGCCGAAAAGCGCGCCGAGCTCGATCTCCAGATCAGCCTGTTGGCGGAGCATGAAATCACTAAGGTGGTTGCGATGGTGGCCGCGATCGCAGACCGTTTCGGAGTGCTCCACGAGCCCGCGGCGGAGATCGAGGAACTGAAGCGAAACGTCGCGCCGGAAGCCGTGCTGGACGCGATCGATTCCTCGGAAATCAAAGGCCCTTAGCCGGGCAGCAAAGCCGCCAGCGACGCCGAGGGAGCGTGCCACCAGGTGACGCCCAGCCAAAAGGCGAAGCCCCCGGCGAGCGGCATCCAGCCCGGCGCGGTGGATCGCATGGGCACCTTCCTTCTGATGAGTGCGCCGAACGGCACGAACGAGGTGCGCTGCATCCAGCCGCGCCAGCTTTCGCCCATCACCGACAGCTTCTTGCGGTCCTGACCGATGGAGCCGGCGAAGGCGAGGATCAGCATGCCAAATGCGACGATCAGGTTGCGCGGGCTTCCCCATACGGAGATGTGGACCAGCGCCCACAGGATGATGCTCCAATTCATCGGGTGGCGGGTGATCGCAAACACTCCAGTCGCAGGCCGAACCGCCTGCCTCTCGGCGCCAGGATGTGGGAAGGCGGGGTTCCGCACGAACGATCCGACGAGAAGAATGCTCGCCAACAGCATGATCGCCGATGCGATCGGCCACCACCAGTCGGGCGCGATCCATAGCGGCAGCGAGCTTTTGACAGCCCGGTAAGCCAGGATCATCCATCCCAGGGTAACGAAGGACACGGCCGAGTAGACGATCAGGAAATAGCGGTCGCCCAAATTCTGGACGAGTCGCAGCCGAAGTGGATGCGACATCGCCAGATGCGAGCCGACAAAGGCGATCGTCGCCAGCGCAAGGCTGGCGAGCGAGATCACCGTTCGTACGCCTTCGGCATTCCCTGCTCGCCGGGCCTTAAATAGCGGTCGCGGAGCTTCGTCTGGCGGGTGTCGAGCGGCTGCTGGACGCCGTCGATCAGCACCAGCTGGGGGATCGACGTGGTGTCGAGCGGGTCGCCGTCCCAAACCACCACGTCGGCACGGCGGCCGGCGCGAAGCGATCCGAGCTCCCCGCCGAGCCCGAGCACCTCGGCTGGGCGCGATGTGATGGCGGCCAGCGCCTCACCCCAGCTGAGGCCGGAGGCGCCGGGCACCTTCGTCAGGGCGACCAGATTCCCCGCATTCTGGCGCGTCACCCGCACCATCCGCGTTTCATCTTCGTTGATCGTGCCCATCGCCACGTTGATCCCGGCGGCTCGCATACGCCCGAAATTGGACTGCGTCGCCGCCAGCTGTTCGAAGGATGCGGGCAGATCGACGAGCGCGTTGGCGATCACCGGCACGCCGGACGCCCGGATCTGCTCCGCCACCGTCCATCCCTCGGTCGCTCCGACCAGCACCAGGCGCAGGTTGGGAAATTCGCGCCTCAGCCCCAGCACCTGGAGGATATCGCTCGCCCGCTCGACATGAACGAGGAGCAGCTGCCGCCCGGTGAGCACCGGCACCAGAGCCGCCGCGTCGAAGCGGGTAAGGAGCACGTCCTGCGGCCTGTTCACATCCGATCCGAGCAGCGGGCTGTTCGGATCCGGCACCTCCTCCAGCGGAAATTCGCGCTGGTCGGAAGCCCGCGGCAGGCGCTGGCTATCGGTTCCGCCCGAAATCCCTTGCCGGCGGCCGACGTCCCGGGCCTCGCGAAGCGCGTTGCGGAACAGGGCGAAGGTCGCCGCACGGCTGCCGCCGGCTTCGCTGGCGCCGGTCTCGCCGAACTCGACGAACTGAAAGGCCCGCGCCCAGGTGATCGGCTGCATGTCGGCGCCAAGGTCGATGACCGCGCCCTGGCCGGCAAAGATGCTGCGCGCTGTCGCGGGAGCGACCACGGCCCGGGTGACGCCGCTCGCCCGGCTGATCGAAACCGCGGCGGCGCGGGGGTTGATCGCGGGCGCGACATCGATGGCGGCGCTGAAGGGCGAATTGCTCGCCCGAACGTCGTTCGAGGCATCGACCGCGTCGACCTCGGCAAGGCCGACGCGCGAGAAGCCGGCGATGATGCCCGGCGTCACCCACTTGCCGGTGGCGTCCACCGTCTGGGCTCCCGCCGGAACGGCAACGCCCCTCCCGGCCGCGACGATGCGCCCGTTGCGGATGACGACGGTGCCGCCTTCGATCGGATCGGAGCCGTCGCCCAGTGCCACCGTTCCGCCGGTGATCGCCACCGTTTGACCGGGCGTCTGCGCAGGAGCGGCGCTCGCCATCAGGGTTAGGAGAAGCGCTCCGGCGCCCATGGACATGATCTTCCTCATTTCACGTCCCCTTCGCCGGGTTGCCCAAGCTCGAAATCGGTCACCGGCCGCCGTCGCGGATCGTTGGCATCGTACATGAGAGCACCGTCGATCCACACCATCTGCGGGCGCGTGTAGACGCTCAGCGGATTGCCGTTCCAGAGCACCAGGTCCGCCATCTTGCCGGGGCGAAGGCTGCCGGTGCGGTCGCCGATGCCGAGCGCCTTGGCGGGATTGTAGCTGAGCCAGGTCCAGGCCACCTCGTCCGTGATGTTGAGTCCGGCGCGGCGCCCATAAGTGAGCGCCTTTGAGGCTTCCTGGTTCAGGCGCTGGATGCCGTTCGGATCGTCCGAGTGGACGATCGCGCAGGCGCCGGCATTGTGGACGAGCGGGATATTCTCGTTGATCCCGTCATAGGCTTCCATCTTGAAGCCCCACCAATCGGCCCAGAGCGCGCCGCACACCCCGTTTTCGCGCAGCAGGTCCGCGATCTTGTAGGCTTCCGCCCCATGGTGAAAGGCCGCGACCTTGTAGCCGAACTCCTTGGACATATCGAGGATGTTGGCCATTTCGTCGGCGCGGTAGCAGTGGTTCTGGACGAGGATCTCGCCGGCGAGCACGCCGCGCAGCGTGTCCATGGCAAGATCGCGCGGCGGCATCTCGCCGCCGTCCCGCTCATATTTGTCCCACTTGCGACGATAGTCCTGGGCCCTTGCCCAGGTCTGGCGCATCAGCGCGACGTTCGCCATGCGGCTTGCCGGCATCTGGTTGCGGGCGCCATAGACGCGCTTCGGATTCTCACCGCACGCCATCTTGAGCGTGTAGGGCGCTCCCGGAAACTTCATCTGCTGCATCGTGCGGCCAGGCACGTTCTTCAGCGTCACGCCGCGCCCGCCGAACAGGTTGGCCGAGCCGGGCAGGACATGGAGGCTGGTGACGCCGCCATTGGCGAGCGCGCGGGTGAAGCCCGGATCCTGCGGCCAGACGCTATGCTCGGCCCACACCTCGGGCCGCACCGGGCCGGTGACTTCGTTGCCGTCCGAATGCGCCTCGACGGCCGGCGATGGATAATCGCCAAGGTGGCTGTGAATGTCGATGATGCCGGGCGTCACCCACTTGCCGCGTCCATCGATCACCGTCGCGCCCTCAGGGGCAGTCACGCTCTGGCCGAGCTCCACGATCTTGCCCTCGGCGAACAGCACCGCTCCGTTCTCAATGCGACCGCCCTCCCCGTCATAGATGGTGACGTTCTGCACCAAGGTCGGCGCGCCGCCATAGGCCCTGTAGGTGGAGGGGAACGGATCGCGGGAATAACGTTGCGGGGCCTCGCGGGTCGAAGAGGCCGTCTTGGTCCCTTCCCGATTGGCGGCGCAGGCGGGCAGGAGGGCGATCGCAAGCACGCTCGCCAGGGCGGTCATTCGCATCGGATGTTCGGTTCCTCGGGGTCTAGAGGGGCTTGGTTTCGGGCTTTGTTTCACGCTGCGGGAACATGCCGGCGGCCTCGCTCTCGCCAACCTCCTTGTAGCCGGCCAGTTCCTCGTCGTTCTCCAAGGTATCGAGATGCATAAGGCGCCTTACTAGCGGCGACACCGCTATCACGGCGATGGCGATCGCAACCGTCACCCAGCCGATGGTGCTGTACACGTCGAGCGTCCCTTCCTTGGTCATTTCTCCATCATGGCCGCCGGTCGCCTCGCCGATCTTGCCCGCAACGAAGTTGCCGACCGCGGTCATGTAGAACCAGGCGCCCATGATGAGGCTTGCCAGGAAGCTGGGCGCCAGCCGGTTCATCGCCGAGAGCCCCACGGGAGAAAGGCAAAGCTCGCCGGTCGTCTGAAGAAGGTAGATGAGAAACACGAACAGAACCGGAGTGGCGTAGGCCAGCCCGACCGACTGAGCGCCCCAGACGAAGACAAGGAAGGAAAGGCCCACCTGCAACAGCGCAAGGCCGAATTTGGCCGGAGCCGACGGTTCAAGCCCGCGTTTGCCAAGAGCGACCCACAGCCATGCGAACACCGGACCCAGGAGGACGATGTAGATCGGGTTGATCGACTGGAATAGCGATGCCGGCACGCCCTGCCGGTCGACGAACCGATCCGTGTAAAGGTTCAGCGATCCGCCCGCCTGCTCGAACAGGCCCCAGAAGACCGGGTTGAGAGCGATGAGGAACAGGATCGCGAACATACGGTCGCGGGCGTGCGGCTCGAGCTTGAACGATTCGTAGAGCACGTAGCCGAGCAACGCGATGCCGGAGACGATCAGCAGGTTCTGGATCACGCCGACATATTGAATCAGAAGCCACATCACCACGATGGATGCCAGGCCAATGCCGTAAAGCGACCATTCGGTCCGCTTGGCGAGCGGCCGAGGCGCCTCACCCCGGCCGAGAAGCAGCGGCTTGCCCCAGACGAAGACGACGAGGCCCAGCAGCATGCCGATCCCCGCCGCGCCGAAGCCATAGGCCCAGCCGTAGGTCTGGCCGAGCCAGCCGGCGAGGATGGTGCCGATGGCCGCGCCGACGTTGATGCCGACGTAGAAGATCGTATAGGCGCCGTCCCGCCGGACGTCGGTCCGCGGGTAAAGCTGGCCGACGATCACCGAGATGTTCGCTTTCAGGAAGCCGCTGCCGACGATGATGGTCGCGAGCGCGAGCCAGAAGATGTTGATCGTGGCGTCGGCCTGACCACCTGTGCCCTCGAACGCCATGAGGAAATGGCCTTGGCGCGAGAACCGCACCCGATCGCCCCCCGACTTGCATGCCGCCTCAGCACCCCCCGGTGCGTCGCGGCCCCCGCTCTTCAGTCAGAAACTGAGTGTGGGATGACGGATCGGGCGGCCACAGGCAACAGCGGCACTCGATCAACGGGACGAGCTGTGTGGCTGCGGCGATACTCTGAGAAAAAATTGGTAAACGCCGGGAACTTTTACCATTTTCCTTAATAGGCCGCAGCGCGGAGCGGCCGAATCGTCAGCCGGCGATCTGCTTTACGAAGGCTGCGGAGACCCAGCCGGACAGGCACGGACCCTCATAATTGCGCTTGGCGGTCAATGGGCGCGACACGCCGCAAATCGGGGCGAGCGTCCCTGCCCCCTCATAGACGACGCCGAGCCAGCGCTGATCGTGCGAGCGGCTGCAGATGAAGAAGCGCGCGCCTGCTGGGATCGCGCCCGTTTCGGCCGCGACATCGAACGGTGCCGCGCGAACCTGGAGCCGTTCGCCCGCCGCGGGATCGAGGTGCCGCGACGTGCCGGCCGCGTTGCAGGCGTTGAAATTGGCGCCGAGCTCGCCGATGCGGACCGGCACCATCCCCGGATTGGCGGGATCGGGATCGGCCCTCTCCGTCTTCAGCTCCTTGGCGAAATGATCGTCCTTCACCGCCTCGCCGCAACCGGCAAGAGCAAGGGCAAGGCTTGGGGCAAGCAGGGTCAGGAGCAGTGAGGCGCGCCGCATCCGCTCTCTCTGGCCTGTGCGCGCGAAAAAATCTACGGAAGAGGGCATGGCTCACTGGCTGATGAAATCCGAGCCCGGCACCTTTAGCTGGGACGATCTCGTCCGCGACGGCAGGACGGACTGGGACGGCGTCCGCAACCCCGCGGCGCGCCTGCACCTCAAGGGCATGAAGCCGGGTGACGAGGCCTTTTTCTACCATAGCGGCGACGAGCGAGCGGTGGTCGGGATCATGCGCGTCGCCGGCGATGCGGCGCCGGACGGCGCGGACGGCGCCTGGGTGAAGGTGCCGGTCGAGCCGGTGCGGGCGATCGGCCCCGTCACGCTCAAGGCCATCAAGGCCGAGCCGCGCCTCGGCACGATGGAGCTGATCCGCCAATCCCGCCTTTCGGTCTCGCCGGTGCGCGAGGAGGAATGGGCGGCGGTGCTGAAGATGGCGCAAGGCCCCGGCTAAAGGCGCCCTGAGGAGCCGCGATTGCAGGTTCCGCCGCTTCGCGCCGGTCGAGAGCCGGGCAATGCCGAAGGCCAGCTCCACCAGCGCGGCGGCAGGAAGGGCGGTCTCTTCTTCGTTCAGCAGATACCAGCGCTCGACGGCGGGTCGGCGGCGCTCTTCATCAGCTCGGACACGACGTTCGTGTCCAGCAGGATCAAAGGTCGATGCCCCGGTGCGGGCGGCGGTGCGCCTCGACCGCTTCTTCCACTTCGCCGATCGCCTCGTCGGCGGCGGCGCCGATCTTCCGCATGCGCCGCAGGAAAGCTGCCGCGCTCTCGCTCGGATGCTTGCGGGCATAATCCATCAGCGCATCCTCGACGATCGCGTGGATCGGCCGGCGCTCGCGGCGGGAAAGCTCGTGCGCGAGATCGCGGACCTTCTTGCTGCGGACGGAGAGCCGCGGTGCCGGCATGCCATCAGGATAATCTCGTGATGGCAAGAAGGCAACTTTAGGCCCGTTGCAATTCCGCCCTGGGGCTTGCGGTCGCCGCTCGCACGTCATGCCGGGCTTGATCCGGCATCCATCTTCTTCGCGCCTTCGCGCGAACCAAGAAGGGGGACTCCGGATCAAGTCCGGAGTGACGAAGGGACGGCCTCGGCGTTTGGCAGGGGGCCGTCACGGGAGTGAATCCCGTAACGTCGGTCGGGTTCGCCGGGGCGACCCGCCGGCCGGCCTTCACCGTCTCTGCGCGCTGCTTCGGCGGCGCTCGGGCGCCGGCGGCGCTGCGCTCGGCGGCGGGAGAACCGGCTTAGGCCGCTTCACCCTTGCGCGATGCGCGCTTGCGCTCGTGCGGGTCGAGGTGGCGCTTGCGGATGCGGATCACCTTGGGGGTGACTTCGACCAGCTCGTCATCCTGGATATAGGCGATCGCCTGCTCCAATGTCATGCGGCGCGGCGGCGTCAGGCGGATGCTCTCGTCCTTGGGGCCGGACGCGCGGAAGTTGGTGAGCTGCTTGGACTTCAGGGGATTGACCTCGAGGTCCTGCGGCTTGGCATTCTCGCCGATCACCATGCCTTCATAGAGCTTGTCGCCGGGCGAAATGAACAGCACGCCCCGCTCCTCCAGCGCGTTCAGCGCATAGGCGACGGCCTCCCCCTGCTCCATCGAAATGAGCACGCCGTTCTGGCGGCCGCTGATCGGCCCTTTGTACGGCCCGTACTTCTCGAACAGCCGGTTCATGATGCCGGTCCCGCGCGTGTCGGACAGGAACTCGCCATGATAGCCGATGAGGCCCCGTGACGGCGCCGAGAAGGTCAGCCGCGTCTTGCCGCCGCCGGACGGCCGCATGTCGGTCAGCTCGCCCTTGCGGATCGCCATCTTCTCGACGACCGTGCCGCTATGCTCGTCGTCGACATCGATGACGACCGTTTCGTAGGGCTCCTCGCGCCCGTTCGGGCCGTCCTGGAACAGGACGCGCGGGCGGCTGATCGACAGCTCGAACCCTTCGCGGCGCATCGTCTCGATCAGCACGCCGAGCTGGAGCTCGCCGCGCCCGGCGACCTCGAACGCGTCCCGCTCCTGGCTCTCGGTCAGGCGGATCGCAACGTTGGACTCGGCCTCGCGCTCCAGCCGGTCGCGGATGACGCGGCTCTGCACCTTGTCGCCGTCGCGGCCGGCATAGGGGCTGTCGTTGACGGCGAAGCTCATCGCCAGCGTCGGCGGATCGATCGGGCGGGCGTTGAGCGGCTCGCTCACGGCCGGCTCGGCGATAGTGTTGGAGACGGTCGCCTTGGTGAGGCCCGCAATGGCGACGATGTCCCCTGCCTGCGCGGTTTCCACCGGCACCCGCTCGAGCCCACGGAAGGCGAACACCTTGGTCGCGCGGCCTTCCTCGACCACCTTGCCATGGACATCGATCGCCCTGATCGCCGTGTTGACGTTGAGGCGGCCGCTCTCGATCCGGCCGGTGAGGATCCGGCCCAGGAAATTGTCGCGGTCGAGCAGGGTCGTCAGCATCTTGAACGGCCCGTCGGGGTCGAGCCCCGGCGCCGGGACATGATCGACGATCTTCTCGAACAGCGGCGTCAGGTCGCCGGAGCGGACATCGTCCGTCTCGCCCGCATAGCCGTTACGGCCCGAGGCGTAGAGGACCGGGAAATCCAGCTGCTCGTCATTGGCGTCGAGGCTGAGGAACAGCTCGAAACATTCGTCGAGCACTTCGGCGGGGCGCGCGTCCGGGCGGTCGATCTTGTTGACGACGACGATCGGCCGAAGCCCGAGGCCGAGCGCCTTGCCGGTCACGAACTTGGTCTGCGGCATCGGGCCTTCGGCAGCGTCGACGAGGAGGATGACGCCGTCCACCATCGACAGGATACGCTCCACCTCCGCACCGAAATCGGCGTGGCCGGGCGTGTCGACGATGTTGATGTGCGTCGTCTCGCCGCCATGCTCCCATTCGACCGAGGTGCACTTGGCGAGGATGGTGATGCCGCGCTCTTTTTCGAGGTCGTTCGAATCCATCGCCCGCTCTTCGACGCGCTGATTGTCGCGGAAGGTGCCGGACTGGCGGAACAGCTGATCGACGAGAGTCGTCTTGCCATGATCGACGTGGGCGATGATCGCCACGTTGCGGAGGCTCATTTCAAAT
>JAUJOJ010000009.1:0-38372 GCA_030447665.1 Allosphingosinicella sp. | reverse complement strand
TCGATGCTGCAAAGCTGCGATCCGAACGGCCGCGTCACCATCACGTCCCACTGATCGAGCGACTCGCCTCCCGCGCGGGGGCGGTTGACGTAGAGAGTGCCGCCCGCATCGTAGATGATCGCGGTCCTGTCGATGATCCGGCTGGAGCGGATAGTGCGCAGGTTGAGGCAGCGGACCGGCTCGCCGGCGACCCGCCCATCGATCGCGCGCGCCAGCCTTTGCTCCGGGTCGAGGCGCGGTGCGGCTCCGGCGGGAGCGGCGGCGAAGAGGACGGATCCGATCAGCAGAGAGACGAGGCGGCGCATCTTGGGGGCTTTCTTTTCATGTGGCCGAGCTTTTCATGTGGCCGAGAATTGGCTCTTCGAGCCATTTACCGGTCCCCACCTGAATGGGAGCTGACGGCCGGCTGCAGCAGGGCCGCGTCGGAACCCTGGAGACGAGGCGGCGGTTGATGCCCGCGGTGCGATCGGAGTTTTGATGACACCCAGTATCACGGCCACGTTCGCGACCCGCGATGAAGCAGAGGCTGCGCGAGCGCGGCTGATCGCGGGCGGAGTCGATCCCGCCGGGATCGATCTGGCCGAGCAGGGTCACGAGGCCTCTGGCGGCGGCCTGTTCGATCAGCTTACCGAGCATCTGGCCCCGGGCCGGCTCAGCAGGCCGGATGCCTATTTGCTGACTGCCGAAGTCTCGTCCGGTGAGCTCGATGCGGCGACGCGTGCGATCGAGCCCCCGGCAAGCGGGCAAGAGCCGCCTGCCGCAAGCCCGGGCTCGCTATCGATCGAGGACCGGTTCTACGAATTCATCGAGACCGCCGAAGAGCTGGCGATCGAGAAGCAGCTCGTCGTGCGCGAGGAGATCGTGCTCACCAACCGGGCGCACGAACATGTGGAACAAGTGATCGACACCGTCAGGCGCACGGAAGTCGAGATCGAGCGGATCGAGCCCGACCGGTCGGATCGTTCGGACCGGTCGGATCAGTCGGGCAGGAAGCGCTGAACCACATCCTTGGCGAGCCGCGCCGGCCGCTTGCTCGCCGCGTCGAGACAGCACCAGCTGCTCTTCACTTCGGCGAGCACATCCTCGCCGCGCTTGATGATCGTGCTGAAAAAGGCGCGGGCGCCCTGCACGCCCTCCGCGACGACGGTCGCGATCACCTCGTCGTCGAGGAAGGCGGGCCGGCGATAGGTGATTTCGTGCTTGAGCGCGACCCAGAGGTGGCGCGCCACCGCCTCCGCGGGGGCGACCTTCTGCCAATAATCGATCACCGCCTCCTGCACCCAGCGCAGGTACACGCTGTTGTTGACGTGGCCCATATGGTCGATGTCGGCCGAAGAGATGCCGAGCGGGTGGTGATGCATGTCGATCCTTTGCGCGGGGAATGCCCCGCAAACCCTAGCTTATATTAATGTCAACGAAACGGCAGCGGAAATGCAGTTGCCGACACTGCGCGGCTGATCAGCGAACCACCTGCTCCAGGATTTCGACCCCCCTGGTGAGCGCGCGCCGTTCGCTTTCGGCCAATCGAGCGAGCCGCGAGGTGAGCGCACGGACGCGGCGCTCGCGGCCGGCCTCCAGCAGGCGCCTCCCCTCCTCCGTCGCGGCGATGCGAACGCTGCGGCGATCGCCGGGCTTGGCCTCCCGGGTGACGAGACCTGCCTCCACCAGCCCGTCCACGATCCGCGACATGGTCGGCGGCCGCACCTGTTCTGCCGCGGCGAGCCCGGCCAGCGACTGGGGCCCGGCGAAGACCAGCACCGAGAGCGCGGACAGCCGCGGCGCGCTGAGGCCGCTGCTGTCATCCTCCCGCCGAAGCAGCCGCAGGAGCCGGATCGAAGCCGAGTGAAGCCGCGCCGCCACTTGTTCCGTTGGACCCTCACCCACCCGTCTTTACTCCCATTGTTAGCCATGCTAACGATGTCCTGAAAGCAAGTGTTAGCACAAGGGGAGCATAAAGCATGTCCGGAGTGCAGCCGAGTATATCGCGCAGATCGCAGTCACGGTGGGGAGCTTGAGCGGGCGAAGCGCTTCTACCGGGATATTCTCGGCCTCATCCATTTGTTCGACGCGCCGCCGGGACTGTCCTTCTTCCAGTGCGGCGAGACGCGGCTGATGCTGAGCCGCCCCGAAGGCGCGCAGACGGCCGGCAACTCCATTCTCTATTATGGCGTCGAGGATGCCGAGGCGGCTTTCCGCCGGCTGTCAGCTGAGGGCGTGCGGTTCGAGGAGGAGCCGAAGCGGATCGCGACCGTGGGCGGCAAGGACGTCTGGCTCGCCATTGCCCGCGACAGCGAAGGCAATCTCATCGGCCTGATGAGCGAACGGGAAAAGAGAGACCTTGAAAAGGGCCTGATTCACGCCTTCGGCGGAAGCGCGCAGCGCTTCCACCTCAACCGACAGGCCCTAGCTGATCCAGAAGCGGATGCCGTAGGCGACCGCCGTCACCGTCGCCACCCCTGCTGGCCCACAAGGTGAAGAACCAGGCAAGGCGCTTCCAGAGGGGCGCGCCTCGCCGCCGGCTCGTCCCCCGGACGAGCCTGGTACCATCCTTCCTCGCCCACCTTGCCGCGGAACACCCAATAGGACCAGGCGGTGTAGGCGAGGATCAGCGGGATGAGCAATGCGGCGCCCACCAGCATGAAGACCTGGCTGTCCCTAGGGTGCCGCCGCCTGCCAGATGGAGAGCCGCCCGGGGATGATGTCGGGCCACATCGACATGGCGAGCCCGCCATTGACAGGCCGAACAAGCCGAGCACGAGGAGAAAGGCATGGCATCGTGGCCGCGCTTCAGCGCGCGCCAGAGGCCATAACGCCGCCCCGGCCACCAGCAGCGGCATCGGTATGGTGACGAACAGCCCCGGCGTGTCGAACCAGCGCTCATAATATTTGGTTTCCAGAAAGGGCGTGGCGAGGCTGACGAGGCCGAGCGCGACCAGCAGCGCAGGCAGCAGCACGCGCGCATGGCGACGCGCATCCTCATGAACCGGCCCTTCGGTCTTCCAGATCAGCCAGCAAGCCCCAAGGCGTAGCCGAGGACAAGGCTGAAACCGACAAGCAGGCTGAACGGCGTCAGCCATTCCCACCAGCCGCCGGCATAAGCACGCCCTCGATCGTGATCCCCTGCAGGAGGGCGCCGAGCGTGATGCCCTGCGCGAAGGTGGCGACCAGCGAGCCGAGAAGAACCCGGCATCCCACCATCGGCGGTGGCCAGGATCGCGCCAGCGGAACTCGAACGCCACGCCGCGGAAGATAAGGCCCAGCAGCATCGCGATCAGCGGCGCGTAGAGTGCGGGCAGGATGATCGCGTAAGCAACCGGGAAGGCCGCGATCAGGCCGTTGCCGCCCAGGATCAGCCAGGTCTCGTTCCCGTCCCAGACCGGGGCGATGGCGTTCATCGCCATGTCGCGCTCCTTGCCGACGCGGAAGAACGGAAAGAGGATGCCGATGCCGAGATCGAACCCGTCCATCACCACATACATGGCCACGATGAAGGCGAGGATCAACGCCCAGACGATGGTGAGGTCCATCAGCGCGCCTCCTCGTCCGTCGGCATCTGGATCGACGCCTCCCGGACGGCGCACGGACGGCGAGGGCGTGATCCCCGCCGTCCGGATCGGCGCGCGCGCCTCCTCAGTTTCGCCGGGATGCGGCGCGTGTTCCATCAGCCGCAGGATGTAGAGCGTGCCTGCGCCGAAGACGAGGAAGTAGACGATCACGAAGACGATCAGCGAGCCGGTGACGCCGGGGGCCGCGATCGGCGATACCGCATCGGCGGTCGGAGCAGGTTGTAGATCACCCAGGGCTGGCGGCCGACCTCGGTCGTCACCCAGCCGGCGATCACCGCGACGAAGCCTNCGAGCGCGGACAGCCGCGGCGCGCTGAGGCCGCTGCTGTCATCCTCCCGCCGAAGCAACCTCAACAGCCGGATCGAAGCCGAGTGAAGCCGCGCCGCCACTTGTTCTGTCTGACCCTCACCCACCCGCCATTACTCCCATGTTAGCCATGCTAACGGTTTCTTGAAAGCAAGTATTAGCACAAAAAGGAGCGTCAAGCATGTCCGGAGTGCAGCCGAGTATATCGCGCAGATCGCAATCACGGTGAAGGAGCTTGAGCGGGCGAAGCGCTTCTACCGGGACATTCTCGGCCTCGTCCATCTGTTCGACGCGCCGCCGGGACTCTCCTTCTTTCAATGCGGCGAGACGCGGCTGATGCTGAGCCGTCCCGAAGGCCCGCAGACGGGAGGCAATTCCCTTCTCTATTATATAGTCGAGGATGCCGAGGCGGCTTTCCGCCAACTGGCAGCTAAGGGGGTGCGATTCGAGGAACAGCCGAAGCGGATCGCGACCGTGGGCGGGAAGGACATCTGGCTCGGCCATCGCCCGCGACAGCGAGGGCAATCTCATCGGCCTGATGAGCGAACGGGAAGAGAGACCATGAGACTGGCCTGATTCACGCCTTCGGCGGAAGCGCATAGCGCTTCCGCCTCAACCGATCAGGCCCTAGCTGATCCAGAAGCGGATGCCGTAGGCGACTGCGGTGACAGCCGCCACGCCTGCACCCCAGAGCAGGACGAACCAACCCAGCCGCTTCCACAGGGGAGCCTCGCCGCTCAATGGTACCCTTCCTCTCCCACCTTGCCGCGAAATACCCAATAGGACCAGGCGGTGTAGACGAGGATGAGCGGGATCAGCACCGCGGAGCCGACCAGCATGAAGATCTGGCTGTCCCTCGGAGAGGCTGCTTCCCAGATGGAGACCCGCCCGGGGATCACGTCCGGCCAGATCGAGATGCCAAGCCCGAGCAGCGACAGCCCGAATAAGCCGAGCACCCAGAAGAAAGGTGCAGCATCGGCACCGCGCCTGATCGCGCGCCATGCGCCATAGGACAAGGCGGCGACCAGGAGCGGCATCGGGATGGTGACGAACAGGCCCGGCGTGTCGAACCAGCGCTCGTGATACTTGCCCTCCAGGAAGGGCGTGGCGAGGCTCACCGCGCCGATCGCCACCAGCAGCGCAGGCAGCAGATAAGCCGCGACGCGACGACCCTGATCATGAACGGGGCCTTCGGTCTTCCAGATCAGCCAGCAAGCCCCAAGGAGCGCGTAGCCGAGGACAAGGCTGAAACCGACAAGGAGGCTGAACGGCGTCAGCCAATCCCACCACCCGCCGCCATAAGCACGGCCTTCGATTGTGATCCCCTGCAGGAGGGCGCCGAGCGTGATGCCCTGCGCGAGCGTCGCGACCAATGAGCCGAGGAAGAACCCGGCATCCCACCATCGGCGATGCCCAGGATCGCGCCAGCGAAACTCGAACGCCACCCCGCGGAAGATAAGGCCGAGAAGCATCGCGATCAGCGGCGCGTAAAGTGCGGGCAAGATGATCGCGTAAGCAACCGGGAAAGCCGCGATCAAACCGTTGCCGCCCAGGATCAGCCAGGTCTCGTTGCCGTCCCAAACGGGGGCGACGCTGTTCATCGCCATGTCGCGCTGCTGGCCGGGCTCATCGCCAGCGCGAAGCGATGCAGCCAAGTCCAATCGTAGAGCTTCTTCCGCGCTCTCGCGGCAAGGCTCCACAAGCCCAGCAGAAGCATCAGCATGCCGAGGCCCACCATCACCCTGAACGACCAGAAGATGATCTCGGCTGGCGGCCGATTCTCCTTGGGCACCGTTTTCAGGCCCTGGAGCGGCGCGTTCGGATCATGCTTCAGGATGAGCGAGGACAGCTTGGGTATCTCGACGGCATATTTCAGCCGCTCCTCGTCGTCGTCGGGAATGCCGAACAAGGCGAGCGGCGCACCCTCAGGGTGGCTCTCATAATGCCCCTCCATCGCCATCACCTTGGCAGGCTGATGCTCGAGCGTGTTGAGACCGTGAAGGTCGCCGACGACGATCTGCACGGGTGCGACCAGCGCCGCCATCCACATCGCCATCGAGAACATGGTGCGGACAGCCAGCATTGTCCGGCGCTGACGGCGCGGCGCTCTTTCGCGCCTTGAGCAGGTGCCAGGCCCCTACCCCGCCCACCACCAGCGCAGTCGTGAGGTAGGCGGCGATCACGGTGTGGACGAGCCGGTACGGAAAACTGGGATTGAAGATGATCTCCAGCCAGGGCGCGGCGGGGATGAACTGGCCCTTGTCGTTCAACGCCCAGCCCACCGGCGTGTGCATCCAGCTGTTCACCGACAGGATCCAGAAGGCGGAGATGGCGGTGCCCACCGCGACCATGCAGGTGGCCAGGAAATGAAGCTTCTTGCCGACCCGCTCCAGCCCGAACAGCATCACGCCGAGGAAGCCCGCCTCGAGGAAGAAGGCGGTCAGCACCTCATAGGCCATGAGCGGTCCGATCACCGGCCCGGCCCGGTCGGAGAAGACCGACCAGTTGGTGCCGAACTGATAGGTCATGACGATGCCGGAGACGACGCCCATCGCGAACGCGATCGCAAAGATCTTCAGCCAATATTTGAACAGGTTGAGATAAACGTCTCTGCCCGTCTTCAGCCACAGGCCTTCGAGCACGGCGAGGTAGCTCGCCAGCCCGATCGAAAAGGCCGGGAAGATGAAGTGGAAGCTGACCGTAAAGGCGAATTGCGCCCTGGCCAGCAGGAGTGCCGTTTCAGCGTCGGTCACCGTCTATTCCCACCCGAGGAATTATGCACGGGAGATAGTGCGCCGTTGCCGCGAATACAGCGCGCGATGGATGATCTTTACGCAGCCGCGCTTGCGCGCCCTGCAGCGAGGCAATGGATGATCGGGAACGATCGCAACACCGCCGACCCGACCTCTATGTTCGCGGCGTGCTTGTGCGCGATGCACCTGACCAGAAAGCACTAGCGAAGATTGACCAGCCGGTCCGTTCCACCATCTTCTCGAGCGCGACGGCACCCGCGAGCGAGGTCCGCGCCGCGTTGAGGCCGGGAGACCAGACGGCGACCGCGCCGATGCGGGGAACGATTGCAAGAATGCCGCCGCCGCTGCCGCTCTTGCCCGGCAGCCCGATGCGAAAGGCGAAGTCGCCCGAATTGTCATAATGGCCGGCGGTCAGCATCAGCGCGTTGATCCGGCGGCTGCGCGAGGGAATGCAGACCTCCTGCCGGTTGACTGGATCGGTGCCGTCAAAGGCGAGGTACAGGGCGGCACGCGCGAGCTGGCGGCAGGTCATCAAGATCGCCGACTGGCGGAAGTAGACGGAGAGAACATCCTCAGGCGCGTTTTGGAGATTGCCGAAGGCGGCGACGAAATGCGCGAGGCTGCGGTTCAGCCTGGCGCGGCTTCCCCCGGCCGCTTTTGGGAGGAGCGCGCGCGATTCCGACATCGCCACCCTCTCGTCCATGGCGATCGCCGGGTCGCCGCTTCGCTCGCGAAGGAAATCGAGGATTTCGTCCACCGCCTGATCCGGCGTGTCGCGGCCGATCAGCTGGTCGCAGACGACGATGGCCCCGGCATTGGTGAGCGGGTTGCGCGGCTTCCCCTTTTCCGATTCGAGCTGCACGAGGGCATTGAAGGGCGAGCCGGAAGGCTCGCGCCCGACATGGTTCCAGAGAGCCGCGCCGACTTGGCCCAGCGTCAGCGACAGGGTGAAGATCGTGGCGATGCTCTGGATCGAAAAAGGCTCGTCGGCATCGCCGGCAACGTAGGTCGAGCCGTCGCCGAGCGCGATCGCGATCCCCAGCTTGTTGGGATCGACCTGCGTCAGGGCGGGGATGTGCTTGGCCAGATCGCCATGGCCGCGATAAGTCTCGGCGTCCCCCAGAACGGCCGCGACCAGCGCCTCATAGTCGATCGGCGCCTGGTACAGGATGTTCGTCTCTCTCATGACTGTTCCTTCTTCGAGCCGTCCTAACGCCGGAGCAAATCGGTGGATGCGCGGTTATATGGCCTAATCCAACCTTCTGGGCACCATGCATCTTAGAACGTGATTGAGGCGTCTTCGCCATGTGCGGAATAGCGGGCGAAATCCGCTTCGACGGCCATATCGCCGATGCGGACGCCGTCGCGCGGATGATGCGCGCGCAGGCGCGGCGCGGCCCCGACAGCTGCGGTCAGCTGATGCGCGGCCGCGTCGGGCTTGGCCACCAGCGGCTCAAGATCATCGACCTTTCGCACCGATCGGCCCAGCCGATGGTCGATCCCGAGCTCGGGCTGGACCTCGTGTTCAACGGCTGCATCTACAATTATCAGGAGCTGCGGGACGAACTCGCCGCCTTTGGCTACCGCTTCTTCTCGGGCGGCGACACCGAAGTCATCATCAAGGCGTACCACGCCTGGGGCGCCGATTGCGTCAAGCGCTTCAAGGGCATGTTCGCCTTTGCCATCCACGAGCGGGAGAGCGGCCGGATCGTGCTCGCGCGCGACCGGTTCGGGATCAAGCCGCTTTATTATTCGGAAAAGCCCGGCCGCTTGCGCTTCTCGTCGACGCTGCCGGGCATCGTCGCGGCGGGCGATGTCGACACGTCGGTCGATCCGGAGGCGCTGCAATTCTACATGAGCTGGCACGCGGTGGTGCCGCCGCCCTGGACGATCCTGAAAGGCATCAGGAAGATGCCGCCGGCAAGCGTGCGGGTGATCGAGGAGGATGGAAGCTCACGGGAGCACATCTTCTGGGATCCGCCCTTCGGCCAGACCGGTGAAGATGCCGTCCGGAGCGCCGAGGAATGGCAGGAGATGGTTCTCGCCGCGCTTCGGACGGCGGTCGAGCGGCGCATGGTGTCGGACGTACCGGTGGGCGTGCTTCTTTCAGGCGTCGATTCCAGCCTGATCGTCGGCCTGCTGGCGGAAATGGGCCAGCATGGCCTTTCCACTTTCTCGATCGGCTTCGAGGAGGCGAATGGCGAGAAAGGCGACGAGTTCGTCTATTCGGATCTGATCGCGAAGCATTACGGCACCGACCATCACAAGCTGTTCGTGCCGTCCGACGATCTCCTGAAAGAGCTGCCGGGCGCGATCCACGCCATGGCCGAGCCGATGGTGAGCTATGACAATGTCGGCTTCTATCTGCTCAGCCGCGAGGTCGCCAAGCACATCAAGGTCGTGCAATCCGGCCAGGGCGCCGACGAGGTGTTCGCCGGCTATCATTGGTATCCGCCGATGGCCGGCGCCAACGATCCGGTCGCGGCCTATGCCCGCGCTTTCTTCGACCGGGACGCCGAAATCCTGAACCGCCATCTCGGGCCCGATTGGCGCAACGGCGGGTCCCTGCCGCTCGATTTCGTCCGCGAGCATTTCGCCCGCCCCGGCGCCGCCGATCCGGTCGCCAAGGCGTTGCGGATCGATTCCACGGTGATGCTGGTCGACGATCCGGTGAAGCGCGTGGACAATATGACCATGGCCTGGGGTCTCGAAGCCCGGGTGCCGTTCCTCGACCATGACCTGGCCGAGCTTGCAGCCCGCGTCCCTTCCGAGCTGAAGCTGGCGGGCGGCGGCAAGGGGATCCTCAAGGAGGTGGCGCGCAAGGTGATCCCGGAGCAAGTGATCGACCGGCCGAAGGGCTATTTCCCGGTCCCTGCCCTGAAATATATCCAGGGACCCTATCTCGATCTGGTGCGCGACGCACTCACCAGCCAGGCTGCGCGGGAACGCGGCCTGTTCGACACGCTTTATCTGGAGCGGCTGTTCGCCGATCCGACCGGCCATATCACGCCGCTGCGCGGCTCCGAATTGTGGCAGGTGGGGCTTCTGGAGCTTTGGTTGCAGCAGCAGGGGGTCGGCTGATGCGCACGCCCTTTGCAAGGATCCGGCGGCGCCCATCCGGCCGGCCGCCGACCGATTGGCCGCGGCCAAACGCCCTCGTCGATTGCGGCTGGGGACGCATCCTCTTCGCGCAGACCTTCGAAAAAGTGGAGCATCTCGTCCTCGAGATCCGGGCCGAAAATCCCGAGCAGCGCGACATCGCCATGTATGTCACCGATCCGCACGTGCTGATCGCCTCCGCGCCAGCCGAGCTGTTCCTCGATCCCTCGCACACGTTCCGGCTGAATTTCGCGACCTACCGGACCTGGGACCGGCGCCCTTCCGGCTTCATCGTCCGCCGCATGGTGCCGGATACGGACGTGGACGCCGTCAACCGGCTCTACGCGCTCCACCGCATGGTGCCGGTGCGCCCCGAATTCTTCGAAGAAGGCGGCGAGGCCCGATTGCTCACCCATTTCGTCGCCGAGGACGAGGAGACCGGCGCCGTGATCGGGACGGTGACCGGCATCGATCACAGCATGGCGTTCGAGGATCCGGAAAAGGGCTCTTCGCTCTGGGCGCTGGCGGTCGATCCGCAGACCGCTCACGCCGGCGTCGGTGAAGCGCTCATTCGCTGGCTGGCCGAACATTATATCGCGCGCGGCGCTTATTCGATGGACCTGTCGGTGCTGCACGACAATGCGGGCGCGATCGCGCTCTACGCGAAGCTCGGCTTTTACCGGCTGCCCGTGTTCGCGGTGAAGCGCCGCAACGTGATCAACGAGCGGCTGTTCGTCGGCCACGATCCGGCCAAGGACATGAACCCCTATGCCCGGATCATCATCAACGAGGCGCGGCGCCGCAACATCGGCGTGGACGTGATCGATGCCGAAGGCGGCCTGTTCCAGCTCTCCTCGGGCGGGCGGACGGTGAAGTGCCGGGAATCCTTGAGCGAACTCACCAGCGCCGTGGCGCTTTCGAGCGACGACAAGGCGATCACCAGCGCCGTGGCGCTTTCGATCTGCGACGACAAGGCGATGACTCGCCGGATCGTCGAGGCCGCCGGGGTGGTGGTGCCCGACGAGGTCGAGGCGAGCGACCGCGAGGCCGTGAAGGCGATGCTGGAGAGGCACGGCTCGCTGGTGGTGAAGCCCGCCCGCGGCGAGCAGGGCCGCGGCGTCGCGGTCGATCTCGACACGTTGGAGAGCGTCGAGAAGGCGATCGAGATCGCCGCCACGCAGTCGGCGGAGGTGCTGGTCGAGAGCTTTCACAGGGGCGACGACCTCCGGCTGATCGTGATCGGCTTCAAGCTCGTCGCGGCCGCGATCCGCAGGCCGGCCGAAGTGGTCGGCAACGGCCGCGATACCGTCCGGCAGCTGATCGAGCGGCAGAGCCGGCGCCGGGCGGCGGCAACGGGCGGAGAATCGAAGATCCCGCTCGATGCGGAGACGGAGCGCTGCGTCGCCAAAGCGGGCTATGCGATGGACGACGTGCCCGCTGAAGGGATCGCCTTCCCCGTCCGCAAGGCCGCCAACCTCCATACCGGCGGGACGATCCACGACGTGACCGATCAGGTTCATCCATCGCTGGCCGCCGCCGCGGTTCGCGTCGCCCGCGCGATCGACATTCCGGTGGTGGGCGTCGATTTCATCGTGAAGCACCCGGCCGAGCCCGATTACGTCTTCATCGAAGCCAATGAACGGCCGGGCCTCGCCAATCACGAGCCGCAGCCGACCGCGCAGCGCTTCATCGATCTGCTGTTTCCATTGAGCATGCCGGCCGCCATGCGCGAGCCGAGGAGAGCCGATGCCGCCGCCCAGCATTGATGCCGATTACCTGAAGGCGCAGCTCCAGCAGCTTCTCTCGATCCCAAGCCCCACCGGCTATACGGATACCGTCGTTCGCCATGTCTGCCGAGAACTGGAGCGGCTCGGCATCCCCTTTTCCGTCACCCGCCGCGGCGCGATCCTGGCGCTCTACCAGGGCCGCGAGGTCGAAGGCGCGCGGGCGATCGTCGCGCATCTCGACACGCTCGGCGCCACCGTGAAGATGATCAAGGAGAATGGCCGGCTGGAGCTTGTGCCGATCGGCACCTGGTCGGCCCGCGCCGCCGAATATTGCCGCTGCACGATCTTCACCGAGGAAGGCTCCTATCGCGGCACGATCCTGCCGCTCAAAGCCTCCGGCCACACCTTCAACGAGGAAGTGGACACACAGCCGGTCGGCTGGCCGCATGTCGAGGTGAGGATCGACGCCGATTGCTACGATCGCCGGACGGCTGAAGCGCTCGGCCTCCACATCGGCGACTTCGTCTCGATCGATCCCGGCACCGAATTCCTCGACAACGGCTTCGTGGTCTCGCGCCATCTCGACGACAAAGCGGGATGCGCGGTGATGCTCGCGGCGCTCAAAGCCATGACCGACGCGCAGCTCGTCACTCCGGTCGACATCCACTTCATCTTCACCATCACCGAGGAGGTCGGCTCGGGCGCCTCGGCAGTGCTGCTCGAGAACGTCGTCGCCATGGTCTCGATCGACAACGGCACCACCGCGCCGGGCCAGAACAGCGCCGAATTCGGAGTGACGGTTGCTATGGCCGACCAGGTCGGGCCGTTCGATTACCACCTCACCCGCAAGCTCATCCGTCTTTGCAACGAAAACGGCATCCGCCATCAGCGCGACGTATTCCGCTATTACCGCTCCGACAGCGCCTCCGCCCTAGAAGGCGGTGCGGACGTGCGGACGGCGCTCATCACCTTCGGCATCGATGCCAGCCACGGCTATGAGCGCATCCACATGCACGCGCTGAAGTCGCTGGCGGAGCTGACGGCGCTTTACGCCGCGAGCCCGGTCGAGATCACGCGCGATATGGAGGAACTGGGCGGGCTCGAAGGCTTCACCGAGCAGCCGATCGAGCCGGCGCTCCACAGCGCGGACGATCCGTCGGCGCACTGATCGGTCGAGCTGGAAGCGCGGCGCGCCTCAGCCATATTCAAGCGCGCCGGCCAGCACTGCGAAGATGACCGCGTCCGCCGCGACATGCGCCGCGATCGGTGCAAGCAAGCCTCGGGAGCGCAGCGCCAGGCCGCCGATCATGGCGCCCCACACGGCAGCCAGGCCGATACCGACGGCACCGCTGGGAAAGCCGGCATAGTGAGCCGCGCCGAACGAAGCGGCTTGCACGGCGACGGCCGCCCGCGGCGCCATGAGGGTCGTCAGCCAACGCTGCAGGATGCCGCGCCAGACGATCTCCTCCAGGATTGCATTGACGATCGAGAAGGCAGCGCCGGCACCGATCAGCCCGAGCAACGGCCATTCGGGGAGCATCCCACGCAGGCGGGTGAGATCGGGCTGGAACAGGGCGACCCAAGCGACAAGGGCAATTGCCGCGACGATGGCGATGAGCGCGATCAGCCCCCATTCGCTCCGGCGGAGCCGGCCCCGCTCGACAGCGGCGAGAAAGTCCCGCCCGAAACCGGCGGCGAACGCCAGGGCCAGGGCGCCAGGGATCGGGACGAGCAGGTAGGCAGGCCATATGCGCCAAGGCCCCGCGACCGCGACATAGAAGCAAAGCCCGCCGACCATGGCCCGTGCCGGACGGCTGAACCGCTCATCTCTAGGCAGCGGCCGGATGCAGGCCGCCAACAAGGCCGCGCCTGCCGCGCCCATGACGAACAGCGGCAGACCGGGCCGGAGAGCATAGACCACCAGCCCGAGGAGCGTGATCATATCGCCCCAGCGCGCCGGGCGTGGCCTATTCCCGGATCAAGCTGCTTCATCCCGCCCTTGCCTGAAAGCTCCCCGCTTCCCTGCTAGGCTGTGAGTCTCGTCAGGTCTACGGGGCCGCTGCTGCTGAAACAGCGGCTGGCCGGTTCCGGGATAGGCCGGCTTAGACGAAGCAGGCCGGCTCGCCGCAAGCGGTCAGGAAATGATCCTGCTCATCATCCTTGTCGGACGAGACGACAAGCCCCGTTCCGTCATCGTCCAGGCTGACGTTTAAAGCGGAAACGTCGAAATGGGCGGCTCCGCTGAGCTTGCGCCAATCGAGGACATTGATCGTGCTGCCATCGGTGCTGATGACACCCGAAAGCGTGAATAGGGCCAGCGTCCGCTTTACCCGGACGAGGCTGATGCCAAGCGCGCTCGCGAGGGACGAGCGGGACAGCGGGAACTCGCTGCGGCAGCCATAAGCCTTGCTGAGCTCACAGAGAAAGAGGGCGACCCGCTGCCGCGGGTTGCGAGCCCCTCCACGCGCCCGTTCGGCGACCACCGCCGCCTTAATCGCAGCCGCAAAGCTTTGGCGGACAGTCTCCTGCCTGGCTTGCCGCAGCAGGAAAGGCGCCGGCACGGAGGGTGTGAAACCGCGAGCGAACTGAGTGGCCATTGTTGAGATAAGCTCCTGAACGGACGGCGTTTCGCACGCCATCCACTTGCCAATCTCAACCGATGAAGCCGCTCCGCCGTTCCTGACAATCTCGTTAACAGGAGTTAACCCGTCCGCCCGCGGGACATCGCGACATCGATGGCGAGTAAGGCGCACAGGCCGAGTGTCTGGAGGATGCGGTATTAGGTAGCCGCCGTCCAAATCGCGACTTCCAGAAGATGCGCACGGGGACCCAACGAGTGCGAGGAAGCGCTTTAAAAGCATATACTTTTCGGATGTGGCGGCCGTATAGAAGCAACAGCGACAAGGAGTTCACGATGAAGAAGCTGGCCGCCGTTGCGCTGGTCCTCTCAGGCTCGGCCGCTTACGCTGCTGCTCCCGAGGCTGTCCACGAGCTCGCGAAAAACGTGCGGGCTGCCCTGCTGCTAATTTGGTTTGATGTGGTCGCGGCCGCTGGGTGGCGGCTTGACGAAGCAGGCCGGCTCGCCGCAAGCGGTCAGGAAATGATCCTGCTCATCATCCTGGCCGGACGAGACGATGAGCCCCGTTTCATCATCGTCCAGGCTGACATTCAAAGCCGAAACATCGAAATGGGCAGCTCCGCTGAGCTTGCGCCAATCGAGGACGGCGATCGTGCTGCCATCGGTGCTGACGACGCCCGAAAGCGAGAGCAAGGCCAGTGTTCGCTTCACACGGACAAGGCTGATGCCGAGCGCGCTTGCGAGGGAGGCGCGGGACAGCGGAAACTCGCTGCGGCAGCCATGGGCCTTGCCGAGCTCGCAGAGAAACAGCGCGATGCGCTGCCGCGGGTTGCGGGTCCCACCGCGCGCCCTTTCCGCCGCCGCCGCCGACTTGAGCGCAGCCGCCAAGCTTGGGCCGACAGCCTCTTGCCTGGGCTGCGCCAGCAGGAAAGGAACCGGCGCGGAGGGTGAAAAGCCGCGAGCGAACTGAGTAGCCATTGTCGAGATAAGCTCCTGAACGGACGGCATTTCGCATGCCATCCACTTGCCAATCTCAACCGATGAAGCGGCTCCGCCGTTCCTGACAATCTCGTTAACAGGAGTTAACCCGTCCACCCGCAGGACAGGGGAGATCGATGCGCAGAAGGCGCTCAAGCTGCGGTTGTGGAGGATGCGGTATTAAGTAGCCACCGTTCAATCGCGACTGCCACAAGATGCGTCCAAGGACCCAATTCGTGGCGAGGAAGCGCTTTGAAAAGGTATACCTTTTCGGATGGCGACCGTATAGAAGCAATAGCGACAAGGAGTTCACATGTGGCCGCGAGTGTCGCTTCATGGCGAGCGCCTTACTTCGGCCTGTTGGCCATTGGCCTGTTGGAAGCTCGAAGACAGACATCTTGAAGCAGACATCCTCGCCATGCCAGCGTCAGCATTGCTGACGTTCATCTGATGCCGAACCTCCAACTCCTCCTCCACAAGGTGCTCGACGCGGTCGTTGTCATGCGGCGCGACGGAACCGTTGCCGAGTGGAACCGATGCGCAGAAATCATTTTCGGCTGGAGCCGGTCGGAAGCGATCGACCGGTCTATGGGAGAGATGATCGTCCCGGAGCGCTACCGTATCGCACATGATGAGGGGCTGCGACGCTATCTGGATACAGGCGAGGGGCCGGTCCTGGACCGCCGGATCGAGATCACCGCGATCAATCGGAGTGGGCGCGAATTCCCGGTTGAACTGACGATCACGGTAACCGACTATGCCGGCGAGCAGGTCTTCCTCGGTTTCTTGCGCGACATTTCGGATCGGAAGGAGGCGGAGCTCGCGCTTGCGGAAAGCGAGGCCCGTCTCCAGGCCACCTACAACCACGCGCTCGTAGGCATTGGAGAAGTCGCCGAGGACGGCCGGTTCTTGAGAGCGAATGAGCCTTTCTCCCAGATCACTGGATATGCTCTCGAAGAACTGCGGCAGCTGAGCTTCCTCGGCATCACGCACCCGGACGATCGCGAGGAAGATCTTCGGCTTTTTGACAGCCTCTGGCGGGGCGAGATCGACGGCTACACACGCGAGAAGCGATATGTGAGGAAAGACGGCGGCATCGTCTGGATCGAGCTTGCCGCATCGATCGTGCGCGGAGGCGCGGGCGCAAGATCCTTCGGCGTTCGCATCGTGCGAGACATAAGCGAACGCAGGCGCGCCGAGGAGCACCAACGGCTCCTGCTCAATGAACTGAACCACAGGGTGAAAAACACGCTCGCGATCGTTCAGAGCTTGGCTCAGCAGAGCTTCAAGGGGATCGAAGTCCCACAGGAGCCGCTCGCAGCTTTCGAGGGAAGGTTGCGGGCTCTTTCAGCGGCACACGACCTGCTCACCCAGAGAAATTGGGAAGCCGCCTCCATCAGGAGCATCATCTCCGCGGCGCTGCTTCCGTTTCAATGCTCCGATTCTTCCGTTGCCATGGCCGGTCCCGATGTCCTCCTCCCGCCGCAGACATCGGTTTCGCTCGCGCTTGCCGTTCATGAGCTTGCCACGAATGCCGCGAAATATGGCGCCCTCTCGCTCCCCACGGGACGAGTGAACATTCAATGGGAAATTGTGGAAGACCGCCTCAAATGGGAATGGATAGAGTGCGGCGGGCCGCCCGTCTCGCTGCCGAAAAGCCGAGGCTTCGGCACCCGAATGATCGAGCGCGCGCTGGCAGCCGAACTTTCCGGCGACGTGCAGATTGAGTTCCTGCCGACAGGAGTGGCCTGCCTGCTTGAGGCGCCTCTCCCCCGCCTTGACGGGGACGCGATGTCCGCCAGCCGCACCTGAACGTTTCCACCAAATGCGCGGGTGCCTGCTCCTGGAGATGGAACAGGTCGTTCTGAACTGACGACAGAAAGCTTCTTGGTGCTGATCGACACCGACGGCGTCACGCCCAAGATCAAATGCTGGTGGAGCGCGCCCTGGGGCGTCGTCTCGCTGACCGAAAGCGAAGGCCGCGACTTTCCGGACGAGGCCGCGCGGCTCGCCGCCTACAGCCGGATGCGGGAGCGGGTGAAGAACGCCTTCCGCCGCTTCACCGAACTGCTCCCCGAGAAGAAGGAGGATATCCGGCTGATGGGCACGAGCGGAACGGTGACGACCCTCGCCAGCGTCCACCTCGCGCTTCCGAGCTATGACCGGCGGGCCGTCGACGGGCTGATGGTGCCATCGGATTCGATGCGGCAGATCAGCCGCATGATGTCGGGCATGTCGCCCAACGAGCGGGCGGACCTTCCCTGCATCGGCGCCGACCGCGCGGACCTGGTCGTGGCCGGCTGCGCGATCCTCGAAGCGATCATGGACATCTGGCCGGCCAAGACGCTCGGCGTCGCCGACCGCGGCATCAGGGAGGGCATCCTCCGCTCGCTGATGGCGCGCGACGGCCACAAGATATGATGATCAGGTTTTCGAATTGCCTTTGCAGGGAGGGGGCATGCAGCATGGTGCCGGGGGCACGGCGGCCTGATCATGGGCGGAGGCGGCCACACGCGGGTCAAGACTGCCAAGGGCCGCAAGATCGGGTCGACCAAATGGCTCGAGCGGCAATTGAACGATCCCTATGTGAAGCGCGCCAAGGCGGAGGGCTATCGCTCCCGCGCCGCTTATAAGCTGATCGAGCTCGACGAGCGCTTCGGCTTCCTCAAGGGCGCGAGCCGCGTCGTCGACCTCGGCATCGCACCGGGCGGCTGGTCGCAGGTGGTGCACAAGAAGGTGCCGAACGCGATCGTCGCGGGCATCGATCTCCTCCCCACCGATCCGCTCGAAGGCGTCACCATCCTCCAGCTCGATTTCATGGACGAAAGCGCTCCGGATCGGCTGCGCGAGGCGCTCGGCGGGCCGGCGGACCTCGTCCTGTCCGACATGGCCGCGAACACGGTCGGGCATCCGCAAACCGATCACCTGCGCACGATGGCGCTTGTCGAGGCCGCCCTGCTCTTCGCGACCGAGGTGCTGCGTCCGGGCGGTGCGTTCGTCGCCAAGGTGCTGCCGGCGGCGCGGATCGCAGCTCGTCGCCGAGCTCAAGAGGAACTTCGCCGCCGTGAAGCACGCGAAACCGCCCGCCAGCCGCAAGGGCTCGTCGGAATGGTATGTGGTGGCGCAGGGGTTCAAGGGACGGCAGCAGGATTGATGGGCAGCACCAATTATCAGCGCACCTTCATTACGCCGCGCCGGACTGCCCGGCCCAGAGCGGCGAAGAGCCGTAGGGCAGGCGTGGCCGCAGGGGCGATCTCGGGGCGGCCGCCTTATTCCATGACGGCGACGACCTGCTCTTCCAAACCGAAAAGCAGCGGAAGGGCCTGTCAGGCACCGACGAGGAGCGCGCCGCCTTCCTCGCCAAACCCCAGCCCTGCCTTCGCGCATCGCCGCTCGCGAAGCGGTACGGCTGGGGCATCCATCATGACGAACATGGCCGCATCGCGCTCGCCCGCGCGCGCGGCTCGTACCCGCGATGCGCAACAAGAAGGCCGATCAGGTCGCCGGCTCAGCTGATGCCGTAGCGCGATGGGGCATCGCGCGACGATCGCCCGCGGCAGCAGCGATCGACTAGGCCTCGGCGATCGCCTGCTTCAGCGCATCGTAGCCGACCGCGCCCTGGAGAACCTTGTCGCCGACGACGAAGGTGGGCGTGCCGGTGGCGCTGACGGCGCGAGCGAGCTGGAAATTCTTGTCGAGCTCGGCCTGGATTTCGGGCGATCCGGGCGCGGGACGGACGCCGAGAGCGTTCCCCACCTGAGCGACCGCCGCCGGAGCCGGACGGCCGCTGGCGAAAAGCCGATCGTAGAATTCCTTGAAGCGGCCCTGCCGTGCGGCGGCGAGGCTGACTTCCGCGGCGGCCTGGCTGTCGAGGCCCGAGCACCGGGAGCTCGCGCCAGACGACCTTCAGCTGCTTGTCTTCGCCAAGCAGCCGGTCGATATCGGCATTGCTCTTGCGGCAATAGCCGCAGGCATAGTCGAAGAACTCGACCAGCACGACATCGCCCTTCTCGGCGCCGGCCCAGGCGCTCCCGAACGGCGTCTCGAACGCGGCGCGGTTCTGCTCGACGACCTCCGCCATCCTGCGATCCTGGAGCAGCTGCATGGCCTCGGGGATGATCTCGGGATTGGCGAGGACATATTCGCGGACGATCCGCTCGACCTGCGCCCGGTCGCCGGAGAGCGCTCCACCGCCCGCGGCGAGCGCCACCCCTGCCCCGCCGATCAGGATACCGCCAAGCCCTGCGACGATCAGCTTCGTGCGGTCTCGCGCGGCACCGGCCATCAGCGCTTTCTGTCCTTTTCCCGCTCGACCTCGGCGCGGGAGACCATGGCGATGTCCTGCGCGCGGATCCAGTCGGGCGTGCCGGTGGGGATACCCTGCAGCGCGAGCTCGGCATTGGCGAGCGCGAGCTTGGTGCGACCTTCCAGATTGTAGCGCTCGGCGGTCGCCAGCGCCGCGCGGGCATCGTCGCCCTCGCGATTGTAGACGATCCCGAGCTGGTACCAGGCGAAGGGATTGGTGTTGTCCCGGCTGATGGCCGCTCGAAGGACCTTCTTGGCCTCGTTGAAATTGTCCTGTTCCTCGGTCGAAATGAGGGCGTGACCGAGGAGCGCGCCGATGAGCGGCTGTTCCGGCGCGCGCGCGGCCGCCTGGCGCAGCGCCGACAAGGCGTCGCGCGGACGCCCGGATTCGAGCAGCACCTGGCCCTTCAGCTCCAGGAAATAGGGATCGTTCGGCTTGTCGCGAAGCAGGCTGTCGACCTCGGCCAGAGCTTTGTCCGGATGTGCGGATTTATGCCAGGCATAAGCGCGGGCGTAGCGCGCCGGGACGGTCTTGCTGGTCTCCGGATAGCGCGCCATGGTCACGCGCGGGTCTTTCGAAAAGCCCATCAGCTTGGCTTTCACCCGCTGGAAACGCTCCTCGAGAGCCGGATCGCTTGGCTTGTCCCACGCGGGATCGGCCTTGTACATCTCTTCAAGGATCGCAACCCGTTCGCCGCTCAGCGGGTGCGTTCGCGCGTAGCTGTTCTCCTGGGGAATGGCGAGGCGGAACTCCATGTTCTGGAGCTTCTTGAAAAAGGAGACCGACCCTTTTCCGCTGATCCCCGCCTTTGCAAGATGCTTGGCGCCAGCCTGGTCGGTGGCCGATTCCGACCCCGGCTATAGGCGAGGAACTTGCCCATCGCGGCCTGCTGACCCGCCGCCATGATGCCGGCGCCGGCCTCGCCGGCCCCCGCCGCCATTGCGACCGCCCCCAGCAGGAGCGACAGCAAGGTGATCCCGGTGGCGACCTTGATCCCCTCATTGAACCGGATCACGTGCCCACCGGTAATATGGCCGAGCTCGTGCGCGATGATGCCCTGGATCTCGTTGGCGCTATCCGCGGTCGTGAGTGTCTCCGAATAAAAATAGATCGCCTGACCGCCGGCGACGAAGGCATTGACCTCGTCGCTTTGGATGAGGACGATCTGCACGTTCTCGGGCCGAAGCCCCGCCGCCTCGACGAGCGGCCGGGCCATGTCGCGGAACAAGGCCTCGGTCTCGGCATCGCGAAGGACCGACTGCGCGGCAGCCGGCTGCGCCAGCGCGGCGAAGCTGATCGCGAGCAGCATGAGCAGCCGGACGAAAATAGCGCCGGCGCGGCGGCCCGGACGGAAAGCTTCAGCCATGGGCGCGGGATATCCGGTTTCGCCCATGAACCGAAGATGAAATCGGCGACGGGCGAAGCCGCAGACGCAACTCCGCCCGTCGAGGAACCAATTCATCTCAGGCGCCGAAGGTCCGCTGCCACCAGCCGCGGCGGGGCGGGCCAGACGATCCATCGTCTGCATCCATCTCGTCCTGCCGCTCGAGCACCGGAGCCTCCGGAGCATCGGGTCGGATGGTCTGGGCGGTCGCAGCCGATTCGGCGGACCGTTGCTCGGCCGGAGCCGGATCATTGGCCGGCTGCGGCGGCGCGGCCTCCGCCGCCAGCGCGGCGTCGGGCTGCGGCTCCACCGCCTTCTTGCGGCGCGTGCGCTTGGGCTTTGCCGGCGGCTCCTCGGCATTGGCCGCAGCCTCGACCGGCGGCGCTTCCGCGACCACCGCCTCGGCGGCAGGCGCTTCTTCGGCCGGAGCGGCATCGGCCGGAGCAGCATCGACCGAAGCGTTGCATCGGCCTCCGTTTTGCGGCGCGCGCGCGGACGGCGGCGGGCCTTGCGCGGCTGCTCGTCTTCGGCCTCGGGCGCAGGCTGTTCGGCGGCCGTTTCCGGCACCGCCTCCACCTCGGCCGGGGCGTTCCCCAGCAACCACCTCGCTCACCGTCTCCGGTGCGTCTCCGCCACCCTGCTGCTCGAGCTCATCCGAGCCTTCCCGGCGGCGGCCGCCGCGACGGCCGCGGCGGCGGCGGCGCTTGCGGCCGCGATCCTCGCTGCTCTCTTCGGCGCGCGGACGATCGGGGCGGCGCTCCTCGCGCTCCTCCTCGGCCGTCTCCTCTTCCTCTCTCGCCCTCATCCTCGTCCTCCTCTTCGGGAAGGAGATCCTCTTCCTCGTCGACGGCGGGAGCAGCGATCGGTTCGAAGCGGGGGCGCTGCGTCGGCGGAGGTCCCCACCGATTCGACGCTCATCTTGGCGCCTTCGAAGCTTTCGTCGATCAGCACCTCGACGACGACGCCGTAGCGCTGCTCGACCTCGGCGATCTCGTGGCGCTTCTTGTTGAGCACGTAGACCGCGGCCTCGCGGCCGGCGCGAAGCACGATCCGGCTGCCGCGGCCGCGCGCGCTTCATCCTCGAGCATGCGAAGCGCCGACAGGCCCGCCGAAGAGGCGGTGCGCATCAGGCCCGAGCCCTCGCAATGCGAGCAGGGCTTGGTCGAGGCTTCGAGCACGCCGGTGCGCAGCCGCTGCCGGCTCATCTCCATCAGGCCGAAGGAAGAGATGCGGCCGACCTGGATGCGGGCGCGATCGTTCTTCAGCGCCTCCTTCATCGCCTTTTCGACCTTACGGATATGGCCGTTCGATTCCATGTCGATGAAGTCGATGACGACGAGACCGGCCATGTCGCGAAGGCGAAGCTGGCGCGCGATCTCGTTCGCCGCCTCGATGTTGGTCGCGTAGGCGGTCTGCTCGATATTGTGCTCGCGGGTGGAGCGGCCCGAGTTGATGTCGATCGAGACGAGCGCCTCGGTCGGATTGATCACCAGATAGCCGCCGGACTTCAGCTGGACGAGCGGCTGGTACATGCCGGCAAGCTGGTCCTCGACCCCGAAGCGCTGGAAGAGCGGCACAGGATCGGCATAGCTCCTCACCCGCCGCACGTGGCTCGGCATCAAGAGCTTCATGAAGGACCGCGCGGCGCGATAGCCCTCCTCGCCCTCGACGATCACTTCCTCGATATCGCGATTGTAGATGTCGCGGATCGCCCGCTTGATCAGATCGCTGTCGCCGTAGATGAGCGCGGGCGCCGACGAACTCAGCGTTCTTTCGCGGATCTCGTCCCACAAACGTGCAAGATAGTCGAAGTCGCGCTTGATCTCGACCTTGGTGCGCGAAAGGCCGGCGGTGCGGACGATGCAGCCCATGGTGGACGGCAGGTTGAGGTCCGACATGATCGCCTTGAGGCGCTTGCGGTCGGCGCCGTTGGAGATCTTCCGGCTGATGCCGCCGCCGTTGGAGGTGTTGGGCATCAGCACGCAATAACGGCCGGCAAGCGAGAGATAGGTGGTGAGCGCGGCGCCCTTGTTGCCCCGTTCTTCCTTGACGACCTGGACCAGCAGCACCTGGCGGCGGCGGATCACGTCCTGGATCTTGTAGCGCGGCGCAGATCTTGGGAGCTTGCGCCTCAATTCGTCGGCGGCATTCTCTTCCGAGCCGCTGGCGATCGCGCGGCAGCCAGCGCCAGCGGTCCATATTGGCGCGGATCTTCTCGACGGTCGCCTTGTCGCTTTTCGGCGTATCGGAGAGGACCGCCTTCAACTCGTTATATTGCGGATGGGTCGGCAGCAGCGAGGACAGGGTGTCGGGCACATTGTGGTTCTTCACCGCGCGCGCCATCATCGCATATTGATCGTTCCCGTTGAGATCGGGATCGCTGATGTACCAGCTGTTCCTGGCATCGCCGCGAACATGGCCGAGCGCCAGATCGGACGATACTTTCAGGAAAAGCTCGGTCGCGACGGCGTTCAGCTGCTCCTTGTTCTGGGCCGAGATAGCGGCCTTCAGCCGGGAGGGATCATAGTCGGCAGGGTCGAGCCCCTCCTCGTCGATCCGTTCGATATAGCCGAGCAGGTCCTGCGCATCGGCCTTGTTCCATTCGATGACGGGCGGCGCGACCGGCGGAGCGATCGGCGCAACCGGTATCGCCGGCGCGAGCTGGGCCTCCGGCGCGGCAGCCGGATCGGTTTGAGCGTTCGCCGTGCCGGCAGCTGCGGCAAGAGCGATGGCGAGCGAAACAAGGGGAAGCGTTTTCATACCGGCTCCTTTAACGCAAGTCAGTGCCTCAAGCCAGCTTTCGCCAGCCTGACTCACCGCGCAGGGAATCGATTTCACCGCAACCGGTTCCCGCGCGCAACACCCTGATCAAGCGAGAAATTGTGCCGCTGCCGAAAAGCGCTGATTTCGGGCTCCAAAGAAAAGGGCGGCTGAACCAGCCGCCCTTCCCGTTCGAAGCCTGCGACTGGAGCTCAGACGTGGGTAGTGGTGGTCGTCGCCACGTCGCGGTGCATCCAACCGAAATAAGCGGCCACCAGCGCGAGCAGCGCGTGCAGCCAGATGTCATTGCCGTAAAGCGGCACCAGGCCGAACATGGTGTTGAGGCCCGGCACCAGGCCGGCGATCGTCAGCACCGCGTAAGCAATAGCGACGCCGCGGCCATAACCCTTGGCGGCCGACAGGCTCTTGTAGGACAAGAGGCCCCACAGCCCGAAGAGGATGTGCACGATATTGTGCAGGATGTTCACGGGAAACAGGCCGAGCACCTGGCCGTGATTGGCCTCCACCACGAGAGGAGGATGGCCGGCGTGCGGCGCCGTCGTAATACCCGGAATGAAGCCGGCTACGCCGACCGCGATGAAGACGATGCCGAAGAGGAGCGCGAAGGTTCGGGTGCTCATAGAAAATTCTCCCTGTTGATCCTGCCTACGCAAACACATGCGAAACTTACCGGATAAATTAAGTGCTAGCCACTCATTCGGTTCCGTCAGAATGAACACTGCTTAGTTGATGCAGTTTAGCCGGCAATCACGATTGACTGCGTTTCCTCGTCCTCATCCGAAACCAGCCGCGCGATCGCAGCCGCGATCTTCTCGCCGCCCTTCGCCGAGGGTTCGATCGGGTTGGCATAATCCTCGTCCTCGCTGCAGATCAGCCGGAGATCGATGAGCGGAAGCCCCTCGCTGAAGGCGGCGCGGGTGATCACGTCGTTGAACAGCGCAAGCGCCGATCGGATCACGCGATGGTTCGGCGCGGTCGAAGGAGTGTCGTAGATGGTGCAGACCGCCGTCGGCAGCTCCATCCCGAGCACCGGGCGCAGCATGTCCACATAGGCGCGGGCGAAGCGCTCCTGCGCATCGGCGAGCAGCGATACCGCCTCCGCCACCATCCGGACGCCTGAGCTCAAGAGATGAGATTCCCCCAGCGCATCGTTGCCGCCGACGCTCACTACCAGGTGCGTGGCATCGGACGGGATGCGCGCGAGCTGGCCGGCAACGCTGCGCGTCACCGCACCGTCGACGGCGCAGAGCGTCGCCGTCCACCCGGCCGGCAGCGCGGCCCGCAGCTGCTTCACCACGTCCGGCTGGCCCGGCACGTAGACGCCATTGTCGAAGATGGAATCGCCGAGAAGGACAATGTGTCATGCGCGCCGAAGCGCAAGCCCATGTCGATCAAATCCGGTCGGCGCTCGATCTTCTCCGCAGGTTCCTCGATTGGGACCGGGCGCTGAGGCGCCTCGACGAGCTCAACGCGCGCGTCGAGGACCCTGCCTTGTGGAACGATGCCAAGGCCGCGCAGGATGTGATGCGCGAGCGCAGGCGGCTCGATGAGGCGATCGGCGCGACCCGGGCGATCGAGCAGGAGCTCCAGGACACGATCGAGCTCATCGAGATGGCCGAAGCCGAGGGCGACGACGCGATGATCGACGACGCCGTCGCCTCGCTCGCGGCGCTTGCCGAGCGGTCCGAACAGGACAAGGTGAAGGCGCTCCTCGCCGGCGAAGCGGACGCCAACGACGCCTATATCGAAGTCAATGCCGGCGCGGGGGGCACCGAAAGCCAGGACTGGGCGGAGATGCTGCAGCGCATGTATACGCGCTGGGCCGAGCGGCATGGCCTCAAGGTCGAGCTCGTCGATCATCATGCGGGCGAGCAGGCCGGCATCAAATCGGCCACTCTGCTGGTGAAGGGCGAAAATGCCTATGGCTATGCCAAGACGGAAAGCGGGGTGCACCGCCTCGTGCGGATCAGCCCCTATGATTCCAACGCGCGCCGCCACACCAGCTTTTCCAGCGTCTGGGTCTATCCGGTGATCGACGACAATATCGACGTGGAGGTCAATGAGAGCGAGCTTCGCATCGATACCTACCGGGCGTCGGGCGCCGGCGGGCAGCATATCAACACGACCGACAGCGCCGTCCGGATCACGCACCTGCCGACGGGGATCGTCGTCCAGTGCCAGAATCAGCGTTCGCAGCACAAGAACAAGGCGGAGGCGTTCAACCAGCTTCGCGCCAAGCTCTACGAAGCCGAGCTCCAGCGCCGCGAGGCGGAAGCCAACGCGACCGCCGCCTCGAAGACAGACATCGGCTGGGGCCACCAGATCCGATCCTATGTCCTCCAGCCCTATCAGCTGGTAAAGGACCTGCGCACCGGCGTCACCTCCACCGCCCCCTCCGACGTCCTCGACGGGGACCTGGACCGGTTCATGGCGGCGGCGCTTTCCCAGAAGGTCACAGGCGAGAAGGTCGAAGTCGAAGATGTCGAATAAGGCGGCCCTTCTTCTCAGCTGCCTTTCATTGACAGGCTGCGAAGCGCCGCCTCAGAAATCGACCTTTCCCGATCCGGCCCGGCCGGTCGCTCCGATCGTCTCCCCCCGCTATTCGAACGAGGACGCGCGCGACAGCGCCGGCGAGTTCGAGACGGTGGTCCAGCTTGCCGGCGTCAGGCCCGGCATGTGGGTCGCCGACGTCGGCGCGGGCGAGGGCTATTATACGGTGCGGCTGGCCCCCCTGGTCGGTGAGAAGGGGCGGGTGCTCGCCCAGGATATCGTTCCTGAAACCCGCGACACTCTCGCCCGGCGCGTGCAGCGGGAGCAGCTCGACAATGTCGCGGTGAAGCTTGGCGAGCCGAACGACCCGAAGCTGCGGCCAGGCTCGTTCGATCGCATTTTCCTCATCCATATGTATCATGAGATCGAGCGCCCCAGCGAATTCCTTTGGAACCTGCGGCCGGCGCTGAAGCGAGGCGGCAGCGTCATCCTGGTCGATGCCGACCGGCCGACCGACCGGCACGGCACTCCGCCCCGGCTCCTCGTCTGCGAATTCGCCGCGATCGGATATGAGCTGTCCCGCTTCGAGCGCCTGCCCCAGAGCGAATCCTATTTCGCCCAGTTCGAGGCCAATGGGCCTCGACCGGAGCCCGGCCAGATCAAGGCCTGCCCGGGCTAACCAAGATCGTTCAGGCTGAACCAGCCTGAACGATCTTGGTCTCAGTCGGAATTGAAGGGCGCCGCTCCGCCGGATGCCTCCATTTCGGCATGGGATTATCCGATCCGGCCGCAATCAGTCGCGGCCGCCGCCACCGCTGTTCTGGCCGCCGGTGCGGCTATCCTCGTTGCGATTGTCGCGCTGCTTCTTGTCGCCGCCTTTGTCTTCCTTCTGCCACTGGTCGAAATCGCCCTTCTTCTTGTGGTCCGTCATTGGTCAATCTCCTCGGGTTCGGGAGGGTGAACGGACGGGTCAGGCGATCGTTTCCGGTTCCCATCGAATGGGGATGGCGCAGCATCCCCCGGATGCTGCTTTGGATCCATCCCCATCTACTTCGATGGGGCCCCTTCCGGGGGTTCCCATCGAATGGGGATGGCGCAGCATCCCCCGGATGCTGCTTTGGATCCATCCCCATCTACTTCGATGGGGCCCCTTCCCTGGCAAGTATCTCCTCGGCGACGCGGTGGGTGCGTTCGTTGTCGACGTCGATCGCGAGCCGGCCGTCTTCCACAATGAGCGGGCGGATATCGACCTTGAACCGCCTGGAGATGAATTCGAACATCCTGGCGATGCTGTGGCGGCCCATTCGGAAGCGGATGAGGTTCAGGATCCCGAACGCCTTGACGATCCGCTCCGGCTTCTTGGCGAACTGCCCTCCCTCGCGAAAGGCTTCTGCGGCGCCGAGCGCGCGCGGGCTGCCGAGCCAGAACATGTTGCAGTTGGAATAGCCGCCATCCTTGAATTCGTAGAAGCGGCGCTGCCCATCGGGATGCGCCGCGCGGATGGCCTGCTTCTCCGCCACCACGACCAGCGCGTCCGCTCCGCTCCGCCTGCCCTCGTCGGCGAGGCGGTGGAGGGAGTCCGGGGTCATCAGCACATTGTCCGCGGTGGTGATGATGAACGGAAAGCCGCTGGTCCTGCTCGCGTCGGTGACGCTGTCGACGATGTTGTGCTGTGCCGCGACCGCGGTGATCCTGCCGGCCGCAGCGAGCTTCGCGGCCGTCGGCTGATCGCGGATCGTGTCGAAATCCTCGATCGAGACGAACACAGGCGCGTCGGGGAATGCCTCGTCTATGACCCTCAGCACCCGCTCGATCATCGGCACGCCGCCGACCGGCACGACGCATTTGTGCGAGACGCCCCTTGCCTCGGCCATCGGATCGAGGGTCGCGGAACGGCGCCCGGCGAGGACGAGGATCTTCGGCGTTTCGGACATCGATGAACGGGTCCCCTGCTGGACAAGCGTAAAGCTTAGAGTCTGTTTGGAAATGCGCTCGAGAGCGCATTCCCGGGTTCGGCGCCAGCCGCATTCCCAAACAGGCTCTTAGCTCAGCCAGCCGGCTCCGTCACGCCGCGTGGCTGCCGAGCGCCTTTTGCCGCCGCCGCTGCACCGACGAGCCGATCCCGATCGCTTCGCGATATTTGGCGACGGTTCGGCGCGCAATGTCGAAGCCGCGGGCCCTGAGCATCTCGACGAGCTGGTCGTCGGACAGGATCGCGCCCGGATCCTCGGCCCCGATCAGGGTCTTGATGTGGCTCTTCACTGCTTCGGCGGAGACCGCCTCGCCCCCGTCGGAACTCTGGATGCCGCTGGTGAAGAAATATTTGAGCTCGAACAGCCCGCGGTCGCAAGCGAGATATTTGTGGGACGTGACCCGGCTCACCGTCGATTCGTGCATGCCGATCGCTTCTGCAACCGTCTTCAGCGTCAGCGGCCGGAGATGGGCGATGCCGTGGCGGAAGAAGCCCTCCTGCTGCTTCACGATTTCGGTCGAGACCTTGATGATCGTGCGCGCGCGCTGGTCGAGCGCCTTCAAGAGCCAATTGGCGCTGGCGAGGCAATCCTGCAGCCATGCCTTCGACTGCTTGTCCTGCGCACCGCCGGCGAGCTCGGCATAATAAGTGCGGTTGACCAGCAGCTTGGGGAGCGTCGCGCTGTTGAGCTCGATCGCCCAGCCGTTCGCGCGGCGCGCGACGAACACGTCGGGCGTGATCGCGTCGACCTGGTCCCCCTGCCCGAACCTGCAGCCGGGCTTGGGATCGTAGGCGCGAAGCTCGCGGATCATGTCGCCGAGATCCTCGTCGTCGACGCCGCAGATCCGCTTCAGCGCCGCGACATTCCCTTTGGCGAGATAATCGAGATTGTCGATCAGCCGCGCCATCGCAGGATCGTAGCGGTTCGCGTCCCTGGCCTGGAGCGCGAGGCATTCGGCGAGCGAGCGCGCGGCGATCCCGGCCGGATCGAACGTCTGCACGACCGCGAGCACCCGCTCGACCTCATGCAGCGGCGCTCCAAGCCGCTGCGAGAGATCGACCAGCGAGGCGAGGAAATAACCGGTCTCCTCGAGCTGCTCGATGATCTGGGAGGCGATCGCCAGGTCCTGGCCGGACAGGCAGGCGCCGGCCTGGGCAAGAAGATGATCCTGGAGCGACACGGCGCCGGCGGCGAAGCTGTCATAATCCGGCGCTTCTCCCGAGCCGCTGCCCGACGTGCCGATCCCATCCATAGCGAGGCCGCCGTCGAGCCCCATCATCCGGTCGGCGGCGCTGTCCTGGTGGAAATCCTCGCTGTCGTAATTGACGTCGAGCGGAGCATCGCGATCGGCATCGCCGGTGGCGACGAGCGCATCGACTGTTTCGGGCTCGGCGCCTTCCACGGCGACGATCTCCGGCTCGGGCGCATCGCGGGCCGCCTCGTCGTCGCCGCCGCCCGAATCGAGCAGCGGATTGCGCTCCAGCTCTTCGGCGATGAAGCTTTCGATTTCGAGGTTGGAGAGCGCCAGCAGCCGGATCGCCTGCTGAAGCTGCGGCGTCATCACCAGCGACTGGCTCTGCCGAAGATCGAGGCGGGGTCCAAGCGCCATGGCGTTACAGCTCGAAGCTCTCGCCGAGATAGAGGCGGCGGACGTTGGGATCCGCGACGAGCGCCTCCGGGCTGCCGGCGAAGAGCACCTGGCCGTCATAGATGATGCAGGCGCGATCGACGATGTCGAGCGTCTCGCGAACATTATGATCGGTGATGAGAACGCCGATGTCCCGCTTCTTCAGCTCGCAGATGAGGTCGCGGATGTCCGAGATCGAGATCGGATCGATGCCCGCAAAGGGTTCGTCGAGCAGCATGATCGAGGGGTCCGCCGCAAGCGCCCTGGCAATCTCGCAGCGCCGCCGCTCGCCGCCCGAAAGCGCCATGGCGGACGAATCGCGCAGATGCCCGATGTGGAATTCGCCGAGCAGCTGCTCCAGCCGTTCCTGACGCACCTTGCGGTTGGGTTCGGCGACTTCCAGCACCGCCATGATGTTCTGGGCGACGGTGAGGCCGCGGAAGATCGAGGTTTCCTGGGGAAGGTAGCCGAGGCCGAGGATCGCCCGCCGGTACATGGGCAGGCCCGTAATATCGACGCCGTCCAAGAGGATGCGGCCGCTGTCGGGCTTCACCAGGCCCATGATCGAATAGAAGCAGGTGGTCTTGCCGGCGCCGTTCGGGCCGAGCAGGCCGACGACCTCGCCGCGATCCACTCCGAGCGAGACATCGGTGAGCACCGCGCGGCGGTCGTAGGACTTGGCGATCGAGATCACCGACAGGCCGCGCGACAGATGCCCCAAAGCGGGGTCGGTGTCGGGCCGGTCGATGGTCGCAGTCTCGTTCATTCGCAGCGCTCCCCCAAGCCGCGGCTCTTGTTCCGCAGCCCGCCTCGACGCCTCCGGCCGAGGTCGGTCTGATTCCTAGGCGAAAGCCCCCCTCGCCTCAACTGGCAGGATTCCTGCATGACGAAGCGAGCGAGGCCAAGCGAATATTGCCTAAGCCGTTAAAAACCGGGCCGACTGTGGCTTATCGGTTATCCCGCTGGGGGACGGTGAAGGTGCCGGTGACGCGCCCGCTTGGTGCCGCGCTGGTGCCCCCCGGACCCGCCGTACGCGGGCCGCCGCCGTCCATCACTGCCCGCCCGCTGCTGAGGTCCAGCACCAACCTGCCGCCGTTCACGCGCGAATCGCCTCGCATCAGGGTTACGCCGCCGAGCAAGGTGATCAAGCGATTGCGTAGGTCGTAGATGGCAAACTGTCCGCGCGCCGTTTCGGAAGGGCTCCTGACGGTGACGCCGCCGCTTGCATTGATGCGTTCGATCTGGATGCCGCCGGCGCTGGAATAAGCGACCGTTACCCGCGCCGCGTTCAACGTAAGCTCAGCTTGTCGGGCGACGACGTTGCCCGAGAAGATCGCGCGGTCCGCGCGGTCCTGCACCTCGATCCGATCCGCCGCAACATCGACGGGCGCGTTGGTATTATGACCGCGAAGCGCCGAAGTCGCCTCCTGGCCGGTCGCCGGCTGCAGCCCGATCAAACCGATAGCCAGCGCGGCCGCGCCCAAAACGATTGGGACTTTCTTCATGCCCCTCATCTGAGGCCGCCCTGGACGATATGCAAGCGAGCCCGGCCATCGAGCGTCACCTCACGGGAGGGAAGGTCGGCCGTCATCCGGTCCGCCGAGAAACGGCCGAGGGGCATCCGGCCGTCGACGCGGCCACGGCTCTGCAACCGGCGCTGGTTGAGGTCGACCGCGACGTCGCGCGTTTGAAGACGGTAGCCGTCGGCGGCGGTGAACATGATCGGGCCGATCACGTCGACCTTCTCGGCTTCCATGTCGTAGCGTCCCTTCTCCGCCTTGATCGTCGCGGGTCCCTTGTCCAGCCGGATCGCCGCCGACATGCCGGTGATGTCGACGATCGGATCCCGGGAGGTCGCCTGCACTGCGGAGGATGCATCGATGGTGAACAGGCGGCCCTGATTGTCCTGGCCGCGATAGCGGGCGGATTGGACCCGCATCCGCTCCTGGGCGAAGTCGACCTTGCTCTTGTCGAGGATGAAGCTGATCTCCGGCCCCTTCCGCAGCGGCGCGAGCGCGAGATAAGCGAGCAGCATGCCGATCGCCGCCGGCAGCGCCAGCTTCAGGAAGCGCATGAAGCGGTCGTGGAACCCGCCGGGAGCGGCCCAGCCCTGTTTCCTGAGGCGCTCCCGGACGGCCGCTTCAGACATGGGCGAAAATATCCTCCTCCGCCCATCCGGCAAGATCGAGGAGCGCGCGATGGGGGAGGAAATCGAAGCAGGCCTGCGCCAGCGGCATCCGCCCCTCGCGCTCGAGCCGCTCGTCCAATTTCTCCTTCAGCGCATGAAGATAGCGCACATCGGAGGCGGCATAATCCTTTTGCGCGTCGCTGAGCTCGGCTGCGCCCCAGTCCGAGGTCTGCTGCTGCTTGGAGATCTCATGGCCGAGCAATTCCTTCACCAGCTCCTTGAGGCCATGGCGGTCGGTATAGGTCCGGATCAGCCGCGAGGCGGTCTTGGTGCAGTAAACCGGGGTGGCCATCACGCCGAGATAGGCCTTGATCGACGCGATATCGAAACGCGCGAAATGATAGAGCTTGAGCCGGGCCGGATCGGTAAGCACGGCCTTGAGACGGGGGGCGGAATAGTCGCTGCCCCGGGCGAAGCGGACGAGATGCTCGTCCCCCTCCCGTCGGAAATCTGGACGACGCAAAGCCTGTCGCGGCCAAGCCGCAGGCCCATGGTTTCAGTGTCGACGGCGACGGGCCCGGGCGCCAACACGCCCTCGGCAAGATCTTCTTCGTGGAAATGAACGGTCATCGGGCGGGCATAAGGGCAAGCGCCCGAAGCCTCAATGGCTGAGATCGGGCGCCTCTCCCGCAAGGTCGCGGCGCAGCCTCGGATACGCCTTCAAAAGCACTCGCGGCTCTCCGAATTTTGCGCTATACGAGTCAAGGGTGCGCCAAGTCCGCGCCAAAGGCCGTTTGCGCGTCAGCCCAGCGCGGTGGTTTTCAACAGGTAAGGGGCACTGGAAAGTAATAAACGGCATGGGTTTTGACAGAGGGCGGCGCGGAGAGCGCGGCGGGCGCGGCAGAGACAAGCGCGACGGTTTCGGCGAAGACAATTTCGGCGGCGGCGGATTTGAAGATCGGGGCGGATTCGGCAGCGGCGGCGGCGGCGGCGGCGGGTATCGCGGCGGCGGCGGCGGATATGGCGGCGCTCCGGGTGGCGGCGGATTCGGCGATCGCGGCGGGTTCGGCGGCGGCGGCGGTGATCGCGGCGGCTTCGGCGGCGGCGGCGGCGGCGGATATCGCGGCGGCGGCGGTGGCGGCGGCTTCAGCGGTGGCGGCGGCGGCTTTGGCGGCGGACGCGGCGGCGGCATGCCCCCGCAGGTCGTCGGCGAAGGCACGGGCGTGGTCAAATTCTTCAACGGGCAGAAGGGCTTCGGCTTCATCGTCCGCGACGATGGCGGCGAAGACGTGTTCGTCCACATCTCGGCCGTCGAGCAAGCCGGCCTCACCGGCCTGGCCGAAGGTCAGCCGCTCGGCTTCACTCTCGTCGACCGCGGCGGCCGCATCTCGGCCACCGACCTCAAGATCGAGGGCGAACCGCTCCCCGTCCAGGGCGGCGGCGGCGGCGCGCGCGAGGAGCGCGGCCCGGGCGGCGGCGGCGGCGGCGGTCCGCAGCGTCAGCTGACCGGCGAGAAGGCCTCCGGCACCGTCAAGTTCTTCAACGCCATGAAGGGCTTCGGCTTCATCAGCCGCGACGATGGGCAGCCGGATGCGTTCGTGCACATTTCAGCAGTGGAACGCGCCGGCATGGTGTCGCTGAACGAGGGCGATCGCCTGTCGTTCGAGCTGGAAGTGGATCGCCGCGGCAAGACGGCGGCCGTGAACCTCGCGCCGCTTCAATAAGCGAATCGGCTGATCGATAGAAAAGGCCCGGCCCCTCGAAAGGGCCGGGCCTTTTTCTTTGTCCGCGCCTTGTTCGCGCTTGGCGGAAAGGTCAGGCGGCGTCGTTCAACAGGATGGGGCGCTGGCCGCGGCTGTGCGTGCCGATGCCGCGGCTGGTGGCTTCGGCCAGCGGAAGCGCGGTCGCGCAGAAGCCGCACTCCGCCGACACGCGGCCCACATACCAGTGGGTGCGCCCGCAGCCGGGGCAATGATTCACCTGGTTCTCGCGATAAACCACGCAGTAGCCGCGGGCGGCCGGATTATGCGGAAAGCTCTCGCCCTCGGTCGACTTGATAGACCTCAACATTGGCCCTTCCCTTTTGATTGCAACACGATGAGTCACTCGATTGGGCTGAGCCTGCCTGTGGAGAAGAAGGCTGTCACTCCCCCAAAAAGGCGGCGTTCCAAAAGGATACGGTCGCCATGGGCTCCTTAACGGGTCTTGGATTGTACGTGCCTTGACCGTCACCCGGGTGCAGGGGCACCTCGCAAAATGGTGGCGGCGCGGCTTCCCCCGGAAGCCGCGTAGGATCCACCACCATTACTTTGCGGGGTCCCCGGAGGCCGGGGGCTCAGGACGAGATCGCACCCGCACGTCCTGAGAATGCCCGCTTCCGCCGGCATGACGTGCCTGATAGGGTTCCGGCGAAGCCGGTCTAGCTTACCAGCCGCCGGAGAGTCTCGATCGTGTCGGCCTCGTGCGCCGGCTTGTCCCGCCTGATCCGCGACACGCGGGGAAAGCGCATCGCCAGGCCCGATTTGTGGCGCTTGCTCTGGTGGATCAGATCGAACGCGACCTCCAGCACGAGGCTCTTCTCGACTTCCCGCACCGGCCCGAAGCGCTGCACCGTATTGTTGCGGACGAATCGGTCCAGCCACATCAGCTCCTCGTCGGTGAAGCCGAAATAGGCCTTGCCGACCGGCAGAAGCTCGCCCTCCCCGCTCCAGCAGCCGAAGGTGAAATCGGAATAATAGCTCGATCGCTTTCCGCTGCCGCGCGCCGCGTACATGAGCACGCAGTCGGCGGCGAGCGGATCGCGCTTCCATTTGTACCAGAGGCCGACCCGCCGCCCCGCCACATAGGGGCTGTCGCGGCGCTTCAGCATCACCCCTTCGATCGAGGCATCGCGCGCGCCGCCGCGGATCTCCTCCAGCTCCTCGAAGCTTCCGGCCGGAATGAGGGCCGAAATGTCGAACCGCTCCGGATCCAGCCTTGGCATGAACGCTTCGAGCCGCGCCCCGCCGCTCCGACCAGGGAGCGGACGCACATCCTCGGCGCCGTCGATCAGCACGTCGTAAAGGCGGACGAATGCCGGATAATCGGCGAGCATCTTGGCCGAGACGATCTTGCGGCCGAGCCGCTGCTGGAGCGCGTTGAAGCTGGCTGCCGCCCCGCCATGCTCGTCGGCCCCCTGGAACTCGCCCTTCACGAGCAGCTCGCCATCGACCACCCCGTCCCGCTCGAAACTCGCCGCCACTTCGGGAAAGCTGCGCGTGATGTCGTCCCCCGCCCGGCTGTAGAGCCGGGTCTCGCCGCCGACCCGCACGATCTGCACGCGGATGCCGTCCCATTTCCATTCGGCCGCATAATCCTTCAGCGACAGCCGGAGATCCTCGAGGCCGTGCGCGAGCATGAAGGGGCGGAAGACCGGCACGTTGCGCGATGTCGGCTGCTCTCCTCCCCTCCGCCCAGGCGAAGAGCGTCGCATAAGGCGGGCCGATCCCGTGCCACACCTCCTCCACTGCATCCACGTCGAGCTCGAAAGCCTCTGCCAGCGCGAGCTTCGCAAGCCGTGCCGACACGCCGATGCGCAACTCTCCCGTCGCGAGCTTCAAGAGTGCGTAGCGTCCGCTTGCATCGAGATGATCGAGCATCTGCGCGAGCGCGCGCGGAGCCTCCGCTCTGCCGAGGCTCGCCAGGCGTTCGACGACGTTCGAGATGCGCAATGTACCGTCATCGATCTCCGCCGGCTGCGCGATCTCCTTGGGCCAGAGCAGGGCGACGGTTTCGGCCAGGTCGCCGACATAATCCCAGCTCATGTAGAAGAGCGTTGGATCGACCCGCTCCTCGGTGATCCCCGGATCGCCGCAGCCTTCACCGCCGGAAGGCTGAGCTCGCCGGTGAGCGCCGCCATCGCATAGCCGCGGTCCGGATCCGGGGTCGCCTTGAGATAGTCGCCGATCAGCTTCAGCTTGGCATTGCGCGAGCGGGTGTAGACGAGGCCGTCGAGAAGCTGTGAGAATTCGCGCATTAATCGGCATGTCTCCGCTAGGGCCTGATCGGTTGAGGTGGAAGCGCTACGCGCTTCCGCCGAAGGCGTGAATCAGGCCCTTTTCATAGTGGATCAGGCTATTCAGACCTCTTCCATTAGCGGGAACAATTAGCGGGAACAAAGTGATCAGGCGTCGTCATATCCTGCTGGCCGGGCTGCTCCTTGCCTTAGCCGCGTTTGCCGCCCTCGCCTGGTGCTATCGGAGCGCCGTTCAGGCGCCGGTGGTCAGGCACGCGGTATTGGGCCTGAAGAACTGGCCGGCGGGAGCGCCCCGGCTGCGGGCAATCCTGATCTCCGACATCCATGTGGCGGGGCCCGACATGCCGCCCGAGCGGCTCGGCCGCATCGTCGATCGGATCAATGCCCTCCGCCCCGATCTGGTGCTCATCGCGGGCGACCTCGTCAGCGACAAGCGGGCGGCGACCCGCTATTATTCGATGGCCGACGCGATCCGGCCGTTGGCGAAGCTCAAGGCCCGGCTCGGCAGCTTCGCCGTGCTCGGCAACCACGACCATTGGTATGATCCGGCAGGCGCCAAGAGAGCGCTGGCCGCTGCCGGCATCCGGCTGCTGGAGAATGATGCCGCCCAGGCCGGCCCGCTCGCGGTCGGCGGTCTCGACGACGATTTTACCGGGCGCGGCGACCTTCCTCGCACCCTCGCGCGCCAAAGCGGCCTCGAGGGCGCGAGGATCCTGCTCAGCCACAGCCCCGATCCGTTCCCGGAGGTGCCGGGGACGGTCGGCCTGATGCTGGCCGGGCACACCCATTGCGGCCAGATCGCGCCGCCGCTGGTCGGGCCGATCTACACCATGTCGCGGCACGGCAAACGTTATGCCTGCGGCCTGGTTCGCGAACAGGGCAAGGTTCTGGTCGTCACTGCCGGCCTGGGCACGAGCGGGCTCCCGCTTCGGCTTGGCGCCGTCCCCGACATGTGGCTGCTCGATCTCGGCCCGGAGTGAACCTTTCCCGGCAAGGCCGCGGGAGTTCAGGTGAGCCGAAGCGCGCTGACGGCGATGATGAAGCCGATCAAAAGGAAAACGGAAGCGATGCCGCGGCGGAGCGGCTTCAGCCTAAGCAGCTCGCGCGAGCGCTCGGCCATGATTGCGGCGGGCGCGTTGGCAACGACGATCCCGGCCGTCGCGCCGGCCGCCGCAAGCGCTAGGGAATTATATTGAGCGGCGAGCGCGAAGGTGAGGAACTGCGTCTTGTCGCCGAACTCGAGCAGGAAGAAACAGGCGGCGGCGGTGAGGAACGGGCCCGTTTTCCAGCCCGCGCCCATGCCGGCGGGGCTCCGCTGCGGGATGATGGCAGCGACGCCGGCGAAGAGCAAGGCCACCGCGACGAGCAGCGAGATCGCACGCAGGGTGATGATGCCGTTGAGGAGCGTCCCGCCGAACGCAGCGATGAGATTGTTGGCGAGCGCCGCGACGGCGACGCCCAGCAGCACCGCGCCTGCCTTCCGGTAGCGCGCGGCAATGGCGATCACCAGCAGCTGGGTCTTGTCGCCGAATTCCGCAAGCGCGGCGGCGATGAAGGTCGTGAGGAGCGCGTCCACCCGAATATGATCAGGAAAAGCGGACGAAGACGGAGGCGATCATCGCCTCGCTCGCCTGCTCGTCGGTCCGCTCGGAGCCGATCGCGTCGCGAAGCCGGTCGAGATAGAGCGAGTTCTGACACGTTCCGGCGGTATCGGGCAGGTCCATCGCGCGTTCCAGCGCCTCGGAAAGCCGCACCACCGGGAGGAGTCCGTAAGCCGCGGCGAGCTGCCGGATGCCGCTCACGGTGCGGGTGAAATCCTGCCCGCGGCGGCGATCCGAAAAACGCCGCAGCGCATCGAGCCGGGCGCAAAGCTCGGCTCTTACCACCATCATCCCCTCTTCGGCCTGCATCGGCTTGGCTCCCTCGCCTCATCGGTAAGGAGAAGATGCGCCCTTGTGGTTACCGAGCGGTTAACAGCGCCGCGCCCTTGACAGCCAGGGCGCGTCTCGGCAGAGGGCTTGCCACGTGAGAGCGGCGGCGACGCCGCTTTTATTTTTCGCACACCATATCCGGATAGAGGCTGCCATGGCCAAGCCAGCAACCGTCAAGATCAAGCTCGTCAGCTCCGCCGACACCGGCTTCTTCTATGTCACTAAGAAGAATCCGCGCACCAAGACCGAGAAGCTGAGCTTCAAGAAATATGATCCGGTCGCGCGCAAGCACGTCGAGTTCAGGGAAGCCAAGATCAAGTAAGCGGGCCGCGAGCTTCCGGCTCGCGGACTTCGGATGAAAAGGGCGCCGCCGCAGGCCGGTGAGCGCCCTTTTCATGTTGAGCTGCTATCCCGCGGCCGCCTGCTCCCCGGGCGCGTTCCTTCTGAACGGGGCGACCTGGTCCGCCAGAGCCTTCTGGTAGGCCGGCCGGGCCTTGCACCTCAGGCGGTAGGCGTGAAGGTTCGGCCGCTTCTCGATGAGATCGGTGTGGCGAAGGATGTCCAGCACCGTGGTCATGATGAGGTCGCCGGCGGTGAAGCGGTCGCTGTCGAGATAATCGCGCTCCCCGAGCCGCGCCGCCAGAGCGTCCAGCCGCCGCTCCACGAACTCGAGCGCTGCGCGACCGTCTCGACGCGACCTCCGCAGCCGCGCCCCCGAGCTTCTCGCGTT
>JAUJOJ010000008.1:72962-134761 GCA_030447665.1 Allosphingosinicella sp. | reverse complement strand
TGGGCGGCGTGTGCCCGTTCGGGCTGGCCACGCCGCTCAAGGTCTATTGCGATCGTTCGCTCGAGGCGTTCGATGAGGTCTTCCCGGCGGCCGGCTCGCTCAACAGCTCGGTGCGCGTGTCGCCGGGACGGCTGGCCGAACTGGTGGCGAGGGGCTGGGTGGATGTTTGCCGCCAACCGGACGACGCGGGGGCGGCCGGCAGCGCTTGAGAAGCTGAACCGCCGGCTCCCGATCAATCCCGCACGTCCTCCAGCGGTCGTTTGAAATAATGGAAGGGGAACCAGCTGGACACGTAGGTCCAACCCTCCCGGCTCATTCGGCCTATGACCACATGAGGCGAAACCGCGACGATGCGAGCATATTCCCATTGCCGTTCGGAACGCCGAAAGACGAGCGCGAGCGCGCCGGTGCGGACCAGCTCGTTCCTCTTGAGGCCCTCATCCCGAAGCACTCGCACCTCGTTGAAGGCGGTGGGGCCAAGCCGCACCTCGATCAGATCATGTGGAAGGCCGTCTTCATCGGTCGCGGAGCGGAAGCGTTGTTGAGCGGCCTGCTTGCTGATCCCAAGCGCGTCACCAACTTCAGCCCAGCTCATCCCCGCGCGCCGCGCCGCATGGATCCAACGATGCAGGGCAAGCCTGCTCTCGTCGGCGATCACATGCGCGGCTTCTATAACCTCCCCGAAATCATCCTTGTTCTGGCCCGTGAATGGGGGTGACCGGCCCTCCGCCCATTCCAGTGCCAAAGAAGCGGCTCGCGTTCTCAATTCCTGTTCAGCGGCAGGCTGCATCTCATATCTCCATCGTCAATTTCACCTTGACGATTCGTCAATGAAACATTGCCTCTGCTATGTCAATAGAAAGTTGACGCCCGAAACGGGCTCGGACGAGAGCGCCGCCCGTTGACTCCGCAACCTGCCTCTCCGCTCAGGTTACCTTCCCGCGGACCGCGAAGCGGGGATCGCGCCAGAAGCCTGTTTCCAGAATGCGTGCGAGGCGTTCGACGGCGTTCCAGATGTCCTCGTAGCCGAGATAAAGCGGGGTGATCCCGAAGCGCACCACGTCGGGGGCACGGAAGTCGCCGATGACGCCGTCGGCGATCAGCGCCTGGCAGAGCGCGAATGCATGCGGGTGACGGTAGGAGATGTGGCTGCCGCGCAGGTCCGGATCGGGCGGCGAGATACAGTCCAGCGCGTGGCCGGAGCAGCGCTCGTCGATCAGCGCGGCGAACAGATCGAACAGGGCGACGGATTTGGCCCACAGCGCCTCCATCGGGGCGCCGTTGAAGCTCTCGATCCCGCATTCGAGCGCGGCCATGCTGAGCATCGGCGGGGTACCGGCAAGGAAGCGGGCGATGCCTGGCGCGGGAACATAGTCGTCCGAGAACGCAAAGGGGGTGGCATGGCCCATCCAGCCGCGGAGGAGGGGCGTGAGCGCCTCCTGGAGATGCTCGGCGACATAAAGGAAGGCGGGCGCGCCGGGGCCGCCGTTCAGATATTTATAGCCGCAGCCGACCGCGAGCTCCGCGCCGTCGCGGCCCAAGTGGAGCGGGACCGCGCCGGCGCTGTGGCTGAGGTCCCAGATGGTGCGGGCGCCGGCTTCCCTGGCGCGGGCGGTGATCCCGGCCATGTCGAAGCGGGCGGCGCTCTTATAGTGGACGTGGGTGAGGAGGAGGAGGTTGGTCTGAGGGCCGATCGCGTCTTCGACGGCGTCCCGGGGCACCACCTCCAGCCGCATTCCCGGCACGGCATCGACGGCGCCGCTCGCCACGTGGAGATCGGTGTGGAAATTGCCCGCTTCCGAGAGCAGCACCGGGCGATCGGGCGATAAGGCGGCGGCGGCGGTGATGAGCTTGAACAGGTTCACGGTGACGCTGTCGGTGACGATCACCTCGTGCGGCCGGGCGCCGATCAGGGGCGCGATCTTGGCCCCGATACGCTGCGGCGCATCGATCCAGCCATGATCGTTCCAGCTGCGGATGAGCGAGTGGCCCCACTGGTTGAGAACCATGTCCTGCTGCTTGCGGAGGGTGCCGGCGGGAAGCACGCCCAGCGAATTGCCGTCGAGGTAGATGATATTGTCGGGAAGCAGGAAGCGGTCGTGAAGATGGCGGAGCGGGTCGGCCGCGTCCATGGCCCGAACCCGTTCAAGGGTGATGCTCATCTACGACGGATCCCCAGCGCGGCCTCGATCTCCTGGGCCGCCGCGGCCCAGGCCTCGGTCTCAGGCGCGATCAGCTCGACATGGCCGGTGCGATCGATCAGGCGGACCTTCACCTTGTCTCCGGCGGCGCGCATTGGACCGGCATAGCCTTCCGCATAAAGGTGGGGATGATCCGGTCCTGCAATCCGTTGATCAGCACCTGATCGACGCGGAGCGGCGCAAGCCGGGGTAGGGACGTGTCCCTGAACCGGCCGCCGGTGAGCTTGCCGACCACCTCGGTGCCGCAGCCGCTGCCGGGGGGCGCGCTGCTTCCTGGAGATCGGGCAGGCCTCCGAGGCTGACGACGGTGTCAATCGGGATCGGGTTGGCGCTGCGGAGCGGGCTGTCGGCCGGGAGGCGCGGCCGACCTGCCAGCCAGAGCGCGAGATGTCCCCCGGCCGAATGGCCGGTCGCGACAAGCGGCGAAAGGCGGAGATTGTACTTGCCGGCATGCGTGCGGAGGGCGTCCGCGGCAGCGGCGGCATCGAGGAAGGTGCCGGGATAGCCGCCGCCCTCGCGGTCTACACCCCGATAATCGATGTTCCACACGGCAATGCCGCGGCGGCGCAGGTCGTCGGCGATCCAGTTCATGATGCGCCGGTCGGCAATCTCGGTCTGCCAACAGCCGCCGTGGACCATCAGCAGGGTGGGGTGGGGGCCCTCGCCCTCCGGCAGCCAGAGATCGACCACCTGCATGGACTTGTCGCCATAAGCCAGCGAGGCCGAGGGGGCAGGGCGCTCCCGCTCCAGCAGATCAGGCCAGGTCATCAGCTTGGCTGGCGCCGATGCTTGCGGAGGAGGGGGAGCATCTTTGGTCACCGCACAGGCGGCTAGACCCACGACGAGGACGAGGGCAAGGCTGGAAACGAGGCTCAGCGGACGGCGGTGGGTCATTGAGCCGGCTTAGCGACCCTTGCCCGAGGGCGTAAGCCTCCGCGTCGAAGGGAGCGAGCGCTGACCGGAGTGGGCGGGGGGCAGCGCTCGCTCGAGGGGGACTTCAGCAGGATTTGTTGTCACGCCAGGGCGCGTGAAACTGGATGGCGTGGAGCCGTCGAAAGGTCACCGCCACATTGGTGAGCAACCGGTGCAGGTCTTCGGAAAACTGATGCCCATGCTCGTTCCAGATGCGGGCGTCGATCTCATCGCGCATTTTATCGATCCTTTCACTACTATCGTGTGGAGTGAGCCGGCTTCAGAGGAAAATGGAGCATCATCATCAGCAGCGCCAACGAAAAGCTCGACGCGGGTGATAAGCCGGGCTTATGAAGTCTCATGCGGAAGATGCCCCCTCTGCCGGCCGTGCGCGTCTTCGAAGCGGCTGCGCGGCACGAAAATTTCACCAGCGCGGCGGCCGAGCTCGGAATGACCCAGGCGGCGGTGAGCTATCAGATCAGGCTGCTCGAGGAGCGGCTGGGGGTGCCGCTTTTCATCCGCTCCAAGCGGCGCGTCACCTTGAGCGACGCCGGCCGCAAGGCGGCCCCGCTGGTGTCGGGTGCGTTCGATACCCTCTCCGACGCATTCTCGACGATCGTTTACGATGACGAGGCGGTGCTGACGATCAGCACGACGCAGACCTTTGCATCCAACTGGATGGCGCCGCGCCTCGGCGTCTTCCAATTCGAGCGGCCCGAGCTAGCCGTGCGGTTGCTGACCCAGAACCAGCTGGTGGATTTCCCGCGCGACGATGTGGACGTCGGGATCAGGAGCGGGGCCGGGCCCTGGCCGGGGCTCAGGCAGGACTTCCTGATGCGGATCCACGCAACGCCCTTTTGCAGCCCCAGCCTTGCCGAGCGGCACGACATCCGGCAGCCCGAGCGCTTGCTCGAGGTCGCTCGGCTCAATCCAGACGATATCTGGTGGAAACAATGGTTCGCCGCCGCCGGAGTGACGGAACATGCTGGCGCCCGCCAGCCCGCGATCAGGCTCGATTCCCAACAGATGGAGGGCAATGCCGCGATCGCCGGCCATGGCGTGGGGATGATGACGCCGCTTTTCTGGCGGACGGAGATCGAGGCGGGGCGGCTGGTGCAGCTCTTCCCGCTGATCATCTTCGAAGGGCCTTGCTATTGGCTCGTCTATCCCGAGCACAAGAGGGGGCAGCCCAAGATCCGCGCCTTTCGCGAATGGATGCTCCGCCAGTTCGAAGGGTTGAAAGCGGAGGGGCCGGAAGAGGCGTTCCGGCCTCCGGAGTGAAGCCGACCTCCCTTTGAGGAAGGGAGGCTTGGTTGCTCAAGCCATCGCTGTTTCCGCCCCGGATGGGCGGCCGATCCCCTGGACGAGACGCCGGCCGAAGCGCCTGTAGAGCCAGAGGAGGAAGAGGGCGAGCAAGGCCCAGGGAAGCAAAGTGAGGCCGATCACCAGCAACGCGGCGATGCCGCTCACGAAATTGTCCGCCGCCCGCTCCAGCGCAGTCGTGATCGGCGAGCGATCGTCGAAGCCGGGAACGAGATCGCCCGAACCATAATGGAAGACCACCGGGGTCTTGGCGAGCGATTCCTGCCGGTCCGCACGGTTGGCCCGCGTCGCACGGATCGATTCGCGGAGGCGATCGGCCTGCATCTGAAGCTCGGCGCGTTCTGCGGAGCGAAGCCCGGGCTTGGCGAGCTGAGCCTCGACACGCTGAAGCTCCTCATTGAGCTGCGTCTCGTTCCGAGTGGCGGCGGCGATCTCGGACCCGGCATCGTCGCCGCTGATCTCGCTGTCGACGAGCATTCCTTCCGACCGTGTGACCAGATCGATGCCCGACTTGCCGAACTGGCGGGCAATCGCCGGATCGAGCTTGAAGGCGAGCATCGCCTCGACATCGTCCTCGCCGACAAGGCGATAGCGCATGCCGGTGATCCGGCAGCGATCGAGCCCGAGCTTCTCGCAGGCGGCGGCATGCTGCTCCTGGACTGCTCCGATTCGGGCGCCGGGCAGGCGAAAGGCATAGCGATAGTTGAAGGCAACACCGGGCGCCGAAGTGGGGGAGATACCGGGCGGCGGCGGCGGAGCGTTTTGCGCAAGGGGCGGAGGCGAGACGGCGGCGCTGTCCACGCTGGTGGATGCCTCCTCCTGACCATCCATGGTGCGCAGATCTTCGGATGATCTGCGCTCCTGGCTTCCGCCGCCTCCGCAGGCGGTGGTGGCGAGAAGCATCGCAGCTAGAGGAACGAAACGGCGCATCGGCAACCTCCCTCTCATGATCCGGTGTTACTGTATCACACCGGTAGACAATAACGAGCAGCAGCTCTTGTCGTTCCCTGCCGCTGGAGATTTCGCGGGGCTGCGGGCTCGTTCGCTGAGCCAGGTTCCGAGCGGTGACGGACGAGATGTTGCCGCTGACGAACTTCCCTAAAATATTGGGCTACGCAGTGGGCGTGATTACCCGCTTCCGCCAGTGGGCAATAGCGTCTCGCCACCCCGATTCCACGCTGCTATCCCCGCCTCATGGCCGATCTCGAACAACCTTTCGATCATATCGACGACACGCCTTTCGGCAGCGCCTTGTCGCAGCGCTACCTCGTTTATGCGCTGTCGACGATCACCGCTCGCTCGCTGCCCGACGTTCGGGACGGGCTGAAGCCAGTGCACCGGCGGCTATTGTGGGGCATGCGGCTGCTGCGGCTGGACCCGGCGGCAGGATACAAGAAGTGCGCCCGCGTCGTCGGGGACGTGATGGGCAAATATCATCCGCACGGGGATCAATCGATCTACGACGCGATGGTGCGCCTCGCCCAGCCTTTCTCGCTGCGCTACCCGTTGGTCGACGGGCAGGGCAATTTCGGCAATGTCGACGGCGATAACGCCGCGGCGATGCGCTACACCGAGGCGCGCCTTACCGCCGCCGCTTATGAGCTCATGGCCGGGCTCGACGAGGGCACGGTCGATTTCCGCCCGACCTATAATGGCGAGGAGGAAGAGCCTGAAGTCTTCCCCGGCATCTTCCCGAACCTGCTCGCGAACGGCGCGAGCGGGATCGCCGTCGGCATGGCGACCTCGATTCCGCCGCACAACGTGGCCGAGATCATCGACGCGGCGAGCCACCTGATCGACAATCCCAAGGCGGAGGCTTCCGCGCTGATGGACTTCGTCGCCGGACCGGATTTTCCGACCGGCGGCGTCATCGTCGACGGCGCGGAGGCGATCGCCGGCGCTTATGCGACCGGACGCGGCGCGTTCCGCGTGCGGGCGCGCTGGACCATCGAGAAAGGCTCGCAGGGCAGCTGGAGCGCGGTGATCAGCGAGATACCCTACCAGGTGCCGAAATCGAAGCTGATCGAGCAGATCGCAGCTTTGATATCGGAGAAGAAGCTGCCGATCCTGGAGGACGTGCGCGACGAATCCGATGAAAGGATCCGGATCGTGCTCCAGCCGCGCAGCCGGACGGTCGACCCGCAGATGCTGATGGACAGCCTGTTCCGGCTGACCGATCTGGAAGTCCGCATTCCCTTGAACCTCAACGTGCTCGACGCGAGCCGCACGCCGCGCGTGATGAGCCTCAAGGAAGCTTTGCTCGCCTGGCTCGACCATCAGATCGAGGTGCTGGTCCGGCGCTCGACCCACCGGGTCGCGAAGATCGACGACCGGCTGGAGCTGCTCGGCGGCTATCTGATCGCCTATCTGAATCTCGACCGCGTCATCCAGATCATCCGCGAGGAGGATGAGCCCAAGCAGGTGATGATGGCCGAGTTCAGCCTCACCGACCGGCAGGCGGAAGCGATCCTCAACATGCGGCTGCGCAGCCTCCGCAAGCTGGAGGAGATGCAGCTCCGGACCGAGCGCGACGCGCTCGAGAAGGAACGGGCGGGGCTGGCAAAGCTGCTCACCAGCAAGCTGATGCAGTGGAAGCGACTTCAGAAGGATCTAGCCAAGCTCAAGGAGCGCTATTCGCCTGAAACCGAGCTTGGGCGGCGGCGAACCTCGATCGAGGAAGCCGGCCCGGCGCGCGAAATCCCGCTCGAGGCCATGATCGAGCGCGAGCCGGTGACGGTGATCATGTCCAAGCGCGGCTGGATCCGGGCGATGAAGGGCCATGTCGATCTCGCCAATCCCGAAGCGATGAAGTTCAAGGAGGGTGACGGCCCCGCCTTCGCCTTCCACGCGCAGACCACCGACAAGCTGCTGCTCGCGGCGGCGAACGGCCGTTTCTACACGCTCGCGGCCGACAAGCTTCCCGGCGGGCGCGGCTTCGGCGAGCCGGTGCGGCTGATGGTCGACATCGAAGGAGAGGGCAATATCGTCGCCTTGTTGGCGGCGACGGGCGCGAAGCTGCTGCTCGCGACGTCGGACGGGCGCGGCTTCATCACCTCGGCGCAAGGCGCGATCGCGGAGACGCGCAAGGGCAAGCAGGTGGTCAACGTCCGCTCCGGCGCCAAGCTCGTGATCGTGCGGCCGATCGGCGAGGGAGACGATTATCTCGCCGCGATGGGCGATAATCGGAAGATGGTCGTTTACCCGCTGACCGAGCTTCCCGAGATGAGCCGCGGCCAGGGCGTGCAGCTCCAACGCTACCGCGACGGCGGCCTCTCCGATGCCAAGACTTTCCGCTTCGCGGAGGGGCTGAGCTGGGGCATGGGCGGTGCGAGCGGCCGGACGCGTACGGAAGCCGATCTTTCGGCCTGGCGGACTGCGCGCGGGGCTGCAGGGCGGATGCCGCCGGTCGGTTTCCCGAGGGACAATAAGTTCTAAGGTCCAGTGTCTTGGTATCAAGGCCGGATCGCCGCCCGAACCGGCAATCAAGAATTAACCGCTCACGCCTATGACCGGCGACCTATGCAGGCTGCATCCACGCGCAGGCGCAAAAAGCCGCCGCTCGCCGCCGTTGTCCCTAAAGGGGCTTCGCCGGCGTCTCGGCGCGCGCCCGTGCTGGAAGAAGTCATCGACAATGTCCGTCAGGATTATCTCGATGCGCTTCCCATCGCCGCGGCGGTCATAGCCGCTCCCGAAAGTCAGCCCGCTTTCGTCGATGCCGCCAACGCCCATTTCCGCCGCATCGGGGGCTCGGACAAGGAGACTTGCGGAACCCGCATCGACCGGGTTCCCTTCCTCCAGGCCGGACCGATCGGTTGCGCGCTGACCAACTTCCTCAACGGCGAAACCGCCGCGCACGAATTCGAAGGCCATGACGGCCAGACCATCGGCGGGCGGCATTTTACGGTCCGCCTCGCCCGCCTGGGGCCGAGACTGGGGATCGCCAAGCGCTGCCTCATCTCGATGATCGACAAGACGGCCCAGGTCGAAACCGAAAAAAGCCTCCGCGCCGAGATGCTGCGCGACACGCTCACCGGCCTTCCCAATCGCCTGGCGTTCAACGAGCGGGTCGAGGAGATCCTCGAGCATCCGAACTTCCACGAAGGCACGCACGCCGTGGTGGTGGTCGACATGACCCGTTTCAGCCGCGTCAATGAATGCATGGGCGCGCTGGCGGGCGACGAATTGCTGATCACCTTCGCGCGGCGGCTCTTCTCGACGCTCCGTGCGGGAGACGTGCTCGCGCGGACGGGCGGCGACGAATTCGGCATCCTGATGCGCCTCGAACGGGGGATCGACGATGCCCTGGAGCTTGCCGAGCGGATCAAGTCGGTGCTGGCGACGCCGTTCCGCCTTTCGGAGATGGAGATCCGCGTAGACTGCTCGGTTGGATGCGCGCTGCTGACCCAGTGCGTCGAGCTTTCCGAGGAAGTGCTCCGCAACGCGCAGTTCGCGCTCAAGCGCTCGAAGCAAACCGGGCGCGCGCAGATTTACGAACCCACTCAGGCCCAGGCGGCGCGCCACCGGTTCAGCATCGAGACCGAGCTTCGCCGGGCGATCGAGGCGAACCAGCTGACGCTCGCCTTCCAGCCGCTGATCGACCTTCCTACGGGAACGGTGTCTGGGTTCGAGGCGCTTGCCCGCTGGGACCATGAGGAACGGGGTCCGATCTCACCGGTGGAGTTCATCCCGGTGGCCGAGGAATCGGGCCTGATCGTCTCGCTGGGACGCTGGGCGCTGAATGCCGCCGCGCAGACCCTCGCCGATTGGGACAAAGAGGTCGGCAAGAAGCTGCCGCTCTATGTGGCCGTCAATCTCTCGGCCATCCAGATCGCGCGCGACGATATGTCGGCAGCGGTCGGCAATGCACTGAAATCGAGCGGCCTCGAAGGGCGGCGGCTGACGCTGGAGCTTACCGAAAGCGCGATCATCCAGGATCCGCTGCGGGCGACCAAGGTGCTGGAGGCGCTGAAGGCGTTCGACGCGCGCGTCGCTATGGACGATTTCGGAACGGGCTATACCTCGCTCTCCTATCTTCAAAGACTTCCGATCGATGTGCTCAAGATCGATCGGAGCTTCGTCACCGGGATGTTGGCCGACCGGGATTCGGTGGCGATCATCCGCGCAGTGCTTTCGCTCGCGGACGCGCTGGGAATGGCGACAACCGCCGAGGGCATAGAGTCGGAGGAACTCGCCAAGGCGCTGACGGAGCTCGGCTGCTCTCACGGCCAGGGCTTTTTCTTCGCCAAGCCGCTCCATGCCCAGGCGGCGCTCGCTTACTGGCTTGCGCGCAACGCCTGATCGACATGCACGCGGGCAAGCGTCCGCACCTCCTCCTCATCCGATGGAAAACCGCGCTCGATCCAGTCGCGCTGGACCGCCTGCAGAGTTCGTGCAACCACCGGGCCCGGGCTGAGGCCCATCGCGATGAGATCACCGCCGCCCAAGGCGAAGCGGGGCCGCTTCCAATCACGGAGGTCCTCGATGCGCGCCCTCATCGCCTCGGGCTCCTCGTCGCCGAGCAGGATCCGATCGACCGCTTCGTCCCGTCCGATCCTGTAGGCGAGGGCCTCTGGTTTAGCGGAATCCCCGCTCGCCCTCGAAGCCGCCGAGACGAGATGCTTCACTGCCTTTTTGGAAAGCCGGAGGCGGACTGCCGTCGTTTCGGCCAGATCGGGCTTGGGGGGCAAAGCGCCGAGAGCCGGCGCAGAGGCTCCGGCGCCACGCTTGCGATCCGCTCCGCTCGACCAGCGATCGCAGCCGCTGGACGCCGGCCTCGTCAATCTCCGGAATCACGGGGCGGAAGATGCTGCGCTCCACCATGAGCGAAACGGTGCGCGTCGGATCGGAGAGGGCGAGGATCTTGAGGAGCTCGTCGGCGATCCGTTCCCGCGACAATGCCATCAAATCATTGGCCCGGGCGGTGCAGGCCTGGAGTGCTTGCGGGTCGGGTTCGCCCCTTCCGAAACGCGCGTGGAAGCGGAAGAAACGAAGGATGCGGAGATGATCTTCGGCGATGCGCTGGAGCGGGTCGCCGATGAAGCGGACGCGGCGGGCATCGAGATCCGCGAGTCCTTCGAAATAGTCGAAGATCTCGCTGCTCAAGGGGGCGACGCTGAGGCATTCATCGTGAAGTCTCGGCGTGCGGCGTCCTCTCGCCAGTCGTCGGTAAAGGCGACGGTGGCGCGCCGGCCGTCGGTGGAAACGTCTCGCCGCAGGGTCGTCACCTCCACCGGGGCCCCGCCGACGATCGCCGTCACCGTGCCGTGGGCGAGCCCCGTCGGCACAGCCTTGATGCCCGCCTGCTTCAGCCGCTTGATCACCTCTTCCGGCTGCAGGCCCGTCGCGAGATCCACGTCGCTCACCTGGAGGCCCAGCAAGCTATCCCGCACGCATCCGCCGACGAAGCGGGTTCTCCTTCCTCGGCGCCGAGAACGTGCAGCAGCTGGCGCATGCCGCCGCTTTCCCGCCAATCCGCGTCCGGAAGCCTCATGCGACCAGTTCGAGCCTTCGGCTCAGATTGACGATCATCGCGGCGGTCGCGCCCCAGATGCGGCGGCCCTGCCAGTCGATCTCGTAATAGCAGCGCTCGCGCCCGCGCCACATGGCCGTCCGCACCACATGGTGCTCCGGCTTCAGGAGGTAGTGGAGCGGTGCCTCGAAGATGGCGGCGACCTCCTGCTCATGCGCCGCGAGCGGGAGATCGGGCGGGATGACCCCGAGGACCGGAGTGACCTCGAAACCGGTGATCGTGCGATAGCGGTCCGCGATCCCGACGATCTCGACGGCCGATCGGGGGAGCGCGATCTCTTCTTCGGCTTCCCGAAAGGGCGGCATCCACCGGGCCTTGGTCGCCCGCATCGATGCGACCGCCCGGAAGCTGATCTGGCCGGCATGCTTGCGCATCGTTTCCGGCCGCAAGGTGAGGATCACCGTCGGTTCGGATCGATCGACGATGGGCACGAGCACCGCCGCGGGGGTGACGGGCCGGTCGTCCGGAATCATCGGGTCGAGCGGGTCGCCTTCGAGCAGGAGCGGTGAGCGGCTGTGGCCGAGATCCAGCGCCTCCCTCAGGCTCGCCGCGAGGCTCATGCCGCGCCCATCGGAAAAAACGCGCCGCTGCTCCAGAGACCCGCGGGCTCGGCGCCTTCCGCCAAAGCGAGGTTGACGAGCTCGTAATAAACCGGCCTCGCCACCAGAGCGTCGAGGCCGCGGCGGACACCTAGATAAGGGTGCGGGCCCTCCTCGCCGGCCGGGAAGCGGAGCGGATGTTCGGGGCCGGCGACGACCAGGTCCCCCGTGTTGAGACGGAAGGCGAGCGAACGGGACCGGCCCTCGCCCTCGGTCTTGAGCTCGACCGCCGTGAAGGGCGCGTCTTCGACCTCGACGTCGAGCTTCTCGACCGGGGTGACGAGAACGAAGCGGCCATCGGGCTCCCGGCGCAGGATCGTCGAGAAAAGCCGCACCATCGCCTGCCGGCCGATCGGGCTGCCCTCATGATACCAGGTGCCGTCACGCGCGATCCGCATTGCGCTGTCGCCGCAATGGATCGGGTTCCACTTCTCGACGGGCGGAAGCTTCTTTTCCGCAGCCAGGCGCGCGATCTCGGCGAGAGAGAGGGCGGCAAGGTCCGACGGCGCTTCAGGCATGGGCATCGCCTATAGTTAGGAGGTGAGAGTGGCGAGCGCAAAGCTTGCCGCCCCCGCCCGGCGCTCCTATCGCCGCGCGATGAGCCCCGAATTCCACGGACCACGGACTGCGATCGTGACCGGCGGCGCCAGGCGGATCGGCGCCGAGATCGCGCGCGCGCTGAGTGCCGACGGCTGGCATTTGGTCATCCACTGCAACCGTTCGCTTGCCGAGGGCCTCGCCTTGGCGGAGGAGCTCGGCAATGCGGTCGCGGTCGGCGCCGACCTGGCTGAGCCCGATGCAGCAGGAACGATTTTCGGGTCCGCGGCCGGGCTTCCGCCGGTGCACCTCCTCGTCAACAATGCCTCGCAGTTCGTTTATGACAGTGCCGACGACTTCACCGTGGAGCGCTGGGACGCACACCAGGCGATCAACCTCAGGGCTCCCGCCTTGCTGTCGCAGGCGTTCGCGCGCGCAGCCGCAGAGGATGCTGGAGACACGGGGGGTCTGATCGTCAACCTGCTCGACGCCAAGCTTGCCCAGCCCAATCCTGACTTTTTCACCTATACGGTCTCGAAGATGGGCCTTGCGGGGCTCACCGAGCTCACCGCTCGTGCCTATGCGGCGCGCGGAATCAGAGTGTGCGGAATCGCCCCGTCGGTGACGCTCGTCTCGGGCCCCCAGAGCCGGGACAATTTCAGCAAGGTACACAGGCTGAACGCCTTGCGGAGGGGCGTCGACGTCGACCAGATCGTCGCCGCGCTCCGCTTCATCATCGCCACGCCGACCCTGACGGGGCAGATCATCACCCTCGATGCCGGACAGCGTTTCCTGTCGCTGCCGCGCGACGTCCAGTTTCTGGAGCGAGACTATGAATGAGCTCACCAAGGTCGACGGCCTCGTACCGGACGCGCTGAAGCCGCGGACACGCAAGATCGTGCTCGAGGATTATCAGCTGCCGGTCGATATCGGTTTTCACGACTTCGAGGTGGGAAGCCCGCAGCGGCTGACCGTCACGGTCGAAGTCTGGCTCGATGAAGCGTCGTTCGCAACCGAGGACAAGGCCTCCGCGGCTTGGGATTACGACTTTCTCCGGACCGAAATCGGAGTCCTGGCTTCGAGCCAAAGATACAATCTCCAGGAAACGCTCGTCCGCGCCATCTACGAGCTGGTCGCCGCCCGGCGCGGCGTGACGGCGCTGCGCGTTTCGACCCGGAAACCGGACATTTATCCCGATTGCGCGGGGGTCGGCGTCGAGCTCTCGTCCTTTTAGCCCCGACTGCGCGCGCAGGGGCCGAGCTGCTCGATGACCAGCCGGTAATCGGCCTGGATCGCGGCGCGTTGCTCCTGCTCGGCCTCGGCCAGGCTGGGGGGCGGCAAAGCCGGCGGGAGGGTGCAGGCGAGCCGGTACCAGAGGAGGCTGTTCGGTTTCGGCGGCTCCGCCGCGTCGTCGACCATCTCGCCGAGCGCGAACGCCCAGCGCGGCGCCTCGCCCGGGCGGCGCAGCACGCTCAAGGAGACCGGGCGGCCGTCGGCGGTCTGAAGGAAAACCTGCGTCTCGCTTTCCCCGGGCAGCGAACCGGGGACGTGGAAGGCCTTGCCGATGCCCGTGATGCGCGGCGCGGCATTGGGGCTGCTCGCCTCCCGAAGGATGGCGCGGATGAGGGCGGCGCGATCGGGAGTGAAGGGCAATTGTGCGTCCGATGCGACGAGGCGCAGCTCCCCCGGGCGGCCCGTGACCGGCGCGGCGAGAATGATATGCTCGCTCTTCTTTGCGGGCTTTGGCGGCTTGCCGCCGGGCCCGAGCGGCAGGTCCGCAAGATAGCTGATCCGTGCGGGCAGGCCGTCGGCGCCCTTGATCAGCGAAAGAACGTCCGCCTCGACGTAGAAGCGGCTTCTTCCCATGGGCACATTGCCGGCCTCCGCGGGCTTGAGGGCGATCGCACGCGTCAGCCTTACATGAGCAGCGACAGGAGCGGCCAGCGAGAGATCGGCGAGATCGGCGTAGCCCGGATCGGAATAGCGGCCGGTCCCTGCAGATCGGCGGGCGCCGCCGCGAGCAGCCCCGCCAATCCTGCAGCCCAAAGCGACTTCTTCGCGCCACGCATTCTACCACCTCACCACCCATTTTAGGACGCCATCCCCTGAGCTTAGCCGGATGAACGCGGGATTGCAGCCGATTTCCCCGTACATAACCTACCGCGCCAAGGATTGCGCAGGCGAAATCATCACGATAAGGACACCATTCTTGTCGATGATATAGTAAGACATCGATGGACCCGGATTGCGTCGGCTGCGTTGTCTCCCAGCCGGAACCTGGCAAAAAAACAGAGGAGTGTGGCTGATCAATGGCATATGCTGATCAAGGCATGAGCAGGGGCCGCATTACGGCGATCGTCATCGTCGGGCTGCTCCACGCTCTTCTCGGCTACGCGTTGATCACGGGCCTCGCCTATAATGTGATCAAGAAGGCGGCCGAGGATCTGAAAACCTTCGACGTGGAGGAGGAGCCGCCGCCCCCAGAGGAGGAGCCGCCGCCACCGCCGCCTGAAAACCAGCCGACGCCCCCGCCGCCGGTGGTGACTCCGCCGCCGATCGTCAGGACCAACGTGATGGCGCCGCCGATCGTGCAGACGGTGAATGTCGCGCCGCCGCCGGTGATCACGCCGACGGCTCCGCCGGCGCCCCCTGCGCCTCCGGCTCCCCCGCCCCCCGCCGCCGCCGCCGCCGCCGAAGAAGGTCGAAGCGGCCAAGGCGCGCGGCAATCCGGGCAGCTGGGTGACGAACGCCGACTATCCCGACGCGGCGATCCGTGCCGGGGAAAGCGGGACCACCGGCTTCCGGCTCGACATCGGGACTGATGGCCGTGTGACCAGCTGCACGGTGACCGCGTCGAGCGGCTCCTCGCTCCTCGACAACACCGCCTGCAGGCTTCTCCAGAGGCGCGCGAAGTTCACTCCAGCGCGCGATACGAGCGGGAACCCGACCACCGATTCGTTCAGCAGCCGATTCCGGTGGGTGCTTCCGGACGAATAGTAAGTCGATCCTCGGCGGCGTGCCGCCAACCGATGCATCAAAATGAGAGGAAAGCGAATATTATGACGACCCCAGCAGCAGGAGGCGGCGGAGCCGCAGCTGAGAACCCCTATGGTCTTATGGCGGCACTCGAGCAGGGTGGTGCGATCGCATGGGCACCTTCATCATCCTCGTAATCATGTCGGCCGCTTCCTGGTACATCCTGTTCGTGAAGCTTTTCGAGCAGCAGAAAATCATCAACCAGGGACGGCGGGCCAGAACGACCTTCTGGCAATCGGCGAATTTGCGCGAAGGCGCCGGCAAGCTCGAGAAGAACAGCGCCTATCGCCAGATCGTGGACGATGGGATTCTCGCGCTCGAGCAGCACGACAAGCTGACCGATCCGATCGACCAGCACGACTGGATGCTGAACTCGCTCGCGCGCAGCCAGGGCGCGATCGCCTCCAAGCTGTCGACCGGCCTTGCACTGCTCGCCACCGTCGGTTCGACGGCGCCGTTCATCGGCCTGTTCGGCACCGTGGTGGGCATCTACCGGGCGCTCATCAAAATCGGTCAAGCCGGTCAGGCGTCGATCGATGCGGTCGCCGGCCCCGTCGGCGAGGCGCTGATCATGACCGCGCTCGGCCTGATCGTCGCCGTGCCCGCCGTGATGGCCTATAACTGGCTGATGCGCCGCAACAAGGCCGTGCTCGAGGAGCTCGCCCGCTTCTCGAACGACCTCCACGGCTACATGATGTCGGGCGGCACGGTTCGTCCGGCGATCGCGGCCGCGGCAGCCCGGGGCGGATCGGCCGCAACCGGAGCGGCGAGCCCCGGCGGCACCACTGCGACGGGAAGCGCAACCGGCGCGACCACCGGTAGCCCGAAGAAGCTGTAAGCCTCCCGAAGGCGGGCGGAGGCTTCTCCGCCCGCCGCACTCGCCTTTGCGTGTACTGAGAAGATAGGAAACCGATACTATGGCCATGAGCCTCGGCCCTGGGGAAGGCGGCGAAGAAACCCCGATGTCCGACATCAACACGACGCCGCTCGTCGATGTCATGCTGGTTCTCCTCATCATCTTCCTGATCGCCGTTCCGGTGGTGATCCAGTCGGTGCCGGTCAGCCTTCCGAAGGTCCGGTTCGAGCCGACCGCGACCAAGCCGGAGAACGTGCTGCTTTCAGTGAGGGCCGGGCCGGGCGGGGCCTGCGAGGTCTATTGGGGCCTCACCCCGGTCAATTCCGAAGAGCTGCTGAAGCGCGCGGTCAGCAAGCTGGAGGACGAGATCAAGAAGCTCGGCGGCGTCGAAAACCTTACCGAGGAGACGATGCCGGAGGCGCATATCCGCGGCGACGTCAACACGCCGTACCGCTGTATCGGCGGCGCCGTCTTCACCATGCAGCGGGCCGGATTGCGCGGGTCGGCTTCATTTCCGAGCCGCCACCGGGTGGCAGCGTCGTTCGCCTCTAGAGCCTTTCCCGACAAGGCGATCGCCTTGTCGGATCAGAAAGGCTCCAGATCAATGTCTGGAGCACTTCCCGGCCGAAGAAGCGGTGCCAACTTTTTCGGGAAGTGCTCTAAGAACAGGTTTTTCAGGAGTTAAATACTATGGCGATGTCAACCGGTGGAGCCGAAGGCGAACCGATGATGGACATCAACACCACGCCGCTGATCGACGTGATGCTGGTGCTTCTTATCATGTTCATCATTACCATCCCGATCCAAACCCACGCCGTGAAGCTGGACCTGCCCCAGGATCAGCCTAACCAGACGCCGCCGCCGATCGATCCGGTGAAGAACAGATCGTCGTTACACGGCCGGGCCAGATCCTGTGGAACGGAACGCCGGTGAGCCCGATCCAGCTGCGCCAGTATCTTGAGCTCACGACGACGATGACGCCTGTTCCCGAGCTGCATCTGCAGCCGGAGCCGGAGGCCCGCTACGAGCTGGTCGATGAGGTGCTCGCGATCACCAAACGCGCGAACGTCACCGCCATGGGCTTCGTCGGCAACGAGGCCTACGCAACTTTCTGACGGTCGACGACCTTCCGGGGCAGCGGCGAGGGCGGTTCCTTTGGAGCCGCCCTCGCCGTTTTGCGCGCCCAGCCTGGCGCTGAGTCGGGCGCTCCAGTGAAGGAAGCCAATCCACGTCCAGGATCATTCGGTTTCGTGATCTGCGGCGCGCCGTCAAACGAACGAGAAACCCGCCGGCTTTATCTCCGACTTTGCTCAGGGCGGACTAGCAGGCTTCGCGAGGGTGCGATAACGATCCATAACCGGACCGACTTTCCGGCGCGCCATCCCCGTGCTTTGCATCTACGACGGCGAACCGGGTGGCATTCCACGTCGATTCCGCGGGTTCAATCCTTCTGCCACTCCGTGACGATGAACCATGGTACTCGGACGAACTTGCCGCCGGTCGGGTCTTCTCCAGACGCTGGTTTGGGCTCGTCAAAGAAAGTCAACCGGAGACCATTAGCGAGAAACGCCTGCATGTAAGTCGAAAGCGGGCGATGCCAGTTAACGATGTCGATGCCTGCCCACGCCTGTCGAAGCGGACGCTCGTCGAGGTAACGATCGATCAGATAGCCCAGCGGCTTACCTGACTTGTCCTTGAGCCACCGTCCGGCTGAGTTGTGGCTGGCGAGATTGGCCACCAGCAGCGTCCCTCCGGGCGCGAGGACCCTAGCCATCTCCGCTATGGCTGCGCCCATATTTTCGATGTCGATCAGGGTGAGATAGCTGACGACGAGGTCATGCGAACTGTCGGGAAACGGGAGACTTTCGGCACTGGCGAGCTGGTAGAGTCCCTCCGGGTGACGCTGCCGGGCGGTTTCGACCAAGGTCCTCGTGGGGTCGATACCCGCCGTGCGGACGCCCGCCTGAGCCAATAAGCGGCAGAAGCGGCCTTCGCCGCAACCTACATCCAGGGCGAGGAAGGCGAGACGCGGCTGGCGCGATCGAGCATGACCCGGTCCAGGACCGCCGTACGCGCCCAATCGCCGCCGTCCGACATGGCGGAGATCCATGATTCTGCGGAATGGTCCCAATCGCTCCCCATGCGAACGCAGCTAACATGCCGGCAAGCGCGCGCACAGTCCGGCGTACGATACCTGCAGCCTTTTCATATAGTTAAGACCACGATTCAGGGATCAGGCCGATTCGGCCTGATCCAATCAAGGTCTCGAGCTTTCCGAAAAGCGGGGAGCCATTGAGTAGGTCGCCATGCCCCCGGGCATGGCTGCGCAGTCCGGGGGACTGCGCACCTGCTCAATTTTCGGCCGGGAATGATCAGGTACGGATGAGCAGGTGCGACCTTCCCCGAAGGTCGCAGCCGCGCCCGGGAGGCGCGGCGGCCGGCTCATCCCCGGCAATCCGTAGCGATGCCGGTGGCATGGCGACCTGATCATCTCCAGACATGATCGGGAGCCTTTCTGATCCGCCAGGGCGATACCGCCTTGGCGGCAAGGTCTAAGCCGCCAGACCCTCAAACTGCAGGCGGGCGAGGCGGGCGTAGAGGCCGCCGCGGGCTTGAAGGCTCTCGTGGGTGCCTTCCTCCAATATCTCGCCATGGTCCATCACCACGATCCGGTCGGCGGCGCGAACGGTGGCGAGGCGGTGGGCGATCACCATCGTCGTGCGGCCGGCGACGAGGCGCTCGATCGAGGCCTGGACCAGCCGTTCGGACTCCGCATCCAGGGCCGATGTCGCTTCGTCGAGGAGGAGCAGGGGGGCGTCGCGGAGGATCGCACGGGCAATGGCGATCCGCTGCCGCTGGCCACCCGACAGGCGCGCGCCGCCTTCCCCCATGAAGGTGTCGAGGCCTTCCGGCAGCTTGCGCAGGAATTCGGCGGCATTGGCCGCTTCCGCAGCCGCCCAAAGCGCCTCGTCGGTGGCGTCCCATTGGCCGTAGCGCAGATTGTCGCGCGCGGAAGCGGCGAAGATCACCGTCTCCTGCGGCACCATCGCGATCCGTTCGCGGATGTCGGCCGGATCGGCTTCGGTCAGCGCCACGCCGTCCAGCCGGATGGCGCCGCGTTCGGGGTCGTAGAAGCGCTGGGCCAGCTGGAAGAGGGTCGACTTGCCCGCGCCCGATGGGCCGACTACGGCAAGCGTCTCGCCCGGCCTCACGGTCAGCGAAAAATCCTTGAGTGCGCTCACGTCCCTGCGCGTGGGATAGCGGAATTCGACATGCTCGAACTGAAGCTCGCCGCGGGCGAGGGTGGGGAGCGGCCTTGGCTGAGCCGGCGGCCGGATCTCCGGCTCGGCGGATTCGAGCTCGGCGAGGCGCGCGGCCGCGCCCGCGCCGCGCAGGAGATCGCCATAAACCTCCGTCAGCGCCCCGAATGCGCCCGCGACAAGACCGCCGGTGAGCACGAACGCGGCGATGGTGCCGCCGCTGAGACGGCCGGCCTGGACGTCCAGCGCGCCCTGCCACATGACCATGGTGATCGCACTGAAGATGAGCGCGATCACCATCGCGGTCATCACGGCACGCAGAGCGATGCGGCGCCTGGCGGTGGCGAACACGCTGTCGACCGCATCCCCGAAGCGGGCGGCCTCGCGGCCCTGCTGGTTGAACGCCTGAACGATCTTCATCGCGCCCAGCACTTCATCGACCATCGCGCCGACGTCGGCGACCCGGTCCTGGCTCTTGCGCGAGAGGTCCTGAAGCCGCTTGCCCATGAAGACGATCGGCAGGATCACGACCGGAATGCCGAGCAGCAGCAGGCCGGCGAGTTTGGGCGAGAGCGCGAAGAGGATGATCACGCCGCCCGTGCCCATGACGATGTTCCTGAGGGCCACCGATACGGTGGTCCCGACCACCTGCTCGATGATCGTCGTGTCGGCGGTGAGGCGGGAGGCAATCTCCGACGGGCGGTTCTCCTCGAAGAAGCTCGGCGAGAGGCGGAGGAGGTTGCGCTGGACGGCGGTGCGGACGTCGGCAACGACCCGCTCGCCAAGCCAGGTGACGAAATAGAAGCGGAAGGCGGTGGCGATCGCCATCACCGCGACGAGCAGGAGCAGATATTGGAACCAGCGCGCGATGTCGCCGCTTTCGCCCGAGAACCCGCGATCGATGATGAGGCGGAAGCTCATTGGAATGGCGAGGGTCGCGCCTGCCGCCACCAGCAAGGCCGCGGCGGCGCCGGCGATGCGTCCCGGGTAGCGCCTGGCAAAGCGCCAGATCATCGACAGATTGCCGATTTTCCTGCTGCCAGTGACTTCCGGCTCGTTTGCCATGGCCACGGCCTAGCAGCGCGTGGGAGGCCGCTCAATCCCGGCGTGGGGAGCCTTTAACCGGCCGGTCGGTTTAAAGCTGTAGATTATGCCCCGTTCACCGCGCTATGCGCGTGTGCAGGGTGGGAGGATTGATGCTCTACGACGCTTATGAAATGCAGCGTTCGCTGCTCGCCGGCGCCAGCACATTAGCCAATATCGGCGCCGGCTGGATGCAGAATCCCGCCAATCCGTTTTCCTACAGCCAAATGGGTCCGATCGTGGGTTCGGCGCTCAACGTGTTCGCCCACGCCTCGGCTTCGCGCGGAAAGCCCGAATTCGGGCTTGAAACGACCATGGTCGACGGCAATACCGTTCCGGTCGTCGAGGAGATCGTGCTTCGGAGGCCCTTCGGGCAGCTGAAGCGCTTCCGCCGCGAGGGGATCGAAGGCGGGTCCCGGCTGCTGATCGTGGCGCCGATGTCCGGCCATTATGCGACTTTGCTGCGCGGCACGGTCGAGCGGATGCTGCCGGGCCATGACGTCTACATCACCGACTGGCGCGATGCGAAGCTGGTGCCGCTGGCGGACGGCAGGTTCGATCTCGATGATTACATCGATTATCTGATCGCCTTCCTCGAGCATATCGGCCCCGGCGCGCACATGCTTGCCGTGTGCCAGCCTTCCGTGCCCTGCTATGCGGCCGCGGCCGCGATGTCGGCCGACGAGAACCCGGCGCGGCCAAGGACGCTCACCATGATGGGCGGGCCGATCGATACGCGCGAGGCGCCGACCGCGGTCAATACGCTCGCCACCCAGCGCCCCCACACCTGGTTCCAGCGCAACGTGATCGCCACCGTTCCCTATTCCTATCCGGGCGCGGGCAGGGCGGTCTATCCCGGGTTCCTGCAGCTTGCCGGGTTCATGACCATGAACCTGGGCAGCCACCTCACCAGCCACTGGGAGATGTTCAAGCACCTGGTCGCCGGCGACGGCGAAAGCGCGGATGCCACCAAGGACTTCTACGACGAATATCGATCCGTCTGCGACATGACCGAGGAATTCTATTTGCAGACGGTGGATGTCGTGTTCCAGCGGCACCTGTTGCCCAAGGGCGAGATGATGCACCGGGGCCGCCGCGTCGATCCGGCCGCGATCAGCGACGTCGCAATCCTGGCGATCGAGGAGCGAGCGTGACGACATCTCAGGGATCGGCCAGACCAAGGCGGCGCTCAACATCTCCACCAGGCTCCCGGAGCAGATGAAGCATTATCATATGGCCGAGGGCGTCGGCCATTACGGCATCTTCAACGGCAGCAAATGGCGCACGCGGATCGCCCCTGTCGTCGAGAAGTGGATCGCGCAGCACGACCGGTGAGAGCGTCATCGATCCGGCAATCGCCGGCGGTTTGAGATATAACCTAAGCTGTTGGCAAGGCTTGAAGATGCGCGCCGCAGCCTATATCCGCCTCACTGTTCAACAACTGAAAGGAGGTGGTCTGATGTCTCATTGTCACATGCCGTTCGCGGCAAATCTGGTGAGCGCAGCCTCCGTGGGGTTCTCGCTTAACGATTTTGCCGCATTCCGGCTGACAATGGAAAGGCCGCTCCGAAAGGGGCGACCTTTTCATTTTCAGCTGCTGCCCACGGCGCGTTCGACGTTCAGCGCGGCTTCCACCATCCGCTCCCACATGTCGGGATCGCCGGCAGCGGCCATGATCGGATCGGGTTCGCGCATCGTCCTGGAGGATCGAGAGCGCATCGTCAGTATATTCGTGCCAGGTTTCGTCGACGTTCGGCCCCGCCGAAGGATCGTCGCCATGCGCGTTGATGCTGATCGCGCGCGCCGCCAGCACGCGGGCGATCCGCTCGACGAGCGTGAGGTTCGATACCGGCATTCAGTCCTCCTCCGTTTCAACCTAAACGGGAGAGGAGGCGAGCGGTTGCCTCAGAGCCTTTTTGGGGATGCGGTTGGGGCCGAGCGGGCCTCCCGGCAATGATACTGCCGTCGGGAGGCTGAGTGGGGGATGCGGCTGGTGCGGAGCCCCCAAAAACGCGCTCTCGAGCCGTATCCCAAACAGGCTCTCAGCCGAACCGGAAGCCGAGCAGGTGCGCGGCAAGCAAAGCCGATCCGATCCAAATGAGGCCGATCAGCAGCGCTCCCAGCGGCTTTGCGGACGTGCCGCCGCTTCTTCCGCGCGGGTGCGGCACTCGTCGAACAGTCCCGGCGGCAGCATCTTCACGAACAGCCACATGCCGAGGGGGACGAGGAGCACGTCGTCGAGGAGGCCCAGGACGGGGATGAAGTCGGGAATGAGATCGATCGGCGACAAGGCGTAGGCGGTCACCATCAAGCCGAATGCGCGCGCGTACCAGGGCGTCCGCGGATCGCGCGCGGCGAGCCAGGCGGCATGCACATCTCTCTTGATCCGCCGTGTGAAGGCCGGGAGCCCGCCGCCTGGAGTAAGCACTACAGCACTTCGAACAGCCCCGCCGCCCCCATGCCGCCGCCGACGCACATCGTGACGACCACGTAGCGGGCGCCGCGGCGGCGGCCCTCGATAAGGGCATGGCCTGTCATGCGGGCGCCCGACATTCCGTACGGGTGGCCGATCGAGATCGAGCCGCCGTTGACGTTCATCCGCTCCTCGGGGATGCCGAGCACGTCCTGGCAGTAGAGGACCTGGACGGCGAAGGCCTCGTTCAATTCCCAAAGATCGATGTCGTCGACGGTGAGGCCGAAGCGCTTCAGGAGCTTGGGCACCGCGAAGACCGGACCGATGCCCATCTCGTCCGGTTCAGTGCCGGCGACAGCCATGCCGACGTACCGCCCCAGTGGTTTCAGCCCGCGATCGGCGGCCATGGCCGCCTCCATGACGACGCAAGCGGAGGCGCCGTCGGAGAGTTGGCTGGCATTGCCGGCGGTGATCATCGCGTCCGTGCCCATGACGGGCTGCAGCTTCTGGAGATCCTCGAGCGTGGTCTGCGGGCGATTGCCCTCGTCCTTGGCGATCGTCACCTCCTTCATCGTCGTCTCGCCGGTCGCCTTGTCGGTGACCTTCATCCTGGCGGTGACGGGGATGATCTCGTCGTCGAACTTGCCTTCGGCCTGGGCCTTGGCGGTGAGCTGCTGGGAGCGGAGCGCATAGGCGTCCTGGCGCTCGCGGCCGACCGTGTAGCGCGTGCCCACCACTTCGGCGGTGTTGATCATCGGCATGTAGACGCCGTTGTGCATGGACAGGAGCTCGGGATCGGGCCCGAGGCGCATCTCCGGCGTCTGGACGAGCGAGATGCTCTCCACGCCGCCGGCAACGCAGACGTCCATGCGATCGACGATCACCTGCTTGGCGGCGGTGGCGATCGCCATCAGGCCGGAGGCGCATTGGCGATCGATCGACATTCCGAGACGGTGACCGGAAGTCCCGCGCGAAGGGCGGCGGTGCGGCCGATCGTGGTCTGCACGCCCTGCTGGAGAGCCGCCCCCATGATGCAATCCTCGATCTCGGCGGGATCGACGCCCGAGCGCTCGACCGCTGCGCGGATCGCATGGGCGGCGAGGGTGGGGGAAGGCGTGGCGTTGAACGCGCCGCGATATGCCTTGCCGATCGGCGTGCGGGCGGTGGAGATGATGACGGCGTCGCGAGTGGCCATGATTTGGGCTCCTTGGGTGATCAGAGAAAGATAAGGCCGATCCAGTCGGCGGTAAGAGCGGGTTTGTCCCCGCCCTCGATCTCGACGGTGACGTGGTGGACGAACTGCCACTGGCCGCTCCGCTTCTCGTGCATCGCTGCGAGCGTGAAGCGGCCCCGGACGCGGCCGCCGGAGCGGACCGGGGCGAGGAAGCGGACCCTGTCGAAGCCGTAATTGACGGCCATCTTGAGGTGGTCCGGCACCACGCATGACGTGCGCCGCCATCTGGCTCAGCAGCGAAAGGGTGAGAAAGCCGTGGGCGACGGTGCCGCCGAACGGTGTTCGCGCCGCCGCTTCCGGATCGACATGGATGAACTGATGATCGCCGGTGACGTCCGCGAAGCTGTCGATCGCCTCCTGACCGATCTCGATCCACGGCGAGACGCCGACTTCGCTGCCGAGCTTCCCGCGAATTTCGTCGAGACTGGCAACCGGCATCTGCCCACTCCAAATCATTGTCTGGAGCACTTACCGGCCGAAAATTAAGTAGGTGCGCAATCCCCCGGACTGCGCAGCCATGCCCGGAGGGCATGGCGACCTACTTAATGGTTCCCACTTTTTCGGGAAGTGCTCTAGGGGGCGTTTAAGGCCGCCTTCCGGCGAGACTCAAGCCCTTCAGGAGATCATCATGGCGGACGCTACGGCACCGGCCCGTGCAGACATCATGCGGCTCCATCGTGCGTCCGAACCGGACGTGCTGGCGCCGCTGCTCAAGGATGCGGCGCTCGATCCCGAATCGCGAAGGCGGGTGGAGAATCGCGCGCTCGGTATGCTGGCCGAGCTTCGTGCGGCGCAGTCGTCGGGCTGGGTGAACCAGTTCCTGCAGGAATATCGGCTCAACACGTCGGAGGGGATCGCGCTCCTGTCACTCGCCGAGGCGTTCCTGCGCGTGCCCGATCCTGAGACCGCCGACCAGCTCATCGCCGACAAGCTCGGCAATGCCGACTGGAAGGCGCACGCCGGCAAGTCGCATTCGACGCTGGTGAATTCCGCGACATGGGGATTGGTGATCGGCCGTGCGCTGGTCAGCGAGAGCGAGCAGGCGAGCGCGCTGAAGCGGCTGATCGCGCGGGCGGGCGAGCCGTTCGTCCGCCAGGCCGTGGGCGCGGCGATGCGGATGATGGGTGAGATCTTCGTCATGGGCCGCACCATCGACGAGGCGATCGGGCGTATGAAGAAGCGGGAGAACAGGGCTTCACCGCCAGCTTCGACATGCTGGGCGAGGCGGCGCGGACATTCCCCGACGGCGAGCGCTATTTCCGATCCTATGAGGATGCGATCAAGGCGGTCGGCAAGGTCGCCGATCAGGGCCATTCCATTTCGGTGAAGCTGTCGGCGCTCCACCCGCGCTACGAGGTGGCGTATTATGATCGCTGCGTCTCCTCGCTCACCGAGCAGGTGGAAGCGCTGGCGACGCTCGCAAAGCGGTTCGGCATCGCCTTCACGATCGACGCCGAGGAAAGCGAGCGGCTCGAAATGAGCCTCGACATCATCGCCCGAGTGGCGGGGCTACCCTCGCTCAAGGGCTGGGACGGGCTCGGCATGGCGGTCCAGGCCTACGGCAAGCGCTGCCGCCCGACGCTCGCCTGGGCCGATGCGCTCGGCGCCGCGACCGGCCGGCGGATCGCGGTTCGGCTGGTGAAGGGCGCCTATTGGGACAGCGAGATCAAGCACACGCAGGAGCAGGGCCTGCGCGATTATCCGCTCTTCACCCGCAAGGCGGCAACGGATGTGTCCTATCTTGCCTGCGCGCGGGACATGCTGGCGGCCAGGAACATCTATCCGGCCTTTGCGACGCACAATGCGCTCACCGTCGCAACGATCCTCGAGTGGGCGGGCACGTCGCGCGACTTCGAATTCCAGCGGCTGCACGGTATGGGCGAGGGGCTCTACGAGCGGCTGGTGCGGGAGGAGGGCTGTCACACACGCATCTACGCGCCCGTCGGCGGGCACCGGGACCTGCTGGCCTATCTCGTCCGACGGCTGCTGGAGAATGGTGCCAATTCGAGCTTCGTCCACCAGCTTGCCGACGAGCGGCTGACCGACGCGGATATCCTTGCCGACCCAGTCGCGAAGGTCGCGGCGGTCGGCGGCAAGCGCCACCCCTCGATCCCGCTTCCCGAGGATTTGTTCGCGCCGGAGCGGAAGAACAGCACGGGGCTCGACCTTTCGCACGGGCCCGAGCTGGAGCGGGTGGCGAAGCTGGTGCAGACGCCGCTGCCGTTCCTCGCCAACGGCCGGAACCGCGGCTCTTATGCCCAGCCGGAGCACGCGCCGGTGCCGGAGAAGGAGCAGGCGACCCGTGCCGTCACCCGGGCGCTGGGAGCTTTCCCATCCTGGTCGATGCAAAGCGTCGAACAGCGCGCCGCCTGCCTCGACCGGCTCGCGGACCTGCTCGAGCAGGAGCGCGATACGCTGATGGCCCTGGCGGTGCAGGAAGCCTACAAAACGATCCCCGATGCGCTCGGCGAAGTGCGCGAGGCGGTCGATTTCTGCCGCTATTACGCGGCGCAGGCGCGTGAACGGCTCCAGCCGATCGAACTCCCGGGGCCAACCGGCGAGCGCAACGTGATCCGCATGGAAGGCCGAGGCACCTGGGTGTGCATCGCCCCCTGGAATTTCCCGCTCGCCATCTTCCTCGGGCAGGTGGCGGCGGCGCTGGTCGCCGGCAACACCGTCGTCGCCAAGCCCGCGCCGCAGACGCCGGAGATCGCGGCTCATGCGGTCGGCCTCGCGCACAGCGCCGGCATCCCCGAGGACGCGCTCGTGCTCGCGGTCGGCGGGCCGGCGATCGGGCAGGCGCTGATGGAGGATGTTCGGATCGCGGGCGTCGCCTTCACCGGCTCGACCGCCACGGCGAAGCGGATCGCGCGCACTTTGCTCGAAGATGACGAACGGCCGATCGTGCCGCTGATCGCCGAGACGGGCGGCATCAACGCGATGATCGTCGATTCCACCGCGCTTCCGGAACAGGTGGTGGCGGACGTCGTCACCTCCTCCTTCCGCTCGGCCGGGCAGCGCTGCTCGGCGCTGCGGGTGCTGCTTCTCCAGGAGGAGATTGCCGACCGGACGCTGGAGATGCTGTCGGGGGCGATGGATACTTTGGTGGTGGGCGATCCCGCCGACCCGAGAACCGATGTCGGGCCGGTGATCGACCAGGGCGCCTATGACCGGCTGATGGCGCATCGCCACGCCAAGCAGAATAGCTGGCTGAAGACGATCCCGGTGCCGGAGAGGGGCTTGTTCGTGCCTCCAACCATGATCGGCGTGCCCGAAATCGAGCATGTCCGCTGCGAACATTTCGGGCCGCTGCTGCATGTCACCACCTGGAAGGCCGGGCAGCTGGGCGAGACGGTGGCGCGGGTGAACGCGACCGGCTTTGGCCTTACAATGGGCCTTCACAGCCGCATTGCGCGCGCGGCCGAGGCGGTGGAGGAGGTAGCGAAGGTCGGCAATCTCTACGTCAACCGCTCGATGATCGGCGCGATCGTCGGATCGCAGCCGTTCGGCGGGGAGGGCCTTTCCGGCACCGGGCCCAAAGCGGGCGGGCCGCACTATCTCCCGCGCTTCTGCGCCGAGCGGGTGACGAGCACCGACACCACGTCCTCCGGCGGCAATGCCACGCTCCTCTCGCTGGAGGATGTCGGACTTTGAAAACCCCGACATTGAACCCGTTCCGCATCCTCGCCGGCCTCGCCCTAGGCCTGGCGGTCGGCGCCCTTGGCGCCTGGGCCGGCTGGCCGATGGAGCGAACCGCGGACTGGGCCAGCGCGGTGGGCGGGCTGTGGCTCGACGCGCTCAGGATGACGGTCGTTCCGCTGGTCTTCTCGCTGATCGTCACCGGCATTGCGGCGGCGGCCGCGACCACCGGCGCGGGCGGACTTACGCGCCGTGCCTTCATGCTTTTTGCCGTTCTTCTGCTCGGTTCCGCGCTCCTCGCCGCTTTGCTGGGGCCGTTGCTGCTCGGCACCTGGTCGCCCTCTCCGCAGGCCCTGCAGGCGCTGCGGGCGAGCCTTCCGGCCGGCGAGACGCCGCAGATCCCCGCCGTCGGCGAATGGTTCCGGACCCTGATCCCGACCAACCCGGTCTCGGCGGCCGCGGAGGGCGCGATCGTGCCGCTCACCATTTTCGCGATCCTGTTCGGGATCGCCGCCGCCCGGCTGCCGAACGAGGGCGGCCGCCCCGTGCTCGCCTTCTTCGCGACAATCGCCGAGGCGATGCTGGTGATCGTCCGCTGGGTGCTCCTGCTCGCCCCGATCGGCGTCTTTGCGCTGGCCTTTGCGCTCGCGGCGCGGCTCGGCCTCGGGGCAGGCGCGGCGTTGGCGCATTATGTGCTGGTACAGATCCTCATCACGCTCATCCTCGGCCTTTCCATGTATCCGCTGGCGATGCTTGCCGGCCGGGTGAGGCCGGGCGCGTTCGCCCGCGCCGCCGCTCCGGCCCAGGCGGTGGCGGCGAGCACCCAGTCCTCGCTGGCATCGCTTCCGCCGATGCTCGCCGGCGCCGAACGGCTCAACCTGCCGGGGGGTACATCATCGGTGGTGCTCCCGCTCGCCGTGGCGGTGTTCCGGATCGCGGCGCCCGCCAGCATCGTCATAGTAGCGCTCGCCATGGCGCGCATGACCGGAACGCAGGTCGGGCTCCCCCAGATGGCGATCATCGTCGCGCTGGCCACCATCAACACCCTGGTGATCGCAGGGCTTCCCAATCAGATCACCTTCTTCGCCGCCTACGCGCCGCCGGCGCTGGCGGCGGGCATACCGATCGAGCTGCTGCCGCTGTTCCTTGCCGTCGATACGATCCCCGACATCTTCTATACGATCACCAACGTGACCGCCGATCTGTCGGTCACGTCGGTGTTGGGGCGGAAGGGTGAAGTGGAAGCAGCCCCGGCCGAAGCGTGATGACCGCGCCGCGTTTCGCCTTCTCGGTCGCCGCAACCGACGGCGCTGCCCGCACAGGCACGATTTCCATGAAGCGGGGCGAGATCCGTACGCCCGCCTTCATGCCCGTCGGGACGGCCGCCACCGTGAAGGCGATGAAGCCGCACGAGGTCCACGCGGCCGGGGCGGATATCATCCTTGGCAACACCTATCATCTGATGCTCCGGCCGGGCGCAGAACGCGTCGCGCGGCTCGGCGGGCTTCATCGCTTCATGGGGTGGGAGCGGCCCATCCTCACCGACAGCGGCGGCTACCAGGTGATGAGCTTGTCCGAACGGACGACGAGAAGCGAGGAGGGGGTCGCCTTTGCATCGCATCTCGACGGCTCGCGCCATCTGATCACGCCCGAACGATCGACGGAGATCCAGCGCCTGCTGGGGTCCGACATCGTCATGGCGTTCGACGAGCTGGTGCCGACGAGCTCGACCCGCGACGTTCAGGCCGCCGCCATGGAGCGCTCGATGCGTTGGGCGCAGCGGTCTCGGGCCGCGTTTCTCGGCGGCGGCGACCATGCCGAGGCGGCGGCGCAGTTCGGGATCCAGCAGGGCGCGCTGGACAGCGGGCTGCGCGGCGCTTCAGCCGAGGCGCTGATCGAAATCGGCTTCGACGGCTATGCCGTGGGCGGCCTGGCGGTGGGGGAGGGGCAGGACGAAACGTTCCGGGTGCTCGACTTTGCAGCGCCGATGCTCCCCGCCGGCCGGCCGCGCTACTTGATGGGGGTTGGCAAGCCCGACGATATCGTCGGGGCGGTGGAGCGCGGCATCGACATGTTCGATTGCGTGCTCCCGACCCGCTCCGGCCGTACGGGGCAAGCCTTCACGGCGAGCGGCCCGATCAACATCAAGAATGCGAAATTCGCAGAGGCAGGCGCCGCTCGATCCGGAATGCGGCTGCCCTGTCTGCGGCACCTGGAGCCGCGCCTATCTCCACCACCTGATCCGCTCGGGCGAGATCCTTGGCGCGATGCTGATGACCGAGCACAATATCAATTTTTACCAGCAGCTGATGGCCGGGCTCCGCCGCGCGATCGAGGCAGGCGCGCTCAAGACTTTCGCCGACACCTTCAGGACGCAATATCGCGGTGACGGCGGACAAGCCGGCTGCGGCTGACGCCCGCCTTTGTCTTGAAACAGACACGGACCGGCAAATCAGCTGCCTTCGAAGCGACCGGGGCGTGCCACATCAATCCTCTATCCGGCTCGGTGAAGGAGCGGATTGACGCTCCCGATTCTAAAAGGGGGATCAGATGGATAATCCTGCGCTATCCTGCGGCTATTCAGACGGCGACGTGGATACCAATCCATCCGGCAATCCGACGCTCCAGCGCCTCGTTGAAATCCGCTACTCGCGGCGCCAGACGCTGAGCGGCCTGGCCGCGGCAACGGCTGCGTTCATGGGCTCGAGCTTCCTGGCCGCCTGCAAGGACGACGGCAAGGGCGGCGGCGGGCAGACGCTTGTCGTCACGGCCGGATCGAGCGGCCAGACCACCTCGGGAAAGCTGGTGATGCTGAACGCCCAGGCCGGCGGCACCGCCCAGGGGGTGTCGGTCCAATGGGAGCAGGTTTTGGGACCGCCGGTGACGATCATCAACGCCGGCACGCCCGAGGCAAGCTTCATCGCCCCGAGCGTCTCCGCTGCGACGCCGCTCGTGTTCCGCTTTACGGCGAGCGCAAACGGCGTCGCCTCGAAATCGGCGGAAAGCACGATCACTGTCGATATGGGACGGCTCGATTTCCAGGCGGTGCCGAAGAACCTGAACGACATCGTGACGGTGCCCGCCGGATATACCGCCACCGTTCTTTATCGGCTCGGCGACCCGATCAGGGCCGATGTCCCTGCCTATGCGAACAACGGCACGGATACCAACTTCGCGGGCCGGGCGGGCGACCACCACGACGCGCTTTACTATTACGGGCTCGAAGCGAGCGGGAACGGCCGCAACGACCATAACAGCAATCGCGGCCTCCTGGTGATGAACCACGAAAACATCACGCAGGCCTATCTGCATCCGAACGGCCCCACCGGGACCGGCAGCGGCCAGTCGCGACCCGAGGCGGAGGCGCTGAAGGAAATGGAAGCGCACGGCCTCAGCGTCGTCGAGGTCGGCCGCGGGTCGGGCGGGGCCTGGAGCTACAATCAATCCTCGCCGCTGAACCGGCGCATCACTCCCTTGACGCCAATGCAGATCGCCGGGCCTGCACGCGGCAACGCGCAGCTCAGGACCTTGTTCTCGCCCGACGGGACGCAAGGCCGCGGGACGATCAACAATTGCCCGAATGGCGTCACCGCCTGGGGCACCAACCTCACCTGCGAGGAGAATTGGGCCGGCTATTTCCGCCGTCCCGCTTCCGCCGACAATCCGCGGCGCAGCGCGCGGGAAGTGGCGGCGCTCGCCCGCTACGGCGTCACCAGCTCGGGCGGCAATTACGGCTGGTCGGCGGTGAGGCCGGCGGACCAGTCGAGCACCATCTACCGCCGCTGGGACGCGCAGGTCGATCCGAACGCCTCCGGGCCGGCCGCCGACTTCCGAAACGAGCCCAACCAATTCGGCTGGGTTGTGGAGCTGGACCCCTACGATTCCACAAAGGCGCCGCGGAAGCGCACCGCGCTCGGCCGCATGAACCACGAGGGCGCGTGGCCCGCCAACTTCGTCGCCGAGCGCCGGCCGACCTTTTACATGGGGGACGACGCGCGGAACGAATATATCTTCAAGTTCGTGTCGAGCACGCCCTGGGCTGCCGCCGATGCTCAGGCGGCGGACCGGCTCGCGGTCGGCGACAAGTATCTCGATTCCGGCACGCTCTATGTCGCCAGGTTCAATGCGGACGGCAGCGGCACCTGGCTGCCGCTCACCTTCGGCCAGGGGCCGCTGACCGCCGCCAATGCGAGCTTCGCCTTCCAGGACCAGGCCGACGTCCTGATCCACACGCGCCTCGCCGCGGACGCGCTCGGCGCCACCAGGATGGACCGTCCCGAATGGACGGCGGTCAACCCGCAAACCGGAGAGATGTACATCACGCTCACCAACAACAGCCAGCGCACCGCCGCGAACACCGACGCTGCCAATCCGCGGGCCTATGTGGATCCGAAGGCGCCGTTCGGCGAGACGCTCCAGGATCCGAACAGCCCGCTCGGACGGACCGTGGGCAATGCCAACGGCCATATCCTTCGGCTGCGGGAGAGCGGGGACAATTCCGAGGCGACCGGCTTCCGCTGGGACATTTACCTGTTCGGGGCAGGCGCCAATCTGGATCGGCAGAACATCAACCTCTCCGGCCTGACGGCGGAGAACGATTTCTCGAGTCCCGACGGCCTGTGGTTCGCTCGGCCCACCAATCCGTCGGGGCTGGTGAAGCCGGTGCTCTGGATCGAGACGGACGACGGCGCCTATACCGATCAGACCAACAACCAGCTGCTCGCCGCCATGCCGGGCGTGACCGGCGACGGCGGCAGTCGGACCGTGACCAACAATGACGGTACCCGCACGGGCACCCAGACCACATTGGTCGGCGCCGAAGCCACCACCGCTACGGTCCGGCGGTTCCTGACGGGTCCAAAGGAGTGCGAAATTACCGGCATCGATTCCACGCCCGACGGTCGCTCCCTCTTCATCAACGTTCAGCACCCCGGCGAGGACGGAACGCCCGCCAGTCCCACCAGCAATTGGCCGGCGAGCCAAAGCGGCCCCGCACCGGGCTCTCGGCCGCGATCTGCCACAATAGTCATCACGAAGAATGATGGAGGCGTGGTGGGCCTCTGACGCATGGCGGGACCCGCACAGGCTCCCGCCCGAGGCAGATCGTCAGCCCCGTCGGTTTGCTCAGCTTTTGGCCGGCTTCAGCTTGATCTCGAACAATTTCGACCAGCGCTTGCCGGTGACGAACAGGCGGTCTCCGGCCCGGTCATAGGCGATGCCGTTGAGCACGTTGTCGGGGCGGCTTCCGCCGGCCGCCCGCTCAAGGCCCGCGAGGTTGATCCAGCCTTTGACGGCGCCGGTGCCCGGATCGATCCGGGCGATGATGTCGGTTTGCCATATATTGGCGAGGACCTCGCCCTTCATCCACTCGAGTTCATTCAGCTGATCGATGGGCCGGCCGGCGGCGGTGACCCTGATCCGGCGCCGTTCCTTGAAGGTCGCCGGATCCAGGAAGCGGAGCCAATGCGTGCCGTCGCTGAGGATCAGGTTGCGGCCGTCATTGGTGAGGCCCCAGCCCTCGCCGGAGTAGCGGAAGGTGGATTTCGGCTTCAGCGTCGATCGGTCCCAGCGGTGGCCGATATGATTCTTCCAGGTGATGCTGATGATCTCGCTGCCCCAGTCGGTGCTGCCCTCGCCGAACTGGCGCGGCGGAAGCGAGGCGGACTGCAGCACCTTGCCATCTTGGATCCGCACCTTGCGGATGGTCGAGCGTCCCTCCAGCCCGGTGCTCTCGTACAGCAGGCCGTCACGAAAGAAGAGCCCTTGGGTGAAGGCGTCCGGATCGTGCGGATAGCTGCGCGTGATTTCGTACGTGAAGACGGGGATCTCGGCGTGCGCCGTGGAGGGGGCGGGCGCTAAGGAAGCGACGAGGAGCGTCAGGAGAGCAGCGATCATGGTCATACATGCTTCCCTAAGGAACGAGGTGCTTTCAAGCGCTTCGATGCCGCTGCCGCGATGACCAGCCGCCGATCCTCCCTGGCCGCGGTCCATTCGGCAATTTCATCCAGCGTTCGCCCGCATCCCAGGCAGATGTCGTGCGCATCGAGCGTGCAGACGAGGCTGCAGGGGGAGGGCACCGCCTCCACCATCCGGCCTAGGTGCCGAAGCCCTGGCCGAGGAAGCTTGGCACCGGCCCGTTCCAGTCGTCGTCGTCGGCCAGCGCGGCTTCCGCCTCCCGCCGCTCGGGCTCGGCCTTTGGACGGTCGCGGCGGCCGCGTTCGGGCCGCGCCGGCCGCTCCTTGCGTATTTCGGGTTTCGGCTCGGCCTCGGCAGCCTGGCCGTTTGGCTCCGGCGCCTTCCTGGCGCGGGGCTTGCGGGCGGGCTTCGCCTCCGCGGGCTCCTCGCGAGACGGTTCAGCCGAGCCCTCGACCTCGGGGATCTTGCTGCCGATCAGCTTCTCGATCGATGCGACCGCTTCGGCGTCGTCCTTGGTTGCCAGCGTCACCGCTGTGCCTGTCGCGCCGGCGCGGCCGGTGCGGCCGATCCGGTGGATATAATCGTCCGGCTGCCAGGGAACGTCGAAGTTGAAGACGTGGCTGACGCCCTTGATGTCGAGTCCGCGCGCGGCGACGTCGGAGGCGACGAGGATGTTGATCTCGCCGGCCTTGAACCGGTCGAGCTCCTTGATCCGCTCGGGCTGCTCCATGTCGCCGTGGATCTGACCCGCGCGAAAGCCGCTCCGCTGCAGGCTTTGGGCGAGCTCGCGTACGGTCGTCTTGCGGTTGGAAAAGATGATCGCGTTGCTGACTTCCACCGCCTGCAGCAGACGAACGAGCGCATCCTTCTTCCTGCGCGCGTCGACGCGAACGATACGTTGGTCGATCAGCAGGTTCGACGAGGCCGGGCGCGACACCTCGATCGTCTTCGGGTTCGACAGGAACTTGTCGGCGAGCTTCTTGATCGGAGCCGGCATGGTCGCCGAGAAGAGCAGGGTCTGCCGGTTGGTCGGCAGCTTGGTGCAGATTTCCTCGATATCCGGGATGAAGCCCATGTCGAGCATCCGGTCCGCCTCGTCGATGACGAGCAGGTTGCAGCCGGTGAGCAGGATCTTGCCGCGGCCGAACAGGTCCATCAGCCGGCCCGGCGTCGCGATCAGCACGTCGACGCCCTTTTCTAGCTTCTTGATCTGGTCGGCCATGTTGGTGCCGCCGATGAGCAGCGCCATCGAGAGCTTGTGATATTTGCCGTATTTCTCGAAATTTTCGGAGACCTGGGCGGCAAGCTCACGCGTCGGCTCGAGGATCAGCGAGCGCGGCATCCGCGCGCGGCTGCGCCCCTCCCCTAGGATGTCGATCATCGGCAGCACGAAGGCGGCGGTCTTGCCGGTGCCGGTCTGCGCGATGCCGACCAGATCGCGTGCCATCAGCACGGACGGGATCGCCTGGCGCTGGATCGGCGTCGGCTCGTCATAGCCGGAATCGCCCAGGGCGCGGAGCAATTCGTCGGAAAGGCCGAGATCGGCAAAGGTCATTCAAAAGGTCCGGAAAGTTTGCGCTTTTAAGATAAGCTGCTGGTCGAGGCTTGATAGCAGAGGGCGGAAATTGTCAAGCGAAGCGAAGAGCCTCTCTAGGAATGCGGTTCCGGCCCGCTCCCCCACCCAGCCTCCCGACGACAGTATGATTGCATCGGGGCTGGGTGGGGGAGCGGGCTGGCCTCGAACCCGGGAATGCGCTCCTGAGTGCATTTCCAAACAGGCATTCAGTCGCGCTTCTCGGCGCGGAGCGTCTTGAACTTGTCGATTTCGCACTGGCCGCCAAGGCGGGAACGGATGAAATCACGATCGGCGCAGATCTGGCCGTCTTTGGTCGGGCTGACATAGAAGCCGCGATAATAATCGAGCGCGGGGCAGCTCCGCTCGAGCTTGGCACGGACGCGGCTCTTGTCCTTGAAGACGAGGTCGACGCTGTTCTGGCCGACCAGAGCGGCACCCGCGATCAGGCGCATCGACACGCATTTGGGGCCCTTCTTTTCCTTCCACTCCACGGGCTCGATGGTGGGGGGCTGCACCTGGCGCAGCTTGGCGGGCACCCGGATCAGGATCTGCTCGCGGATATAGACCTGGGCGATTTGCACGGGATCGGCCGGCGATGCCGTTTCCGGCACGCCGCTCAGGGCCGTCAGCAGGAGAACCGCCGGGCTCCAGTCGATCAAAGGTCAATCTCCATGAATGCTCAGCGCTTCGCCCAAAGCGGTTGAACATGCGATTAATTCGGCTTCCCCGAACCGAAGGGATGCTAAACTGTTTGGGCATCATGGCCAATCCTCCCCTCCAACATCTGCTGGAACGGCTCTCCCGTCGGCTGGGGCCGAAGGGCTTCACGCGAGATCCGGCCGAGCTCGCGCCTTGGCTCGTGGATTGGCGGAAACGATATAGAGGCGCTGCCGCCGCGATGCTGTCGCCGGCCGGCACGGACGAGGTGGTCGAGATCGTCCGCCTCTGCGCGGAGGCGCGCGTGCCGCTCGTCCCGCAGGGCGGGAACAGCTCGATGGTGGCGGGCGCGACGCCGAGCGCCGACGGGACCGCGCTTTTGCTGTCGATGCGCCGGATGAACCGCATCCGCTCGATCTCGGCCGCCGGCAGCAGCGCCGTCTGCGAAGCGGGCGTGATCCTTTCGAACCTGCACGAGGCGGCCGCGGCGGTCGGGCAGCGGTTTCCGCTTTCGCTCGGCGCCAAGGGAAGTGCGACGATCGGCGGGCTTATCTCGACTAATGCCGGCGGAACGCAGGTCCTTCGTTTCGGCACCATGCGCAGCCTCGTCCAGGGGCTGGAGGCCGTGCTGCCCGACGGCAGCCTGTTCAGCAGCCTTGCACCGCTCAAGAAGGACAATCGCGGCTACGATATCAAGCAGCTGATGATCGGCGCGGAGGGGACGCTGGGGATCGTCACGGCCGCGAACCTCAGGCTGGTGGAGGCGGTCGGATCGCGCTCCGTCGCCTGGATCGGCCTCGCCTCGCCCGAAAAGGCGCTCGGGCTGCTCCGCCTCCTCGAGAACGCGACCGGCGAGGCCGTCGAGAGCTTCGAGCTGGTGCCGAGATCGGCGCATGACCTCGTTCTCCACCATATAGCGGGAACCCGGCCGCCGCTCCCGGGCCCGCACGAATGGCACGTGCTCGTCGAAGCGACGGCACCGATGGCCGCGCCAAGCCCCGAAGAGGCGCTCGGGCGCGCGCTGATGGCGGCTTTGGAAAACGGCGTCATCGAGGATGCGGCGATCGCCTCCAGCGAAGCGCAGGCGGAGGCCTTCTGGCGGATCCGCGACAGCATCTCGGAAGCCGAACAGAAGGACGGGCCGGCCGCCAAGCACGACATCTCGGTCGAGATCGCCGCCATGCCCGGCTTCATGGTGGAGGCGGCGGCGGCGGTGGAAGGCCGCTTTCCCGGCGCGCGCGTGATCGCCTTCGGCCATCTCGGCGACGGCAATGTTCATTTCAACGTTCGCGCTCCGGGCGACGCGCCGCGCTGGCTGGAAGAGCAGGCGCCTCAGGTCACCTCGTTCGTCCACGATCTTGTGATGGCGGTGGGCGGCTCGATTTCGGCGGAGCATGGGATCGGCCAGATGCGCCTGTCGGAGCTTGCGCGGGTGGGCGATCCGGCCCGGCTCGGCGCGATGCGCGCGATCAAGCGGGCGCTCGATCCGCACGGGATCATGAACCCCGGCAAGCTCGTCCCGCCGGCCGGCATGGCGGCGCCTCCACCGCTTCGTCCGGGCAATGGCGCAGCTTCGTCATCCCAGGAGAATGGAGGATGATCAGGTGCGGCGTCGACAGGAGACTGCAGCCAGGCCGGGCTTGGCGGGCCTGGTCACCCTCCATTCTCCTTGCAGATTAGCGGCGTCGCCCATAGACATCGCCCGCGAAAACCGGGCGGCGTCATGGGGCCGCTCCTCAAGCCGATGATGGAGACGATACATGGCGACCGCAGCGCCGGCCAACCTTCCGCTTTTCTACAACGGCCTGGAGCCGCTTTCGAGCAGCGCCCACAGCAGCTACAAGACGCGCGGCGCGGAAACCGCACCCTTCCTCGCCGGGACGCATGCGGTTCCGATCACGATCGACGAATTCGTCACCGCCCAGCGTTACTATCCGATCGTCTTCTCGGTCGGCGACAATCCGGTGCCCTTGGCATTGATGGGGCTCAACGAAGGCGTCAACGTGTTCGTCGACGCGGACGGCAAGCTGCTCGGCGAGACCTATGTGCCCGCCTATATCCGCCGCTATCCGTTCATGCTCGCGCGGACCAACCCCAATGCCGACGAGCTTTCGCTCTGCTTCGATCCCCACAGCGGCCTCGTCGGCGATTATGAGGACGGCAATCCGCTGTTCGACAATGGCCAGGTGAGCGAGACCACGACCGCGATCCTGAAATTCTGCGAGGAGTTCGAGCTTTCCGCGCAGCGCACCACCGCCTTCATGGCCGAGCTCAAGAATAGCGGCCTGCTCATCGACGGCGAAGCTTCGGTGCAGGTGGCCGGCGCGGACCAGCCCTTCGTCTATCGCGGCTTCCAGATGGTCGCCGAGGAGAAGTTCCGCGAGCTGCGCGGGGACGAGCTCAGGAAGATCAACCAGAACGGCATTCTCCAGCTGGCGCTGGCGCACCTCTTCTCGCTGGCGCTGGTGCCCGAGATCTTCTCCAAGCAGGTGCGGCAGGGCAAGGGCCCGCAAATGGCGGCCATGCCGCAGATGGCGAACGCGTGACGGCGAGCGCTGCTGATATTCAATACGCATAGCCGCTAACCTGCGGAAATTACTGGGTTGAAACCCTGCGGCTATTTCTTAAGTTCGTAATCAGCGTGCTGTTGCACCCCCCCTTTGCGGCGGCGCGTCACGCCCGATTTGGGCGTTCCTCCCTGAACCTGGGCCACCTCACGTCTCGTGAGGTGGTCTTTTTTCACTCGGCGGCGATCGCCTGGGGCGGCTCCATCGCCTTGGCGGCGAGGGCGGAGACGACCGCCTCCAGCATCCGAGCGGCCTGGTCGAAGCCGGGGCCCGGCTCCCGCAGCTCCGCGTCGAGATAGAGCGAGCGATCGATCTCGATCTGCAAGGCGTGAATGCCGGCGTCCGGCTGCCCGTGCCGGGCCGTGATGTATCCGCCCGCATAAGGCGCGTTGCAGGCGACCTGGTAGCCCGCCGCCTCGGCCGCGCGGATCGCCTCCCTTTCAAGCGCGGGGGCGATGCTGGTGCCGTGCCGGTCGCCGAAGACGATGCCCGGCCCGCCGCCGAACTCGCGCGGCGGCATTGAATGACAATCGAGCAGGATGGCCGATCCGAAGCGGGCGCGGGCCTGGAGCAGGGCCGCTTCGAGCGCCGCATGATAAGGCGCGTGGATGGCGGCGATGCGGCGGGACAGCTCATGCGCCGGCAGCCTCTGGTTCCAGATCGGCCCGGCGCCGGTGATCCGCGACGGCACCACGCCGAGCCCGCCGCGGCTGCGCGGCGATTGCAGGACGGTCCGGCTCGGCGGCGGCGGCACGATCATCGAGGGATCGATCTCGCGCTCGTCGCGATTGAGATCGATCTCGGCGCGAGGGGCCCGCGCCACCAGCGCGACGGCGCCGGTGCCCTGGACTCGCCAGATCAGCCGATCGACGAGCCGGTCCTCGAGCGACTCGAGCGTCTTCAAGGGCAGGCGGGAGGAGCGGAGCAAAGCGGCGGAATAAGCGCGGCCGGCATGCGGCACCGAAAGCACCACCGGCGAGGCGGGCGCTTCCGGACCGAGACGCAGGAACGGAGGCTCGGCGGCAGATTCGGCCATTGCTGCGCACAACGTTACGAAAGCCAAGAGTGTCCCGCAAATGTTCGAAGCCGATGCAGATCAATCTTTCGGCGGCTGGAATATCTTAAGGGGTTCGGGCATAAGAGGGGGCGTCGGCGCCGCGAAGGTGGCCGATAGGTTGCCCCCGGGGAGCGGATGATCAGGATCCTTCTGGCCGAAGACGACGAGTCGATGCGCCACTATCTGGCGCGTGCGCTCGAGCGCGTCGGTTACGGCGTCGAGGCGGTCGATCGCGGCACCACGGCGCTGGCGCTCCTCGAAAAGAGCAGCTTCGACCTGCTCCTTACCGACATCGTGATGCCGGAGATGGACGGGATCGAGCTTGCCCAAAAGGCGGCCCTGATCGCACCGGCGATGCGGGTGATGTTCATCACCGGCTTCGCCGCCGTGGCGCTGAAGGCCGGCAAGGCCGCGCCGCAGGCCAAGGTTCTGTCGAAGCCCTTCCACCTTCGCGACCTCGTCGCCGAGGTCGACCGCCTGTTCCAATCAGAAGACCAGCACGGGCGGCTCTAGTCTTATCCCAGTGTGATCGAGGGTTAGGATGGGCGTTGCGCGGCGGGCACGGCCTCGCTAAGAGCCGCCGCAGTGGGCGTGTAGCTCAGTGGTAGAGCACTGTGTTGACATCGCAGGGGTCGCAAGTTCAATCCTTGCCACGCCCACCATTCATCAAGCTCGTGGTGTCAATGCCTTCGAGCTTTTTATGCCTTTCGGAATTGAGCTCCCAGGCATCCCGCGCGGTAACGGTGCGTTGAGGACGGCGGGGGATGACCTCCCGGCCAGTCATGGGGCGTGGCTCCTCGTTCCCCGGATACCGACCGCCGCCCCGCAACTGGCAGCTGTGCGCTCATGTCGGTTGCCCAGGTCCAGACCGCCGCGGCCGACAGAGGCCGTTCGATAGTCGATCGGGACATTGGCTATCTTCCGCAGACTGCGGCGGCGCCCGTTGACGAGAGGCGCGTCAAGGCTGAACCCCCGTGCTGATCGAAACCGCCTGTGTTGTGCAGCGCCGCAGCTGAAAGCGCACCTTGCGCGCCCGAAAATCGAGCGTGACCCGGCGGAAAGTCTCCAACAGGTCAGTCCCGAGAAGCAAAGCGGGCTGGTCGGAAAGGCCGAACACCTTGAACGGCGGCACATCGGCGAAAGCCATGGGCACATTGCGCAGGGTCACCGGGCCGAGCCGAAGCTCGGCAATCTGCGCGAGTTGCAAATCCATGGTCTTTCCGGTGACGCCCGTCGCGGTGACCGTCTGGAGCTTGTCGCGCCTGCGGCGAACAAGCTTGTCGCGAAGAGCGAGGTTGCCGATCGTGATCTGGGATCCGGTATCGATCACCGCCTCGAGTGACAAGCCACCGGCTCTGACTCGGGTCAGGATCAATTGGCCGCGCCTCAGCTGCGCGACAACCACGATCTCACCAGGGTAGGACTTTACAGGCTTCGTCGCGTCCTCGACCTTGATCGTACGCTTTTCGAAATCCATCATCAGGCGCTGGCGGACGAGTGCGTCGATGCCGATCATGCCTGCGCCGCCAAGATCCTGTTCGCTCAACGCAGGAAGTTCCAGATCCCTGATCGTGCTCGGGCCGAGGGTCAGTTCCTCGACCTTCACGCGGTCCACGATGTTGCGGTCGGTCATGTTGTTCAAAACAACCGGCGTACCGAGCGGCAGTTGCAACTGCCGCGCGATGCGCCGCCCGACCACGGACGTATCGGCGCCGCTGTCGACGACGAATTGATAGGGACCGCGGCCATTCACCCGCACTTCGACGCTGAGGCGCGTTTCCACCTTGCGAGCGTCAATCTCGTCACCCTCTACCGCGAGCGTATCGTCGAAGTCCGCAGGCGGGAGTGGCGGCATCGTCGAGACCGCGGGCGGAGCAGGCCTCGGTCTGCTGATGCGGGGCGCTTGCGCCGCTGCTGCGACGCCGACGGCAGCGGCCGACCATGCCAGACCCAATGCCAGAACCAAGCTGTAGCGAGAGATGAGCAACCGCTGCCTCTCCTGAAGTGCACAGATTTTTGTCATCCTCCACGACGCCTGATTTCCACACGTGTCTCAACGTATGGCCGCTGCATTCGACAGACGGATTTGCGCTTCACGACATTGGCGGAATGTCTGCGAGGTCCCATACTCCGACAATGTACCACGACTGTTGCTGCGGCAATCTCTGAATCCGCTGAGTAGCGGCGGAAGTATATGTGTGGTAAGCTTTTCTTCTGTCGATCAGCCTGAGTCTACGGCCAGGTCCCTGCCGCCTGCACTGCCGATCAGGGCTGGCCGCTTCTAGCTTGAATATGCCGCGCCGAGGGACATGCGGGCGCCATCGTCATGGGCCGGCTGCTCATCAGGAGCCGGCCGGCCGCGGACGCGCGCCGCCGACCGCGCCGCCGCGGGCAGGGCGGCGAGGCTGAGGAGATATCCGAGCACCGCGCTCCCGCCAAAGCCGACCAGCGGCGTGGGGTAGTTGCCGAGCGCGGCCGCGACCACGATGCCAAGCCAGACGGTGCCGAATGCCGCATAGGCCCCCGAATTGTCGGGGTCAGAAAAGCGGCCTGCAACCGCAGGGACGATGAGCAGGAACGCGCCGGTCACGACCGCGACGCCCGCCAGAGCGTGAACCTCGAAAGCGGAATAGAGGATCTGGTCGACATAGGCCGCCGCCGGCAGCCGATCGGGGCGAAGCAAGGTTGCGCCGAAGGCGGCCGCGGCGGCGAGCAGCGCGGTGAGAAGCCGCCGATCGCGTGCGAGGATCGCGACAGCCCCGAGGCCGGCGGCAAGCACGCCCGCCATGGCGCGGTCCGGCTGGAGCGCGAGCGCGGCCGCGGCCAGAACCATGGCGACGGTCGCGGCCCAATCGCGCCGTTGCGCGAAGACGACGATCATGAAGGGCAGGACAAGGAGGCTCGCCTGGACGCCGAGCGGCCCGACCCGGATCCAGCGGGAGGCGCCCTCGACCGATGCCCCGAACAGCGCCGTTGCAAGCAGCGCGACACTGAGCACCAGCAGGAGACTGCCGGACGCGCGCCCGGCGCGCCATCCTGACTTGCCGATCCCGGAGAAAGCCACGAGGCCAAGCAGCAATGAAGCGGCATTGACGACGATGTACCTCAACGGCGCGCCTGCGGCCGTCAGATAGGCAAGGCCGAGGCCGGCGGCACCGATCGCACAGGCAAGGCCAAGGGAGCGAGGGTTGTTCAACCTGTTCTTTAAAGCGTCCATGATCGTCACACCTCCTGCTCCGGAATGAAAGCCGCCTGATCGCGACAGGATGGACAGGCGAGCGGCATGGAATGTCACGGCTTGCACCACCGCCGCGCACAGGCATCCCGTCGCGAAGTCGAGTGCTTCCCAATCGTCTTCCACGGCGCCGATTTCGTGCAGCATCGCGCGCGACCAGGAGGATTGCGGGCGGGGGAGAATCCGTCCGATCAGCCGGCCGATCGCCAGCGCCAGCCGCCTGGACAATCGGGCGCTCACGTCCTCGCCTCGCGGCGGCGACCGGCAAATGGATCGGGCGCGCGAACGGCGGCTGCTTCGCGGGCGAGCTGCATGCCGCTGGCCGTCAGGCGATAGGCGTGCCTTGGAGGCCGCCCCGCGGCGGCCGGCGCTTGCCATTCGGCTTCTAGATAGCCCTGACCTTCCAGCCGGATCAGCAGCGGATAGAGCGTTCCTGATTTGATGCCGGCCCGCCGCACCAGCTCATAGCCGTGGCGCCAATCCCGATCAGCTTCGGCCAGAATGGCGAGGATGGTCCTGGCAGGGGAGGAGAGGGAACGGGCTCGGGCCATGACAAGATAATCTACCTATGTAGAGATCTTGTCAATGGTCGGGATTCGAACGCATCGCGCGGCCTTTTGGCCTCACATGCCATCGATCTTGGTCTCAACCATCTGAATAGAGCCAGATCGGGACCCCATCGAAGTAATGACAGCGGCGCGGCTTCCCCCGCTTTGAAGCCGCTGTCATTTCGATCCGCTGTCATTTCGATGCGGAAGCGCTTCCACCTCTCGATCAGGGCCTAGATCAGCGCCACCACGGCGAAGCCTCCCGCCAGCGCGGCGAGGAAGAGGAGGCCGATGAGCGTCAGCCGCTTCTCGATGAACTCCTGGATCGGCGCGCCGTAGCGCTTCAGCAGCGCGGCGATCAGGAAGAAGCGCGCACCCCGCGTGATGAGGGCGGTGAGCAAGAACAACGGGAAGTTGAACGCTGCAAAGCCGCTGGCGATCGTGACGAGCTTGAACGGGATCGGCGTCAGGCCCTTCACCAGGATGATGGCGGCGCCCCATTTGTCGTACCAGGCGCGGAACTGCTCGATGCCGTCAGTCATGCCGTAGACGTTCATCAGCCACTGCCCGACCGTGTCGTAGAGGAAGTAGCCGATCGCATAGCCGAGCGCGCCTCCCGCCACTGACGTCACGGTGCAGACGCCGGCGATCAGGAAGGCCTGGTCGCGGCGGGCCAGGATCATCGGCACGATCATCACGTCCGGCGGGATCGGGAAGAAGGAGCTTTCCGCGAAGGAGATCATCCCCATGCTGCGGATCGCGTGCCGGTGGCCGGCGAGCCGAAGCGTCCAATCATATAATCCGCGGAACATCGTACCTCGTTCAAAGCTGGTGAGAGGCGCAGGCGGCGCGCTGCAACCGCATAGTGGCAAAGGGATAGAAGCACTAGACCAAGATCGCTTCAGGTTGATTCAACCTGAAGCGTGAATCTTGTCTCACTTCTGAATAGAGCCAGATTCCGTGGCGGACGCGAAGCGCTTCCACCTCAAACGATCTGGCTCTAGGGTCCAGACCTGTACTTTATGAGGCCGTGACAGGGGAGATTTGGCGCAGGGCAAGGCGGAGTGCGGCAGATAGCGGCGATGATGGGGCCCCATCGCGCGTCCGGGGGACAGCGCAGCCCCATCATCTGCCAATCGAGCAACGCAGCCATGCGCCAAACAGCGCATGTGGACTGTCCCCGACAGTCCACCGCCATGTCCGGGGACATGGCAAGCGCTGTCCCCTTGCCCCTCCGGGGTGGTGCCAAGGACGGCGATCCGCCGCGTCGGGCGCACTGCCGCTGGATTCAGCGTGGAATCCGACAAGGCGTTTCCGCCTTTCGGGGAAGGCTCCAGGCGGCGAGCGCTACAGGTTCCGGATCAGTTTCGTGGCCACCGCCGCCCAGGGGGCGTTCGTGACGACCATCTGGCGCTGGCTCGCGCCGAGCGGCAGGAGGTGGAGCTTGCCCTCCTCGCGCCCGATCAGGCGTCCGAAGACGAAGCGGCCGGCGGGGCGGGGGACGAGCAGGTCGCGGTTCATCGCCTGGCCGAATTCCTCCCCGGGCGTCAGCCGCGTGCACCAGATTTCATCGCCGCTGCGATAGTCGCCGATCCCGGCGGTGACGGTGACCGCGACCAGCCCGGGCGTCGCCTGCGGCGGAACCGCCACCCCCTCGCGCCGCGGCGCATGGGCGCCGTCATGACCAAGCGCCGCGGCAACCGAGATGTCCTCGCGATCCGGAAGCTGGACGAGGTCGGCAGCTTCGACGCCGAGCGCCCTGGCGATGCGGTTGAGCCAGCCGACGGATACCGTGCGCGTGCCGGTCTCGAGCCTGCCGATCGTCTGCGGCGTGGTCGGCGGCTGGCAGCGGCCGGCCACGTCCTGAAGTGTCATCTTCTTGGCGCGGCGAACATCCCGAATGCGCGTGATCATGGCACCTCCAATAACCTGTTTGGTTCTTTCGTTTTCCTACAGCCGGGCCTCAGTGGCAAGAGATTCGGTTGACCACTTAGTCGTGAACCGCCAGGAGGAGGCCGCGCATCTGCGGGCGGGGGGATGCGATACCGAAGGCGAGAGCAGGCCGGCTCGATCTCGCGCTCGATCTGCCGGCGGATCTCTACAGGATGTGAACCGTCAGGATGTGAGCCGTCGGGGCGTGAGGCCGAGCCGTTCGCGGCGCATCCAGCGGGTGATCATCAGCGCAGCGACGACCGCGAGGCCGGCGGCGAGCCCGATCCAGATGCCGAGGCCCTGCCAGCCGAGGCCGAAGCCAAGTCCCACGGCAACCGGAGAGGCCGATCACCCAATAACCGAGCGCGGCGTAGATCATCGGGATGGTGGTGTCGTGGAGGCCGCGCAGCATGCCGGCACCCACCACCTGCGCGCCGTCGACGATCTGGAAAAGCGCGGCAATGCCGAGGAACGAAACGGCGAGGGCGATAACCGGCGCATTGGCCGGATCGCTTTCGTTGAGGAAGAGAGAGACGAGGCCGTGGGGCAGGCTGATCATCAAGATGGCCATCAGCGACATGAACCCGACGCCGAGCACGAAGCTGGTCCAGCCGGCACGTCCGATCCCGTCCAGGTCACGGCGGCCGTAGGCCAGGCCGACGCGAACCGTCACGGCCTGGCCGAGGCCGAGCGGAACCATGAAGCTCAGCGTCGCGACCTGAAGCGCGATGGCGTGGGCGGCGAGAGGTGCCGTCCCGAACAGGCCCATCAGGAACGCGGCCGCGCTGAAGATCGTGACTTCGAGGCCGAGCGTGATCGCGATCGGGAAGCCGAGGCGCCAAAGATCGCGGAAACGCGACCAATCCGAACGCCAGAAACGGCCGAACAGACGGTAGCGGCGGAAGCGAGGGTGGAAAAGCACCACCAGGGCCATGGCGGCGAACATCAGGACGTTGGTGATCGAGCTGCCGATGCCGGCTCCGGCGAGCCCGAGCGCAGGCAGGCCGAGCTTCCCGAAGATCAGCACATAATTGAGCAAGGCGTTGCAGACGATGCCGCCCGCGGAGACGATCAGCGCCCAGATCGGCCGCTCCAGCGCGGACACGAAGGAGCGGAGCACCAGATACCAAAGCGCCGGAAGCATGCCCCATTGGAAAAAGCGCAAAAACCGCGCGGCATCGGCCGCAAGGGCCGGATCCTGTCCGAAGGCGAGCAGCAGGGCCTCTGCGTTCCAGAGAAGGAGGAAGATCGGCAGCGTGATCGCGACGGCGGCCCACATCGCCTGCCGAACCGTTCGCCGGACGTCGCGGACGCTGTGGCTGCGCGCGCCGAGCTCCCGTGCGATCATCGGAGCCGCGGCCGTTACCAGCCCCATGCCGAAGATGAGGAAGGCGTTGTAGAGATTGGTGCCGAGCGCCCCGGCGGCGAGCGCTGCCGGCCCCGCCCAGCCAAGCAGCACCACGTCGGTCGCCTGGATGCCGGCCTGGGTAAGGTTCGTCAGGATCAGCGGATAGGCGAGCAGCAGGGTAGCCCGCGCTTCCTTCCGCCAGGGACCAAGCTCATGTTTATGTTTCACCTGCTGCAGCATGGTGCCGCCCTAAGCCGATGCGGGGGCCGGTTGGAAGAGGGCCCTCGAAAGCCCGCCGGTGAGGCAAATACCGTCGAGCGCCGGCAGCGTCTTGAGCAGCGACGCGGACTCAGCTAAGCTTAGGTTTCATAATAAAACCAAAAGGGAGCCCCGTCTATGATCGTCTATGGTTCGTCGCTTTCGCCTTATGTCCGCAAGGTTCTCGCCTTCGCGGCGGAAAAGGGGATCGAGGTGGAGAGCAAGCCGATTGGGCTTGGCGAGCAGGATCCTGCGTTCCGGGAGGCGAGCCCGTTCGGCAAGATGCCCGGCTTCAGGGACGGCGATTTCGCGATTTCGGATTCGAGCGCGATCATCACCTATCTGGAGGCGATCAAGCCCGAGCCCGCTCTCATTCCCGCCGAGCCCAGGGCACGGGCGCGCACCATCTGGTACGACGAGTTCGCCGACACGTTGCTGATGGGGTGTGGGGGCAAGATGTTCTTCAACCGGGTCGTGGCGCCGCGCTTCCTGAAGCGCGAGGGAGACCTCACAGCCGCGGACAAGGCCGAGCGCGAGGAACTGCCGCCGTTCCTGGACTATCTCGAGCGCGTCATTCCGGAGAGCGGCTTCCTGGTCGAGGACCGGCTGACGCTTGCCGACCTGTCGGTGGCAAGCCCGTTCGCCAATTTCGGTCATATGGGGGTCACCTGCGATCCTGAGCGCCACCCCAGGCTCAAGGCCTATGTCGAATCGATCCTCGCCAGGCCGAGCTTCAAGTCCTGGGTGGACAGGGAGGCGGCGTTCCTGGCCCGCGCCGCGTGAGTTGAACGAGGCTGCCCCGGCAATTCGCGCTCAAACTCGATCCTTGCAGCCCATCCGGGCCCGGAGTGGCTGGCGATCGATCGGAGCGAGGTTCGCGCCGGTCGACTTGTCGAGCAGGTTCGGCTCCTCCCGCGTGAGCCGGAAACTGCCGTCGGGCTGAAGCTGCCACACGACACGGCCGCAGACGAATTCGAGCCGCTCCCTCGGCTTCTTCGCTGAGCGGGCGGGAAGACCAGCATAGGTATGGCGGCGCGAATTCCTTTTCGTCGGGAACCTCAGCCGTAGTCCATGCTCAAAAGGACGATTGTCGTTGCGAGCTTGCTGGCGAGGAGGATGGCCAGCCAGTCGGGAACGGCTTTCCTGAAGGATTTCTGCATCTAGATACGCTCCTCTTCATTGCAGCCGCAACCGGGCTGCACGAGCAGATACGGGAGCATCCGGCGCCCGGATGCCACAGGTCTGGATCCTACACTCTGGTGATTTTTCCGCTCGCGACGACTGGACCGGTCGGCGCGCCGGTGGGCGAACCGCCGCGAGGTTCCTGAGAGATGGCGAAAGTAGCGCCCCGATGGACGTGGGGCCGGTGCGCAGGCGCGACGCGAACCGCACTCGGGGCGCTCGCCTGGATGATCCCCAGCGAGCGGGGCTTGCCGTCTTCCGGAATGACCCAGAGCTCCGGCACGCGGCCGTTGGTGGGAAGCCGGACCGGTGTCACAAGCAGTTGCCCGGGCTCCGAAACGCTGATCGTGACGATCGCAGGGGATTCTTCTCCCTGCAGCGTCGCGACAAGCGCTGGTGCTGCGGCTGCGGGTGCTGCCTGTGGCGGCGGGGCGGGAGCCCGCGTCACCAGGATCAACGCGAGCGAGGCGGCCACGGCCGAAGCAGCCACCGCGAACATGCGCCACCGGCGCAGAGCCGCTTCGGCGGACGACGGAGGCGCGTCGTCGTTGGCGGCCAGCTGCGAACGGATGCCCTCCCAGACATGTTCGGGCGGTGTTTCCGAGGACCGCGTCAGCAGCGGTGCGAGGCGGACTTGCCACGCTTCCACCAGCGCGGCGAAATCGGGATCGGCATCGGCGCGCGCTTCGGCGCTGCTTCGCTCGGGTGCGTCGAGCAGGCCCAGGGCAAGCTCGCCGGCGAGGAGATCATCATCGTCCGAGGCCGTCATGCGGTGAGGCACCCTCTGAGCTTCACAAGCGCGCGGCGGATACGGCTCTTGACGGTGCCGAGCGGAAGCGCAACCCGCGCGGCCAGCTCGGGATAGCTGGAGCCCTGAAAGAAGGCGGCCCGGATGAGTATGCCATCGGCCGCCGGGAGCTCACCCAGACAGGCGGCGAGACGCGCCGCCTCCTGGTCCATTTCAACGAGGCTATCGGCGGGGAGCGCCTCGTCCGCGATGCTTTCGGCAAGGTCGATCGGCTCGGACGGGATCGGCCGGCGCGAACGAAGGCGGTCAAGAGCGCGGTTGCGGGTCAGCGTCACGAGCCACGTGATCGGGCTTCCCCGTGACGGGTCGAAAGCCGCGGCCTTGCGCCACACGGTGAGATAAGCCTCCTGCAACGCGTCCTCCGCCTCCTCCCTGTCGGGTAAGATACGAAGGCAGACGCCAAACAGCTTCGCAGAGGTGGCGGAATAGACGTCGCCGAGTGCGGCGCGGTCACCCCGGGCAACACGGCCGAGGGCCTTGACCAGCCGCTCCCGCGCATCGTCGCCTGCGGCTGAAACGCGCGGTCTCAAGCTGGATATCCCCTCAGTCACGGCTCCCGTCTAGCAGCAAAAAGCGCCGGGAAGAAAGTTGGCTTTCATTGCCGTTCAGCGGATCGGCCATACAGCCATGATCAGCGGAACGCCGATCACGACCACGAGGATCGAAAGCGGCGCGCCCAGCCTGGCATAATCTGCGAACCTGTAGCCGCCGGGGCCCATGACCAGCGTGTTGCACTGGTGGCCGATCGGCGTGAGGAAGTCCGAGCCCGCGCCGACCGCGACCGCCATCAGGAACGCCTCGGGCCGGTAGCCGAGGCTGGTCGCGAAAACCGAGGCGATCGGGGCCATCACCAGCACGGTCGCCGCGTTGTTGAGGAACGGGGTGACCGCCATCGCCGCCACCATGATCAGGGCGACCGCGCCCCACGCCGGCAGCGCGGAGGCGGTGCTCGACAGCCAGGCGGCGATGAGGTCGGTGCCGCCGGTGGTCCTGATCGCGTCCGAAACCGGGATCAGGCAAGCGATCATCACCAGGATCGGCCACTCGATATGCGCATAAGCTTCGCGCGCGGGCAGGGCGCCGGCGAGCATGATCAAAGCGGCGGCGGTGAAGAAGGCGATCGCCACCGGCACGATCCCGAGGGCGGTGAGCGCCATCGCTCCGCCGAGAATGGCAAGCGGGATGAGGCCGCGCCGCGCGCTGCCGAGGCGGAGCGACCGTTCGGCGAGCGGCAAACAGCCGAGGTCGCGCACACGCTCGGGAAGGGTCGAGAGCGGGCCCTGGAGCACGATCACGTCGCCGGGCCACATCTTGATGTCGCGCAGGCGGACGGTAAGGCGTTCGCCGCGGCGCGAAAGGGCGATGAGGTTGACGCCGTGACGGTCGTGGAGGGCGAGCCGGCCGGCGGCTTCACCGACGAGGATCGAATCGCGGCCGATCACCGCCTCGATCACACCGATGTCCGCCGCGGCGGTGTCGGTGACTGCTCCGCGGTGCTGGCCCTCGAGCTGCAGGCCCGCGGCGGCGATGGCGCGCTCCAGCGCCTCGGGCTCGCCTTCGAGGATGAGCACGTCGCCGGCATTGAGCCTCGCGTCCGGCAGCGGCATCGTCCTGCGCCGTTCGCCGCGATGGACCCCGGTGACCTCCACGTCGCCCTCCGTCAGGGTCTTGAAGGCGGCGACACTTTTGCCTTCGGCCGGCGAATTGGACGGGATGCGGGCTTCGGTGACATAATCCTGGATGTCCAGCGCCTCGCCCATGGTAGGCGCCGCGCGGCGGTTGGTCGGCAGCAGCTTGTAGCCGAAGCGGAGGAAGATAAGGCCCGAGATGGCGAGGCCGAGCCCGACGGGCGCGTAATCGAACATGCCGAACGGCTTGCCGGTCATTTCCTCGCGGACGCGGCTGACGATGATGTTGGGCGAGGTGCCGACGAGGGTGATGAGACCGCCGAGAAGCGACCCGAACGACATCGGCATCAGCATGCAGGAGGGCGAGGTGTGCGACTTCTTCGCCATCTGGAACGCGGCCGGCATCAGCATGGCGAGCGCGCCGATATTCTTGACGATCGCCGAGAGGAAGGTGACCGAGCCGACCAGGATGATGAGCTGCGAGCCCATGCTGTTGAAGCGGCCCGTCACGCGGGCGAGAGCGGCCTCGACAATGCCGGAGCGCGCAACCGCGGCGCTGATCACGAGCGCGGAGGCGACGATGATCACGATATCGTCGGCAAAGCCGGAAAAAGCTTTGTCGGCGGGGACGATGCCGATGAGGACCGAGGCAAGCAGCGCGAGGATCGCGACGAGATCGTAGCGGATCCGCCCCCAGATGAAGAGCAGCATCATGCCCGCGAGCACGCCGAAGGCAAGCATTTGGTCGAGAGTCATTCAAGGCCTGTTGATCGGATGCGGCCCCCGAGGACACAACGCGGATATGCCTGAACGCGGGCCGAGGCTCTTTGGCTCAGCCGGTGCGAAAAAAATGCCTATTTCGAGTAGAGCGGCTGCAGCCTGATCTGCCGCCACTGGTGCAAGCGGCCGCCGCGCCTTCCTGAGGCAAGTCCGAGAGCGACTTCCCCTTTCGGATCGAACAAGTCCGGATTGCGGATCACAAGCCAAATTGTGGCCTCGCCAGCGGGCGCATGGGCCGCCGCCCATTGCCTCGCCGATGCTCCCTCGATCCCGACCACCGCCGGCGAACCGGCGGGCCGGGAACCCGCTGCTTCGACTGCCGGGAAGGGCGCGGGGATCGCCTGTGGAGCGGCGCCGTTGCCGAGCGCCCGCTCGACTGGGAAGACAGTGTCGTTGGGATAGACCCACACGATGTCGTGGGGCGCCATCTGACGCTTGAGAGTGGCGGCGACCTCATCCCAAGCCTCCAGCGACGGGCGCGTCAGAGTTTCCGCAAGGTTTATGAGCAGGATCAGCGCGGCCGTTCCGCCGACGAGCAGGGCAGGCCGCCGGGGCATCTGCGCGAGGCCTAGGGCCGCGACAAGGTAAGCCGGGGCGAGCACGGCGACCAAGGTGCGCGGTACGAACACGGGATCGCCGAGCTGCGAGAGCAAGGCGGCGGCGAGTGGCGGGAACAGGACGAGCAAGGCAAGACCGAGTGCGACCGGACGATCCCCGCCGCGCCAAAGTCGGCGCAGGCCGAGCGCGATCAGGAGCGCAAAGACGATGCGGGCCGCGATCGGAGTCCAGATTTCGGTCTGTTCATGAAATCCGTAAAGATCGAGCAGCGCGCCCGGGAAGCGGATCGGATCCCAAAGGACCCACCCGCTTGACCAGTCTCCCCGACGGTCGAGGATCATGAACAGGCAGGGAAGGTAGGTGAACCCCACCAGCCCCACGGTGACGATCATCCGCAGCAAGCGCGTGCGCGTCGCCCCGGGGACGCCGGTGAGCATCAGCGCACCCAGCAGCGCCGCCGCGTGAAGGAGGCCCAGGCCGTGCAGCCAGAGCGTCAGCGCGGTCCCGACACCCAGCCCAAGCCAATCCGGGAATCGACCCTCCGGATGGCTGCTGCCGCGGAAGGAGAGGGTCAGCCGGAGCCAGCAGGCAAGTGAGACTGCGTAGGCGAGGAGGAGCATGGCGTAGGGACGTGCGTCCTGGGCAATGACGACCAGCCGCGGCGAAAGCGCGGCGAGCCCGATGGCAAGGGCGATCAGCATGAGCGGCCGCTCGGCGCCCGTTATCCGGCCGAGCGATCGGGCCGAAAGGGCGATCAGCGGCACGGCAGCAACGCCGGCGATTGCCGACAGGCTCCTCAGCGCGGCGGCGCCATCGCCGGTGAATGCCCGCCACAGCTTCAGCATCGAATAATAAAAGGGCGGGTGGGTTTCGTAGCGTGGCGTCTCGAACCAGAGGCGGGGCCAGCTCAGTTCCGAGAACCAGGCGCTGTAGCCCTCGTCCAGCCACAACGCACGATCGCCAATGGACCAGAAGCGTAGCGCGATGGCGGCGAGCACGGCAGCCGAGACGATGGTGAGGAAGGCGCGGTTCTTCGAGGCGGCGGGCGCCGGCGCCGAAGCAGCTGCTCCGGCCTCTTCCCGCACTACGAGACTGGCTTCGTACCCCATCGGCCCTCCGGCGGGCCCGCTGGCGCCGCGCTGCTTCTACCTGCGATTTCTTGGTTGATATTTCCTTAAGGGGCGAGAGGCTGTAGGCCCGCGCTTTCACCTTCGGGACCGATGACGCCGCACCTACCTCATCCGCGCACGCCCAGCGATTTTGCGCCCGGTTTTTGGCAGACGCGGGCGTTCCTGGCCTTGGTCGTGCTCGTCACCATGGTGCCGCTCTTGTGGCCCGACGTGCCGCCGCTCACCGACCTTCCGGGCCATATGGGCCGCTACAAGGTTCAGATCGACCTCGATCAGTCGCCTTTTCTCCAGCGTTATTACGGGTTCGAATGGGCGCTGATCGGCAATCTCGGCGTAGATCTGCTGGTCGTGCCGCTCTCCAAGCTGTTCGGGCTCGAGCTGGCCGTGAAACTGGTCGTCATCGCCATTCCGGCGCTGACGGTGGTCGGCTTTCTTTGGGTCGCGCACGAAGTGCACGGGCAGGTGCCGCCGACGACCTTGTTCGCGCTGCCCTTCGCTTACGGCCATCCGTTCCAGTTCGGCTTCGTCAATTCGTCGCTGTCGATGGCGTTCGCTTTCCTTGCCTTCGCGCTGTGGCTGCGCATGGCCCGGTTCGGGCAGCTCCGGCTCCGCGCATTCGTCTTCGTGCCGATATCGATGCTGATCTGGCTGACCCATACCTATGGCTGGGGAACGCTCGGCCTGATGGCCTTTTCAGCCGAGGCCGTTCGCCAGCACGACCAGGGCCGGCGGCTTGCCGACGCGGTGGTCCGCTCCGCCATCCACTGCCTGTCGCTGGCACCGCCGATCCTGCTCATGCTGGCCTGGCGCAGCGGTCATGTCGGCGGCATCACGGCCGATTGGTTCAACTGGAAGTCCAAATTCCGCTGGGTGATCACCGCGCTTCGGGATCGCTGGAAAGAGTTCGACGGCGCGGCGCTGGCCCTCGTCGCCCTGTTGCTCCTGGAGGCGATCCGGCATCGAAAGCTCGAATATTCCCGGAACCTTGCCGCATCCGCCCTGCTGCTGCTGCTCGTCTTCATCCTCCTGCCGAGGATCGTCTTCGGCTCGGCCTATGCCGACATGCGGCTGGTCCCCTATCTCTTCGCGGTGGCGGTGATCGCGATCCGCTACAAGCCGGGGGTCCAGCCCCGCGCGATGAAGATGGTTGCGCTGGCGGGGCTCGCATTCTTTCTCGTGCGGACCGCGGGCACGACCGTGAGCTTCTGGCTCTACGACCGCAGCTACGATCGCGAGCTGGCTGCGCTCGACCATCTCCCCAGGGGTGCTCGGTTGGTCTCGATGGTCGGCGAGCGATGCGGCAACGAGTGGATGATGTCGCGGCTCCACCATCTTCCGGGCCTCGCGATCGTGAGGAAGGAAGCCTATTCCAACGAGCAATGGGTGATGGCGGGAGCCCAGCTGCTGCGGGTGCGCTATCAGGAAGCCGGCTTCTTCCAGCGCGATCCCTCGCAGATCGTCACGCTCCGCAGATGCCCCCGGGAATCCTACAGGACGATCAACCAGAACCTGGCCGGCATCCCGCGCAATGCTTTCGACTATGTCTGGCTGGTCGGCCCGCCTCCTTATGATCCGCGCCTGACGGAGGGCCTCCGGCCGATCTGGCGGAGCGGCAGGAGCGTGCTCTTCAGGGTGGAACGATAAGGGTCAGGAAAGGATGGCGACCAGCGAGACGCCGGCCGGCAACGGAACGCGGCCGACGAGGTGCCGCTCCAATCCGAAGACGGTGCCGAGGAGGCTGTTTACGGGACCCGACGGCATCTGATCGTCGCTCTCCTTCTTGCCCGTGAGCTTGCCGACGATGCGGGCGGCGGCGGCGAGCGGGAAGAGCAGGGTGTTGAAATAGCTGATCCGGTGCGGCCTCAGCCCGGCCCCTTCGATCACCCGCGCCAGGCGGCGTTTGGAATAGCGCCGGTGATGGTGGTGAGCGGCATCGTGGGCGCTCCACATCCATTGATTGGCGGGAACGGTGAGGAGGATGCGGCCGCCGGGCGCGAGCTTGCGCTTGATGCTGGCAAGAGAGGCCTCGTCCTCCTCGATATGTTCGAGCACGTCGAGGAGGGCGATCAAATGGTAAGTGCCGTCCGGAATTCCGCTAAGCTCGGGGAGCGGGGCGGTGCCGACCTCACGGCCGAGGCGGCGGCTTGCAAGAGCGCGCGCGCCCTCGTCGATCTCGATCGCGTCGATGCGGCCGAATTGGCCGAGCATCTGGAAATTATGGCCCGTGCCGCAGCCGATCTCGAGGATGCGGGCGTCGGCGGGAAGGCGGACTTCACGCTCAATGAGGGCGGAGAGGATGCGGCGCCTGGCGACGAACCACCAATGCCGGCTGTCCTGCTCGGCCATCCGCTCGAAGACGGCGCGTTCCATCAGCGGCTCTCCTCAGATCGGTCGGCATCGATCCCGACCTTCTGGCGAATGACGTAGATCGGGCGCTGCTTGGTTTCGACCAGAATGCGCCCGACATATTCGCCCAGCACGCCGAGCGAGATGAGCTGAACGCCGCCGAGGAACAGCGTCGCCACCATCATCGAGGTATAGCCCGGCACGTCGATCCCGAAGAGGGTGGTGCGGATGGTGAGATAGATGGCGTAGACGAGCGCCAGCAGGGCGATCATCACCCCCACATAGCTCCAGATGCGCAGCGGCATGGTCGAGGCGGAGGTGATCCCGTCGATCGCCAGCGTCCATAGCTTCCAGTAGCGGAATTTGGTCTTGCCCACCGCCCGCGGCACCCGGTCATATTCCACCGCCGCCTGGCGAAAGCCGCTCCAGGCGAAGAGCCCCTTCATGAAGCGGTTGCGCTCGGGCATCCGGCGGATGACCTCGACGACGGAGCGGTCGAGCAGGCGGAAGTCGCCGGCATGCTCAGGGATCTTGTCGTCGGACAGGTAATTGTGCGCACGATAATAAAGGTCGGCGGTCAGCCGCTTGGGAAGGCTGTCGGTGCTGCGGTTGCGGCGGACGCCGTAGACGACTTCATAGCCTTCCCGCCATCGGTCCAGCATCTGCCCGATCACTTCGGGGGGATCCTGCAGATCCACGTCCATCGGAATGACGGCTTTTCCCGAAGCATGATCGAGACCGGCGGAAAGCGCCGCTTCCTTGCCGAAGTTTCGGGAAAGCGAGAGCGCGCGGATTCGGCCGTCGCGGCCGTGGGCGGCGAGGATCGCGGCCATGGTCGCGTCCTCGCTGCCGTCGTCGATGAAGAGGACCTCCCACGCGCCGTCGGCGAAGAGCGCGTCCAGGATCGGGGCCAGCCGGGCGATGAACGCCGCGATCGCCTGCTCCTCGTCCTTGACGGGCACGATCACGGAGAGCTGAAGCTCCGGGTTGCCCAGGCGGGTGGCCGACGCGGCCGAGGTGGCGGACATCGCGGTCGGCATGGTCAACGGATCACTCGCCATGTTCGCCATTAGCCGAAAACCCATTTGCGGTTGAGTGCGAACACGACAAGGGGCGTGACGCCGAGCACCAGGGGATAGGGGGCCCAGAGCGGCAGGTCCAGCCGCTGCACGAGCAGCCATACCCAAAGCTGGTTGAGACCGAAGCTGACAAGCGACACGATCATGAAGCGGCCGCCGGTGCGGGCCAGATTGTCGCGCCGGCCGTGGCCGCGAAAGCTCCACCGGCTGTGGACCACATAGCCGACCGCCACCGCCGCGGCGAAGCCAAAGGCCCAGGCGAGGTTCGGGTCCATTCCCCTTGCGGCAAGCAGCCAATAGACGCCGATATTGACGATGCTGGCGAGCCCGCCCGTAAGCGCGTAGCGGACAAGCTGGCCGGCCAGCTCGCCATGCCGCTCGATCGGGAGGCTCTTCTTCAAAACGGGTCCTCGGCTTGCCCTTTGGCGCGCAGCGATTAAGGCCCGGCCAAGCGGTTGGAAAGGGCGAATGGCGGACGTGGAGCAGGCGGAGACCGACTTCTATACCAAGCATTGGCGCCTTTGGGTCGCGATCTTCTGGGTCGCGGCTGCCTTTTTCCTCCTTTACGGCCGCTGGGACCTGATCAACTGGTTCGCGCTCGGCGACACCGACGACAATCTGCGGATGATGCAGGTGCGCGCGCTTCTCCAGGGGCAGGACTGGTTCGATCTGCGCCAGTACCGGCTCGATCCGCCCTATGGCGCCAACGTTCACTGGTCGCGGATCGTGGACCTTCCGATCGCGGGCATCATGCTCTTGCTGAGGCCGCTTCTCGGCGGACCCTTGGCGGAAACGGTGGCGGTGTCGCTCGCGCCGATGCTGCCGATGGCGGTCGCGATGGGATCGATGGCGCTGATCTGCCGCCGTCTTCTCTCGCCCAAGGCATTCGCCCTCGGCGTCGCGCTGCTGCTCTGCGCCCATTCGGCGCGCGGGATGTGGACGCCGCTTCGCATCGATCATCACGGCTGGCAATTGGCGATGCTCAGCCTGGCGATGGTCGGGCTGGTCGATCCGAAGCGCGCGAGGGGCGGGCTGCTGCTCGGCGGGGCGACGGCCCTGTCCTTTTCGATCGGCCTCGAAATGCTTCTCTACCTCGCCGCGATGGGTGCCGCGGCCGCCTTGATGTGGGTGCGTGACCCGCGGGATGCGCCAAGGCTCATCACCTATGGCGCAAGCCTCGGCGGCGGCTGCGCGTTGGGCTATCTCCTGTTCGCTTCGTATGACAACCGGATGGCGGTCTGCGATGCACTCTCGCCGGTCTGGCTGTCGGTGATGATGGCTGCCGGCATGGTGGCGGTGGCGCTCCCGATCCTGCCGCTGCGAAGCTGGATCGCTCGGCTCGGCGCGGGCGCGGCTTGCGCCCTGCTGATCGGCGCCGGCTTCGCGCTGGCCTGGCCGGACTGCCTGGGGCGGCCCGAGGGCGTCTCGCCCGAGCTGCAACGTCTCTGGCTCGACAATGTCCGCGAGGCGCGGCCGATCTACCGTCACGATTGGAACGTGGTCGTGGCGGTGGTGTCGCTGCCGGCCGTGGGTCTGATCGGCTACGCCATCATGCTTTGGCGGACGCGGCGCGATGCTCAGGCGCTGGTGCCTTGGGCCGCGCTCGGCATGGTGGCTCTGATCGCAGCCGCCACGCTTCTGTGGCAGAGCCGCGCCGGGCCTTCCGCGCAGCTCCTCGCCGTCCCGGGTGCGTCCGCCATCGGCTGGCTGCTCATTCCGCCCATCCAGAAGAGCGGCAACATGCTGCTGCGGGTAGTCGGCACGGTCGGCACGTTCCTGATCATTTTCCGGCCTCGGGCCGCAATATGCCCTCCAGCTCATGCCCGATAAGCCGAACACGCGCCTTCAGGCCGTCGGCCGCGCCAACGGACGGTGCCCGACGCTGGCGGCGCTGCGGCCGATCGCGCGGCAGCCGAGGGGCTATGTCCTGACCTTCCTCGATTTGAACCCGCGGCTGATCGCGGTGACCCATCATGACGGCGTGGCGGGGCCCTATCATCGCAACGAGGCGGCGATCCTGGATCTGGTCAGGGTCTGGCGAGGCTCGGCCGAGAATGCGCGGCAGATGGTGGCGCGGCGCGGCATCGATTATGTGCTGATCTGCCCCGGGCTGTCCGAATCGACGATGTACAGCTCGGGCGCGCCGAAGGGCTTCTACACGCAGCTGGCAAAGGGCGAAGTGCCGGCCTGGCTCCAGCCGATCCCGCTTCCCAAGGGTTCGCCCGGATGTGGCGCGTCGTGTGGCGCGTCGTAACCACATGAAAAGGGCCTGGCGCTGATCTGGAAGCTCGACGCTTTAGGCGTTGATCTGGAAGCTGACGCTGATGCCGTCGATCACGAACTGAGCCGCCAAAGCGGCGAGCACCACGCCGAGAATGCGGGTGATCATCGCCTCCACCCGGTGTCCGAGCAGCCGCATCAGCGGCCCGGCCGCGAGAAGGGCAACCATGGTCAGCAGCAGGATCGCGGCCAGCGCCCCGAGCACCACGAGCGACTGCTGCAGACCCTCGCTTCGCGCCATCAGCAGCATGATGGAGGCGATCGAGCCGGGTCCGGCGATCATCGGGATGGCCATTGGGAAAACCGATATATCCTCGATCTCCGGGGTGGCATTGACCTCGTTGGCGCGGTTCTCGCGCCGCTGGGTGCGCTTTTCGAACACCATCTCGAGCGCGATCAGGAACAGCATGATGCCGCCCGCGATGCGGAAGGCGGCAAGACTGATGCCGAGCGCATCGAGCAGGTCTTCGCCGAACAGGCCGAAGAAAAGGAGGATGCCGGCCGCGATCAGCACCGATCGGATCGCCATCATCCGCCGCTCGGCCGGCGGACAATCGTGCGTGAGGCTGGCGAAAATGGGGGCGCATCCCGGCGGATCGATGATCACGAAGAAGGTGACGAAAGCCGAGACGAAGAGCTCGATCACAGGGCCTCCGGCACCGGCAATCCTGCCCGCGCGTGAGCGGCGACAAGGGTGTTCCTGAGGAGGACGGCGATCGTCATCGGCCCGACGCCGCCCGGCACCGGGGTGATCGCCCCCGCCACGTTTGCACTCGTATCGAGATCGACGTCGCCAACGAGCTTCGTCTTGCCGTCGCCGATGCTGATGCGGTTGATGCCGACGTCGATCACGGTCGCGCCGGGCTTCAGCCAATCGCCGCGGACCATCTGCGGGCGTCCGACCGCGGCGACGACGATGTCGGCGCGGCGAACCACCTCGGGCAGGTCGCGCGTGCGGCTGTGGGCGATCGTGACGGTGCAATCTTCGCGGAGCAGAAGCTGCGCCATCGGCTTGCCGACAATGTTGGAGCGGCCGAGGACGACCGCCTTGAGGCCGGCAAGATCGCCCAGCCTGTCCTTCAGCAGCATCACGCAGCCCAAAGGCGTGCAGGGGACGAGTGCCTCCCGGCCGACGGCCAGCTTCCCGGCATTGGCGACCGTGGATCCATCGACATCCTTGGCCGGATCGATCGCGGCGATCACGGCCTGCTCGTCGATATGGCCCGGGAGCGGCAGCTGGACGAGGATGCCGTCGACCGCGTCATCGGCGTTGAGCCGCTCGACGAGCGCGATCAGCTCTTCTTGGGCAACGGTGTCGGCGAGGCGGTGCTCGAAGCTCTCCATGCCGGCGGCAAGCGTCGCCTTGGCCTTGGAGCGGACATAGACCTGGCTGGCCGGATCTTCGCCCGCCAGCACCACGGCAAGACCCGGCTTGCGGCCCATCCTTTCCGCGAATGCCGGCACCGCCTCCGCGACCCGGTCGCGGAGGCGCTCGGCGAATGCCTTGCCGTCGATGATGTCCGCGGTCACGCCGCTCCCGACAGCATGAGGTCGCGCGCGAGGCCCCGAGCAGCATCTGTACGGCGATGATGATCAGGAGCGCGACGAGCGGCGAGAAGTCGATGCCGCCGAAATCGGGAAGCACGCGCCGGATCGGCCGGTAAAGCGGTTCGGTGATGCGATCGAGCGCCCCCAAGAAGGTGCGCATGAAATCGTTATGCGTGTTGATCACGTTGAATGCGACGAGCCAGCTGAGGATCGCCTGGATGATGATGATCCAACGAACCACGTCGAGCAGCAGGTCGACGATACCGAACAAGGCAAGCAGCATATTCTCTCCCCGCGAGCACGCCGGGCCATGTAGGGGAGGCGCGGCTGGGGGGCAATGCGGCAAAGGGATCGTACGCTAGAGCCTTTCCCGCCAAGGCGGAGTCGCCTTGGCGGATCAGAAAGGCTCCAGACCAATTGTTCCCGACCGAAAAACCGGTGCCCACTTTTCGGTGCTCCACCGCGAGCAGGGGGGAACGGAACAAGCCCCGGCACGGTTGTGAGGCCGGACAGAGAAGTGGAGCAAAGTGCATGAAGGGTTATGTCGACAATATCGAGGAAGCGACCAATTCGAACGGGGATTTCCGTCGCGTCCTTTATACCGGCAAGAACCTCCAGCTCGTGCTCATGACGCTCCAGCCGGGCGACGAGATCGGCGAAGAGGTGCACGAGGATCGCGATCAGTTCTTCCGCATCGAGGATGGCCGCGGCACCGTCTATATCGACGGCGCTCCAAGTCGGGTGGAGGACGATTTCGCGGTGATCGTGCCCGCCGGCGCCCGCCACAATGTGGTCAACACAGGCGACGAGCCGCTGAAGCTATATACGATCTACGGCCCTCCGGAGCATCACGACGGCATCGTCCATCGCGACAAGGCGCAGGCCGATGCCGACCATGAGAACGATCATTGGGACGGCGAGACGACCGAGTGATCAGGCGCGAGCGTCGAGCCGCCGTCCCAGCCCTACGAACAAGTAGATGAGCGGCGGAACGAGAATGGCCGAAAGCACCACCTTCGCCAGCATCTGACCGACGAGCAGATTGCCGATCGGGAACTCGCCGTAAAAGGCGATGGTGATGAAGAGCAGGGTGTCGACGATCTGGGACAGGATGCTTGCGACGCCTGCGCGCAGCCAGAGCATGCTTCCCCCCTCGCGCTTCAACCGGCTGAAGATGGTCACGTTGAGGATCTGCGAAACGCCGTAGGCGACGATGCCGCCGAGCCAGATCCGCGGCGTCGCCATCATCATCGTGTCGAACGCGCCCAGGCGCTCCGGCGGCATTTCGCTCGAGGCGGGAACCGCCAGCACCAGCAGGGTGAGGAAGAGCGACGCCAGCAGAGGGACGAAGCCGATCACGACCAGCCGGTTGGCAGTCTCGCGGCCGTGAAGCTCGGCCACCGCGGAGGAAACGACCACCAGCAGCAGAAAGGCGAAGATGCCGGCCTCCACCGCCAGCGGGCCGAGCGCGACCTGTTTGTTGCCGAGCACGCCGGCGATGCAGACCATGCCTCCGTAGAAGACCGAAAAGGCGAAAAGCGAGCGCGACAAAGCGGGCGGCGAGGTGGAGTCCATGCCACCGCCTAAGCGGTTTATCTTCTGCCGGAAAGATGCTTGAAGCAGCGTTCGCGCCGCGCCGGGATTCGACGGCCGGCGCTTTCATGGGGTTTTCTCAGTTGAATTCGATGAAGCGGCTGGCCGTTTATTGCGGCTCGAGCATGGGGAACGATCCTGCCTTTCGCGC
>JAUJOJ010000008.1:51979-72862 GCA_030447665.1 Allosphingosinicella sp. | reverse complement strand
TCCTGCTGTCGTCCGATCGAAAGGCCATCCGGCTCCGCGTCGTCGGCGCTGCCTTTGCATTGCAGGCCGGCATCGCCGTGCTGGTGCTGTACACCAGCTGGGGCCGCGCCGGCATCCAGGCGCTTTCTCACGGTGTCGCCAATCTGCTCGGCTATGCCAACAAGGGAACGGAGTTCCTGTTCGGCGCCAGCGCCACCAACCCGCTCGCCAACACCTTTGCGCTCGGCGCGCTGCCGGTGATCATCTTCTTCGCCGCGCTCGTCTCCATCCTTTATTATCTCGGCATCATGCAGCGGGTGGTGCGCTGGGTCGGCGGTGCGATCGGGTGGGTGACGGGGATCGGACGAGTCGAATCGCTCGGCTCGGCCGCCAACATTTTTGTCGGCCAGTCGGAATCCCCGCTGGTCGTGAGGCCGTATCTCGCCAACCTGGCTCCGCCGCAGCTCTTCACACTGATGACGGTGGGAATGGCTGGAGTTGCGGGAACGATCCTGGCCGCCTACGCCAGCCTGCTGGGCCCGCAATATCTGCCCTTCCTTCTTGCGGCGGCCTTCATGTCCGCGCCGGGCGGCATCCTGATGGCGAAGATCATGATGCCCGACCAGGTGGCGCCGCGCGAGCCGGAACAGATCGAGCTTCCCGTGTCGCGGATTAGCGGGCAAGGCCCTGCCGCCCTGCTCCCGGAAGGACATCCAGGGCTTAGCGAAGAGATCGACGTCGCCGAGACATTCGAGGAGGGCGAGCGCCCCGCCAACATCATCATGGCGGCGGCCCAAGGCGCGCAGACCGGGGTGAAGCTCGCCGTGGCGGTTGGCGCCATGGTGCTCGCTTTCGTGGCCTTGGTCGCGCTTGCCAACGGGCTGCTCGGGGGCGTGGGCGCGTGGTTCGGCTTTCCGGACCTCAGCTTCCAGCAGATTGTCGGCTGGGTGTTCCAGCCGCTCATGTTCATGATCGGCGTGCCGTGGAACGAAGCAGGCCTCGCGGGCGGTCTGTTCGGCACGAAGATCGTGCTCAACGAATTCGTCGCCTTCATCGATCTCGGCAACGCCGCCGGCGCCGCAGCCGCGCTCACTGACCGCACGCGTTCGATCGTGACCTTCGCTTTGTGCGGCTTCGCCAATTTCAGCTCGATCGCGATCCAGATGGCGGTGACGGGCGGCCTTGCTCCCAATCAGCGGCCGGTGATCGCCAGGCTCGGCATCAAAGCGCTGATCGCCGGCTCGCTCGCCAATTTGATGAGCGCCGCGCTCGCGGGCTTGTTGCTGACGGCCTGAATGCATGCCGCTGGGCATCGGGCATGAACCGGGCCTTGGGTCGGCTCTGCGATAAGCCTCGCGGGCATCTGCCTTGCAACGCCCACCGCCTCATGTCTCGGACCAGCAGGGCCGAACAAGTTTTGGCCAAATACGGGCAGGTTACCGCCAGCTCCTGATCTCACCTTTTCTGGCGCTGAAGGTCGAATCGGCTTAAAGCCTGCCTTATGTCTACGCTCCTCAGCCCTGCTCCCACCATTGCCTCCGTCTCTTTGAACGCATCCGCCGCCGATCCGGAAGGCTTCGCCGCGGAGCTCGGCCAATCGTTCGAGCGCTTCGGCTTCGCGATCATCTCCGACCACGGCATTCCGGCGGATCTCATCGCCCGGGCCGAGGGGAAAGCCCGCGCCTTCTTCGCGCTGCCGGAGGAGGTGAAGCGGAGCTACCGCGTTGCGGGCGGCGGCGGCGCGCGCGGCTACACGCCGTTCGGGATCGAGACGGCCAAGGGTGCGACCCAGCACGACCTCAAGGAATTCTGGCATGTCGGACGCGAGCTGCCGGCCGGCCATCCGTTCAGCGAGGTGATGGCGCCCAACCTGTGGCCGGAGGAAGTGCGGAGCTTCCGCGACACGTTCCTGGAGCTGTTCGCCGCCTTCGACGAGGCCGGCCTACGCATATTGGAGCGATCGCCCGCCACCTCGGGCTGGCTCCCAACTTTTTCGAGGACACGGTGCGCGACGGCAATTCCGTGCTCCGCCTGCTCCATTACCCGCCAGTCTCGCCGGACGCGCCGGGAGTGCGCGCAGGCGCCCATGAGGACATCAACACGATCACCCTGCTGCTCGGAGCGGAAGAGGCCGGCCTTCAGCTCCTCGATCGCGACGGCAACTGGCTCCCGGTCGCGCCGAGGGAGGGGAGCTGGTCGTCAACATCGGCGACATGCTCCAACGCCTCACCAACAATGTCCTGAAATCAACGTCGCACCGCGTCGTGAACCCGCCGCCCGAGCGGCGCGGCCGTTCGCGCTACTCGATGCCCTTCTTCCTGCATTTCCGGCCGGATTATTTGATCGAGACGCTTCCCGAAACCGTCTCCGCCGAGCGCTCGAACCTTTATCCGGAGCCGATCACCGCCCACGATTTCCTCCTGCAGCGCCTGCGGGAGATCAAGCTGGTGTGACGATCGAATTCAGAGCACGCTGCGCGAGCTCGAACCTAGCATAAGCGGGAACAAGTCTCTCCGGACCTCATTTCACGGGAGGACCCGGCGCGACTCTTCCTTCCGCGAGCGCCTTCACCTCATCGTCCCGCCCGGTCATTTCCCAACGGATCATCGACACCGGAATGAGGCCGGAGGCGTTCAGCGTGCTGAAGAAGTCGCTCAGGCGGAAATCGCGCCCCTTCATGTCGGCATATTCGCCGAGTAGCTTTTCGAGCTGGTGCTTGCCGCTCACATAGCTGCTGCCGTAGCCCGGCTGCCGCATGTAGAGCTGCTGTTCGAAGGCAAGGAGGTCTGGCTTCGGGCTCATCCAGGCGTTCGGCGTCCACCTCACCTGGAAATCGGATGCTTCCTTCATCGTGAACATGTTGGCGTGCGCATAGAGCGAGCCAAGGCCACGGGCGGCGCGCTGCGCGAGCATGATCCAGACAATTTCGCGGACGCGTGGATTGTCGTCGTAGAGCCCGGCATGGAGCATCATTTCCTCCATGGCCGTCGCCATGCCTTCGGCGCGGCTGTCCCAGATATTGTAGAGCAGGGCACCGCGCCGGATCCGGCTCGGGTGAGGCTCGAGCCGCATCATCTCGAGGTCCCACCAATGATAGAAGTGGGTGAGCAAGGTCATCAGCTCGCGGTGCATGGCCAACTGGAAGAAGTTCTGCTGCTCCGGCGGCACGAAGCTGCCGATGCGGCGCTCGAGCGACGGCTGCATGTAAGGCTTCACCGGCAAAATATCTTTGTCCCGCATGAACTGGACATATTTGCGGACGGAGGCGAGGCTGCGCTCGCGATATTCTTCAGGGAGGCTGCGCTGGAGAGTGGGGGCAAGTTCCGGTTGCGGTGTTCTTCCAGGCGAAGCTGGGCATGCGCGCGCCCGAGCTCGCGTTTCAGGATCGCGACCTCCTCGTCCCAGCTCAGCGGCACCAGGTGCACGTTGCGCAGGTACCAGGTGTAATTGGCCTTGCCGATGCCGGATGGGCCTGTCTTGTTGGGTGCTTCCGCCTGAAGCCAGGAAACGAAGCTTTCGGTCGAGGCCAGGGCATCATCGACAGCCTTTTTGAGTGCGGCCGAGCTGACCTTTCCATGCAGGTCCCGAAGGGCCGCTGCCTGGCCTTGCATGGTCTTGATGCTCGAGCTCCACAGGTCACGGGCATTTCCGGTAAGGTTGACTCGCGCCTGCTGAAGGAGGGGAGGGATCGTCCTGAGTTCGCCCAGCAGCTTCGTCTGCGCATCGCGGCTCAGCGGGAAGCTGTAGGTCCAGAGCTCGACCGGGGCATGGTGCATCGGGCCCTCATGTTCGGGCGTGTCGCTCTGGTCCGCCCATACGGATTGGTAGAAGGCGGGATCGCGTTCCCAAGGCTTCAGCACGCGGATGTTGAAATCCATTCCGTTCATCTCCGCGCGGACGAGATGATGGTCTATCTGCTGGTGCACCGGGAGCGCTGAAACGTCGAGCGCAGTGAGGCGGTCCTGGAAGCTCTTCAGCTGCAAATGCTTTTTAGCCATCGCGGCCGCACCATAGTCCGGCGCCCCGGCTCTCATCTGCGGGCGTTCAAACGCACGCCACTCAATGAACAGTGAAACCAGCGGCTCGTTCACGATATTGCTCCTGTTTGTGGGTGAAGCGGCCGCGATGGCATCCGCGGGGAGGCTCCCGGCGAGAAGAAGGGCGGTGCTGCAGCAGAAGATGAGTCTCGATTGTCCGCGCATTTCATTCTCCTTCTTGCACCTGTTCTTCTACTAGGCAGCTCCGGTGGAAAAAGATGGACCCCATGATGGGGCCCCATCGCTCTGTCCGGGGGACAGAGCAGCCCCATCATCACGTCGGGGGTGACGATCCACATTAACGCACCTTGCTCTAGCGGAACGGCGGCTCGTCAAAGCTCCGCAGCTTGCGGGAATGGAGCGTGCGCCCCGACCCTCTGAGGATGCGCAGCGTTTCGATGCCGATGCGCAGATGCTGGCTGATCGAACGTTCGTAAAAAGCGTTGGCTTGCCCCGGCAGCTTAATCTCCCCGTGGAGCGGCTTGTCGGAGACGCAGAGCAGCGTCCCGTAGGGAACCCGGAAGCGATAGCCCTGGGCGGCGACGGTAGCGGATTCCATGTCGATCGCGACGGCGCGGGACTGGTTGAAACGCGTCGCCGAGTGGGTGAAGCGCAGTTCCCAATTTCGGTCGTCCGTGGTGACGACGGTCCCGGTCCGGAGCCGCTCTTTCAGCTGCTGCGCGTCCTCGCCGGTGACTTCGAGCGCGGCGTCGAACAAGGCTTGCTGGACCTCCGCGATCGGCGGGATCGGGATCTCGGTCGGCAGCACGTCGTCGAGAACATGGTCGTCGCGCAGATAAGCGTGGGCGAGAACATAGTCGCCGATCGTCTGGCTAGGCCGAAGCCCGCCGCAATGGCCGATCATCAGCCACACCTCCGGCCGCATGACCGCCAAGTGATCGCAGATCGTCTTGGCGTTGGATGGACCAACCCCGATGTTCACGAGCGTGATGCCCCCGCCGTTTGGCGCGATCAGGTGATAGGCCGGCATCTGGTGCTTGCGCCAGCTGCCGTCGGCAACGAGCTGCTCCGCATCCGCCGTATCCCTGGTGACGAACACCCCGCCGGGCGCCGACAGCGCTTCATAGGGGCTGCCCTCGCGCTCCAACTCGTTCACCGACCAGCGGACGAACTCCTCGACGTAGCGGACATAGTTGGTGAACAGCAGGTAGCGCTGCGTGTGTTCCGCCGGTGTTCCGGTATAGTGGCGCAGGCGCGCCAGGCTGAAGTCCACGCGCGGGCCGTCGAACAGGGACAATGGCCGGAATGCATGGAGCCTGTTGTCCCACGCCCCGTCGGCAATCTCGTCCCCGATGTGCGACAGCTCGGTGGTTGGAAACCAGCGTGCGAGATCGGCGGCGCGAACCTCGTCGAGCCGCAGGTCGTCCCGTCCGTCGAGCACGTAAGGGTAGGGGATTTCGCTGGCCGAGTGGCCGACAGAGATATGGACCTCATAGTCGCGGACGAGAAGCGACAACTGCTCGGTAAGGTATTTGCGGAAGAGGCGGGGCCGGGCGATGCTCGCGGCATAGAAGCCGGGCCGGTTGAGGCGGCCGAACGCGCGGTTGGGAAAGCTGGCCGGCTGATCCGGCCGGTAATCGATCCGGAGCTCGGGATAGGCGAACAGCCCGTCTGCCCGCGCTGCCCGGTCCGGCCGATGGCCACCGCTCAGGTAGCGGGCAAGGCCGCTCCTCAATGCCGCCGAAGAGCGGTCGTAAACGTCGCAAAGCTGATCGATGAGGCCGGCAATATCGGCTTCCGTGGTCGTCGTTCCCATGATCAGGATCCGGCATCGGCAAGATTGGCGGGGCCGAAGCCATGCGGAAGCAGCTCGGAAATCCTGGACACGCGAACCTCGCTGCCGTCGCCGTTCGCTGAAACCACTTCGATGTCGTTGCCGGAGACGTGCGCCGCTTCCAGGATCGACTGACGGCAGCCGCCGCAGGAGGTAACGACGGAGCCGCCGGTCAGCCGGCGGTCGGCGCCGACATGGCCGCCTGTGACTGCGATCCTGGCGATGTTCTTCAATCCGAACGTCTGGCTCGCCGCCGAGAGCGCGGAAATCTCCGCGCACACACCAAGCCGGTAACAGGCATTCTCCATGTTGGAACCGACCGCGACCTCGCCGTTCACGGCCTCGATCGCGCAGCCGACGCTGAAGCGGGAATAAGGAGCATAAGCGGCGAGCGCCGCCTCGCGGGCGCGCTCGACGAGCGGGTCCGCGCCTCGCTCGGGCTTATCGGCAGGATTCAGTTGAGTCATGCCGCCTCCATAAAGAACGCTCGGCAAAGGAACAGGGGGCGAGCTTGGCGGGCCACAAAAAGCCGCTTGAAGGTGACGCTGCGTCACGTGCTGCCAACGCGCGGCACGGAGAAGCCGCTCGGCATTGCCGAAGTCACCCGCCGCACCGCCTCACGTCCCCGGCGCTCCGCTTCGATGAGGCGCGGGGACTGCTTCGATTGCGACCGCTCGGGCGCCCCCTTTTAACTTCTGCCGTTGACCCAAATGGCAGTCGCGGTTATAGGCCGCCTCGCCCGGGGCTGGTGGTGGTTTTCATCGAACCAGACGCTATCCTCATGACCGGCAACCAGAGCTTGAACATTGCTGCGCGATCGCAAGGCCTGGGGGGCCAGGTGGGTTCTCATCAAAGTCGTACTTTGATGGATCCCGATAGGCCGCCGGGGCTTTTGCGCATTTTGCGCGTGAGCAAAGTAACTTAAGGAAGTGAAGGCTTCATGCCAACGATCAACCAGCTGATCCGCAAGGGTCGCGAACCGCAGAAGGCCAAGTCCAAGGTCCCTGCGATGGAGCAGAACCCGCAGAAGCGCGGCGTCTGCACCCGTGTCTATACGACGACCCCGAAGAAGCCGAACTCCGCGCTTCGCAAGGTGGCCAAGGTCCGCCTGACCAACCAGCGCGAAGTGATCAGCTACATCCCCGGCGAAGGCCATAACCTTCAGGAGCACTCGGTGGTGCTGATCCGCGGCGGCCGCGTGCGCGACCTTCCCGGCGTTCGCTATCACGTGCTGCGCGGCGTCCTCGACACGCAGGGCGTGAAGAACCGCAAGCAATCCCGCTCGAAGTACGGCGCCAAGCGTCCGAAGTAAGCCGGTCAGTCATCTGACCAATAGGCTGAAGTAAAGAGAAGGTAGAAATGTCACGTCGTCGTCGCCCAGAGAAGCGCGAAATCCTCCCCGATCCGAAGTTCGGGGACATCGTCCTGTCCAAGTTCATGAACAGCGTCATGCTCGACGGCAAGAAGTCCGTCGCCGAAGGGATCGTCTACGGCGCCTTCGAGACGATCGAGCAGCGCGCCAAGCGCGAGCCGATCGGCGTGTTTCATGACGCGCTGAACAACATAAAGCCGGGCATCGAAGTCCGCAGCCGCCGCGTCGGCGGTGCGACCTACCAGGTGCCGGTCGAGGTGCGGCCCGAGCGCGCCCAGGCGCTCGCCATTCGCTGGCTGATCTCGGCGGCCCGCAGCCGTTCGGAGAACACCATGTCGGGGCGTCTTTCCGGCGAGCTCATGGATGCCGCCAACAATCGCGGCAACGCGGTCAAGAAGCGCGAGGACACGCATCGTATGGCCGAAGCCAATCGCGCGCCTTCTCGCATTATCGCTGGTAATCTGGCGCTGGTAGAAATCGTAGAAATCGTCCCTATATCGTCGGAGCGGGGCTTAGGGCCCGTTCCCGACATTGGAGTTTAAGATCATGGCCCGCAGCCATCCGCTCGATCGTTACCGCAATATCGGCATCATGGCGCATATCGACGCCGGCAAGACGACGACGACCGAGCGCATCCTTTATTATACCGGCAAGTCCTACAAGATCGGCGAAGTGCACGAAGGCACCGCCACCATGGACTGGATGGAGCAGGAGCAAGAGCGCGGGATCACGATCACCAGCGCCGCCACCACCTGTTTCTGGAACGATCACCGGATCAACATCATCGACACGCCGGGCCACGTCGACTTCACCATCGAAGTCGAGCGTTCGCTGCGCGTGCTCGACGGCGCGGTCGCCTGCTTCGACGGCGTTGCCGGCGTCGAGCCGCAGTCCGAGACCGTCTGGCGGCAGGCCGAGAAGTACAAGGTCCCGCGGATGTGCTTCGTCAACAAGCTCGACCGCACCGGCGCCAATTTCGACATGTGCGTCGGCATGATCCGCGACCGCCTCGGCGCCCGCGCCGCCGTCCTGTACCTGCCGATCGGCATCGAGAGCGGCTTCAAGGGCCTCGTCGACCTGGTCGAGAACCGCGCCATCATCTGGCTCGAGGAGTCGCTCGGCGCCAAGTTCGAATATCAGGACATTCCCGAAGATCTCGCCGACGCCGCTGCCGCAGCCCGCATGGAGCTGATCGAAATGGCCGTCGAGCAGGACGACGACATCATGGAAGCCTATCTCGGCGGCGAGGAGCCCGATGCGGCGACGCTGAAGAAGCTGATCCGCAAGGGCACGCTCAACTTCTCGTTCGTGCCGGTCCTCTGCGGCTCCGCGTTCAAGAACAAGGGCGTCCAGCCGCTGCTCGACGCGGTGGTTGACTATCTGCCGAGCCCGCTCGACATCCCGCCGGTGGAGGGCCTCAAGCTCGACGGCGAGACCACCGACACGCGTCCGCCGGCTGACGACGCGCCTTTCTCGGCGCTCGCCTTCAAGATCATGAACGATCCGTTCGTCGGCACCTTGACCTTCGCGCGCATCTATTCGGGCAAGCTCGAGACCGCTTCTTCCGTGACCAACTCGGTCAAGGACAAGAAGGAGAAGGTCGGCCGCATGCTGCTGATGCATGCCAATGATCGCGAGGACATCCAGGTCGCCTATGCCGGCGACATCGTCGCGCTTGCTGGTCTCAAGGACACCACCACGGGCGACACGCTCTGCGCGCAGAACGCGCCGATCATCCTCGAGCGGATGGAATTCCCGAGCCGGTGATCGAGGTCGCCGTGGAGCCGAAGACCAAGGCCGACCAGGAGAAGATGGGCGTGGCATTGAACCGCCTCGCCCGCGAGGACCCGTCCTTCCGCGTGTCCACGGACAATGAGAGCGGCCAGACGATCATCAAGGGGATGGGCGAGCTCCACCTCGAGATCCTGGTCGACCGCATGAAGCGCGAGTTCAAGGTCGAGGCGAACGTCGGTGCGCCGCAGGTGGCGTATCGCGAGAGCCTGGCCAAGAAGGTCGACGTCGATTACACGCACAAGAAGCAGTCGGGCGGCTCCGGCCAGTTCGGCCGCATCAAGTTCACGGTGGAGCCCGGCGAGCGCGGCCAGGGCGTGATCTTCGTCGACGAGGTCAAGGGCGGCAACGTTCCGAAGGAATATATCCCTTCGGTCGAGAAGGGCATCCGCGAGATCGCCGCCACCGGATCGCTGATCGGCTTCCCGATCATCGACTTCACGGCGACGCTCTATGATGGTGCTTACCACGACGTCGACTCTTCGGCCCTGGCCTTCGAGATCACCGGCCGCGGCGGCATGCGCGAAGCGGCCCAGAAGGCCGGCATCAAGCTCTTGGAGCCGATCATGAAGGTCGAGGTCGTCACTCCCGAGGATTATCTCGGCGACGTGATCGGCGACTTGAACAGCCGTCGCGGGCAGATCCAGGGGACGGACAGCCGCGGCAATGCGCAGGTCGTCGAAGCGATGGTGCCGCTTGCCAATATGTTCGGCTACGTTAATGAGCTGCGATCCTTCACGCAGGGCCGCGCTCAGTACAGCATGCACTTCTCCCATTATGAGGAAGTGCCGGCGAACGTGGCCGAAGAGGTCAAGGCGAAGCTCGCATAATCGCGTGAAACACTGATTTGATCAAAGAGACGAAGGACAACCACAATGGCGAAAGCTAAGTTTGAGCGGACGAAGCCGCACTGCAACATCGGTACCATCGGCCACGTCGACCACGGCAAGACGTCGCTGACGGCAGCAATCACCAAGGTTCTCGCCGAGAGCGGCGGCGCCACCTACACGAGCTACGCCAACATCGACAAGGCGCCGGAAGAGCGCGAGCGCGGCATCACGATCTCGACCGCGCACGTGGAGTATGAGACGTCCGAGCGCCATTATGCGCACGTCGACTGCCCGGGCCACGCCGACTATGTGAAGAACATGATCACGGGCGCCGCGCAGATGGACGGCGGCATCCTTGTCGTGTCGGCCGCCGACGGCCCGATGCCGCAGACCCGCGAGCATATCCTGCTCGCCCGTCAGGTCGGCGTTCCGGCGCTGGTCGTGTTCATGAACAAGGTCGACCAGGTCGACGACGAGGAGCTCATCGAGCTCGTAGAGCTCGAGATCCGCGAGCTTCTCTCCTCCTACGACTTCCCGGGCGACGACATTCCGATCGTCAAGGGTTCGGCCCTTGCCGCTCTGGAAGACAGCGACCGCAAGATCGGCCACGACGCCATCATCGAGCTGATGGCGGCTGTCGACAGCTACATCCCGCAGCCCGAGCGTCCGCTCGACAAGCCGTTCCTGATGCCGATCGAGGACGTGTTCTCGATCTCCGGCCGCGGCACCGTCGTGACCGGCCGCGTCGAGACCGGCATCGTCAAGGTTGGCGAGGAAGTCGAGATCGTCGGCATCAAGGACACCCGCAAGACGGTCGTCACCGGCGTCGAGATGTTCCGCAAGCTGCTCGATCAGGGCCAGGCCGGCGACAATATCGGTGCGCTGATCCGCGGCGTCGGCCGTGAGGAAGTCGAGCGCGGGCAGGTTCTCTGCAAGCCGGGCTCGATCAAGCCGCACACCGACTTCCAGGCCGAGGTCTATGTCCTGTCGAAGGACGAAGGCGGCCGTCACACGCCGTTCTTCGCCAACTATCGTCCGCAATTCTACTTCCGCACGACGGACGTGACCGGCGAGGTGGTTCTTCCCGAGGGCACCGAGATGGTCATGCCGGGCGACAACGTCCAGCTTGGCGTCAAGCTGATCGCTCCCATCGCCATGGACCAGGGCCTGCGCTTCGCGATCCGCGAAGGCGGCCGGACGGTCGGCGCAGGGGTTGTCGCGACGATTACGAAGTAATATAGGGCCGTCAGCCGCCCGGATCCGAGGGATTCGGGCGGCTCGCCTTTTGTTTATGAGTTTTGGCCGCGCCGGGCCGCAAGGTTCCGGAAGGTCTCGTTTTGGTTTGTGTGCCCCCTGGGGCGGCTCTTTCGCATCGGTAAGTGGACATGGAAACGCAGAATATCCGGATTCGCCTGAAGGCTTTCGATCATCGCGTGCTCGATCAAGCCACCGGCGACATCGCTGACACGGCTCGGCGCACGGGTGCTCTCATCCGCGGCCCCATTCCGCTGCCGACGCGCATCGAGAAGTTCACCGTGAACCGCTCGCCCCACGTCGACAAGAAGTCGCGCGAGCAGTTCGAGGTGCGCACCTACAAGCGCCTGCTGGACATCGTTCAGCCGACCCCCCAGACGGTCGATGCTCTGATGAAGCTCGATCTTGCAGCCGGGGTGGACGTGGAGATCAAGCTAGCCTAAGGCGGCCTTGCCTTTAGTCCCGGCGACAGCCGGGATCTGGATGGGACGGGCTGCGGCCTTTCCTTCATGAGATCCCGGCTTCCGCCGGGCTGACGAATTGGGATACCGCAGGAGCATCGCTTCTGGTCTCGCGTCCCCCGCATCTTCCGCTCCGGCGGGAGAATAGCCCAAGCGGGGCACGCATCTATTTTGGGCCAGGGTCCGACCGAAGTTTGCTTCGATCGGTGCCCGCCACAGGTCCCATCGAAGTCCTACTTCGATGGGTGCCTCTCACGGGTCCCATCGAAGTCCTACTTCGATGGGTGCCCGTCATGCCCCCGGAACTGGTTCGGGGGCCTCTGTAGAAGGAGCTTGATCATGCGCACTGGCGTGATCGCGAAGAAAATGGGGATGACCCGCCTGTTCCAGGAAGACGGCCGCCATGTGCCTGTCACCGTCCTGGCGCTCGACAACGTCCAGGTCCTGTCTCGCAAGGAAGCCGATCGCGACGGTTATGTCGCGGTGCAACTCGGCGCCGGCACGGCCAAGGCGAAGAACCTTTCCAAGCCGCAGCGCGGCCATTTCGGCAAGGCCGAGGTGGAGCCGAAGGCGCGGGTCGCCGAATTCGTCGTTGCCGAGGACGCGCTCCTCGATGTCGGCGCGACGCTGACCGCCGATCATTATGTCGCGGGTCAGATGGTCGATATCCAGGGCGTCACCCAGGGCAAGGGCTTTGCCGGCGGCATGAAGCGTTGGGGCTTCGGCGGTCTTCGCGCCACCCACGGCGTCTCCGTCTCCCACCGTTCGCTCGGCTCCACCGGCCAGCGCCAGGATCCCGGCCGCGTCTTCAAGAACAAGAAGATGGCGGGTCATATGGGCGCCAAGAACCGCACCCAGCAGAATCTCGAGATCGTCCGGACCGACGCGGAGCGCGGCCTCTTGTTCGTGAAAGGCTCCGTGCCCGGCCACAAGGGCGGCTGGCTGCTGGTCAAGGACGCGTCAAGGTCGCGCGCCCCGACGCTGCGCCTTATCCGGCGGGCATCCGTGCAATCGCTCAGGAAATCGCCACTGAAGAGGCTCCCGCCGGCCTGGTCGAGGACGCTGCTGTCCACGAAATCGCTCCTCTGCCCGGAGCGGAGGAAGTGGCGGCCGGTGTGGCGGCTTCCGACGCTCAGGCCGGTGCCGCGACCGACAACAATGAAGGCCAGGAAGGCTAAACGATGAAGGTTCCAGTCCAAACCCTGGGCGCCGGTGCCGGCGGCGAGATCGAGCTCAACGAGGCCGTGTTCGGCGTCGAGCCGCGCGCCGACATCCTGCACCGCGTCGTCACCTGGCAGCTCGAGAAGCGCCGCGGCACCGCCCGTGCCGCGCGCGAGCGCTCCGATGTCGCCCGCACCGGCAAGAAGTTCGGTCGCCAGAAGGGCGGCGGCACCGCCCGTCACGGCGACCGCCGCGCGCCGATCTTCGTCGGCGGCGGCAAGGCGCACGGCCCGCGCGTGCGCGATTTCAATCCGTCGCTGAACAAGAAGGTGCGCGCGCTCGGCCTCAAGATGGCGCTCTCCACCAAGGCGCGCGACGGCAAGCTGATCGTGATGGAGAATCTCGACGTCACGGAAGCCAAGACCAAGGCCCTGAAGGAGCAGCTCGGCGCGTTGAACCTCGGCAAGCGCGCCCTGGTGATCGACGGCGACGCGCTCAACATCGGCTTCGCTCAGGCCGCGTCGAACCTTCGCGAGATCGATCTTCTCCCGGCGGTCGGCGCCAACGTTTACGACATTCTAAAGGCCGAGACGCTGGTGCTGACCCGCGCCGCGGTCGAAAAGAAGCTGGAGGCTCGGTTCAATGGCTAAGAAGCCTCAAAAGGCGGCGATCGCCATCAATCATTACGACGTGGTGCTCGCGCCCCACATCACCGAGAAGACGACCCTGCTTTCCGAGCATAATGCGGTCGTGTTCAAGGTCGCCAACGGCGCTTCAAGCCGCAGATCAAGGCCGCGGTCGAGGCCCTGTTCGGCGTCAATGTGCTGGGCGTGAACACCATCGTCCAAAAGGGCAAATCGAAGCGCTGGAAGGGCCGCCCCTACACGCGCTCGGACATGAAGAAGGCGATCGTGACTTTGGCCGAAGGCCAGACGATCGACGTCACCACCGGTATCTGAGGCTCAGGTCATGGCACTCAAAACATATAATCCGACGACCTCGTCGCAGCGCGGCCTGATCCTCGTCGACAAGTCGGCGCTCTGGAAGGGCAAGCCCGTCAAGGCGCTGACCGAAGGCAAGCGCAAGACCGGCGGCCGCAACAACAAGGGCCATGTCACCTCGCGCGGCATCGCCGGCGGCCACAAGCAGCGTTACCGCTATGTCGATTTCAAGCGTCGCAAGTGGGACATGTCCGCCACCGTCGAGCGGCTCGAATATGATCCCAACCGCACCGCCTTCATCGCCCTGGTGCGCTATGAGGATGGCGAGCTCGCCTACATCCTGGCCCCGCAGCGCCTCGCCCCAGGCGATGCCATCGTCGCCGGCCGCAAGGTCGACGTGAAGCCGGGCAACGCCATGGAACTCGGCCAGATGCCGGTCGGCACCATCGTCCACAATGTCGAAATGAAGCCCGGCAAGGGCGGCCAGATCGCTCGTTCGGCCGGCACCTACGTGCAGGTCGTCGGCCGCGATCGCGGCATGGTGATCGTGCGCATGAATTCGGGCGAGCAGCGCTATCTGCGCTCCGACTGCATGGGCACGGTCGGTGCGGTGTCGAACCCCGACAACCAGAACCAGAATTTCGCGAAGGCGGGCCGCAATCGCTGGCTCGGCCGCCGGCCGCTGACCCGCGGCGTCGCCAAGAACCCGGTCGACCACCCGCACGGCGGCGGCGAAGGCCGCACCTCGGGCGGACGTCACCCGGTCACTCCCTGGGGCAAGCCGACCAAGGGCGCCCGCACCCGGCACAACAAGTCGACGGACAAGATGATCATCCGTTCGCGCCACGCCAAGAAGAAGAGGTAATCATGGCCCGCTCCGTCTGGAAAGGACCGTTCGTCGAACTGTCGCTGCTGAAGAAGGCAGAGGCTGCGCAGGATGCTGGTGCGCGTGCGCCGATCAAGACCTGGTCGCGCCGTTCGACGATCCTGCCGCAGTTCGTCGGCCTCACGTTCAACGTCTACAACGGCCGCAAATTCGTTCCCGTGTCGGTGAACGAGGAGATGGTCGGGATGAAGCTCGGCGAGTTCGCCCCGACCCGCTACTTCCCGGGCCACGCGGCCGACAAGAAGGGCAAGAGGTAAGCCATGGGTAAGGAAGCATCCCCCCGCAAGGTCGCCGACAACGAGGCGCTCGCGGTCGGCACCACCATCCGTGGCTCCGCGCAGAAGCTCAACCTGGTCGCCGCGCTCATCCGCGGCAAGAAGGCCGAAGACGCACGCAACATCCTCTCCTTCTCGAAAAAGGCGATGGCCGTCGACGTGAGGAAGGTGCTCGAGAGCGCGATTGCCAATGCCGAGAACAACCACAATCTCGATGTCGACGCGCTGGTCGTCGCCGAGGCTTCGGTCGGCAAGAGCATCTCGATGAAGCGGTTCACGCCGCGTGCGCGTGGCCGTTCGAGCCGGATCGTCAAACCGTTCAGCCGCGTGCGCATCGTCGTTCGCGAAGCTAGCCAGGAAGCTTAATCATGGGTCAAAAGAGCAATCCGATCGGCCTGCGGCTGCAGATCAACCGCACCTGGGACAGCCGCTGGTACGCCGACGGCGCCGATTACGGCCGTCTGCTGCTTGAGGATCTGAAGATCCGCAAGTTCATCATGAAGACGATCCCGCAGGCCGCGGTGTCGAAGGTCGTGATCGAGCGCCCCGCCAAGCTTTGCCGCGTTTCCATCTATGCCGCACGTCCTGGCGTGATCATCGGCAAGAAGGGCGCCGACATCGAGAAGCTGAGGAAGCAGCTTGCCTCGATGACGACGAGCGATGTGTCGTTGAACATCGTCGAGATACGCAAGCCCGAGATCGACTCCAAGCTCGTCGCTCAAGGCGTTGCCGATCAGCTCGAGCGCCGCATCGCCTTCCGCCGCGCCATGAAGCGCGCGGTGCAGTCGGCGCTTCGCCTGGGCGCTGAGGGCATCCGGATCACCTGCTCGGGCCGTCTCGGCGGGGCCGAGATCGCGCGGACGGAATGGTATCGCGAAGGCCGCGTGCCGCTTCACACGCTGCGCGGCAACGTCGATTATGCCGAGGCGCAGGCCCACACCGCTTATGGCGTGTGCGGCGTCAAGGTCTGGATCTTCAAGGGCGAGATCCTCGGCCACGATCCGATGGCTCAGGACCGGCTGATGATGGAAGCTCAGACCTCCGGCGTGCGCCCCGCGCGCGACGACCGGCGATAATCGGCGCCGCTAAGGAACAAGAGACATGCTGCAACCCAAACGCACCAAGTTCCGCAAGGCCTTCAAGGGCCGCATCCACGGCGATGCCAAAGGCGGCACGGCGCTCAATTTCGGCGCCTTCGGCCTCAAGGCCATGGAGCCGGAGCGGATCACCGCGCGCCAGATCGAGGCGGCCCGCCGCGCGATCACGCGTCACATTCGCCGCCAGGGCCGCCTCTGGATCCGCGTGTTCCCGGACGTGCCGGTCTCGTCCAAGCCGGCCGAGGTCCGCATGGGCTCCGGTAAGGGCAGCCCCGAATTCTGGGTCGCCCGCGTGAAGCCGGGCCGCATCCTGTTCGAGCTGGACGGCGTTCCCGGTCCGCTCGCACGCGTCGCTTTCGAGCGCGCGATGGAAAAGCTGCCGATCAAGACCAAGGTGGTCGCTCGCCTCGGCGAGTCGCTGATCGAGGAAGAATAAGAGATGGCCAAGATCGACGATCTCAAGACCCGCAGCGACGACCAGCTCAACGAGCAGCTGGGCGACCTCAAGCGCGAGCAGTTCAACCTGCGCTTCCAGGCTGCCACCAACCAGCTCGAGAAGCCGTCCCGGATCCGCGAGGTGCGCCGCACCATCGCCCAGATCAAGACGCTTCAGACCGACCGCGCCCGCGCCGCTTCGGTCAAAGCGTAAGGAGTAGACTATGCCAAAGCGCGTTCTCACCGGCATCATCGTGTCGGACAAGACCGAGAAGACCGTGGTGGTGAAGGTCGAGCGGCGGGTGAAGCACCCGCTCTACGGCAAGATCATCAAGCGGTCCAAAAAGTATCACGCCCATGACGAGGCCAATGAATTTCGTCAGGGCGAGACCGTCCGTATCGAGGAGACGCGGCCGATCTCGAAGCTGAAGACGTGGCGGGTGATCGACCGCGTCGACACGCACGCCACGCCTGAAAAGGCGGACGTCGCGTAACGATTTGTACCCCGGCGAAGGGGTTCCCATCGAAGTAGTACTTCGATGGGCTTCACGCCGGGGTCCAGAACTGGGCCGGCCTTCGCCGGGACACAAGATGAAGCTGATCGCCGGGCCCTGGGTCCCGGTTGAAGTTAGAAAAGGAATGGATCGATGATCCAGATGCAGTCCAACCTTGAGGTCGCCGACAATTCGGGGGCCAAGCGCGTCCAGTGCATCAAGGTTCTCGGTGGTTCGAAGCGCCGGTTCGCAGGTGTCGGCGACATCATCGTCGTCTCCGTGAAGGAAGCGGCGCCGCGCGGCCGCGTCAAGAAGGGCGACGTTCACAAGGCGGTCATCGTCCGTACGGCAAAGGATATCCACCGCGCCGACGGTTCGACGATCCGGTTCGATTCGAACGCCGCCGTGCTCGTCAACAACAACCAGGAGCCGATCGGCACCCGTATCTTCGGCCCGGTCGTTCGCGAGCTGCGCGCCAAGAAGCACATGAAGATCATCAGCCTGGCGCCGGAGGTGCTCTGAGATGTCCGCTGCTAAGATCAAGAAGGGCGACCGCGTCGTGGTCCTGTCCGGCAAGGACAAGGGCAAACAGGGCGAAGTCACCAAGTCGATGCCCAAGGACGGCAAGGTCGTCGTGTCGGGCGTGAACATCGTCACCCGTCACAAGAAGGCGAGCCAAGCCAATCCGCAGGGCGGGCTGGAGCGTTCGGAAGCGCCGCTCCACATTTCGAAAGTCGCGCTCCAAGATCCGAAGACCGGTCGCCCGACCCGCGTCCGCTTCGAGACCGCGATGGAAACAAGGTTCGCGTCGCAGCGCGGTCCGGGGAGACGATCAATGGCTGAGGCCAAATACACGCCGCGCCTGAGGCGCGACTACGACGAGCGCATCGCGCCGGCGATGATGGAGCGTTTCGGCTATAAGAACCGCATGGAGATCCCGCGTCTCGACAAGATCGTGATCAACATGGGCGTTGGCGAAGCGACCCAGGACAAGAAGCGGGTCGATACGGCCGCTGCCGAGATGGAACTGATCGCCGGCCAGAAGCCGGTGATCACCAAGGCCAAGACCTCGATCGCCCAGTTCAAGCTGCGCGAGGGCATGCCGATCGGCTGCAAGGTCACGTTGCGCCGGGAGCGCATGTATGAGTTCCTGGACCGGCTGGTCACGATCGCGCTGCCGCGCGTCCGCGACTTTCGCGGCCTGAACCCGAAGTCGTTCGACGGCCGCGGCAATTACGCGATGGGCCTCAAGGAGCAGATCATTTTCCCTGAGATCAACTATGACCGCATCGAGAAGGTACGCGGCATGGACATCATTGTCACCACGACGGCGAGGACGGATGACGAGGCGCGCGAGCTGCTGCGCCTGTTCAATTTCCCGTTCCCGCGCACGGAAGAGGATCAGAAGCAGGCGGCATAGCCACTGTGCCCGGCGAAGGCCGGGCCCAGATTTTTCTAACTGGACCCCGGTCTTTGCCGGGGAACGAAAGGCAAGAGAGCTTAAGTCCATGGCGAAACTGAGTTCGATCAACAAGAATGAGCGTCGCAAGAAGCTGGTGAAGAAATATGCCGGCCGATATGCGAAGCTGAAGGCGATCGCGGATGACGAGTCCCGCGACGATACTGAGCGCCTGATCGCGCGGCTGAAGCTGGCTGAGATCCCGCGCAACGGCAACCCGACCCGGGTTCGCAACCGTTGCGGCCTCACCGGCCGCCCGCGCGCCAATTATCGGAAATTCGGGCTGTCGCGCGTCATGATCCGGGAACTGGGCAATGCAGGCCTGATCCCCGGTCTCACGAAGTCCAGCTGGTAAGGTATAGATCATGCCATTGACCGATCCTTTGGGTGATATGCTCACCCGCATCCGCAACGGCCAGCAGGCTCGCAAGGACAGCGTGGTTTCCCCCGCGTCCAAGCTCCGGGTCCGCGTTCTCGACGTGCTTCAGCGCGAGGGCTATATCCGCGGTTACAGCGAAGAAGCGCTCGGGCCTGCCAAGGGCCTGCGCATCGAGCTGAAATATTTCGAGGGCCAGCCTGCGATCCAGCACCTGTCCCGCATTTCGAAGCCGGGCCGCCGGGTCTATTCGGGAAGCCAGGAGCTGCCCCGCGTACGCAACGGCCTCGGCATCACCATCGTCTCGACGCCACGCGGCGTTCTGTCCGACGCCGAAGCGCGTGAGCAGAATGTCGGCGGCGAGGTGCTGGCGGAGGTATTCTAATGTCTCGTATCGGCAAGAAACCGGTCCCGATGCCCGCAGGCGTGTCGGCGGCCACCGAAGGTCAGACGCTGACGGTGAAGGGCCCCAAGGGCACGCTCAGCATGCAGATGCTCGAGGATATCAGCTACGATATCCAGGAGGGCGCCATTTCGGTGCAGCCGGGCAACGACACCAAGCGGGCACGCGCTTTTTGGGGCATGCACCGCACGCTGGTGCAGAATCTGGTGACCGGCGTGACCGAGGGCTTCACCAAGACCCTCGAGATCACCGGCGTCGGCTACCGCGCCGCCATGCAGGGCAAGAATTTGCGCCTGCAGCTTGGCTACAGCCACGATGTCAACATCGCGGTGCCGGCCGAGCTCAGTGTGGCGACGCCCGACGCCACCACCGTCGTCATCTCCGGCAACGACCGCCAGCGCGTCGGCCAACTCGCCGCCGAGATCCGTCAGTGGCGCAAGCCCGAGCCCTATAAGGGCAAGGGCATCAAGTATCGCGGGGAGTTCATCTTCCGCAAAGAAGGCAAGAAGAAGTAAGCCATGGCGAAACTGTCTATCTTCGACCGGCGCCGTCAGCGCGTCCGCACTTCGATCCGCAAGCGCGGCGGTGAGCGCCCGCGGCTGTCGGTGCATCGCTCGGGCCGGCACATCTACGCCCAGGTCATCGACGATGCGGCCGGCCGCACCGTTGCTTCGGCCTCGTCCATCGACAAGGACGTCAAGGGACCAGACGGCAAAAAGGGCGTCGGCGCCACCGTCCAGTCCGCGCAGGAGGTCGGCCGCAGGGTCGCCGAGCGCGCACGGGCCGCGGGCGTCACCCAGGTTGTTTTCGACCGTGGCGGTTTTCTGTTCCACGGCCGCGTGAAGGCTCTTGCCGATGCCGCGCGCGAAGGCGGATTGGAGTTTTAAATGACTGACGAACGCACCCAGGGCGCTTCGGTCCAGGACGGTCCCGTCCAGGAGAGCCAGAGCCAGGACGCGGTCCAGGCGACCGAAGCCACCGCCGCCCCCGAAGGCCGGCGCGAGCGCGGCGCCCGTGGCGGCCGCGGCCGTGACGGCGGCGGCGGACGCGGCGGACGCGACGGCGGCCGTGGCCGCCGCGACGGCAATCGCAACCGCGAGGAAGAGGGCGAGGAGCTCATCGAGAAGCTCGTCCATATCAACCGCGTCTCCAAGACGGTGAAGGGCGGTAAGCGCTTCGGCTTCGCCGCGCTCGTCGTTGTCGGCGACGGCAAGGGCCGGGCGGGTTTCGGCAAGGGCAAGGCCCGCGAAGTGCCGGAGGCGATCACCAAGGCGACCGCAGCCGCCAAGCGCGGCATGGTCCGCGTCCCGCTGAAGGAAGGCCGCACGCTCCACCATGACGGAAGGGGCCATTTCGGCGCCGGCCGCGTGACGGTCCGGACGGCACCTCCGGGCACCGGCATCATAGCCGGCGGCCCGATGCGCGCCGTGTTCGAGAGCCTGGGCGTTGCCGACGTGGTGACCAAGTCGGTCGGCACGTCCAATCCCTACAACATGATCCGGGCGACCTTCGAGGCGCTCGGCGAACAGACCAGCCCCAAGTCGGTGGCGCAGCGTCGCGGCAAGAAGATTGCCGACCTGATGTCGCGTCGCGCCGGACTTGGCGGAGCCGAGGCTCAGGCCGAAGCCGAAGCCGTGACGGAGTAAGCCAGATGGCAACCATCAAGATCACCCAGACGGGATCCCCGATCCGCCGGACGCCCAACCAGCGTCAGACGCTGATCGGCCTCGGCCTCAACAAGATGCACCGCACGGTCGAGCTGACGGACACTCCCGAGGTCCGCGGCATGATCAAGAAGGTGCAGCATATGGTGTCGGTGGCCGAATAATCTGCCACC
>JAUJOJ010000008.1:0-51879 GCA_030447665.1 Allosphingosinicella sp. | reverse complement strand
AATCAGCGCGACAAAAGCGAAAGCGAGTGCAAGACATGAATCTCAACGAACTCCGCGACAATAAAGGTGCCCGCAAGTCCCGCGTCCGGGTCGGCCGCGGCATCGGCTCCGGCCTCGGCAAGACCGCCGGCCGCGGCCAGAAGGGCCAGACCAGCCGTTCGGGCGTCTCGATCTTCGGCTTCGAGGGCGGCCAGATGCCGCTCCACATGCGGCTGCCGAAGCGTGGCTTCAACAACATCTTCGCCAAGGACTATGCCGAGGTGAACCTGGGCGCGGTCCAGAAGGTGATCGACGCGGGCAAGCTCAGCGCCGACGGCACGATCGATCAGGCCGCCCTCCAGGCCGCGGGTCTTGCCCGTGGCGGCAAGGACGGCGTTCGTCTGCTCGGAAAGGGTGCGATCACGACGGCGCTCACCTTCCGCGTTGCCGGAGCGTCGGCGGGCGCGCGTCAGGCGGTCGAAGCTGCCGGCGGCTCGGTGGAGCTGATCGAAGTCGTCCCGGCTTCGGAAAAGGCTGCGGCCAAGAAGGGCAGCGCGAAGAAAAAGGGCTGAGCCCCGCGCTTCGCACCGCCAAAGGCTGACAAGCCGGAAGCGGCCATTATATGAAGCGGCGGGGGGACGATCTGTCCTCCCGCCGCATTGCTTTTCCGAAGGTCCCAAGAACAGATGGCATCAGCAGCCGAAAACATGGCCGGCAATATCAGCCTGGCGAATTTCGCCAAGGCGGCCGACCTCAAGAAGCGCCTGTGGTTCACGCTCGGCGCCCTGATCGTCTTCCGGTTGCTGAGCTTCGTTCCGCTTCCCGGGATCGATCCGCGGGCGCTCAACAACCTGTTCCAGACGACCCGCGGCGGCGTGCTCGATTTCTTCAACATGTTCTCGGGCGGCAGCCTTGAACGCATGAGCCTCATCGCGCTCGGCGTGATGCCCTACATCACGGCCTCGATCGTGGTGCAGCTCGCGACCTCCATGTCGCCGGCGCTCGCGGCGCTCAAGAAGGAGGGCGAGAGCGGGCGCAAGAAGATCAACCAATATACGCGCTACGGAACGGTCCTCCTCTGCGCGATCCAGGGCTATTTCATCGCCGTGGGCCTCGAAGGCTGGGGCGCTCAGCAGGGCGGCTCCGCCGTCATCGATCCCGGCATGATGTTCCGCATCACGACCGTCGTCAGCCTCGTCGGCGGCACCATGTTCCTGATGTGGCTGGGTGAGCAGATCACCAGCCGCGGCATCGGCAACGGCGTCTCGCTCATCATCATGGCGGGCATCGTCGCCCAGCTTCCCACCGCGCTGGCACAGGCATTCGAGGGCGGCCGCACCGGTACCTTGTCGCCGCTGGCGATCATGGGCGTGCTCGCGCTCGCGGCCGTGCTGATCCTGTTCATCTGCTTCATGGAGCGCGCCCAGCGCCGGGTGCTCATCCAATATCCAAAGCGCCAGACCGCGCGCGGGGCGATGCAGGCCGAGCGTTCGCACTTGCCGCTGAAGATCAACACGGCGGGCGTGATCCCTCCGATCTTCGCCTCGTCGCTGCTGCTGATGCCGCTCACCATCGCGCAGTTCGCCGGCAACCGTACCGAGGGCGAGAGCACCTGGGGCGACATCCTGATCACGGTCACGACCGCGCTCCAGCACGGCCAGCCGCTCTACATGTTCCTGTACGGCGCCGGCATCGTCTTCTTCTGCTTTTTCTACACCGCCGTGGTGTTCAACCCGGAAGAGACCGCCGACAACCTCAAGCGCTATGGTGGCTTCATCCCCGGCATCCGGCCGGGTAAGCGGACCGAGGAATATCTCGACTACGTGCTCACTCGGATCACGGTGATCGGCGCCGCGTACCTGACGGTTATCTGCCTCGTGCCCGAATTCCTGATCGCTCGGGCCGGCATTCCTTTCTATCTCGGCGGCACCAGCCTCCTCATCGTGGTCAACGTGACGATGGACACCGTGACGCAGATCCAGAGCCACCTCATCGCCCACCAATATGGCGACCTCATCAAGAAGGCGAAGCTGAAGGGCGGTCGGCCGCGCTGATGTTTCGGGGCGAGCGGGGCAATCTCGGATGAACATCATCCTGCTCGGGCCGCCAGGGGCAGGGAAGGGCACCCAGGCGTCGCGCCTGGAGCAGGAGCGCGGCATGGTGCAGGTCTCGACCGGCGACATGCTGCGCGCCGCGGTCAAGGCGGGAACCGAGATCGGCAGGATGGCCGACGAGATCATGAAGGCGGGAAAGCTGTTTCCCGACGATCTCATGTCCCAGATCCTCGGCAACCGGCTCGATGAGCCGGACACCGAAAGGGGGTCATCTTCGACGGCTACCCGCGTACCCAGGCGCAGGCGGAGGCGCTCGACGAGATCCTCTCCGATCGCGCGCGCAAGCTCGACCATGTCATCGAGCTTGCGGTCGACGAGGACGCCCTCGTCGACCGCATCACCGGCCGCTTCTCCTGCACCAAGTGCGGGGAGGGCTACCACGACCGCTACAAGCTCCCGAAAATCGAAACCTTGTGCGACGTCTGCGGCAACGACCGGTTCAAGCGCCGTCCTGACGACAATGCCGAGACCGTGCGCCAGCGCCTCGGCGAATATCGCGCCAAGACGGCGCCGATCCTTCCTTATTACGAGGCAAGGGATCTCGTCCGCAGAGTCGACGGCATGGCTCCGATCGACGAGGTCAACAATAAGATCGAAGCCATCCTCCACGGAGGCTGATTTTCTTCAGTCGATCAACGATTGAAAGCGCGCGACCAGCTGCTCGTCGCCGGCCTTCACCGTGCTTCGTTTTTGCTGAATCATGGTATGCACGATGGGTTGTCGAGGCGCGGCGCCCGGGCAGAGCCTTCAAAGCGAGCAGGAGCGGAACATGAACAGAGGGGGAGCTATCCCGCGCGGCGTGTCGGGCCATGTCGATCTCAACGGCTTCATGGAGGGCGTGAAGCGCCGCAATCCCGGTCAGCCCGAATTCGTTCAGGCGGTCCAGGAGGTCGCAGAGGACATTTTCGAGTTCATCCAGGACAAGGAGGAATATCATAAATGGCAGATCCTCCGCCGGATGCCGAGCCCGACCGGGTGGTCTCCTTCCGCGTCGTCTGGGAGGACGACAACAACAATATCCGCGTCCAGCGCGGCTGGCGGGTCCAGAACAACAATGCGATCGGCCCCTATAAGGGCGGCATCCGCTTCCACCCGAGCGTCACCGAAAGCGTTCTGAAGTTCCTCGCCTTCGAACAGACCTTCAAGAATGCGCTCACCGGCCTGCCGATGGGGGGCGGCAAGGGCGGCGCCAATTTCAATCCCAAGGGCAAGAGCGACAATGAGGTGATGCGCTTCTGCCAGAGCTTCATGACCGAGCTGTTTCGCCATATCGGCGCGGACGTGGACGTTCCCGCCGGCGACATCGGAGTCGGCGGCCGCGAGATCGGCTACATGTTCGGCCAGTATAAGCGGATCACCAACCAGTTTACCGGCGTGCTCACCGGCAAGGGCCTCGAATATGGCGGCTCGCTGATCCGGACCGAGGCGACCGGCTACGGCGCCGTCTATTTCCTTGAGAATATGCTGAAGACGCGCGGGCAGGATCTGGCCGGCAAGCGCGCCCTCATTTCCGGCTCCGGCAACGTCGCCACCCATGCCGCTGAAAAGGTGACGCAACTCGGCGGCAAGGTGCTGACCCTTTCCGATTCCGAGGGCTTCATCCACGATCCCGAAGGCATCACCCAGGAGAAGATCGACTGGGTGAAGGCGCACAAGACCAAGCGCCGCGGCCGCATCTCGGAATATGCCGACGAATATACTGGCGCGACCTACCACGCGGGGAAGCGTCCCTGGGGCGTCGAATGCGATGTCGCGCTCCCCTGCGCCACTCAGAACGAGTTGCTCGGCGAAGATGCCCGGGCGCTCGTCGGGAACGGCTGCATGGCCGTGTCGGAAGGCGCCAACATGCCGACCGACCTCGACGGCGTGCACGTCTTCAAGGAGGCGCAGATCCTGTTTGCGCCGGGCAAGGCGGCCAATGCCGGTGGTGTTGCGGTCTCGGGCCTGGAGATGAGTCAGAACAGCGCCCGCATGAGCTGGAAGGAGGCAGAGCTCCAGCAGCTCCTCAAGGACATCATGGACGGCATCCATGAGCGCGCCTCCGCCTATGGCCGCGTCAGCGACAGCTATATCGATTATGTGAAGGGCGCGAACATCGCGGGCTTCAAGAAAGTCGCCGACGCCATGCTCGCCTACGGGGTCGTCTGAGCGCCCCAGCCCAAGGTCGGATTGCAAATGCAATCCGGCCTTGGGCGCGGATCAGCGCCAGACCGGGCGACCACCCGGCGGCGCACCGGCGGAGTGGATCGACGGCGCGGCTTTGCCGCGGCGCTCAATGCGGTTAGGGGCCAATCCTCAAAGGCATCAGGAGAGCGGCAATTTCCGGCGGTCCCGACAGGTCCAACAGCATGTGGGGCGGCCGCTTCGCCGGCGCGCCCGCCGCGATCATGGCCGAGATCAACAGCTCCATCGCAGTCGACAAGCGCTTCTGGCGCGAGGACATCGCGGCCTCCAGGGCCCATGTCGCCATGCTCGGCACGCAAGGGATCATTTCCGCAGCGGACGCCGAAGCGATACGCAGCGGCCTCGACCGGATCGAGGCGGAATATGCCGCGCAGGGCGTGACCGAGGATCCCGCCCTTGAAGACATCCACATGCATGTCGAGCACCGCCTCACCGAGCTGATCGGCCCTGCCGCAGGCCGCCTCCACACGGCGCGGTCGCGCAACGATCAGGTGGCGACCGACTTCCGCCTCTGGGTCCGCCGCGCGGTCGACGAAATCGGGAACGCGCTGGCCGATCTGCAGCGCGTCCTCGTCATCCGTGCCGAGGAGCATGCCGCCAGCGTCATGCCCGGCTTCACCCACCTGCAGAGCGCGCAGCCGGTGACGCTCGGCCATCATCTCATGGCTTATTACGAGATGCTGCGCCGGGACGGCCGGCGCTTCGCCGACGCCCGGGCCCGGATGAACGAATCCCCGCTCGGCGCCGCCGCTCTTGCCGGCACCGGCTTTCCCATCGACCGTCACGCCGCCGCTGCCGCGCTCGGCTTCGACCGTCCCGCGGCGAACTCGCTCGACGCCGTTTCCGACCGGGATTTTGCGCTCGATTTCCTGATGGCGGCCACACAATGCTCGCTCCACCTCTCCCGCCTTGCCGAGGAGATCGTGATCTGGGCGAGCCAGCCCTTCGGCTTTGTCGCGCTGCCGGACGATTATTCGACCGGCTCCTCGATCATGCCGCAAAAGCGCAACCCCGACGCCGCCGAGTTGGTCCGTGGCCATTCCGGCCGTATCTCGGGCGCGATGCTGTCGCTGCTGGTGACCTTGAAGGGACTGCCGCTGGCTTATTCCAAGGATCTCCAGGATGACAAGCCGCCGGTGTTCGAGGCCTATGATCTCCTCATCCTGTCGCTGCGCGCCATGACCGGGATGATCGAGGCCGCGCGTTTCGACACGGGCCGGATGCGCGCCGCGGCCGAAGCGGGCTTCGCCACCGCGACCGATCTCGCCGACTGGCTGGTCCGCGAAGCCGGCGTGCCGTTCCGGGAGGCGCACCACATCACCGGCCGGGCCGTGAAGCTGGCGGAGAGCAGCGGAGTGCAGCTTGCCGAGCTTCCGCTCGACGGGCTGCGCCAGATCGATGCGCGCATCGACGAGCGCGTCTACGATGTCCTCAGCGTCGATGCCTCGGTCGCGAGCCGCACACCAGCTACGGCGGCACTGCGCCCGCCAACGTGCTGGCGCAGGTCGAGGCCGCCAGGAACGCGCTCGGTATTTCCCGCTAAACGAGGTTCAGCGCGTCCTCGACCGATCTCGGCCGCTTGTGCGTGACCGTTACCTTCGTGCCATAGTCGGTGAGCCCGTACAGCTTCTTGGCAAAACCCCGGGGCAGCCGGATGCAGCCGTGCGAGGCGGGATAGCCCGGCAGGTTACCGGCGTGCAGCGCGATGCCGTAATTGGTGAGGCGCTGCATATAGGGCATCGGCGCGTTGGCATATTTGTTCGAGCGATGGTGGACCTTCTTCTGAAGGATGCGGAAGGTCCCCGCCGGTGTCTCGTGCCCGCGCTTGCCGGTGGAGACGGGGGACGTCGCGAGCAGCTCGCCGTCCTCGAAGACATAGGCCTTTTGCTGCGGGATGCTGACCACCACCCTGACGCCGCTCGGCGCGCGCTCGGGCAGCGGCGCTGGAGCCGCTTCCGCTGGAGCCGCTTCCGAAGGCTCTTCCACTGGCTCAGGTTCCACGGCGGCAGGGGTGGGGGACGAGACGGCAAGCGTCGCCGGCCCGAAGTCGAGCAGAGGTTCCGCCTCGATCAAGGTGTCGGAGGCGCTTGGGAAAGGTTCGAGGACATCCTCGTCCGGGCCTTCGACGGCGGTCGGATCCCATGCAGGCAAAGGCGGCGGTGTGGCGCTGCTCAGCAGCAGCCCAGCCGTCATGGAGAAGAGCCACAATCGCTTCATCTTCCTCCCTCCAGCGCCGAGACACGAAACTCCGCCAAGGGAAACGACTGATTCACCATGTTGCTCCACGAAGGTGGGAGCTGTGCCTCGTTGCGGGGCCGTTGGTTCGACTTCGCGCCCGACATGCAGCGAATTTCCGAGCATGGCGTTGGGTCTGCAATGACGAAGTCCGCAACCGACGTGATGCACGAGATCATCCTCTCTGCCGTCACCGATGCGTTGGAAGCGCTGAAGAGTGCCTCCAAAGGCATGCCAAACACCTTGCTTCGCGACATCAACGCCATTCACCCGAACGCTGCTTTCGCCGATCTCCCGCGGGAATTGCAGGCGGTCATCTCGGCGAATGTGCGGGCCGCGTTCAACCGGCTGCTCAAGGAGGGCTATTCGGTCTCGCAGGGGCAGGCCGCGCCGGCACGCGCCCCGAGCGGCACCAGCCCCCAACCGGAAACCGGAGACCGCCCCGTCCGGACGGCCCCCGCCCCGACGGGCGTCGTCCGGGCCCGAGGCCGCCGCGCAAGCCGAAGCCGGCGGGCCCGAACAAACGCTAAGGCGCTACGGGCACGGCCCATCACGCGCGATGAGCAGCGCTTAACGCTGTGACCTGCCACGGGGGACGCCTGGCCGGTGCACATGTCGTTATACCCGGATAAATTCCGTGTAATATGTCCGGGTAATATACCGGTTTGCTCTTGCTAAAGCTTTAGGTGCCGCGCGCGAATGTCGTTGACGAGTCGCTTTCATTGCAGACCCTGCGAACGCATCTGGTTCCAGGCTCTGTAGCCTATTCCCTGCGGCCCCGCTTCGCGGCGACCTTGAGCCGCAGTGCGTTCAGCTTGATGAAGCCTGCCGCATCGCGCTGGCTATAGGAGCTGGAGCTTCCTCGAAGGTGACCAGATCCTGGTCGTAAAGCGCGAGCGGACTCTCCCGCCCGATCACCGTCGCATTGCCCTTGTAGAGCTTCATGCGAACCGTACCGGTTACATGTTCCTGGCTTCTGTCGATCAGCGCCTGCAGCATCTCGCGCTCGGGGCTGAACCAGAAGCCGTTATAGATGAGGCCGGCGTAACGCGGCATCAAAGCGTCCTTGAGGTGCATCGAGCCCGCGTCGAGCGTGATCGATTCGATGCCCCGATGCGCTGCCAGCAGGATCGTGCCGCCCGGCGTTTCGTAGACGCCGCGAGATTTCATCCCCACGAAGCGGTTCTCGACCAGGTCGAGCCGGCCGATGCCGTTGTCGTGGCCGAGCTGGTTGAGCCGCGTCAGCAGCTCGGCGGGAGACAGGCGCTCGCCGTCGATCGCCACCGGGTCACCATGTTCGAACCCGATCGAGATGATCGACGCCGTGTCCGGAGCGTCCTCCGGCGAGATCGTCCGCTGGTGGACATATTCCGGCGCTTCCACCGCCGGGTCCTCCAGCACCTTTCCCTCGGACGATGAATGGAGGAGGTTCGCGTCGATCGAAAAAGGCGCTTCGCCCCTCTTGTCCTTGGCGATCGGGATCTGGTGCTCCTCGGCAAAGCGGAGGAGCTGCTCGCGGCTGGCGAACTCCCATTCCCGCCATGGAGCGATCACGCTGATGTCCGGCTCCAGCGCATAATAGCCGAGCTCGAACCGCACCTGGTCGTTCCCCTTGCCGGTGGCGCCGTGGCAGACCGCGTCAGCGCCGACGGCGCGCGCAATCTCGATCTGCCGCTTCGCGATCAACGGCCGGGCGATCGAGGTGCCGAGCAGATACTGGCCCTCATAAACCGTGTTCGCACGGAACATCGGGAACACATAGTCGGTCACGAATTCCTCGCGCAGATCCTCGATGAAGATATTCTCGGGCCGGATGCCGAGCAGTTCCGCCTTGCGGCGCGCCGGCCCCACTTCCTCACCCTGGCCGAGGTCGGCGGTGAACGTCACGACCTCGGCGCGATATTCGGTCTGCAGCCATTTGAGGATGATCGAGGTGTCGAGCCCGCCGGAATAAGCGAGCACCACCTTCTTGGGCGGGTTCATCGAGGCTTTCCTATCTTCTTCCGCTCAGTCCCCGAAAACGATCGGCGATCTGGCGCGTATTCACCCCGTCGCGCATGACGAGGAACAAGGTGTCGTCGCCGCACACGGTTCCGGCAATCTCCGGCAGCTTGGCTTGGTCGAGCGCCAGGCCGACGAGATGCGCCGAGCCCGGCGGCGTCTTCATCACGATCATGTTGCCGGCCGCTTCGACCGACTGCACCCATTCGCCGAGGATGCGCTCGAGCCGGGAGACGGCCCAGTCGCTGTCGCCGATCTGCTCGGGCAGTGCATAAGCAATGGTCCCGCCACGCTTCACCTTGACGGCACCCATTTGATCGAGGTCGCGGGAGACGGTCGCCTGGGTCACCGCGAAGCCGAGCTCGGCCAGCCGTGCGGTCAGCTCTTCCTGGCTGCCGAGCGATCCCGCACGGATGAGGTCCGCGATCGCTTTCTGGCGCCGTGCGCGGGTGTCGGTCATGGCCGCACTCCCAGCATCCAGGCCATCGCGCCTCGCGCAGTGTGCATGCGGTTCTTCGCCTGCCGCCAAATGGCGCTGCGGGGTCCGTCGATCACCTCGTCCGTCACCTCCTCGCCGCGCCGGGCGGGAAGGCAGTGGAGGAACCAGGCCTCGCCGCATGCCCTCATCAGGCGGGCATCGACTTGATAGGCAGCGAGCGCCTGGCGGCGCGTCTCGGTCTGTCCGTCCTGTCCCATCGAAACCCACACGTCCGTATAGACGATCTCGGCCCCCCGGGCGGCCTCCTTGGGATCGGTGAACTGGCGCACTCCGGAGGGCGGATCGGGAAGGCCATAGCCTTCGGGGCTGGCAATCCTCAATTCCGCCCCCGCCAGGGCGCAGCCCTCCGCAAGCGAGCGGCAGACATTGTTGGCATCGCCGATATAGGCGATCCGCGCGCCCTCGAGCCTGCCCAGAAGCTGCTTCACCGTCAGGAGATCCGCAAGCGCCTGGAGCGGGTGGTCGCTGTTTGAAAGCATGTTCAGCACCGGGACCTCGGCGGCGACGGCCATCTGCTCCAGCAGCCCATGCTCCGTCACGCGCGCCGCGATGAGAGCATGGTAGCATTCCAGCGTGCGGGCGACGTCTTCCGCCGTCTCGCGGCTGCCGAGACCGACCTCGTCCTTCTGGATATGAACCGGGTGTCCGCCAAGCTGCACCACCGCCATCTCCATCGAGTTGCGGGTGCGGGCGCTCGGCTTCTGGAAATAGAGCGCGGCTCCCTTGCCTGCGAGCGGGCGACCGAGGTCGGTCCGCTCCGACAGCGCGAGGATGTCGAGCAGCGCCTCGCGGCGGAGATCGCGGATGGAAAGGAGATCGCTCACCAGCTTGGCTCCTTCTTCACCATCGTCCCGATGCCCTCGTCGGTGAGAAGCTCGATCAGGAGCGCGTGGGGCACGCGCCCGTCGATGATATGCGCGGTGCCGACGCCGGCGTCCACGGCGTCGGCGCAGGCGCGAAGCTTCGGAATCATGCCGGCGCTGACGGTGATCCGGCCCGGGGCGGCCGTATCGCCATGTTGGATCCGCGCGCGAAGCTCGGCCGAGGTCAGGCGAGGAACGAGCGAGGAGGGGTCATTCACATCCTCGAGCAGGCCGGGCGCCGCGGTGAGGTAGACGATCTTTTCCGCGCCCATTGCCGCGGCGATCGCGCGCGCGGCCTCGTCGGCGTTGATATTGTAGGGCTGTCCCGTCTCGTCCGCGCCGATCGTCGAGACGACCGGCGCGAGCCCTTCCTCCAGCAGCCGGTGCAGCACAAGGGCGCGAACATGGGAGACATCGCCGACAAAGCCGAGCATCGCGGCTTTGGGAGTGACGGTGAGCAGCCCCGCATCCTCTCCCGAGACGCCGACCGCCACCGGCTCGTCGAGCGCCTCCCGGTTGATCGTTGCGACGAGATCGCGGTTGATCTTGCCGACCAGGACCATGCGGACGATTTCCAGCGTCTCGGCGTCGGTGACGCGAAGGCCGTCGCGGAATTCCGGCTCCTTGCCCATGCGCCGCATCATCGAGTCGACCTGCGGCCCGCCGCCATGGACCAGCACGACGCGCACGCCGACGCTCCGGAGCAGGAGCACGTCCTGCGCAAGCGCGCGGTCCAGCTCCGCATCGATCGCCGCGCCGCCCAGTTTCACGACCACGGCCTTGCCCGCGAAGCGGCGGATATAGGGCAGCGCTTGGATAAGGATGCGTGCCGTGTCGCTCGGGCTCATGAGGTCCTGCTATTCTCTTTGATGTAGCCGGGGCCCAGGTCGATGCCGATCATCCGGGCCGTGCCGGATCCCAGTCCGAGCGCCACTTCGATGTCGATCCGCTCCTCCTTCAGGTGGCTCCGCACCGCCTCCCCATCATGGTCGGCATGCGTCCCGCCGCGTGAAACGATGGTCCCGCCATAGGCGACGCTCGATTTTTCCGGCTCGAACGCCACCCCCGCCGAGCCTGCGGCGGCCAAAAGGCGCCCCCAATAGGGGTCCTCGCCGTACCAGGAGCATTTGACGAGGTTGTTCTCGGCGATGGTCTTGGCCGCCGCGCGCGCCTCGGCATCGCTCATCGCGCCGGTGACGCGGAGCATCACCATCTTGGTCATTCCCTCGGCATCGCGCGCCATCTGCAGCGTCAGATCCTCGCAGGCGCGATGCACTGCATCCGCGAACTCATTGAGATCCGCACGACCTCGGCGGCCAGAGGCGAGCAGGATCGCGGTGTCGTTGGTCGAGGTCGCGCCGTCGACGTTGAGGGTGTTGAAGCTGCGGTCCGACGCCTCGCGAAGAATGGCCTGCATTTCCTCAGCAGAGACATCGGCATCGGTGGTGAGGAAGGCCAGCATGGTCGCCATATTGGGCGCGATCATGCCGCAGCCCTTGGCCATTCCGCCCAGCGTGAAACCGGATCCCTTCACAACCACCTGCTTGGTCTTGTGGTCGGTCGTGAGGATGCCTCTTGCGGCATTCTCCGCGCCCTCTGCCGAGAGCGTCTTCGCAAGCTTTGGCGTCGCTTTGAGGATCACTTCCATCGGCAGCGGCGTGCCGATGATGCCGGTGGAGCAGACCAGCACATCGTCCTCGCCGATCCCCAGCGCCTCGGCGGCGGCGGCGGTCATCGCGCGGGCATCGCCGTAACCGGCCGCGCCGGTGCCCGCATTGGCGTTGCCCGAATTGACGATGATCGCGGCCGACTTTCCGCCGTTCTCAGCGAGCCGCCGGCGGTCGAGCTCGACCGGCGGGGCAGGGAATTTGTTCTGCGTGAAGACGGCCGCGCAGGCGACGGGGCGACGATCGTCCGTGGCGAGCAGGGCCATATCGTGGCGCCGCTTCTTGATGCCGGCATGGCATCCCGACGCGACGAACCCTTCGGCGGCGGTGACGCTCATGGATAGACCCCGCACAGCGGAAGCCCGGCGGCTTCGTTGAAGCCGAGCATGAGATTTGCGCACTGGATCATCTGTCCGGCGGCTCCTTTGACGAGATTGTCGAGAGCGGAGATGGCGAGCACGCGCCCGGTCCGCTGATCGTAGCGGGCGGTGACTTGGGCGGTGTTCGAGCCGAGCGTCCATTTGGTCGCGGGCGGCTGGTCGGTGACATGGACGAACGGCTCGTCCGCATAGGCCTCCCGCAGCACTTCGAGGGGGTCGCAGGGCCCCTTCGCCTGAGCGTAGCAGGTGGCGAGGATGCCGCGGTTCATCGGCGCGAGGTGCGGCGTGAACAGCAGTTCCGTCCCGAGGCTCGCCTCCATTTCCGCGGTGTGCCGATGCGAGAGGAGCCCGTAAGCGGAGAAGGATTCCGAAACGGTGTTGAACGCCGTCGCTTCCTTGGCGGCCCTGCCGGCGCCGCTGACGCCCGAAGAGGCATCGATGACGAGGCTGCCCGGTTGGAGCAATTCCATGAGCGGCTTCAGCGCCAGGATGGCAGCAGTCGGATAGCAGCCGGCTGCCGCGACTGCGCCTGCCTGCCTGATCCGCTCGCGATGGAGTTCAGGGATGCCGTAGACGAAGCGGTCGAGCAGATCCGGGGCGAGGTGCGGTTCGCCATACCAGGTCCGGTACAACTCCGGGTCGCGCAGCCGGAAATCGGCGCCGAGATCGACCAGCGCGATCCCGCGGCCGAGGATCTCAGGTGCGATTTTCTGGGACTCTCCGTGCGGGAGCGCCGCAAAGATAAGGTCGATACCCTCCAGAAGCGCGGGATCGAACCGTTCGATCGAGACTGATGAATATGCTGCGGCAAGGTGCGGATGCACGCTTTCGAGCGGCAGACCCGCCTGTGAGTCGCCGAAGAGCCGCACGGGGCGAAGGGAGCCGTGTCCCGCCAGGAGCCGTAAAAGCTCCCCACCGACAAAACCGGATGCACCCATGATCGCTACTGCAGCTTCCATGCATATCATATGCATGTTTATGCATAATTATGCAAGGGCATCAGCACACGGCGCCGGCAGCGCCGAATCCCCGACGATCGACGTCGAAACTCTGTGGGACCGGGTGCCACACGACGGCACCATTTCCGCCGAACCGCTGGTTCTGGCGGAGGGCGAGGACGTCGAGGAGACGCTACGCGCCTGGTCCAGGGTCGTGGCGGCGGACTCACCGCTCGCGCCGCGCGTGCCGGAGCGGAGGATTACCGGCTGGTGCTCCTGGTACAGCCTCTACGCGGCCATCGACGAGGCCGCGATCATGGAGCACCTCGCCGCCGCCGCCGCCTTCCGCGACGCGCAGCAAGTGCCCCTGGATATCTTCCAGATTGACGACGGCTTCACGCCAGAAATGGGTGACTGGCTCGATGTGAAGCCGCAATTTCCGCGCGGCATGAAGCCGCTGCTCGCCGATGTGGAGGCGGCAGGCTTCACACCCGGCCTTTGGATCGCACCGCTGATGGTCGGCAACCGCAGCCGGCTCTACGCCCAGCACCCTGACTGGGTGGTGAGGAGCCGTGAGAGCGGCGCGCCGATCGCGCACATGAAATTCTACGGCGAGTTTCGCTGGCATAAAAGGAGCGAGGAATATTACATCCTCGATGTCACGCACCCCGACGCGGAAGCCTATATCCGCAGCGTCTTCCGGACTTGGCGCCGTGACTGGGGATGCCGCTACTTCAAGACGGACTTTATGCTGTTCGGCAGCGAATACGGGCCTGACGAGGCGCGCTGGCACCAGAGCGGCCTGTCGCGCGTCGCGATCTGGCGCCGCATGGTCTCGGCGATCCGGGAGGAGGTCGGCGACGCGGTCCTGCTCGGCTGTGGCTGTCCGTTATGGGCATCGGTGGGGTTGGTGGACGCGGTCCGCATCGGCCGTGATATCGGCATATCGTGGCACGGCGACTATTCAGCGGAGAGCCTGCTGCGCGATCAGCTCACCCGCAACCATGGATCGGGCATCCTCTGGCAGGCCGATCCCGACTGCATCCTGCTCCGGAGCCGCTTCCACGACCTGAGCGACGATCAGGTCCGCTCTCTCGCCCTGTTCGCCGGCCTTGCTGGAGGCGTGTTGATGACGAGCGACAAACTTGACGAGCTCAGCGAGGAGCGAGCGGAGCTGTTCGCCGCCCTTCTGCGCGAGCGCCAGCTACGCTCCGAATTCGTTGAGCTCGGCGCGGACACGCTGCCCATCGTGCAACGGGTGCGGCGGCCTGACAGGTCGACTTTGCTCAACCTGTTCAACATCTCAGGATCACCTGTCGCTGCAGGCGAGACGGGCGAGCTCCCGCCGCACGGCTCGCGGCTGGTGGTGGAGCGGCCGGACGACCCGCTCGCCCGCTGGGCTCAGCCGAGCATCGTCTCGCGCACCGCAGCTCCGGGATAGGCGACCAGCAACTCGGATGCCTCGTCCAGGACGATCGGCTCGGCACCCTCGACCAGCCAAGCGCTGCCGGGCTCCAGCGGTGCGCCGGCGATCCGGCCCCTCCCGCTGACGGGCACCAGCCAGAGCGGGCGCTGCGGCTCAGGAAGCAACATTCCGGACACCGCCCCGTGCCAGCGCTCCAGCACGAACGCCTGGCCTTCGGCCAGTATCTCGCGGCCGTCGGCGCGCAAGTAGGCCTGGACCGGCGAGACGTACGGCTCTGCGTTCGACACCGCCACGCCCGCGTCGAGATGCAGCTCGCGCGGGCGGCCGTAATCGTAAAGCCGGTAAGTCAGATCCGCATTCTGCTGGATCTCGATCAGCGCCAGGCCGGGCCCAAGCGCGTGGATCGTCCCGGCCGGCGAATAATAGATGTCTCCCTCCACCGCGGGGCGCCAGTCGAGCAGGTCCTCGATCGCGCCGTCCAGCGCCGCACGCGTCAGCGCCTCCCTGCCGACGCGCTCCCGAAGGCCGATGCCGATCACCGCGCCCGGCTCAGCCCTCAGCACGATCCAGGCCTCGTCTTTGCCGCGCTTGTGGCCCGCGCGCGCCGCCTCCTCGTCATTCGGGTGGACCTGGATCGACAACTTCTCGGAGGTGAACAGATATTTGACCAGCAACTCGCCGTCGCGGCCGTCCGGATGTTCGTACCAGATCTCGCCGAGCGGCTCGCCGCCTCGGTAATAGCCGCCGAACATCTCCGGCAGGTCCCGGCGGCCCCAGATCTTCTCCACCTGTTTTGCGATGAGCTGCACAGCGGCCATGGGCCTCGCCTACAGAAGGTCTTGCGCCAAGGCAAAGCCGCCGGCGAGGCCGGCATGATCGCCGAGGGCCGGGGGAACGATAAAGGCGCCGCCCTCGGCGCTTGGCGGCTCCAAATAGCCCCCGAGGCGCTTCGACATCGCCTTTTCGATGGCTGCGTGAAGCCCGCCCCCTGTCATCACGCCGCCGCCGATTACGATCCGTTCAGGGCTGGCGATGAGCACGAGGGTTGCACAGAGCTGGCCGAGATAATCGGCGAGGATGGCGCGAAACGGGTGGTCCGGCGCGAGTTCGGCGAGGCTGTGACCGAACCGCGCCATGATCGCGAGGCCAGAGGCCAGCCCCTCGGCACAGTCAGGATGGAAGGTGCACTGGCTCGCCTGGTCGTCCTCCGGATGGCGTTGCAGCCGGACATGGCCCATTTCCGGATGCAGCGCGCCGTGAACCGGGCGTCCCTCAACCACCAGGCCGCCGCCGATACCGGTGCCGACGGTGAGGTAGGCGATGTTGCCGAGCCCGCGGCCCGCACCCCAGCGGGCCTCGGCAATTGCAGCTCCGTTCACGTCCGTATCGAGGTTCAGCGGGCAGCCCAGCCGCGCCGCCAGAACGCCCGCCACGTCGGCGCCTTGCCAGCGCGGCTTGGTGGTGCGTCCCATCCGGCCCCAATCGGACGATCCGCGGCGGATGCCGATCGGCCCGAAGGAAGCGATCCCCAAAGCCGCGGGAGCACCGAATTCGGCCTTCGCCTCGTCAAAGAAGGTGGCGACCAGAGCCAACGTCCCTGCAGGGTCCTCCGTCGCGATGCGCGTGCGCCGCAGCGGGTTCAGCGGATCCGTTGCAATTGCGGCCAGGACTTTGGTGCCGCCCAGCTCAACAGCCGCCAGCAATTTCGACATCCCAAGCACTCCCTCTGCCCGCAGGTCCCCCTGAAGCCTTTCCCGACAAGGCGGAATCAGCAGGTGCGGCCTGCCCCGCAGGCCGCAGCCATGTCCGGGGGGACATGGCGACCTGCTGATCCTTGTCGGATCAGAAAGGCTCCAGATCAATGTCTGGAGATGATCAGGTCGCCATGCAATCGGCATGGCTACCGATTGCCTGGGGATGAGCCGGCCGCCGCGCCTCCCGGGCGCGGCTGCGACCTTCGGGGAAGGTCGCACCTGCTCATCCGTACCTGATCATTCCCGGCCGAAAATTGAGTAGGTGCGCAGTCCCCGGACTGCGCAGCCATGCCCGGGGGGCATGGCAACCTACTTAATGGTTCCCACTTTTTCGGGAAGTGCTCTAGCCTTGACGGACGGGCGCACCAGACTTTCCGTGTCCCAGACGTTCCGGGTGCCCGCAAGCCGCTTTGAAGCCGGCAGCTGCTGTTCAAAGGTGAAGATGTCGCTCTTACTGAGCGAGCAGTCCCTTCCGCCGGCGCGGCTGAAAATTGCCGTTCGACTTGCGCCGAGCTTCACGGCGGCGGTCCACGCCGGCGAGGGAGGCGGGGAGGGAGCCGTTCTGTTCGACACGCCGGTCGGGCCGCGCCCGCTTCTCCTGCAGCGGGCTGATTGGCTCGGGATCTCGGACCGCTTCCCACACGCTGTTCGGCTCGGCAGGGTTGGCGAGCGCGGCCGGCTCGGCAGGCTTCGTCGGCAGGCTCGGCAGGCTCGATGGGCAGGCTCGGCAGGCTCGAGGCGGGCTGCGCCGAGGTTTCGGGAGCAAGCTTGGGCTGCTTGCGGACGATGCGGTAGCCTGCCGGCGGCGTGATCCACCGATCATCCTCGGACTCGACGAGATCCGCGCCGCACCGCCTGCAGGTGCTGAAATGATGACCGCGATTCCAGACGGTTGCACTGGAAGCTTTGTGCCCGATGACCGAGCAGACGATGCTCATCCCATGCTCCTCGCCAGACCAGGACATTCTCAACCTGCCTTTTAGGAGGTGAGGGTTAAGATCCTGCAAAGCCCCGGCGGCCCCGGAGCCGAAGCATGCTGAGGATGGTTTCGCCGTTCGGGAAAGCCGCGGGGCTCGCAGGCCGATCTGCGTTGCCCCGCGGGGATCATCGCCTACATTGGGCGGCGAATGGCAAATTCCTCGGTCAGAGCGGCAGCTTCAAGGCTCATCGCCCTTTGCGTCCTTGCATCGGTCGCGCACCTTCCCGCGCTCGCCCGGATCGTCGGCGCGGACGACCGGGTTCCGCTCCCGCCGGCGCTGGAGGCGCCATTTTCCGGCGTCGGGCGGCTCGTCTGCAGGGATCCGGGGAGCGGGGAGCGCTTCTCCACCACCGCGACCTTGGTCGGCAACCGGTCCACGTTGGTGGCGGCAGGCCATTATGGCAGGGTGCAAATGCCCGGCCGCACCACCGTCATCGCGATCGAATATTGCGCCTTCGAGCTGCGCTCGGTCGATGGGAGGAGAGTGTTCGGCTCGCTCGTTGCCCCCGAGCCGGTCGCGCGCTTTTCCGCGCGGGCGCAGCCCGATCCGCTCACCCCCGATTGGGCGATCCTGAAGCTTCGACTTCCGCTCCGCTTTCGGTGTCGCCGATCATCGTGCGGTCGACCAAGGCGGGTGAGCTCACCCGCCGCTCGGACGTGTTCATGGTCAGCTATCACAGCAGGCCCGAAGCCCTCGCGAGGACGAAGCGCTACTCGCCCGCCTGCAAGCCGCTGCCGGTCCGCGGCGAACCGCTCGTCTTCAGGCACAGCTGCGACACCGAATCCGGCTCGTCGGGCGGGCTGCTCTACATCATGACACGGGCGGGGCCGCGCGCGGTCGGGATAAACCACGGCTCGGCGACCGACAGGGACTGGAACTATGGCCAGGTGATCAGCAGGGACATGATCGGCCATTTGCCCGAAGAAGGCGTGGACGCCGCGCCATAGACCTCGTGGAAAGGGCCTGATCGCGCCTTCCGCCTCAATCGATCAGGCCCCGGCCAGATCCGGGTCTCCCTGGAGATCGTGGCCCGCACCCATCTTGCTTTGCTGATCCGGCAGGATCATGATGAACGGGACTCTGCGGGAGATGGGGTATGGGGAAAGTGTTCGCGCTTAGGCGTGGCGATGTTGGTGCTCGGGCTGCCTTTGGCATCGCCGGCCAGCGGCCAGACAGCCGATGAGCTGGTTGCCAAAAATCTAGCTGCGAGGGGCGGGGCTGCGAAGCTGGAAGCGCTGAAGGCGCTGCGCTTCAACGGCAAGGTTCGCTTTCCCGGCGATTTCGAGCTCACCTATCAGGAAACGCGCGCCCGGGGTCCCGCGTCCGATTTGGTGCGGGTCGATATGGCCGTTCAGGGCCTGACCATCATGCAAGCCCATGACGGGGCGGGCGGATGGCGCGTCAATCCGTTCCAGGGGCGGCGCGACTCGGAACGGATGTCGGCCGACGAGGCGCGCTCGCTGGCCGACTCGGCGCTGCTCAGCGGCCCGCTCCACAATGCGAAAAAGGCCGGCAGCACGATCTCCTATCTGGGCCGCGAGGATTTCGACGGCACCAATGCCTACAAGCTCAAGGTGACCGAGCGCGACGGCGACGAGTTCGTCTATCTGCTCGATCCCGACACGATGCTCGAAATCAAGGTGACGGAGACACGGCGGCTTCGCGGCTCGCCGGTTATCTACGAATATGAGCTGGGCGATTACGAGCAGGTCGGCGGCGTCTATTTCCCGATGTCGATCGAAAGCTGGGGGCAGGGCAATCCGAACCAGCGGTCGCGGATCATGATCGCTTCCGCCGAAGCCAATCCCAATGTGAATGCCCAGATCTTCGCCGATCCGGGCGCGGCTGGAGCCTCCGCACCGAGCTCGTCGCCGCAACCCGCGCCGGTCGATCAGGCCGAAGATGCCGCGCCCGTGCCGCAGACGGTCCCAAAGGTGCCGAACGCGGTCAATCCGGCCCAGCCGCCGTCAGACCCGAAGAAGCCCGACGATAAACCCAAATCCTCGAACAGGGGCTGACACGATGACCCGCACGATGCTCTTCCTCTCGACGGCGATGGCCGCCGCCCTGCCGGCTTATGCTGCCCCCATCGCGGATTCTGCCGCGATTTCAGGGCTCGGCATCCGCAACATCGGTTCAGCCACCATGTCGGGCCGGATCGCCGCCCTTGACGCGCGCCAGGAGCCGGACGGAAAGGTGACTTTGTTTGTCGGATCCGCCTCCGGCGGCGTCTGGAAGTCGACCGACGGCGGCACCAATTTCCGTCCTGTTTTCGACAAGCAGCCGGTTCAGTCGATCGGTGCAGTCGCGCTCGACCCCACCAATAAGGAGGTGGTCTGGGTCGGCACGGGCGAGAGCTGGACGCGCAACTCGGTTTCGGTTGGAGACGGCGTCTACAAGTCGACCGACGGCGGCGAGAGCTGGACCAATATGGGTTTGCCGACGACCGAACGGATCGTCCGCATTGTCGTCCATCCGAAGGACGGAAACATCGTCTATGTCTGCGCGCCCGGCAAGCTTTGGTCCGACAGCGCCGATCGCGGCCTTTACAAGACCAGCGATGGCGGCCGGACCTGGAGCCACATCCTCAAAGGAGCCAATCTCTCGACCGGCTGCTCGTCGGTCAGCATGGATCCTTCCAATCCCGATCATCTCCTGGCCGGCATGTGGGACTTCCGCCGCAAGGGTTGGACCTTCCGCTCCGGCGGCAACGGACCAGATGCGCCCTCCGGCAGCAGCCTTCGCGAATCCTTCGACGGCGGCAGGACCTGGACGGCGCTGACGGCCGAGAACCGCACCGGCCTTCCCAAAGGCCCGTGGGGACGGATCGAGGCGGTGCATGCGCCGTCCAATCCGAACATCGTCTACGCCTTCATCGAGAATGTGCGCTCGGCGCTCTATGTGTCGGAAGACGGCGGCAAGACCTTCCAGGAGCGGGACCGCAGCCGCAACATGGTCTGGCGGCCCTTCTACTTCAGCCGGATCGTCGTCGATCCCAAGAACGACAAGCGGCTGTTCAAGATGAACCTGCGCATGATCGTCTCCGACGATGGCGGCAAGAGCTTTGCCGACGCGGCCGGCGGCAGCCATGCCGACTGGCACGACATCTGGATCAATCCCACCAATACAAAGCACATCATCGGCGGCGACGATGGCGGGCTGTGGACCAGCTATGACGGCGGCAATCGTTGGCACAAGTCGCACAATTTGCCGATCAGCCAATTCTACCACGTCTCGGCCGACGACAAGGACCCCTACCAGGTCTATGGCGGCCTTCAGGACAACAGCACCTGGGTAGGCGACCAGGAATATCCGGGCGGGATCACCAACAACCGGTGGGAAAATCTCTACGGCGGCGACGGCTTCTGGGCTTTTTCGGACCCGGCCGATCCGGATTATGCCTATGCCGAGTTCCAGGGCGGCAATGTCGCCCGCATCAACCGCAAGACCCTCGAGGGCCGCAACATCCAGCCGCAGGCCGGCTACAAGGAGAAGCTCCGCTTCAACTGGAACACGCCGCTCCATCTGTCTCCGAACGAACGTGGCACCCTCTATATCGGCTCCCAATATCTGTTCCGCACCCGCGATCAGGGGGTGACGTGGGAACGGATCTCACCCGATCTCACCACCAACGACAAGGAGCGGCAGCGGCAGGAGGAATCCGGCGGCATCACGGTCGACAACAGCGCGGCCGAAATGCACACGACCATCTATTCGATCTCCGAAAGCCTGAAAGCGGCGGGTCAGATCTGGGTCGGCACCGACGACGGCAATGTCCAGCTGACCCGCGACGGCGGCCGAAGCTGGACCAACGTCTCCAAGAATTTGAAGACGCCGCAGGGGCGCTGGGTCAGCTGGGTCGAAGCAAGCCGGCATGATCCGGCGGTCGCCTATGTGGCCGTCGACCGGCACACTTATGGCGACATGCAGCCTTATCTCTACCGCACGGCGGACTATGGCCGCACCTGGCAGCAGCTGGCCGGACCAGGGACGGAAGGAATCCGTGGCTATGCGCATGTCGTAAGGGAAGACCGCGCCAATCCGAGCATCCTCTATGCCGGAACCGAGTTCGGCCTCTTCGCATCGCTCGACCGCGGGCGGACCTGGGCGCAGTTCAAGCCCAACAACTTCCCGGCCGTTGCAGTGCGCGACGTCTGGCAGCCGGCCAAGGAGGACGATCTCGTTCTCGCCACCCACGGCCGCGGCATCTGGATCGTCGACGATCTCGGCCCGCTTCGGGCGCTGACGCCGGAGCGGCTCGCCGCCAATGCGGTGCTGATCGAGGGCAGCGAAGTCCAGCAGCGAATCCGCGGTAACGGCGGCTGGGCCGAGGGCGATGCGAGCTATTCTGGGGAGAATCCACCGCAGGGCGCCGTCATCAGCTATTATCAGAAGGCGCGGCACGTCATTGGCCGGATGAAGCTGGAGGTGCTGGATCAGCAGGGAAATGTCGTCGACGAGCTCCCGGCATCAAAGCGCAGGGGGCTGAACCGGGTGGTGTGGTCGATGCGGACTAAGCCGCCGCAGGTCCCGCCAGCCGCCTCGCTGGCCGGCTATTCCACTCAAGGGCAGCGCGTTTTACCCGGGCAATATATTGTGCGGCTGACCAAGGCGGGTGAGGTCACGACCATGCCTCTGACGATCGGGCTCGATCGGAGGGCTACCTATAATGTGGCGGATCGCCAGGCGCAGTTCGCGGCGGCCGAGCGGGTCAAAGGGCTGTTCAACCGGATGAGCCGGCTCAACGCCGACATCAATGGGCTGCGCGCCCAAACCGATGCCGTCGCCAAACGCGAGGGAGCATCGGCGAGGCTGAAGACGGACGCCGCGCGCGTCTCCGAGCAGGCGGACGCGCTTCGCAAGCAGCTCGTCGCCACCAAGGAAGGCGGCGCGATCACCGGCGAGGAGCGGCTGCGCGAGAATGTCGACAACATCTACGGCGCGATCACTTCAGTGGAGGCGGCTCCGACGGCCTATCAGCTGGCTCGGGTCGACGCGCTCGAACGGGAGCTGAAGGAGGTGGAGGACGCCTTTGCCCGGTTGAAAGCGGGCGACGCACAGCGGCTGAGCACGGCGATGATCGGCGAGCGGCTCCCGGCGATCGACTTCGCCGCTGCCAAGCTGCTCGACGACGATGCCCGCGGCGGCCCCGCATCGGCGCTGGCGAATGGCCTCGTCGGCACGCGCTATTACGGACCCTTGAGGGACATCCGGATCAACGCCCGCAAGCGCTGACGTTAGCCGAGTTGGAAGCCGATCCGGACGCTTCGGCCAGGGGCCGGCAGGCCGAGCTGCGGCGTGATCACGTCGTCGGTGAGGTTGTCGACGCTCCCGGTCAGGAACAGCCGGGCACCGCTTTTGAGCCTCGCCACTCCCAGACGGGTGCGAAGATTGATCTCGTTCCCGGCCGGCAGAAGCGCGCGCAGGCCGCCGGGGCTGAGATCCACGGCGGGTCCCACCCGCCGGAATTCCGCTCGAAAGGAGAGGCTTGAGCCCGGCTCGTAATTGAATGCGCTCATCACCTCATAGGAGGGGCGCTGCGGCAGCCGGCGAAACGCCGTGTCGCCTTCATCCGCACGCGCGCGCAGCACCGTCCCGCTGAGTTCGAGGTTGAGCTGCGGGACCAGCCGTGCCGTGAGGGCGCCGTCGATGCCGTAGCTGAGCGATCCGGAGAGATTGTAGCGCTGGCGCAGCCTTCGTCCGCTCACCGTCACTACCCGCTGGCCGATCGTGTCCTGGCTGCGGGTGAGGAAGGGGTTGAGCGAAAGCGTCAGCCCCGGCCGGATCAGCTTCAGCTCGGCATCGGCGAGCCAGGCTCGCTCCGGCCGAAGCTCGGGGTTCGGCAGGAAACGCCCCAGCGCCTCGCCGAACAATTCGCGCGAGCTCGGGAAGCGATTTCTCCTGCCGCCTGAAAGCGCCAGCGCCAGCCCATCGCCGAGCGGCGCGCGGAAGGCAGCCGAAAAGGCGAGGGCGCCGGTTGCGGGCTGGCCAGGCTTGTCTCCGGTCAGCGGATTGGCGGAGCGGTCGTAGGCAAGCCCGAAGCTGAGGCGTCCCACGCCCAGCGGCGCGTCGGCTTCGACGCCGAGCGTGTAGAGGTTCTGGCGGTAGGCCAGGCGCGGCCCGGCAGCATTGCCCGGGAACGCGGTGTCCACTTGCGCATGGCGGCTCGTCTGCGCCGTGCCGACGATGCGAAGCTCAAGGGCTTCAAGCGGAGTGGAGAGGACCAGGCGGCCTCCCGCCGTGTCGTCCTCGTCATCCTCGCGCGCGCGCAGGCTCGTGTAGGAGATATCCTGAAATTGCAGGATGCGCTGCTCGAACCATTGCCTCCAGCCGACCAGCCGTAGCGAGCTTCCGCTCCCCAGTTGGAGGTTGGAGGAGAGACTGAGCTGCGTCTGCTCAATATCGGGGTAGCGCCAGTAGCGGGGTGCATCGACGGCGGGATCGCGGTCCGACTCGGGAGCAATTCCGCGCTCGGCCTTCAGATGGAGGAGGTAAGCGCGAATCGTCACCGGGCCGGCAGCGTAGCGAGCGGCGGCGAACAAGGTGCCCGATTTCGCATCCGTGTTCGTACGGCGATTGCTCCGAGCTTGGCTGAACGGGACGGCGGACAGACTTGCGACCGTCTCGGCATCGCGGGTGAGGCCGGATGCCGCCAGGGTGAGATCGACATTTCCAACCGGAACTGTCGCAACCGCCGAAGCATCCACGAACCCCAACGTGCCGATGCTTGCCCCCGCGCGGAAATCGAGCTCCCCGCCGGAGCGGGTCTCGAGGTCGATCGCGCCCGCCACGGCATTGGCGCCATATTCGATCGGGACGGCTCCCTTGGTCACCCGCACCGCGCCGATCAGCCCTGCCGGGATGATCCCGAGATCCACGCGCGAGTCCCAAGGCACTGCAAGCGGCGCGCCGTCCAGGAAGACTTGGGTCTGCCTTTCCTCGCTGCCCCGGACCCGGGCGACCGTCTCCCCGCGCGAATTGGTGCGGGCGGTGACGCCCGGCAGGCCCTTGAGCGCCTCGGCGGCGCTGCGGGGCTGCCGCTCGAGCAATTGATCCTCGCCGACTTCGCTCACGGGCGGCAGCACGCGGCCGGGGCGCGGCTGGGCGGTGACGACGATCGTGTCCCACTGGTCTTCTTCGGGCGGTATCGCCGCAGCGGCAAGCAGCAGCATCGGAACTACCGAAATCATCCCACCCCCTCAGACCTTGATCGGATCAGGCTGAATCAGCCTGATCCGTGAATCAAGGTCTCACCACTATGAAAACGGCCTGATTGGGACCCCATCGAAGTAGTACTTCGATGGGAACCCCTTCACGCCTTCGGCGGAAGCGCATAGCGCTTCCACCTCAGCCGATCAGGCCCTGGCCCCCGATCCGAGCAGCCCGGCCACAAGCGCCGCCCCGATCAGCAGCATCAGTCCGCCGACGATAGAGCGGAGGGACGCGACGGTCACCTTCTCGATGCGGCGCGCGGCGAGGAAGGTGGCGGCGACGGCCGAAATCGTGCCGACGCCCATCAGCAAAGCTTCTCGTCCGGCCGGGTTGAGGCCGCTTGCCTGGAAAGAGGCGGCATAAGTGGAGAGGCGGGACAGATCGACCAGGACCGCGATCATCACCCCCGTCGCGATGAACCGATCGGGCGCAAGCCCGGCGCGAAGCAGAAAGATGGAACGAAGCGCCCCCTGCTGCCCGGTCAAGCCGCCGAAGAAGCCTGTGAGCGCGCCGCCGAGCGGCATCAGCCGCACCGGCGCACGGATCCCGGAAAACCGTGGTTGAAGCTCGAGAACGGCAAAAATCATCATAAGCGCGCCGACTGCAAGGCCCGCGCCCGTCGGGCCGAAGCTTGCGCCAAAAGCATTCCATTCGAACATACGCGGCGTATGCCCAAGGACCGCAAGCAGCCAAGCGCCAAGCATGGCGGCCGGGACGGCGGGGGCTCCGAAGGTCAGCACCGTCCGCCAATCCGCCCGCTTGCGGAGCAAGGTGCCCTTGAACAGATTGTTCAGCAGATGGACCAATCCCGTCGCCGCGACCGCGACCGGAACGGGGAAGAACAGGCTGAAGGCTGCCAGCAGGATAGTGCCGAGCCCGAAGCCCGAGAAAAAGGTGAGTGCCGAGGCGAGCGCGGCGACGACCCCGATCAGCAGGATGTCCATCCCACTCTCTTCCGTCGGGAGCGAAGCGGCATCACAATGGAGCGGGTGAAGGGAATCGAACCCTCGTCGTAAGCTTGGGAAGCTTCTGCTCTACCATTGAGCTAAACCGGCATCCGGGCCTGAATTGCCACATTGGAACCTCTCCCAGCGTCGCCGACCTCCAGCCGGATTAGCGAGGCTGTCAACGAGTTGAGCGAAGGAAGGTCCTGCACTGAGGCGTTGAGCGACCACTGCCTTGACAGAAAAGGCGCATGACCTCGGAGTTCCTTCGAGAGTAGCGCTTCGTTTCGCGCCGCACCGGCGAGCTGCCTTTGGTGAGGCGCGTTTCACTTCCCTTTTTCGCTTTGCGGGACGGCATTTTCGAAGGTTCTCGGGCAGCCGGCGATGCAGGAGCGGCGGTTGGCGATGGAGCGATCGAGCGCGGTTCAACCTGCGCGGGCTCGGAAGCGGCCAAGCCGGAGGATCTCGGCAGAACCGATGGTAGCGCAGTTGCAACATTTGGGGAGGCCGCTGGATCGGCGGCAAGGCGCGGTGGCTTTGCTTCGCCCCTTTGCATCTCAGCTACTGGCGGCTGTTGCGTTAACGAAGGACCTTGTCCGACCCAAGTCCCCGTTGCGAAACCGGCGCCGAACAGGCCAAGTGCAGCCAACAATGTTAAGGCCGGCTTGGCGATTCGGAACCGCCCCTTGCTGTCATTGGGCTCGGCCGGCATCACTTGTGGCGCAGCCGGCACCTCAACCGGCCCCAACCCTCTACTGGCCTCTGGAACCTCCGTGGGAGCTCCGCACAGGCGCTTGAGTTCGCTCGCGAGTCTCTGCCAGCCGGGATGAAAGGGCTGACCGCGCCAGCCGGAGATCAGGATGACGTGACTGTCTCCCTCCCCACCGTCGGGGCCGACGCCGTCGGGGGAGACTTCGATCAGCTTGCGCTGCTGGCGCAGTTTACGAAGCAAACCTGGCCGCAGTGCTGACACTACGAGCGGTCTCGACCAGATGAGCACGGTCGCGCTCTGGAGCCGATCCTCAGTTGCGATCAGGTCTTCCACGTCCGCAATTTGGGCCAAGGCAACATCATAGCCTGCAGCAGACACCGCTTCCCGCAAGCGCTCCGCCGCTGCCGCCCGGTCCCGTGAGAATGTGATGCGAACGTCAGCCATGCCTGAGCTCGAAGGTGCCTGAGAAGAGCTGTGCCTGCCAGAGGAAAGTGCTGCCCGTCACGGCGGACCATGCCTGCGGCTCCGACGCAATGGCAGCCATCTCGTCGCCTTTCGGCCGTCGCGGCTATCAGTAGGAGGATGTTATCCTTTGCTGCGATAGGTTCCGCCGGACCAACTTGGCCGTTGGTGGATTTGGCGGGGAAGATGATCATGAGGGCAAGAAGTGGCCGCGTTGTGGTAACGCCCAAAGCAAGCCAGCCCTACGAAGTTGTTCTGGAATGCGAGGGCGACCGGCGCGAGAATCACCCAGTCGCAACGATCCGGGAAGGCGAAGCCCTGATCCGGTCGAGGCTGCCACCGCCTCCGGTGCCAAAGATCATGAAGGTGCGGACACCTCACGGGATCGCCTAACGATTGATAGACTCCGGCGGGCTACCGGGTCGGAACGGATCGCGTGAATTCAGTGCGGATGTGGAGCAAGTAGCCCCTCGCACTTCGTGCTCGTGCGCTCCATCCAAAGCCATGCCCCCAGCATGGTCAGTCGCCCCTCGCACTTCGTGCTCGTGCGCTCCATCCAAAGCCAGCCATGCCCCCAGCATGGCTTTGGATGGAGCGGGTGAAGGGAATCGAACCCTCGTCGTAAGCTTGGGAAGCTTCTGCTCTACCATTGAGCTACACCCGCGTCCGGGCCTGAATTGCCACAGGGGCGGGGAGCGGTCAACGCGGATGCGCGGCGGTCAGTAGGGCCGCCGCTGGGCGTTCACCAGCATCCTGATCAGCATCGCCACGGGACGCGGCACCCCCACTTTGCCGTCGAGCCACAGGCTCACCGAGGAGCGGCTGACGCCGATGGCCTCGGCGAGATCGTTCTGGGTCCGGCATCCGAGCTTCAGCATCGCCGCCTTCAGCTCTTCGGGAGGCATGGAGGCGAGGCGGGGATCGGGCAATGCGGGTTACCGGTGAACGCCGAAGCTGGTCTCACCATCCCTAAGCATTTTCGGGCAAGTTGCCAGCGCGGGAACGGGAAGACCGTCGCCGATCGGGGTCAGTCCTCGTCCTTGCCGGGCTTTGTCGCTTCGGCAGGTGCGTTCGGGTTCGGGCCGCCCTCATAATCCATGTGGGTCTGGCCGCCATGGCCCATATAGCCCTCATGGTCGCTGCCGCCCTTGCCCGTGTGCGGGTTGGGATAAGCGCCGCCGCCCGAATCGCCGCCGCCGGTACGACCGTTCAGCTTCTCCAGCGCCTCCGGATCTTTGCGGGAGAGATCGCCCGCCTGACCCCAGGAGCCTGGATTGTCCGGGCTGTGCGTTGTTGAATTGGGTGTTTCCGGATTGCCCATCTGTTTGTTCCTGCCGATTGTTTCCGACTGAACGTGCCCGGCAGGAACCCAGTTCCGCTGCCGCAGATTGCGCCGCTTGCCGCCGAGGCCTGTTGCGCTCTAGAGCACTTCCCGAAAAAGTGGGCACCATTGAGTAGGTCGCCATGGGCACCTGGTTTTTCGGTCGGGAAGTGCTCCAGACATAGATCTGGAGCCTTTCTTATCCGACAAGGCGGTTCCGCCTTGCCGGGAAAGGCTCTAGATGGCGATGCTTGGAAGAGGGGAGGATCATGGCCGAAGCGGTTCGAAAAGGCGGCTGGGCGCCGCGTCTCACCACCCTGGCGCTCCTGCTCAGCATCGGCGGGGTGGCGGCGGCCCTGATCGCGGCGCTCGGCAGCGGCCAGGAAGCGTGGCCGTTCCGCACCGGCTTCACGATCCTGCGCTATGCCTTCTTCGCCGCGATCGGCGGCGGGCTGATCGCCCTTGTCGGCCTCTTCCTGGCGCGGCGGCGTCGTTCGGCCAAGTTGAGCGCGTTGAACCTGCTCGCGCTGGTGATCGGGCTCGGCTTCGTTCTTTATCTCGGCGCCCAGATCCGCACGGCGCGGACGGTTCCGGCGATCCATGACGTGTCGACGAACCTCGACGACATGCCCCAGTTTACATTGCTGAAGGTGCGGGAGGACAATCTCGAAAAGATCCCCGACAATGACGATCCCGGCCTGAAGGCGATGGACCCGGAGAGCCGCTGGAAGGCGATCCACCGCCAAGCCTATTCGGACCTCCGCACGGTCCGCCTTCCCTGGCCTGCCGCCGACACGGTCCGGCGTGCCGAACAGGTGGCGCGCGCGCGCGGGTGGGAGATCGCCAAGGCCGACCCGCAGGCGGGGCTGGTCGAGGCGACCGACACGACGCGCTTCTTCCGCTTCAAGGACGATGTCGTGATCCGCGTTCGCCCAAGCCCGGAGGGTGGCAGCCTGGTCGACATGCGCTCGATCAGCCGCGTCGGTGGGAGCGACGTGGGCGTCAATGCCGAGCGCGTCCGGGCCTTCCTCGCAGACCTCAGGACGAGCTGAGGCCTCGATCATCCGAACGCATCAAGGGGCGGGGCCGATAGGAAAAGTCCTCCTGGCGTTCGGGGCATTGCTGGCCGCCTTGGCTGTAGGCTTCCTCGCCTCGCAGCCGCCGGCGCCGCTTGCCCCCGGCGCGCCCGCGAACATATTCTCCGCCGGAAGGGCGATGGCGGACGTCACCCGGATGTCGCGCGCGCCGCGCCCGACCGGCTCGGAAGAAAATGCCCGGGTCCGTTCCTACCTTATGGCCCGAATGCGCGGGCTCGGCATGATCGTGGCGACGCAGACCGGCGCGTTGCCGCGGGAAAAAGCAGAGCGGCTGGCCGAATGGGGTGTGCCGGGCGCCGCGGCCGCGCAGGTGGAGAACGTCATCGGCATCCTCCCGGGCAGCGATCGCACCAAGCCGGCGCTGCTCCTCATGGCCCATCATGACAGCGTCTGGGCTTCCCCCGGTGCGGCCGACGATGCGGCGGGGGTGGCGGCTGCCCTGGAGATCGTGCGGGCGCTGAAGGCTCGCGGCACGGCGACACGCGACGTCATCTTGCTCTTCACCGATGCGGAGGAGATTGGCCTCAACGGCGCAAGATTGTTCTTCAAGCCCGATCCGGTTGCCCGCCGGATCGGCGCCGTCATCAACATGGAGGCGCGGGGCAGCGGCGGCCGGACCGCGATGTTCGAAACGGGCCGCGGCAACGGCGAGTGGATGGAGCTCTATCGAAGCAACGTGGCGCGGCCGTCCTCGAACTCGCTTGCCGTCCTCATCTACGAAGTGATGCCGAACAGAACGGATTTCACGATCCCGAAGGCTCTCGGCATTCCCGGGTTTAATTTCGCCTTCATCGGCAGGAGCGGGCTCTACCATTCCCCCATGTCCACCGCGGAGGCGCTGGAGCAGGGCGCGTTGCAGGATATGGGCGCGCAGGCACTTGGAGTGGCGTCCGCGCTCGCCTTCTCACCGACGCTGCCGGCCCGCTCGGCCGATGCCGTCTTTGGCGACGTGCTGGGCCGTTTCGTGATGGCCTACCGGCCGGCGGCGGGCTGGGCGGTGCTTGCCTTGTCGGCCGTGCTGCTGATTTTCGCGTGGCTGCGGCTGAGGAAGCGGGCTCTGCTGACGGCAAGCGAATTGATCGCGGGCGCCGCGGGCGGGGCCGCGTTCCTGCTCCATGCGATGCTCGTCCTCCGGGTCGTGAACCTCCTGTCAGGGAGCGGGGCCGGGCGGAACTATTACGACCGCCTTGCGGCGCTTCCGCGGCTCGAGCTGCAAGCTTTCCTCCTTTGCCTCGGCGCGCTCCTCATCGCCTGCATCGCTGCGCGGCCTCGCCGCCGGTTATTTGCGTTACTTCCGGCGCTGCTCCTGACGCTCATCGGAATCGTGCTTGGCGGCTGGTCGCTGCCGCTCGTCGGGATGGGCGTTGCAGCCGCGGCGAGCGCGCTGGTGCTGCCGCGCGGCGGAATGGGGGTGTGGGGCGGCTGGCTCGGCCTTGCCTCCTTGGTGTTCCTGCTGGCGCTCCTCGTGCAGATCGCCGCACCGACTGCAGGACCGGTGCTCGCCTGGCCTCTGGCCTTGGCCGCAACCGCGGCAGCGCTGGCTGCGCTGCTCGACCCTGAGCTGAAGCGGCTATCGGCCTTGTTCGTCATCGTCCTTGTCGCCGTTCTTGGCGCGGCGCAGCTCTTCTACCTGGCGCACTTCACCTTCCTCGGCATCGGCGCAGGGATGCCCGAAGTGATGGCGCTCTACACGCTGCTGGTCGCCCTGCTGGTCTGGCCCTTGTTCCGCTCTGCTGCGTCGCAGCTGCCGTTCGCGATCGGCGCCGCGATTCTGCTGGTCGCCGCCACCGGCCTTGCGCTCAGCGTGCGTCTCGATCCCATGGCGGAGACGGTGCCGCCCTATAGCCTACGGAAGTAGGGGCCTTCCGCCGAGCCCTCGCGAACAAAAAGAAAGCGGCCCGGAGCATGTCCGAGCCGCTTCTTCTTCCGCTTATCCGCCCGAAAGTACCACTTTCGGGCGACGGATTTAGCGCTTCGAGAACTGGAAGCTGCGGCGGGCCTTCGCCTTGCCGTACTTCTTGCGCTCGACCACGCGCGGATCGCGGGTGAGGAAGCCGGCGCGCTTCACTGTGGTGCGAAGCGCCGGCTCGTAGCGGGTGAGGGCCTGGCTGATGCCGTGCTTCACCGCGCCGGCCTGGCCGGAAAGCCCGCCGCCGGTAACGGTCGCGACCACGTCATACTGGCCGCGGCGCTCCGTGATGTCGAACACTTGGTTGATGACGAGGCGCAAAGTCGGACGCGCGAAATAGACTTCCTGGTCCCGGCCATTGACGGTGATCCGGCCGGTGCCGGGCTTCAGCCATACGCGGGCGACGGCGTCCTTGCGGCGGCCGGTCGCATAAGCGCGGCCGAACTTGTCGAGCTGCTGCTCGCGAAGCGGTGCCTCGGGCTGCGGCGGCTGAGAGGGCTGCGCGGTGTAATCGGCGTCCGCCGCCGGGGCGGTGGAGGCAGCGGCGGGAGCCGGCGCGGCGGCCGCACCGCCGGCAAGCGCGCCGAGATCGGAAAGCGATTGACGGTTGTCTGACATCAGGCACCAACCTTGTTCTTGCGGTTCATGCCCGCGACATCGAGAAGTTCAGGGCTCTGGCCGCCGTGCGGATGCTCGGTGCCGGAATAGAGGTGAAGGGCGCGCATCTGGTCGCGTCCGAGCGGTCCGCGCGGGATCATTCGCTCGACCGCCTTTTCAAGCACGCGCTCGGGAAAGCGGCCCTCGAGCACCTTGCCCGCGGTGATCGATTTGATGCCGCCCGCATAGCCGGTGTGCTTGTAGTAAACCTTGTCGGCGAGCTTCTTGCCCGTGAAGCGCACCTTGTCGGCGTTGATGACGACGACATGGTCGCCCATGTCGACATGGGGCGTGTAACTCGGCTTGTGCTTGCCGCGCAGCAAATTGGCGATGATCGTGGCGAGGCGCCCGACCACCAGCCCGTCGGCATCGATAAGATGCCATTTCTTCTCCACCTCGGCCGGCTTGGCCGACTTGGTGGTCTTCATCAGCGCCTTCATGGCCCTTGACCTCTTGTAATGAACGACGCCGCCCCTGTGCGGAGCGGCGCTGATGGGAGGCAAATGGCAGGGGAGAGCCGCTAAGTCAAGAAAACGCGCGGCTTTCGCGGGAGGTACTTAGCTACCTCAAAGCGGGACATGAGCGGGTGAGGTGTGGTTGCCGTCGCTAGACGCAGCATCCTCCCAGCAATTAAACGGATCTTCGCAGCACGTGCCACCGCCCCCGCAGCATCTCAGGCTCCCGGTGCTGCAACAACCCTCTTGAGCTGCGTAGGCGGTCCTGAAAATCGGGGCGTCCACCGGCTGAGCCATGCTGCTGCGTCACGCCTTCTGAAGCGCTTGGGTGCATGGCCGATTTCTTGCCGACACTTCGGAAGGTGAAGCCTCGGTGGCAAGAACTTCCATTCTAAAGCCACGGGATGGTGTCCCTCGGGGCTGGGTTCCCAACGTGGCGGTTGTGCCCAGGGCAAAAATCAGTCTTGGAGCGGCCACTTGCCGCCAGCTGCTCCCTTCACGGTAGAAAACTTCCGCCGCCAGCCTCACCTTTCCGATCTGCGACTGTCCTTCAGCGGGGTCACTACCAGACGAATGGAGTAGCCGCCTTCCCGCTCCACCGAAATAATAGCCGGCTTGGCGTCTGCTACCTTGACGCTTGGCCGGCCTACCACTCGATCGCCATCGAACAAGCTGATCTGGAGCTGATAATGACGCGGTTTCGTTTGATCCGTCTGAAGCGCACCCGCTGTAAGCGGTGTCACCAGAAGGGCGAGAAATGAAAGCAGCTTCGGGAACCACGAAAGCTTCATAACACCCTCCAAAAAGTCATTATTTCCGAAACTTGGTAGCGCAGTTTCGGCCGATGCGGAGCTGTTCCAAACGGAGCTCCGCCAGCCTACAGCATCACCTTCAGAAACGCTGAAATTACGATGATTTTTCTCTTCGTCGAAGTGACTTTACGCCGATCTGGATGATTTTCGCCAGAGCTACGAAGCCCCTGGTGCGCTGTCCCAGAAGTCGCGCCGCGCCGCCGGGCAACCCAAAGCAGCTACCTAGTGCCGGATGCTTTCTCCGCGACTTCGGCGGCCACCCATCTTGCATAGTCGCCGAGGGCATCGGCGATCGGCCACACCACCGCAGCGGGAACCTCGTAGCTGTGGAGCTCGGCGATCCGCTTCAGCGCCAGCTCCGCCTGGCCGGCCGCAACCTTGAAGATCGCGGCAACCTCGCCGCTTCCTCGACCTTGCCCTGCCAGCGATAGATGGAATGGCAGGGGCCGAGGATGTTGACGCAGGCGGCGAGGCGCTCTTCGATCAACGCGCGGCCGACGCGGCGGGCTTCCTCGTCGCTGGCGAAGGTCGCGTAGACGCTCGCAATGCCGCTCACGCCTCTGCTCCCACGGCGCGCGGGCGTCCGAGCGCGTGCGCGGCGACGACGAACGTTGCCAGCAGCACGGCTGCCATGGCCTGGTGCGCGACCGCGATCCAGAGTTCGACGCCGCTGAGAAGGGTGGCGATGCCGAGCAGGATCTGAACCGTCACCGCGACCACCACCGCAATCGCGGGGGCGAAGGCGCGGCGGCTCCAGGCAAGGACCGCGAGCGCGCTTGCGGCCGCCGCGACCGCCCAGGCGAGCCAGCGGTGGACGAACTGCACCACCAGCGGATTGTCGACGAAGTTCGCGATGAAAGGCTGGAGCATCGGCGTGCCGGAGGGGAAATATTCATCGCCCATCTTGGGCCAGCTGTTGAAGGCATAGCCCATCTTCAGGGAGCCCCAGGAGCCAGCTCACCGGCAGCTTGGCGGGCCGCGATCCGGGATTGCGAAGATCGAGCGCCGTCCAGATGAGGAAGCCGAAGATGAACATCGAGCGGCAAGCCGGATGTGGCGACATCCACCAGGCGCCAAACATCAGCTGGAGCCCCAGGAGCGAAAAGGCCCAGGCGCCGCTCACCGGCAGCTTGGCGGGCCGCGATCCGGGATTGCGAAGATCGAGCGCCGTCCAGATGAGGAGGCCGAAGATGAACAAGGCGAGGAGGAGATGGACGGCAAGCCGGATGTGGCTGACCTCGGGCCGGTCGACCAGCCCGGAGGCCACCATCCACCAGCCGATCACGCCCTGCATGCCGCCAAGGACAAAGAGGGCGGTCAGCCGCCAGCCGTAGCGGGGCGGGATCGCCCGTTTCAGCGCGAACCAGATGAGGGGCAAAGCGAAAGCAAGGCCGATGAAGCGCCCGAGCAGCCGGTGGACATATTCCCAGAAATAAATGTCCTTGAACTCGGCCAGGGACATGCCGCGATTGACCTTCTGATATTCGGGCGTCGCCCGATAGGCGTCGAACTCCGCCTGCCAGGCTTCCTCGGTCATCGGCGGAATCGCGCCGGAAATCGGCTCCCACCGCACCATCGACAGGCCGGATTCGGTAAGCCGCGTAATGCCCCCCACCACCACCATCGCGAAGACCAATGCAGCCACCAGCAGCAGCCAATTGGAAACTGCCAGCGGACGGGGAGACGCTGCCCTTGCTCGGGGCGCGGACGGTTCAGCCTGTGTCGCCATGCGCGGCGATATGGCCCCGCGCAGGGCGGATTTCCAATGTAAGTTTCTGGCAATCCTGCGCTTTGAAGCGAGTGAGCCATTAAGACCGGCTTTCCATGGCGGGCTCTGGACAATTGATCCAGCGTTGCGGAGCAAAATTCCACGATTCCGGCGCAATCTGTTGACACTTTCTGTTAGATGTAATGTTGTATCTTCCCAGCCGGCGCCTTATAAGAGCGGCAGGAGGTAGTCAGGCGTGTTTGCAGGGACGGCAAGAAGCGGAGCGATGGACCGGATTGCCATGGCGCTCTCCGGCTTGTGCCTCGTTCATTGCCTGGCGAGCGCGATACTGGTGGCGATGCTCGCCTCGGCGGGCGGCATGCTCCTCGATCCCCACATCCATGAAATCGGCCTGGTGGTCGCGATCGCCCTTGGAATCGTCTCGCTCGGCCGCGGCATCCTCGAGCACGGCTTCATGATGCCTGCCGCGGTTGGCGGTCTGGGGCTGGGTGTGATGAGCGGAGCGCTGTCGCTGCCGCATGATGGGGCCGAGGTCGTCTACACGATCATCGGGGTCGCGATCCTCGCGCTCGGGCACGATCTCAACCGCCGCGCCGTCATCTGATCCGGACCGAACTTCCCTTGTTCCGGGCGGCCTGACGCCCTAGATCGGCGCCTATGGCGCCCGCCCATCACAATCATGTCCATCACAGCCACGAGGGCGAGTCCCTCGCCCATGCGGCGCGCGAGACGATGGAGCGGTCGGGCGAGCAGTGGACCGCGATGCGCGCCGCGATCTTCGAGGCGCTGGCGAGCTTCGACAAGCCTGCCTCGGCCTATGACATCGCCGACAAGGTCTCCAAGGCGCAGGGGCGGCGAGTGGCCGCGAACAGCGTCTATCGGATCCTCGACCTGTTCGTCGGGGCGAACCTCGCCCGGCGGGTGGAGAGCTCCAACGCCTATGTCGCGAACGATCACCCCGATTGCCTCCACGATTGCATCTTCCTCATCTGCGACACGTGCGGGAACACGACTCATATCGACAACGACCGCATTTCCGGCGGGGTGAGGGCGGCCGCCAAGGAGGCGGGCTTCGCGCCCGACCGGCCGGTGATCGAGGTGCGCGGCCGCTGCGGCGACTGCGAAAGCGTCTGAGAGTCTATTTAGAAATGCGCTTCAGAGCGCATTTCTTGGGCTCGGCGCCGGAACCGCATTCCCAAACAGGCTATCACCGCCTTTTGGCCGGGTGGCTTGCACCGCCCCTGCACGGTATCAGCATTCGACAGCGCGGACGGGCAGGGTTAAGAGGCGCGCCAGGAAAGGACCGACAGCCGCTCCATGACCGACCGCCCCGCCACTCCCTTGCTCGACCAGGTCCAGCTTCCCTCCGATCTTCGCCGGCTGCCGGTGGAGCAGGTCCGTAGGCTTGCGGACGAGCTGCGCGCGGAGACGATCTCCGCGGTCTCGGTCACCGGCGGGCACCTTGGCGCCGGGCTCGGCGTGGTCGAGCTCACGGTCGCGCTCCATTATGTCTTCAACACGCCCGACGACCGGCTGATCTGGGACGTCGGCCACCAATGCTATCCGCACAAGATCCTCACCGGCCGCCGCGACCGGATCCGGACCTTGCGCATGGGCAGGGGACTCTCCGGCTTCACCAAGCGAAGCGAAAGCGAATACGACCCGTTCGGCGCGGCGCACAGCTCGACCTCGATCTCGGCGGCCCTGGGCTTTGCGGTGGCGAACAAGCTTTCGGGCACGCCGGGCAAGGCGATCGCGGTGATCGGCGACGGCGCGATGAGCGCCGGCATGGCCTATGAGGCGATGAACAATGCCGAGGCCGCGGGCAACCGGCTGGTCGTGATCCTCAACGACAACGACATGTCGATCGCGCCGCCGGTGGGCGGGCTGTCCAACTATCTGGCGCGGCTCGTCTCCTCGAACAAATATCTGTCGGTCCGCCACCTTGCGCAGCGGCTCGCGCGCAAGCTCCCGAAGCCGATCCACAATGCCGCACGCAAGGCGGAGGAATATGCCCGCGGCATGGCGACCGGCGGCACCTTGTTCGAGGAACTGGGCTTCTATTATGTCGGGCCGGTCGACGGCCACGATCTCGACGCGCTGATCCCGATCCTCGAAAATGTCCGCGACGCCGCGGAGGGCCCGATGCTGATCCACGTCGTCACCAAGAAGGGCAAGGGCTATGCTCCGGCCGAAGCGGCGGCCGACAAATATCACGGCGTCCAGAAGTTCGACGTCGTCTCCGGCGTGCAGGCCAAGGCCGAGCCGGGGCCGCCCAGCTATACCGGCGTGTTCGCCAAGGCGCTGGTGGGTGAGGCGCAGCGAGACCGACGAATCGTCGCGATCACGGCCGCGATGCCGTCCGGAACCGGCCTCGACAAATTCCAGGCGAGATTCCCGGAGCGCACTTTCGACGTCGGTATCGCGGAGCAGCATGCCGTCACCTTCGCCGCGGGCCTGGCGGCGCAGGGCTACCGGCCGTTCTGTGCCATCTATTCGACTTTCCTCCAGCGCGCCTACGACCAGGTCGTGCACGACGTCGCCATCCAGAACCTTCCGGTCCGGTTCGCGATGGACCGCGCCGGCCTGGTCGGAGCGGACGGCGCCACCCATGCCGGCAGCTTCGATCTCGCCTATCTCTGCACGCTGCCCAATTTCGTCGTCATGGCCGCCGCCGACGAGGCCGAGCTCGTCAACATGGTCCACACCATGGCGCTGCACGACAGCAGCCCGAGCGCCGTTCGCTACCCGCGCGGCAACGGCACCGGCGTTGCGCTTCCCGCCGTCCCCGAGCGGCTGGAGATCGGCAAGGGCCGCGTCGTTCGCGAGGGCAAGAAGGTCGCGATCCTCTCGCTCGGCACCCGGCTCGAGGAGGCGCTGAAAGCCGCCGACGAGCTGGAGGCGAAAGGTCTTTCCACCACCGTCGCCGATCTCCGCTTCGCCAAACCGTTGGACGAAGAGCTGATCCGCAGGCTCCTCACCAGTCACGAGGTGGCGGTTACCGTCGAAGAGGCTGCGGTCGGCGGCTTCGGCGCCCACGTGCTCACCATGGCGAGCGATCAGGGCCTGATCGATGCCGGCCTGAAGCTCCGCACGATGCGCTTGCCCGATCTGTTCCAGGACCAGGACAAGCCCGAAAAACAGTATGACGAAGCCGGCCTCAACGCGCCGCATATCGTCGCGACGGTGCTGAAGGCGCTGCGCATCAACAGCGTCGGCGTCATCGAAGGCGCGCGGGCCTGAGGTGAGCGCTTATCTCTCGCGTCTTTCTGAGCGCGAGCGTGAGCTGGCCTAGACCAAGATCTGGAGCCTCATTCTTGCCATCGCTCGAACGGCGAGCGCGCCTCGACCTAAAGACGATCAGGCTCTAGCCCAGGCATGCAAAAGCCGCCGGAATTCCGGCGGCTCGCATAAAGATCCCGTGTGTTGCGACCTTAGATCATGACCGTCGCGACGACGAGGATCTGCGCGGCTAGCACGACGATGCCGGCCGCTGTGGATTCGACCAAACGCATAACATTTTCCTTGTTTACCGGAGCTTGTTTCGCTCCCGGACCGTATATGGCAAGGGTGCAGCTGTTCTCAACTGCAAAGGTAGACAAGGTGAAGTGCAAAATCTGCATCTGCTTCTCGGCCGTGCCTGTGGCAGCTATGCGAATCCATGGCCAAAGCCCGCGCAGATCAGCTTCTCGTCGATCGCGGCCTCGTTGAAAGCCGCGCCAAGGCGCAGGCGCTGATCCTGGCGGGGCTCGTCTTTTCGGGCGAACGCAAGATCGAGAAAGCGGGGCAGACCCTGCCGGAGGATGCGCCGCTGGAGGTGCGCGGGCGGGGGCATCCATGGGTTTCGCGTGGCGGGATCAAGCTTGCTCATGCGCTGGACGAATTCGGCTGGGACGTCGCCGGATGCGTGGCGCTCGACGTCGGCTCTTCCACCGGAGGCTTTACCGACGTCCTTCTCCAGCGAGGCGCAAGCAGAGTGTTCGCGGTCGATGTCGGTACCAACCAGCTTGCCTGGAAGCTCAGGCAGGATCCGCGCGTGATCGTGCACGAGCAGACAAATGCCCGCTACCTGACCGATGGGATCGTCACCGAGCCGGTCGACATCGTCGTCTGCGATGCCAGCTTCATCTCGCTTGCCAAGGTGCTGGGCAAAGCGCTTGATTTCGCGAAGCCCGGCGGGCGTCTCCTGGCCCTGGTCAAGCCGCAGTTCGAGGCTGAGCGGGAGGAGATCGGGAAGGGCGGCGTGGTCAAGGATCCGGCGGTCCACGAACGCGTCTGCCAGGCCGCCGCCCGCTGGGTGGAATCCCGCGGCTGGGCGGTGCTGGGGATCACCCGAAGTCCGATCACGGGCCCCGAAGGAAATGTGGAATTTCTGCTTGCCGCAACGCGTTCTTGATTGCAACGCAACGCGCCGCTAGCGCCTTCGGACGTGAGAAGGTTAACGAACCTTGCCTGCATGCTTCTGCTTGGCCTGCTCGCCGCCTGCGGTGACGGTGAGGGGGAAGGCAAAGGGCGCGACCGCCCGCCGCCGGTCGTCAAGGTCGAACCTGCGACCACGATGCGTTTCGTGGAGCGGATCGAGGCGGTCGGGACGGCTCATGCCAACGAGCAGGTGACGCTCTCCGCCAATGTCTCCGAACGGATCACCCGTCTCAATTTCGATGACGGCGCATTCGTGCGCAGCGGCCAAGTGATCGCCGTGCTTGCCCAGGGGCAGGAGAATGCGCAGCTCAGTGAGGCTCAGGCGCTTGCCCGGCAGGCCAGCCGTCAGCTCGATCGCATCGAGACGCTCCGCAAGCGGGGCTTTGCGACCAATGCCAGCCTCGATCAGCAAGTCGCGGCAGCGGCCGCCGCGCGCGCTCAGGCAGCCGAAGCCACGGCTTCGATCGGCGACCGGGTGATCAGGGCTCCCTTCTCCGGCTGGGTATCCTTGCGCAACATCTCGCAGGGCGCGGTGGTCAATGCCGGGTCTGAAATTGCGACGATCAGTGACTTGAGCTCGATCAAGCTCGATTTTCCCGTTCCCGAAACAGTGCTTGCGGCGCTGCAGCCCGGCCAGACGATCGAAGCCCGCGCGGCCGCCTATCCGGATCAGCCTTTTCGCGGCCGGATCGCCAATATCGACCCGGTGATCGATCCCAATACCCGCGCGGTGACGGTGCGAGCGCGGCTGCCGAACCCCGACCGTAAGTTGAAGCCCGGAATGCTGCTCACCGTGGCGATCGAGACCGCGCCGCGAATGGCGCTGTCGGTGCCGGAGCTTGCCGTGGTCGGAGAGGGCGACGCCCGCTTCGTCTACACGCTCGGGAGCGACGGCAAGGCCAAGCGCACGCCGGTGCGAACCGGAACGGGCTCCGAAGGACGGATCGAAGTGCTCGAGGGACTCCGCCCGGGCGATCGCGTCGTCACGGAAGGCGTGGTGAAGCTTTCCGACGGCATGAGAGTCCGCGTCGCCGGCGCGGGCAATGCGCAGCGCCCCGCCGGCGGCGGCAAAGCCGGGGGGCGCTAGCGCATGAAGCTGTCCGATATTTCCGTCAAACGCCCGGTCTTCGCGTCGGTGCTCGCGATCCTGATCGCAATGGTGGGGATCGTCGGCTTCCTCAGCCTCTCCGTCCGCGAATATCCGGACGTCGATCCGCCGATCGTGTCGGTCCAGACCAGCTATATCGGCGCGGCGGCGAGCGTCGTCGAAAGCCGCATCACCCAGCCGCTCGAGGATCGCCTCGCCGGCGTCGAGGGGCTGCAGACGATCACCTCGCGCTCGAGGGACGGCCAGTCCGACATCACCGTGGAGTTCGCGCCGGGACGATCGGTCGACACGGCGGCCAATGACGTTCGCGACCGGGTCGGCGGCGCGGCCCAGGATCTGCCGGAGGAAGCGCTCGCCCCCCAGGTCCGCAAGGTCGACGCGGACGCAGCGCCGATCCTCTTCCTTGTCGTCTCCAAGCCCGGCTGGTCGCGCCTCCAGCTCAGCGACTATGTCGATCGCACCCTGGTTGATCGGTTCTCGGCGATCGACGGCGTCGCCCAGGTGTTCATCTTCGGCGAGGCGCGGCCGTCGATGCGCGTCTGGCTGCAGCCCGAGCGGCTCGCGGCCTTCGGCCTGACGCCGGCCGACATCGAAGGCGCATTGAGACGCCAGAATGTTGAGCTTCCGGCGGGCCGCCTCGAATCCGCCAGCCAGAACGTGACCTTGCGGGTGAACCGGCCTTTCGCCAGCCCAGCCGACTTTCGGTCGCTGGTCGTCGGCCGGGGCGAGACCGGTTATCTGGTCCGGCTCGGCGACGTGGCCCGGATCGAGCAGGGGCCGGAAAACCCCTATAACAGCTTCCATGCCAACGGCGTGGAGTCGGCCGGCATTGCCATCAGGCGCCAGTCCGGCGCGAACACGCTGGCCGTTGCGACCGAGGCGAAGGCGCTTGCCGAGGCGGTGAAGCGGGACCTGCCGGAGGGGATGACGATCACCGTCGGCTCCGACGAGTCGCTGTTCATTAGCCGGGCGATCCAGGGTGTCTGGACGACGCTGGCAGAAGCCGCGATCCTGGTGGTGGCCGTGATCTTCCTCTTTCTGGGAAGCTGGCGCGCGACCCTGATCCCGGCGGTGACGGTGCCGATCTGCCTGCTCGGCAGCTTCGCCGTGCTGTGGATGTTCGGCTACTCGATCAATCTTCTCACCCTGCTCGCGCTGGTGCTGGCGATCGGCCTTGTCGTCGACGATGCCATCGTCGTTCTTGAAAATGTCTACCACCGCATCGAGGGGGGCGAGCCTCCGCTCGTCGCTGCCTTCGAGGGGACGCGCCAGGTCGGCTTCGCAATCGTCTCGACGACGCTCGTCGTCTGCGCCGTGTTCGTGCCGATCATGTTCATCTCCGGCCAGACCGGGCTGCTGTTCCGGGAGCTCGGCGTCGCGATGATCGGCGCAATCGCCTTTTCGGGCTTTCTCGCGCTCAGCCTGGCGCCGATGCTCTGTTCCAAGCTCCTCCGCCGGGAGGAACGGGGACGCTTCGCGAGGTGGATCGACGACCGCTTCGCCCGGCTCGAAGCGGCTTATTCGCGCAGGCTCGACCATGTCTTGCGGAAACCGCTGATCCCGGCAGCTTTGCTGGCGGCGTTCCTTGCCGCGTCGGCCGGCTTGTTCACCACGCTGAAATCCGAGCTCGTCCCCACCGAGGATGTCGGCATCCTCCAGGCCCAGCTTTCCGCGCCTGAGGGAACGGGATTCGATGCGATGAAGACCTATGTCGCCGAAGCCGAGCGGACGCTGCTGCCGATGGTGGGGAATGGAGCGGTTCGCACGATAATCGCGCGCGTTCCGGGCGGGTTCGGCCCCAGCGACGACTTCAACAGCGCCAGCGTTTCCGTGTTCCTGAAGCCCTGGGAGGACCGCGACGTCACCACCGGGGACGTGGTGAAGGAGGTCAACAGGGAGCTCGGCCAGCTCCCCGCGCTTCGCGGCAACGCCGCAGTTCGGTCCTCGCTCGGCCGGGGCCGCGGCCAGCCGGTGAATTTCGTCATCGCCGGCTCGACCTACCAGGATCTGGTCCGCGCCCGCGACCGCATCATCGCCGCCGCGCAGGACAATCCCGGCATCCTCAACCTCGATTCCGACTTCAAGGAGACCAAGCCGCAGCTGCGCATCGACGTCGACACCGCACGGGCCGGCGATCTCGGCGTGTCGGTGCAGGACGTGTCGAACGCGCTCCAGAGCCTGCTCGGCTCCCGCCGCGTCTCCACTTATGTCGATCGGGGCGAGGAATATCGCGTGATCGTGCAGGCCGAAGCACAGGCCCGCTCGACCGAGGCGAGCCTTGCCGGCATCTATGTGCGAAGCCGCACCGGCGCGCTCATCCCGCTGTCCAACCTCGTCCAGATGGGCGAGACCGCCGGCGCCCGTGATCTCGGCCGCTACAACAAGCTGCGCGCGATCACCCTCTCCGGCGGCCTCGCCCCCGGCTACTCGCTCGGCGAGGCGCTCGCCTTTCTCGAGGAGCAGGCGCGGGCGGCTCCGGAAGTCACCGCAATCGGGTATCGCGGCGAGAGCCAGTCCTTCAAGGAAGCGGGCGGTTCGATCTGGATCGTGTTCGCGCTGACGATCCTGCTCGTCTATCTGCTTCTGGCGGCGCAGTTCGAAAGCTTCGTCCATCCGGCCGTGATCATCACCACCGTTCCGCTCGCGGTCGGCGGCGGCGTCATCGGCCTTGCTCTGATGGGCCAGACGCTCAACCTCTACAGCCAGGTTGGGATCGTGATGCTGGTCGGCCTCGCCGCCAAGAACGGCATCCTCATCGTTGAATTCGCCAACCAGCTGCGCGATGCCGGGCGCGACATCGGCGAGGCGATCAGGGAAGCCTCGGCCCGGCGCCTGCGCCCCATCCTGATGACCTCGATCGCCACCACTGCCGGCGCCGTGCCGTTGATGCTGGCGAGCGGCGCCGGCGCGGGCGCGCGGCAGGCGATCGGCGTGGTGGTGGTCTTCGGTGTCTCGATTTCGGCCGTCATCACGCTCTTCCTCATCCCCGCGCTTTACTCTCGGCTCGCGCGCCTTACGGGGTCTCCGGAAGCAGTGAGCCGCAAGCTGGAGGCGCAGCTCCGCCCGCTGCCCGCGGAATAGGAGGCAGGATGACGGCCATCGCATCGAAGTCGCAGCTCCGGATGTCACTGCTTCGTTACGCGCTGATCACGGTTCCGCTCGTCCTGCTCCTCGGCACCCTTTCCGGCAGGGTCGCCAATTCCGGCTATGGCAATCCATGGTTCGCCGCCTTGGCAAAGCCCGATGCCATGCCGCCGGGCGCGGTGTTCGGGATTGCCTGGACGATCCTCTACATCCTGCTCGGCCTGTCGCTCGCCATCATCCTCCACGCCCGCGGCGCGCGGGGAAGGGGGGTCGCTCTCCTGCTCTTCGCCGCGCAGCTCCTGCTCAATTATTCCTGGTCGCCCATCTTCTTCGCGATGCACCAGGTGCAGACGGCGCTCGTCGTTATGGTCGCAATGATCGTGCTGTCCTTCGTCACGGCCTGGCTTTTCTCCAAGATTCGCAAGGCGGCCGGGCTGCTCATGCTGCCCTATCTCGCCTGGCTCTGCTTCGCGGCCTTTCTCAACTACCAGATCATCGCGCTGAACCCCGACGCTGAAAGCCTTGTGCCGGGCGCAGCCAGTGCCGATATCGCCTTTTGAAGACACCTTTGGGGAGAGCGTGCATGCAGTCCGAGAACCGCATCTTCGATGATTTCGTGAAGGTGATGAACGGCGCCGCCGGGACGCTCGCCGGCATGACCCGCGAGGCCGAGGGCGCTTTTCGCGAGCGGATGCGCGAGTGGATCGGCGGCCTCGACATGGTGAGCCGCGACGAATTCGAGGCGCTAAAGGCGATCGCCGTCGCCGCGCGCGAGGAGAACCAGCTCCTCAAGGCCCGCATCGATGCGCTCGAGGCCGGCGGATCGGGCGCGGCGAACGCCTCCGGGCCGGGCGCCTGAGCGGAACGGCCGTCCTTCGATTGCAGCGCCTTTACAATCCACAGCTTTGTTGGGGCCTCGGAACCGCTCCCCTTGAATTGGGGAACGGCGCCGTGCACGCTTTGGCCATGATCCTGAAGGAAAAAAGGCGATGAGGGCGGACGAGTACGAGGTGGAGCGGGAGACCGGCGCTCCGATCGACATGCTCGAACATTATTTCGGCGCCCATGGCTGGGCCTATGAGCGCAGCGGCGACGACGAGATCGTCGCCAATTTCCAGGGCAGCTGGGCGCAGTACGAGCTTCGCGCGATCTGGCGCGAGGACGACAGCGTGCTTCAGTTCCTGGCGCTCCCCGACATCCGCGTCGCCAGCGACAAGCGCGCCGCCACGTACGAGACGATCGGCCTGATCAACGAGCAGCTCTGGCTCGGCCATTTCGAGCTGTGGGCGACCTCCGGCCTCGTCCTCTTCCGCCACGCCGCCTTGCTCGAGGGCGAGGATGGAAGCGTGCTCACCCTCCAGCAGGCCGAGACCCTGGTCGAGGCCGCGATCGAGGAATGTGAGCGTTTCTACCCCGTCTTCCAGTTCGTGCTTTGGGCGGACAAGACTCCTCAGGAAGCCATCGCCGCCGCTCTCATCGAAACGCAGGGAGAAGCTTGATCGGGCGAAAGTGGTACTTTCGCCCGGTTTGAAGTGCGCGACTCCGGTACCGGTCGCGGTGAAGCTTAACCGTTGTTCGTCATTCCCGGACAAGCGGGAATCCCGCTTCTTTCTTCTTCGAACGGCTGCAGAAAAGAAGCTGGACTCCCGCTGTCGCGGGAGTGACGGGAGGGTATGAATGACCTGAACCTCCCCGGCCCCTTTTGGCTGATCGGCTGCGGCAACATGGCCGGGGCGATGCTGGAGCGCTGGCTCGCCACCGGGCTCGACCCGCGGCGGATCACCGTCATCCGCCCCAGCGGACGCCCGGTCGCCGACGGAGTCCGTGTCCTCACGGAACTTCCCGAAGACGAAGTTCCAGCGCTCGTCCTGCTCGGCGTCAAGCCGCAGAAGCTGGACGAGGTCGCTCCAATCCTCGCGCCCGTGCTGGATCCCGCCACCACCCTGGTCTCCATCCTTGCGGGCGTCGAGCAGGCGACGCTCCGGCGGCGCTTCCCGGCCCCGCGCACAATCGTCAGGGCGATGCCCAACACGCCGGTCAGGCTCGGTAAGGGAGTTATCGATCTTTACAGCGACAGCGGCGATGAAGCGGCCCGCAACGCCGTCGGGCAGCTGATGGCCGCGCTCGGCCACGCCGAATGGTTCGAAGACGAGCCAAGCTTCGCGCTGGCCGGCCATCTCACCGGCGCCGGCCCCGCTTTCCTCTACCGCTTCATCGACGCCCTCGCCTCCGCCGGCCAAGCACTCGGCCTCCCGGCGCCCCAGTCCGCCCGCCTCGCCGCCGCCATGGCCGAGGGTGCGAGTGCGTTGGCCGCCTCCTCGGATGAATCTCCAGCGGGCCTTGCCCGCCGCGTCGCCAGCCCCGGCGGCACGACCGAAGCAGGGCTGGGGGTCCTGGACGCGGAGGATGCGCTTCGGCAGCTCGTCCTGCGCACGCTGGACGCCTCCCGCAAAAGGGGCCTTGAAATGGCGCAAGCGGCGCGGAAGGCGGGTTAGCGGAGCGCGGAGCGTGATCGGGGCCTGGATCATCACCATCCCCGCCTCCACTGCCGTTGGGGGCTCTGTTCTATTTCCTTCCCTTGCTCTTCTGAAGCTCGGCGACCGGTTTTCGTTATGCGTCGGTTGCTCGTCAAAGCTGCGATTTTCCGGCGCCGCCCTTGCTGGTTCCGTCACGCGTCTTTTCCCCCGAGCCTGGCCGTGCCCGCTCTCGCTCGAGCTCGGCCCGGCGGATCGAGGCGTAGACGTCTTCCGCTTGAGCGACGGGAACCGGTTCGTCGCTGCAGCCGACCAGCAAGGCGATCGCCAGTAAGAGCGCAATCTTGGTCACGTGACCTCCTCGCATCCGATCTGCGGTTAAGCTGCGGCGGCCGCGCGTTTCCTGCGACGAGATTGGCGGATGGCGCGATGGAGGAGGCGAGGGGCGATGAAACTTCGCATCTTTCCCCCGTGATGGTGAGTAAGGCCCGGTGCTCCCGGGGATGAATCGGGAGGCACCGGGCCGCCGGGAGTGTGGCTCCATGGCATGTGTGTTAGTAACGTAGTTAGGCAATACAGCAAGTCTTTTCCGTGACCCCAAGCGCTCTTGATATCGAAGATCGACGAGGTCTGTCAGGGCAGCGATTGAGCGCGAAGGCCGCGGCGCCGGCCAGTGCGAGCAGCGATAAGATGTGAAGTGTCGCCCTTACGACGGTTCCATGCGACCAGGATGACACCCAAAAGTGGCGGCCAAGACAGCGATTGCGGGAGAGGCGCTCTTTTCTGCTCCTCGATACACGTACCACTTAGCATCTCGATGCTGCGTCCTCTGCCGCGCCGCGCCTGACCGGCAGCGGGGGCGTCTCGAAGGGCGCTATGGCCAGTTAGCCGCAGTGCCCGATTTGGGCGGGGTTCGATAACGGAAGTGTTTCATCGGGTGGCACTCTAATGGAGCAAACTGCCTCCATATACGGCAGCACTCCTATCGATTTAATTGACAGCAAGGACCTTGCGCACCGCCGCCGCAAGTTCTTCTTCCTGGATCGGCTTCCTCACGATCGGCGCGTCTGCAAACCTCGTTTTCGATCGTTTAATAAGCTCCTCCGGATAGCCCGTGACGAAGACAACAGGGATTTTGCGGTGTTCGCAGATGACCTCGACTGCCTGCACCCCATTTCCTGGCAGCAGGCGAGCATCAGCGGTGATCAGATCGAACTTCTCTCCACCGGCCGCCCCGGCGATTGCAGCTGACTCCGAAGTAGCGAAGCTGAAGCGCTTGAAACCCAGGTCACCCAGCATGTCCCGAATGGCTTGCCCAATCAGGTAATTGTCCTCGATGATGAAGGCGTGCATCAGTCAAACTCGATCTTGCGGCGCGAGGGCATCTCGGCGCAGCGACGGTTTCCATTCTATCGTTGAACCGGTTAGCTCTTGGACGAGAGCTCCCAGCTTGTCTTGCAGGTCAGCTGGAAAAACAGGTTTTATGATGATGGTGTTCGCCCCAAGCTCCTCAGCTCTCTGTCTAACCACACTGTTCGTAGAGCCGCTGAGCATGACGAACGCAGTTTTAGCCAAGGCAGGTTCTTCACGAACGGCCTTCAGGAACTGGAGACCGTTCGCCTTAGGCATGTCGTAATCCGAGATGATGACATCAGGCCTTTGGGACTGCGCGAGTTCAAGTCCCTCATCCCCGTCCTTCGATGTGTATATCTGAGAAAAGCCCATTCGTTCGAGGGTGCGGCGCATCAGCGTGCGCATAATTTCATCGTCATCCACGATCACCACCCTCAAAGCTGATACTGCAACCATCGTCTTATTTTTCCTTCCGAGTGACCTCTAGTGTAGCTCTTCGCACTCGAGCCGCCACACGCTTACGCATTCGGCTCTGTCGGCAAATCGCTGCCACGCCTCTGCTGCGAGAATGTAGCGCATCTTAACGTTCGGCAGACTGGACGACGCAGCGTTCTCTAGCGCCTCGGCGGCCTGCTCGCGATAGAACTGAACGTCGGACATGGCCCTTCTCCTCCTGGTTAGGGCGAGAATGAGCGAACATGGTAACCGAAAGGTTAATGCGCCGGTGGGAGTGGCTGCGAGCGCATGCCAGCCTACAACGGCCAGTTTCTGGGTGTCGCTAGTGCCGCTCCCGCTTCGCCTGCTGGCGCATCTCCAACTCGGTCAACTTCGGCTCGGGCCGGGGAGGCTTAGGGCGCGGGTACATTCCCACTGACATATCCTTGCTGCCACAGCCGGGCTTGTCGGATGTTCCCTTGCAAACGAAACGGGGCGCAACACAGTCCCAACTCGTGTTCCAGCCCCGACCTCGAAAGTAGTTGAGGGTCGACACGAGATCGAAGGCAGCGCGGCGTCCACAGCGGCGGCAACGGACGCGCAGGTCAGCGTCCCACTTGCAAAGGTCCGCCAGATCGTTCGGCCGGATGTTGAAGCCCATTTGCGTCCAAAATGGAACGAATATAGAACGGCCGCAATCCGAATCTGGGAAGGCTGACCAGGTGCAACCGCTACCGCGTCAGTGCGAAGCAGATGGAGATCGCGAAGCAATTCGGCTTCCCGATCGACAAGCTGATGCCCGAACCCGAGCCGCTGCCGCCGACCGAGCTCTTCCCGAAGAAGACGTGCGGAACCTCGACAGCCCCTTCCGGCGCTCGACGCTCGCCAACCCGCATTACCGCTGCCTGGTGCCGGTGACTGACTTCTGCGAATGGGAAGGGGAAAAGGGCTCAAAGCTGGAGCGATGGTTCAACGTGCCGGCCTCGCCGATCTTCGCTTTCGCCGGCATCTGGCGGCCGAGCGAAGAAGGCATTTGCTACGCCTTCCTCACCTGCGATCCAAACCCGCTGGTCGCGCCGATCCATGCCAAGGCTATGCCGGTGATCCTCCACCCCGAGGATTATGATCATTGGCTCGACGGCGAGGTTGAAAGCGCCTGCTCGCTCGCACAGCCCTTCCCATCCGAGTTGATGCGGGTTGCGTAGATGTGGCGTTGGCTGCCAGTGAGTGAAAAGGCAGAAATGGGGGCGGGCCGGAGAGGCTCCCTTTCTCTCCGACCCTGGGCACTCGCACGGCTAGGGGGAGCGGGTGGCCTAATTCTTGTCTACGTCAGTGCGATTGTATCTGTCTCAAAAAGAGGTGCGGCATCCTCCTTACTTGGTGCGGCAGGAGGACGCGATATAAACGCGCGGTGACAAAGTCTTCGTGCCCCCCAAGGGTTGGGGGGTGTATGGGGTTCGGAGGGCAGCTAAGTCGTTCATAATCATTGGCCGAGAAACTGCCACCGATCTTGATACCACCGTAAACCGGGCAGGGCTTCAGATGCGTCTTCTGCTAGTGATCTCTACTGCCTTTTTGACCCTTGGTGCGTCGCTCCCATCCCTACGCGTTGTCCAAGGCGACGGCAGTCACTTGGGCAGCGTCAATGGGGTGCCGGCCCGGATCCGCATCGATCCAGGCGCCGTTGCGGTGCCGCTGATTACGAGTGAGCTTGCGAAGCGAGCGAAACTGAAGTCAGGACCATTCGATTTCGAATACCTTGTTGGCCCCAGGCGCGTGACTGGCGAAAGTGCGGTAACGCGCATCGACTTCGGTTCCGGCCCCGTCAGGAGGCGCGTTGGCTGGACAGAAGCTCCGTATCGCCAAGGAGCGGACGGGACGATCGGGCCGGGCCTGCTCCCGGAAAAGATCATCCACTTCCAACTGCGCCCGCGGCGATCGGGCGAGCGAATGCTGGCTCTGCCTATGGTGGGACAAGGCGGTCTGGATGCACCGTGGGGTTCCAGGTTTGGTGAGATCCAGGTAGGCGGTAGGCCGATGCTCATCCTGTTCGATCCGGGTCGGCACCGTACGATTGCGAGTGCTAACGCGGCTTCACGGATCGCAGCTGCCCATATGGGGCGGCTCAGCGGAGAAGTTGAAGACGTTGAGATCGCGTTCGGAGTTGAGCGCCCTGTCCGTACACTGCAGCTGAGCCAGCCGTTGCCGGTGGGACCGCTGTCGATCCGAACACTCGGCGTCCGGACCAACGACTTCGGATCGCTCACTAGGCTTGCCGGGGCGGAAGTTGCGCCTACTGATCCGGACGAAATAGTTGTGGTCGGCAAGAGAAAGAAGCAGCAGAAGTTTGATTACGTCAGGTTAGGTTCCGATCACCTGGAGCGCTGTTCCTCCATCGTATTCGACAAAGCTGCGAAACAGGTGCGGCTCAGTTGCGTGTAGCTGTGGACTCCTGCGAAGCACCAGTCGCGATAATTTTTGTCTGGGTGCTTCCCGTCTTCGCAGCCGAGGCGCAGCGGCGTAGCGCGTTCATCACCAAAGTTTATCAGGAGCAGGCGGCAATCAGCGCAGAACGCATCGCTGCGGCCCAAAGCCGGCGAGCGCTGCGTGAGGCCGCTCTCTATGCGCCGGCGGGGCACCGGGTTGCCAGGCTGCGAGCACGCACCAGAAGTTCGCTGATGGCGTACTCGATGCCTGCGTGCCTATGAACGAACAGGCCGCGCAAATAGATCGCTTCCCGACCAAGCTCCGTCTCACTGATCATTGGTTAGAACCTCAGGATTGGCCGCACCTTCGCCTCTTTGTACCGCGCTTGTCACAACCATAGTGGCCCTATCGGCACTAATGACACTATTGGACCGGACTGCGCCCGCGGGCATTACCGAGACGGGCTCCTAGTGCGGGGCGTTGCCGCGCCTGAGAAGGCTGCTGGCGGCCGGCGGTGATGCGTTTCCTGTTCGTAGTGCCAGGCGAGGCCGTAGAGAGCCCGCTCGGAATTGGGCCTCCCTAGCAACTGGAGACCAGCTGGAAGGTCGTCGACAAAGCGCATCGGCACGGTGATCGCCGGAAGCCCTGTGGCGGGTGCGACAACCTGCGAGTTGTCTCCCCGATACTCTTTCTCAGCGTGCGCTATCCTCGCGGGCGGGTGAGTCCAACTCGGGTAGACAAGCGCAGTGACGCCGGCTGCATCCATGGCGCCGACAACGGCTCTTCGAAACGCCAGCCGCCCCGCCGATCTCTCAAGCGGCGGACAGCCCTTGCCCGCGACGGGACCCTCTTCCTTTATGAAGAAGGCGAATTGGGCGCGCGACTGGGGTGCGAAGCGACCGGTGTCGAAGATACGCGCGACGTCCCGCTCCGGAGCGCTGCCCCCTAAGGAAGCGAGGTATTCGTTCACGTCGGCCCGAAAGCGAGGACAGTAATAGCCGTCGTTCGCGTGAGCTTGAAAATTCTCAATTTCAATATCGTCAACGATGACTGCGCCCGCAGCGCGCAGCTCGTCCAGCGCGGCGGTGAACGCTGCCGCCGTGCCCTCCGCCATTGTCTTAGGATCGGCCAAGGCGCGCAGCACCCCGAGGCGGACGCCGGCTAGCGGACGTCCGGCAAGTGCAGACACATAATCCTTCCCCGTCATCACAGAGAGGATACGGGCGTTATCGGCTACCGTCCGGGTCATCGGGCCCACCACGTCCCGATCGAGCAGCAGTGGGACTATGCCATCCAGGCTTGCAAGCCCCCAGGTGGAGCGCATTCCAACAAGCGCCAGATGCGACGATGGACCACGGATGGAGTTGCCGGTGTCGCTGCCGAGCCCTGCAAGGACCAGGCTCGCCGCCACGGCCGAGGCTGTCCCGCCGGACGATCCCGCTGGCACCCGGTCCAGCGAGTAAGCGTTCGCGGTTTCTCCTCGGCTCGAACTGATGGTGCGCCGTGGGCTGAACGCCCACTCGGCCATGTTGGTCTTCGCGAGGACGATCGCGCCGGCAGCGCGCAGCCGGGCTACCACTTCGGCATCGTCGGGCGGCCGGCTTTGCGCAAGCACGATTGACCCAGCCGTCGTGGGGAACGGCGTCACGTCGATATTGTCCTTGATGCCCAGCGGTGCGCAAGTAAGAGGCCCCGGCCACTTTCCAGACTTGATATGGGCATCGATAACCGCCGCCTGTGCCAGCGCATCATCGGCTACCATGCTGATCGCGTTTAGGCCGGTTGGCTTGTCGAAAGCATCGATGCGATTGAGATAGGCCCGGACGATCTCAGTGCAGCGCAGCTCGCCTTTCCGTATCAGCCGATGCAGGCCGAGGATGTCTGCCTCGGTAACCAGCGTATCGCGTGAGGGACGCTGCGTGGTGCAACCCGCAACCAGCGCAGCGCAAAGGAGCGTGAGCCCCGCCTTCGGGAAGATTTTCATTGTGGCCGAATATCTGATGAAGCGGCGGTGTGTCCACGCGACAATTGCCGAACCCGGAGGCGACAGATGAACAACGTGATGTGTCCGCTTCTCGACGAGGCGGCCCAAATGCAGACCTTCTGCTTACGGCCAGTTTACGACATCCAGTGCCCATCTTTATCCTGTCGGGTGGACTCGGAAATGGCGGAAGTCCGCGGCTCTTGGGGAATGGCGCGCCCGGCAGGACTCGAACCTGCGACCCCAAGCTTAGAAGGCTCGTGCT
>JAUJOJ010000030.1 GCA_030447665.1 Allosphingosinicella sp. | reverse complement strand
TGCGCGCACTGCCCTCGCGCACGTCGAGGTCGGCCGGGCCGAACTGCGCCGCCAGGATGGCCGCCGTGCGGCCCATCACCGCCTGTAGCCCGGCCGCCGAGATCACGGGCACCGCGGAATGGGCGGCGGCCGCAGAAGGCCGCGCGACGGGCGCTGCGGCGCAGCCGGCGAGAAGCAGGGAAAGCGTGAAGCCCGCGCCCAGCCGCATAGTTGAATTCGTCATCCTGTTTCCCCTCCCGAGCGGCGCCACCTTGTCCGGTGGGGGCGGCAAATGCCAAGTCAAGCGGCCGTCGGCGCGGCGCGGCTTTGGCCCGTGCTGGCGCAAGTCCCGCAGTTGATCGCCGAGCGGGCGGAGGCAAGAGCCTTTCCCGACAAGGTGGAATCACCTTGTCGGATTAGAAAGGCTCCAGCTCAATATCTTGAGCACTTCCCGGCCGAAAAACCGGTTTCCACTTTTTCGGGAAGTGCTCTAGGGCGGCGCCTTCTTGCCCAACAAACGAGCCTCCCTTGACCGACACCCGCTTCGATGTCCTCGCGATCGGCAATGCCATCGTCGATGTGATCGCACGCGTCGACGACGCCTTCCTCGAACGCGAAGGCTATGAGAAAGGATCGATGCGGCTCATCGATCCGGCGCGTGCCGAAGAGCTCTACAGCCGCATGGGTCCCGGACGGGAGATATCGGGCGGGTCGGCCGCCAACACGCTTGCCGGCGTCGCCGCGCTCGGCCACCGCTGCGCCTTCATCGGACAGGTCGCCGACGACCAGCTTGGCGCCGTCTTCCAGCACGACATACGCGCCCTCGGCGTCGCCTTCGACGTGCCGCCGCGCGCGGAAGAGCCGCCAACCGGCCGCTGCCTCGTCCTCGTCGCGCCCGATGGCGAGCGGACGATGAACACCTCGCTTGGCGCCGCGCAGTATCTTCCGGAGAGCGCGGCGGAGCCTGAACTCGTGGCAAGCGCCCGCTTCCTCTACATAGAAGGCTATATGTGGGACCCTCCGGAGCCCCGCCGCGCGATTCTCCGGGGGATTGGAGCCGCGCGCGCCGCCGGCCGCACGGTCGCGCTCGCGCTCTCGGCTATCTTCCTTATGGAAATGTATCGGGATCATTTCCTGAAGCTGCTCGATGATGGGCTGGTAGACATCCTCTTCTGCAACGAGGGCGAGACCGCCGCGATGATGCAGAATATGGACCTCGACGCGGCGACCGACGCGCTCGCCGCGCGCGTGCCGCTGCTGGTGGTGACGCATGGCGAAAAAGGCGCGATCGCCGTGTCCGGGGGCAGACGCTACAGCGTCCCCGCCGAACGGGTCGACAGGGTGGTCGACACGACCGGGGCGGGCGACCTCTTCGCCGCGGGTTTCCTCGCCGGCCAGGTGGAAGGCCGCGGGATCGAGGATTCCTTGCGCATGGGCGCCATTGCCGCCGCCGAGGTGATCTCCCATTATGGCGCCCGGCCCGATGCCGATCTCAAGGCGCTGATAGCCGAGAAGCTCGGCTGAGCAAGTCGGCGCAAAAGAGGGAGGCCGAAGCCTCCCTCTTCCGCATCCGATTGAGGATTTTCAGATGCCCGGGGGCCGCCGCGGCGGATCCTGCGGATCGCGCTCGTCGACGCCGGGGATCGAGGGCTCGATGTCGTGGATCTCCGGCTCGTGCACCTCGACGAGGCCGCGGCCGAGATGGCTGTTGCGGTAGCCATACAGAAAATAGAACACCACCCCGATCGCACCCCAGACCGGCAGCACCAGCATCGCCTCGCGCGGCAGGTTGAAGAATAGGAACAGGCACCCGAGCACCGTCAGCGTCGCGACCAGGCCGACCGCAGGAACCCGGAAGGCGCGAACCCGGTTCGGATCCAACTTCCGAAGCTGCCACACCGCGATCGCCACCATGAGGAATGCGTAGAGCGTTCCCGCATTGGCGATATCGGCGAGCTGCCCGACCGGGAAGAAGGCGGCGCCGATGGCAACTCCGACACCCGTGATCGCCGTCACGATATGCGGCGTCTTCCAACGGGGATGGACGGTGGCGAGCTTCTCCGGGAGCAGGCCGTCGCGCGCCATCACGAAGAAGATGCGGGTCTGACCGAACAGCAGGATGAGGATGACCGACGGCAGCGCCACGAAGGCGGCGATCCCGAGGAGATTGCCGACCGTTCCGAAGCCGATCGTGTGCAGCACGTGCGCCAGCGGCTCGCGCGAGCAGACGAGCATTTCGGCAGAGTGCGGAAGCGCGCATTGCCGGGCGAGGTCCTCGGAGCCGGCCGGGAGCGGATTCCCGTCGGTGCCCAGGATCGGCTGCCCGCCGATCGTCCCGACCGCGCCCGCAGAGACCAGCATGTAGAAGATGGTGCAGATGGCGAGTCGTCCATGGCCGCCGATCGGCACGTTGCGCTGCGGGTTCTTGGTTTCCTCGGCGGTTGAGACCGCGTCGAAGCCGACATAGGCGAAACATCGTCGCTGCCGCGCCGACCACGCCGACGCCCGACCCAGAAGCCACGCCGAACACGCCGCCTGGCATGAACAGGCCGAAATTGTCACCCTCGACCGCCGGCAGGGTGAGCGCCACGAACACGATGAGCGCCGTCACCTTGATCACGACGAGGACCGCGTTGACCTTCGCGCTCTCGCTGGTGCCGACCATCAGAAGGGCGGTCACGAGCAGGGCGATCAGCATCGCGGGAAGATTGATGAAGCCGCCAGCTGTACTTAAAGAGCAGCCCCGCCCTCAGGAAGTCGAGCAAGTCTATCCCCAACATTCGTGCCAGCAGCGTGTCGGTGAAGTAGTTCGACCAGCCCACGGAGACCGCGGCCGCGCCGACCGCATATTCGAGCAGAAGCGCCCACCATAGGCCGTCCAGGCGAGGAATTCGCCCTGAACGGCATAGCTGTAGGTATAGGCGGACCCGGCCACCGGCACCATCGAGGCGATTTCCGAATAGCAGAGCGCGGCGACGACGCAGACCGCACCGGCGATGATGAAGCTGATGTAGACCTGTTGCGCCTTCTGCGCGCCCACGGCAGTCAGCACGAAGATGCCCGTGCCGATGATGCAGCCGACGAACAAGGTAAGCTGCACAGCGCCAAACGACCTGTGCAGCGACTTCTTTTCGGCAGTGGCAAGGATTGCGTCGAGAGGCTTTACGCGCCCGAAAATCATAACCTTCCCCTTGGGTAGGCGGCTCGAACGGCCGCATCTGGTTGTTCTTGGCTACGGAACCTAGCCGCTCGCGACAGGGGTGCAACAGAAATCATCCTGCCCCCGCGGCCCTCGACCCCGACGGACTGCGCCAGCGCGCCTGCGCAAGCGTCACCGATCGAACCGGCCAATGCTCGCCTTTGGGCCAAGGTCGTAGAGCAGGCACTCATAAGGCGATGCGGCATCGACCCGGTTTAGCGCACCCGTTGCCGGCCGCAACGCGTGATTTCAGCGCGCGAGCATCGGTCCGAGCAGGCCGCCGCCGAAGATGTGGACGTGGAGATGCGGCACTTCCTGGCCGCCGTTGCGCCCGACATTGGCGAGCAGGCGATAACCCCGCGTCACCATCCCTGGCTGCGCGCGACGCAGCAAACCGCCTTGACGAAGCCGGCAATCTCCTCCGCCGAGCCGCGCTCCGAAATCGTCCCACGAGACATGGGCCCCCTTGGGAATGACCAGGATATGCACCAGCGCCTGCGGGTTGATGTCGTGAAAGGCGAGCGCATGCTCGTCCTCATAAACCTTGTTCGAGGGGATCTCTCCCCTCAGGATGCGGGCGAAGATATTCGTGCTGTCATAGGGCTTTGTGTCGCGTCGATCGGCATTCGGTTCCTCCGTGTGCCAGGACTTAGCCATCCACCGGCGACGGAGCAACGCGGTTGGTGCCTGCAAGACGTCTGGTTGGCGGGCACCCTTGACCCGGAGCGGGGCCGCGCTACGAGTCTGAGACGATGAGCGAACAGACGCCCGACAGCCTGATTCCGTACCTGATGAGATCGTGCGGGAAGCGTTGCGCTGTCGTTGGCCGGAGTGCTCGGCGAGGTGGGATCGACCGGGACGCTTCCCGGCGAGCATCGCACACATCACCTTCAAGACCGGCACGACGGAGGTCGATATCCGCGGCACCTGTCCGAACGCTTTCCCGACGAAATGACGATCGTCATCCAGAACCGCTTCTGGGACCATCAAGGTGGGTGAGGACGGTTTCCAGGGGCTGGGCTTCAATCAGGCGCCGGCCGAAGCTGTTCATCCCCTTCGCGGCGATCACCGGCTTCGTCGATCCGGCCGTGAATTTCGCGCTCCAGTTTCAGGCGCAGTCGGACGAGCAGGCCTGCGAGGCCTGAAGCGGCCGAAAACGATTCGCCTGTGTTGCCAGAAACCATTGAAGACAGACAGAATATCAACAATCTCGGTGGTTCAGCCCGCGAGGAAAAATGACCGGCCCGACAGGCCGTCATCCCGGCGAAGGCCGGGATCTCCAGGGGAAGGGCCGCGGCCCTACACGCTGGACCCGGCCGTAGTTTATCCTGAGCGACGCCGCAGGCGTCGAAGGGCCGGGGTGACGGAAGGGCGAAAACGAAGCATCAATCACCAGCACGCGCAGCGAGACCGACAGCTTCGGCGCGATCGACGTTCCGGGCGATGCCTGTTGGGGCGCGCAGACGCAGCGGTCGATCGGCAATTTCCCCTTCGGGATCCGCGAGGGCGATGCCGATCAGCGGCGAGATTGTTCATGCGCTTCGACCGTGAAGCAGGCCGCGGCGGGTGAATGCACGGATCGGCGGGCTGGACGCGGAGATCGCGGAGGCGATCCAGCAGGCCGCGGCCGAGGTGGCGAGCGGAGCCGCCGAGCGACCAGTTCCCGCTCGTCATCTGGCAGACGGGATCCGGCACTCAATCAGACATGAACGCCAACGAGGTGATCGCCGGGCGCGCTAACGAAATCCCTGGCAGGCACGCGCGGCGGCAAGAAGCCCGGTCCACCCCAACGACCATGTCAACAAGGGGCATCGTCGAACGACAGCTTTCCGACCGCGATGCACATCGCCGCTGCCATCGCCGTCAACAAGCGGCTGCTGCAGCGCTGAGACGATCCGCGTGCGCCAACAGGCCGATGCCTGGGACCGCATCGTCAAGATCGACCGGACGCCACGGGATGCGACCGCCGCTCACGCTCGGTCAGGAATTTTCCGGCTATGCCGCGCAATCGAGGCCGGGATCGCCCGCGTCGAAGCGGTTCTACCGCGGCTCCACCAACTCGCTCAAGGGCGGAACCGCAGTCGGGACCGGCCTCAACGCGCCTCCCGGCTTCGGCGAGGCGTTCGCGGCCGAGGTCGCGAACCTCACCCTCCCGTTCGAGACCGCGGTCAACAAGTTCGAGGCGCTGGCCGGCCACGATACGATGGTCGAGCTTTCGGGCGTGCTCAACGTGATCGCCGTGTCATTGACCAAGATCGCCAACGATATCCGCCTGCTGGGCTCCGGCCCCCGCTCCAGGGGCTGCGCGACGAAGCTGCCGGAGAACCAGGCCAACGACCTCGATCATGCCGGGCAAGGTCAATCCGACCCAGGCCGAGATGCTGACCATGGTCGCGGCGCAGGTGATGGGGAACCATGTCGCCGTCACCGTCGGCGGGCTTCGAGCACCTCGAGCTCAACGCGTCTTCAAGCCGCTGATCGACAAGCGCTCGCTCGGCCAGTCGATCTTCTCCACCGGCATGAGCTTCACCGAGCGTACGCTCGACGGCCTCGAGGCGGACGAGCGGCGGATCGGCGAGCTGATGGAGAGATCGCTGATGCTGGTGACCGCGCTCGCACCCGAGATCGGCTACGACAATGCCGCCAAGATCGCCAAGCATGCCCGAGCAGGGGCTGACGCTGAAGGATCGGGGCTGGAGCTCCGCCTGGTCGACGAAGCCACGTTCGATCAGGTCGTGCGCCCTGAGGCGATGCTGAGGCGCTGAGCGGCCCCGGTTGCGCCGCTTGCCGGCGAGGCATAGGCTCGTTTCCTTGACGCCCAGGAGTCCGAGCCGATGGCCGCAAGCACCCTCTTTTAGCCGCGTCCTTTCTTCTCCTCTGCGGAACGGCCGCATGGAGCCAAAGCGCGCCCCCGGACGTCGCCCGCACCGTGGAGGCGATCGCGAAGATCAGGAGCGCGACCTCTCCCAGCTTCTCGCCGGACGGCAAGCGGATCGCCTTTATCTCCAACGCGAGCGGGATACCGCAGGTGTGGGTGATGCCCGCTTCGGAGGCGAAGCCGGGCAGCTCACCAACCTTCGGGATCCCTGTCCAGTCGGTAAGCTGGTCACCGGCCAGCGACTGGCTCGCTTACGATGTGGCGCCGGGCGGCGGGCTCAACGTCCAGCTTTATGTGATGAAGTCGGACGGCAGCGGGGTAAACGGCTCACCGCCGGCGGACAGGATAATAACAGGCTCGCCGGCTGGACCGAAAACGGCCGTTATGTCCTTGCCGCGTCCAACGCGAAATTCCCTTCGGGTTTCGACGCGCTGCTGATCGATCCAGCAACCGGCGCGACGATGCCGGTGGTGGAACGCAAGGAACCTCAACGGCATCCTGGACGTCAGCAACGACGGCCGCTGGGCCGTGGCCACCCGGCTGGTGAGCCGCGGCGACAGCAACACTCTACCTCGTCGACCTCGGACGCGCGCCGGGAGAAACCTTGCTGACTCCCGCACGAGGCACCGGCGGCTACGGCTGGGGCAGTTCGCCGGACGGCCGGCGCATCTATATGCATCAGACAGCGGGCGCGACATGCTTGCCTTCGGCGTCATCAGAAGCTCGACCGCGCGGGCAAGCCCGGCCCGATCCGCATCCTCGCCGAACGCCCGGACGCGGAGGCCGAGGAAGGCATTCTCTCCCGCGACGGCAGCCGTGCGGCGCTCGTCTGGAACGTCGCCGGCCGAAGCGAGGTGGAGTGGCTGGACACAGAAGAACGGCCTCTCGGCGGGCCCGAAGCTTCCATTCGATCTGATCGGCAGCGCCGATTTCTCCCGACAGGCGCACGCTCGCCTTCAGCGGCGCAGGCGCGAACCGGCCAGCCAAATCATCTACACGATCGATGTGCCGCGGAATGCCGTCGCCCAGCGCACCCGCAGCGCGCGTGACGGGGTGGATCTCGCCAGGCTCGTGCGCCCGACCTCGCTGGTCACCTGCAGAGCGCATGACGGCGTGCCGCTGTCGGGCTGGCTCTACCGGCCGGCGAGCGCGAGCGGCCCCGGGCCGGTCGTCTTCAACTATCATGGCAGGCCGGAGGGCCGATCGCGCCCCGGCATGAGCGACATCACGCAGGCGCTGGTCGCGCAGGGCATCTCGGTCTTCGCCCCCAATGTCCGCGGCTCGGGCAACCGACCAAGACGTTCGTCGAAATCTCGACCGTCGCGCCAAGCGGGTGGACGGGGTCCGCGACATCAAGGCCACCACCGATCATCTGATCTCCGCCGGCATCGCCGATCCGAAGCGGCTCGGCATCATGGGCGGCTCCTATGGCGGCTACATGGTCATGGCGGGAGTCACCGAATATCCCGACATGTTCGCCGCCCACGGCGCGAACCTGTTCGGCGTCGTCAATTTCGATACCTTCTTCAAGAACACCCAGCCGTGGATGGCGGCAATTTCGACGGTCGAATACGGCAACCCGGCCACGGAGGCAGAGATGCTGAAGTCCTTGTCGCCGATCCACAAGCTCGATCGGATCAAGACGCCCTTGATCGTGCTCCACGGCGCAAACGACGCAATGTGCCGCTGGTCGAGGCCAGCAGATCGTCACCGAGCTCAAGCGCCGCGCAACATCCCGGTCGAATATGTGCTGTTTCCCGATGAAGGCCACGGCTGGCGCGGCTTTCCCAACCAGGTGCGCTCGACCGCCGAGATCGTGAAATTCTTCGAACAGCGGCTCCGGTAAGAGCCTAGTAGACGCAGATCGAAGTCAGGCCGAGCCAGCAGGCGCGATCCCGCTTCGAGCGGCGCGCGCTCGCCCCAACGCGAATTTATCCCCTCGCGAGTGAGGCCACGCACCTCCGCGACGCCGGGCGAGACCATCCAGGCGCTGATGGTGGTGACGCCGTTCCCGAGCGCGGCGTCCGGCGGGCTCGATCGTGAAGGAGCCCCTTTCCTCCGGCGTAAAGCGGCACGGCCCGCGATAATCGGGTGCACCGGCTGCCGCCGACCAAGCATCTCGCCTCGCGCGGCCAGCCTCGGCCGCGCCGCCGAGGACGATAAGCACCGCCAGGGCGCCAAGGATCAAGCTTTTCATGCCCACAAGACTAACACGGCCCGCAGCGGGAGAAGATGATTACGGCAGTTCGAAGCAGTCCTTTCGCGCCCGACTCCTCTCAGCGGAAGCAATAGTTCATCCGGACCCCGAAATTGTCGAGCCCGGGATTTTGGCGACCGAAAAGCTGGGCGTGGCGAGGTGGATCCAGCTCGCTTCGGGCGAGACACGGTCGCTCAGCCGATAGCCGATGGCCAGCTCGGGCTCGAACAGGATGCGCGATCCGAAGTCGATGCGCTGGTTGCCAACGACGACGCGACGGACGATCGTGAATGGCGATTCCGACGCCCGGCCGAAGATAGAGGGTTTGCGGCCGATCTTCCAGCTCACACCGGCTGCGGCAAAATTGGTGTCGCGCGCTGTTCACCGATATGAAGGCGTGGGGCGCCGGCGCCCGGTGGCCCGCGAGGCTCGATGCGCTCATGCGCCAGCCGATCTGGAAATCGACGCCCCGCTCAAGCCGCCGCCCATCAGCACGGTGTCGACATCGTGGGAATAAAGGCCACCGAACAGCTCCGCTGCCTCCCCTGCTCCAGCCGCGCCGGCGAGGCCAAGCCCCACAAGCAGTTTGATCACAAGGGCTTGCCTCTTCATCAACGCACTCCGGCACCTATATCGAATCCACCTCAACAAGCACGCAAGTCGCCCGGTTCCGTTCGGAACCGAAACGGCTTTTGCTGGTTGGCTTCTTCCGCACCTGCCGAACGCCGGCGAATTTCGAGAAAACATGATGGCCTTCGACCTTGCAGCCGCCGAAACTGGCGCTGGCGACCACCTCGTTGACGCCGGCGGGAGCGCCCGCTGGGGCGTGGACTCCGAATATGGCCGACTGACGGACGTGATGCTCTCCGTGCCGCGGCATCTGGAGATCGTGCCGTGCAACGCGGTCTCCATCGAGAACCACCGAAACGGGATCACCTGCAGCCCGGACGTCGCTGTTGAGCAGCACGCGAGGCTGGTGCGGGCGTTCGAGGCGGAGGGCGTACGCTGCCATTTCGTGTCGCCCTTGCCCGATCTGCCCGACCTTTCCTTCACTCGCGACACGACGTTGATGACGCCGTGGGGGCTGATCGGGCTCCGGCCAGCGGTCGGCCACCGCCTGCCCGAAGTGGCGCATGTCCGCCGGGCGGCCGAGGCCTGGGGCGTGCCGATGCTGGGAACGATCGACGAGGGCAGGGTCGAAGGCGGAGACATCTGCTTGCTTCGGCCGGGAGTGGTGGTCATCGGCTGTTCGGGCGAGCGCACCGACCGGGTGGGAGCGCAAGCTTTGGCAAGGGTCTTCGAGGCGCGGGGCTGGAGAGCGATCCTTACCGGCTTCGACCCCCGCTTCCTCCACTTCGATACGCAACTCACCATGCTCGACCGGGGCCGCGCCCTTGCCTTCGTGGAGGGTTTGGCCGCCGACTTCCTCGGGGAGCTGGAGGCACTCGGCATCGAAATCGTTCCCTCCCATTACGACGAGGTGCAGAAGCTCGGCTCCAATCTGCTCAGCCTCGGCGGCGGCAGGCTGCTCTCGCCGGCGGACAATGAGCGAGTGAATGCGGAGCTGGAGCAGCTCGGTTACCGAGTGATCCGCGTGGAGATCGACCAGTTCACGCGCTGTGGCGGCGGGATGCATTGCCTCACCATGCCGCTGGCGCGCCTGCCCGACTGACCGGCCGGTTGGCGAATTTACTAACTCAAATCAGGATCGCGACACCCGCCGGAACAAGCGCCTCGGCACGCCTGTTTTCCCTTCATTCCACAATCAGGAGGTAAGGGATGCGCAAGATGGTTTTCGCAGCGGCCGCTTCAGGCATGCTGCTCGCCGGCTGTTCGACGATGATGGGCGACGATGGCATGGCCGGTACCCGGGGTTCGATGGCGGCAGGGATGCCCGGCGACATGACTCCCGAGAACCGGACCGCTTATGTGGAAATGGCGGCGTCGAGCGACATGTACGAGATCCAGTCCTCGCAAATGGCTTCATCGCGCGCTCAGAACCCGGCGATGCGCAGCTTCGCGCAGATGATGATCACCGATCATACGAACACGTCTCAGCAGCTGATGGCGGCAGCCAGCGCGGCCGGCCTGCCCCCGATGACGCCGCGGCTCCTGCCGATGCATGCGGACATGCTGGCACGGCTCCAGTCCCGTTCGGGCGCCGACTTCGATCGGGAATATGGCCGCCAGCAGCTAATGGCGCACCAGGAGGCAGTGGCGCTCCACAGCAATTATGCCGCGCGCGGCGACACTCCCGCGCTGCGCGTTGTCGCGGGCGCTGCGGTTCCGATCGTCACCCGGCACCTCGACATGGTCCGGCAGTGGCCGCGTTAAATGGCGGGCGGACCTGAAGACATGGCGCCGGGCGACGAAGCCGCCCCCGGGACGCCGGGCACGGGCGAAAATCTCTGCCGCCAGTGCAACGGCACGGGCGAGTATGAGGGCAAGTCCTGCCCGGTCTGCGACGGCACCGGCAAGGTGATCGAGGGCATCGGCGGCGCCTGAGGCGCTGGTAGCCGGCGGCATTAGCGGCCGAGCATCTCCTGGAGCTTCAGCACCGTGCGCCAGTTGCGGGCGGTGGTGGCGGAGCCGACGAGCCGGTCGATCAAAGCGGGCGTGAGCTTCGACCTGCCGGCACCGCCCGCATAGTGGATCCGCAGCGCGCCGCCGGCGACCGCGACACGCTCTCCGTCGCGCGCCCGTTCCTGAAGCGCGGCGGCCGCTTCGGCGCTGGTCGGCTGCTTCGAGAGCAAGAGCATCAGCCGATTGGGCTCGGCCTCGGCGGCCTCGGAGAAGGGATTGGCCGCGACAAGAACCGCCCATTCGTCCGCCCCCCGGACGATCACCGGAATGTCGAGGCCGAAGCGGCGCCGGATGCCGGTCTCGAGAGCCGTCTCCAGCTCGGCGCGCTCGTTGGCCGCTTCGAAGAGGAGGTTGCCGCTCTGGATATAGGTTTCAGCGCGCTCCCAGCCGAGCTCGTCCGCCAGCGCGCGCAGCTCCGTCATCGATATCTTGTTTCCCCCGCCGACATTGATGCCGCGAAGAAGCGCAACATGAACCCGCATTGCCTCTCCTCGCCCCGTCACTGCCTCAACCTCTCTTGACGGATAGCGGGGCCGCACGCCAGTAGCGCCCATGGCGACTNATCGTGAAGTTCTTCGATCAGCGGCTCCGGTGAGAAGTGAGAGCGGGATGGGTTCAGCTTGACCCAGCCGTCATTGCGAGCGCAGCGAAGCAATCCAGAGATATGGTCGGCGTCACTGGTTGCCGTTCGACGCCGCCTGCGGCGTCGCTCGCGACAGGCTTCGTCGCGGCGCTCGCCGCAATGACGCTTCGAGCCTATTTCATCCCGCTCTAATAGACGCAGATCGAGAAGTCGGAGCCGACCCAGCAGGCGCGATCCCGTTTCGAGCGGCGCGCCTCGCCCCAGCGCGAATTCATGCCCTCACGGGTGAGGCCACGCACCTCCGCGACGCCGGGCGAGACCATCGAGGCGCTGATGGTGGTGACGCCGTTCCAAAGGCGCGGCGTCCGGCGGGCTCGATCGTGAAGGAGCCCTTTTCCTCCGGGTTGAAGCGGCAGGGGCCGCGATAGTCGGGTGCACCGGCGGCCTTGACCAGGCAGCGCGCCTCGCGCGGCTTGGCCTCGGCCGCGCCATCGGGGACGATAAGCAGGGCGAGGGCGCCAAGGATCAGGCTTTTCATGCCCGCGAGCTTAGCACGGCTCGTGGCGGAGAGAAGATGATTCGGCAGTACGGAGTGTCCTTTCACCGTCCAACTCCTGTTAGCGGAAGCGATAGTTCAGCCGCACGCCGAAATTGTCCATCCCCGGATTCTGGCGACTGAAAAGCTGGGCGTGGCTGAGATGGATCCAGCTCGCTTCGAGGGCGACGCGGTCGCTCAGCCGATAGCCGATGGCCAGCTCGGGCTCGAACAGGATGCGCGATCCGAAGTCGATGCGGCGATCGCCGGCGACGGCGCGGCCCGGACGATCGTGAATGGCAATTCCGACGCCCGGCCGAAGATAGAGCGTGCGTCCGATCGTCCAGCTCACGCCGGCTGCGGCGAAATTGGTGCCGCCCGCACTGTTCACCGAAATGAAGGCGTGGGGCGCCGGCGCGCCGATGGCCCGCAAGGCTCCGATGCGCTCCCCGCGCCAGCCGATCAGGAAATCCACCCCCCGCTCGAAGCCGCCCTTCGTCAGCGCGGTGTCGACATCGTGGGAATAAACGCCGCCGAACAGCTCCGCTGCCTCTCCTGGTCCGGCCGCGCCGGCGAGGCCAAGCCCTACGAGCAATCTGATCACGGCGGCTTGCCTCTTCATCGACGCGCTCCAGCACCTATATCGGATCGAGGCCAACCAGCAGCGAAGCCGCGCGGTTCCGTTCGGAACCGAAACGGCTTCGGCTGGTTGGCTTCTTCCGCACCCGCCGAACACTCGGCGCACTTCGAGACATGCAATGCCCCTGGATTCCATAGCCACCGAAATTGGGGGCGGCGATCGCCTGATCGACGCCGGCGAGAACCCCCGCTGGGGCGTGGACTCCGAATATGGCCGCCTGACCGACGTGATGCTCTCCGTACCGCGGCACCTTGAGATGGTGCCGTGCAACGCGGTGTCCATCGAGAACCACCGCAACGGCATCACCTGCAGCCCGGAGCTCGCGCTCGAGCAGCATGCGAGGCTGGTGGGGGCGCTGGGTGCGGAGGGCGTGCGCTGCCACTTCGTGCCGCCGGCGCCCGATCTGCCCGACCTCTCCTTCACCCGCGACACGACGTTGATGACGCCCTGGGGGCTGGTCGGGCTCCGGCCGGCCGTCGGCCACCGCCTGCCCGAAGTGGCGCATGTCCGCCGGGCGGCCGAGGCCTGGGGCGTGCCGATGCTGGGTACGATCGGCGAGGGCAGGATCGAAGGCGGCGACGTCTGCCTGCTTCGGCCGGGATTGATCGTCATCGGCTGTTCGGGCGAGCGCACCGACCGGGCCGGAGCCGAAGCGTTGGCAAGGATCTTCGAGGAGCGGGGCTGGAGGGCGATCCTCACCGGCTTCGATCCCCGCTTCCTCCACTTCGACACGCAATTCACGATGCTCGACCGGGGCCGCGCCGTCGCTGCCGTGGAGGGGCTGGAGGCCGATTTCCTGACCGAGCTGCAGGCGCTCGGGATCGGCATCGTCCCCTCGCGCTATGACGAGGTGCAGAAGCTCGGCTCCAATCTGTTCAGCCTCGGCGGCGGGCGGCTGTTCTCGCCGGCGGACAACGAGCGGGTGAATGCGGAGCTGGAGCAGCTCGGCTACAGCGTGATCCGCGTTGAGATCGACCAGTTCACGCGTTGCGGCGGCGGAATGCATTGCCTCACCATGCCGCTGGCGCGCCTGCCCGGCTGATCGTTGGCTGCTGACCGGGCGGTCAGCGAATTTACTAATTCAAATCAGGATCGTGGCCACCCGCCGGAACAAGCGCCTCGGCACGCCTGTTTGCCTTCTATTCCACAATCAGGAGGTAGGGATGCGCAAGATTGTTTTCGCAGCGGCCGCATCAGGCATGCTGCTCGCCGGCTGTTCGACGATGATGGGCGACGACGGCTCGGCCGGTACCAGGGGCTCGATGGCGGCCGGCATGTCCGGCGACATGACGCCCGAGAACAGGACCGCTTATGTCGAAATGGCGGCCTCCAGCGACATGTACGAGATCCAGTCCTCGCAAATGGCCTCGTCGCGCGCGCAGAATCCCGCGATGCGGAGCTTCGCGCAGATGATGATCACCGATCATACCAACACCTCGCAGCAGCTGATGGCCGCGGCCAGCGCGGCCGGCCTGCCGCCGATGACGCCGCGGCTCCTGCCGATGCATGCCGACATGCTGGCACGGCTCCAGTCCCGTTCGGGCGCGGACTTCGATCGGGAATATGGCCGCCAGCAGCTGATGGCGCACCAGCAGGCGGTGGCGCTCCACAGCAATTATGCGGCGCGCGGCGACACTCCGGCGCTGCGGGTGGTCGCGGGCGGAGCGGTTCCGATCGTCACCCGGCACCTCGGCATGGTCCGGCAGTGGCCGCGCTAAATGGCGGGCGGACCTGCGGATATGGCACCGGGGGACGAAGCCGCCCCCGGGACGCCAGGCACGGGCGAGAATCTCTGCCGCCATTGCAACGGCACGGGCGAGCATGACGGCAAGCCCTGCTTGGTCTGCGAGGGCACCGGCAAGGTGATCGAGGGCATCGGCGGCGCCTGACGCGCTGGTTGTCGGCGGCATCACGGGCGGCATCACCGGCCGAGCATCTCCTGGAGCTTCAGCACCGTGCGCCAGTTGCGGGCGGTGGCGGGGGAGCCGACGAGCCGGTCGATCAAAGCGGGCGTGAGCTTCGACGTGCCCGCGCCGCCGGCATAGTGGATCCACAGCGCGCCAGCGGCGACCGCGACACGCTCCCCGTCCCGCGCCCGCTCCTGAAGGGCGGCGGCCGCTTCGGGGCCGGGCGGCCGCTTCGAGAGCAGAAGCATCAGCCGGTTGGGCTCGGCCTCGGCCGCCTCGGGAAAGGGATCGGCCGCGACAAGAGCCGGCCATTCGTCCGCCGCTCGGACGATCGCCGGGATGTCGAGGCCGAAGCGGCGCCGGATGCCGGCCTCGAGAGCCATCTCCAGCTCGGTACGCTCGTCGGCCGCTTCGAAGACGAGGTTTCCGCTCTGGATATAGGTTTCGGCGCGCTCCCAGCCGAGCTCGTCCGCCAGCGCGCGCAGCTCCGTCATCGCGATCTTGTTCCCTCCGCCGACATTGATGCCGCGGAGGAGCGCCACATGGACCGGCATCGGCCTCTTCTCCGCCCCGTCACTCCTCAACCTCTCTTGACGGATAGCGGGGCCGCACGCCAGTAGCGCCCATGGCGACGGTCAATCCCCTCAAGCGGCGCGGACTTCTTTTCGTCCTGTCCAGCCCCAGCGGCGCCGGCAAGTCGACGATCGCCAAGATGATCCTCGATGCGGACGACGGGATCGGCCTGTCCGTCTCCGCCACGACCCGGCCGATCCGGCCGGGCGAAGTGGACGGGGAGGACTATCATTTCGTCTCGAACGAGGATTTCGAGCAGATGGTGCGCGACGGGCGCTTCCTCGAATGGGCGCATGTGTTCGGCCACCGCTACGGTACGCTCAAGAGCGAGGTCATCAAGCAGATCGAGAGCGGGCGCGACGTGCTGCTCGACATCGACTGGCAGGGCACGCAGCAGCTGAAGCAGGTCGATCCCGACATCGTCCGGGTGTTCATCCTGCCGCCGTCCATGGAGGAGCTGGAGCGGCGCCTGCGCACCCGCAAGACCGACAGCGACCAGGTGATCGCCGGGCGGATGGCGCGGGCAGCGGCCGAGATCAGCCATTGGGCCGAATATGATTATGTGTTCATCAACGACAATGCCGAGCATTGCCGCAAGCTCGTTCACACCGTGCTGAAGGCTGAGCGGCTGAAGGCCACCCGCCGCATCTTCCTCCACGATTTCGTGCGGAGCCTGATCGGCTGAGCCTTTTGCGCCAGAAGCGAATCAGGAGTAGGTTCAGGGCAAACAACAGGGGGCGAAAGATGATCGGACGAGCACTTATCGGCGCGGTCGTGGCAGCGGTCGCCATGTTCATCCTGGGCTTCATCTTCTTCGCAACGCCGCTCGCCGGCATCGGGACCAAGAGCCTGGCCGACCCGCAGGCCGCCGCCGTGCAAACCGCGCTTGCGCAAAACCTGCCCGGGACCGCCACTTACGCAGTACCGTCCGACGCCACCGCCGGGCAAACGACGCTTTACGGCCGCGGCCCGATCGCCACCATTCACTACAACAGCTCCGGCTTCGCGATCGGCAATCCTGCCACCATGATCGGCGGCTTCATCCACCTGCTCGTCGTCACGTTCCTGATGGCGGTCGGGCTCTACATCCTATCGCGCTACGTCGCGAGCTTTGCCGAGCGGGTAAAGCTGCTGATCCTGGGAACGCTCGGCGCAACGATTTTCATGCGGCTTGGCGAGCCGATCTGGTTTCACCACGATTGGGGCCATGCGATCTACCTGTTCGTCGCCGATACAGTTTCGCTCGGCGTTGCCGGGCTGATCATCCTCAAGCTGCTGCCGCGCACCCATTTGGCGACCGCGGCTCCAGCGGCCCCTCCTACGAGCGTCTAAAGCAGCTCGAGGAGACGGTAGCCGGCTTCGAAATCCTGGCGGCGGGCGTCGAGCGCCTTTTCTGCTTCGGCGTCGGCGCCCCATTGCTCGAGCTGCCACTGCTCGTCGAGCGTGGCCGCGGACCAACCGGTCTCAAGGCTGATCTCCTCCTCGGCCAGCGCCAGGCCGATGAGGAGCGATCCGCTCACCGTCACCAAAGGTGCGAGCGCGGCCAGCTCGAACGCGCTGCGCGCGGCTGCTGCCCTTGCGAGCTGGCTGACCGTACGGTCCGGCTGCGGACGGTGCATGATCCCGGTCACCACCTCGAAATCCACATCGTAGCGGCGGCGCG
>JAUJOJ010000007.1:72509-156710 GCA_030447665.1 Allosphingosinicella sp. | reverse complement strand
GGCGTGCTGACGACCGGCATCTATTGCCGGCCCCTCTTGCGCGGCGCGCCACCCAAGGCAGGAGAATGTCCGCTTCTTCGCCTCCGCAACCGCAGCCGCGGCGGCCGGGCTGCGCCCGTGCCTGCGTTGCAGGCCGGACGAGGTGACGCGGGAGGCGGCGGCGATGGAAAGGGCGCTGGCATTGATCGAGCGGGTCGAGGAGCCGGTCTCGCTGGAGAAGCTGGCCGAAGCTGCCGGTTATTCGCCGCACCATTTCCACCGGCTGTTCAAGCGCGCGACCGGCGTAACGCCTGCCGAATATGCTCGCGCGAAGCGCGCGAAGAGCATGGCGATGAGCCTTGAAAGGAATGGAAGAGTGACCGACGCGATATACGACGCGGGCTATTCCGGGCCGGGGCGCTTCTACGCCGACGCCAAGGCGCGGCTCGGCATGACCCTCCACCCGGCGTGACGGCGGTCGGGGTGAGACGATCCGCTGGGCGGAGGCCAGCACCGATCTCGGCACCATGCTGGTGGCGGCGACCGACAAGGGCATCTGCCGCTTGTCCTTCGACGAAGGCGAGGAGGACCTCGCCGGCGCTTTCCTGACGCGCGGATCGAGGAGGGCGCCGAGATCATGGCCGATCTCGTCAGGCGCACCGTCGCGGCGGTGAATGGGCCGGGCGAGCGCACGACCTGCCGCTCGACGTCGCGGGACCGCCTTCCAGGAGGCGGTGTGGCGCGAGCTTTCCCGCATCCCGCCGGGGAGAGCCTCAGCTATGCGGCGCTTGCGGCGCGGGCGGGCAAGCCCGGCGCGGCGAGGGCGGCGGGCACCGCGCTGCGGGGCGAACAAGATCGCCATGCTCATCCCCTGCCACCGCGCCCGCCGCGGCGACGGCTCGCTCGGCGGCTACGCCTACGGGCTGGATCGCAAGCGCGCTGCTGAGCTGGAAGAGGCCGAAGAAACGCTGATGAGTCAGCTTCAGGGTCCTCGTCGCTTTTGTTCTCGCGCGGCGGCTGGAGGAGCCTTCCAGCGCGGCCTTGGCCCGCCGGCATTCCAGTTTCGCGAGGATCAGCGCCGGCGGCCTCGCCCATTTCACCGCCATGAGGATCGAAGGCGATCGGCCTCAGCGCGTTGCGCGCGTCGGCGACCTTTCCGTCCTTCAACATCTGCATGGCCACCATCATCCGCAACCCCTTGTCCTGGGGAGCGGCGTCAGAGGCGGTGACCAGTCCCTGGACGGCGTTCTTCGTCGGCGCGATGCCTTGGGCGATGAAGCTCCGGTAGAAGAGGATAAGGGGTTCGGGATCGTCCGGATCGGCCTGGTTGGCTGCGACGATCACCTTGCGGATCGTATTCCACTGGCGCATTGTCCGTGACTTGGCTGTTCACGGCCGCGTTCATCCGGGCCCGCGCCTTGTAGATGAGCGCGTCGACGATTTCGGGTTGGCCGCGAGCGCACGGTCGGCGGCCGCTTCGGCCTCGGCGAAATAGCCTGCATCATATTCCGCCTCCGCCAGCGTCGCCTGCGCGAAGGGGTCCTTCGGAAATTGCGCGGCAGCCCGTCGAACGAGCGGCAAGCAGCTTTTGGCTTGAGCCTCGTCGACGCCGCGGCGCGAGCGGATCTTCAGCTCCATCACGGCGTTTTCGGCTGGAGACGAGATGCGGAACCTTGATCTCGCCGACGCGAACTTGGCGGGCGGAAGCCGCCAATAACTCATCCGTGAGCGCATCAGATAGCGGTCAAGATCCTTGTCGAGCTGCTTCAGGTCGCCAAACGCCGCCTTTGCTGCATCCAGGCCGCCCAGGCCCTCATTCAGCTTAGCGATATAGGTTGTGAGCTGCCCCTTGCGCGACGGCTCGAAGGTCAGGAATGGGTGAGCAGCCAGCCGCGCCCGTAAGAGACCGTGCGCGGCGGTGAGCTGACTTCCGTCATTGGCCATCATTTTCTCGATGGGCAGCTTGTCACCCAAAACGAGACCGTAAGCGCGGTGCAGGGCCGGCGCGCCGATCCCGACAGCGCCGTCGGCCTCGAATTTTGCAGTCGAATGAAACTCGGCGAAGCCCTCGATGAACCAGAGCGGGAAAGGCGCCGGGAAAATTCTGCATCATGAAGTGGTGCGCATATTCGTGCAGCAGCACCGTTTCCGCATCGAGATCGAACTTATCGTTGCCGCCAGCGGTGCGCGCGGCGTGATCGCCACGGAGCCTTCCGCGCGGGGGATATAGAAGCCTGCAATGCCGTAACCACTTTTGGAGCCGCCTGAACCATGGAGCTTCCGCACCGCGCCCAGATCCCGCACGACGTAGATCGTCAATCGGTTGGCGTCCCCGATCGGCTCGTCGGGCATGTTTCGTAGCAGGCGCATCGCCTTGTCGTAACGCTCGAGCCGGATTGCGAACTCCTTGAGCGCCGGCGCTTTGCTCGGAATAGATGACGAAATGATCGGTGCTGACCTCGCGCCAGGCCGCCTGCGCTGGCCCGGCAGCCGCCCAGGCGAGAAAGAAAGCGAGCAACCAGCGACCCATCAGCCCCACCGACCCAACACGATCAGGGAATTTGATGAATATCAGACGGATACGTGTCTCCGGGGTACAAAAAGGAATAAGGATCGACGTCCACCGCCACCCGCACGCCGCGCGGCCAGTCGAGCTTGCCGAGCCAGTCGCGGATGATGTCCTGGACGGGCAGCGAGCGGGAGGCGTGGACGAGGAGCCGCTGGCGGTGGCGGCCGCGGAGCATCGCGAGCGGAGCGGGGGCGGGGCCGAAGACGGCCATGTTCTCGACGCGCGGCGCCGTGCGGCCGATGAGCGGCGCCGCCTCGGCCGCTTGCCCGAGATCCTCCGATGAGACGATGATGCCGGCGAGCCGGCCGAAGGGCGGCATGGCGGCCTCGTGCCGGGCCTCGGTCTCGGCTTCGTAAAAGCCTTCGGCATCGCCGCTGACGAGCGCGGCAATGACGGGAGCGGCGGGCTCGTGCGTCTGGACAAGGACGCGGCCCGGCTTCTCGCCGCGGCCGGCGCGGCCGGAGACCTGGCTGATCTGCTGGAAGCTGCGCTCGGCGGCGCGAAGGTCGCCGCCGGAAAGGCCGAGATCCGCGTCGACCACCCCGACCAAGGTGAGGTTCGGGAAATGATAGCCCTTGGTGACGAGCTGCGTCCCGACGACGATGTCGATCGCGCCCGCTTCCATGCGGCCGACGAATTCTGCCGCCTTGGCGGGCGACCAGATGGTGTCCGAGGTGACGATCGCCGTGCGCGCGTCCGGGAAAAGCGCCTGGACCTCGTCGGCGATGCGCTCGACGCCGGGGCCGACCGGCACCAGGCTGTCCACTTCCTGGCATTCGGGGCAGGCGCGCGGCGGCGGCATCATATGGCCGCAATGATGGCAGGCGAGGCGGCTCACCAGCCGATGCTCGACCATCCAGGCGGTGCAGTTCGGGCACTGGAAGCGGTGCCCGCAGGCACGGCAGAGGGTGAGCGGGGCGTAGCCGCGGCGGTTGAGGAACAGCAGCGACTGTTCGCCGCGTTCCAGGTTCGCTTCGAGCTCGCGGACCAGGGTAGGGGCAAGCCAGCGCCGCGCGGCGGCGGGTCCTGGATAAGGTCGATGGCCGCGATGTCGGGCATCTCGGCCACCCCGAACCGGTCCGGCAGCTTCATCTCCTTGTAGACGCCGATCTCGGCCATGTGGCGCGTTTCGATCGCGGGCGTCGCCGAGGCGAGGATCGCCGGCACCTTTTCGAGCTTGGCGCGCATCACCGCCACGTCGCGGGCGTGATATTGGACGCCTTCCTCCTGCTTGAAGCTGGTCTCGTGGGCTTCATCGACGACAATCAGGCCGAGGTCTCGGTAGGGGAGGAACAGTGCGGAGCGGGCGCCGACCACCACCCTTGCATCACCGCAAGCAATCGCGCGCCAGGCGCGGCGGCGCTGGGATTGGCGAAGGCCCGAATGCCAGGCGACGGGTTCGCATCCGAAGCGGCTGGTGAAGCGCTTCAGGAACGGCTCGGTGAGCGCGATTTCCGGGAGCAGGACGAGCGTCTGTCGGCCCATTCGGATCGCCTCGGCGACGGCTTCGAAATATACTTCCGTCTTGCCCGATCCGGTGACGCCGTGGAGCAGGAAGGGCGCGAATTCGCGCCGCCTGGACCGCCGTGACGAACTCGCGTGCGGCCGCGCGCTGGGCGCCTTCGAGGCGGGGCGGGTGATAGTCGGGATCCGGGCGGGGGAAGGGGTCGTCGACGGAGACCTCGACGGCCTCGATCGCGCCCGCCTTCACCAGTCCGCGGATCACGCCGTCGGAGACGTCACCGGCCAGGGCGAGTTCCCGCACCAGTCCCTGCCGCTCGCCGATCCGGTCGAGCGCCTGCTGCCGCTGCGGCGTCAGCCGCTCGGGCACGCGCCCGTTAGCCCGATATTCCGTGACGGTGCGGGCGCCGTCCAGCGCGCTCGACGAGGGAAGGGTCATCCTGAGAACGGCGCCGATCGGCGCCAGATAATAATCCGACGTCCAGTCGATCAGGCGGCGGAGCGGCTCGGCGAGCGGCGGCACATCGTGGACCTGGAGGAGCGGGCGGAGCCGGTTGTCGCCGACCTCCTGCGTTTCCAGCCGCTCGGCATCCCAGACGACGCCGGTCTCCTGCCGCGGCCCGAGCGGGGCGACCACGATCGAACCCGCCACGGCCTGCATCCCCTGCGGCACCCGATAATCGAGCGGCCCAAGCGCGGCATTGAGGAGGAGGACTCGAACGCGGTTCATCCGCCGCTAGATCGAGTCTCGGCAGCCAAAGACAATGACGCCCCCGAGAATTGAACGGCCCGAGGCGAGGCGCGTTGCGCCTGATGGTTTCGGCCCTGTTATAAGGAGTCAAGCGTGTGGACCCTTCCTTCACTCGCCGTGCGCTGATCGGCGCCGGCCTTTCCTTCCGCTCCTCGCCTTGCCCGGATGCGCCACCGGCCTCGGCGGCTTCGGCTTCGAAGACGCCATCAGACGGCTGCTCACCATCTCGTCCCAACGTGCCTTTTCGCGCCTGCTGCAGGATAACGGATTTTCGCGGACGAACTCACCCGGATACCCGTCCCGCCGCAGCTTGGTGGCAATGCGGTAGCGAATGCGCTGTCGGGGCTGCTCGGGGTGGGTCTGGTGCAGGACCGGTTGCTGAGGCTGGTGAACAATGCGGCTTCGCGGGCGGCGGAGGCGGCAGCCCCAGTCGTCTACGATACGATCCGCACCATGACGGTCGCCGACGCCGTGTCGCTGGTGCGCGGCGGTCCCACCGCAGCGACCGGTTATCTCCAGCGCAGCATGGGTAATGCCATCGTAGACACGATCTTTCCGGGCGTCGGCAATGCGCTGCGAATGCTCGACAACGGCATCGTCAGCCGCGCGCTGCAAGTGGCCACCGGCATCGACTTCACAGGGCTGCAGAGCCATGTTGCGGGCCGGAGCGCCGACGCCATCTACCGGGCAATCGGCCGCGAGGAAGCGGCAATCAGGGCCGACCCATCCTCTATCGGCGATCCGGTGCTTGCGGGCCTGTTTGGAATGCTGGGCCGATGACCCAAGATCATTTCAGCCTGAACCAGCGCGCAATGTGAATCTCGGTCTTACTGGGAATTTGGCAACGATGACGCCCTCTCCGCCTTCCTGCCGCGGGGACGGCGATGGAGGCGGAGAGGTGGCGCGGGAGCCCTAACTTTCCTGCGACTGGTTGTGCTCGCCGCCGGGCTCGGAGACGCCGCTCAGCGCCGTCTCGGCTGCCTCGCTGTCGCCCTGGGTGGCAAGATCGCCGATCGAGACGATGCCGACCAGCCGCTCGCCCTCGCGGCTCAGCACCGGCATGCGGCGGACCTGCGCATCGCTCATCTGGATGGCGACGTCTTCGACATCCTGATCGTCCCAGGCAAGAGCAGCTTCTCACTCATCACCTCGCGTACCGGCGTCTCCGCCGCGGCCCTCGGCGACGGCGCGGACGGTGATGTCGCGATCGGTCACCATTCCGATCAGCCGCTCGCCGTCACCGACGGGAAGCGCTCCGGTATCGGCGCTGACCATCAGGCGCGCCGCTTCCTGGATCGGCCGGTCGGGGGTTATGAGCTGGACGTCGGAAGACATGATCTCAGCGATTTTCATAGGATGCTCCTGCGATTTTCCGGTGAGCCGGCATGGCTTTGAGGAAACGGATGGGCGATCCCGCCGTTCCGCTTTGGAACGGTTAATCAGGCCCTGCCCGGAACGCCCGATGTCGCCGCTTTACATTCTGCTAATGGCGGATGCCTAAAGGGGGCATCCACCCTGAAAGAACGGGAAAGATGAGCGCGCGGCATCTGTTGTTGATCGACGATGAGCCGGCCTTCGGCCGCTTCATCGCGCATGCCGCGGAAACCGGCGGGTTCACGGCTCATGTGACGATGAGCGCCGATCCTTTCATGCAGAAATATCGCGACCTGAAGCCTGAAGCCGTCGCGCTGGACCTTGGCATGCCGCAGGTGGACGGGGTCGAATTGCTGCGCTTCCTGGCGGAAGAGAAGTGCACCGCGCCGGTGATCATCATCAGCGGCTTCGATCGCCGCGTGCTCGATTCTTCGATGCGGCTCGGCAGTGCGCTCGGCCTCAACATGGTGGGGCCGCTCGAGAAGCCGGTGCGGCTGCAGGAATTGCTCGACCTTCTCGATCAGATCAAGCGCCCGAGCCCCGCATGACGCCGCTCACCGAAAGCGAGAATGCGCTCGCCACGGCGCTCCAGCTCGCCGTGGAGCGCGAGGAGCTCCGCCTTGCCTACCAGCCCAAGCTTTCGCTTCGCACCGGCTGCGTCGGCAGCGTCGAAGCGCTGGCCCGCTGGGATCGTGGCGAGGGCGAGCCGGTCGAGCCGTCGCTCTTCATCCCGATCGCCGAACGGGCCGGCATCATCGACGCGCTGACCGGCTGGGCGCTTCGCAGCGCGCTTCGGCAATGGGTGGCCTGGCGCGATCAGGGCGTCACGATCGGGATCGCCGTCAATGTCTCGGCGGTCAGCCTGCGGGATCTGGAGTTTCCCGACTTCCTGCAGCGGCTGTGCCACCTGGAAGGGGTTCCGCCCGATCAGGTCACGGTTGAACTCACCGAAAGTGCGACGCAGCATGTGATCCGGCTGCTCGACACGCTGACGCGTTTCCGCATCAAGGGCATCAAAGTGGCGCTGGACGATTTCGGCACCGGCTTCTCCTCGCTCCTTCAGCTTCGGCAGCTTCCCTTCACCGAGCTCAAGATCGATCAGCATTTCATCCGGGACCTCGCCACCGCGGAGGATCTGCGGCTGATCGTCAAATCGGTCATCGATCTTGCCCACGCGCTCGGCCTGATCGCCGTCGCCGAGGGCGTCGAAGACGCGGAGACACTGAAGCTGCTCGGCGAGCTCGGATGCGACGAGGTTCAAGGCTTTTTCATCGCCAAGCCGATGGCGCCCGGCGATCTCGTCCCCTGGATGCTGGAGACGGCGGCCCGCTGGCCGGAGATCTGCACCAGATCGTCGCGGCTCGCATCCTGAGCGCGTTGCGCTGCGGTTCCCGCAACGCCCGTTTCCGCCATTCCGACTTCTCGAACACTGGCGTTGGTGCCATCTCATCTCCTCATCAGGGGAAAACAGCATGAGCTACTTCAATTCGCTGCCGCGCTATTCGCCGCACCTTCTGGCGCTTCTGCGCGTCTTCGCCGGACTGCTTTTTCTGGCCCACGGCCTCGTCAAATTGTTCGGTTCCCCTGCCGGGGCGCAGCCGGGGCAGGTGCCGCTGTTCGGCCTCATGGGTGCGGGGGCGATCATCGAGCTCGTCACCGGCACGCTCATCCTGCTCGGCCTTTTCACCCGCCCGGCGGCTTTCATCGCGGCCGGCCAAATGGCGGTCGCTTACTGGATGTTCCACGCGCCGTCCGGCTTCTTGCCGATCCTCAATGGCGGCGAGCTGGCAATCCTCTACTGCTTCGTCTTCCTCTATATCGCCGCTGCCGGCCCCGGCGCGCTCAGCCTGGACCGGGAACCGCCGGCACAAGCGGCGGCGCGATGAACGAGGAGAGACCATGACTCGAAACATCGCCTTGATCGTCGGAAGCCTCCGCACCGGCTCGCTCAACCGCACGACGGCCAGGCCAAAGCTCGCCCCGGAGACCAAGAACGAGGCGACGCGGAAGGCGATGCAGCGCTTCATCAATGCTTATGCCGCCTGGGTGGAGAAGATCCTCGGCAGCTGAAGCGAGCCGGGCCGCTCGCGAATAGCCGATATCAGGAGCCTCCGCGCGCCTTCGAGGGCGGCGCCGAACACCAGGTGCGAGACGAAACCGCGAAGATGCACCGAAGCCGGGACGTCGGGAGCAGGCGGTGTGAAGCCGAGCGCCGGCATGGCCATTTCGTCCGCGAACAAAGACACCGCCGCGCCGTAGGCGGTCCCGAACCCGGCGCCCGTCGCGGGGCGAAGCTCCACCGCGGCTCCGTAGACCGCTCCGAGAAATGCGCCGAACCCGTAATGCACCGCGGTTCCGGCGGGCTTGCGATATTCCTCCGGCACCGGCTCGCCCACACTTGCCTCCGCCAAGACGTCGGCCACCTTGACGGTGTTGGGCTCATCGTCGTCCTGCCCCTCATTGGATGCGGCTTTCCACCGATTGTGGAACTGCGACATCACCCATGAGGCGGCCAACCCTGCGGCGGCGCCTGCCGCAGCGCCCTCGATCACGCGCCTGGTGTCCACGATCCACCTCTTTGAAGCCTAGTCCAACGCAGAACGGCTGGGCCGATGCGAAGTGCCATGCGCGAAGGCAAGGGTCCGGACCCTAAAGCTTCGGCAGCGTCACTCCGCGCTGGCCCATATATTTGCCGGCGCGGTCGGCGTAGCTGACCTCGCAAGGCTCGTTGCCCTGCAGGAACAGGAACTGGCAGGCGCCTTCGTTGGCATAGATGCGGGCGGGGAGGGGGGTGGTGTTCGAAAATTCCAGGGTCACATGCCCTTCCCAGCCGGGCTCCAGAGGAGTCACGTTCACGATGATGCCGCAGCGCGCATAAGTGGATTTGCCGAGGCAGATGACGAGCACGTCGCGCGGAACCCGGAAATATTCGACCGTATGGGCAAGCGCGAAGCTGTTGGGCGGAATGATGCACACGTCGGTCTTTCGGTCGACGAAGCTGTTGGACTTGAAGTCCTTGGGATCGACGATGGCATTGTCGACATTGGTGAAGATCTTGAAGTCGTCGGACACGCGCGCATCGTAGCCGTAGCTCGACAGGCCGTAGCTGATCACCCCCTCGCGCCTCTGCCGGTCCTCGAACGGCTCGATCATCCCGTTCTGGAGCGCCTGGGCGCGAATCCATTTGTCCGACATGATGCTCATGAACGACTTGCCTCCCGTCCTTTGCGCGCTTTCGCGGGAATCACAGCGAAGGGCAAGCGTGTCTGCCCAGGGTCCGATCGGGCGTTGGTGAAGCTCGACACTTCAGCGGCTAGCGCCTTCCCGGCAAGGCGGAATCAGCAGGTGCAGCTTGCCCGGCAGGCCGCAGCCATGTTTTTCGGGAGGTGCTCTAAGTCAGGGCCGCTGCACGTTCCAATCGACGCGCCCCTCGATGCCCCGAAGACGGCGGAAGTTCGAGACTTGCCAGAGGTGCCAGGGCTTCGCTCCGAAGTCCGGCGGCAGCACGAGGCTTCGAAGCCAGAGCGGCCGCTGCACGTGCGTGCTCACCTCATAGGCGCGGTCAAACTCTTCCGTGAGGTAGAGCAGGACGGGCTTGCGGAAATGCGCCTCGACCAGCTGGATGAACGTGGCGAGCTCTGTGTGAAAGGCTGCGCGCGAGAGGCGCCGCGAACAATTGCCGAGATGCTCGAGGTCAACGGCCGGAGCGAGCGCCGCCGGATCGAGCGGGACGGCGGCGATGAAGTTCGCGGCCTGCTCCGCGCCCGAGCGGCAGAGCGTGAAGAAATGATAAGGGCCCCGTTCGATGCCCGCGGCGGCGGCGGCCTTCCAATTTGCGGCAAACAGCCGGTCCCGATGATCGCCGCCTTCGCTGGCTTTGATATAGGCGAAATCCACTCCCTGATGCGGGAGCGCGCCCCAATCGATCGCTCCCTGGTGATGCGATACGTCGATGCCCTGCACGGGGTATTTGCTTCTTGCCGGCGTCCAACGTCCCGGGAGGAACCATGCGGCAGCCGCCGACGAGGCCACAAGGACGAGCAGCAGCAGCCACAGCCGCGTCCCCCGCATCATCGTATGTGCAGCACGCAGATCAAAGTGAAGAGACGGCGCGCCGTATCGAAATCGAGCTCGATCTTTCCGTCCAGGCATTCCTTGAGGAGCTCGGCGGCTTCGTTGTGAACGGCGCGCCGGGCCATGTCGACGCTCTCGATCCGGTGCGGCGTGTCCGAACGGACCGCCTTGTAATAGCTGTCGCAGATGGCGAAATAATCGCGGATCGGCCGGCGGAAGCGGGCAAGACCGAGCCGGATGGTGTCGAGCGGCTTTCCCGCCTCGTCCTTGATGTCGATCGCGAGGCGGTTGTCCTCCACCCGAAGCAGGATCCGGAACGGCCCGTTGTGGCCGGCCGGATCGAAATGATTGCCTTCGAGCAGGTCGAAAATCGCGATCTTCCGCTCCTGTTCGACATCGTCGTTGCGCCGGAGGATGGTCCGGTCGTCAAGCTCGATGTCGATGATGCGCGGCTCCGCCATGCCGGGCTGTTAGCCGCCTTATCCACATCCCGTCCACACAAGCCGCCACCGAAAAGTTGGAAGCGGAGCTATGCGTTAACCAGCTTCCCGCGTAGGATGCGGGCATGGCCGACATCATCAGACTTGCCGACGCGCAGCCCGTCGAAACCCCTTCGCTCCCGCAGAATATCGAGGCGGAAGCGGCGCTGCTCGGCGCGCTGATGATCGACAACCGGCTTGCCGAAGACATCCAGATGAAGCTCCGGCCCGATCATTTCTTCGAGCCGCTGCACGGGCGCATCTACGAGCAGATCCTGAAGCTCATCGATCGCAACATGATCGCCTCGCCGGTCACGCTCCGTCCGCTGTTCGAGGCCGACGAGGAGATGAAGGAGCTTGGCGGGCCGGCCTATCTCGCCCAACTCACCGGCAGCGGCGCCGCGATCATCGGCGCCCGCGATTTCGCCGAGCAGGTCTATGATCTCGCGCTGCTCCGCGCATTGATCGGCGTCGGCCGCGAGATGGTCGAGAACGCCCTCGACACGAGCGACGAGGTCGATCCCAAGGGCCAGATCGAGGCGGCGGAGAGCGCGCTCTATCGGGTCGCCGAGGAAGGCGGCGGCGAGGGATCGGTCAAAAGCTTCGCCCAGGCCGCCCGAATGGCCGTGCAGATGGCGGAGAAGGCGCTCAACACCGGCGGCGGCCTCTCCGGCGTCACGACCGGCCTCGACAGCGTCAACGCCAAGACCGGCGGTCTGCATCACTCGGACCTTCTGATTCTCGCCGGCCGTCCCGGCATGGGCAAGACGTCGCTCGCCACCAACATCGCCTTCAACGCCGCCCAGCGGCTGGTGCGCGACCTCGAGGACGGCATCGCGCAGGAGAAATCCGCGGGCGCGGCGGTTGCCTTCTTCAGCCTGGAAATGTCGGCCGACCAGCTCGCCACCCGCATCCTTTCCGAGCAGTCGGGCATCAGCTCCGAAAATTTGCGCATGGGCAAGATCAGCCAGCAGGATTTCCGCAATCTCGCCCGCGCCGCCGGCGAGCTTGAAAGCCTGCCGCTCTATATCGACGACACGCCCGGCCTGACCATCGCCGCGCTCCGCACCCGCGCGCGTCGGCTCAAGCGTCAGCGCGGCATCGGCTTCATCGTCATCGACTATCTCCAGCTGCTCCAGGGCAGCGGCAAATCGAGCGACGGCAACCGCGTCCAGGAAATCTCGGAGATCAGCCGCGGCCTGAAGACGCTGGCCAAGGAGCTGAACGTTCCCGTGCTGGCCCTGTCCCAGCTCAGCCGCGCGGTCGAGCAGCGCGAGGACAAGCGCCCGCAGCTGTCCGATCTTCGCGAATCCGGATCGATCGAGCAGGACGCCGACATCGTGCTCTTCGTCTACCGCGAGGAATATTATGTGGCGTCAAGGGAGCCGAAGCGGCCGGTCGAAGGCGACGATGCCAAGACCTTCGAAGCTCATGAGGCGTGGGCGCGCGACATGGAGCGAGCCTACGGGCTGTCGAAAGCAGATCATCGCCAAGCAGCGCCACGGCGCCACCGGCAAGGTGAAGCTGAAGTTCGAGAGCAAGATCACGAAATTCTCGGATTATATCGAGGACAGCTATATCCCGGAGATGCGCGGCGTGGGTAGGGGGCTCAGCCCGCAAAAGGCTGCGGCGATTGCAGATCGAATGTGCCGGGCGATGCTTTGATGACAAGCCGACATCCTGTATCGGAAGTATGACAGGACCCATAAGGACGGCCCTCAGCCCTCCAGATGCGAGGAGCCACCGGAGTGATGGCCGCCAAAGGAGATGATCAGGGATCACCCTCCAGATTGTTGGCCGCGTAGGCCGACGACGCCGATGCTGGCGCGGGCGGTCTCGGCTTCGGAGCTCGTCACCGGATAGGCGCAATAATCGGCCGCGTAATAAGCGCTTGGGCGGTGATTGCCGCTGAGGCCGACGCCGCCGAACGGCGCGTTCGAAGGTGCGCCATTGGTCGGCTTGTTCCAGTTGACCACGCCGGCTCGCGCGTTGGCCCAGAATTTGTCGTAAAGCTGCGGAGTGCCGCCGATCAGCGAAGCGGCAAGGCCGTAGCGCGTATTGTTCGCCTCCGCGATCGCGGCGTCGAAATCCGGCACGCGGATCACCTGCAACACGGGCCCGAACAGCTCGGCGTCCGGCCTCTTCTCGACATTGGTCACGTCGATCACGGCAGGGCTGAGGAACGGCTTGCTCTCGTCCGGCCGGTCGAGATGCTTGATCGGCCGTCCGCCCTTCATCATCAGCTCGAGAAAGGCCTCCTGCAACTGCTCGGCCGCCTGATTGTCGATCACCGGACCCATGAAGGGCGCGCGGGCTTGCGTGCGGATGATCGACGATCAGCCGCTCGGCGATCTTGCAGATGGTGGAGACGATCTCCTCATGAGCACCGTCCTTGACGATCAGACGGCGCGCCGCCGTGCAGCGCTGGCCGGCGCTGAGGAAGGCGGACTGAACCGCGATGATGGCCGCGGTATAAGGATCCGGCGTGTCCCAGATGACGAGCGGGTTGTTGCCGCCGAGCTCAAGCGCCAGGATCTTCTCGGGGGTCTCGCCGAACTGGCGGTGGAGCGACAGGCCGGCACGCGCCGATCCGGTGAAGAGCAGGCCGTCGATCCCCAGGTGCGCCGCCAGCGCCTTGCCGGTCTCCGGCCCGCCGATGAGGCAGCGTACAACTCCTTCGGGCACGCCGGCTTCGTGGAAGCGCTTGACCAGATATTCGCCGACGGCCGGCGTTTTCTCGGACGGCTTGAAGACGACCGCATTGCCTGCGATCAGCGCCGGGACGATATGGCCGTTCGGAAGATGGGCCGGGAAATTGTACGGCCCAAGGACCGCCAGCACCCCGTGCGGTTTGTGCCGGACCGCGACGCGGGCGCCGAGCGCCCCTTCGAGCCGCCGCTGCGAGGTGCGCTCGGAATAAGCGGTCACCGAGATATCGACCTTGCCGACCACCGCCTCGACTTCGGTCTCGCTCTCCCAGAGCGGCTTGCCGGTTTCGCGGGCAATCAGGTTGGCGAATTCGTCCTTCTTGCCCCGGACCACATTGGCGAAGCGGCGCAGGGTCTCGATCCGCACCGAAAGCGGCTTTGACGCCCATCCGGCCCATGCGGCGCGCGCCGCCGCGACCTCGGCGTTCACATCGCCGATCTCGCCGGTCCAGAGCGTCGCGCCGGTCGCCGGCTCGATCGAGATTACGCTTGCCATAGGCTCTTCTGTTCTGTGCGCGGCAAGGCCCATCATGTTTCGTGCATCCGGTCAAGCTTCGGTGCCATTGCCTCGCCCATAGCGCGGATGTCCTCAATTTTTCGGTAAAGTGCCGACCAATCATCATCGCGGTCGATGCCGCTCCAGATCGCCTCCACCTCGTCGATGTGCATCGAGACCGGTGCGTCTCCCGACCAGTAAGGATGATCAAGCCGCCCCGCAGGCTCATAGTCCTCGATCAGCCGGCGGAAATCGGCGAAGCTGTCGCTCTCATATTCCGCGTCGGCGGGCGATGGGCCGCGGCGCCGGCCTCCGCGCCAATCGAAGAAAAAGCGATCGATCTCCACCGTCTTGCGCGAAAGCCCCGTCTCGATCGCAACGAGCAGCCGATTGGCTTCCTCACCGTCGTCCTTCGAAACCACACCCAGCCGGGCGCAGATTGCTTCCTGGAGCGAGCGCTGGAAGGCGGGCCTGAACTCGTTCAGCACCGGCTCCAGCGTTTCGGGCGTGGAGATCGGCAGCAGCGAGCGCGCAAGCTGCAGCAGGTTCCAGTGGATCGCCTCCGGCTGCCGCGCGAACGCGTAGAGCCCGACATGGTCGAAATAAGCGGCGGTGAAGGCGCCGTCCCAGAAGGGTGTCCAGCGCCACGGCCCATAGTCGAAGCTTTCGGCGGTGATCGCGATATTGTCGGTGTTGAGAACGCCGTGCACGAACCCCGCCGCGATATAGGACGCCGCCAGCCGCGCCGCCTGCTTCGCGACCTGCGCCAGGAGCCGCTCGGGCGCGCCTTCGCCGCCGCTCTCGCCATAATAATGCAGCAGGCAATAGTCGGTGAGCGTACGGATATTTCCGGGTTGATCGATGTGGGCGAGACGCTGGAAGGTGCCGATGCGGATATGGCTGTGCTGCAGCCGGACCAGCACGGAGGAGCGGGTGGGGGAGGCTCATCGTTGCGCTCCAGCGGCTCACCGGTCTCGATGAGCGAGAAGGTTTTCGATGTCTCCACCCCGAGCGCCTCCAGCATCTCGGTCGCGAGCACCTCGCGCACCCCGCCTTTGAGCGTCAGCCGCCCATCGCCGAAGCGGCTATAGGGCGTCTGCCCCGATCCTTTGGTGCCGAGATCCAGCAGGCGATGCCGGTCGTCGCGAAGCTGCGCGAAGAGGAAGCCGCGCCCGTCGCCGATGTCGGGATTGTACACCCGGAACTGGTGCCCGTGATAACGGAGCGCCAGCGGCTGGCTGAGATTGTCCGGCAGCGGCTCGAAACGTCCAAAATGGCGGAGCCATTCCTCGTCGCCGAGCCCGCCGAGACCGACGGCCGGTGCCCAGCGATCGTTCCTGAAGCGCAGAATCGTCTGCGGGAAGTCGGCGGCCTCGACCGGGTCGTAAAAGGCATCGCCCAGCGAATGGATTGCGGTTTCGGCGCGATAGGGGCTGGGTTGCGGGCGATGCATGGTCACGTGCTATGGGGCCTTGCTGTTGGGAGCGGTGGATGGGGGAGAGGCGAATGGCGGCTTGGTCGGATGGCTATTGGTGGTCCAACGATGGGCTTAGGCTTCATTATCGCGACTTTGCGGGGCCCGGGGCAAGCCGCCGGTCATCTGCATTCCCGGTCTGACGCGTAACGCCCGCGACTTCGAAGCGGTTGCGGGCCGGCTTGCCGGCGATTGGCGCGTCATCTGCGTGGAGCTGCGCGGCCGCGGCGAGAGCGCTTATGCCAAGGACGCGATGACCTATGTGCCGCTTACCTATCTGCAGGATATGGAAGCGCTGATCCGCGAGCTCGGGCTCCAGCGCTTCGTCCTGTTCGGCACCTCGTTGGGCGGCCTCATCACGATGTTGCTGGCGGCGGCGGGACAGGCCCGGATCGCGGGCGCCATGATCAACGACATCGGCCCGGATCTCGACAATCGCGGTCTTGAGCGGATCCGCGGCTATGTCGGGCGTTCGCAGAGCTGGCCGACCTGGCTCCACGCCGCCCGTTATTTCGCGGAGGCGCAGCGCGACGTGTTCCCGGCATGGGAGCTCGACCAATGGCTCGTCTTCGCCAAACGCATCTGCAAGCTCAACTCCAACGGCCGCATCGTCTTCGACTATGACATGCGCATCGCCGAGCCATTCAAGCTTCCGGGCGGCCACCGGGTTTGATCTTTGGGGCGCCTTTGCCGGACTCAAAACCGTCGACTCGCTGGTGGTGAGGGGCGCGCATTCGGACCTGCTCAGCGCGGATACCGTGGAACGGATGAAGGCGGAGAATCCGGCAATGGAGAGCGTCATCGTGCCAAATGTCGGCCATGCGCCGACACTGGAAGAGCCCGAAGCGGCGGAGGCGATCGATCGCCTGCTGGCGCGGATCAGGACTTGAACCCAGGCTCTAGAGTGCCGCCGATGAGATGGAGCTCCGGTCTGCCGGCCGTCGAGATAGGTCACTCTCTCGCCATCGAAAAAGGCGTCCTCCTCGCTCCTGAACTCCACTTCCTGCCCGTCCCATTCGGGCACCTTTGCCTTGGCATTGAGCTCGATCGACCAGGCCGTGTTCGGGCGCAGGCGATGCTCGCCCTGGGGGCCGCGCCCTGATTGTCCCAGAAGCCGATACTCGCCCCGGCGCCATGGCCATGATAGCCGAGCGGATGGGAATAGATGCTCGGCTTCAGCCCTCGCGCGATTGCGGCCGCGCGGGCAGCGCCAGCATTTCGTTGCCGCTCCGGCCGGTCTTGAAGCTCGAGGTCAGCGCATCGGCCACCTGGTTGGCCGCCTTGAGGCCGCGCTTCAGGCCCTCCGGAGCATCCCTTTCCCCATCCTTCAGCACATAGCCGAGATGCTGGGTGTCGGTGTTGAGGCGCAGATAGGTGATGCCGAGGTCGGTCCAGAGCATGTCGCCTTTCTGGATCACGCTATCGCCTTCCAGCATGCCCTTCGCCCCCTTTCGGAGGATTCCGACCGACGGCTGGAACCAGGTGGCGAGGCCCAGCCCGTCGATCTTTTTCGCGGAACCACCAGACGACATCGTCGCAGGTGGTGCGGCCCGGTTTGATCACCTTGCTTGAAAAGCCCTCCGCGATGATCGCGTGCGCCAGCCTCACGATGCCGGGATAGACCGCCATCTCCTCGGGAATGCGCGTTTCCAGCCAGCCGACGGCAAGCGCGTTGGTGGGCTTCACCCGCGCCTGCAGCTCGGGGAAAGCGCGCCCATCAAGCCCTGATACTGGCTCAGCGTCAGCCCATCGGCGAACGCGGTCAGCGGCGAGCTGTTGATGGCGATCGTCTTGGGATTGCGTTCGGAGATGATCTCGCCGAGCCTTCTCCATTGGTCCGGCTGCTTCTCCGGCTCCCATGCCGGCGCGAAAAGGCCGCCGAGGCCGTAACGGCTCACCGTCAGCCGCTCCACGGGTTTGTCGCCGCCGGGATCGAAGAAGATCAGGATTGTCCGCCGCCGCGCGCGCATGCTTTCCGGCATCGAGCATCGTGGCGACCACGGGATCCTCGAGATATTCGCGCGCGATCATCACCCACATGTCGATCTTGTGCTCACGCATCAGCGCGGGAACGAGGGTGTCGAGCCGCCGCTTCAGCCAGGCGTCCTGAAGCTTCGCGCGTTCGCGCAACGGAAGGATCGAGGACAGCGCCGGGTTCTTGGCTTCAGCGACATTCCACGCGGCCGGCGGCTCGGCTGCGGACAGCGATGAGCCCCGAGCGCGACACCTACCGCAACCAGCCTTTTCATTCCCCGCACGCAAATCTCCTTCCGCGACTGGAACGTGGTAGCGCAAGCGGAAGAGGCCTGAAACTCCTGACTTGATTTGCGTTGAAGGAGCGGCTCGGGCAGAGGGCGGTTCCGGCAGGAGTGATTTGATATGGCGCGTGACGAGGAACTGATGGGCCAAGGCAGCCCGGTCTCTTCAGGTTCCCCCGCGCTCGATTACATCCTGCGCGGCGGCTATGCCTCCAACCGCGTGCACCTGATCGAAGGTGAGCCTGGATCGGGCAAGACCACGCTCGGCCTGCAGTTCCTGATGGAAGGCGCATCCAAGGGCGAGACGTGTCTCTATATCACCCTCTCCGAGAGTAAGGACGAGCTGCTCCACGTCGCCGGCACCCATGGATGGGATTTGAGCGGCATCGAGATCTTCGAGCTCGTTCCTCCCGAACTCAGTCTGGACACCGAGCGCGAGCAATCGATCGTCTACGCCTCAGACCTCGAATTGGGCGAGACGGTCCAGATGGTGATGAACGAAGTGGAGCGCGTTGCTCCCGCCCGGATCGTCTTCGACAGCTTGTCGGAGATCCGGCTGCTCGCGCAGGGGCCGCTCCGATTTCGACGGCAGGTGCTGGCGCTGAAGCATTATTTTGCCAAGCACCAGTGCACGGTTCTGTTCCTCGATGACCTCACCCAGATGGTTGACGATCTCAGCCTTCACAGCCTCGCGCACGGGGTGGTGCGGCTGGACCAGGTAGCTGTGAGCTACGGTGCGGAAAGGCGCCGGCTGCGGGTTTTCAAGATGCGCGGCCGCGCCTTCCGCGGCGGCTTTCACGATTTCACGATCCGCACCGGGGGTGTCGAGATATTCCCGCGCCTCGTGGCTGGATCGCATCCGGAAGGCATTCACGAGGAGAGGCGGGCAGCGAGCGGGGTCGGCGAACTTGACGCCTTGGTTTGTGGCGGTCTCGATTACGGGACGACGAGTCTGGTGATCGGCCCCTCCGGTTCGGGCAAGTCGACGCTCACCATGCAATATATCTTTGCCGGCCTGCAGCGCGGCGAACGGGCGTTGTTCGTCAGCTTCGACGAGACGCAGCGTGTGTTCCACCGCCGCTGCGCCGGCCTCGGCATGGATGTGACGCCGTTCGAGGAAAGCGGTCTATTCACCTTCCGCCAGGTCGATCCCGCCGAGTTGTCGCCCGGCGAGCTCAGCGCGCTGGTCCGCGACCAGGTTGAGGCGGGTACGAAGATGGTCGTGCTGGATTCGCTGTCCGGCTATCAGCACGCCATGCCGGAGGAGCAATTCATGCTCCTCCAGATGCACGAGACGGTGACCTACCTCAATCAGCAGGGCGTGCTCACCTTCCTGCTTCTGGCGCAATCGGGGATGGTGGGCACCATGCAGTCGCCAGTCGACCTCACCTATTTGTCCGATACGGTGCTGCTGTTGCGCTTCTTCGAGGCGAAGGGAGAAATCCGTCGGGCATTGTCGATCTTGAAGAAGCGTACGGGGCCGCATGAATCGGCAATCCGCGAGCTGATGATCGACGGCGGCGGCATCCAGGTCGGCCCGAAACTCGACGGGTTCCGGGGTGTTCTCACCGGGGTTCCCACCTTCGAGGGAAAGACGGCGCTGCTGGAGGAACGTGCTGGTGGAGGGATCTGACAGCGGGGCCATTGACGACTTCCTGGTGATCGCGCCCGCGGGACGCGACTGCCAGGTGATCGGCGAATTGCTGGGGAGCGCCGAGCTTCGCTGGCAGGCCGACAATGACGGCGAGCGGCTGCTCGAGGCGCTTGTCAGCGGTGGATCGGCCGGCGCCGTGATCACCGATGACGCCCTGGCGAGGATCGGCGCGGCGCGGCTTCGGGACGCAATCGAGAGGCAGCCTCCCTGGTCCGACTTCCCGTTCGTGCTGTTGACGCGCCGGGGCGAGACCCGGCAAGGTTCGCGCTCGATCGAAGAGCTGGTGAACGTCACCATTCTGGAGCGGCCGCTCCATCCGGCCTCGTTGATCAGCGCCGCCCGGGCCGCGCTGCGCGGCCGTTTGCGCCAGCGCCTGGCCGCGCGTCACCTCGCCGACCTCGAACGGGCACGCGGCGAGCTGCGCGAGCTCGCCGATACGCTCGAAACCAAGGTTGGCGACCGAACCCGCGACCTGGCGGCGGCCAACGACCGGCTCACGGCCGAAATCGCCGAGCGGGAGCGCGCCGAGGCGCGTCTCCTGCAGGCGCAGAAGATGGAGGCGATCGGCCAGCTTACCGGCGGGATCGCTCACGACTTCAACAATCTGCTGACGGCGGTCGTCGGGTCGATCGATCTCCTGCTCAGGCGCACCGAGGACCCAAAGCTTCGCAGGCTTGCCGGCAATGCGCTCCAGGCAGCCGAGCGCGGGGCCCAGCTGACCGCGCAGCTTTTGGCCTTTTCGCGCCGTCAGCGCCTGTCGCCGACGCCCGTCCAGCCCAACGAGATCGTGTCCGGCATGGGGGATCTTCTCGACCGGACGATCGGCCGGCATGTTCGCGTCGAGACGCGGCTCGATCCCGGCCTCTGGCAAGCGCTTGCCGATCCCACGCAGGCCGAAGTGATGATCCTGAACCTCGCCATCAACGCACGCGATGCGATGCCGGCGGGTGGGCGGCTGACGATCGCGACCAGGAATGTCGAAACCGTGCCTGCCAAGCTGTCGAGCGACCTCAGCCCCGGCCAATATGTGGCGATTGCCGTGTCGGATACGGGCGCCGGCATGTCTCCGGCTGTGCTTGCCCGCGCCTTTGAGCCTTTCTTCACCACCAAGGAGCAGGGCAAGGGAACCGGCCTCGGCCTGGCGCAGCTCTACGGCTTTGCCAAGCAGTCGGGCGGGACTGCGCGGATCGAAAGCCGCGAGGGGGAGGGGACGATAGTCACCATCTACCTGCCGAGGACCGAAGCAGCCTGCAGGTCGGCCGAGATTCCCGTGCTGGAGACGAGAGCTGCGGAACGCGTACGGATCCTCATCGTCGACGACGATGAGGATGTTCGCAACATCGCGGCCGCGCTTGTCGAGGAGATCGGCTACGACGTCGACGCGGCCGAGAGCGGCGAGGCGGCGCTTCGGCTGCTTGCCCCCGATCGCTTCGCCCTGGTGATTACCGACGTCGCCATGCCGGGAATGACGGGCGTCGATCTTGCGCGCGAGATCCGGTCCAAGGTGCCGGATCTGCCGATCATCTTCGCGAGCGGCTATGCCGACGTGCAGACTTTCGGCGAGGAACTGCTTCACGAGAATTTGCTCAAGAAGCCGTATCGAATCGCGGAGCTTGCCGCGCGGATCAGCGCCGCGCTCGCGGAACGGGCGAGCGGCGGCAATGTCGTCCCGCTCCGCGGCTTGTGCTAGACCATCAGCCGGTTCGAGGGTGTCGAGCCGCTGCTTCCCAGGCCTCCTGGTGCGCGCTCGCGCATGACAGGGCCGCTTTACTGCGGTTCCTGTCCAAGATCGCTTTTCAGCGCACGCCCCTCTGCGACCAGAGAATTCAACCTGAAACAGCGTGATGAAATGACGGGCGTCGATCTTGCGCGCGAGATCCGGTCCGTTTTGCCGGATCTGCCGATCATCTTCGCCATCGGCTATGCCGACGTGCAGACGTTCGGCGAGGAGCAAGTCACGAGAAACGCTCAAGACCGTATCGGATCGCGGAGCTTGCCGCGCGGATCAGCGCCGCGCTCGCGGAACGGGCGAGCGGCGGCAATGTCGTTCCCGCTCCGTCGGTAGCAGCTGCTGTCCCAGGGGCAGTTCGCCGCTCCCGTGACTGGGCCGCTTTACTGCGGTTCTAGACCAAGATCGCTTCCCTTTTGAACGACCTGAAGCGATCTAGAATAGAGCCAGCTCCCCATCGAAGGCGATGACAGCGGCGCGGCTTCCCTACCTTCCGCTGATGCAGAACCTCTGTCGACAGCGATTGCGGCGGCAAACGCTCTCGGCAACGCCGCGAAGCGCAGCCAGTCAAACGATCTGGCTGTAGAAGCTGAAACTTCCCTATCGCGGTGAAGCGGTCCCACCTCGACTGATCCGGCTCCATATGAACGGCGCCCGGTCACGCTTTCGAAGGAAGCGCGTCGCGCTTCCACCTCAACCGATCAGGCGCTAAGCCCTCGAGCGTCAGTGGATAAGCGGTGGTGCTCTTCACGCGCTCCATCGCGAAGCGGGACGTCACGTTCTTGAGCGGGACGGCCGCGATCAGGCGCCGGTAGATGTCGTCATATTGCGTCATGCTCGCAACCGCGATCCGAAGCAGGTAATCCACGTCTCCGGCCATCCGGTGCACCTCCATCACCTCCGGCATGGCGTTCAGCGCGTCGGCGAAGCGGGCCAGCCACTCGGGCGAATGATCGGCGGCCTCGATCTCGACGAAGATGGTCAGCCCCAAGCCGACGGATTCGGGATCGAGGAGCGCGACCCTCCGCTGGATCACGCCCGCCGCTTCGAGGCGCTGGATGCGGCGCCAGCAGGGCGTTTGCGAAAGGTTCACGCGGGTCGCGATCTCCGCCACCGGAAGCGATGCATCCTCCTGCAGGATCTTCAGGATCTTTAGGTCGGTCTGGTCCATGCTCGTTCCGGCAATTTGGAAGATTCTTCCATTCTTTCGCGATTCGCTGGGGCAAAGGCAAGCGCGGGCTAACTTTGCAGCACGCCGGCCCTGCTGCATAATGCCGCATGGACCGGCCGGTGCGCATCCTCCACGCCCATTCGACCTTCGCGCTGGGCGGCAAGGAGGCGCGCGCGGTCCGGCTCGCCAATGCATTCGGGCCGGCGGCCGAGCACTTCATCATCAGCGGCATGCCCGATCAGCTTTCCGCGCGCGATGCGATCGACAGGAGCGTCCGCGTCGAATTTCCGGACGGAGCTCCCCCTCAGCGGCCGGCCCGGCGCGCGGCTCTGGAGCCTTGCCCGCTACATGCGGCATTTCGATCTTGTCCTCACCTACAATTGGGGCGCGTTCGACGTGGTGATGGCGCGCCGGATGTTCGGCGGACCGCCGCTTGTCCATCATGAGGATGGCTTCAACCAGGACGAGGCAGGGCAGCTGAAACCCGGCCGCAACCTTTACCGCCGCCTCGGGCTCGGCGCCGCCCATCGGCTGGTCGTCCCGTCCGAGCAGCTCGAAAAGGTCGCGGCTCGGGCGTGGCGGCAGCCGGCTGACCGGATCCGACGGATCCCGAACGGCATTCCGATCGAGCGATTTGCCCGGGTTCCTGCGGGGGATGCCATTCCGGGGCTTGCCCGGCGCGAGGGCGAGATCGTCATCGGCACCGTTGCCGGCTTGCGCCCGGTCAAGAACCTGCCCCGGCTCGTCCGCGCCTTCGCCGCCATGCGCAGCAAGGCGGCCCGGCTGGTGATCGTCGGGCAGGGGCCGGAGAGCGAGCGGATCGTCGGGGAAGCCCGCGGCCTCGGCGTTGCCGACCGCCTGGTCCTGCCGGGCTTCCTTCCCGATCCCGCGCGCTATATCGGCTTGTTCGACATCTTCGCTCTGTCCTCCAATAGCGAGCAGTTCCCGATCTCCCTGGTCGAGGGGATGGCGGCCGGGCTCCCTGCCGTCTGCACCGGCGTTGGCGACATCCGGGCGATCGTATCGGCCGACAACCGCCCGCTGATCGTCGAGCCCGAGGACGAGGCGGCCTTCACCGCCGCCCTCGACAGCCTTGCGGACCGCTCCGATCTCCGCCGCAGCATCGGCCTTGCCAACCGCGAACGGGCAGCAGCGGAATATGACGAGCGACGGATGATCGAACATTATGCCCGGCTTTATGGTGAAGCCATTCGCCGCCCTCGGGCGTTCATGCCGTAGGCGACATGATTTTTGCGCGAAGCTCCGCGCGAACTTCGCCTATAGGCGCCTCACTTTCTCTTGGAGGTTCGATGTTCAAAGGTATCCGGCCGATCCGATATGCGGGACGTGAAGTGCTGCCGCTGATCGAGGGCGGCAAAGGCGTTTCGGCGACCAATCACGCAAGCTCGGGCGCCTGGGCGGCAGCCGGCGGCATCGGCACGGTTTCGGCGGTGAACGCCGACAGCTACGATCCCGAGGGCAAGATCATCCCGCAGATCTACCATGCCTTGACCCGGCGCGACCGGCACGAGGAGCTGATCAACTACGCGATCGAAGGCGCCTCCGAGCAGGTCCGCCGCGCGTTCGAGATGACGGGCGGCAAGGGCGCCATCAATATCAACGTGCTGTGGGAAATGGGCGGCGCCCAGCGTATCCTGCACGGCGTGCTCGAGCGGACGCGCGGGATGGTCGCCGGCGTCACCTGCGGGGCGGGCATGCCCTACAAATTGTCCGAGATCACCGCCTCTTACGGGGTGAACTACCTGCCGATCATCAGCTCTGCCCGCGCCTTCAGCGCATTGTGGAAACGGGCTTATTCCAAATTCGCCGACTTCCTCGCCGCCGTGGTCTACGAGGATCCCTGGCTGGCGGGCGGCCATAACGGCCTCTCCAACGCGGAGGACCCGCTGCAGCCGCAGGATCCCTATCCACGGGTCAAGGCGCTGCGCGAGACGATGCGCCAGGGCGGCATTTCGGACGACGTGCCGATCGTCATGGCCGGCGGGGTCTGGAACCTCAAGGAGTGGGAGGATTGGATCGACAATCCCGAGCTCGGCCAGATCGCCTTCCAGTTCGGCACGCGGCCGCTGCTCACCAAGGAAAGCCCGATCCCCGAGGAATGGAAGCAGCGGCTGATGACGCTGGAGGAGGGCGATGTCCTTCTCCACCGCTTCTCTCCGACCGGCTTCTACTCATCGGCCGTCCGTACGCCGTTCCTGCGCAACCTGGAGGCGCGCTCGCATCGGCAGATCGCCTTTACCAAGGAGCCGATCGGCGACCATAGCTTCGAGCTGGACGTCGGCATCGGCAACAAGAAGAATCATTGGGTGACCCGCGGCGATCTCCTCCATGCCCGCGAATGGTTCGCTCAGGGCTTCACGGAGGCTCTCAAGACTCCCGACGAGACGCTCGTCTTCGTGACGCCCGACGAGAAGAAGATCATCCGCAAGGACCAGGCCGACTGCATGGGCTGCCTCAGCCAGTGCGCTTTTTCATCCTGGGCCGACAATGAGAAGAACACGACCGGCCGCCTCGCGGACCCCAGGAGCTTCTGCATCCAAAGACGCTGCAGGACATCGCCCACGGCGGCCCGGTCGACGAGAATTTGATGTTCGCGGGCCACGCGGCCTACCGCTTCAAGAAGGATCCCTTCTATTCGAACGGCTTCGTGCCGACGGTGAAGCAGCTGGTCGAACGCCTTCAGACCGGCGATTAGGTGTCGGAGCCGCGGATCACGCTCCTGAATGCGGGGGTGAACATGGCTTCGCTTGCCGCTCCGACGCTCGGCGCACAACCCACAGCCCAACCTTCGGCGGTGAGTTCAACCTGGTGGGCAGGCGATCCGAATCCTTGCCCTTGGTGGAGGCGCGGGCGGCCCCGCGCGAGATCCTCGCCATCGAGAATTTCCTCGATCGCAGCCAGTGCGAGCTGATCCGGGCCGCCTTCAACATGAGCAGGGGGAGGCTCGCCGCCAATCCGATCGATCCCTTCTGGAGCGACCGGCTTCTCTGGTTCGACCAGATCGATCCGCGTGCGATCGGCGCCAAGGCGGTGATGCAGCAGGCCCGGTTCGTGATCGCTTATCGCATCGCCGAGCATTTCGGCGTCGACGGCCGGCTCTATTCGGATTCGCAGCAACTCGTTCTGTGGAACGAAGGCCATTCCATGCCGGTCCATGTCGACAATGCTCATCCGGACGGAAGGAAGCACGGCACGCCCTACCGGGACTTCGCTGCCGTGCTCTATCTCAACGAGGAATTCGAAGGGGGCGAGGTCTTCTTCCCGCTGCAGGGCGTCCGCCTCAAGCCCTCGACAGGGCTGCTCGTCGGGTTTCGCGGCACGGCCGAGAGCCCCCACGGCGTGACCACGGTTCGCAAGGGCGAGCGCTTCACCATGCCTTGCTGGTATTCGTTCGATCCCTCGGTCGCCGAACGATCGATGTTCACGATCTTCTGAAGAGTCCCGCGTCCCAATCTGATCCGGCCTTACTTGGCTGTTGAAGCCGATGCCAGCCGCGGCTTAGAGAGGGTTAACAGGCCCTGTAAGGAGAGACATATGAAGCGTGCGTTGGCCTTTGCGACGATCCTTTTGGCCACGGCGCTTTCGCCTTCAGCCCAGGCGCAGCAGGAGCGCAAGACCCCCTATTGGGCCTCGATCTCGGCCTCGGAGGCGCTGATGCGCACCGGCCCTGCAAAGACTTATCCCGCCAAGTGGCTCTACCGGCGCGCCGACTTGCCGATCAAGGTGCTGGAAGTCTATCCAAGCTGGCGCAAGGTCCAGGACCCGGACGGCGAGACCGGCTGGATGCTGGTGGACCTGCTCAGCGACACCCGCACCGGGATCGTTCGCGGCGACGAACCGCGCCCGCTGCACGAGGCGGCGAGCCCCGGGTCACCCGTCCGCTACCTCGCCCAGCCGGGTGTCGTCGGCCGTCTCAACACCTGCTCCGGCGACTGGTGCGAGTTCGAAGTCGGCGGCCGCCGCGGCCACGTCATGAAGGGCCACATCTGGGGCGTCGACGCGGCCGAGAATTTCTAGCGGTCTGCTTGGAGATGCGGTTCCTGCCCGCTCCCCCACCCAGCGTCCCGATGCAATCATGACTGTCGTCGGGAGGCTGGGCGGGGGAGCGGGCTGGTGCAGAGCCCCAAACAAACCCTGAAGGACCAATCTCCTTGAGATTTGCCGCTGCGCTTGCCAACGGGGCGGCATGAACCTTCAGCAACCGCCGCTTTCGCTGCTCGACGGCGCGGCGCTCTTCCTCGATTTCGACGGCACGCTCGTGGAGCTGGCCGAGACGCCGGATGCGATCCGGGTTTCGCCGAGCTTGGGCAGCCTCCTGCGCCGGCTGAGCCAGCGGCTGCAGGGTCGCCTGGCGCTGATCAGCGGGCGGGCGATCGCCGATCTGGAACAGCATCTCCAATGCTCCGGCCTGGCGGTCTCCGGCTCCCACGGCCTGGAGCTTCGCCTTCGCGACGGCAGCCATATTCCGCTCGCCGCCCGCCACGAGCTCGGCGAAACACGTGAACGCGTGGCGAGCCTTGCCGAGGAGGCGCCCGGCCTCGTCGTAGAGAACAAGCCCTTCGGTATCGCGCTTCACTACCGCCAGGCGCCGCAGGAGGAGGAGCGGGTCAAGGCTTCTCACCGAGCTCGCCGGCCAGACCGGCCTTGCGCTGCAGCGGGGCAAGATGGTGGTCGAGCTCCGTCCGCCCGGCGCCGACAAGGGCGACGCGGTTCGGGCCTTCATGTCGGAACCGGACTTTGCCGGTGCGCGCCCATTGTTCGTGGGCGACGACCTGACCGACGAGGATGCGTTCCTCGCGGCCGCCGAGCTTGGCGGCGGCGGGATCCTGGTGGGCGCCCCGCGCGAGACCGCGGCCAAATGGCGGCTCGACGATGTCGCGGCGGTCTCCGCCTGGCTGACGGAGGCGGCGGCGTGAAAGACCTCAACCTCTGGCCGATCGGCAATTGCCAGGTGAGCGCGCTGGTCGACGACGCGGCGGGCTTCGTCTGGGCCTGCGCGCCGCGGGTGGACGGCGATCCGCTCTTCTGCTCGCTGCTCGACCCAAAGGACGGCGGCGCGCGCGGCGAATGGCGCATCTCGCTTGAGGACCAGGTTTCGGTCGAGCAGCGCTACCTCCGCAACACGGCGGTCCTGGTCACGCGGCTTGCCGATGCCGACGGCGCCGTGGCCGAGCTTTTCGATTTCTGCCCTCGTTTCGATCGCTCCGGCCGCACCTACCGTCCGGTCGCGTTCGCTCGGATCATCCGGCCGGTATCGGGCGCACCGAGGATCAGGGTCGAGCTCAACCCCGCCGTCAATTGCGGCGCGGCCGACGCGCAGCGGACCAGCGGCAGCAACCATATCCGCTTCCTTTTGAAACCGCAGCCGCTGCGCCTCACCACCGACGCGCCGGTCACCCATCTCCTCGAAGGCCGCTGCTTCCGCCTCGAAAAGCCGCTCCACTTCTTCCTCGGGCCTGACGAGCCCTTCGTCGGCAATGTCGGCCATTCGCTCGCCTCGATGCTGCACGAGACCTCCGATCATTGGCGCGAATGGGTGAGGGGGCTCGCCATCCCGCTCGAATGGCAGACGGTGGTGATCCGCGCCGCCATCACCTTGAAGCTCTGCCAGCATGAGGAAACCGGCGCGATCGTCGCGGCGCTCACCACCTCGATCCCGGAGGCGGCGAATAGCGGGCGCAACTGGGACTATCGCTATTGCTGGATCAGGGACGCCTATTACACGGTTCAGGCGCTGAACCGGCTCGGCGCCCTCGACGTGCTCGAGCGGTATCTGAGCTACCTGCGCAACATCGTCGACGACGCCAAGGGCGGCCACATCCAGCCGCTCTACGCCGTCTCGGGCGAGGCGGCGCTCGAAGAGTGGGAGGCCCAAGGCCTCGGCGGCTATCGCGGCATGGGTCCGGTCCGCGTCGGCAACGCCGCCTATACGCAGATCCAGCACGACGCTTATGGCCAGATCATCCTCTCCAACGTCCAGGCCTTTTTCGACGAGCGGCTGTTCCGCCAGGCGACGACGGAGGATTTCGCCTCGCTCGAGAAGGTCGGCGAACGCGCCTGGGCGATGCACGACCAGCCCGATGCCGGTCTCTGGGAATTCCGCACCCGCACTTCGGTTCATACCTACAGCTCGGTGATGAGCTGGGCCGCCTGCGACCGGCTTGCCAACGCGGCCGGGGTGCTCGGCCTGGAAGAGCGCGCGGCGCTCTGGGGAGGGCGGGCCATGGCCATCCGCGAGACGATAGAGAGGGAGGCCTGGTACGAGCCGGAGCGCCGCTTCGCCGCGACCTTCGGCGGGGACGAGCTCGACGCCAGCCTGCTCCAGCTCATCGACATGCGCTTCCTGGAGCCCGCCGACGAGCGCTTCCGCGCCACCTTCGAAGCTGTCGAGAGGGAGCTTCGCAAGGGCGAGCACATGCTCCGTTATGCCGCCGAGGACGATTTCGGCCTGCCGGAAACCGCCTTCAATTTCTGCACCTTCTGGCTGATCGAGGCGCTCCACATCGTCGGGCGGAGCGAGGAAGCGCGCGATCTTTACGAAAAAACGCTCCAGCGCCTCACGCCCGCCGGCCTGCTGTCGGAGGACACCGACTTCCACAGCGGCGAATTGTGGGGAAACTATCCGCAAACTTATTCGCTGGTCGGGCTGATCAACTGTGCAGTCCTCCTCTCCCGGCCCTGGAGCTCGATCCGATGAGCCGCCTTATCGTTATCTCCAACCGCGTCTCGGCGCCTCGGCCGAACGATCCCAAGGGCGCCCAGGGGGGGCTCTCCGTCGCGCTCGCCGCGGCGCTGCGCGAATATCGCGGCATCTGGTTCGGCTGGTCGGGCAACAAGGTCGATGAATTCACCGGCCATATCGATCTTCAGCGGCATGGCGGCGTCACCACCGCGACGATCGACCTCGAGGAACAGGACGTCGACGAATATTATAACGGCTACGCGAACCGCACCCTCTGGCCGCTCTTCCACTACCGCATCGATCTTGCCGAATATGACCGCAGCTTCGCCGGCGGCTATGAGCGCGTGAACGAGCGCTTCGCCGGGACGGCCAGCCCGCTGATCGAGCCGGACGACCTTGTCTGGGTCCACGATTACCACCTGATCCCCCTGGGTGCGCAGCTCCGCGAGCGGGGGCTCAAGAACCGCATGGGATTCTTTCTTCACATCCCATTCCCGCCCTCGCGCCTGATGGTGTCGCTGCCGTTCCACGAGGGGCTGGTGCTCTCGCTCTTGGCGTACGACGTGATCGGCTTCCAGACCGAGGAATGGCTCGAAAGCTTCCGCCATTATGTCGAGCGCGAGCTTGGCGGCCGTTGCGAGCCCGACGGGACGATCCATGTTGGCGACCGCTCGGTTCACGCCGCCGCTTATCCGATCGGCATCGACTATCAGGAGTTCTGCGAGGCGGCGACCAGCGAGCGGTCGACCCAGGCCTATGACCGGCTGAAGAAGAGCGCGGACGGACGGCACACGATCATCGGCGTCGACCGGCTCGATTATTCCAAGGGCATGGAGGAGCGCTTCCTCGGCTATCGCCGCTTCCTCGAGGAGCATGGCGACTGCCGGGGCAAGCTGTTCCTGCTCCAGATCGCGCCGCCGTCGCGCGGCGAGGTCCACACCTACGAGATCATCCGCGAGGATCTCGACGAGCTTTCCGGCCGGATCAACGGCGAGTTCGCCGAGGTCGACTGGGTGCCGATCCGCTACGTCAATCAAGGCTATGCGAGGGAGGATCTGGCGGGGTTCTACCGCGCCTCCGAGATGGCGCTGATCACGCCCTTGCGCGACGGCATGAACCTCGTCGCCAAGGAATATGTCGCTGCGCAGGACCCTGAGGATCCCGGGGTCCTCATCCTCTCCCGCTTCGCCGGGGCCGCGCTGCAAATGAAGGACGCGATCCTGATCAATCCCTACAGCAAGGACGAGATCAGCGACGCCATCCACACCGCGCTCACCATGCCCAAGGAGGAGCGCATCCGCCGCTGGCAGGCCATGAACGAGAGCGTCAAGAACGAAGACGTCGTCGCCTGGCGCCGCGCCTTCGTCGGCGCGCTGGAGGGAGCGGGGAAGGGGTAGCGTGCGGCGCTCTCGCTCCTGCTTCTTCGGCTCTGTGCCGCAACCGGTGGGCCGGCAACCGAGCACGCGCTGAGCGAGCGCCCGCTCACTGGACCCGCGTCGCCCTGAGACCGCGCGCCTGGAGCAGCCGCTGCACCGAATCCTTGCCGGCAAGGTGCCCGGCGCCGACCGCCACCATCACCGTGCCCGGCTGGCCGAGCCGCTTCGCCACCCACTCGGCCCAGGCGGCGTTGCGCTTTTTCATCAGCACGTCGCGAAGCTCCGGCGAGAGCGTCGTCTCGCTGTCGAAAGTGCGGGCGATCGCATCGGTATCGCCGCTCTTCCAGGCGTTCAGCATAGCCTGGAATTCCGCGCGCGCCTCTGCCGGATCGTCGATCATGCTGACGAGCAGCGCCCGCTGCGCCGGTTCCGAGAGGCTGTCGAAATAGCCGAACTGCTGCTCGACCGTCTCGAGCCCGCGCACCGGCTTCCTGGTGCCGTTGTAGCTCGAGGCGAGGCCGCGCTCCACGCCCGCTTCGGGATCGAGCCCCATCTTGCGGAAGTTCAGCGCGAGCAGGGTCAGCGCCGCCGCCCAGGTCTCCATTCGGTCGAGCGCCTGCTCGGGCACGCCGGCCTCCGTCACCGCCTTCCGGAAGGCCTCGCGCTTCTCGGCCGGCACTCGCTCGACGATCGGCGGCAGGCCGGGTGAGACGCCAAGCTTCATCATCGTCTGGGCCGAAGCCATGACGTCGCCGCCGAGATCGGTTTCGAGATAGAGCGTGTCCGACGCCGCGATCGCCGCATCGAGCGCCGGCGTCCGCCACTGAAGCCCCTTCGGCAGCAGGTGGAGGGTGCCGAACAGATAGATGGTCGTGTCCTTGTCTGCGACCTTCCAGAGCGCCGGCTTCGGCCCTGCCACGCGGGTCTGCGCCGGCTGCGGCGTGGTGCAGGCGGCGACGGAGACCAGCCCAAATCCCGCCAGCGCTCTCGCGGCGCCCTTCTTCAGGCTCGTCCAAATCCCGGCCATCTTCGCCCTTTCCCGATTGGTTGACCCTTCGGCGCCTATCCGCCAAAGCGACCGAACTTCTTGTTGCACTTGCGAAGGCCAAAGGTGGGCAGCCAGCCGCTCAGTTTCCAGAAGCTCATCCTGACGCTCCACGATTATTGGAGCGAGGCTGGCTGCGTGATCCTCCAGCCCTACGATATGGAGATGGGGGCGGGGACCTTCCACCCGGCGACCACGCTCCGCGCTCTCGGGCCCAAGCCGTGGAAGGCGGCCTATGTCCAGCCGAGCCGCCGCCCGACGGACGGCCGCTACGGCGAGAACCCCAACCGCCTCGGCCATTATTATCAATATCAGGTGATCCTGAAGCCGAGCCCGCCGGACCTCCAGTCGCTCTATCTCGGCAGCCTCGCCGCGATCGGCATCGATTTCACCACCCACGACATCCGCTTCGTCGAGGACGATTGGGAAAGCCCGACGCTCGGCGCCTGGGGGCTCGGCTGGGAGGTCTGGTGCGACGGCATGGAAGTGACCCAGTTCACCTATTTCCAGCAGGTCGGCGGCTTCGATTGCAAGCCGGTCGCGGGCGAGCTCACCTACGGCCTCGAACGTCTCGCCATGTACATCCAGGGCGTCGACAGCGTCTACGATCTCGCCTTCAACGATGAGGGCGTCAGCTACGGCGATGTTTTCCACGCGAACGAGGTTGAGTTCAGCGCCTATCATTTCGAGGTCGCCGACACGGAAAGCCTGTTCGACCGCTTTCGCCAGGCCGCCGACGAATGCCGCCGCTGTATCGACGGCGGTCTTCCGCTTCCCGCCTACGATCAGGCGATCAAGGCCAGTCACATCTTCAACACGCTGCAGGCGAGGGGCGTCATCTCCGTTGCCGAACGCCAAGCCTATATCGGCCGCGTCCGCGACCTCGCCAAAGGCGCCTGCGCCGCATGGATGGAAAAGAACGGATGGGCGGGGTGAGCTTGAGCCAAGACCCGTTCTTTCCCTCTCCTTTAAGGGAGAGAGCTGATGCCTGATTTCCTCCTCGAGCTCCTTTCCGAGGAAATCCCCGCCCGTATGCAGGCAAAGGCGAGCCAGGACCTTGCCCGCCTCTTCACCGAGCAGCTGGCGGTCGCGGGCCTAGAGGCTGCGGGGATCGAGACCTATGCGACCCCCGCCGCCTCGCCCTCATCGCCCGCAGCCTTCCATCGGAGACGGCGGCAGTCCGCGAGGAAACCAAGGGTCCGCGCTCCTCGTCCCCGCCCCAGGCGCTCGAAGGCTTCCTCCGCAAGACGGGCCTCACGCGCGATCAGCTCGACGAGCGCGAGGGCGTCTTCTATGCCGTCGTCGAGAAACCCGGCCGCTCCACTGCCTCGGTCCTCGCCGAAGCCGTCCCAGCGATCATCCGCGCCTTCCCCTGGCCCAAGTCGATGCGCTGGGGCGACACCTCCGCCTCGACGGAGAGCCTCCGCTGGGTCCGTCCGCTCCAGGGCATCGTGGCCTTGCTCGGCGAAGAGATCGTCGGCATCGAGATCGCCGGCGTGAAATCCGGCGCGGCGACGGTCGGCCACCGCTTCCATCATCCGGGCATCATCACCATCGGCAGCGCCAACGATTATGCCGAGAAGCTGCGCGCCTGCCACGTTATCATCGATCCCGCCGAACGCCGCCGCATCATCGCCGAAGGCGCGGCCGCCGCCGCACGCGATGCGGGGCTCACCCTGGTGGAGGATGAGGGGCTCCTCCAGGAGAATGCCGGCCTTACCGAATGGCCGGTGCCGCTCCTTGGGCATTTCGACCCGTCTTTCCTCGATGTCCCGCGCGAGGTGATCCAGCTCACCATGCGCACCAACCAGAAATATTTCGCCTGCACCGATCGGGCCGGAAATCTGGCGCCCAACTTCATCTGCACCGCAAACATCGATGCGGCGGATGGCGGCGCCGCGATCGTGCAAGGAAACCGAAAGGTCCTCGCCGCCCGCCTCTCCGACGCCAAATTCTTCTGGGAGCAGGACCTTAAGGTCCCGCTCGAGGAGCAGGCGAAGAAGCTCGGCCAGATCGTCTTCCACGAAAAGCTCGGCACCGTCGCCGACAAAGTGGAGCGTGTCGCCAAGCTGGCGAGATGGCTGGTGGAGGAGGGGATCGTTCAGCTCCCTCTCCCCGGTGGGGAGAGGGTTGGGGTGAGGGGGCTCGACGGTGCCGGAAAATCACACGCACCCGATACCCTCACCCAACCCTCTCCCTCGAGGGAGAGGGCTAGCCTTGCGGACCAGGCCGAAACCGCCGCCCGCCTCTCGAAGGCCGATCTCGTCACCGGCATGGTCGGCGAATTCCCCGAGCTCCAGGGCATCATCGGCGGCTACCTCGCCCGCGCCCAGGGTCATTCGGACGCTGTCGCCGACGCTATCCGCGACCATTACAAGCCGGTCGGGCAGGGGGACGAAGTGCCTACGGCGCCGGTAACGGTGGCGGTGAGTCTGGCGGATAAGCTGGATACACTTGTGAGCTTCTTCTCGATCGGTGAGCGGCCGACCGGGTCGAAGGACCCATTCGCACTCCGTAGAGCGGCAATCGCCATAATACGTCTAATGGTCGAACGTGAGGTGCGTTGGAGCATTGGCGACTTGGTCAGGGAGGCACGAGGACAGCTAGTTGCGTCGGCAGGAAAGAGACACGCCGTAATCAGCATCGATGAGGATGCACCGGGTTCTGCACTTGTGGCGGTTCAGCCCGCAACACAACATCTGACCACTCCTGGCCAGGTCTTCGTCGTTTCCTGGGATGCCGAAGCGCAGGATTCCATCATCATTGATGATGTAGGCTATCCTGCTTACAGCCGCGACTACCTGCAGGACCACGGCCTAACTCTTTGTAAGATTGGTAGTTTGATCGATGTGGTCGGGAATCTTGTTCAATATTTCGGAGATAGGATTGAAGAGGCGCAGCGAGCACAGGGCATTCGGATCGACCTCATCCGCTCAGTTCTGCCACGGGAGTACCTAATTCTCGATTTGCTAGCACCTTTCAGTGGCCACAAGCCTCGTCAAAGCGGCCCGGGTGTAGCCAAATTTCAGAAGCGAAACTGGTCATCTTCGGACGACCCCGTTGAGATTCTCGCCCGGGTCCGGGCGCTCCAGGCCTTCGTCGAAACGGCTGAAGGCGCCGATCTCCTCGCCGGCTACAAGCGCGCCGCCAACATCCTCAAGAAGGAGGGCTGGACTGCCGTTCCGCTCCCTGGAAGGGAGGGGCTAGGGGTGGGTGTCGCCGAAGGCGATCAGACACCGGACGGTGGGGGCTCGCTCCGCTCGCTACCCACCCCCGACCCCTCCCTTGCAGGGAGGGGAGAAGAAAAAACGCTTTCCTACACACCCCTTCCCGAGGAAGCTCGATTGATCGCCGCCCTCGATTCCGCCGAGCCGCGCGCCCGGACGGCGGTCGAGGCGGAAGATTTCGAAGGGGCGATGGCGGCGCTGGCGATGCTGCGCGCGCCTGTGGACGCATTTTTCGACAAGGTGACCGTGAATGATCCCGATCCCGCCAAGCGCGCAGCCCGGCTCAACCTCCTCTCGCGCATGCGCGATGCGGTCCATGAGGTCGCCGACTTCTCCCGGATCGAGGGTTGAGCGATGAAGGAGGATCCTCCGCGATTCCACGTGCCGGTCGTGCCATATGCGGGGCTCGAGCTTTGAACAGCGGCACTGAAACGACCCGCTACGTCTACCGCTTCGGCGGCGGCGTCTCGGACGGCGGCAAGGGGGACAAGAGCCTCCTCGGCGGCAAGGGTGCGAACCTTGCCGAAATGGCGTCGATCGGACTGCCGGTCCCGCCCGGCTTCACCATTTCGACCGGGATGTGCACCCGCTACTACGAAGAAGGGGAGCGCTTTCCCGAGAGTCTGCGCGGCGAAGCCGCTGACGGCATCGCCCACATCGAGAGTATCACCGGTAAGCGCTTCGGTGACGCGTCGGACCCGCTGCTCGTCTCCGTCCGATCCGGCGCCCGCGCTTCGATGCCGGGCATGATGGACACGGTCCTCAACCTCGGCCTCAACGACGAGACGGTGGCGGGCCTCGCAGCGGTTTCCGGCGACGCGCGTTTCGCCTGGGACAGCTACCGCCGCTTCATCCAGATGTATTCGGACGTGGTCCTCGGCCTCGATCACGGCCGCTTCGAGGAAGCGCTCGAGATCGCCAAGGAGGATAAGGGCGTCCACCTCGACACCGATCTCGATGCCGAAGACTGGCGCCGCCTGGTCCGCGCCTACAAGGAACTGGTCGAGGAGCTGTGGGGCCGCGGCTTCCCGCAGGACGTGCACGAACAGCTCTGGGGCCGTCGGCGCGGTGTTCGGCTCCTGGCAGTCGGAGCGGGCCAAGGTCTATCGCCGCCTCAACTTTATTCCCGGAGACTGGGGCACCGCGGTCAACGTCCAGGCGATGGTGTTCGGGAATATGGGCGAGACATCGGCCACCGGCGTTGCCTTCACCCGCGATCCTTCGGTCGGCGAGCGCGCTTATTACGGCGAGTATCTGATCAATGCGCAGGGCGAGGACGTTGTCGCCGGGATCCGGACGCCGCAATATCTGACGCGTGCGGCGCGCGAGCGCGCAGGGGCCCGCGCGCCTTCGATGGAAGAGGCATTGCCGGAGGTCTATGCCGAGCTCGCGCGCGTCTTCGACCTCCTCGAGAACCATTATCGCGACATGCAGGACATCGAGTTCACCGTCGAACGCGGCAAGCTCTGGATGCTGCAGACCCGCGCGGGCAAGCGTACGGCCAAGGCCGCATTGAAGATCGCGGTCGACATGGCGCGCGAGGGCCTGATCACCGAGGAGGAAGCGGTGCTCCGTGTCGATCCGTCGGCGCTCGACCAGCTTCTTCACCCGACGCTCGATCCCTCGGCTCCGCGCCAGGTGATCGCCAAGGGCCTTCCGGCATCTCCGGGCGCGGCGTGCGGCCAGGCGGTGTTCGATGCCGACACCGCCGAGCGTTACGCGGCTTTGGGCGAGAAGGTGATCCTGGTCCGCACCGAGACCTCGCCGGAGGATATTCACGGCATGCACGCGGCGCAGGGGATCCTCACCGCACGCGGCGGCATGACCAGCCACGCCGCCGTCGTCGCACGCGGAATGGGCCGCCCCTGCGTCAGCGGTGCCGGCGGAATATCAATCGATTACAAGGCCAAGCTCATGCGCGTCGGCAATGTCGAGGTGCGCGAGGACCAGACGATCACCATCGACGGCTCGACCGGAGAAGTGATGCTCGGCTCCGTGCCGACGATCCAGCCGGAGCTGGTCGGCGACTTCGGCACGCTGATGGTCTGGGCGGACAAGGTCCGGCGCCTGCGTGTCCGCACCAATGCGGAAACGCCGAACGACTGCACGCGCCCGCGAATTCGGCGCGGAGGGCATCGGCCTTTGCCGCACCGAGCATATGTTCTTCGACGCCGAGCGGATCACGAACGTTCGCCAGATGATCCTTGCCGAAACCGAGAAAGGCCGCCGCGCCGCGCCTCGCCAAGCTCCTCCCCGCCCAGCGCGGCGACTTCGAGGATCTTTCGGATCATGGCCGGGCTCCCCGTCACCATCCGCCTGCTCGATCCGCCGCTCCACGAATTCCTGCCGCATAGCGAGGAGGAGTTCGCCGAGGTCGCCTGGGCGGCGGGCACGACGGTCGATGTCCTGAAGCGCAGGGCGGGGAGCTCCACGAGTTCAATCCGATGCTCGGCCATCGCGGCTGCCGCCTCGGCATCACCTACCCCGAAATTTACGAGATGCAGGCCCGCGCGATCTTCGAAGCCGCGGTGGCGGTCGCCAAGAGCAGCGCCGCCCCGATCCCCGAAGTGATGGTCCCGCTGGTCGCGACCAGGGCCGAGCTCCAGATCATCCGCCAGCTGATCGATCGCACCGCGGCCGAGGTGTTCGAAGAGCTCGGCAGCACGATCGACTATCTTGTCGGGACCATGATCGAATTGCCTCGCGCCGCTTTGATGGCCGCCAGCATTGCCGAGGAAGCGCAGTTCTTCAGCTTCGGAACCAACGATCTTACCCAAACCGCCCTCGGCGTCAGCCGCGACGATGCCGGCCACTTCCTCACCACCTATGTCGAGAAGGGCATCTACGCCCGCGATCCGTTCGTCAGCCTCGACGTCGAAGGTGTGGGCGAGTTGATCCGCATCGCGGCGGGCGGGGCAGGGGCAGCAAGGCGGGCCTCAAGCTCGGCATCTGCGGCGAGCATGGCGGCGATCGAGCTCGATCGCCTTTTGCGAGGCGACCGGTCTCGATTATGTCTCGGCCTCGCCCTACCGCGTTCCGATCGCCAGGCTCGCGGCGGCGCAGGCGGCGCTCAAGGTCTGATCGGATCGGCTGGAAGCGCCTGCGCTTCCGCCGAGCGTTTCCAGGTTTGCGGGGCGGCCGATCAGAGCGGGCGTGCTGAATCCGTCTGTGCGCGGGCGGCGATGTCGGTGGCCTCGCGGTGCTTGTACTCGCGTTCGAGCGCCTCGCGGCGGGTGACTTCCTCCCGATAGCGCCGCTTCCACTTGCCGCCCGCGGTCAGCCACATGCCGATCAGCAGGCCGAGCAGGAAGACGAGGATCAGGATCACCCACTGATCCATGGTGAAGGGGGTCACAGCCATTCTCCCGTGCAAGGACGTTTCGGCTGGATAATGAGCGGCAGCGCCGCCGGTTCCGTCCGCGCTCTGCCATGAACCCGGAGGCCTGGTTCACACCTTCAGCCGGAGCGCGAAAGCGCTTCGGCTGAAGACGGCCCTTGCCTCAGCTGGTCATCAGATTGTCGGAGATCCGGCAGGAAGCGGGGCCGAGAATGACGATGAACAAGGTCGGCAGGATGAACAGGATCAGCGGCACCGTCATGATCGCCGGCAGCCGCGCCGCTTTTTCCTCGGCGCGCATCATGCGCTCGTTGCGGAACTCGGCCGACAGCACGCGCAGGGCGCTGGCCAGCGGAGTGCCGTATTTCTCGGTCTGGATCATCGTCGTGACGACGCCGCGGACCGAATCGAGGTCGATGCGGGCGGCGAGATTCTCGAACGCCTGGCGCCGGTCGGTGAGGAAGCCGAGCTCGATCGAGGTGAGGGCGAATTCGTCGCCCAGCTCCGGATAGGCCTTGCCGAGCTCGCGAGCGACGCGATTGAACGCGGCATCGACGGTGAGCCCGGCCTCGGCGCAAATGACGAGCAGGTCGAGCGCGTCGGGCAAACCCTTGCGGATCGCATGGCTGCGTTTGGTGATGCGGTTCTTGAGATAGAGATCGGGAGCCTTGTACGCGCCGATCAGAGAAGCAGCGACCAGGCCGTATTTCTTGAACGCGCCCCAGTCGGGAAACCAGTCGAGCACATAGACGCCGGTGATGACGATGACGCCGACCACCACCGGCAGCACGAAGCGCGCGAAAATAACGACGAAGGCAAGGTCCTTGGAACGGACGCCGGCCTGCATCAGCTTCTTCTGGGCCTTCTCGACCTGCTCGTCCTGGAGCATCCGCATCGATCCGAGGACGGTCCGGACCTTGTCGGCGGCCTCGTTCTTGTTGCTGATCTTCTTGCGCCGGCGCGATGTGGAGGCGACGATGCCGGCCTTCAGCTGTTCGCGCCGTTCGTTCAGCGCCTTGACGCGCTTGGCCATCGGGTCGTGGACGGTCGTCGCCGCATAGATGGCGACGAGCACGGCCAGGGTCGCCACCGCCGTCAGGCCGGAAGCCACCATCACCATGTCGATACCCATGATCGTCGGCCCGCTCGCAGGTGCCATGATCTAGTTTGCCTCCACGCTCAAATTTCGAACCGGACCATCTTGGCCATGATGGCGACCCCGATGCCCATCCAAAGCAGACCGCCGCCGCCCGCGATCATCAGCCGCGTATCGGTGAAGAAGCCCTGCATGTAATCGCCGTTGATGAACCAGATGAGCCCGAAGACGATGAACGGCAGCGCGCCCACGATGTAAGCCGAAGCTTTGGATTCGGATGACATCGCCTTGATCTTGAGCTTCATCTGGGCGCGCTTCCTCAGCACGTCCGCGAGGTTAGCCAGCGTCTCGGCCAGATTGCCGCCGGTTTCACGCTGGATCGCCAGGGTGATCACGAAGAACTGGAATTCGGGCGTGCCGATCCGGTCGGCGCCTTCCTGCAGCGCCGCCTCCATGGTGCGTCCGATCTTCATCTTGTCGACGACGTTCTGGAACTCGACCGAAATCGGTCCCGGAACCTCGGTCGCCACGACTCCCATCGTTTCGGAGATCGGCAGGCCGGATCGGAGGCCGCGAACCATCAGCTCGATCGCGTCGGGGAAGCGGGCGTTGAATTGTGCGATCCGCCGCACGATCAGCCGGCTGACCGTGAAATGGGGAAGGGCAACTCCGGCGAACAAGCCGAGCGCGATGGCCAGCATGACCGGCATTCCCTTCAACGCCAGCACCAGGCCCACCGCGACCGCAAGGCCGACCGATGCCAGCAAATATTGTCCGAGGGACCAGGGCTTGCCCGTTCGCTCGATCCTCTCGCGCAGCAAAGCGGGATTGGGCAGGAAGCGTTGAGCGAACCCGTCCATCCGGGTTTCGCGGTTGGCGAGAATGCGCTTCAGCTGCGCCTGAGCCGCGACATCAGCCGATTTGCTATGCCGCTCGCGCAGGCCCTCCAGCCGGCGCGACTGGGCCTTTGTCGCCGATGGGCCGGACATGCCGACATAGACCAGCCCAAGCACGCCGAGCATCCCAGCAATGAGCATGATCATCTCGAACATCAGCAACCCAGCCCCTTAAATGTCATTCCAGCCGCACGGCACGGCGGCCCAAAGCTCAGGCCGTTGCCTTGTCGGACTTCGGCTTCTTGGCCATCAGCCCCTTGAGATTCCCGAACTTGCCGAGCAGCGATCCGCCCGCCGTCGCAGTGGAACTGGTGCTGTCCTCGCTGCCATCGACAGCTGCGACCGTCATCGTCACGATCTGCGTCAGCGGCTGCGTGATCTTCATGTTCTTCCCTGCTTTGGCGATCGGCTGGCCCAGCTTGGCGGCTTGAGCGGCTGCCTTGGGGTCGAACGGGATGATCACGTCGATCTGCCGTTCGATCGACTTCTCGAAGTCCTTCCGGCTGATTTCCTGCATGCCGCTGGTCACGCGATTGGCGACGACGATCACCTTCGACTGCGGAGCATTGGCCTTGAGCCACGACAGGATGCGGATGGCGTCGCGCGTGGCGGCAAGCGTCAGCTCCACGACGATGATGCAGACATGCGCATCATGAACGAGGTGCGGATGCTGAACCAGCATCGAGCGAGGCAGATCGAGCACCGTCGTTTCGAACGCGGCGCGCATCTCCTCCTGCAGCTGGAAGTAGGCCGAACCATCGGTGAGCATCGGCTGGTTGATCGGAGCTTCGGCAGAAAGAACGCAAAGCTTCTCATTCGCCCGCACCATTGCGCGCTCGATGAAAAGACCGTCGATGCGGCTTGGATTCTCGATCGCGTCGGTGAGGCCGCGGCCGGGCTCCAGGTCGAGCCCAAGCGCTCCGGTTCCGAAGTGCACGTCCAGATCCAGGAGCGCCGTCGAACGGCCGGCCTTGTCGCCCATCAGCCAGGCGACGGACGTTGCGATCGTCGATGCCCCCACGCCGCCGCGAACGCCGATCACCGTGGCAAGCACGTGCGGCCGCTCCGAGGAGGGCTCGTTCACGCGCGGCCCGGAAATGGTCAGCTGGGCGTTGGCGAATGCGTCGCGCAGCTGCTCCGCGGAAAATGGCTTGAGCAGATAATCCTGGATGCCGCTGGCGACCAGATCGCGGTAGAGGCGCACATCGTTGACCTGGCCTGCCGCAATCACGACGGTTCCAGGCTCGCATACCTCGGCCAGGGCGTTGATGTCGTTGAGCGGGTCGCCCGATTCGGAAAGATCCACGAACAGGATGTTCGGGCTGGCGGACACGGAAAGCGATTGCACCGCGTTGCGAAGCCCGCCCTTGTTGACCTTCTCAGGTGCCCAGCCATGCTCGACTGCGACCGGGCGCAGCAGCTCGGCCGTGGCTTCGTCGCAGACGAAGGCTGAGAAGGGATCGCGCAACGCGGCTCCGCGCGCGGGATTGAACGGCGCATTCATTATTTGCCACCCTTTGAAGTTTCAGACTTCACTTCGCCGCTGTAACCGGTGGGAACTCTCCGCCGGTAAGCGTCGACCGCCTTGTTGGACGTGGCCGAGTCCACAGCGACCGAGCCGGACTGCCCCAGCACGAGATCTGCGGGATCGGCGATCATCGCGGCGAGGTTCGAGTTCACCGCGCAACCATAGTTGCTGCCCGTCGTGGACCGGTTCCCGAGTTCGGGAGCTTCGCTCCAATCGGGACAGCCGGGGACGCTCGCGATCGAGCGGCTGACGATCACCCGGATGGACCCCGGCTGGACGCTTCCGGCGCTGATCGGAGCACCCTGGCTGAGAAGGAGCCCGTATTCGGCGGCGACCCCGGCAATGTCCTGGCGGCCACGCGCGTCGTCATAGCTGCCGGTATCGACCGACACCCGATCGCCATAGCCGAGCCGCAGCGAGTCGAACCATTCTACCAAACGATGCAGCTCACGATCGGAAACGCCGCTGCCGCTGCTCGCGACGTCGATGACATAGTCGGTGCGCTGCACGACCGGCTGCTTCACCGAGTCGAGTGTCGGGTTCCAGCTGGAGCGATGCTGCGCCGCGGCCGGAGCGGACACTCCCAGAGCGAGTGCTGCGGCGATCAGGGCAGTGGTTTTCGTCTGTGCCATGGTCAGGCTTTCCTTTCGAACGCGCGCGGCCATTAGAAGCTGAAGCCCGGGGCGGCAGAGGCGCCGCGCTGCGGCAGTGCCGCCTTTTGCTGCGCTCGCTGGACGGGCGCGCGAGCCGGGGACAACGGAATGTCTGCGCTTCCCACCTGTCCGATGCCTGGGGCAACGGTCAGCGGCGGTACCGCCGTCGGTCGCGGACGGCGATCGCCGCTGACGCTGCGATGCTGCTGATCGAGAAGGATGCGCTGCGGATCGTTGGCGGGCCGGAAGCCATCCGTTGGGAGCGCGATCTGCCCCGCATTGACCGGCTTCACAAGGTAAGGCGTGACCACGATCACCAGCTCGGTCTCGTTCTTGCGGAAGCTGTTGGACCGGAAGAGTGCGCCGAGGATGGGAATGTCGCCGAGCCACGGCGCCTTTTCGGTGCTGTTGCTGGAGCTGTTGCGAAGCAGGCCGCCGATCATCATGCTCTGGCCGGAACCCAATTCCACCGTGGTTTCCGTGCGCCGCGTGGTCAGCGCCGGAATTTCCAGCCCGTTGACCTTGATAGCGCCGGCGGAGGAGAGTTCGGACACTTCAGGCCGAACCCGCATCGAGATGCGGCCGCCTTCGAGCACGGTGGGCGTGAACGCCAGGCTCACACCATATTCCTTGAATTCCACCGAGCTGCCATTGAGGCCCGAGGCCGTGACGATCGGGAATTCGCCGCCCGCGAGGAAGCTGGCTGTTTCGCCCGACAATGACGTGAGGGTCGGCTCCGCCAGGATCGTGGCCCGCCCATCGTTCTGGGCCAGGTCGAGCGTTGACAGCACGTCCACTCCCAAGAGGCGCCCGGCCAATCCAAGGGTCGTGCCTTTTTCCTTGATGTTGAAGCCGAAACCGGTGCCGATCGGCAGTCCCGAGGAATCCCTGATGGTGTCGATCGTGCCCGGATTGCCGCGGCCGATCCCGAACAAGAATCCGCCGCTATTGTCGCGAGTCAGCAGGTTTACCCCGATATCCTTGGCCAGCGAGCGGCTGACTTCAGCGATCTTCACCTGCAGCATCACCTGCAGCGGCGTGGCCGACTTCAACCGGCTGATCACCTTCGTCGTTTCGCCGACATAGGCCTGGACGAGCCTGGTCGCCTCCTCGACGTCGGACGGTGCCGCGACGGTGCCGGTGAGGAGCACCATCCCGTTCATCGCGGTGGCGCGCACCTGGGCTTCCGGCATTGCGAGGCGAAGCATCTCGTCGAGCGAACCGATATTGTTCCCGACCCGCACATTGGCGGAATAGAGGACCTTGCCGGCCTTGTTGGTCGCGTAGACCGTGGTCTCGCCGGCGGCCTTGCCGAAGATGTAGATCTGGTCGGCAGACCGGACCTGAACGTCGGCGATGGCATCGTTCGCCACGAACAGATCCGACATCGGGCCGTCCAGGCGAACCATGCGGCCGGCTCCGACGGACAGAGACACCGAATTGGCGGGCCTTGTCGCTGCGACCGGTTGCGCGGCGGCGCCGCTCGGCAGCGCGGCGACCGTGCTCGCGGTGAGCACTGCGGCCACGGTGGTCGTCAGCATCGCGCGCGTGAGGATCTTACCTTCAGTCATTTACTTGGCTCCCACCGGAACGACGGTGACATTGTTTCCACGGGCGACCCGCACGACCGGTCCCACCGGGACGGGGCGAGCTTCGCTCGACTGCGCGGGCTGCGCGGGCTGCGCAGGGCGGCCCATCACGGCGCCTGCGAGCGATCCGATCACATCGGTCATCGACTTGGCCGCATCGACGCTCCGGTCGCGGCCCTTGGCGGGGACGCTGCTGCGCTGAAAGCGCGAGACATCGGAGCCGACCGTGTAGGTTGGATTGCTGTCGGCCGGCTTCGAGGCGATCGCGAGCAGCATGCGGCGCTCGGCGTTGGGATCGGTGCCTTCCGGCACTTCGACTTCGCCCGCTGCAATGGCCCGCTCGAGCTCCGCGGTATTGTCGGCGATCGAGCGCAGCGACAGCGACAGCTGGCCGATCGTCTGGGCAACGGCGATCTTCTCGGCGATCTTCGGAGTCGCCTCCAGCGTGACGGTCGAAATGCTCTTCACTTCAGTCTTGCCCTCGGCATTCTGGGCCGAGGTGCGCTGATCGGTGGCAAGGACGCGGGCGTTGCGGATGATCGTCTCGGAAACCTTGAGCGGGGCGCCGTCGCCGCCGCCTTGCACTTCCTGGGTGAGGACGAGATCGACACGGTCCCCCGGGAAGACGAAGCCGGCGACGCTGCTGGTCGAGGAGACCGCCACGGTCACGGCGCGCATGCCCGGCCCAAGCGCCGCTGCAAGGAAGCCGCGGTCGCCCGGCTTGATCAACGCGCCCTGGGTGAGCGGCTGGCCGGCAGTGATCTCGTTACGCACGACCGTGCCGAGCAGGTCGGACGGGTTCGTGCCTGGATTTCCCTTGATGTAATAAGCAGGCTGGACCAGGCCCTGGGGCCAAGGCTGATAGCGCAGCGCTTCGGCATCGATGATGGTGCCGACGGGGAGCGAGCGCGTTGCGACGAGCACTTCCGGACCCGCGGGAACCACCGGGGTCGCCGACGCTTCCGGAGCGCTGGCCCCGGTGAACATGTTCTTCGCCATCACGGCGGTGACCGCCGCTATGAGAAGCGCGCCGATCAGTAGCACGAGCTTTTTGACATCCATGACGCTAGTCGCCTCCTGCCGGGTCAATCGGACCCGCCTCTATCCATCATCCAAATTGGTTAAGAAACCGTTCGGCAATCAGCCAGAATCCGCCGAAGGCGATCGCCACCCCATAGGGGATTTCCAGTTCCTTCCCGGATTTCGCCAGCCGGTGGCGAACGAGCATCAGGGCGGTCAGCACGCCGCCGGCGAGCGACATGATCACGAGCAGCTTGATCACCGCGCCGAGCGGCAGCCAAAGCGCAGCGCGGCGACCATCTTGACGTCGCCGCCGCCCATCGCCCCCAGTTGGAAGGCAAGCGCGAAGAGCGCGAACACGGCCAACGCGACGCCGATCTGGATCGCCATGTCAGGCCAGACGCTGAGCCCGCTCACCAGCCAGAAGGGGATCGCACCAAGCGCGATGGCACCGTTCAGCCAGTTGGGGATGGTCCGCGTGCGCAGGTCTCCCGTTGCCGCGACGATCAGCATCGCGGCCAGGATTGCGATCAGCGCATCTGCGAAAACCCCCGGCATGAACACAGCTACTAGACGTGGTTACTTGCCAAACCGTAACCAGCGCGGATGAAAGTCACCCCTTCAACCGGCGTGCAATTCCCGCCGGTGCGACATTCTCGACATGGGCTGCCGGCGACGGGTGGAAGATCCGGCGACTGGACTGGCCGCAGGCGTCCGAGCAGGTGCTCGCGGAAGCATCGTCTTCGCCAATGGCCGCGGCGATTTCATCGAGAAATATCTGGAGCCGCTCGCGCACTGGCACGGGCGCGGCTGGAACGTCGCATCGTTCGACTGGCGCAGCCAGGGCGAGTCGCGGGGCGACATCCGGGGCGGACATCTCGACAGCTTCGACGCGCTGGCGGCCGACGGAGCCGCGCTCATCGAGGCCTGGTCCGCCGAAGCTCCGGGCCCGCATGTCGCGATCGGCCATTCGATGGGCGGGCACCTGCTGCTGCGGATACTGGCCGGCCACCGGCTCCGGCTCGACGCGGCGGTGCTCGTGGCGCCGATGATCGGGATCAACTCATCGCCGCTTCCGCCGGCCTTGGCGCGGCTCATCGCGCAAGGCTTCTGCATGCTTGGCTGGAGCAGGGTACCCGTGTGGAGGGGCGGCAATCTCAAAGAAGGGGATGGCTCCCAGCGGTCCAGGATCCTCACCTCCTGCGCCGAGCGCTATTCGGACGAGCTGTGGTGGTTCCAGCAAAGGCCCGGCTTCTCGCTCGGCGCGCCGAGCTGGGGCTGGCTGAGCGCCGCCTACCGCTCGGTCGCGCAGCTCACGCCCGCCAAGCTCAAGGCAATCCACGTCCCGGTCCTGCTCCTCGGAACCGAGCGTGACCGGCTCGTCAGCGCGGCTGCGATCCACCGGGCCGCCGGGCTGCTCCCCGAGGCCGAGCTGATGATGTACCCGGATGCGGGCCACGAGCTTCTGCGCGAAGCCGATCCGGTGCGCCTCGATGTGCTGGCGCGGATCGACAGCTTCCTAGATACTCATGTGCCCGCATGAGCTTGGATGCCGATATCCTCATCGTAGGCGCCGGAATGGCGGGGGCGAGCCTCGCTGCCGAACTGGCCGGGAGGGCGTCCGTGCTGCTTATCGAGGGGGAAGCGCAGCCGGGCTATCATTCCACCGGGCGCTCCGCCGCCTTCTGGTCGGAGAGCTATGGCGGACCGTTCGTACAACCGCTGACCACGGCGTCGGGCCCCTTCCTTGCCTCTCCGCCGGCCGACTTCCACGGCCGGCCGTTCCTCAGCCCGCGCGGCGCGCTCCATATCGCCGACGCCAGCGGGCGGGACGCGCTCGACGGCATGTTCCGCGAGTTCCGGGACACGGCGGTTCGGATGGAGCCGCTGGCCCGCGCCGATCTGGAACGGGCCATACCGGGCCTGAAGCCGGCCTGGCAGAACGCCCTGTCCGAACCGACTTGCGCCGACATCGACGTCGCCGCCCTCCACGGGGGCTATCTGGGACATACGCGCTTCAAGGGCGCCAGGCTTGTCACCGACGCCCGCCTCCATTCGGCGCGGCGGACGGCGAATGGCTGGTCGGTCGACACTTCGGCAGGCCCGATGCGGGCGGACATCCTCGTCAATGCCGCAGGCGCATGGGCGGATGAGGTCGCCGCACGGGCCGGTGAGCGGCCGCTCGGCATCCAGCCCTATCGCCGCACGATCGCGCAGCTCAGGGTCGCTCCTCCCGCGCCGGCCGTCCTCCCGCTCGTGATCGATGCGATCGGACGCTTCTACTTCAAGCCCGAGGCCGGCCGCCTCTGGCTGAGCCCGCACGACGAGACCGCCTGCGATGCCTGCGATTGCGGCGCGGAGGAATATGACGTCGCGCTCGCCATCCATCAGTTCGAGCAGGTGGTGGACTGGCGCGTGGAGCGGGTCGAGCATGTATGGGCCGGCCTCAGGAGCTTCGCGCCCGACCGATTGCCCGTCTATGGCTTCGCAGCGGGCTCGCGGGACTTCTTCTGGTGCGCAGGGCAGGGCGGCTTCGGCATCCAGACCGCGCCCGCAGCGGCGAAACTAGCGGCCTCCCTGCTGCTCGGAGCCGCTCCCGACCCGATGGTCGCCGGGATCGATCCCACGCCTTATCTGGCGGAGCGGTTCGCGAACTGAAGCGCTGCGTCGCAGGCGAGCTTGTCGGCGCGTTCATTCTCCGCATGGCCGGCATGGCCTTTCACCCACCGCCAGTCGATCCGGTGGGGCCGCGCGGCATCCAGCAGCTCTTGCCACAACTCCGCATTTTTGACCGGTTTCTTGTCGGCCGTGCGCCAGCCATTCTTCTGCCAGCCGAAGATCCACTTGGTGATGCCGTCGCGCACATAGACGCTGTCGGTGGTAAGCCGCACCTGGCACGGGCGCTTCAGCGCCTCGAGAGCCCTGATCGCCGCGAGCAGCTCCATCCGGTTGTTGGTGGTCAGCGGCTCGCCGCCCGAAAGCTCCTTTTCGTGCGCGCCGGAACGGATCACCGCCCCCCAGCCGCCCGGTCCCGGATTGCCCTTGCAGGCGCCATCGGTGAAAATCTCGACCTCTGCCATCGTGCGATCCGGCTGCTCAGGCCGCTTCAAGTCCGCGCGGCAGCTTGAACACCATCCGCTCCTCCGCGGCCGCAACCGGCTGCTCGTCGAGATCGAAATGCCGGGCGAGGAAATCCACCACTTCGCGCACCAGCACCTCCGGAGCGGACGCACCCGCCGTGAGCCCCAGCGTGTCGACGCCTTCAAGCCAGGCGAGGTCGATGTCCGCGGCGCGCTGAACCAACCGCCCGCGAATGCCCTCCCGCTCGGCAACTTCGACCAACCGGAGCGAGTTCGAGCTGTTCGGCGCCCCGATCACCAGCAGGGCGTCGCATTGCCCGGCAATTTCCTTCACCGCCGCCTGGCGGTTCGAAGTCGCGTAACAAATGTCCTCGCCCTTCGGGCCGGTGATGCCGGGAAAGCGGCGCTTCAGGATCGAGACGATCTGCGCCGTATCGTCCACCGACAGCGTGGTTTGCGTCAGAAAAGCCAAATTCTCAGGATCGGCAGGCGTGACGCGCTCTGCGTCCTCGGCGGTTTCCACCAGCGTCATCTCGCCTTCGGGCACCTGCCCGAACGTGCCGATCACCTCGGGATGGCCGCGATGACCGATGAACAGGATGTGCCGCCCGCGTTCGATATGGCGCTCGGCCTGGCGGTGCACCTTCGAAACTAGCGGACAGGTGGCGTCGAGATAGGAAAGCCCGCGCTCCTGCGCCCTGGCGGGCACCGCCTTGGGCACGCCATGCGCCGAAAAGACCACCGGAACGCCGTCGGGAACCTGATCGAGGTCCCTTACGAACACGGCGCCCTTGGCCTTCAGGCTGTCGACGACGAACTTATTGTGCACGATCTCGTGGCGTACATAGACCGGCGCGCCGTACCGCTCGAGCGCCAGCTCGACGATGTTGATGGCACGGTCCACCCCCGCGCAGAATCCGCGCGGCGCTGCGATCAGCAGTTTCAAGGGTCGCTTCGATGCCGCCATGGAGCGCTCTCTACTGGATTGCTTGCAGGCATGAAACCCGGTTCCTATGATCCCCGCCTTCCGGCAAGGCCGTTCGCTCTTGCTCATGTTTTGAGGACCGATGTTCGTGATCAACCCCAAAGTCGCAGTTTCCGCACTTGTTTCGCTCGCACTCCTCGGCTGCGCCAGGGAAGGCGAACTGACGACCGCGGGCGTTATCACGACCCGGACCGCCTGCCCGGCTGTGGCGATCCCCGCCGCGACCGGCGACATCACCCTGTTCAATCCGGAGAATAGCCGCAGCGCGGCCGCGATCGACGTGGTCGCTCACATCACCAACGTGCGCAGCACGTGCGACGACAGCGGCGAATTCATCGTCAGCAACGCGACCTTCGAGGTGCACGGCCAGCGCCGCAACACGAGCGGCGATCGCGAGGTGGTGCTGCCCTATTTCGCCACCGTGGTGCAGGGCGGAACCAATGTCGTGTCGAAGCGGATCGGCCGCGTCGCGCTGCGCTTCGCGGACGGCCAGGAGCGCGCGAGCACGTCCGCGACCGCGCAATCGCAGGTGCTGCGCTCGGCCGCGACCCTGCCTGAGGACATACGCCGCCAGATCACGCGCGAGCGCAAGCCGGGGGACGCCGACGCCGCGCTCGATCCGATGGCCGATCCGGGGGTTCGCGCGGCGGTCACCCGGGCGAGCTTCGAGTTCCTCGTCGGCTTCCAGCTCACCCAGGAGCAGCTCGCCTACAACGCCACGCGCTAGATCTTGATCGGATCAGGCCGCATCAGCCTGATCCGATCAACGAAGGTCTCTACCGTATTAGAAGGGCCTCTCGTCTCCCAAGCCGTCTGCAGCGTTGACTTGGAGGCAGGCAGCCTCCAGAGCGCCCCTGTCGCCGGCGGTTCTGGTCCAAGCGGAGCACCACTTCGATCGGATCTTAGCCGGGTGACGCGCGGGAGAGAGTGGCGGGCAAAACCCGCCGCCGCCGAAGGAGCAACCACCCCGGAATCTCTCAGGCAAAAGGGACCGCGCGGCGCTAGACACTCTGGAAAGCGGGCCGGTCCGCCGGCCCCACCGAAGGGGTAAGCCGTCCGTCATGGGCGCGCGAAAGCTCTCAGGTCCAGTGACAGAGGGGGAATGTTCGCGGCGAAATCCGGCTTCCGGATGGTGTCGCGGCGCCCTTTGGAGACTGGAATGAGCGACGCTGACAGGATTCTCCCGCTGGACAGCTGGCACCGCGCGAGGGGCGCCAGGATGGTGCCGTTTGCCGGCTATTCGATGCCGATCCAATATGAGGGCATCATCGCCGAGCATCGCTGGACCCGCCAATCGGCGGGGCTGTTCGACGTCAGCCACATGGGCCAGCTGATCATCGCCGGTGCCGGCGCCGAAAAGGGGCTGGAAAGCCTGCTTCCCGGCGACCTTGCGATCCTGAAGGAAGGCAGGCTGCGCTATTCGCTGCTGCTGACCGAGGAGGCCGGCATCCTCGACGACCTGATGGTCACGCGCCGCGGCGATCACTTCTACATGGTGGTGAACGGGGCCACCAAGGACGCCGATATCGAGCATCTTCGCGAACGGCTGCCGGCCGGCGTGGTGCTGGACCATATGAAGGAGCAGGCGCTGCTTGCACTGCAGGGTCCGAAGGCGGTTGAAGCGCTTTCACGCCTCGCGCCAGGGGTCGATGAGCTGAGCTTCATGACCGGCGGGGCCTTCCGGCTTGGCGGCATTTCGGCCTGGATCAGCCGCTCCGGCTATACCGGGGAGGACGGGTTCGAGATTTCCGTGCCTGCGGGTGTCGTTGCCGACGTGGCCGATCTCATCGCGGGGCAGCCGGAGGTGAAGCCGATCGGGCTCGGCGCACGCGATTCGCTGCGGCTCGAGGCCGGCCTGCCGCTTTACGGCCACGACCTCGATCCGGCGACGACCCCGGTCGAGGCCGATCTCGGTTTCGCCATTTCCAAGCGCCGCCGGGCCGAGGGCGGCTTCCCGGGCTGGTTCCGTATCTCGAAGGAGATGGAGCAGGGCACGATCCGGCGCCGCGTCGGGCTGGCCGTGCTCGGCCGTCAGCCGGTTCGCGAAGGCGCGATGGTCGTTGACGGCGAAGGCAATGAGGTCGGCAGGGTCACCAGCGGCGGCTTCTCCCCGATGCTCGAGGCGCCGATCGCCATGGCCTATGTCCCCACCGCGTCGGCCGAAGCGGGCGGAACCGTGACGCTCGCCCAGCGCGGCAAGATCTTCGAGGCACGGATCGTTCCGATGCCGTTCGTCCCGCACCGCTACCACCGCAAGGGAGCTGCCAAATGAGCCTTCATTATACCAAAGAGCATGAATGGATCCGGGTCGAAGCCGACATCGCGACCGTCGGCATCACCGACTTCGCGCAGGCCCAGCTTGGCGACGTCGTGTTCGTCGAAGTGCCCGAAGCAGGACGGCAGGTCAGCAAGGGCAGCGAAGCGGCCGTGGTCGAATCGGTGAAGGCCGCTTCCGACGTTTACGCCCCTGTCTCGGGCGAAATCGTGGAGGGCAACCAGGCGCTGGTCGACGATTCCGCATTGGTCAACAGCGATCCCGAAGGGGAGGGCTGGTTCTTCAGGCTGCGTCTGTCGAACCCGGGCGAGCTCGAGGGGCTGATGGACGCCGACGCCTATCGAAGCTTCTGCGAAAGCCAGTGACGGTCAACGTTTCCTCCCGCTGGTCGGCATCGGATTACGGCAGCAACGCGGCTTTCGTTCCCGCGCTTGGGCAGGCGGCGCTGTCGCTGCTCGATCCGCAGCCGTGCGAGCTGATCCTCGACGTCGGCTGCGGCGACGGGGTTCTCACGCAGCAGATCGTCGATGCCGGCGCGCGGGTGATCGGCCTCGATGCCTCGCCGGAGATGGTCGAGGCGGCACGGGCGAGGGGGATCGACGCGTTTGTCGCCGATGCCCAGGCGCTCGATCTTGCCGGGCAGGCGCTGAGGTTCGGCCAATTCGATGCCGCCTTTTCGAACGCCGCTTTGCACTGGATGCTGGACCCTAAGGCGGTGGCGGGCGGCCTCTATTGCGTCCTGAAGCCCGGCGGCCGTTTTGCCGGCGAGATGGGCGGGACGGGCAATATCGAGACGCTGCGCACCGGCATCCGCGCCGAGTTGACGGAGCGCGGTTATCCGGTGCCTCCGGAGGATCCGCAATGGTATCCGGGCGTCGAGGAATTCAGCCGCCTCTATGCAGGCGCAGGCTTCAGCGACATCCAGGCGCAGCTCATCCCGCGAGTGACTCCGCTCGCGACCGGCCTTGCGGCCTGGGTGCTCACCTTCCGCAGCGGCTGGATGGACGTTGCCGAGGTTCCCGAAAGCGCCCGGCCCGAGGTCGCGCTCGCCGTCGAGCGCCGCCTTGCGCCCATGCTCCAGCGTCCGGACGGAAGCTGGTTCGCCGATTATGTCCGCCTCCGCTTCACGATGAGAAAGCCCCTTTAGATGCGTTACCTACCTTTGGCTGAAGCCGACCGGCAGGCCATGCTCCGCGCGATCGGGGCCACGTCGGTCGAGGATCTGTTCGTCGACGTGCCGGAAAGTGCCCGCCTCCCGGGCAAGGTCGAGGGTCTTGCCGACCACGCCACCGAGATGGCCGTCGAGCGGCAACTCGGCGCGCTCGCGCGGCAAAATCTGGTCGCCGGCGAGGTGCCCTTCTTCCTCGGCTGCGGCGCTTACAAGCACCACATTCCCTCGAGCGTCGATCACCTCATTCAGCGCGGCGAGTTCCTGACCAGCTACACGCCTTATCAGCCGGAGATCGCGCAGGGCACTTTGCAGGCGCTGTTCGAGTTCCAGACGCAGGTCGCTCGCCTCTACGGCTGCGACGTCGCCAACGCCTCCATGTATGACGGCTCGACCGCCTGCTGGGAGGCGATCGTCATGGCCCGCCGCATCACGAAGCGCGGCAAGGCCATCCTCTCAGCCGGGCTCCACCCGCATTACGTCTCGGTCGCGCAGACGATGGCGCGCTTCACCGGCGATCGCCTCGACGTGGCGCTTCCGGAGCTGACGGCCGGAGCGCCCGGTGACGACATGGAGCGGTTGCTGGCCGGCATCGACGGCGACACCAGCGCCGTCGTGGTGCAGTATCCGAACATCCTCGGCCATGTGACGGATCTCTCCGAGCTCGCGGAACAAGCCCATGCCGCCGGCGCGCTGCTGATCGCAGTCGTCACGGAACCGGTCGCGCTCGGCCTGGTACGGAGCCCCGGCGAGATGGGCGCGGACATCGTCGTGGGCGAAGGCCAGGCGATCGGCGTCGGCCTGAATTTCGGAGGCCCCTATGTCGGCCTCTTCGCCTGCAAGGAGAAATTCGTCCGCCAGATGCCTGGCCGCCTCTGCGGCGAGACGGTGGACGCCGACGGCAATCGCGGCTTCGTCCTGACGCTTTCGACGCGCGAGCAGCATATCCGCCGCGAAAAGGCGACGTCGAACATCTGCACCAACAGCGGCCTTTGCGCGCTGGCTTTCTCGATCCACATGACCCTGCTGGGCGAAAAGGGGCTGCGGCAGCTCGCCGAACTGAACCACGCCAAGGCGGTGGCCGCCGCCGACCGGCTGGCACATGTGCCGGGGGTCGAGCTGGTGAGCGGCGCCTTTTTCAACGAATTCACGCTCCGTCTTCCCAGCGAGGCGCGGCCGGTCGTCCGGGCAATGGCCGATCGCGGCGTACTCGGCGGCGTCTCCCTGGGGCGCCTTTATCCCGGCGTGGACGCGCTGGCGAACGGCCTCGTCGTGGCCGTCACCGAAACAGTCACGAACGAAGATGTCGAGGCGCTTGCCCGCGCGCTCGAGGAGTGTCTCATGGAAGGAGCTGGGGCATGACCAAGAACCCAAGCGGATGGCGGCCCGATCTGGGCGCTGCCGACAGCGAAGGCGCTCGGACGGGCACCTTCACCGGCAATCGTGCGCTGATGCTGGAAGAGCCGCTGATCTTCGAGATGGAAGAAGGTGGCGGCACCGGCGTTGATTTCGCTGAGGTGCCGGGGGTGGAAAGCCGTCTCGCCGGGCTGGAGCGCAACCGGCCGATCGGGATTCCGGGGCTGTCCGAGCCGCAGACGGTGCGGCATTACACCCGCCTCAGCCGCCAGAATTACGCGATCGATCTCGGGCTGTTTCCGCTCGGAAGCTGCACGATGAAGCACAATCCCCGGCTCAACGAGAAGGTGGCGCGGATGCCCGGCTTTGCCGACATCCACCCGCTGCAGCCCGCCGACACCGTGCAGGGCGCGCTGGCGCTGATCGAAATGCTGGGCGGCTGGCTCGTTACCCTCACCGGCATGCACAGCGTCGCGATGAGCCCGAAGGCGGGCGCGCATGGCGAGCTCTGCGGCTTGCTTGCGATGCGGGCCGCCCTCGAAGCGCGCGGCGATGCGCGCGAGGTGATCCTGGTCCCGGAGAGCGCGCACGGCACCAATCCGGCAACCGCCGCCTTTGCGGGTTACCGCGTCGAGAGCATCCCGGCCAACGAGCGGGGCCGCGTCGACCTCGACGCGCTGACGGCGCGGCTCGGGCCGGACGTGGCCGGCGTGATGATCACCAATCCCAATACCTGCGGACTGTTCGAGCCGGACATGCTCGCCATTTCGGAAGCGGTCCACGCCGCAGGTGGCCTGGTTTACTGCGACGGCGCCAATTTCAACGCGATCGTCGGGCGCGTGCGGCCGGGCGACCTCGGCATCGACGCGATGCACATCAACCTCCATAAGACCTTCTCCACGCCCCATGGCGGCGGCGGGCCCGGCTCGGGCCCGGTGGTCTTCTCGGAAGCGCTGACGCCGTTCGCGCCCTTGCCGTTCGTGGAGCGCCTGGGCAATCACTTCGCCCTCGTCGAAGAAGAGCATGTGGTGGGCCGCGCCCCGCGCGGCCCAGCCGTGTCCGGGGGACACGGCGACCCCATGCTGGCGGGCCAGCATCATGGCAGCAGCTTCGGCCGCATGACCGCCTTCCACGGCCAGATGGGCATGTTCACCCGCGCCATGGCCTATATTCTGAGCCATGGCGCGGACGGGCTGAGGCAGGTGTCCGGCGATGCCGTGCTGAACGCCAACTACATCCTGCGCCAGCTCGAGGACGTGCTCGATGCGCCCTTCGCCGCGAGCGGGCCGTGCATGCACGAGGCGCTGTTCAGCGACAAAGGATTCCAAGGCGGGCTCACCACGCTCGATCTGGCCAAGGGCCTTATCGACGAAGGCTACCACCCGATGACCATGTACTTCCCGCTGGTGGTCCATGGCTCGATGCTGGTCGAGCCGACCGAAACCGAATCGAAGGCGGCGCTCGACCAGTTCATCGGCGCCCTCCGCTCGGTCGCGGAGCGCGCGAAGGCCGGGGATCAGTCCTTGAAGGCCGCTCCCGTCCATGCGCCCCGGCGGCGGCTGGACGAGACGCTGGCCGCGCGCAAACCCGTTCTGGTCTACCGGGAGCCGGAGCAGGCCCAGGCGGCGGAGTGACCGAAGCGCGCCGCTCCGCGCCGCACGTCGGCCGCAACACCGGCCCGATCCTGGAGGTGCTGCGCGGGTCCCTGCCGGGACGGGGCCTGGTGCTGGAGGTGGCGAGCGGGAGCGGGGAGCAGTCCGTCGCCTTCGCCCGCGCCTTTTCGAAGCTGCTCTGGCAGCCGAGCGATCCGGACCCCGCGGCGCTCGCCTCGATCCAGGCGTGGCGGAACAGCGAAGCCTTGTTCAACCTGCTCCCTCCGGTCGAGCTCGACGCGCGGGCGACCGGCTGGCCGATCGCCTCGGCGGAGGCGGTCGTCTGCATCAACATGGTTCATATCAGCCCCTGGAGCGCCGCGGAGGGGCTGATGCACGGCGCGGGCCGGCTGCTGGAAGCCGGTGCGCCGCTCTATCTCTACGGCCCCTATCGGCAGCTCGGGGTCGAGACCGCGGCGAGCAACGAGGCGTTCGACCAGTCGCTGAGGAGCCGCAACCCGGAATGGGGGCTGCGAAACCTCGAAGATGTCGCGGCGGAAGCGGAGCGGCACGGGCTGGTGCTGGAGCGCACCATTCCCATGCCGGCCAACAACCTGTCGGTGATTTTCAGGCGAGCCAGACCAGGTCCGTCATGCCGGACTTGATCCGGGATCCACCTTCTTCGTCCGCAGCGACCAGAAAGGTGGACCCCGGGTCAAAGCCCGGGGTGACGGCTCAGCTCAAATTCGAGCTGCCCTGGTTGAAGCGCGGCAAGTTCGCCTGTTCGGGCTTGTCGCTGTCGCGGACGCGGGTGACGCTGCCGTCGCCGACTTCCTGCTTCAAATCATCCCGGGTGGCGATGTCCTGGTTGATATTGTGGCCGTTGACGCCGCCGAAGCTCGGCGCATCCTCCATCCGTTCGATGAGGTCGCTGTCGTCCGTCCGGCGCGCTTCGTCCGCGCGCTGCTCGCCGCGGTTGTCGGCATCGGTCATGATGTGTCTCCTTCAGCGGGAACAATGAAGAAGGGGGCCGAAGCGTTCCGCCCTTCAGCTTGCCGATCCGCTCGGCTCGGCGTCCGGGCGGGCGCTGGCGAGGCGCATGCAGAGGGCAATCCAGCACAGTCCGAAGGCCCAGCCGCCCAGTACGTCGCTCGGCCAGTGGACGCCGAGCGCGACCCGGCTCCAGCCCGCCTGCAGCGCCAGGGCAAGCCCGATCCCAACCGAGATGGCGCGATTGCGCTTTTTATGGGGACCAGCAGCGCGATCGCGATATAGGTGATCATCGCATTGGCCGAATGGCCGCTCGGAAAGCTGGTGGAGCTCACGAATTCGAGATGCTCGTCGGCGCCGGGACGGTCGCGATCGATGATGAGCTTCTGAAGCTCGACCAGCAATCGCCCGGTGAACACGATCAGCAGCAACAGCGCGCGCGTCGCCTCCTGCGAAAGGCGAGATAGAGGGTAGCAAGGAGCGCCAGCGGCACGAGAAGCTGGAAGCTGCCGATCCAGGTGAGGATACCGGCATTGCGGCCAAGGACGGGATCGTTGCCGGCGTAGAGCAAGCGGCGGAGCGGCTCGTCATATTCCGATCCGGCGCCGCCCATCAGCAGCGCAGCGAGCCACACGGCGAAACTCAAGGCCAGTGCGGTCCAGAAGCGAAGTGATCGATTGGCTGGCACTGGGGAGTTCCGGTGGTGGTGGTGAGCCCTGCTGGAGTGCACGAACTTAGGTGCTCAGGCGGATAGCTTGGCTAACCTGCCGAGATCATTCCACGCATTTCCGCGGCTGTCCCGCCATTCTTGGCTAACCTCCTGCGCGAAAATGCCGGGGCGTCGGGTCGATGTCGCCGGTCGGCGTTGATAAGCGGAGCACGGCACCTCCACCTTGGTGACCGGCAATGCGACGGTAAAGCTCGATCTGGAGCAGCCAACAGCGGCCGTGGAGACACCGTCACGGATTTTGCGCCCTTCAGGAAGCAGGCATCGAGCCAGCAAGGTCACCCTGACCGCCGCACCTTCGTCCTCTGGTGGGCAGGGGCGGTCATTTTTGCGATGATGATCGTCAGCGCGATCTTGCGGAGACTGCGAGGAGGAGAATGCGCTTTCTGGGACAAACTCGTCGGTGGCTTCATCATCACATACCTGCTCACGAGGTCGGCCTGCGTCTGACGAAGCAAATCGTCTGGAGCATCGAGATTGCTCGTATCTCACGGCGGCGTCGCACTTATTTGTGGAACGTTTCCATGGGTTTGGCTCCGGGCAGATGGCGGGATCTTTCAACTGGTCCGGATATGTCATGTACGCCATTCCGGCCGCAGTCTGGCTTTGTCGATTTCGCTCAAAATACGAACCAGAGGAGCGGAGCGCTTAATGCGCCGCTAACGCTTTGTCGGCACCTGCTCGCCCACGCCTGCTCGAGCTCCTGATCGGGCTGAGATCCTCAGCAAGTGCTGGCTCGCGGGCGGCCAATGCTGAGATGCGTCGCAATGCGTGCTCTGTTTCTGAATGGTTGAAGCTTTCGCCGCATATGCCAGAGTTGGCCGGCACCATATGCCGCGCTAATATCCGGCACCTGTCTTCGTAAATGCTCCCGCCGACTTGGCACCCGGGCCACGGCGCGACGCCCCCAGCGACTCTGCGCGATTGTGCGCGCGGTCGGATGGTTTTCCAAGGTCGTGTTGAAGCTTGGGTACGAATGCCGCATCCTCGCCGTTCTTGCTTGACGGCTGACCCTGCAGCCACGATTTGGCTAATCGGCAAGAAAACGTCGGAATCCGCCATTTTTTGGTGCGGTGCGGAGCCCTGTTCGATCTGAACCAGCGACCTACTGATTAAAAGTCAGTTGCTCTACCGACTGAGCTAAGGCCCTTGTTTCCTTGAAGGCGCTTCACCTACGGGTGGCAGGGCGCGGGTCAACTGGCCTTGCCGCACCGAGGCGATGGCGGAGCTGCCGTGGACCGACAAGCCGGTCAGCGGATCGCGCTTTCACCCCGCCGCGATTTCGGCGAGCGGCTCCAGCACGAAATCCCGCTGCCGGAAGTGCGGGTGGGGGGATGACCAGTCCGGAGCCGGCGAATGGGCCTTCCGACCAAAGAATCAGATCCAGATCGAGGATGCGAGGCCCCCAGCGCCGGCCGGCGCACGCCTGCCGAACTGCCGCTCCAGCTCTTTCAGTTGATGGAGCAGATCCGTGGGAGCAAGGTCGGACGAAAGGATCGCCGCGGCATTTGGGGCAAGCTGTGCCCGGCGGGGGCCGAGCGCGGGCGTGGAACGGATGGTGGAGAGGCGGTCCACGCCGAGCGCCGCGGCTGCGTAGCGAAGCGTCTCGGTGGGAGATCCGTGGCGGCTGCGGCGATTGGAGCCGAGGGCGATCGCGTAGCTTGTCTTCGCCATCGCAGCGGCTCTCGGTTCCAATAGGCAGGGTTCACGTTCAGGCTGGTTCAGTCTGAAACCGTCTTGGTAGACGCTCGACATGCTCCGCGCCATTGACAGGTCGCCAGGTCCCCCGACATGGCTGGGAGGACTGTGGGCAGTCCGCACCCGTCAATCACCCGTTCCGGACCTTGAGGCCCACGGGATTGCCCGCTCTGCCCTCGTCTGGTCGCTTTTCGGGAGGATCTGCGCGCGCAGTTTCCGGATTGCGGAACGCGCCGGTGCCGCATTGGGGGGATCCGAGGCGTGGCTCGCCATTTGCGGCCTTGCTCCGGCAAGCATGGCGCGAACCGACCGGCCGTCCATTCACCGGCGATCATGCGGGCGTGCTGCTTTATCAGACGACGCTGCGCGGGCCAAAGGAGCTTAATCTGGACGATAGCTTGCGGTTGAAGGGCGTCGCCATCGTCAACTCGGTCAAATGCGTGCCGCCGCAGAACAAGGACGCCGCAAGAGATCGCGGACGACAGCTCGCAGCGCTTCCGAACGCGAAGGTGCAGGTTGCGCGCAAGATCGCGCACGATGAACAGGCGGCAAATTGTCGGCCTACCCAGAACACCTCGCCGAGCGCCGCAGGAGATCGCAACCTGCTCGCGCTACAACCAGAATCGGCCTATGGCGAAATGTTCGAAAAGGTCCCGAGCCCCGAGGTGAAGACAAGCGTTTGAGGCGAGGGTATATGTCGCGGGTAAACTGATGTTTCAGACCGCCATCCTGGTTTCAGCACTGGTTTCGCCCAGCCTGACGACCGTGACCTTGGTTGAGGCGCGCGCGCGAGCTTGCACGCGAAGCTGCATCGTCGATGGCGGTGCCGTTCGCGCATCGGCGCCGAGCACCGCCTGCTTTGCCGTCAGCGGGTCCGCGGTCCGGTTCCTCCATCGATACCCGACGACCATTGCTCGCGGGACTACAACGACCTAGAACAGTTGTTCGCAGATCAAGGGTCTGACCGAGGAATCGCAAAATGTTCGGCGCAATAGAGAAACAGGCGATCTTCGCGCGGGCGCTGCTCCTTGAGCTGCACTGACGGGAGTGACAAGGGCGGAGATGCATGTCTGCACCGTCCGCAAACTTGCCCTCCAGTCGCTGTTCGGCGTATCCTTCGATACCGGGTCCTACGTCACGGACAGCTTCACTCGGGGCTCCGGGAAGACCGTGAGACCAAGCCGGATGGCTGGCGGCCGACGCCGACATTTCGATTCCGGCTCTGTTGGCGAGTCAGCTCATATACGGAACGAGACGCTTAAGCGGGTGGTAATGATATCCTGACGCCAGCCGGCCGATGTCCTGAGCTCGGGCCTGCGGTCGCGGAAGAAGCCGAAGGCGGCGCGGTGCGCGCGGGCCTGCTTCAAATCCAGCGCGGCGGTGAGAACACCGGTCTCCTTGTCGCCGAACTCCGCGAGGATGTCGCCGCGCTCGTCGCAGATGAAGCTGTGGCCGTAGAAGCGCTGGCCCTCTCGGTGCCGATGCGGTTGGCGGCAACCACCGGCACGACGTTCGAGACGGCATGGCCGATCATCGCGCGGCGCCACATGCGGCTGGTGTCGAGATCGGGATCGTGCGGCTCCGTCCCAATCGCGGTCGGGAAGAGCAGGATCTCGGCGCCTTCCAGCATCAGGCTGCGCGCCGTCTCGGGATACCATTGATCCCAGCAGACGGCAGGGCCGACCGTTCCATAAGGGGTCTTGAACGTCTTGAACCCGGTATTGCCGGGGCGGAAGTAGAATTTCTCGAATAGCTGGCCCGTCGGGGATGTGGCTCTTGCGGTAGACGCCCATCACCGCGCCCTTGTCGTCGATCATGGCGAGGCTGTTGTAATGATGGTGCTCATCCGCCTCGAAAAAGCTGGTCGGGATGTAGACCTGGAGTTCCGCCGCAAGACTCTGCATCGCCTGCACCGCCGGATGCTCCGCCGCCGGCAGAGCGCGGGTGAAATGGCCCTCGTCCTGGGTGCGGCAGAAATAATGGCCTTCGAACAGTTCGGGCGGGAGGATCAGCTTGGCGCCCTGGCCGGCCGCCTCGCGCACCAGCTCGGAGACGGCGGCGATATTCTCTTGGACCGCGTCCGAGAAGGCGAGCTGAAGGGCGGCAACTTTGATCTCGCTCACTTTTGTACCTGCCTCATTGGGGAACCTGCTGGCTGATGCAATGGAAGCTGCCGCCGCCGGTCAGCACATGGTCGGCCCGGATCCCGACCGACTTCCGGCCGGGGAACAGCGCGCCGATCGCTTCCACGGCGGCATCGTCGTTCGAGCGCCGTAGATCGGGACCACGACGCCGCATTGCCGATGTAGAAATTCATATAGAGGCCGGGACGGCTTTCGCCATCGCGCGACGAGGCCGGGCGAGGGAAGGGGAACGACCTGGACGCCGAACGCTTCGGCCGGGCTCGAGCATTGGCGTAGACCGCCGCGTTCGGATCGTCTGCGCCGCCGGAGCCGGGATCGCAAGCCGGTCGAAGCGGGCGAGGTTGTCGACATGGCCGTCGGTATGGTCGTTGAGCAGGCCTTCGCCGAGCCAGAGAATCGGCGTCCTTGCGAAGGCGCGCGCTTCGACATCCGAGCGTGAGGCCCGAATTACGATTGGGATTGAGAAGCCTGCTCGGTGGTAACGAGGAGGCCCGTGCCGTCGACATCGATCGCGCCGCCTTCCAATATCCAGTCGTGGCGGGTCGCCCAGGTCGGCTGTCTCGGCGAGGCGAAGGCCGAGTTCGTCACCTTCCTTGCCCCCCCATCCGTTGAAGCGGAAGCGGGCGAGATTGAGGAGGATGATCGGGCCGGTGTCGCGCAGCCAGATGTCGCCGAACGCCGTCGGTCGCCCACGGCGCATGCTCCTTCGCCCAGCAGACGAACTTCGCCGAGCCAAAGAGAATGCGTTCGAAAGCTGCCGAGATCCTGGGTGCGACGTCAAGCCGCGCTTCGACGTCGCGCGCGAGCGGTTGAGGCCCGGATTACGATTGGGATTGAGAAGGCGCCCGACCAATCCCAATTGCATATTCGTCGTGGTGACGATTGGCTCGGTAATCCGCGGCCCAGGCCTGCGGGCAGTTCCGTCGACATCGAAGCTCGCGCATCGCCTTCCAAGATCCGAGCGATAGTAAGGCGCGTCTCCGGCCTCAGCACCAGGCCGTGTGTCGGATCGCGCGGCGCATATAGGCGTCGAGTTCCGAGGCTCCACCAACGGCAACGAAGTGTCGCGTCGCCGGAAAGGGTCAGCACGTCCATGATGCCGGCCATCTGCGCGAGCGGCAGGATGGGGTTTTCGGCCCCGAGCCGTTGGCAGTGACGGCGAGAAAGACGAGTGAGCGGTGGTGCGCGCTTGGCATGCGAAGCCCCGCCGTGATTGTCGACTGCGCCGTTGCAGATGATGATCTGCGTCGCAGCGCCTGGAGGTGGTCACGCAACCAGAGTTCGTCGCCGCGTGCGGCCGGGCAGGATCCCGAACGTTCTTGAAGCCTGCTGCTTGATCTGGTTGGTGACGACCGACGCGCTGGTCCCAACGGCGCGCATGCTGCTTCAGCGGCAGCCAGTGTGCGCAGATCCTGTCCCGACGCGAGTAGCGCTGCGATCGGCAGCGCCGACGACCTGACATCCATGCGCCCGCCTGGATCATCCATATTGTATTGAGCGCCCGTCCACGAGGATGACGACGGCGCGCGCAATGAGGCGGCGGCACCTTGCCGCTGCGGCCCGTCATCGCCTTGATCCCTCGAGCGTCTGGTTTTCCAGTCCGGATCATTGACCAGGATGATCACTCATGACGTCGACGGAAAGCCGATCCAGACGAAAACCATGTTGCTGTTCTCAAGCGCGGAGGCGCCCATTCCGGCGGCTGGTGAGCGTACGCGCAATGGCGTCGGTGTTTGGTCTCGAAAGGGCACGTTCTGGAACCAGCTGCCGAGGCCAGCCCTGCTTTGCGAAATTGCTCTGCGATGAAGGCGGTCGCCGGGGTGGTGGGGGGCGCAAAGCATCCGATATCATTTCCGATCATTTTGTTAACCTGAGGGTTGCCCCCCCATGGCGGGCCAGGTTCGCGCGACGAGTGGGGGTTCGATTGGCTCGCCCAATTCTACGCCCACCAAGGCTATGCCGTTCTTCAACCCAATTTCCGCGGATCAGCGGGCTATGGCGACGCCTGGTTCCAGAAGAACGGCTTTCAATCCTGGCGAACCGCAATTGGCGACGTGAGCGACGGCGGCCGGTGGCTCATGTCCGAAGGGATTGCTGATCCGGGAAAGCTGGCAATCGTGGGCTGGTCCTATGGAGGCTATGCGGCACTCCAATCGGCGGTGACGTCGCCGGATCTGTTCAAGGCGGTGGTGGCGATCGCGCCCGTTGCCGATCTCGCCCAGCTTCGCACCGAAGGAATGAGATATGTGAGTGGAGCGGTGACGAGGGACTTCATCGGCAGCGGCCCGCATATCCGCGAAGGCTCGCCGGCGCAGAATGCGGCGGCGATCAAGGCTCCCGTGATGCTCTTCCACGGCACCCTCGACAGCAATGTCGACGTGGCTCAATCGAAGCTGATGAACGATCGGCTGCGCGACGCGGGCAAGCGCCCGCAGATGGTGATCTATCCAGGCCTTACGCACAATCTGGCGGATCTGACGGCCCGTGCGGACATGCTGCGGAAGAGCGATCAGTTCCTTCGCGCCTCGTTCGGTAAGTGACCGCTCGCCTGACGGTTGAAAAATAGGTCCGGCGCCGCTTACCCGTCAGCGCGCCGCGCGGGAGCGGTCGCGAATGGAGCGGAATTCGTCCCCCTTGTACCAGTTCGGCCAGGCGTCGCTGTCGGAGAGCTGGCGACCGATGCGGTAGTAGATGCCAAGGTCGCGGAGTGCGCCGGACCAGTCCCAATCCGGATCATATTCGTCGCCGGGCTTGTGGTAGCGCTTGGTGGTGTAATCCTCGGCGGCGGCCCGGCCCGCCGCGGCGCCGCCGTCGACGAGATCCTCGCCGCTTTCCGCATAGAGCATCGGTACCCCGAACTTGGCGAGGCTGAAATGGTCCGAGCGGTAGTAGAAGCCCTTTTCGGGCGTCGCTTCCCGCTTGACGGCGAGCTGCAGCCGGTCGGCCTCGCGGCGGAAATAATCCTCGAGCTCGGACTTGCCCATGCCGACGACGACGAGGTCGCGGCTGTTCCCGATGATGTTGAGCCCATCCATGTTGATCCCGCCCACGCTTTGCGCGAGCGGATAGATTGGGTTCTCGCCATAGTAGCGGGAGCCGAGCAGGCCGGATTCCTCGGCCGTCACGGCAAGGAAGATGATCGAGCGGTCGGCAGGCCCCGCCTTGGCATGCGCCTCGGCGAGCGCGACCAGCCCGGCGGTGCCGGTGGCGTTGTCGAGCGCACCGTTGCAGATGTCGTCGCCGTCCGGATCGGCGTCGCAGCGGCCGAGATGATCCCAATGTGCGGTGTAGATCACATATTCATTGGGCCGCGTCTTGCCGGGCAGGATGCCGATCACGTTGCGCGATGCCTGGCGTTTGATCCGGTTGCTGAGCGACACGGAGGCCTTGAGCCCGAGCGGGACGGCCTTGAAGCCGGGGCGCTTGGCGGCCGCGCTGAGGGTGCGAAGGTCCTGGCCGGCGCTGGCGAGCAGGCGCGAGGCGGCATCGTTCGTGAGCCAGCCGATCACCTTGGACTGGTCCATGTGATTGCCTGGATCGTCCATATTATATTGCGGCCCCGTCCAGGAGGAGGTCACCACGCCCCAGGGATAGGCGGCGGGCACGGTGTCGTGAACGATCAAGGCCGCCGCCGCGCCCTTTCTTGCCGCTTCCTCATATTTGTAGGTCCAGCGGCCATAATAGGTCATCGCACGGCCGTTGAACGGCCCTTCGAGGTTCGCCGTCTCGTAATCGGGATCGTTGACGAGGATGATGACGGTCTTTCCCCGGACATCCACGCCCGCATAGTCGTTCCAGCCGCGTTCGGGAGCGTCGATGCCGTAGCCGACAAATACCACTTCGCTGTCGCGCAGCTCGACCTTCGGCTGCACCTGATAGGAATTTGCGACCATGTCTCTGCGGTAGGCGAAGGTGAGGGGGGTCTTGCCACCGCTCACCTTCAGCGGAGTGGGCGTGGCGATCGTCTCGACGAGCGGCACGTTCTGGAACCAGCTGCCATTGTTGCCCGGCTGCAGCCCCGCTCGCTCAAACCGCTGGGCAAGGAGGTTGACGGTCTTTTCCTCACCCGCCGTGGTGGGCGCCCGCCCTTCGAACGCATCCGACGAAAGGATCTGGGTCAGCGTCGTCAGTGTGGCCTCGGAAATCGGTGGCGTCGGCGTCAATGTCGACGCCGGTGGCGGCGTCGGCGTGGTGGCGGTGCGGGACTGCTGCGTCGTCGTGGTGCACGCCGGAAGCAAGGCAAAGCTCGCGGCGGCGAGGGTAAAGGCGAGGGAGTGGGGCAGGCCGAAGCGCATCAACAAACTCCTGGAGGGGGCTAGACTTGTTCCCGGTTAGCTGAACCGGGAACGAGTCTACTTCACTTTTGATCGCCGTGCTTTCCGAGCCGTCAGGTGATTCCACCTGACTAGAAAGCACTCTAAGCGCGAATGGCAGGTGAACGCTTGGGCCGCAAGGCGGCTCCGCGCCAGCGACAGGCACGAAAAAAGGGGAGCCGAAGCTCCCCTTCATGAATGCAATGGATCTTGGATCAGCGCGAGTAGAATTCGACGACGAGGTTCGGCTCCATCTTCACTGGATAGGGCACTTCATCGAGCGTCGGGACCCGGTTGAAGGTGATCTTCGCGGCGCCGTCCGGAACCACATAATCGGGGATATCGCGCTCGGCGAGGCCCTGCGCCTCCATCACCAGCGCCATTTCCTGCGCCTTGGCGCCCAGCTCGATCACCTCGCCGACATTCACCCGGCGCGAGGCGATGTTGCACTTCACGCCGTTCACGCGGATGTGGCCGTGGCTCACCATTTGACGCGCGCGACCAGATGGTCGGCGCGAATTTGGCGCGATAAACGACCATGTCGAGACGCCGCTCGAGCAGGCCGATGAGGTTCTGCGAAGCGTCGCCCTTCATCCGGCTCGCTTCCTGGAAGGTGCGCTTGAACTGCTTTTCGGTGACGTCGCCATAATAGCCCTTCAGCTTCTGCTTGGCGCGCAGCTGGATGCCGAAATCCGACATCTTGCCCTTGCGGCGCTGGCCGTGCTGACCGGGACCATATTCGCGCTTGTTGACCGGACTCTTGGGGCGTCCGAAGACGTTCTCGCCCATGCGGCGGTCGAGCTTGTACTTGGCGCTTGAGCGCTTCGACATAAGAGACTCCAATTTGCTGTTTCAATGTCCCGGAACCGCACCACCTGACCAAGATGCCAGACGCGGCCGCCGCTTCACCGGGAATGCGGAGCCAATTGCGAAGCGCGGGACATGGCGAGAGCGGAAGCGGAAGTCAAGCTCGCGGTGACGTAGCGCCGGCCTTCCGTCGATGCATGTTGGCTCGACAGGGCTTCGGCACCCGTTAGACAAAGCGGCATGACAGGAAAGAGAATGAAGCCGGCCGATTGTCGGACCATGGCGGAGGTCCGGCCCGGCATCGACCGGCTTGATGAGCAGATCGTCGCTCTGCTGGCGGAGCGGTTCCGCTACATGGACGCTGCGGCGCGGATCAAGCAGGATCGCAGCGCAGTGCGGGACGAGGGGCGGAAAGCAGAGGTTATTGCGAATGCTCGGCGGGTTGCGGCAGAGGAAAGCGCGCCCTTGGAAGCGATCCAAGAGATTTACGAGCGGCTCGTCGAAAGCTCGATCAGCTATGAGTTTGAGCAGTTTGACGCGATCCGCGGCCCTTGATGCGACCAAGGTCTAGCGCTGGCGAGGATTGACGAGCGCGCGGAGCATTCCCCGCGAGCGCCTGTATTTCGCGGTTCGACCAGCCGGCCTTGGTGAGGATCGTCCGCATGGTGAGGCGGGTGGCGGGAACCCGGTCCGGCGGGAAATAATAGCCCGACGTGTCGAGCGCCTCGTCCAATTGGCCGATCAGGCCTTCGAGCTGCTCCTGGCTCGCACGCGGCTCTTCCGCATCGCCTCCGGTGGGAACCGCCAAATCGCCATGCTTGGACCATTCATAAGCGACGAGGATCACGGCCTGGGCGAGGTTCAGCGAGCGGAACTCGGGATTGATCGGCACCGTCACGATCTTTTGCGCGACGGCAGCCTCTTCGGTCTCGAGACCCGAACGCTCGGCTCCAAAAAGGATCGCCGATGCGCCGCTGTTGGTGCGGATCTCCTTGCGACTTCTTCGGGCGTGACGACCGGTATGACCAGGCCGCGCTTGCGCACGGTGGTGGCGTAGACGAACGGGCAGTCGGCCACCGCCTCGGCAACCGTTTCGAACACCCGTGCATTTTCGAGCACGATGTCGGCGCCCGACGCGGCGGGGCCGGCGGCGGGATTGGGCCAGCGTCCCGGGGGTGACGAGGCGAAGGTCGGTGAGGCCGAAGTTCAGCATCGCCCGCGCCGCCTTGCCGATATTCTCGCCGAGCTGCGGCCGGACGAGGACGATGGCCGGCGGCTTCACTCGCGCGCGGCCTCGTTCACGGTGCCGGCGAAATCCTCGAAATCCTTGGCTTCGCGGAAATCCTTATAGACCGAGGCGAAGCGGATATAGGCAACCGGATCGATCGCCCTCAAACCGTTCATGACCATTTCGCCGATCGCGCTGGAGGGCACTTCGGTCTCGCCGCTGGTCTCGAGCTGTCGCTGGATGGAGGATAGGAGCTTGTCGATCCGCTCCGGCGGAACCGGACGCTTGCGAAGGGCGATCGCCACGGACCGCTCCAGCTTGCCGCGATCGAACGGTTCGCGCCGATTGCCGGCCTTGACCACCGTGAGCTCGCGAAGCTGGATCCGTTCGAACGTCGTGAACCGGGCGCCGCAATCCTCGCATTGGCGGCGGCGGCGGATGGACGAGCCGTCCTCCGTCGGGCGGCTGTCCTTTACCTGGCTGTCTTCATGGGCACAGAAGGGGCAGCGCATTCAGCTCTTCTTCTTCCCCTTGAGGTAGGCGTAGCCCGCACCCGCGGCGGCGCCGATGATAGGGCCGACAAAAGGCACCGGGATCGCCACGACCGCGCCGAGCGCCGCCCACTTGGCCATGCTCTTGCCGAGTTCCTTATTCTCTTCAGCCATCTGAAAGTCCTCAGTCCTGGTAGATCGGGAAACGGGCGCAGAGTTCGCGCACGCGGGCCTTCACGCCCTTTTCGACGGCACCATTGGCTTCCTGTCCGTTGGCGCGCAGGCCATCGAGCACGTCGGCGATCATGTCCCCGATATCGCGGAATTCCTGGACGCCGAAGCCGCGAGTGGTCCCGGCGGGCGAGCCGACGCGGATGCCGCTGGTCTTGACCGGGGGGAGCGGATCGAACGGAACGCCATTCTTGTTGCAGGTGATGGCCGAACGCTCAAGCGCCTCGTCGGCGTCCCGGCCGGTGATGCCGAGCGGCCCCAGGTCGACCAAGGCGAGGTGGGTGTCGGTACCGCCTGCGACAAGCTTCGCACCGCGCTCCTCGAGCTTGGCCGCGAGAGCCTTGGCGTTCTGGATCACCGCCCTCGCGTAGGTCTTGAACTCGGGCTGGAGCGCTTCCCCGAACGCCACCGCCTTGGCGGCGATCACATGCATCAGCGGGCCGCCCTGCAGGCCCGGGAACACCGCCGAGTTGATCTTCTTCGCGATGGCTTCGTCATCGGTCATCACCATGCCGCCGCGCGGCCCGCGCAAGGTCTTGTGGGTGGTGGTGGTGACGACATGGGCGTGGGCGAACGGGGAGGGGTGTTCGCCGGCGGCGACGAGGCCGGCGAAATGCGCCATATCGACCATGAAGATCGCGCCGACCTCGTCCGCGACCGCGCGGAAGCGGGCGAAATCGATGTGGCGCGGATAGGCCGAGCCGCCGGCAATGATCAGGCGCGGTTTGTGTTCGCGGGCGAGCGCCTCGACCTGATCGAAATCGATCCGGTGATCCTCGCGCCGGACGCCATATTGGACGGCGTTGAACCACTTGCCGGACAAGGCCGGCTTCGCACCATGGGTAAGGTGGCCCCCGGCGTCGAGCGACATGCCGAGGATGGTGTCGCCGGGCTGGGTGAGCGCCAGCATCACTGCGCCGTTCGCCTGCGCGCCCGAATGCGGCTGGACGTTGACGAAGCCGCATCCGAACAGCTGCTTGGCCCGCTCGATCGCGAGCGTCTCGACCGCGTCGGAGGGCGCGCAGCCCTGATAGTAGCGCCGGCCGGGATAGCCTTCCGCATATTTGTTGGTGAGAACGGAGCCTTGCGCCTCCAGCACGGCCCGGGAAACGATGTTCTCGGAAGCGATCAGCTCGATCTGGTTCTGCTGCCGGTCGAGCTCGGCGGCGACCGCGTCGGCAACGGCGCCGTCGGCATTGCGGAGATGCTCGGTGAAGAAGCCGGCATGCTGGACCTCGCCGATATCATTTGCGGGACGTGTGCTCATGCCGGTTCCTTCGCGAAGCTTGGATTGGAGAGTTTGTCGACGCGCCTCAGGTGACGATCGCCGCCGAAATCCGTGGCGAGGAACGCATCGAGGCATTCCTTGGCCATGGTGACGCCGATGAGGCGTGCGCCCATTGCGATCACGTTGGCGTCGTTATGCTCCCGGGCAAGGCGGGCGGAGAGCGGCTCGGACACGAGCGCGGCCCGGGCGGCGGGGTGACGGTTCACCGCGATCGAGATACCGATGCCGGAGCCGCAGATGGCGACACCGCGGCTCGCGCGGCCGGAGGCGATCGCCTCGGCAATGGCATAGCCGAAATCCGGATAATCCACAGGGTCCGCGCCTTCTGGGCCAAGATCGAGCACATCGTGGCCAAGCCCGCGCATGTGGTCCGCGAGCGCCGCCTTCAGCTCGACGGCCGCATGATCGGAAGCGATCGCGATGCGCTGGTTCAACGCCTGTCCTTCGGAAAAAATGGGGTGACAGCTCGCCTTTAGCCCTAGAGCCTTTCTCGACAAGGCGAAATCGCCTTGTCGGATCAGAAAGGCTCCAGATCATGTCTGGAGATGATCAGGTCGCCATGCCACCGGCATGGCTTCGGATTGCCGGGGGATGAGCCGGCCGCCGCGCCTCCCGGGCGCGGCTGCGACCTTCGGGGAAGGTCGCACCTGCTCATCCGTACCTGATCATTCCGGCCGAAAACCCGTTCCCACTTTTTCGGGAAGTGCTCTAGCGGTTCCGGCTGTCGATTGGCGATGAACCTTTCGCCGCGCTGTGATAGTTTTACCGGTATGAATCGCTTGAGCGGGCACTTTCAGCATGACGCCGTCCCCGCGCGCTTCAGCGCCGCCGAGTTCCTGCGCATGGCGGAGCTGGGCGCCTTCGACGACATGAAGATGGAACTGGACCATGGCGAGCTCGTCCGCATGAACCCGCCCCACACAGCACATGGCGTTGGGCAGATGCGGGTCGGGGGAGCGCTGGTGGAGGCGCTGCGATTCCGTCCGGTCACTGTCACCGGGGAGATCACCGTCCTACTGGGGCCAGATACAGTTCGGGCCTTCGACGCCGCCGTGATAACGGATGCAGCGCTGGATGAGGAGGTGCTAAGACCCGATCATGTGCTGCTGGGCATCGAAGTCGCCGATGCCAGCCTGGATCGTGATCTCGGCCGTAAGCTGCGCGATTACGCGGCAGCAGGAATTCCCTTATATTGGGTCGTGGACGTGAATGCGCGCGTCGTGCATGTCATGTCCGAGCCGACCGACGCCGATTATGGAAGACGCGAAGTCGTCCGCTTCGGCGAGCCGCTTCCTTTGCCCGCGACTGGCGACACTATCATCCTGGACTGACCGGCCGTTCAGGCCGCGAGCCGCATCTCCAGGCGATCCCAAATTTCCACCAGGGCCTTGGCGAGCTCGCGCATCATCTCTTCGCTGTGGGCCGGGCCCGGGGTGAAGCGCAGGCGCTCGGTGCCGCGAGGAACGGTGGGATAATTGATCGGCTGCACGTAGACGCCGTATTCGGCGAGCAGGATATCGCTGATCCGCTTCGCCTTCACCGGATCGCCGACCATCAGCGGTACGATGTGCGTGGTCGACGGCAGGACGGGCAGGTCCGCCTCGGCGAAGATGCGCTTCAGCCGGGCGGCATTGGCCTGCTGGGCCTCGCGTTCGGCGGCCGACTGCTTCAGATGCTTGACGCTCGCCAGCGCACCGGCAACGAGGACGGGCGACAGCGAGGTCGTGAAGATGAACCCCGGAGCGTAGCTGCGGACCACGTCGACGATGTTGCGATCGGCCGCGATATAGCCGCCCATTACTCCGAACGCCTTGCCGAGCGTCCCCTCGATGATGGTCACCCGGCGGGCGACATCGTCACGCTCGGAAATGCCGCCGCCGCGCGCGCCGTACATGCCGACGGCGTGAACTTCGTCCAGATAAGTGATCGCCTGATAGCGATCGGCAAGGCCGCAAATCTCGGCGATCGGGGCGACGTCACCGTCCATCGAATAGACGCTTTCGAAGGCGATCAGCTTGGGCGCATCCGCGGGAGACTCGGCGAGCAGCTCTTCGAGATGGGCAAGATCGTTGTGGCGGAAAACGCGCTTCTCGCAGCCCGAGCTGCGGATGCCCGCGATCATCGAGGCGTGGTTCAATTCGTCGGAGAAGATGATGCAGCCGGGCAGGAGCTTGCCGAGCGTCGAAAGGGTCGCCTCGTTGGAGATATAGCCGGAGGTGAAGAGCAGGGCCGCCTCCTTGCCGTGAAGATCGGCAAGCTCGGCCTCGAGCTCGATATGATAGTGGGTGTTGCCGCCGATGTTACGGGTGCCGCCCGAGCCGGCGCCGACGTCATGCAGCGCCTCTTCCATCGCCTCCACGACCTTGGGATGCTGGCCCATCGCGAGATAGTCGTTCGAGCACCAGACCGTGATCGGCTTCGGCCCGTTATGGCCGGCAAAGCAGCGGGCGTTCGGGAACGTGCCCTTGTTGCGCAGGATGTCGATGAAGACGCGATAGCGCCCCTCGGCATGCAGCCGGTCGATCGCCTGCGCAAAAATCCGCTGGTAATCCAAAATCCGCTCCCGCTGGTCCTGCCGCCCATATCGAAAAAAGGGCGGGAATCGCCAGTGATAACAACTCGCATTAGGGCGCGCGGCCCGCGCTCTCCATAAGGGTAAGACCATAGTCCGCCAACCCCTGCCGGTAGCGCTCGAGCCGGGCGGTCCAGCGCGTGAAAAGGGCGATGCCGTTCGGCCGCTCGGCGGGCCAGTCGATGTGCCTGGTGAGCCACGCCGTCCGGCGTGCTATTCCTTCCTTCCCGTCGACGAAGGCGATCGGGCGCGGAGAGGCGGCCTCGAGCTCCCGCTCGATCAGCGGGAAATGCGTGCAGGCGAGGACGATCGTGTCGATCTGGTCTCCCTGCGGCTGATCGGTAAGCCCGGACAGGATTCGGGAATAGCCGGCCGGATCCTGCGCCTCACCCCTGAGCTTCGCCTCGGCGAGATCCACCAGTTCGGCCGAGCCGTGGCGGATGAGCAGGCAATCGGGCGCGAACTCCGCCGCCAGCCGGTCGACATAGGCCTGTCGGACCGTGGCCTCGGTCCCGAGCACACCAATGACACGGCTTTCCGAAAGCGCGGCGGCGGGCTTGACGGCCGGCACGGTGCCGACGATCGGAACGTCGAGCGCGGCGCGGACATGGTCGAGCGCGATCGTCGAGGCGGTGTTGCAGGCGATCACGATCAGCTCCGGGTCGAAGCGTTCGGCCAGCCGCCCGAGCAGCGCCGGCACCCGCGCCGCAATCTCGCTCTCGCTCTTGGTGCCGTAAGGATAGCCGGCACTGTCGGCGACATAGACGATCGGTGCCGCCGGCAGGAGCGCGCGGATCGGCCGCAGCACCGACAGCCCGCCGATACCCGAGTCGAAGACGAGAAGCGGCCGCGCCTTTTGCATGCTGGCGCTTTAGGCCCTGTTCGGTTGAGGTGGAAGCGCTGTGCGCTTCCGCCGAAGGCGTGGATCAGGCCCTGACCATATGGCTGACGACCTTGATTCACGGATCAGGCTGATTCAGCCTGATCCGGTCAAGGTCCTGGGTGGGGCAGGCGTGGGACAAGCGCGCGCCGGCACCGTCACGCAAATTGTTGCGCAGGCGCCCGCATTTGCTAGGCTGAGCCGCTTCGGGGGGTGATCCGGTGAACTTGGAAATCCTGGCCGGGCCGCTGCTTTCGCTGCTGCTCGGCTATCTTCTGGGATCGATCCCGTTCGGCGTGCTGCTGACGCGCGCCGGCGGCGCGGGGGATCTGCGGACGATCGGCTCCGGCAATATCGGTGCGACCAACGTGCTCCGCACCGGCCGCAAGGGGCTCGCGGCGGTCACCCTGCTGCTGGACGGCGCCAAAGGGGCAGTCGCGGTCCTGATCGTCCGGGCAATTTGGCCGGGCAACGAGGGGCTCGCCGCGGTCGGCGCGCTTCTCGGGCACCTCTACCCGGTCTGGATCGGCTTCAAGGGCGGCAAGGGCGTCGCGACCTTCTTCGGCATCATGGTCGCGCTCCACTGGCCCTCCTCGATCGCCTATGCACTGGCCTGGATCGGCCTGCTGGGGCTCACCCGCTATTCCTCCGTCGCCGGCATGTCGGCGGCGCTGCTGGCTCCGGTCGCGGCAGCCGCGCTCGGCAGGTTCGATCTGGCGATCCTCTACCTCGGCTTCGGCCTGCTCATCTTCTGGAAGCACCGCGCCAATCTCGAGCGGCTGCTCGCCGGCACCGAGCCTCGCGTCGGCGGAGCGAAGGACGGCTGATTGGCGTCGGAGGACCAACTCGCCCGCCTCCGCCTGATCCGTTCCGACAATATCGGGCCGGTGACCTATTTTCAGCTGCTTGCCCGTTTCGGCTCCGCTTCTGCCGCGATCGATGCAATTCCCGATCTCGCGGCGCGCGGCGGTGGCCGGGCACCCAAGCTCGCCTCCCGAGCCGCGGCCGAGCGCGAGGTTGAGCGGGTGGAGGAGCTGGGCGCCAAATACCTTTTCCTCGGCCAGGGTCTCTATCCGCCGCTGCTGGCGGAAATTGAAGCCGCACCGCCGGCATTGGTGGTGAAGGGGCAGCTCGGCCTGCTCGCCAAGCCCGCGATCGCCCTGGTCGGCGCCCGCAACGCCTCGGCAGCGGCCTGCCGCTTCGCACGGCAGCTGGCGCAGGGCCTGGGCCGGGCAGGCGTGACGATCGTCTCAGGGCTCGCCCGCGGCATCGACACCGCCGCCCATGACGGCTCCCTCGAGGCCGGCACGGTCGCGGTCATCGCGGGCGGAATCGACATCTTCTACCCGCCCGAGAACGAGGAGCGGCAGCGCGCCATTTCCGAGCGCGGTCTGCTGGTCGCCGAGCAGCCGCCGGGGGTGGAGCCGCGGGCGCGCCACTTCCCCTATCGCAACCGCATCATCGCCGGGCTGGCGCAGGGCACGGTTGTGGTGGAGGCCGCACCCAATTCCGGTTCCCTGATCACCGCCCGCTACGCCGCCGAGTTCGGGCGCGACGTGATGGCCGTGCCCGGCTCCCCGCTCGATCCACGTGCGCAAGGCTGCAACACGCTTATCCGCGACGGCGCGATCCTGATCCAAAATGCCGAGGACGTGCTCGAGACGATCCAGCCCTTCCACCTCCGGTCCCTCGGCCAGAAGAAACTCGGTTATACCGGGCCCAACGAGGCCGCGGACGCCAGCGAAGCCGAGCGGCGTCAGGTGATCGGCCTCCTGAGCCCCACAGCGGTGCCGGTGGACGAGATCATCCGCCAGTCCGGCATCACGCCGGCGCTGGTCCAGACGGTGCTTCTCGAGCTGGAACTTGCGGGCCGCCTGGAGCGCCACGCAGGTGGTAAGGTCAGCTTTCTCTAGAGCCTTTTCATGTAGTCCGCAGCGCCCTCACGGCACCCACCGCTGCTCGCGTATCCACCTGCTGGCGAGGAATTTGGTGCCGCTCGTCACCGAAAGGCCGGCATGCTCGGACAGAGGGTCGGGCCGGCGATCCGCCAGCGCACTGCGGAAGACGATCGCGTCACCCTTTCGCCCCTTCACTTTCAGCCCCGTCTTGATGAAGCAGGTTTCGCCACCCTTATAATCGTGGTTGAGATAGACCAGCGCGGTCAGCATCCGCTGGTTCTCCGCCGACCGGACGAAATCGAGGTGCGGATGATATTGCTGGCCGGGCCGGTAGCGCAGGACCTGGAGCGCCTCGCCCTGCTCGAACGCGGTGCCGCTTGCCGCCGCCAACCGACGGTTGAGGGCGTGGACGGCGGGATCCTCGATCAGCCAGTGGATCGTCGCACCGTCGGACGTGCGGATCGGATCGCGAACGAGGCGACCCTGTGCGTCGTTGACGCTGGAGGGCGTGTAGAGCGGTTCGGCGGTCTGGCGGAGGAAGTCGCACTCGGCCGCCGAAAACAGGTGGGGGAGGTGCGTCACTTCGGGAGAGTCGCTCAGCCTCGCCCCGCTTGGCGGCGACAGCGGATCGCCTTCGGGCGTCAGCTTCATCTTCTCGACGATCGCGAGCACCTGACGGCGCCGGGGATCGTTCAGGGCTTCTTGACGCAGGCGCGGCAGCGCCTGCGGCCAGTCGCGGGGTCCGGCAATGCCGCTTGCGAGAAGGTTCGTATAAGCCGCCGCCGCTGCCCCATGGCCCGTGTCGCCTGCCCGCCGGTAAAGCTCCCGCGCCTGGCCGAGGTCCTGCGGCACCATTCCCCCACGCCACTTCATCTCGGCCAGCGTGAATAAAGCGTCGGGCTCGTTCTGAGCTGCCAGTTGGTTGACGATCATGATCGCTTCGGCGTTCCGGCCAGCTTCCGAGAGCGCGAAAGCATGCAGTGAGCAGGGGTGGCGCGGCCGCATCGGCACTTCTATGCCATCCCTTGCGGAACGCTGCCAGCCAAGCCGCGGAGAAGCCGGCATGCGAACCGTTGCACTTGACGGATGGTTATCGGCCTCACCACCCTCGCGCGTGTACATGTGAGGACTGAAACAACACCCATGAAGCTTGTCGTCGTCGAATCGCCTGCCAAGGCGAAGACCATCGAAAAATATTTGGGCGGCGGCTACCGCGTGCTCGCCTCCTACGGCCATGTCCGCGATCTGCCGCCCAAGGACGGCTCTGTCGATCCCGACAACGGCTTCGCAATGGAGTGGGAGACCTATGCCGATAAGGCGCGGCAGCTCAAAGCCATTGCCGACGAAGCGAAGAACGCGGATGCGCTGATCCTCGCCACCGACCCCGACAGGGAAGGGGAAGCGATCAGCTGGCATGTGCAGGAGGTGCTGACTAAGCGCCGCATCCTTCCGAAACATGTCGAGCGGGTGACCTTCAACGCGATCACCAAATCGGCCGTGACCGAAGCGATGCAGCGCCCCCGCGCGCTCGACGAGGATCTGATCGATGCCTACCGCGCCCGCCGCGCGCTCGATTATCTGGTGGGCTTCACCCTCTCGCCGGTGCTGTGGCGCAAGCTGCCCGGCGCCAAATCGGCAGGCCGGGTGCAGTCTGTCGCCCTGCGGCTGATCGTCGACCGCGAGCGTGAGATCGAGGTCTTCGAGCCGCAGGAATATTGGAGCGTCACCGCCACGATGGAGGCGGACGGGCAGGAATTCCTCGCCCGGCTGGTGCGTTTCAGGGCGAGAAGATCGACCGGCTCTGCCTGCAGCATCGGCGACGCGGGCACCGCGCAGGCGGCCAAAGCGGCGCTGGAAGCCGGACGCTTCTCCGTTGCCTCGGTCGAGACCAAGCCGCTGACGCGCAATCCGCCGCCGCCCTTCACCACCTCCACCCTGCAGCAGGAGGCGGCGCGCAAGCTCGGCTTCTCGGCGAGCCACACGATGCGAGTGGCGCAGGCGCTCTACGAGGACGGCGCGATCACCTATATGCGGACGGACGGCGTGCAGATGGCGGAGGAGGCGATCTCCGCCGCTCGCCGCGCGGTCGCCGACCGCTACGATGCGGGCTACGTGCCGGACAAGCCGCGACGCTACGAGACCAAGGCGAAGAACGCGCAGGAAGCCCATGAGGCGATCCGACCGACCGACTTCGGCCGCAGCCACGCGGGGTCCGGCGATCATGCGCGGCTTTACGAGCTCATCTGGAAGCGCGCGCTGGCGAGCCAGATGGCGTCCGCGCGGATGGAGCGCACGACTGCCGAGCTGGCCGACGGCACCGGCCGGACGGGCCTCCGTGCGACCGGTCAGGTCGTGCTCTTCCCTGGATTCATGGCGCTCTATGAGGAGGGCCGCGACGACAGCGACGACGAAGAATCCCGCCGCCTGCCGCGCCTGCGCGAAGGCGACGCTCCCGCCCGGAAGGCGGTACATGCCGAGCAGCATTTCACTCAGCCCCTGCCGCGTTATTCCGAAGCGAGCCTCGTCAAGAAAATGGAGGAGCTCGGCATCGGGCGGCCGTCCACTTATGCGGCCATCCTGCAGACGCTGAAGGACCGCGAATATGTGCGGGTGGAGAAGAACCGCTTTTTCCCCGAGGAGAGCGGGCGGCTGCTGACCGCCTTTTTGGAACGCTTCTTCGAGCGCTATGTCTCGTTCGATTTCACGGCCGGGCTGGAGGACGAGCTCGACGAGGTTTCCGGCGGCCGGGCGAACTGGAAGGCGGTGCTTGAGGCCTTCTGGAAGGACTTCAAGCCGAAGACGCTTGAGATCATGGACCAGAAGCCGTCCGAAGTGACCGCAGCCCTGGACGAATTTCTCTCGCCCTATCTCTTCCCCGAAAAGGCGGACGGCTCGGACGCGCGGCTCTGCCCGGCCTGCGGCGAGGGGCGCCTGGCGCTCCGCGGCGGCAAGTTCGGCGCCTTCGTCGCCTGCTCCAACTATCCCGAATGCAAGTTCACGCGCCGCTTCGGCCAGGGCGGGGAGGAGGCGGCGAACGACACCGGCCCCACCGTCCTCGGCGCCGATCCCGACACGGGGGAGGAAATATCTCTGCGGACCGGCCGCTTCGGCGCCTATGTCCAGCAGGGCGAGGGGAAGGACGCCAAGCGCGCCTCGATCCCGCGCGACGTGCCGCAGGCGGATCTCGATCTCGGCTGGGCGCTGAAGCTGCTCTCGCTTCCGCGCACGATCGGTGCCCATCCGGAGACAGGCAACCCGATCACGGCCTCGATCGGCCGCTACGGGCCCTATCTCGCGCATGACGGCAAATATGCGAAGCTCGGCTCGACTGCCGACGTGTTCGAGACCGGCATGAACGCGGCCGTGGTGAAGCTCGCCGAAGCCGCGGCCGGCGGCGGCCGCGCGCGAGGTTCGCGCGAGCCGCTGAAGGTGCTCGGGCCGCATCCCCGTACCGAGCTCGAGATCAAGCTGATGGAAGGCCGCTTCGGGCCCTATGTGACGGACGGCACCACCAATGCGACGCTCCCCAAGACAGTGGCCCCGGACGCGCTGACGCTGGAGGAAGCCGCCCAGCTGATCGACGAGCGCGCGGCCAAGGGCGGTCCCGCCAAGAAGGGCCGCGGCAAGAAGGCGGCGCCCAAGAAGGCAACCGCGCCGAAGAAGACGGCCGCGAAGAAGGCGGGGAAGACGGCCTGACGCGCAGCCCGCTCTCCTGGTGGACGATCGGGCGGGCGATCGGCATCGGCATCTGCGCCGGCCTTGCCGCTCTGCTCCTGTGGCCGGTCTATGCCGCCTATCAGGAGCGGGTGGTCTGGGCGTTCGCGGCGGCGCTCGCCGTGGCGGCCTTCTGCGGGCTGTCGATTCTGCTGATCACGGTCTTCGACATGGTCTTCCATAAGCGCGGCCGGAGCCTGCGGCCCGTTCGGGCCTTCGACATCGCGATCGGCATCGCTCTCGCGGTGCCGAGCCTCATCCAGCTCAGCGCGCTTTTGGACCAGCTCTGGCCCGTTGGCGGCTGATTTGGGAGCTCTCCTCCTCGAGCTGGTCCAAGCCCTGCGGATCCCCGGCCGGAGCTGTTCTGATGGCTCACGCCATCAGAAGCTGGTGGTTCCGCCCCGAGGCGAGCAACTCGACGAGGCCGCCGGTCTCGACACCCCCGGCAAGTGATCGGCGCGCATTCCGGCGAGCGCCAGACCGCTCTGGCAGACGGTGACCGAGGCTCCCAGGGCGAGCGCCTCATCGAGAAGCTGCGCCAGTGTCGGCGCCCCACGGCGCCTTGGAGCTCCTCGACTTCGGCAGTCAAGCGCTGAAGCAGGAAGCGGCAGCGCCCTGGAGAAAGACCCGGGTCGTCCGGTCCAGCGCAGCATTTGCCGCCGCGACTTCGAGCGCGGAGCGAAAGCGCTCCTCGTCCGCGCCGGCCACGATGATGGTCAAGCCTTGCATGCGGGGCACTCCGGATCCTTGGCCAGTTTCACGGTCCGAAAACGAAGGCCGAGTCCATCCATGAGAAGGAGCTTGCCCGCGCTGTCCTCGCCGAAGCCGGTCAAGGCGCGGATCGCCTCCATCGCGGCGAGGCTGCCCATGACGCCCGCCATGGGCCCGAGCACCCCTTGTTCGGAGCAGCTCGCCTCTGGCCGGTCAGGGTCGTTTCCGACGAAGCAGCGGTAGCAGGGCTTGTCCGGCTCCCAGCCGCGATAGACGGCGAGCTGGCCCTCGAACTGCGCCACCGAGGCCGAGATGAGCGGCACGCGCGCGCCGAGCGCCGCATCGGCGACTGCAAGGCGCGTTTCGAAATTGTCACTGCCGTCGAGCACGAGGGCGGCGCCTTCGACCAGCCGACGGCCATTGGTGCCGTCGATCCGGACGGCCGAAAACTCAACCGCGACATCGGGATTGAGCGCCTCGACCTTCCGCTTGGCGAGGCCCGCTTTGAGCTGGCCGATCTCGGCGGTTCCGTAAAGCGTTTGGCGTTGGAGATTGGAGAGGTCCACCCGATCGTCGTCCACGATCGTCAGCTTTCCCACGCCTGCGGCAGCAAGATATTGAAGGGCGGGGGACCCAATGCCCCCGGCGCCGATCATCACGATATTGGCCTTCAGCAGCTTCTGCTGCCCTTCGCCGCCCAACTCCCTAAGGACGATCTGCCGCGCGTAACGGTCGAGCTGGGCGTCGGATAAGGACATTGCGGCGCTTCTGCCGTGGCACCCGCTCCGAGTCGAGACGTAAGCCTTTCGAACGGAGATGCTTCAGGACGTCGAGCTGAAGCTGATCTCGCTGCGATACCAGCCTTGGTTGTTCTTGCCGGCTCCCCTGATCGTCCCGGTCTTGGCCCAATTGAGGACGACACGTGCAAGAATGCCTTCGGCTCTGGGACAGCCGAGGTCCCTCAGCACCACATGCTCAAGCGACCCGTCAGGAGCGAACCGGATCAGGAACGGCACCGTCATGTCGATCCGCCTCTTGGAGGCGCCCTTCAGCTCGCACTGGCCGCTGGTCACGAGCCGGTGGATCTGGTCGACCGCATCCCCGGGGATCTGCGCGTAAACACTGGTCTCCATCAGCGGCAGGCGGCTCCAGTCGCCGCTGGCGACTTCCACCTTCTGAGCTGCGGCTGGAACGGCGCTCGCGGCCAGGAGGGCGCCAAGCAGATAAGCTTTCATCTTCATCTCCCCGTGGATCCGAAGCCGCCGAAACCCCGCTCCGTCATCCCGAGCGCCTCCACTTCGGTGAAGCGCGCCCGTAAAACCGGTGCCGGCACCAACTGCGCGATCCGTTCCCCTCTTACCACGTCGAACGGCTCCTGGCCAAGATTGGCCAGGATCACGCGAACCTCCCCACGATAATCGCTGTCGATCGTGCCCGGCGTATTGAGGCAGGTGATGCCGTGCTTCAGCGCGAGGCCCGAACGCGGGCGGACCTGCACCTCATATCCTTCCGGAATGGCAATGGCGAAGCCCGTGGCCACGGCATGGCGGGCGCCGGGCGCCAGCGTCAGGTTCTCGGCGGCGACCACGTCCATCCCGGCTGCCCCGGCGCTGGCATAGCTCGGCGCCGGCAGGCCCACTCCGTGCGGCAGCCGCATCAGCTCGATGTCGATCTCAAGCATCCGGGCCTGCGGCGAGGACATCGGCGATCCTGTCGGCAAGCCGGCGCGCGACCTCCCGCTTGGAGGCGTGCGGCCAGCTCTCCACTCCTGCTGCGGTGATCAGGTGCACTTCGTTGCTGTTCCCGCCCATCACGTCTCCCGACACATCATTGGCAACGATCCAGTCGCAGCCCTTGCGCAGGCGCTTGGCGCCTGCTTGCGCGATCACATCCTCGGTCTCCGCCGCGAAGCCGATCAGAAGCGGAGGACGCGCGCCGCTCGTCGCCAGCCCGATCAGGACATCCGGATTGGCTCTCCAGGACAGAATGGGCGGACCGTCGGACTTCTTCAGTTTTGAGGGGGAGGGCTCCACCGCCCAATCCGCGACGGCGGCCACCAACACCGCCGCGTCCGCCGGAAGCGCCGCTGAAACGGCCGCTTCCATTTCGCGTGCGGTTTCCACGTCGATGCGTTCCACTCCGCGCGGCGTATCCAGCTTGACGGGCCCCGCAACGAGGGTGACCCTGGCGCCAAGCTCGGCCAAAGCGGCCGCGACCGCAAAGCCCTGCTTTCCCGAAGAGCGATTGGCGATGACGCGCACCGGATCGACCGGCTCCTGCGTCGGACCGGCCGTGACGACGATGTGTTTGCCCGACAGGCGGCTCCTTACGCCCAAAAACCTGCCGATCGCCGAGAGGATGGCGGCCGGCTCCGGCAGCCGTCCGGGCCCATATTCTCCGCAGGCCATTTCGCCTTCGTCCGGCTCGAGCACGATCGTGCCGTCGCCGCGAAGCTGCGCCACGTTCCGCACCGTCGCTGCATGCTGCCACATGCGCACGTTCATTGCCGGCGCCGTGAGCACGGGCTTGTCGGTTGCGAGAAGGAGCGTGGTCGCGAGATCGTCCGCGATCCCCGCGGCCATCTTGGCGATAAGGTCCGCGGTCGCGGGACAGACCACCACCAGGTCCGCCTGACGGCTGAGCTGGATGTGCCCCATCTCGACCTCGTCCTTGAGGTCCCAGAGGCTGGTGTAGACGCGCGCTTCCGACAGCGCGGCGAGCGTCATCGGCGTTACGAAATGCGATCCGCCTTCGGTCAGCACGCAGGTGACCGAACCCCCCGCCTTGCGGATCAGCCGAATGAGCTCGCAGCTCTTGTAGGCCGCGATGCCGCCGCCGATGATGAGGAGGATCCGTCGCCCGTCCATGCTCGCCACATGCCGCGGCTCGCACGTCAAGTCGATAGCGATGCTGGCCCGGTCGTCCTTGCTCCCGTCCCGAAAGATGCCCGGATCAGATCCGCCAGGGCGGCCGGCGCGAACAGCAATCCGACGGGGAGCAGCGGCGCGATCAGGAAAGCAGGGTAGAAATTGTCGGCATGGCCGACGGCGGCGAGGAGCAGGAGATAGACGAGGAGAAACACCGCGCCGCGGGCGCCGGTCGCATTCTGCCAGCCCGCCCAGCCGATCAGCGCCACCGGGACGATCAACGCGCCGGCCCAGTGCGGCATCAGCCGCAAGGGTCCGGTCATCTGGACCATCATCACGGCCGCGTCCCAGCCGCCCGAGCCCAACCAGTCGGGCGGGAGCCTGTCGGCCATGCCGGTCGCTGCGGCAATTTCCTGCGCGTGCCACGCAAGAATGCCGGCGATCAGGAGTATCACGGCGCCCCATGTGGCGGCTTCGCCCGGACGCTTTTCGTGAAGCGAAAAGGCCAGCATCATCAGCGGCAAGACGATCGCCTGCTCGCTGAAAGCCGCCGCCGCGAGCGCCGCGACGGCGGAGAGGCCGTATCGTCGCTCGCTCCTGAGAGCGAGCGATAGTGCGATCAGCAAGGCGGCCCAGCATTCGTGCCAGACGAGCAGTTCGGGAAGGAGCAGGGTCGCAGCACCGGCCAGCAGCAGCGCCGAACCGAGCGCCGCCCTTTGCACGGGCAATCCGCCGATGCTGAGGCGCCAGGCCCAGGCGCCGAGCGTCGCCGCGATCAACGCGTAGAGCAGGACGGCCGGCCCGAATGGAGGCAGGCCGGCGTGAACCCGGGCGAGGGTGGGAAGGCGCACCGTCGAAAGTGGATAGCCGGCTTGCCCGTACTCGCGGGCAGCCAGCTGATGATAATCGGCACCCGCCCGAACTTCCTCGATCACCCGCCGATGGAGCATGATCTGGGCATGCTCGCCTCGGGCCGTACCCTCGGTCACGCCCGGTGCCGGCGCGCGACCATCGCTGAGACCTTGAACCGTGAGCAGAAGCAGAAAGACGAGGATGACCCTTGCCGGCCACCTAGCGATTTCGGCAAAGCGGCTCGGCGCAGCGGCTGCGAAGCTGTGCATGATCGGCCTTCCTCCGCGAACGGATGTGAAAGGCTACAGGATCGGAGTTAACGAAAGGTTCGAGCTCCGCCGTCTCACCCGAACAGCAGCGCTAACGCGGCCCCGAACATGCCGGAGATGGCGGAGATCAGCACATAGCGGCCATAATGGCGCGGTTCGACGACGACGATGTCCGGAAGGGGCGGCGAGGGAGGGGCGGCGCCCGGCGGCGGATAGCGGGCTTCGATCCGGCGGATGAGCTCCGGAAGATTGGCAAGGGTGCGGACGTCCCGCACGATCCGGTCTGCAAGCGCCGCTTCGGGGCCCAACTCGCTCCGGAGCCACTCGCGCAGGAATGGCTCCGAGGTTTCCCACATGTTGATGTCGGGATCGAGCCAGGTGGCAACGCCTTCCTCCATCACCATCGTCTTCTGGAGGAGGAGGAGGTGCGGCTGGGTCGGCATGTCGAAGTCGCGGGTGATGGTGAAGAGGCCGTCGAGCATCTGCCCGACCGAGATCTCCTTCACCGGAAGGCCCCGGATCGGCTCCCCGACCGCCCGAAGCGCCGTCGCGAATTCCTCGACGCTGTGATGGGCGGGAACATATTGCGCCTCGAAATGAATTTCGGCGACGCGGCGATAATTGCCTGTGATGAGCCCGTAGAGGATTTCGGCGAGCCACAGCCGCGCCTGCCGCTCGATACGCCCCATGATGCCGAAGTCGATCGCCGCAAGGCGGCCGTCGGGAAGGGCGAAGAGGTTCCCCTGATGAAGGTCCGCGTGGAAGAAGCCGTCGACCACGGACTGGCGCAGGAATGCGCGAACCAGGATTGCGGCAAGCGTCTTGAGATCCTGGCCCGCCTCGATGAGCGCGTCTCGATCGGTCAGCTTGATGCCGTCGATCCATTCCAGCGTCATCACGCGGCGCGCGCTCCGGCTCCAGTCGATCTGCGGCACGTAGAAGCCGCTCTCCGCCACCAGATTTTCGCGAAGCTCCGAGGCGGAGGCGGCCTCGCGCCGCAAGTCGAGCTCCCGAGCCGTCCACTGCCGGAAATGGGCGATCACCAGGCGCGGGCGGAGGCGCGCGGCCTCGCCCCCCATGCCTTCGACCTGCGCCGCCGCCCACTCATAAGTATCGAGCGCGCGGGCGAAATCCTCCTCGATCCCGGGCCTCAGCACCTTGACGGCCACGTCCCTTCCGTCGGTGGTGACCGCGCGGTGGACCTGGGCGATCGAGGCGGCGCCGACCGGCTGGGGGTCGAAGCGGGAGAAGAGCTCCTCGATCGGCTTTTCGAGCGCCTGCTCGATCGAGGCCCTGATCTGGTCGAACGGAGAAGGCGGCAGATTGTCCTGCAGCATCTGCAGGTTGCGCGCGGCCTCGTCGCCGACGAGATCGGGCCGGGTGGCGAGCGCCTGGCCGAATTTGATCGCCGCCGGCCC
>JAUJOJ010000007.1:0-72409 GCA_030447665.1 Allosphingosinicella sp. | reverse complement strand
TGATCGGCGAAGGTGAGCGCTTCGGCATTCTCCTGCGCCCAGAGCAATCCATCGATGCCGCGCCGGGCGGCTCGGTGCTGCCCCATTGCGAGCATTTCCACATTGATGTCCGCGACCGTCACCTGCGCCCCCGAGGCTGCAATGCGGAAGGCCACGTCGCCGGTGCCCCCCGCCATGTCGAGGATGGTCTCGCCGCGCCTGGGCCGCAGCCGGCGCACGAACTGGTTCTTCCAGTGGCGGTGCATTCCGCCCGACATGAGGTCGTTCATCAGATCGTAGCTGGAGGCGACGCTGGAGAAGACGCCGCCCACCCGCCGGGTCTTTTCCTCGGGCGGCACATCTTCGTAGCCGAAAGAAACCTTGTCCATGGCGCCGGCCTCTAGCAGGGGATTGGGAAGATGTGCACGCCCGATATCCTGAAGCAGGGCCATGCCTGAGCTGCCCGAGGTCGAAACCACGGTCCGCGGGCTTGTTCCGGTGCTGGAGGGGCGGCGGCTGGTCGCGGTCGAGGCCCGCCGGGCCGATCTGCGCCGAGCCTTCCCGCCCGATCTCCGGCAACGGCTGACCGGCGCCACCGTCACCGGCCTCGGCCGCCGGGCGAAATACGGCCTCATCGGCACCGACCGGGGGGACACCCTGATCTTCCACCTCGGTATGTCGGGGCGGTGGCGGATCGACCCGGCGGAGCTCGGACCGCACGATCACTTCCTGCTTGAAACAGATGCATCGCGTCGGCTCGCCCTCAACGACCCGCGCCGCTTCGGCTCCCTTGACCTTGTCCGGACGGAGAGGGTGGAGACCTACGAGCCATTCACCCGCATGGGACCGGAGCCGCTCGGCGAGCAATTCTCCGCCACCTTTCTTGCCGAGGCTTTGCAAGGCCGCACCGCTCCGATCAAGCCGTTGCTCCTGGACCAGCGCATCGTCGCGGGGCTCGGCAACATCTATGTGTGCGAGGCGCTGCACATGGCGGGCATCGCACCCGGCCGGGCCGGCGGCAGGATCGGGAAGGAGCGGCTGGAGCGGCTCGTCGACGCGATCAAGGCGGTTCTTCTTGCCGCGATCGAGGCCGGCGGCTCCACCTTGCGCGATTACGCGCGGCCGGACGGAGAACTCGGCTACTTCTCGAAGCAGTGGCGGGTCTATGGACGGGAAGGGGAGCCGTGCGCATGCGGCGCCTCGATCCGAAGGCGGGCCGAGGGCGGACGATCGACCTTTTTCTGCGCCTCCTGCCAGCGCTGAGTGTTGACCTCGGGGTCGTCTCCGCTTAGATGGCGCGGCTTGAGCGGGTGCGGCGAGGTTCCGCGCCCTTTTCATTTCATCGACCCCCTTCATTCATCGAACAAGGCAGTCACAAGATGGCGAATACGCCGCAGGCAAAGAAACGCATCCGCCGCAACGCGCGCCGCGCCGACATCAACGGCGCCCGCGTCAGCCGCATCCGGACCTTCGTGAAGCAGGTCGAGGCAGCGCTGGCCGCCGGCGACAAGGCGCAGGCCGAAGCGGCGATTCGCAAGGTCCAGCCGGAGATGATGCGCGGCGTTGCCAAGGGCGTGGTTCACAAGAACACCGCATCGCGCAAAATCTCGCGGCTGACGAAGCGCATTTCCGCTCTCGCCTAAGCGCGTTCGATTGGTTTGATGTTCGATGGCCCGCCGGCTTTCCGGCGGGCTTTTTCGTGCCCCCGGGGACCCGCAATTACACTTCCCAGCTTTTCCGGCGATTCGCGAGACCGTTACGATACCGCAACATTTCACGAACGGCTGATTTCCGCGGTTCTACGGGCACGAAGCGCGCCAGCCGCGCATTTCCGTGTCAACCGTGATTATTTCACTTAAGTGAAATTTTAGACGTTGATCGGGTGCCGATCAGGTCCCTAAAAAACCCTTCCGCGGCGGCCGAATCTCCGCTGCGGACAAGATAGCAGAATGTTTTTCGAGGTCGGGAGCGCAGATGCGCTTTCCGGGGTGGGGGCGCTTTCGCTCTGAGGATATGCCGCTCGTTACAGCGGCAGTTTAGGTTGAGGGGTGCGTGCGTTGAACCATACGCCGGCCAGGGATGTCGCTTTGCCCGCCAACGATCAATCCGACGGCCCGATCGCGGCGGCCTGGGAACAGGTCCGCGCCGGCCTTCGGCGCGATTGCGGCGCCCGGACGTTCGACGGCTGGCTCCGCCCGATCACCCTTGGCGAATTCGATCATGACAGCGCGACCGTGGCGCTGGAGCTCCCCTCGCAATTCATGGCCGATTGGGTGCAGACCCACTTTGCCGACCGGCTTTCGCTTGCCTGGCGATCGCTGCTGCCGTCGGTGCGGCAGGTCGTCATCCGCGCCGGCGGCGACGGCGCCCGCGCCCCGGCCTTGTCCGAAATCCCGGCGCGCTCCGAGCCCGACACCCCGTCGGTGGCGGAGCAGAAGGGCCTCTATGCCGCCCAGCTCGAGCCGCGCTACCGGTTCGAGACGTTCGTGGTCGGCAAGGCCAATGAGGTCGCCTTCAATGCGGCGCGCACGCTGGCCGGCGCGGAGCAGGTCGCGTTCAACCCGCTCTTCATCCATGGCGGCACCGGGCGGGGGAAGACTCACCTTCTCCACGCCATCGGCCACGAATTCCGCACCCGCCGGCCGGGTGCCAAGATCATCTACATGTCGGCCGAGAAGTTCATGGTCGAATTCGTGGCCGCGCTTCGTGCCAACGAGACCATTCAGTTCAAGCAGCAGCTGCGCTCGGCCGACCTCTTGATGATCGACGACGTCCAGTTCATCGCCGGCAAGGAATCGACCCAGGAAGAATTCTTCCACACGATGAACGAGATCATCTCGGCCGGGCGCCGCCTCGTGATCAGCTCCGATCGCGCGCCGCAGGACCTGGACGGGATCGAGCCCCGCATCCTGTCGCGCCTCAGCTGGGGTCTGGTCGCCGACATCAACCAGGCCGACCTTGAACTGCGTCTCAACATCATCATCAAGAAGCTTGAAACGCTTCCCGATGTGAAGGTGCCGGACGAGGTGGTGATGTTCCTCGCCAAACGGATCAGCTCCAACGTCCGCGAGCTCGAAGGCGCGCTCAACCGCATCGCCGCTTATGCGACGATGAGCGGCCGCGCCATCGATCTCGATTTCTGCGGCGAGGTGCTGGCCAACATCCTCCGCGCCAATCAGCGCCGCATCTCGATCGACGAGATCCAGAGCCGCGTCTCGGATCATTACCGCATCCGCAAGGCCGAGATGACCTCCGCCCGCCGCGCCCGCGAGGTCGCCCGCCCGCGACAGGTGGCCATGTATCTGTCGAAGCAGCTGACGCCGCGCTCGCTTCCCGAGATCGGCCGCCGCTTCGGCGGACGCGACCATACCACGGTGATCCACGCCGTCCGCCAGATCGAGAAGCTTCGCGCGCAGGATCCGGAGCTCGATTCCGACATCCGCCTGCTGACGCGGCAGCTGGAGAGCTGATCGGCGGAAGGAGGGTTGCGTCCATGCACCCCTGATCCTCTTCGCGATCGCAGGCGCGTTCGTCAGCGGCACGCTGGTCGCGCTCCAGGCGCCCACCAATGCGATGCTCTCGCGTGCGGTCGGCTCACCGGTCAACGCAGCGCTGATTTCCTTCGCCGTCGGCTTTCTCGCCCTGATCGTCGCCGTCCTCGCGCTGGGCGTCCGCCCTAACCCGACGGAGGTTCGGGCGCTCCCCTGGTTTGCTTGGACTGGCGGCTTCTACGGCGCCGTATTCGTCGCGGTTGCGGCCTTTGCCGCACCCAGGATCGGGATCACGCCGTTCCTGACGATTTCGATCGCGGGGCAGCTCGCCATGGCGCTGGTGCTCGACAGCGTAGGAGCGTTCGGACTGCCGAGGACCGAGATCAGCCCGATGCGCCTGATGGGGGTTGCGCTGGTCCTCGCCGGGGTCTTCCTCGTCCGCCGCTGAACGCCTTCACTTCCAGCTTGGACCCGAGATATTGAACCCGCCTGCCGCCAGGCTGTCCAGTATGGCTCCCGGCGCCGCCAGCGACCGCAGGTTCACGACTGCAACGGTGAGCTGCGGCTGTGACATCAGGCCCCGTATCTGCGACCGCAGATCGGTGCGCGGCAGCACACCCCACGCCACTGGCGAGCACGTCTCGTAAACCTTGTCGGCGGGCGAGCCCAGCACGGCCGCCACTTGCCTTTCGGCCCAAGCGTCGGAGCGCGCCTTCACTGCTGCCGGACCAGCTTCGGCGACGGTGATCGCATCGATCAGGCAGCGGGTATAGGTTTGGGGCGGATTGGAAAAGAAGTCGTTCAAAATCAGCTTCGCCTTTGCCGTCGCGATCGGCACCATCTTCACCTTGTGCTTTTTCATCGTCGTCCGGACATAGCGGTCTACGCCGGGTCCATAGCCTTTGCCTTCCGCAACATTGCGCAGCTTGAGCGCAAGGTGGATCGGATGCGTACGCTCGAACCCAGCCTTCAGCACGCCTCTATTCTTGAGCGCCACGAGGCGCTGGAATGATCGCGGGCACTAACTTGCCAGCGTCTGCCCTTCGGCAGCGTCGCCTGTTTGCGCCACTTCATATAATAGCCGACGAGCGCGAAGGGCGAGCCGGTGAGGCCGAGCGTGTTGGGAAACATCACTCGATCCGCCTTCCGAAGCGTCGCTTCGAGCGCGCCTGGATCCCAGCGCGTCTCCTTTGCGATTCCTTCGATCGAGCCGATCAGCACGACGCTGGTGGTGGGGCTTGTCACGCGCCACACGGGAATGCCGATCCGCCGAGCGGTCACGACGATTTCTTCAGCCGTCTGCGCGGTGGGCACAGCCTGTGCCCGAACCGGCTCGGCCGGCCCGAAACCAAGGGCGAACGCCCCCGCCAATGCGCCAATGCCGGTGACAGTCGCTCCTCGCATAAATCCCCCTTCTTTTCTTCCGCGCCGGGTCAACTTCGCCCGGATCTGCAAAGCGAGGGAAATCCGGTTCAAGACGTGAATGCCCGTTGAACGTGGCGGGCACCCCCAAAGGTTAGGGGGTGAGCCGATCGCTCTGCGCGGTGGGCCCAACGGCGCACCCCCCATCTGGCACCTCAACGTCTTGGCCGAACGACGGTTTAGCGGCGGTCGCGCGGCGGGTTCGGCACGGTGATCCTCACCGTCTCGCCCGAGCGGCCGGGGAAGCCCACGAACATCGCCTCGACGAGATTCGGCACCAGCACCTGGAGCTCGTCGGTCCGCGAGCGGGCATTGGCCGTGCCCTCGAACAGCGACTGGCCGTCGCCCGCCCGCTTGATGTCCATGTCGAGATAGCTCGTATATTCGGTGTAGCTGCGCACTTCCGGATAATCGAAGGCCGAGCCCCAGAAGGGATCGTTCCAGCCGTAATAGAAGGGGTGGTAGCCCCGTCCGAAATAGCCGAAGCGCGAGTAATAGGGCTGGTAGAAGCCGCCATAGCCGAAGCCGCGGCCATAGCCGAAGCCGCGGCCGAAGCCGCTACCATAGCCGAAGCCGCTACCATAGCCGAAGCCGGTGCCGGGATAGGTGACGACCTTCTGCTGGCCCTGATCGACGCCGTAATCGAGCTCCACGACGAAGCTCGCCGTTTGAGGCGTGGGGGCGGGCACATAGCCCTGGGCGGTGAGGTGGCGCCGGACGAGATCGGCATATTGCGAGAATTCGAGGCCGCCGCGCTCGCGCGGATCCTTCGGCTGGATGACGAAGGTCTGACCCTGCGGCGCCGGCATCGCCTGAAAGCGCGAGACCTGGGTTGGAAGCCCGGTGGCGCAGGCGCTCAGGGCCAGCAACGCGACCGGCGCGGTGACGGTGAGAAGTTTCTTGGCTAACATCATGATATCTGGCCTTTCCCGAGCGGGAGGTTGGGAGATCCTATGCGAGTCGCGCGTAGCGGAGAGCCGCTGAATGGTTGCTGACCGGCGACGAGCCGTGTGGCCTCTCCCTCGTGCGGTGACGATCAGCGGGCAGAGCCGCCGCAGCCCGACCGCGGCATAGGCGCCGTCCAGCGTCGGCTTGGCGCTGGCGCTGGCGCGCTCCGCACCGGCGGCCAGGATCCGGTCGAGCTCGGCCGGATCGCCGCGAAGCTCGTCGAGCCTCGACTTGATCGGGCGGAGCGTTTCGACCAGCAGATCGGCCAAAGCCGGCTTGAACTGGCCGAAGCCCTTGCCGGCATATTCGCCGAGCACCTGCTCCGGCTCCCGGTCCGCCACCGCCGCGTAGATGGTGACGAGGTTCTTCGCCTCCGGCCTGTCGCCCAGCGCCTCCATGCTGTCGGGAAGCGGCTCCGGGTCGGTCTTCGCCTTGCGGATCTTCTGTGCCACCGTGTCGCTGTCGTCGATCAGGTTCACGCGGCTCATGTCGGATGGGTCGGATTTCGACATCTTTGCGCTGCCGTCGCGAAGGCTCATGATGCGCGCCGCGGTATTGCCGATCAGCGGCTCGGGCAGGGTGAAGAGCTCCACGCCGTAATCGGCGTTGAACTTGGTGCCGATGTCGCGGATCAGCTCGATATGCTGCTTCTGGTCCTCCCCGACCGGAACGTGCGTCGCCTGGTAGAGAAGGACATCCGCCGCCTGCAGCACCGGATAGGCGAACAGGCCGACGCTCGCGCCCTCGCGGTTCTTGCCTGATTTCTCCTTGAACTGAGTCATTCGGTTGAGCCAGCCGATGCGGGCGGTGCAGTTCAGGATCCAGGCAAGCTCGGGATGGGCAGGCACTGCCGCGTGGTTGAACAGGGTCGAGCGCTTCTGATCGATCCCGCAGGCGATCAGCGCCGCCGCCATTTCGCGCACGTTCGAGGCGAGCTCGGCCGGGTCCACATAGACCGTGATCGCATGAAGGTCGGCAAGGAAGAACAGGCATTCGGCCCCGTCCTGCATCGCGGCCCAGCGCTTGATCGCGCCGAGATAGTTGCCGAGGTGAAGGTTGCCCGTGGGCTGGATGCCCGAAACGATGCGCATGCTGCTCATTCTTTCGTCGCGCTCCGCCGCCGCAGCAGCGCCTTGAGCTCGCTTATGGTGAAGGCCCGGGTGGCAAAGGTCGCCGCCGCATAGACGAGCACGCCTCCGCCGACCAGCAAGGTGAGGCCGGCCACCCGCGAGGGGAAGGTACCGGCAAGCATCGGATCGACCAATCGGTTGATCACGAGCAGGGCCAGCGCCATCAGCAAGGCCGCGATGAGCAGCCGCGCGAGATGCCGGTTGAGCTTCTTGTCCGTGCTGAAATGGCCGCGCCGCATCAGCGCGATGTAGAGCAGGATCACATTGACCCAGGAGGCGATCGCAGTCGCGAGCGGCGGCCCGACATGCTCGAGCGGCCAGATCAGGATGAGATTGCCGACGAGGTTCACGGCGATCGATATCAGCGCGATGCGCAGCGGCGTCTTCATGTCCGCGCGGGCATGGAAGGACGGGGTCAGCACCTTGATCAGAATATAGGCCGGAAGGCCGGCAGAGAAGACGGCGAGCGCGAGGGCGGTGGCGCGCGTGTCGGCAGGGGTAAAGGCGCCATATTGGAGGAGCCCGCGGATGATCGGTTCGGCGCTGACCATCAGCGCGGCCGTGGCGGGCAGGGTGAGGAACATGGCCAGCTGGAGCCCGCGGCGCTGCATGTCGAGCGCGCCCGCTTCGTCTCCGGCGGAAATCATGCGGGCGATCGTCGGAAGAAGCACCGTGCCAAGACCGATGCCGATCAGGCCAAGGGGCAGCTGATTGAGGCGGTCCGCATAATAAATGTAGGAGACCGATCCTTCGGCGAGGAGCCCGGCGGCAAGCGCGGTCGAGACGAGCAGGTTGATCTGAAGGGCGCCGGCGCCGGCCGCGGCGGGCCAGATGAGGGAGAGCAGCCGCTTCACGTCGGGCGTCAGGCGCGGGCGCCGGATCTTGAGCCTGATGCCGGCATGGCGGCATGCCAGGATCAGCCAAAGAAGCTGAAGCACTCCCGAGACGGTCACCGCGATCGCCTCCACCCGGGCGGTATCGAGCTGGGTCGGGCCGTTGAAGAGGAGCAGCCCGACGATCACCGTAACGTTGAGAAGAATGGGGGCGGCGGCGTTCACCCAGAAGCGCCCGATCGAATTCAAGATCCCGCCCAGCAGCGACACCAGGGATATGAACAAGAGATAGGGAAAGGTGATCCGCGCGAGCTGGACGGCGAAGGCGAATTCCTCCGGACTCGCCTCGCGGAACCCGCCTGAAAGCAGGAGCACGGCCGGGCCTGCAAAGATCATCACCAGGGTGGTGAACAGCAGGAGGACGGGGAGGAGGACCGACAATGCGTCCTCCGCAAAGCGGAGCGCCTCGGTAAGCCGGCCTTCATTCTCCCCGACCTTGCGATTGAACAGGGGCACGAAAGCGGCCGCGAACGCGCCTTCCGCGAAAAGCGCGCGGAACATGTTCGGCAGGCGCCATGCGACGAGGAATGCGTCGGACGCGAAGGAGGCGCCGATGAAGCGCGCCATGAGCATGTCGCGCACGAAGCCTAGCACGCGGCTTGCCAGCGTCAGCAGGCCGATCGAGCTGAAGGAGCGAACCAGATTCATGCAGTCACGCCCCGTCCTTCAGGCCAGGAGAGGGTGAAATGATCGCGCCGTCTCAGGCGTCGCCCGTCTCGAGCGAGGCCTGCGCACCGGTCGCTTCCGCCTGCATCTGTGCCGCGCGCTCCATGTAGAGCTGGCCGAAATCGATTGGATCGAGCAGCAGCGGCGGAAAGCCGCCGTCGCGGATCGCGTCCGACACCACGCGCCGGGCGAAGGGGAAGAGCAGGCGAGGGGCTTCCGCCAGGAGGAAAGGCTGGAGCTGCTCGGCCGGCAGGTTCCGCATCGCGAACAGGCCGGCATAAAGAAGGTCGACCGCGAAGGCGGTGTTCAGATCCGCGCGCGCGATCACCTCGATCTTCAGCGCCACTTCGAACACGTCCTCAGCAAGCTGGTTGGTGCCGATATTGAACTGCACCTCGATCTGCGGCTGGGTCTGCCATTGATAGACGGCCGGGTGCGTTCGGATTCTCGAACGAAAGGTCCTTCACATATTGAGAAATCATGCCGACCTGCGGCGCCGTGTCCTCGCCATTCGCCGGCTGCTCGCCGATGCCCGCAAAGCCTTCTTCTTCGGCCATTTTCCGCTTGCCTTCTCGTTCTGGGAGAGCTTGGGCCGTATCGGCCTTCACCATGCAGCCGGGCGGGTAGCAGGAGCGTTGTGGCTTCGCAACATCCTGCACGGGGCACGGGTCCGCGACTCGCCATTTGAATCATCGGCCCTTCGCGCTTATGTAGACTGTTCTACCGGTGGAGAAGTGGGCGTGACGGTCGAGATTGTTCTGCTGGCGATGGTGGCCCTTTTCGTCGGCCTCCGGCTCTACAGCGTGCTGGGGCGCCGCACAGGCCATGAGCAGCAGCCCGTCACCCGGCCAGAGGCCGTACCCGGCGCCGAGCCCGTGCCGGCGATGACCGATGTCACTCCGGAGCGAACCGAATCCGGCGGTCTTGCCTATGAGGACAAGGCGGCGAGTGGCATCCGCGCGATCATTTCCGCCGATCCGAGCTTCGATGTCTCCCGTTTCCTCGAGGGCGCTCAGGCGGCCTACCAGATGATCCTCGAAGCCTATTGGAAGGGCGATCGGGACGAGCTTTCCAATCTTGCCGGCGATCAGGTTCGCGCCGCCTTCGAGCAGGCGATCGCCGAGCGCGACGCCGCCGGGCACAAGCTCGACAACCGCCTGATCGCAATCGAGCGCGCCGTGATCGAGGATGCGGAGCTTGTCGGACGCGAGGCCAGCATCAGCGTTCGCTTCGACGCCGGCATTGCCGCCATCACCCGCAACGGGGCGGGCGAAGTCGTGGCGGGTTCGCTCACCGACGCGATCGTCACTCACGACATCTGGACGTTCCGCCGCACGCTCGGCAGCTCGGATCCCAACTGGCTCCTCGTCGAAACCGACGACGCCTGAAGCAGGCGCGGTTCTTCGGCCGAGTGGGGCCGGGATGGAGGCATGGTCCGTCCCGACTTATCTAATTTGCGTAGACTTGCGAGGTGTCGACGCAAATCCTTTCCTCCTGGATCGACTTGAGGGTATCGCTGGCCGGTGACCCGTCTCGATCCTCTCGCGCCAGCAAGCGCCGCTTCCGCTTCAGCCGCCGCCGCGCGCAGAAGGTTTTCCGCTCCTATGGAACTGGACTCCATGAACCGTTTGCGCCTTCGGCCGGGAAAGGGCCTGCTGCTCGCCGGTTCGCTGCTTCTCGGCAGCTGCGCGCGCACCGTCACTCCGCCCACGCCCACGCCCCCCCGCGCCCCCGACAGCGCCCGCGGCCAGGCCTCCCAAGCCGCAGACCGCGGTGGAAGCCGGCGTTCGGCCAGGCCCCGAATTGACGGCGTTGAATTCCGATGAGGCGCAGAGGGCTTATGGCGCCTTCAAGATCAGCTGTCCGTCGCTGATCAAGCGCGCCGATGCGAGCGGCCTTACGACACCGGATCAATGGCGGCCCGCCTGCCAGGCGACGAACGCGATCCCCGTCGCTGGAGGGTCGGAGCTCGCCGTCGATTTCTTCAAACGGCACTTCGAGCTGGTTGCGGTCGGCGGCGGCAGCGCCTTCATCACCGGCTATTTCGAGCCGCAGATCGCCGGCTCGCGCGCCCCCCTTCCAGGCCATGTGCCGGTCTATCGCAAGCCGCCCGATCTTGTCGAAGTCGATGCCGCGGCGGCGCAGGCCGCCGGCACGCCGCGCCGCGGTCGGCTCGAGAACGGCGTGATCGTCCCCTATTTCGAGCGCGCCGAGATCGAGGATGGGGCGCTTGCCGGCCGCGGGCTCGAGATCGCCTGGGCGGCCGATCCGATCGACTTCTTCTTCCTGCAGATCCAGGGTTCGGGCCGGCTGCTCCTCCCCGACGGCGGCGTCATGCGGATCGGCTATGCCGGGCAGAACGGCCGCGAATATGTCGGCATCGGCAAGCTGATGAAGGACAGGGGGCTGCTCGGCCCCGGCCAGACCAGCATGCAGGGCATCGTCGCATGGCTCCGCGCCCACCCCGAAGAGGGCCGCGCGATCATGCGCGAGAATAAGAGCTACATCTTTTTCCAGGAGCTGACCGGCGCGGGTCCGCTCGGGGCGCTCGGGCTGCCGGTCACGCCCCGCGCGACGGTCGCGGCCGATCCCAAGTTCGTGCCCCTGGGCGCGCCCGTTCTGCTGTCGGTCGATCGGCCAGAGGCGAGCGGATTATGGGTGGCGCAGGATACGGGCGGCGCGATCAAGGGCGCGAACCGCTTCGATACCTTCTGGGGCGCGGGCGAGGAGGCCGCCCGCGTCGCCGGCGGAATGCAGGGCAGGGGCACCGCCTATATCCTCCTGCCGAAGGGAACGCTCGCCAGGCTCGGCGCGAGGCAGAGCGGTGCGCCGCCTCGCCCCTGACGAAAAGGCGCTGTGGCAGAAGGTCGTCGCGACCGTCCGCCCGCTGCATCCGAGCGTCGAGCAGGCCGAACCGGCTCGAGAGCCGGTCGAAGCGCCGCCACCCCCCGCGCGGCTGCGTGCCGCTCCCCGGCCCGCGCCGCGGCCGGCAAAGCCTGTCCCCGGAATCACTCTGGACGGCAGCTGGGACCGTCGCCTCTCGCGCGGGCTCGTGCAGCCCGATCTCACCGTCGATCTTCATGGCCACAACCTCGACACGGCCTATTCGCTCCTCGATTTCCGCCTCGACCAGGCGGTGGCGACGGGAGCGCGCGTCCTGCTCTTGATCACCGGCAAGCCCCCGAGCCCAACCAGCGGCCGATCAAGCGCGGCGCCATTCGTGCCGCGGTCGGCGACTGGCTGGCCGCGTCCCGCCACGCCGGCGACATCGCGGCTGTGCGCGGCGCCCATCCGCGGCATGGCGGGACGGGCGCGCTCTACATCATCCTGAGACGCCGGAAATAGCGCCCCCTGGGCGCTCAGAGCCTGTTTGGAATGCCGTTCCGGCCCGCTCCCCACCCAGCCTCCCGATGCAATCATACTGTCTTTGGGAGGCTGGGTGGGGGAGCGGGCTGGCGCCGAGCACGAGAAATGCGCTCTTGAGCGCATTTCAAACAGGCGCTCAGCCCAAGGCGGATCGGATCACCCTGGCATAGATCCTCTTCAAAGCCGCGATGTCGTCGATCGCCGCCGCTTCGTCGAGCTTGTGCATGGTGGCGTTGGGCAATCCGAAATCGACCACCGGCGCCATCCTGATCAGGAAGCGCCCGTCCGACGTGCCACCTGCCGTGGACAATTCGGGCCTGACGCCGGTTTCCGCCAGGATCGCTCCGGTCAGCATGTCGAACAATGGTCCGGCTGGACTGAGGAAGGCTTCGCCCGAGATCTTCGCCTCGACGGTGGCGCCGGGAGCGGCCTGCTCCGCCGTGCGGCGGACAAGCTCCACCAATTGCTCGCCACGATGCAGATTGTTGAACCGGATGTTGAGCTGCGCCGTCGCCGCACCGGGAATGATGTTGGTCGCGCTGGTGGGTGTCGTCAGCGCGGTGAATTCGAGGTTCGACGGCTGGAAGGCTTCGGTGCCGTCGTCGAGGTGAAGCGCGCTCAGGGCCGCGACCGCCCTGGCGAGCTTCGGGACGGGATTGTCGGCGCGGTGGGGATAGGCGACATGGCCCTGCAGCCCGGGCACGGTCACCCACATGTTGACGGTGCCCCGGCGCCCGATCTTCACCACATCGCCGAGCCGCGCGCTTCGGAGGTAGGCTCGCCGATCAGGATCATGTCGGGGCGAATGCCGCGTTCCTCCATCCAGGCCATGATCGCCTGCGTGCCGTGGATCGCCGGGCCTTCTTCATCGCCGGTGATGATGAAGCTCAAAGTGCCGCGATGCTCGGGGATTTCCGAGCAGGCGGCGACAAAGGCGGCGATCGCGCCCTTCATGTCGACCGCGCCGCGGCCGTGGAGCAGGCCGCCGCGGATTTCGGGAACGAACGGATCGCTCGTCCAGCCTTGGCCGGGCGGCACCACGTCGACGTGCCCGGCAAAGGCGAAATGCGGGCCGCCGCTGCCGCGCGTCGCAAATAAATTCTCCACCGGGCCGTCCGGGGGTGACCCGGAGACGAAGCGATGCACTTGGAAACCGAGCGGCTCCAGCGCCTCGCCAAGCACCGTCAGTGCGCCGGCTTCGCGGGGCGTGACGCTGGGGCAGGCGACAAGGCGGCTGGCAAGCTCGATCGGGTCGATTGCAAGGGTCATTCCGGTCGCCTAGCAATGCAGTGGGACCTTGCCCAGCGAAAGCCCCTCGCATGCCGAAGCTCGATCTCACCGCCATCGAACAGACCAACCGCACCGGATATCCCGAGCCTTTTGCGGCCGCCATGGCGGGGCGCCACTATCGCCGCCTCGGCGTTGCGGGCGGGCTCACCGACTTCGGCGTCAGCCATGTGACGCTGAAGCCGGGCGGCATCTCGAGCCAGCGCCACTGGCATGCGGGTGAGGACGAGTTCGTCGTCCTGATCTCGGGCGAAGCCGTGCTGATCGAAGACGAGGGCGAGACGCCGATGCGGGCAGGGGACTGCGCCGCCTTTCCCAAGAGCGTCTCCGAACGGGCATCACCTCGTGAACCGTTCTGCCGAAGATTGTATCTTCGTTGCAATGGGCAGGCCCGCTTCGAGCGACTGCCACTATCCCGATATCGATCTCGTGCTGGACGGGGCCACGAATAGCTTCGTCCACAAGGATCGAACGCCGTACTAGGCTCCGGACCCGTAAACGGGATTCCCTCCGCTTTGGTGTGCCGGGAAGGGTCGGATGCTCTAGCCCAAGTGCCCCTGCTGTAAGGCCTTGAGCGCTGCCCGAGTTCTATCGCGGGCATCGAGCTTCAGCAGGAGGTTGGAAACGTGGTTCTTGACGGTCCCTTCGGCCAGCGCCAGCAAATCGGCAATCTCCTTGTTGCTGTAGCCGGCGCAGATCAGATGAAGCACCTCCCGTTCTCGAACGGTGAGCGCCTCGGCAACGTGATTGTCGGACGAAGCCGAAGGGCTGCGGCGGATCGCCGCCATCAGGCTTTCGGTCATGGCAGGCTGAAAAGCCGTTTTGTTGTCGGCGAGGGCCCGAATGGCCTGAGCCAAGTCTTCGAGCGAGACATCCTTGAGCATCAAGCCTTTGGCGCCTGCCTTGATCGCCGCGATTGCGGCCTCGCCGTCGTCGAAGGTCGTCAGAACCAATGTGGGCGGCAGCGCATTCGCCTCGCGCAGAGCCTCCAGAACGGCGATGCCGCTTAGCCGAGGCATGCGGATGTCGAGGAGGAGCACGTCGGGCTTGAGCTCGGGAACCTTCTCCAGCGCCTCCTCGCCGTCGCTCGCCTCTCCCACCACCTCTATGTCGGGCAGGAGCTCGAGCAGACCGCGCACGCCCTGACGGACCAGCATCTGATCGTCGACGAGAACGACCCTGATCATGCAGGCGGGATCATGCGGCTTGCGGCGTACGCGAAGGAAGCCAGGCTTCGACCGTGAAGCCGAAATCCACTCCCGTTCGCACCGCCAGCTTGCCGCCGAGAGACTCCACCCGCTCGCGCATGCCGAGAAGCCCCGAGCCCGGAGCGGAAGCGGTAGGCCGGGCGCTGCCGTCATTGCGTGCGACGAGACGCACACCTTCACCGTCAGGAGTCACCTGAAGCCACAGGTTAGACGCTTCCGAGTGCTTGACGGCGTTGGTGACGGCTTCCTGCGCGCAACGCATGAGAGCATGGGCCTGGTCGGGGCCGACCCGCACGCCGGGAGAGATGTCCACATGAATGGCCGGCTTGGGGACGCTTTGCGCAAGCGCCTCCAGTGCATCCTTCAAATCGCAGCGTTCAGCCTCGCGCAGAGCGCCGACGACGTCGCGCACATTGGCGAGGAGGGCGCGGGCCAGGCCTTTCGCTTGCATCACATGATCGTTCGCCCGCCCGGGCTCGGTCACGTGGCTTGCTATCTCGAGCTGCAGCCCGAGCGCCGTCAGCTCATGGCCCCAGGCGTCGTGCAGCTCGCGCGAGATGCGCAGGCGCTCCGCGTCGCGGACAGTGTTGGCGATGATGGCTTGTGCGGACCTGAGCTCCCTGTTCGTCTGGGCCAAGGCTCGCCCCGTTTCCGCTTCCCTTCGCAGCGCTTGCGCCGTGAAAACGAACAAAAGCTGGAGCGCGAAAGACTTGGTGAGGACCCAACACAAATCAGGATTTAGAGCTTGCGCGAGCGTGCCGATGATCACCAAATTCTGAAAGGCGAGCCAGCTCAGCGCTTTGACGGGCCCGGTCGACATCCCAACCTGCCACGCGATAACGACGAGGAATGAGGACATCCCTGCCCATGGGACTATGATCGTCATCGCGACGATTGCAGCTAGCTGGACGCACAGCAACGTCCAATGCAGGCTCGCTCGCAGCTTCAGGGCCATTGCGGCAAGGACTGCCACTCCCATCGCCCCGAACGGGACAAACCAAATCGGCGACACAGGAGCGCCGCGTATCATTCCGCCGGCCGAGAATTGCGTGGCAACGGGCCAGCCATAGGCAAGCCACAGACCAAGCGCTGCGACGCAGAAGGTCCAGCGATGCCGATATCTGAGATGCTCTGCCATGTTGGAATTCTGCCACACAGTGAGCCCCCTTACCATAGGCCGAAGGTCATGGTTCCGGGTGGCGGAAGGTCTGGGAGCGGAACCAGTCCGTCACCCTGGCGGAGGCCTGGGTTTCGGGGACGCGAACGCGCCGACGCGTGTCGTGATGCGATCGGCCTTCGCCGGGATGACGTTCGAGATCAGCCATATTTGACCGAGCAGCCATAGGGGCGGCTCGTGGGCACCGACACAGGCTTGCCTGCCTTCAAGTCGCTCAAGGCGGCCAGGACGTGGTTGCGGGCGCCTGCGATGTCCGCTTTGTCCTGAGTCGGCTTGTCGTCGATCCCGCCATTATAGACCAGGGTGCCGCTTGAGCTGATGACGTACATGTGCGGAGTCGTCTTGGCGCCATAATTCCTCCCCACCACGCCCTCCGGGTCGAGAAGGTAGGCGGTGCGGCGGCTCTGCTGACCGGTGGTAAAGGCCTTCGCCTCAGCAGGCGTCATATAGCCTTGTTCGCCTTCCGCGCCGGAATTGATCGTCAGCCAGACCATTCCGGCGGCGACCGCAGCAGCCTGCGTCTTCTGCATGTTGCCGCTCTCGTAATGCTTCCTCACGGAGGGGCATTCCGGATTGCTCCACTCCAGTACGACCGTTTTGCCGCGGAAATCCGAGAGGCCGACGACCCGGCCGTTCGCGTCGCCCAAGCGGAAGTTGGGTGCTGCCTTCCCGATTGGGAGCTCGGCCAGGGCTGGACCGGCCGCCGGACCGCCAGCCACGAGGGCGTACGACAATGCTGAAGCGGCCGCCAGACCGGCAGCCGCAAGGCCGACCTTGCTTCTCCTTCTCATGTTGGTTCTCCTGTTGAGTCAGCGCAGCGATGCGGGACAATGTGAGCACCTGCGGCAGGATTTGCGGGCCGCGGTAGGATCAGATTCTAGACCGGAAAAAGCCCGGGGAGCGGAAGCAGGGCTTCCGCTCCTCCAACCCCTCGCCGCTCAACCGTCCTTGTACTTGACGGCGCAGCCATAGGGGCGGCTCGTCGCCACGGACACCGGCTTCCCGGCCTTCAGCTCCGCAAGCGCCGCCAGCACATGGTTGCGGGCGCCGCTGACGTCCGCCGGGTTCGGGGTCGGCTTGTCGTCGATGCCGCCCGCATAGACGAGGGTGCCCGCCTTGTTGACGATATACATATGCGGCGTGGTCTTCGCCTCATAGGTCTTGCCCACGACGCCGTTCGGATCCAGCAAATAGGCGGCGGGCCGGGCGCCGCTCTCGGCGACAAAGGCCTTGGCCTCGGCACCGTTCATATGGCCCTGCTTGCCGGGCGCGCCGGAATTGATGGTCAGCCAGACGGCGCCGTCCTTCGCCGCAGCCGCCTGCGCCTTTTGCATATTGCCGCTGCTATAATGCTTCTTCACGAATGGGCAGCCGGGATTGTTCCATTCGAGCACCACGGTCTTACCCCGGAAGTCGGAGAGAGTGACGGGCTTGCCGTTCGCGTCGGCCAGCTTGAAGTTGGGCGCGGGCTTGCCCACGACCGGGGCCGCCGAGGCGGGTGCGGCGATGACGGCGAGAGCGGTGAAACCGGTGAGCATCTGCTTCATCTTGGAGTTCCTTTTTCAGCTGACCATCGACACGAGCCGCGAGGGCGTCAGAACCTGCGGCAGGATTACGACCGGCTTGCCCGGCTCATAATAGAGGTAGAGAGGGCACGCCCGAGCGGCCGTGCTTCTCCAGGAAACGGCCGATCGCGGCATCGCCGCGAGTCCAGTCGCCGACCAGCACCGCCACTTGGCTTTTGGCGAAAGCCTCCGCGACCTGCTCGCGCTCGAGTGCGCCCTTCTCGTTCACCTTGCAGGTCACGCACCAGTCGGCGGTGAAGTAAACGAAGACGGGCCGCCCCTCCTGTTGAAGGGCGGCAAGGCGCGGCTCGGTGAACGGCTCGGACTTGAGCACAGTCTGAGAGGTGGCTTTCGCCGGCTCGCTGGCGATTGCGGGAACGAGGACCACGGCCGCGACGGCGGCAAGCGCGGCGGGCGCGAGCGGCACCCATGAGCCCCAGCGCCCCTGCCTTTGTCCGACCCACCACAAAGCGAGGCCGAGCACCATCGCCGCGGCGAGCCCAAGCGCCATCCCATCCACGCCCGCCTGGCGGCCGAGAATCCAGGCGAGGGCGAGCGCCGTGAGGAACATGGGCACCGACATCAGCCGCCGGAAGCGGCCCATCCACGGGCCCGGCTTCGGCAAACGGCGCCGGAGCGCGGGCACGAAGCCGAGAAGCAGGAACGGCAAGGCGAGACCCAAACCCAGACCGGCGAAGACGGCGAGCGCGGCGGGCGTGGGAAGCACGAGGGCTGCCCCGAGAGCGGCGCCCATGAAGGGACCGGTGCAAGGCGTCGCCACGAACGCGGCCAGTGCGCCGGTCCAGAAGGCGCCGCTGAGCCCGCGCCGTTCGGCAAGGCGGCCGCCTCCGGCCAAAGCGGGAAGCTCGAACAGGCCGGCCAGGTTCAGCGCGACGGCAGTGATGAGCAGGAGCAGCGACAAGATGACCCGCGGGTCCTGGAGCTGGAACGCCCAGCCGGCGGCGACCCCGCCCGCCCGGAGGCCGAGCAATGCGGCCCCAAGCCCCAGGCAGATCAGCACGGCCCCGGCCGTATAGGCCATGGCTTCCCGCTTCGCGGCGCCTTCATCGCCGCCCGCCTTGGCAAGGCTGAGCGCCTTCAGGCTCAGAATTGGGAAGACGCAGGGCATGATGTTGAGCAGCAGCCCGCCGAGAACGGCGCCCAGCAAAGCGGCCAGCACGGCAGAGGCGCCAGGCGCCGGCTGCTCTCCCTCCAGCCTGAGGGGAGTTCCGGCGGCGGGAACGGTGCCCGGCACCGCCTTCAGCGACACGGCGTTGTTGTCGCTCAGCTTCAGGACGCCCTCGACGGCGTCGAGGCTGCCGCCGTGCGAAGGCGCGTCAGTCTCGACGATCAAGGTGTCGCCCGCGCGGGAGAAGGTCTGTGCCGCAGCGTAGGAAAGGGCGCCGTCGGTCAGGGGATAGAAATAAGGCTCGCCAAGCTCCAGCCCGGCTGGAACGGGAATGGCCAGCCGGAAGCGGTTTCCGGCGCGCTCGAACCGCGCCTCGCTTCCGAGCGGCTTCGGCAGCGCCTGGCGGAAGCGGTCGAACATGGCGCGGTTCGTTTGCGTACCCGGTGTCGGCCCTGCCTCAAGATCGACGGCGACATTCGCGGTTTGGGGCACGCAGATTTCGTCGGTGCAGGCGAGATAATCGACCCGTGCGCGGATCGGCAACTTGGTGCCGGGCGCCAGGCCGGCGGGCACCTTCACGTCGATCAGCTGCGCGTAATCGCCCTCGTACACGTAGTTCATCAGCCCGGAGATGATCAGCCGCTCGGGCACCGGATACTGGATCGGTCCGGCTGTGAGGCCCACAGGAAGCTCCCAAGCGATCTGCGTCTCGATGCCGCTGTCGCCGGGATTCTTCCAATAGCCGTGCCAGCCCTGCGAGGGCCGCATCATCAGCGCGAGCGTCACGGTCTTGCCCGGGGCGACTAGGGTGGATTCGGGGACGAGGCTGGCCGCGATCACGTTCTTGCCCGGCTGCGGAAGCTGGGCATGCCCGGCGGTGCCGAGCAGCATTGCCGCCAGGCATGTGACCACCCAGTAACCGAATCCCCTCACGGAACCTCCTTGCCGATTCACCGCAAGCCTAGCCACACAGCCGGCGCTGCGATGCAAAACCAGTGGTGCTGATCTCTGAGATGCCTGCCATGGAGGCAATTCTCCCACAGCGTGAGCCGCCTTACCATATGCCGAAGGTCATGGTTCTGGGGTGCGACCTACGGCACTTATCCAGATTGGAGAGGAGAGGCAAAGGGGACGGACCAAAGTGCAGGAGTAGACATGCTACGGTCCGTCAGCATTGCCGCCATTCTGCTCGCCTCTGCGACGGCTGCCTTTGACCAGCGCGCAGATGAGAATGCGGTGGAGGCTGCCGGCGACGCTTTCGGCACGATTATTCAGATGGTTGAGACCAAGATCGCTTCAGGTTGATTCAACCTGAAGCGATCTTGGTCTGGCGTCGGCAACGGCCGGATGGGCCTGGTGTCGGCGATGTATGGGGGTTTACCAACTGGGGAGGTGCGATATGCGCGTGAGTCGGCGGACGATGATCTTGGGAACGGCGGCTGCGGCCATTGCGCGGCCTGGATTTTCGCAAGGCAGCGCGGGTGGATGGTACGACCGCGCCATCGTCATCGACGCACTTGGCGGGGTCCGCGATCCTTACAGTACGGGCGGAGTGCTGCGGCTGAGCGACCGGGCATGGGCCGAGACGCTGGCCACTGGCGTGACCGTGGTGCGCGACACCGTGTTCCCGATCGGCAACGTGGTCGACCCCTGGGGCGAATACCTGAAGGGCATCGACAAGAAGAAAGATCAACTCGCCGCCAATCCCGACCGCCTGCTGCTGGTCCGCACCGCCGTGGATATCCTGAAAGCCAAGCGTGAACGGAAGTTCGCGGTCCTGCTCGGCACGCAGGATACCTCGATGGTCGGGCCGGAGCTCGACCGTTTGGCGCAGCTGAAGAAGGATGGCGTGATGACCGTCCAGCTGACCTACAACAACCGCAACCTGTGCGGGGACGGCTCGCTCGAGCAAGACAATGCCGGCTTGTCGAAGCTGGGCCGCGCAACGATCGAGCGGATCGAGGCCGAGAAATTGCTGCTCGACCTCAGCCATGGCGGCGCGCGGACGATGGCGGAGGCTGCGGCGCATTCGAAACGGCCGCCGGTGATCAGCCACACCGCCGCCCGCGCGCTGACGGACCATCCCCGCAATACCGCGGACGACACGATCCGCGCGGTCGCCAACAAGGGCGGTGTCATCGGCGTCTATTTCATGCCCTTCCTGACCCTCGACAGCCAGCCCAAGGAGGCCGACCTCATCAGGCACATCGAGCATGTGGCGAACATCGCAGGCGAGGACCATGTCGGCATCGGCACCGACAACGGCGTGTTGCCGATCGCCGTCGACGAGAAGGCTCGCAAGCAGAACCGCAAATGGGCGATGGCGCGCATCAAGGCAGGGATCGCGGCGCCGGGCGAAGGCCCTGACGTGTTCCCGATCGTCGCCGACTACAACAGTGTCGACCGCTACCGCCGCCTTGCCGGCGTGCTCGCTCGGCGCGGCTGGTCCGCCTCCCGCTTGGAAAAGCTGTTTGGCGGCAATTTCCTCAGGGTTTACCGCGAAGCCTGGGGCGCTTGACCGCTTCGCCCGAATAGCCACGGCCAGGCGAAGCGCAAGGCGATCGCGGCTGATCTCCGAGATCGCCTGCCATGGGTGGAATGCTGCCACGGCGTGAGCCGCCTTACGATATGCCGAAGGTCACGATCCCGGCGTACGACCTACGGCACTTATCCAAATTGAGGGGGAGGGGCAGAGGGGACGGACCAAAGCAAAGGAATAGACATGCCACGGTCCGTCAGCGTTACCGCCATTCTGCTCGCCTCTGCAGCGCCTGCATTGGCCCAACGCGCAAATGAGAATGCGGTGAGGTCTGCCGACGACGCTTTCGGGACGAGCGTCGGCAATCAACAGATCGGCCTCTACAATGTCGTCGATGTCCGGGGCTTTAGCCCCATCACCGCCGGCAACATCCGCATCGAGGGCTTTCCGTCACCGAACATGGTGGGCTTGACCGCGCACCAGCCGCATCGCATGACTTTTCGTCACCGAACATGACCGCCGGTCGTGACGATCAGGGTGGGCTTGACTGCGCAAAGCTACCCTTTTCCGGCCCCGACCGGGATCGCCGACTATTCGCTGAGGAGTCCCGGCAACGAGGCCATCTTGAGCCCGGTGCTCTATCTGGGTCCAAACAGGTCGAGGGCTCTGGATGTCGACGCCCAGCTCCCCATCGTTCCCGATCGGCTCAGCGTGGCGGCTGGTTTCACCTACCGCTACGAGGAGAATTTCCTGGGGAGGATGGCCGGCAACTGCAGGGTGGAGGCGTCCTGCGGTGGCGGCCCAGCGACCGGATTGAAGTCAAACCCTTTTACGGGCGCATTGAAGTCATGGACGACCGGGACATTCCCTCCATTTTCACCGGCGGACCTTATCTGCCCCCGAAGATAGAGCGCCGAAATTTCGGTCTAGACTGGACCCAGAGCGAGAACGAGCGGCAATTCTATGGGGCCGTGGGCTCTGCCCAGCTCTCCGTCAACTGGCAGGTTCGCGCCGGTGTCTTCCGCTGGGAGAATCACGGGAAGCTCAACCTCACCGAGCTCTACCGCAATGTTCAGCGGGATGGCTCAGCACAGCGGACGCTCGTGGCCACGAAGGACCAGACGCAAAAGTCTACCTCCAGGAGAATTGCGCTCTTCCTACTCAGTCATAGAGGGAGCCCGGCGGCACACCATTCATCTGGCTGCTCGCGGCCGCAATACGCAGCGGGCTTATGGCGGCGCGGACGTGCGTGACCTTGAACCGGGTGTGATCGGAAGGCGTATCGACGCTCCGGAACCGGACTTCGATTTCGGGCCGCTCACGCGGGACGAGGTGCGCCAGATCACCGGCGGGATCGGCTATGAATTGCGCTGGCCCGGAATAGGCGAGCTCAGCCTGGGGGTTCAGAAGACCGACTACGAAAAGAATACCCTCATTCCCGGTCGGCCGACGCTTACGACGAAAGACAGCCCGTGGCTCTACAACGCAACGCTGGCGCTCCACCTGCCGATGGTCTGGTCGCCTATGCAGGCTACACACGCGGGCTGGAAGAGAGCGGGGTAGCCCCGGCGAATGCCGTCAACCGGAATTCGGCGCCGCCCGCGCTCAGGACGAGCCAGCGCGACGCAGGTCTTCGCTACGCGATCCTTCCGCGCCTCAGCTTGGTGGCTGGCCTCTTCGATGTCCGCAAACCCTACTTCAATCTAGACCCGGACCGGGTCTTTCGGGAACTCGGGACGGTTCGGCATCGCGGCGTGGAATTGTCGCTTGCGGGGCAGCCGATCGAGGGATTGAGCGTCGTCGCCGGCGCGGTGCTCCTGGACGCCGACGTCTCCGGGGAGGCGGTGGATCTTGGAATAATCGGCCCAAAACCGGTCGGGACGACTGGGAGGATCATCCGCGCCAATCTCGATTATCGCCTGCCCTTCTTCGATCCGATTTCGGTGGACCTCGGCATCAACAGCCTGGCAGGAAAGGTAGCCAGCGCTCGCGAATTTGCGGAGCTTGGGGACCGACAGCTGATGACCGAGCCGCTGACGACCTTTGACATCGGTGGTCGCTACCGCTTCAAGGCGGGCGCTGCTCCGGCCACCTTGCGAGCCCAGATCACGAACGTCTTCGATGTTTATCGCTGGAACGTCTTCTCGAACTCTTCCTTCCGGTTCACCGACACTCGGCGTTTCCTGCTCACCTTGGCAGCGGATCTTTGAGGGCCCCAGGCTCGGATGCTTGTTCAGGAGGCCAGGACGCTGTGGCATATCCCCGGTGCGGCTCAGGGCCGCGCAATGAGCATCAGCGCGACTTGGATCTGGAAGGCGGAAGATGTGCCGGCCTGTGTCACCGGCATACCAGGAAACGCTAACCCACGGGCGCCTCGTAATTCTCGATCACCCAGGGCTCTTCCTGCGCCGCCTCGATCCATTCGCGCATCCAGGGATTGCTGAGGATCGCCTCCATATAGGTGGCGGCGAAGCGGGGGACCGGGATCGAATAGGTCAGGAAGCGCGTGACGACGGGCGCGAACATGATGTCGACGGCGCCGAACGTGCCGAACAGATAGGGGCCGCCCTTTCCGTGCCGCGCCCGGGCCTCGGCCCAGAGCTCCAGGATGCGGATCACTTCCGCCCGCACCTTCTCGTCCACCTCCTTGGGGGAATTGGCGGCGCACGTTCATCGGGCATTCGCGGCGAAGATTGGCGTAGCTCGAATGCATCTCCGCGGCCATCGAGCGGGCCATGCCGCGCGCGCTGTCCTCCTGCGGCCAGAAACGGGCCGCGTCGGTTTTCTCCGCCAGCCATTCGACGATGGCGATCGAGTCCCAGATCACGGTATCGCCGTCCCACAGGATCGGCACCTTGCCGGCGGACGGCGCGAATTCGTCGCCCTCGCGGCGCTTGTCCCAATCCGCATCGAACATCGGGACGGTGATCTCCTCGAACGGAAGGCCCGACTGCTTCACCGCCAGCCAGCCCCGCAAGGACCAAGAGGAATAGGCCTTGTTGCCGATGATGAGCTTGAGCATTGCCTCTCCCGTCAGACGATCGCTTCGATCGCTGCCTTGCGTAACCGCTCGATCCCGAACCCGGTTTCGCTGGAGGTGGCGATTATCTCCGGATGGGCGGCGGGATGCTTGGGCATCGGCGCTCGTCTGTTCCTCCATCGCGGCAAGCTCGCTGGCCTTGATCTTGTCGATCTTGGTGAGGACGAGGTGGTAGCTGACGGCGGCGGCATCGAGCATCTTCATGAGCTCGCGATCGATCTCCTTCAGCCCGTGCCGGCTGTCGACCAGCAGCAGCACCCGCTTCAGCGCCTGGCGGCCGCGAAGATAATCGTTGATCAGGTGGCGCCACTTCTTGGCGAGGTCCTTCGGCGCCTTGGCGAAGCCGTAGCCCGGCATGTCGACGAGCCGGAAGCGGAGCGGCTCGCCGACGTCGAAGAAATTCAATTCCTGCGTCCGGCCCGGCGTGTTCGACGTGCGGGCGAGATCGCGTCGGTTGGTGAGCGCGTTCAACAGCGACGACTTGCCGACATTGGACCGGCCGGCGAACGCCACTTCGGCGCTGCCGGATCCGGCAGGAATCGAAGGCTGGGCGCCGATTTCAGGAACGCGATCTTGCCCGAGAACAGCTTCCTCGAAAGATCGTCCGGATCCGGCGATGCAGCCTCTTCGCTCATTTCGCTTCGGGCGCCGTCTGCAAGCCGGGAAAGCGGCTGTAGAGCCATTTCTGCTGGGCGATGGTGAGGATGTTCGACACCGTCCAGTAAAGCTGCAGGCCGGCCGCGAACGGGGCCATCACGAACATCAGCACCCACGGCATGATGCTGAACACCTGCGCCTGGACCGGATCCATCGGCGCCGGATTGAGCTTGAACTGCAGCCACATGGTGATGCCGAGCAGGATCGGCAGGATGCCCAGCGCGAGGAAGGCGGGCGGCGTGAAGTCGAGAAAGCCGAACAGATTGAGCGGCGTCAGCGGATCGGGGGCGGACAGGTCCTTGATCCACAGCGCGAACGGCTCGTGCCGCATTTCGACGGCGAGCATCAGCACCTTGTACAGCGCATAGAAGATCGGGATCTGGAGCAGGATGGGAAGGCAGCCCGCCACCGGGTTCACCTTTTCCTCCTGATAGAGCTTCAGCATCTCCTGCTGCATGCGCGGCTTGTCGTCCTTGTGGCGGTCCTGGATCGCTTTCATCTTCGGCTGGACGACGCGCATCTTCGCCATCGAGGCGAACTGCTTCTGCGCGATCGGGAACATCAGGCCGCGAACGATGAGCGTCAGGCAGATGATCGCCACGCCGAAATTGCCGATCATCGCGAACAGCCAGTTGAGGAGCGAGAAGATCGGCTTCATGAACCATTCGAACCACCCCCAGTCGATCGCCTTGTCGAAATTGGCGATGCCGAGCTGGTCCTCATAGCGTTCGAGCAGCTGCACTTCCTTGGCGCCCGCGAAAAGACGCGACCGGGTGCGCACGATCTTGCCCGGCGGCACGATCGCCGGGGAGGGGGTTGCCACCGCCTGAAAACCGCCGGTGCGGCCGCGAAGGAACCCGGCCTCGACCGCGCTGCGCTGATCGGGGATCACCGCCGCCAGCCAATATTTGTCGGTGAAGCCGAGCCAGCCGCCGGTCGTGGAGAAACGCTGATCGCCGCTTTCGATGAGGTCTTCGAAGCCCCAGTCGTAATTGGCCGCGCCGTTGAACACGCCGACCGGGCCGACATGCATGGTCCAGCTGTCGGGATCGGGGGAGGGCTTGGCGCGGTTGATGAGCGCGAACGGCCGAACCGCGATGGCGCCGGGACCGGCGTTCGTCACACTCTGCTCGGCCGTGAACATATAGCCCTCGTCGACCGAAAGCTTGATGTCGAAGCGCTGTCCGCGGCCGTTGTTCCAGCTCAAGGTGACGGGACTGTTCGGCGCCAGCCGGGTGCCGTTCGCGGTCCAGACCGCGTCCGGCCCGGGCAGCAGCACGCCCTCGCCGGTCCAGCCGAAGCTTCCGAAATAGGCGTCGGGCGCGCCGCCGGGGGAGAGGAGCCGGATCGGGGGCGAATTGGCCGCAATGCCCTGCCTGTGCTTGCTGAGGAGAAGGTCGTCGATGCGCGCGCCGCGAAGGTTGATCGAACCCTGAAGCGACGGCGTTTGGATCGGTATCCGCGGCGTCTCCGCCAGCACGACCTTCCGGCTGCGTATTGCGGTGGGGGAATCGAGCGCAGGATCAGCGCCGGGCTTCGGCAGCGGCACCTGCTTGCCGTCGACGATCTTGGTGGCCGGCGGGTTCGCCGTCGGGAAATAACGGTCGCTGATGAAGCTCCATCCGAACAGGACGATCGCCGAGAGGACGATCGCCAGGATCATGTTGCGGGAGTCGTTCACTTAATTCCCCTCATGGAACCGGATCATAGCCATGTCCCCCCCAGGGGTGGCATCGACACAGGCGCTTGGCGGCAAGCCAGCCGCCGCGCAGCGCCCCATAGCGCCGAAGCGCCGTGATTGCATAGGCCGAGCAACTGGGCTGGTATCGGCAGCTCGGCGGCAGGATGACGGACGGGCCCTTCTGCCAGCCTTTGGCGACCAGGATGAGCAGCTTCGCGATCACCGCCCGACCTTGGCGAGCGCCTTGCCGAGCTCGGCGGAAAGCAAATCGAAGGGCCGCTCCACTCCGCCGGCGCGGCCGATCAGAACATGGTCCGCACCCGCGACCCCGGCGGCCGGCAGGATTTCCCGGGCGAGAGCCCGGAAGCGGCGCTTCATCCGGTTGCGGACGACCGCCTTGCCGATCTTCTTCGTGACGGTGATGCCGAGCCGCATCGTCGGATCGCCGTCCTTCCGGTCTCGGACCAGCAGGACGAAGCCCGGCATGGGCGCGCGGCGGCCGTGATTGGCCGCCAGGAAATCCGCGCGGCGGCTGAGTGTGGTTAGGCCGTTGCCCGCGTTTACGCGGACAATTTCTTGCGGCCGCGGGCGCGGCGGGCCGCCAGGACCTTGCGTCCGCCCACGGTCGCCGTGCGGGCCCGGAAGCCGTGACGCCGCTTGCGCACGAGATTGCTCGGCTGGAAGGTGCGCTTCATCGCTCATACCTCGAATGAATTAAAAAGGGCCGCCAGACTGAACCCGCTAAAGTGGTGCTTTCGCGGGAACCCGACATGGCGGCCTCGTTGCCGGCGCGGATATGGCAAGCGCAGGCCCAAGTCAATCATTCTCCCGGCCGGAGCAATGCTTCGCGCTCCTTGCGCAGATGCTCGCGGCGCTTCGGGCTCGGCCGCCGAAGCGCCCAGTCCGCCCAGTCCGCCCCCTTCGGATATCGCCGCCGCAGGCGGACATAGAGGCGTTTCGCCCATTGGCTGTATTTGAGGACGAGGGCGGCACCGGCTGCGAAGACCACGACGCCGCCCGGGCCGGGAATGACTCCGACGAGCGGAGTGATCAGGATCAGCAGGATGCCGATCGCCACCAGTCCGGTGCGGACTGCGGGAACCTGTTCAAGGGAATGCCGGCTGATCCTGCTCATAAGCCTCACATGGTGACCGTGTGTTATGGCCGCAAGACGGCGCTTCACAGTCTCTCGACTTCCTTCAACGCTCTGTCCAAAGTGCTGTTTCCATTTGGGGGGGAAGCTGCGAATGGTCGCGCATGTCGCCACGGTTGCGTTCCTGGGGCTCGAGGCGCGCGCGGTCGAGGTCCAGGTCCAGATTGCCAGCGGGCTGCCGAAATTCCTGATCGTCGGCCTGCCCGACAAGGCGGTGGGGGAGAGCCGGGAGCGTGTCCACGCCGCGCTCGCCTCGATCGGGCTCTCGCTTCCGCCCAAGCGGATCACGGTGAACCTGTCGCCCGCCGATCTGCCCAAGGAAGGCTCGCATTACGATCTTCCGATCGCGCTCGGCCTGCTCGCCGCGATGGGCGCGGTCGATGCCGAGACGCTGGCCGGCTATGCCGCGGTCGGGGAGCTCGGCCTCGACGGCCGGCTGACCCCGTCGCCCGGAGTGCTGCTCGCCGCCTTGCACGCCTCGTCCCGCAGCCTCGGCCTCGTCTGCCCGGCCGCGCAGGGCTCGGAGGCGGCCTGGGCGGGCGACATCGAGGTGATCGCCGCTCCCGACCTTCTCTCGCTGATCAACCATTTCCGCGGCACGTCGGTGCTCTCGCCGCCGGCGCCGGGCGAGGCGGACCCGCCGGGGATGGGGCCGGACCTCGTCCAGGTGAAGGGGCAGGAGACCGCCAAGCGCGCCCTCGAGATCGCGGCGGCCGGCGGCCACAATCTGCTGATGAGCGGACCGCCTGGCGCGGGCAAGTCGCTGCTCGCCGCCTGCCTCCCCGGCATCCTGCCGGAGCTGACGCCGAGCGAGGCGCTGGAAGTCTCGATGGTGGCGAGCGTGGCGGGCGAGTTGACCGAGGGCCGCCTCATCCGCACCCGTCCGTTCCGTGCGCCGCATCACAGCGCGTCGATGGCAGCGCTGGTCGGCGGCGGCATCAAGGTTCGGCCGGGGGAGGTGAGCCTTGCGAATCTGGGCATATTGTTCCTCGACGAGCTCCCCGAATTCCAGCGAGCGGTGCTCGATCTGCTGCGCCAGCCGCTGGAGACGGGGACGGTCAGCGTCGCCCGCGCCAACGCCCATGTCACCTTTCCCGCCCGCGTCCAGCTGGTGGCGGCGATGAACCCATGCCGATGCGGCCATCTCGGCGATCCGGCGCTCGCCTGCTCACGCGCGCCGCGGTGCGCCGCCGATTATCAGGCCAAGGTGTCGGGGCCGCTGCTCGACCGCATCGATCTTCACGTGGACGTCCAGGCCGTGGCAGCCGCGGACCTGGTGCTTCCGCCTCCGGCCGAAGGCTCCGCCGAAGTGGCCAAGCGCGTGAAGGGCGCGCGACCTCCAGACGGCGCGCTACGCGGTGCACGGGATCCGCACCAATGCGGAGGCAGACGGAGAGCTGCTCGACAGCGTCGCCACGCCCGACGAGCCCGGCCGCCGCCTCCTCGCGCAGGCGGCGGAGGCGATGCGGCTCAGCGCCAGGGGCTATCACCGCGTCCTGAGGGTCGCCCGCACGATCGCCGATCTTGCGGCCGGCGATGAGGTCACCCGGGTCCATGTCGCCGAAGCGCTCAGCTACCGTCGGCAGGTGCCGCGCAACTGAGGCCGGCGCGGATTGTCTCTTGCCTCGCCCGCACCTCCGCTTAGTCTCACATTCCTTTTCCCGGAGGTGCCGATGCACTGGATGTTTCTTCCCCTTCGCCGTTACGCCGAGTTTTCCGGACGCTCGCGGCGCAGGGAATATTGGCTCTACTTCCTCGGCGTGATCTTGTTTTATATATTGATGATGGCTGCGTTATTCCTCGTGGTTGGGAGCCAGATTCTTCTGTCGGGTGATGAAAATGCGATTGCTTCCGCCGTTGCCGGCGCAGTCCCGATGTTACTCCTGCTTACAATTGCCTGGTTGGGGCTGCTGATCCCGAATTTGGCCGTCGGTGCTCGACGGCTGCACGACATCGATCGTTCGGGCTGGTGGCTGCTCGTCGGCTACGGCCCTTGGCTGGTTTCGCTCTTTGCATCTGTGGCCGGCGCGCCTGTGGTCGGGGCAATCTTCAATTTCCTGTCCTTCATCGGTTTTATCGCCTGCTGGTCATGGCATGTTTCGACGGAACCAGAGGCCCGAACCGCTTCGGGACGATCCGAAAAGCGGATCGAACGCGGAGGTTTTGCCTGAGCCGTTGCGGTGCGCCGGCCGCTTCGCTAGAGGCCGAAGCGGCGTTGCCCCTGTGGCGGAATTGGTAGACGCGCTCGACTCAAAATCGAGTTCCGCAAGGAGTGTCGGTTCGATACCGGGGGCACCATCGCTGACCCGCTGCATTGCGCGGAGGATATCCTATTCCCGGTAGCTGCCTTGTGACAGCCTCTGCATCTCCGCGTCGCCTTTGGCAGTGGGGTGGCAAAAGCGACCTCGTTGAGGCGTCTGTGGCGGTTCTGGGAAGCGCACGATGTTGCCCCCGAACACACTGTTCGTCGTCGGGTGCGGGAGCGAGCGAATGCCCGCTTCCGACCATCCCGGACGGTTGTTCATTTAGACAGTCGCAACTTGCCCGATGATGCGGGCCGTCCGCACATAGCCAAAGTCGCCCTCACCCGACCATGCTCGTTCATCAGGATAACGCAGTTCAATTCCGCTGAGATCGCGGGCATCCGCCAGCCACATGTTGACGCCCATGAGGCTGTTCCCGAACTTCGCCACGGCGTTCGCGCTCAAGACGAAATGAGTCGTTGAACCGCAGGTTGAACAGAACCGAACTTCCGCGTTCGGATCGTCCTTGTCAGCCCTGAAATATCCTTTTGTGGCTCCCCTCAACGGAGACCTCGGAAGATGGAAATAGCCCCAGCGAGCCCCCGTTTTACTGCACATCGTGCAGTTGCACTCGTGGATGAAGTCCGGTCGCTTTTCGAGTTTAACTCGATCTGGCCGCAAAGGCAGGAGAGGTTCAGCATGCCCATAAGATATCATCAGGCGCTGGTTGCCCGATAGCTCCATTGCTTTTGATCCAGTCTGGTCTGGGTGGCGCAATGACCAACGCCAGTCCACTTCTGTAATGGGCCATGGCGTCAAGTCACCCGGGTTAGTCCTGCCGCTGGTTACTTGCTTCTGTCCGTGGTCAGCTAAGGAGCTGCCACATCATACGGTCAGAGGAAGCGGTGAGCCTATCTTTCCAGCGTCGTCTGCCAGGCAGCGACTGCGGACCTTGCGGCTTCACCATCTTCACCGTCCCAGCGGTGGGACTACGGGTCGGCCTAGCTGCCGGCCCGATCTCCGAAGCTTCCTCCCTTCTACGCTGCGGGGGAGGCCTGGTTGGTCCAGCGGAAGCTGGTGCCATCGACCCACATGCGGTGGAGGATGACACCCAGCTTGCGGGCCAACGCCACCCGCGCCTTCTTTGCCCCGCGCCGCTTCGCCACCGCCATCGCCCAGCTCTTCAGCGGCGACATGCGCACGGTACGGGTGAGTATGGCGCGAAAAGCGGTGGACCTGCGAACGTGAACAAGAAGCAGATTGAGGCTGTTCTGGCTCTGAGCGGAGCCAAGCGCGTAGAGCATTTCGCAAAGGTGGCCGCCGCGGTTCGAGCGGCCCCTTCACGCGAACGTTTCGCTCATCATCTATCCAAATTTGCTTCACTGCGAAATAGCTTCCGCAGAGGCTTTCCCTGTGGGGAGCGATAAACCTCACGTCCGCCGATGACTGTGCTCAGAACCTCGATGCTGCGGATTCGTTCAGGCGCGACAGCGAATGGATCCTCTGCCAGGACGACAAAATCAGCCAGATAGCCCGGTGCGAGCCGCCCAATCTTGGCTTCTTGATACCCTGCCCAGGCGTTCGCGACGGTATAGGCCCGCAGGGCTTGCTCGATGGAGATCTTCTCGGCCGGCACCCAGCCCTTCGGGTTGCGACCATCGAGGGTTTGTCGGGTAACCGCGGCATAGATGCCCTCGAGCGGCGACAGCGGGGCGACAGTCCAGTCAGATCCAAAACTCAGTGTTGCGCCGGCATCGAGGAGCGATCGAAAGGCATAAGTGCCGCGCAACCGTTCACGCCCGATGCGCTTCTCCGCCCACCGCCCGTCATCGATCGCGTGGTAGGGCTGCATTGAGGCAGTCACGCCAAGCGCGGCGAAGCGGCGGATCGCCTGCGGCGATAGGTGCTGCGCATGCTCGACGCGCACCCGTCGTTGGTTCGAGCCGGTGGCTTTCGGGAGCCGTTCGAACACATCGAGCAGCCAATCGTTTGCCCGGTCGCCGATCGCGTGGATCGCGAGTTGCAACCCATTCGCATCGGCGCCCCTCATATTCTCTTCCAGCGTAGCCGCATCCGAGACCATGAAGCCTGAGGTGGAAGGTTCGTCGGCGTAAGGTGCATGGAACCAAGCCGTCGTCGAACCAAGAGAGCCATCGACAAACCCCTTGACGCCGCCCCAGCGAAGCCAATCGTCGCCGCGTCCGTTTGCGTTCAGGAGCTGAACGAGTTTCTTCCACTGGCGCAGCGGCGTCAGCGCGTAGACGCGCAGCCGCAATTTACCGTCGGCATGCGCGCGGCGATAAAAATCCAGGTCGCCCCAGCTCCCCATATCGTGGACCTGCGTGACGCCGCGGGCGAGCGCGTGTTCGGTGGCGGCCTCCAGCGCCAGCCGTTTTTCGGCCTCGGTTGCGGCTGGAACCACTTTGTCGACAAGCTCCATCGCCGCGTCTTTCATCAACCCGGTCGGATTGCCTTCAGCATCGCGAACGATGACACCCCCCGGCGGATCCGGCGTCTGGGCAGTGACGCCGGCGGCCGCAAGCGCTGCCGAATTGGCCAATGCCATGTGCCCATCGAGACGCGAGATCCAGACGGGAGTCGCGCCCGTCACTGCATCGATCCAACCCCGCTCGGGCAGCGCGCCGCCCCATTGTTCGTGATCCCAGGTTCCACCCAGGATCCATCGACCAGGCGCCGCCCTTGCGGCATCGCCGACGCGTCGGGTGAATTCTGCGGGCGTCTTGGCATCTCGCAGATTAAGGCGCGCGAGATCGAGAGCGCCGCCCATGAAATGGGTGTGGTTGTCAATGAATCCCGGTGCGACGAATCGGCCGCCAAGATCCACGATGCGGGACTCCGGCGCAACTTTCCGCAGCTCCGCACCGGTTCCGGTCCGGACGATCCTGTCCCCCTCGACGAGCAAGGACTCGGCGAATTTCCCATCGATCCCGGTCCACATCCGGCCGTTCAGATAGAGCGTCCGTTCGGCACTCGCAGGAGAGGTGAAGGTCGCCAGGGAAGCAGCGATCGCCGAAACCAGGCCGAGAAATGTCTTGCGCATGAAGATGAGCCCTTCCGTGTCACCAAGTGCCGAGATCGTACCGTACGCGCAAGCTCGGGCGGCTGCGGGCCTGCTGTCAACTGCCTTCACCGCTCGTCGCAGGATCAGGCCTTCAGCATTTTGCTCCGGAAATGGTTGGGATCAATGCCATGGCGACCCAGCTTGTCGTGTAATGTGTTCCGGGGCAGGCCGAGCATTGCCATCGTGTCCCTGATGTCTCCCTTCGCCACCTGCAGGGTTTCGCGCAGGATCGGGACCGCCCTCTGCCATGAACAGGTAGACGCGAAGAGCGTCTCGGTAGGGCCCATTTTCCTGATTGCGATCACAGTCCTTTTGAGGTGGTTGAAGTCGTAAGGCATGTAGCCCGCGTAGCAGTCGAAGTTTCGATTTCCACCCGTTTCGAACATTCCGCCGAAGGTCGGAGTTCGACCCAAAGAAGACATTCATCGAACTGTTACGAGCTGCGAGTGCGACAGCTCTCGGTCGATCCATGCCACAGCGGCCTTATAGTTTTTGGCCTCGATCGTGCCGAAGCGATGGACGAACGCAGCCTCGGGGAGCCCCTCCTCGGCGCGGAGAAGCTGCACAGGAAGTAAGTCTTCCTCCGTGGCGGCCGCTAGTCTCTGCGCAATTACGCTGGCAGACCTTTCGTTAACGCCTAGTCGGGCGATGCGCAGCCCGGATCGATCTGCCGCAAGATCAATGAAGGAGAAGCCCGAACCCGAGGGAAGGCTATCGGCGAGTTCCTTCCACTCGCCAAACGCCGTGGCAGGGTTGTTCCCAAGCACCGCTTGCAAGGCCGCCGAGAACGTCCAATGCTTCGCCAAATCCGTGCGGCCCCGCATCAAGATCGGAAGGGTGGCCCTGCCGCACGATTTGATCCATTTCACCGTTGATGGCGCCAACGGGTATGCGCGATTTCCGACAACGTAGAGCGCGAGAGCGACAAATGCAGCTCGGTTGTATTCCTCTGCTTGTAGGTTCGGTGCACCGCTGAATGCTCGCCGAACGAGCAGCGGGAGCTGCGTGACGGGTTCTGCGCGACGCGATGCCACCAGATCACAGTAGATCTCGCTGACCAAGCGATTGTTGGTGCCAGTACCTCCGGCGGCTATTAGAGCGTCAAGCATCCCGCCCTTTTTTGGCAGCCGGATTGCAGCAACCAGTTCCTCCTGCTCGACTTGCAGCTCAGTTACCATCTCGTCGAGCGGGGGCAAGCGTACGCCCCTGGCTCGCGCAATCCGGCGACCAGTTCTGCGCCCCACTTTCCTGCGACGAGCGGAAGGGCAATCCTTCCAGCACCAAGCTTCAGGTCGGGAAAACCTCGATGCTTCCCCCTGACCGTGGCTGAAGTGTTAAGCCACCAGCCCGCTGCCAACGGAAAGCTCACGTTCACTGTTAGAACGCCCGCTGAGACGCGCGCCTCTGTTCGCGCGCCTCCGATATCACTCGCTAAGGCAGCCACCCCTGGAGCATTCTGTTATCGAAGCGAGCTTCAGAGCCCCGGCCGCTTACGCTTAGCGGTTCTTCTATCTGCTGGATTGCATCACGTGCGGCTTGGATCGTCTGTGCGGTAGGAGGCTCCCGCGCGGGCACGGAGGATCTGGGACTGATAAGCAGGAGGACAAGCCCGAAAAGCAGCAGGCTCAACGCCGCGCAAGCAATGACCAAAGGGTGCCGGAATACACCTCGGCGCGGACGCGGAGCCATGCCCCCTGATCACATGCGGGAGCAGGCACGTGAAGGGGGGAAATCCGCAGCACCCCGCTGATGTCCGCTTTCTTCCGATTGTGTTGAAAAAGTCCGGCGGTGAACTTCCCTCCGCAATGGGCGGCGCGATTGTAGAAGTTTCTTCTTTGACTGCGCCGTTTCTGCCCGGTTCATCCAGGGGCCGATGCGGGCGCAGGTAGAATTTCCTTCTACGTCCGGTTGCGGCAAAGCGGCTGCGCGGACGGAAGCCGGACTTTTTCAACAAGTATCTTCCCAAGCAAACATTCACAATCAGCTGTGGTCACTCGACCCGGAACTGGGTGACGATCAGCCGCGCAGGGCCGGTTGCGTAGGCCCCGTGACCATAGCCGTCCCCGCCGCCCAGGACGAAACCCACCTGATCCGCATTGGCAATGGCATCGCGAAACGCGGCCGGTTCACTGTGGGCGGTGGAAGTTTCAACCGCAGTCCATCTCGCACTGAGGGGCGCAACGATCTGATACTCGCCTTGCCGCAGAGGCTGAGTAGCAAAGGTCGCATACCAGCGGTATTTCTCGAATCTGCCGCGCCCCGACCAGGTGTCTCCGGCGCGTTGGAAAAACGGCGTGATAATGCCAGCGGTCCCTGGTGCAGTGGAAGCTTCGATCCTCGTACCTGGAGCCGCCTGGATACGGTAACGCATGACGATGCGGCTCTTCCCCCGGAGAGAGCCATGCGGAAAGGTCACGTAATGGACGCTTCCCGGATGTCGCGGCAGATTGATATACCAGGTCCCGTTGGGTCCAGGCGACGGATGCAGCGGCACTCCTTTGGAATAGTTCTGTCCCTTAATGATCGGTCCAATCACCCATGCGCCGGGATGCATGACCGCATTGAAAACGCTCGCAGCCGCTCCGCCTCCGATGGTTAGAAGAAGCGCGAGGATCGCCATGACAATGGCAGGAGTCGGCATAGATCGGTTCCTCAAAAAGGCTAATCTGCTGGCCGCTTAGGCGAACCAGGCCTTCTGAAGCCTGAACCATGATCTACGCTATTTTATCTAGAGCAACGTCTGCTTTCCACCCAAAGCAGATGGGGTGGATGGCTCCCGCTCCCGGCATCTAGGTGCCAAAGTGTGGTTGCTGTCAGAGCGTCCACGAGCAAAGGGAGCCACCCGCGATGGAGATTAGCACGATCGGCCTGGATTTGGCCAAGAGCATTTTTCAGGTTCATGCTGTTGGTGTTTACTCCGCCAATCAGCAGGCACGCTGCCCAGATGCTCCTAACGATGAGGCTGCTACGCTGCACAGGTTGATCTTGCGCCGAGAAAAACCGCATTCCAAGGCGTGTCCGCTTTGACGTCAGCAAAAGCCTTCATGCTTCGTGGAAGCTCGATCCGACACGGCGTCCGGCCCATTTCAAAATCGCAGGCACGGCCGAGGCTGCTCGGTCGACAATGCTGAACGGCTCCTGTCGGACACGTTCAGCACTTCCACAACATTATCGATGCATAAGGGAGCCGTCAGATTGGGGCCGGCGTCGAGCGGATGTGTTGCTTGCGACCCCAGTCTGACCCCTCGCGTAGCGTAACGGGGGCGGGGCCGGTACTCAGGCGAGTACCGGCCCCGGTCGTTTCCGCCACCGATCCGGTGACGGCCTGGGCCATCAGGCGATCACAGCTTGTTGATCACGCCCTTTACCTTGCCCTTCAGTTCCTGCCCTTTTCCCTTCATCTCCTGCGCGGCTCCCTCTTCGCGCACACGCTCGTTGGCGCTGCCCTGCTTGAGATTGCCCGCCACCTGGTTGCCGGCGCCTTTGATCTTGTCGGTGAACTCGCCCATCGTCTGTTTCCTCATTGTGTGGGCTGCTCAACGAGGGGGGCGTCCCGGTCGTTCCGGAAGAAGGCAGTGGGCAAGGCCGGAAAGCCGGCGATCCTTGCCTTGCGCTGCGTCGGTTCGAGCTTCCATCCCAAAGCCGCTTTTCTGCGCGAAGCTTAGGTTCTAGGCTGGTCCCATGAGAAGACTGCGGGGAAACGAGGCGCAATCGGAAACGCGAACTCCAGCTCCCGAGGCTGGGGACGGCCTGCACGAATCTTCGTCCAGCGCCTATCGCCGCGACCGCCTGCTCGCCGGCCTCACCCTGGTCGCGGGCGCCGGGCTCGCATTGGCGGTGCCCTTCGCGCTCCGGGCAGGGGCTGAGTTCTTCCTGCCCGTTACGGCGGCGCTCGTGATCGCGATCGCTTTGGTGCCGCTCCTCGAATGGTTCGAGCGGAGGCGGGTGCCCTCGGGACTTGCCGCTTTGATCTGCCTGCTGCTGTTCATCGCCATCGCGAACCTCGCCGTCGCCTCGATCGTCCTTCCCGCTACCGAATGGGTGCGGCTGCTGCCGGAACGGATTCCGCGCATCCGCGAGACCCTGGATCCGCTGCTCGACGTCTATGCCAGCCTGGAGCGCTTCATCGACGACATGTTCGAGGAATTCGGCGGCGCCTCGGGAGGAACGCCGCGGACGGTGATGGTCGAGCCGCCCAATTCGATGCTCGACCTCATGGCCACCTCGGCGCCGCACGCGCTGGTGCAGATGTTCTTCGGGCTGCTCGTGATCTTCTTCTTCCTCGCCGGCTGGACGAGGATGCGCAAGCAGACGATCACCACCCGGACGAGCTTCGACGGCGCGATGACGACGGCGCGGGTGATCCAGCAGGTCGTCGATGCGACCTCCACTTATCTTGGCACGATCACGCTGGTGAACGTGTCCATGGGCGCCGTCGTCGCCCTCATCCTCTGGCTGCTCGACATGCCGACGCCGATGATGTGGGGCGGGATCGTCGCAGTATTGAACTACATCCCCTATCTGGGGCCGATCGCCTCGGTGCTGCTGCTCGCGCTCGGCGGCTTGATGGCCTTTGCCGATCCTTGGGTTGCGCTGCTGCCGGCGCTCACTTTCGCCGGTATCCATCTCGTCGAGGCGAACATCATAACGCCTTCGCTGGTGGGGCGCAGGCTCACCATCAATCCGCTGCTGATCCTGGTCGCGCTGAGCTTCTGGGCCTGGGTGTGGGGAACCACCGGGGCGCTGCTTGCCGTGCCGCTGCTCATCATCTTGAAGACCGTGCTCGATGCCGCGGGCCGGCCCGACATTGCCGGCTTCCTGTTCGAGGACGGAACCTTGACGGGCACGGCGCACGAGGAGGCGGAGGAGGGGCGACGAAGCTCGGAATAATGGCCTTTGGCTTGCTTGACAGCCTCGGGAGCCTCGCTTAGGTCGCCCCCCACGAGCATCCACGCGGGTGTAGCTCAGTTGGTTAGAGCGCCGGCCTGTCACGCCGGAGGTCGCGGGTTCGAGCCCCGTCACTCGCGCCATTTACTCGAATATCTCCCTCCTTTCCAAGGGTTGCTGCTTTTTGGTGCGGCTCAAGCGGCAAGCGCGCAGCTCGCGCGAACGTCTCCGGCTATGGCCTGAGCCAGCACTGCTCCGCTCGATCCGGGCTCGTTCAACCGAAACAGCTGGCCGCACTCTGCCCCATTGCCGGTTCGGCGGGCGCACAGTGGCCGCACCGAAGACTTCGGCAATACGTATTCACACGTAACGCGCGTAAGCCATTGTTCAGGGACGGAATGTAAAGCGCTGGCTAAACAGGACAGCTTCCACCATGATCAACATCGCACTTTCGGTGGCCCTCGCTGCGGTAGCGTTGGGCACCTTTGCTCAGGCGAAACCACAAATGACCACCCCTCTACCCAGGGACGGGGACGTTGCAATCGAGGAGGAGCTGTGTGCTGCCAGGCGCGCCGGCACTGCTGAAGCATATCAGCTCTTCATCGCGCGCCACCCCGGACACGCTCTGGCCGTTGTCGCCCGACGAGAATTGTCCAGGCTCGCTGCAAAGCGGGCACTGGAAGGCAAGTAACCGCAGCTTTCCGTCGTTGCGTATCTAGGAATTTGGAATGATCACCAGAGTGACTCAAAGCGGCCAAGCCGCCATCGACGGGCTGCTTGGAGAGTATAAGTGGGCGTCGGCCGCGCTCACTTACAGCTTCCCCGATAGCAGCTCGGATTATCCCACGGATTATCCCGGCAATCGCCCGACCACGGGGTTCTACCAGCTGAACGCGGAGCAGCAGGCAGCTGCTGGCCGAGCTTTTGCTTTGTTGTCATCCTTCACGAAGCTGACGTTCACAGCCACATCACCGGACCAGGACGGAGAGGCGTTCCTTCGCCTGGCCGGGAGCAGCGTACCCGAGGTCGCCGACGCCTTTCCGCCACAGCCGCACTTCGCGGCGGGGGACAGTTGGTATTCCGATAAGATCCGTTCGCCGATCGTAGGGAACCACTCGAACGTCACGTTTTTGCACGAGATCGCCCACACGATCGGCCTCAAGCATCCTCACGAGGGGACAGCAGCGGTACCTGCTCATCTCGATTCCCTTGAATTTACGGTGATGAGCTACAAAAGCTATGTCGGCTCCAAGGAGGAACTGTACGGCAACGAGACGCACGGATTTCCCCAGACATACATGATGCTGGACATCGCGGCGCTTCAGCATCTGTACGGCGCCAACTTCGATCACAATGCGGGCAACACCACCTATTCCTGGGACAAGGATACGGGTGCCTATCTCATCAACGGCATCAGGCAATGGACCCCTGGCGCCAATCGCGTCTTCATGACGGTGTGGGACGGCGGAGGCGTCGATACTTACGATCTGTCGAACTACGGCACCGGCGTGTCGATCGATCTGAGGCCGGGCGCCTGGACGGTAACTTCTGCAGTGCAGCTGGCAAATCTCGGCAACGGCAACTTTGCCAGAGGCAATGTCGCGAACGCCTTGGCCTTTGCCGGTGACCCAAGGTCGCTGATCGAGAATGCCGTGGGGGTGCCGGCAACGACACGGTGACGGGGAACGAGGCCGGGAACAGCTTCTTCCTTCAGCATGGCGGCGACGACAATGTATCGGGCGGACTTGGCAACGATATTTTCTATTATGGCGGAGCTTTGACGGCAGCCGACCGGAATGACGGCGGGAGGGTGCGGATACGCTCGTTCTGCAAGGAAATTACACCAACCTCGTGCTCGGCGCGAACAGCCTCGTCAACATCGAGGGTGTGTCGATCCAGAGCGGTACCGTCACACGGTTCGGGCAGAGCGGCAGCAACTCCTACGACTACAATTTGAAAACGGTCGAAGCCAACGTTGCCTCGGGCCAGCAGCTGAGGGTGAATGCCCAGTCGCTGGTCGCGGGCGAGGACTTCACCTTCGACGGCTCGGGCGAGACGGACGGCGGCAGGTTCCTCGTTTTCGCTGGCTATGGCGCGGATGTCCTCACGGGCGGCGCTGCCAACGACGTCTTTTTCTTCGAGGCGGGTCGGTTCGGCGCAGGCGATAAGGTGAATGGCGGGGCCGGCATTGATGCAGTCGTGATCAGCGGGAAGGAACCGTCCACCACTGGCGCGGCTACTTTCGAGATCGCGACCGGCACCTTCACCAGCATCGAAGCTCTGTCCTTCAATGGCCGCTTCGCGAGCGATCCCAATGCCCTGCCGTCCTACACTGTGGTGCTGAGGGACGGCAACATCGCCGAAGGCGCGAGGCTCGTCGTCAACGGCGCTCGCTTGGAAGCAGTCAGTCGCTCTCGTTCGATGCGAGTGCCGTCACCACTGGCAGGCTCACCATCTTTGGGGGCGCCGGAGCCGACACCCTGACCGGCGGGGCTGGTGACGATCTCATTTTCGCGGGCGCCGGCGCGGACACTCTCAGGGGGCGGGGAAGGATCGGACATCTTCCAGTTCCGCGACATCCTGGATTCCACGGTCTCGGCTCCCGACCGGGTCATCGATTTTGCCGCCGATCGGGACAAGATCGACCTGTCGTTCATCGACGCGAACAGCAGCCTCGATGGTGATCAGGCATTCACGTCTATCGGCAGCGCTGCTTTCAGCAAAAAAGCCGGAGAGCTTCGCTATGCTGTCGACTCAGCGACCGGTGCCTGGAAGGTTGAGGGCGACGTCAACGGTGATGGCATTGCTGACTTCCTCATCAACGTGACCGTCACAGGACAAGCAGCCCTCGATGATAGCGGGTTCTTGTTCTAAAGGTCCTCACATCGCGGTGGATGGCGGGGGACGGAAGTGGCATTCCCACCTGCCTTACGTCACTCTCGTGAGCTGCGACGGAACGACTTACTTAGCGAATTCCTTGAGCGCGCCGGCCTGAAGTCTTTCGCTGCGAACGTGCTACGCCCGTTTCAGTCCACGCAGATCGGCTGCAACATGCGACCACCGCGAACCTCAGCATAGCAGCCGAGGAGCGCATTATCTCGCTGGCACTGACCGACCACCGTGTCTCCTGGCGAGTGCCTGCTCAGGTCACGATCCAGAATACACCTCCCGGTGCAGTCCGCCTTGTCGGTGCATTTTTTGCCGGCATCTGCGTAGGGTGTCACGCAGATCAACTGCTGGAGAATGCCGCGACGCGCTAAAACGCCTCCTCGTAGCGCAGCTCTGCGGCTCTGCCGGGTTGTTCCGATCAGCTACAGGCTCGGGGCGGGCGCAACCCGCAACCACCAATGCCAGCAGGGCTGCTTGGCTGAAGGGGAACGTCGACCGTCCAATCGATGCGAGCAGCGGCCTTGATGGCGATCAGGCCTTCGCCTCGATCGGGAACCGCGCCTTCAGCAAAACCGCGGGCGAGCTGCGCTACGAGTTCGATGCCGCAGCAGGCCTCTGGCCCGTCCAAGGCGACGTGGATGGCGACGGCATGGCCGATTTCCTCATCAATCTTGCGGTGGTTGGATTCAGTCCGCTCACGGATACCAGCTTCATCTTCTGAGCGTGCCCCACTCGGCCCGTGCCGCCGCCGGGGGAGGCCTGAGATGCTCCGCGGGAGGTCCTCGGAGCATCCCATCGTTACGATCTATCGACGCCGTCGTCGCGTGTGCCGACGGTGAGTTCGGCTGAACCAGCCTTTATCTTGCTCATTGCCGGCGTCACCCACTCGCGACCGCTATCGAGGTCCGGCGAAGCTATTTCCGAATCCGTCACTTGCTTGGCGTTACCACGTGTCTTGTTTTCTGAAGCCACTACTGATCTCCCTTTCGGCTCGGTCTTCCCCTGCACCGTGTCGAGGGAAGGGTTGGCTGTCAATGTGGTCTAGCGACGGAAACCAATGGAGCTGTCGGACGATCCCTGCTCGAGAAAAGCTGGTTGCAGGCTAGCTCCGGTAGGTGGGAAGGATTAGCCGCACGAGCCGAAAACCGGTTTCGACCTGCGGCCCTAATTCGCGCAAATAAATGAAGAGTATGAGATGACTGCACTCGCTGGTTGGTGGGACTTGGATGGCCGCAGGGATCCTGCCGACAAGTGCCGGGCCATGCTGGCTGCCCAGCAGATGTACGGGACCGAAGATGCGGCGCTGGCTTCAAGCGGCCGCGTTGCCATCGGATGCAGGCTGTTCAAGCTTCTCCCCGAGGATCGCTACGGTGCTTCGCTGGCGACGGACCGGCTCGGCGCGCGCATCCTTTGTGCCGACGTCAGACTGGACAACCGGAGCGAGATTGGGCGGGGGCTCGGCTTGGCCCCCTCGGAGATCGGCGCGCTTTCCGACACTGCCATTCTGTTTCGTGCATTGATGCGTTGGGAAGAGGACGCTGTCGACCGCCTGCGAGGAGACTTCGCCTTCGCCTACTGGAACGGGCAGAAGCGGGGTCTTTTGCTTGCCCGGGACTTTCTTGGGCAAAGGCCACTCCACTACCACCACCGCGAGAATGGCTTTTTCAGCTTCGCCTCCCTGCCCAAGGGGCTTCACGCCGTTCCCGAGATCGACCGCGCCCCCGACATCAAGTCAGTGGCTGATTTCGTGGCTTTGATGCCGGAAGATGGCGAAAACACCTTCTTCGAGGGCATCAAGAAAGTCGCTCCCGGCCAATTCCTCCTCGTGACTGCAACCGGTTTGCAGAGGTACCGATATTGGCAGCCCCGAAGCCGGCCGGTGCTGCTCAAAAAAACCGGCGACTATGTCGAAGCCGTTCGTTCGAAGCTGGACGCGGCAGTCGCGGCGCGCCTCCGCGGAACCCGAGACAGAGTCGCCGCCCATTTGAGCGGAGGTCTGGACAGCGGCGCCGTGACAGCAACGGCCGCAACGCTTGGCGCGCTGCGCGAACAGAAGATCGTGGCGTTCACCTCCGCTCCGCGTGAGAATTTCGACCCGCCGTCGGCCGACAGCATATTGGACGAAACTAGGCTCGCTGCGTTAACGGCCGGTAGGTACCCGAATATCGAGCATGTGGTCATCCGGACCGGTTCCGGCTCGCCGCTCCAAGTCCTTGGCAGAGGCTTCGATCTTTACGAGCGACCTGTTCTCAATCCGGTGAACCTCGTCTGGCTGGAAGCGATCTATGCCGCTGCGCAAGCGTCCGGAACCAACATCCTCCTGACGGGAGCACGCGGCAATGCCGGCTTCAGCTATTCGGGATTGCCACTCCTTTCAAACCTGTTGCGGAGCGGGCAGATCGGCCGGCTCGCTCGGGAAACTCGTGGCCTTCGGCGAAACGGGATGCGCCTCGGAACGCTTGCCGCTCAGGCGCTTGGGCCGTCCTTTCCCGACCCAGTCTGGAAACTTCTCCAGTGGCTTCGCGGGCGATACGCCGAGATCACCGAATATACGGCGCTTCGAGCCGGCGCGGTGCATGAGCTGAAGCTTGCCGAAAAAGCGAGGGCTGCAGGCATGGACCTGAGCTTCCGCCCAGTCTCGAACAGCATGGCGGCTCGTCTTTGGCTGCTGAAAGGCGTGGATTATGGCAACTATAACAAGGGGGCGCTGGGAGGGTGGGGGATGGATACGCGAGATCCAACTGCTGACCGGGAGCTTATCGAATTCTGCCTGACCATCCCTGACGAACACAACCTTGTGAATGGCGTCACGCGCTTCATTGCCCGGCGCGCAATGGCCGACAGGATGGCCGATGCCGTCCTGCGCGAAACCCGCAAAGGGTACCAAGCCGCCGATTGGTACGAGGGCCTTGCGGCTGCCCGTGAGCACCTGCAACAGGAGGTCGTGTCGATCTCAGCGTCCCCGCTGGCAAGCAGCATTCTAGATATCGAGAGGTTGCAGAAGCTTATGTCGGACTGGCCAAGCACAGACTGGACGAGCCCGCGTCACCCAGCGTCACCCAGGATTATCGGCTTGTACTCCTGAGAGCTGTGGCCGCCGGATCGTTCATCCGACGAGCCACTTCCGCAGCCGGCTTCAGGTCAACCTAAAGCGTGAATCTTGGTCTCAACCATCTGAATAGAGCCAGATTCACGCTTTCGGCGGAAGCGCGAAGCGCTTCCACCTCAAACGATCTGGCTCTAGGACGGCTGGCCGTTCGGGCCGAGCGGTTTGGCCGGTACGGTGCGACGTCAGCGCTCATCCAACAGCAGACTTCGCGATCCATTCGGTATAACCGGATGCTATGCAATCAACGAACACCAGCTTCATCAGCTCAGGTCGGACCGTGGATGTGACGAGATGAAAGTTGCAGGTATCACCCTCCCGCCGCAGATGGCCGAGGCATTCCGGTCCTGCCGCCCGCATTTCATCACGGCTGTGTGGTTCAGTTTCCTCCTTAACCTGCTGTTCCTGGCACCGGCCATTTACATGCTTCAAGTCTATGACCGCGTGCTCGCCACCGGCGGCAAGATGACTTTGTTCTACGTTACGATCGCGCTCGCTCTGGCGCTGCTTACCCTGTCGGCGTTGGACGCCATTCGGCAGCGATTGCTGGCAAGGGCGGGCCTCCGCCTCGACCGGATCCTAGCACCGCAGATCCTGCGGCGAGTCATGTCGAGCAACCAGCCGTCGCTGAGCGTACAAGCCATGCGCGACTTCGACACGGTGCGGCAAACGATAAGCACACCCACAGCCGCGGCCCTCCTGGACGCACCGTGGGCACCCATATTCATCCTGGTGTGCTTTCTTTTGCATTTCTGGCTGGGCGTCCTCGCAATCTTTTCCACGATCGTGCTCATGTTCCTCGCCTTTCGAAACGAGAAGGTCACTCGGGCACGTGTGGAGCATGCCACCCGCTCGCTCTCCGTCGCATATGCGGCTCAGCAGACGGCCGCATTTCACGGTGGAACGATTCGCGCGCTTGGCATGAGCGAGGCCATGGTGAAGCGTCAGCTGGGGCAACGCTCGCTCGGCCTCAAGGAAATGCTGAGCGCGCAGTTCATCGGCGGCCAGTATTCGGCAACGATCCGCTTCTTCCGCTTGTTCGTCCAGTCGGCAGCCTTGGGGCTCGGCGCACTCCTCGCTATCAATGGCGACATCTCGGCGGGCGCAATCATAGCAGCCTCGATCCTCCTGGGTCGCGCTCTCCAGCCGGTCGAGGCTCTGGTCGGAGGTTGGGCAAACCTTAGCAGTGCACGCTCGGCTCTCGCCAATGTCGCTGAACTGTTCAGCGCACCCGGCGACAGCGGGCAGCCTCGAACCCTGCTGCCGGATCCCAAGGGCCATCTCGAGGTCGAGCAAGTTGCCGTTCGGGTGTCGAACTCGCCTCGTCCAATCCTTGCGGGCGTAACGTTCCGCGCGAGCCCGGGTGAGATCCTGGGGATCGTCGGTCCAAGTGGCTCCGGCAAAACGACGCTTGGCAAGGTGGTCGCAGGTGTGATCCAGCCCGAACTCGGATCGGTTCGAATCGACGGTGCGCGCTTCGCCGATTGGGACAGCGACGCGCTTGCGCGTCACATCGGCTACATGCCGCAGGAGCCAAGCCTGTTCGAAGGTACCGTGAAGGACAACATTTCACGTTTTGCAAGCTGGCGCGGTGAGGCAGCCGAAGCCGTTGACCGACAAACGGTCGCAGCCGCCCGGTTGGTGGGTGCGCACGAGCTGATCCTCCGCTTGCCCGCAGGCTATGACACGATGCTCAGCGGTCCGAGCGGCTCGCTTTCAGCGGGCCAGGCGCAGCGTATCGCGCTCGCCCGGGCGCTTTACGGCAATCCGGCATTGATCGTACTCGACGAGCCGAACGCGTTTCTCGATGCCGAAGGCGAAGCGGCTCTGACCACCGCGATTGAGGCCTGCCGCGCGCGCGGAGCCTGCGTGATCGTGATCGCGCATCGGCAGGCGATCCTCAGCTCCGCAGACCGCCTGCTGGTTTTAAGCGAAGGAAGCCTCAGCTGCTTGGCCCAAAGCAGGATGTGCTGGCGCGGCTCGCAGCGCCGGCAAGAAAGGATTCTGCAGCATGAACATGATGACCGGGCCGGCGGGTGCAGCGCTCCTGCTTGCGGAAGGCAAGGAAGACGATCCCCGGCGGGAGATGAAGATAGGCGGCGCAATCGCTTTCTTCTTCTTCGTGGTTCTTCTCGGCTGGGCTGCGTTCGCACCGCTCGATTCCGGCGTCTATGCGACGGGTGCGATCGCAGTGTCCGGCAACAGACAGGCGGTTCAGCATCGTGAGGGCGGCGTCGTGACGGCGATCCACGTCAAGGAAGGCGGCCGGGTTCGTCAGGGGCAAGTGCTTGTTGAAATGGCGGCGCCGGACCTTCACGCGACCGAACGCGCTTTGACCAGCGACTATCTGACGCTCCTGGCGCAACGGGCCAGGCTCAATGCAGAGCGGGCGGGCAGCGGGTTTGTGCCGCCTGCCGAATTTGCGGCCCTTTCAGCGGAGGATCGCCGGCTGGCCGACGATGCTACGAAGTTGCAGGTCGCGCAGCGCCAGGCACGCTCCGCCGCCTTGTCAGCCCAGGAATCGGTGCTCGGCCAGCGCTCCCGCCAGCTCGCCGAACAGCAAAGCGGTTACAATCAGCAGCGCGATACTACGCGCGAACAGAACCGCATCCTCAGCGATGAGCTGAAGGGCATTCGCGAACTTCAGCAAAAGGGTTTCGCGCCGATGACGCGCGTTCGAGCGCTCGAGCGCGCGCAGGCAGAGCTGAGGGGCAATGAGGCTGCGATGACAGCCGAAAGCGCGCGCCCGCCGAGGGCATGGGCGAGTCACGCATGCAGGCTTTGTCATTGAGGCGCACCATGTTGGAGTCGATCGCGACCGAATCGCGCGAAACGCAGGCACGGCTGGCTGAGGTTCTTCCCAAGCTGATCGCAGCTAGGGAACAGCTGCGCCGTGCAAAGGTGCGTGCACCGGCATCCGGACAGGTGGTTGGCCTCAGCGCCTTCACCGTCGGCGGTGTCATTGCGCCTGGCCAGACGATCATGGAGATCGTCCCTGAAAACCGCTCGCTCGTGTTGCAGGCCCAGGTTTCTCCGAACGATGCCGACGATCTCTTTCCGGGCCAGGTGGCCCAGGTGCGCTTCCTTAGCGTTCAGGACAAAACGCTTCCCTTGCTGAAGGGGCGGGTGAGAAACGTTTCCGCCGACAGCTTTACGGATGAGCGAACCGGACAGGCATTCTTCCGAACCGAGATTGAGGTCGCGCCCCAAGAGCTGGACCGCGTACGGCGTTCGCTGGGCAGCGGTCAGTTGCGGCCTGGTCTGCCTGTTGAAATCGTCGTGCCCGTGCGCAAGCGCACGGCGCTGCAGTACCTCCTGGAGCCGCTTACCGGAACCTTATGGCGCTCGTTCCGGGAGCAATAGCGGCTTCCTGCAGGGGCGCACGGAGCTCCGGTCAGGAGGGCGCTTTGAAGCGGCCGGTCTCCATCCATCGCAGCAGCGGCTTCAGCGGCAGGATCCAAATCGTGCCCGCCGCAAGGTAGAAGACGGCCTGCAGCGGCCAGGCCATGTCGCCGATGATGCCGGCGAGGCTTGCCACCAGCACCGCCCATATCGCGATCAGCAGCAGGATCAGGCCCATTCCGGCGGGCTTGCGCCAGGTCGGCTGGTATTTCATCGGCAGGGGATCCATTCGGCGGGGGTGGCGATCGCGTCGAGCGGCACGTCCCAGGGGTCGGCGGGGATCGGCTCCTCGCTGATCTGGTTTTCCCAGGCAATTCCGATCGTGAAGACGGCGCGGCCCTCCCGCAGATGCGAAAGGGCGCGGTCGTAATGGCCCTTGCCGTGGCCGATCCGGTTGCCCCCCCGATCGCCGAGCACGAGCGGCACCAGCACCACGTCAGGCGAAAGCGCCGCAGCGGAAGCCGGGGGCTGCAGCACGCCCCAGGGACCAGCTTCGACGGCCGGCGCTTCGCGGAACATCATCCTCGCGTCGCGGTCGAGGAACCAGGGGAGGGCGGCGGCCTGGCCCTCGCCGAGCAGGTCGAGCACGGCATAAGGGCTGATCTCGTCCTTCATCGGGTGATAGCCGGCAATGACTGTCGCGCCGATCAAGTGAGGGAGGACGATCTCGCCCGTACTGGCCTCAAGGCTTGCGCGGAGCTCGGGGGCAAGCGAGCGCGCATAGCTGCGGCGGGCCTTAAGGGCCCCTGCGCGCATCTCTTCTTTAGGGGTGGGTGACGGGACCGCCATAGCCGTTTGCTGGAATATCCTCTGACGCCTCAACGTCAGGTGGGGACCATATGATCCGGACCAGGATCCGGGCAGGGACGGCCCCCGAGGATGTGATTATCGCCTCAGGGATTTTCGCTAAAGCTCGTACGAGGCAGTACCCGTCACACCCAATCTAGGCGTTCCGGGCTCCGCTCTCAAGCCGTTCGGCAAGGATTTCCATCCGCTCGGCAAGGCGTTCCAGCGCTTCAGCGATCAAAGACTCCGTTTCCGGCTCCGGCACGGAAGCTGCCGGGCCACTGGCGCGAGCCTCCTTCAGCTCGTCCGCGAGCAGCAGCGAGGCGAACAGCAACTGCCGCGCCTCTCCCATGCTGCCGACCGCCGCCGCGGCATCCCTGGCCTTGCGGTCGACGATCGCGGCGAGCGAGCGAAGATGGGCTTCTTCCCCATCCCGGCACGCGACCGAATAGCCGCGGGATGCGATCTCGACATCGACGCTTGCCATGCTCAGGCCCTCTCGCCGGCGTCGAGCATGCGGTCGATCTGCGAAATCGCTCCCTCGACCTTGCTCCGCAGCGTCTGATGAACCTGGCGGAGCTCGATCAGCTCATTGTCGTTGCGGGCCTCGGGCTCCGGCCTTCTCGTCGCCGCCGCCTCGACCCGGGCCAGCGCCCGCTCGAGCCGGTCGATTGCTTCCATCGCACGAATATCTGCCATGACGGCCGCATTAAGCATGCTTCTCGGCGGCGGCAACCCTCCCGCAAAGCGCTGGTGTTGACGCCCGCGCCTCCCCCTTTAAAGGAGCGGCCAAGCGGAGCTTCACCCGAGTCACCGCTCGTCCTGTTTCGGGAACCTCCCGCCTAAGGAAGCCCATGTCCGCCGATCCGAGACTGCTCGCAAACGCCATCCGCGCGCTTTCGATGGATGCGGTGCAGGCGGCCAATTCGGGCCATCCCGGAATGCCGATGGGCATGGCGGACGTGGCGACGATCCTGTGGACCGAATATCTGAAGCACGACCCGTCGGACCCGAAGTGGCACGACCGCGACCGTTTCGTGCTTTCGGCCGGCCACGGCTCGATGCTGATCTATTCGCTGCTCCATCTCACCGGCTATGCCCGCCCGACGATCGACGACATGCGCAACTTCCGGCAGATGGGCTCGCCCTGCGCCGGCCATCCTGAGAATTTCCTTTTGGAAGCGGTGGAAGCGACCACCGGGCCGCTCGGCCAGGGCTTCGCGATGGCGGTCGGCATGGCGATCGCCGAGCGGCACCTCAACGCGCTGTTCGGCGACGACCTCGTCGACCATCGCACCTGGGTGATCTCCGGAGACGGCGATCTCATGGAAGGCGTCAACCACGAGGCGGTGGGTCTTGCCGGCCATCTCCAGCTCGGCCGCCTCAACGTCCTTTGGGACAACAACAAGATCACGATCGACGGCCCCACCGATCTATCCACCTCGGAAGACATTCCGGAGCGCTACCGGGCGAGCGGGTGGCACGTCGGTTCCTGCGACGGGCACGATTTCGGAAGCATCCGGCGCGCGCTGGACGAGGCCGTTGCCGATCCTCGGCCTTCCCTCGTCGATTGCCGCACCATCATCGGCTGGGGCGCGCCCAACAAGATGGGCACCGCCGCCACCCACGGCGCCGCTCTCGGGCCGGACGAGGTGAAGGCCGCGCGCGAGCATCTCGTCTGGGACAGCGAACCGTTCGATCTTCCGGAGCCGATCGTCGCTGCCTGGCGCGAGGCCGGCGCCCGCCACCGGCAGAGCCACGAGAACTGGCGCGCTCTGCTTGCCGCCAGCACCCACCGCGAGGAGTTCGTTCGCCGGATGGAGGGACGGCTTGCCGAGGGAATGGCCAAGGGCGATTATTTCGACTGGCTCGCCGCCAATCCGCAGAAGGTCGCGACCCGCAAAGCCTCCGAGCTTGCGCTGGAAGCGATCAACGCCGTTCTGCCGGACACGATCGGCGGATCGGCAGACCTTACGGGTTCGAACAACACCAAAACAAAGGCGCAAAAGCCCCTCACAAAAGAGGATTATTCCGGCCGCTATATCTATTACGGCATTCGCGAATTCGGCATGGCCGCAGCGATGAACGGCATGGCGCTGCACGGCGGCGTCATCCCTTATGGCGGCACCTTCCTGATCTTCTCCGACTATTGCCGGCCGGCGATCCGTCTCTCCGCGCTCCAGCAGGTTCGCGTCATCTATGTGATGACGCACGATTCCATCGGTCTTGGCGAGGATGGGCCGACCCACCAGCCGGTCGAGCAGGTGATGAGCCTTCGGATGATCCCGAACCTGGCGGTCTATCGCCCGGCCGATGCTGTCGAAACGGCCGAATGCTGGGCGCTCGCCCTGGAGCGCCGCGACGGACCATCGCTGCTCGCGCTCACCCGCCAGAACCTTCCGCAGCTTCGCACCGGGCGCACGGACAATCTAAGCGCGCGCGGCGCCTATCGCCTGCGCGCCGCGAGCGCCGTGCGCCGCGTCGTGCTGATCGCAACCGGATCGGAGGTCGAGCTGGCGTTGAGGACGGCGGGGGCGCTCGAAGGGCAGGGGATCGGCGCCGATGTCGTTTCCATGCCCTGCTGGTCCTTGTTCGACGCGCAGGACGAGGCGTATCGCGCCGACATCCTCCCGGGCGATGCGCTCAGGATCTCTATAGAGGCGGGGACGACGATGGGCTGGGAGCGCTATGTCGGCCCCCGCGGCCTCGCGGTCGGGCTCGATCGCTTCGGCGCCTCCGCTCCCGCGGAAGAGCTTTTCCAGCGCTTCGGCTTCACCGCCGAAGCGATCGTGCCGCGGATCCTCGCGGCGCTCAAAATGCAAGGAGATCAATGAAATGGCGACCAGAGTTGCGATCAACGGTTTCGGGCGGATCGGCCGCCTCGTGGCCCGTGCGCTGCTTCAGAAGCAGGACAGCGGCCTCGAGCTGGTCTCGATCAACGATCTTGCCGATGCGCAATCCAACGCGCTGCTCTTCAAGCGGGACTCCGTCCACGGCGCCTATAAGGGCGAGGTACGGGCGGAAGGGAACGACCTCCTCATCGACGGGCGCCGCATCCTCGTCACTGCCGAGAGGGATCCTGCCAAGCTCCCCCATGGGGGCAATGGCATCGACATCGCGCTGGAATGCACCGGCTTCTTCACGGACCGTGACAAAGCCGGGGCGCATCTCACTGCAGGCGCGAAGAAGGTGCTGATCTCGGCGCCCGCGAAGGGCGTCGATCTCACCGTCGTCTACGGCGTCAATCATGAAAAGCTCACGGCCGAGCACAGCATCGTCTCCAACGCGTCCTGCACGACCAACTGCCTGGCGCCGCTCGCCAAGGTTCTGAACGATGTGATCGGCATTGAGCGCGGCCTGATGACCACGGTTCACAGCTACACCAACGACCAGAAGATCCTCGACCAGATCCACCAGGACATGCGCCGCGCCCGCGCCGCCGCAATGTCGATGATCCCGACCACGACCGGCGCCGCCCGCGCCGTGGGCGAGGTGCTGCCGGAGCTGAAGGGGAAGCTCGACGGCTCCGCGATCCGCGTGCCGACGCCCAACGTCTCCGTCGTCGACCTCACCTTCACCCCGAAGCGCGAAACCCACCTCGACGAGGTGAACGGCGCGCTGAAGGCGGCCTCTGAGAGCGGCCCGCTGAAGGGCATCCTCGCCTATAGCGAGGAGCCGCTCGTCTCGATCGACTATAATGGCGATCCGGCCAGCTCCACCGTCGACAGCCTCGAAACCGCCGTTCTGGAGGGCAGGCTCGTCCGGGTGCTCAGCTGGTACGACAATGAATGGGGCTTCTCGAACCGAATGGTCGACACGGCCGGCGCAATGGGAAGGCTGCTCTGACGTCATGGCGTCGCTCCGCACCCTCGACGACCTCGGCGACGTAGCCGGAAAGCGGGCGCTCGTCCGCGTCGACCTCAACGTTCCCATGGCGGACGGGGCGGTCACCGACGACACCCGCTTCCGTGCGACCCTGCCCACGGTGACCGAGCTTGCCGATCGCGGCGCCGTCGTCCTCCTGCTCGCCCATTTCGGGCGGCCCAAGGGCGAGCGCCGGCCGGACATGTCGCTGTCGATGGTGACCCGTGCCTACGAACAGGTGCTGGGGCGGCCTGTCCGCTATGTCGGCGAATGCGCGGGACCGCTCGCCGCCGACAATGTCCTCGCGATGCAGCCCGGCGACGTCGCGATCCTCGAAAACACCCGCTTTCATGCCGGGGAGGAGAAGAACGACCCGCAGCTCGCCCGCGCGATGGCCGAGCTCGGCGACTTCTACGTCAACGACGCCTTTTCCGCCGCCCACCGCGCCCACAGCTCCACCGAGGGCCTGGCGCATCTTCTGCCCGCTTATGCCGGCCGCTCGATGGAAGCCGAGCTGAAGGCGCTGGAGACGGCGCTGGGCGAGCCGGAGCGGCCGGTGGCCGCGGTCGTCGGCGGCGCCAAGGTCTCGACCAAGCTCGATGTGCTCCGAAACCTCGTCGCGAAGGTCGATCACCTGATCATCGGCGGCGGCATGGCGAACACCTTCCTGGCGGCCCGCGGCGTGGACGTCGGCAAGTCGCTGTGCGAGCACGACCTCAAAGACACCGCATTGGCGATATTGGACGCCGCCGACCGGGCGAACTGCACCGTTCATCTGCCCTATGACGTCGTGGTGGCGAAGGAGTTCGCGGCCAATCCTCCGTCCCTGCGCACCTGCAACGTCCACGAAGTTGCCGCCGACGAGATGATCCTGGACGTCGGCCCCGCGGCCGTCGAAGCGCTCGCTGACGCGCTGAAGACCTGCCGGACCTTGGTCTGGAACGGGCCGCTCGGGGCGTTCGAAACTCCACCGTTCGACCGCGCGACGGTCGCGCTTGCGCAGACGGCCGCTGCGCTCACGCAAAGTGGGTCGCTGGTCTCGGTGGCCGGCGGCGGCGATACCGTGGCGGCACTCAACCATGCAGGGGTTGCGGACGGTTTCACCTTTGTTTCCACCGCCGGCGGCGCCTTCCTCGAATGGATGGAAGGCAAGGAGCTGCCGGGCGTGGAAGCCTTGAAGCGATAAGAAGGACAAGTGAATGCAAGATTCCGAAATGCTGGCGAAGGTCAGGGACGGCCAGGGCTTCATTGCAGCGTTGGACCAGAGCGGCGGTTCCACGCCTAAAGCTCTCAAGGGCTATGGAGTGGAGGAGGGCGCCTGGTCGAACGAAGAGGAAATGTACGGCCTGATCCATGACATGCGCGTCCGGATCATGACGTCGCCGGCCTTCACGGGCGAGAAGGTGATCGGCGCCATCCTGTTCGAGCGGACGATGGACGGCGAGGCCGAAGGCAAGCCGGTGCCCCAGCTTCTGAAGGAGCGCGGCGTCGTTCCGTTCATCAAGATCGACAAAGGCCTGGAAGCCGAGGAGAACGGCGTTCAGCTCATGAAGCCGATGCCGGGCCTGGATGGCCTGCTGAGCCGCGCCAAGGGCCTCGGCGTGTTCGGGACGAAGGAGCGTTCGGTCATCAACCTTGCCGATCGGCAGGGCATAGCTGCCGTCGTCAGGCAGCAGTTCGAAATCGCAGCCCAAGTCCTTGCCGCGGGCCTGGTCCCGATCATCGAGCCCGAAGTGAACATCAAGAGCGCGCAGCGCGCAGAGGCCGACCGGATCCTGCTCGAGGAACTGCAGAAGGCACTCGATGCGCTGGCCGGCGACCAGGTGATGCTGAAGCTCTCCATTCCGGCCGATGCCGGCCTGTTCGAGCCGCTCGCGAACCATCCGCGGGTTCTCCGCGTGGTCGCGCTGTCGGGCGGATACAGCCGGCCCGAGGCCTGTGCGGAGCTCGCCAGAAACCGCGGCATGATCGCCAGCTTCTCACGTGCCCTGCTCGAAGAGCTGCGGCATGGAACGAGCGACGAGGAGTTTGATCGCGCGCTCAGCCAGGCGATCGACGAGATCTACCAGGCTTCGACCGTGAAGACAGCCGCTTGAGCCGGCGTTTGCCGGCTTGATGTTCGCGGCGCTGGTTCAGCGCTATCTGGCTCGCCAGTGCGCGGCCACGGGGCGTTGCAGGCCGCTGGATCTTCGGAGCCTGGCTCGACCGGACGAGCCAGGGGATGAACGCGCTGGCGCTTCGCCAGCTCGAAATCGGCTCTCGGGATCGGGTGCTGGAGGTCGGCTTCGGCGGCGGCGGTCTTTTCCAGGCCATCCTCGCCGCCGGACCGGCCGCGGCGTCCGGCGTCGATCTCTCGGAAGAGATGGTGGCGCGGGCCTGCCGCCGCTTCCGCCGTCAGGTCGCCGAAGGTCGGGCGCGGATCCTGCTCGGCTCGGCCGAGCGCTTGCCCGTCGAGGATGCTTCGATCGACAAGGCCTGCAGCCTCAACAGCATCTACTTCTGGACGGATCCGGCGGCGGCGATGCAGGAGCTTCGCGCGCGTGCTTCGTCCGGGCGGCGCGCTTCTGCTGGGCTTCGAGGCGCCGGAGACCTTGCGTGCCTGGCCGGGACACCATTACGGCTTCACCGTCTATGATCCAGGCGAGGTGGTCAGGCTGGCGGTGGGCGCGGGTTTCGGCGATGCCGAGGTCCATGAGGGTCTGGAGCCCAAATTCGGCAGGATATTTTGCGTGAAGGTAAGGCGCCTTTGATGGACGACGACGAACTCGCCCTCGATCCCGATTTTGCGCTCCGCTTCGAGCACCGCGCGCGTCCGGATTGCCAGCTCTATCTCATTTCCCCGCCGCAGCTGGATGCCGCCTTCGCTGACAGCCTGGCGGCGGCCTTTGCCGGCGGCCCGGTGGCGGCGTTCCAACTGCGGCTCAAAGGATATGACGATCATGCGGTCGCACGGCTGGCCGAACCCTTGCAGCGCGTCTGCTCCGATCATGACGTCGCCTTCATCGTCAATGACAGCGTCAGCCTCGCCAAGCGCCTGGGTGCGGACGGCGTCCATCTCGGGCAGAGCGACGGTGATCCGCGCGAAGCACGGGGGCTGCTCGGCCCAGGAGCGCAGATCGGCGTCACCTGCCACGACAGCCGGCATCTGGCGATGGAGGCAGGGGAGGCGGGGGCCGATTATGTCGCCTTCGGCGCCTTTTTCCCGACCGGCACCAAGGAGACGTTCCACCGCCCGGACCCCTCGATCCTCGGATGGTGGTCGGCGCTCTTCGAGATTCCCTGCGTCGCGATCGGCGGCATCACGCCTGCCAATGGCCGCTTGCCGGTGGAGGCCGGCGCCGATTTCCTGGCCGTCAGCAACGCCGTCTGGGGGCACGAGAACGGCCCGGCTGCGGCCGTCGAGGCCTTTCAGGAAATCCTGCGCCGGTGAACTTGGGTTGAAATCGTCGCCCCGGACCGCATCGCACTTCGCTGGTCCTGAGATGCCGGCGGTCGCTGGCATGACGGCACTTGCTGGCATGACGGCACTGGCTGGCATGATGGCACTGGCACGATGGCGCTGGTCATGACGGCAGCGGTCGCAAGCCTCACAAGTCAGCGCACTGCCTGCGCGATCATCGCGCGGAGGGTGAGCGCGTCGTCGATCGCATGAGCGTCGATGTCGTTGTTGAAGTAGCACCAGATCTCGCGGCCGATCCGCGATTGCTCCACGATCCAGTCGGTCCAGCCGGTGAGGCCTTCGTCCGAGTAGCGGCCCCAATATTTGCCCTCGCCGCCATGGAAGCGGATGTAGGCGATCGGCCCGGACGCCCATCTCGGCGTCGCCGAGCCAGTCATGTCGTGCACGCAAAAAGCGATGCCGCGCGCATCCAGCAAAGCGAGCACCTCCCCGCTGATCCAGCTCTTCTCCCGGAATTCGAAAACGTGCGTCAGATCGCCGGGGAGCAAAGCCAGAAATTCCTCCAACCGCGCGCGGTTGAACGTCCATTTGGGCGGGAGCTGGTAGAGAATGGGGCCGATCGTCGGACCGAGGTTGCGGGCGCGGCTGAGGAATTCCTGGGCCGGCTCGGCGCAATCCTTGAGCTTCTTCATGTGGGTGATGAAGCGCGGCGCCTTCACCGCATATCGGAAGCCTTCCGGCGCCTGGTCACGCCACTTCGAGAAAGTCTCCGGCTTCGGCAGATGGTAGAAGCTGGTGTTGAGCTCGACGGTGCCGAACACGCTCGCATAATGGTCGAACCAGCGCTTCACCGCCATCTTCTCGGGGTAGAAGGGGCCGCGCCAATGCCGGTAATTCCAGCCCGAGCAGCCGACATGGATGGCGCCAGATCGCATCGCGCCTGAACGGCATCGGATGGAAATAAGTTTCGCTTGCGACGTTTGACCCCAAACTCAGATTAGTGTGGAGCGTTGCGTGTCGAAGAACAACCTGTTGAATGCGTTCCTTTTGGGGACGGTTGCCCTCGCTGTGGCCGGTGCCGCCACCGCGCAGGATCCGGAGAAGGCAAAGGCGCCCGCGCAGTCGCAACAATCTCAGAAGGCCGCTCAAGGCGGCCAGGACGAGAAGATCGACGGCAATGTTTTTCATGCCCAGGTGCTGCTCGACCGCGCAGGCTTTTCGCCGGGTGTGATCGACGGGCTGGAGGGCGTTTCCTTCACGGCGGCGCTGAAGGGTTTCCAGGAGGCCCGCGGTCTCCAGGTCACCGGCGAGCTCGACCAGCCGACGCGCATGGCTCTCCTCCAGGACCGGGCGCCCTCCACGCGCATGCTCAGGATCGACCAGAGCGATGCGCAGGGCCCCTTCACGCCCATTCCCGAGGAGCCCGAGCAGCAGGCGAAGATGGAGCGGCTCGCCTATCGCAACCTCCTCGAGAAGGTTGCGGAGAAATTCCACACCTCGCCCGCGACCATCGTCGCCTTGAACGATCCGCGGCAGCCGCTGCGTGCGGGCACCGTGCTGCGGCTCCCCAACGTGCTTCCCGTCTCGCGCAGCTATGAGGGCGTGAAGCCGGACGTGGCGCAGCTCCTCAGCGACCTCAACGTCAGCGGCCGGCAGCCCAAGGCGGAGCGCGTGGTGGTCGACAAATCAGACAAGCTCGTTCGGGTCTATGACGAGGGCGAGCGCCTGATCGCTCAGTTCCCGGCGACGCTCGGCAGCGACAAGGACCCGCTGCCGCTCGGAAATTGGAAGGTGAACACGGTCGCCTATAATCCACCCTTCAAATATCAGCCCCAGCTCTTCTGGGATGTCGAGGACACCGAAAAGGAGCAGATGCTTCCGCCCGGGCCGAACGGCCCCGTCGGCATCGTCTGGATCGATCTCAACCGCGAGCATATCGGCATCCACGGCACCAACTCGCCGGAGACGATCAAGCGGGCCGAGAGTCATGGCTGCGTCCGCCTCACCAATTGGGATGCGGCGCGGCTGACGCGGATGATCGAGGATGGAATGGAGGTCGTTTTCCAGGCTTGAGCAGGCTGAAGCTCATCGGCAGCAACATCCTGACGGCGCTCGTCACGGCAGCGGCGACGAGCGCCTTCTGGGTGGTGGCGTTCAACAATGGTCCCGCCGGTGGCGGGGCGGAGACACGTCGCGCTGCTGCCGCTCGTGCGGATGCAAATGCCTCGGCGGGTCAGCCGGAAGTCTTCCTTGGCACCACCGGCCTCGCCATTCCCGTCGCCGGAGTGAAGGCGGCCGATCTGATCGACACCTACAAGCAGGCGCGCGCAGGCGGAGCGCGCGTCCATGATGCGATCGACATCATGGCTCCGCATGGCAGGGCCGTGGTCGCGGCCGCTCCGGGCAAGGTCGAAAAGCTCTTCTTCAGCAAGGGCGGGGGAGGGGTTACGGCTTATGTTCGCTCCCCCGACGGCCGTTACCTCTTCTACTACGCTCATCTGCAGGACTACGCGCCCGGGCTGAAGGAAGGGCAACTCGTAAGGCAGGGAGATCGGATCGGCACCGTCGGCAGCAGCGGCAACGCCAATCCCGCCGGACCGCATCTTCATTTCGCCATCCACCGGATGCAGCCCGGCGAGAAGTGGTACGACGGGGTGGCCGTCAATCCCTATCCGCTGCTGGTCGGCAGATAGGTGCGGCGATCAGGGCAGCCGCCAGACCACGTTCTGCCGGCGCGCGTCTCGAGCGGGGCGCCTTCGATGTCGCGTCGCCTGCTGACCTGGAGTGGCGCGAGCAGGGCAAAAAGTCGAACAGAGACAAATGCTAGGACGAAGTCGTTAAGACATGGTGAGAAGGGGCGGGAGCGCGGGCGGGCGCTCGCCCCCTTGCCAATCGGCGGCTTCCGCCCCGGCGATAATGCTGTTAGGGGCCGCCATCCTCTTATTCATTCGGATAGCTCATGAAGATCAGCGGCGTGGACATTCGTCCCGGCAACATCATCGAATATGAAGGCGGCATCTGGCGCGCGGTGAAGATCCAGCACACGCAGCCCGGCAAGGGCGGCGCCTATATGCAGGTCGAGATGAAGAACCTCATCGACGGCCGCAAGAACAATGTCCGCTTCCGCTCGGCCGAAACGGTGGAGCGCGTGCGCCTCGACACCAAGGACTTCCAGTTCCTGTTCCGCGAGGGCGACATGCTGACCTTCATGGACAAGGAGACCTACGAGCAGATCACGCTGCCGACCGACCTGCTGGGCGACGCCGCCGCCTTTCTGCAGGACGGCATGGATGTCGTCATGGAGCTTTATGACGAGCGGCCGATCTCCGTGCAGCTCCCCGACCAGATCGAGGCGACGATCGTCGAGGCCGATGCGGTGGTGAAGGGACAGACCGCATCGTCGAGCTACAAGCCCGCGATGCTCGACAACGGCGTTCGCGTGATGGTCCCGCCGCATATTTCGAGCGGAACCCGGATCGTCGTCGACGTTTACGAGCAGACCTACATCCGCCGCGCGGATTAACTCGGCTCCCTCTCCCGGCGGGGAGAGGGTTGGGGTGAGGGGCTCGGTCTCAGCGGGTAGCTCCCGCATCCGACCTCCCAAAGCCGGCGCTTTGGGTTCCAGGACTGCCGGGGACAGTCCGGCCCAAAAATCCCTCAAGGGAGAGGGATGGAGCGACAATGGTTTCCCATTCCGGCCTCATCACCGTCATGCAGCGCGCGCGCGCAAGGCGGCGCCCCGCATCCGGCGCGATTTCGGCGAGGTCGAACAGCTGCAGGTCAGCCGCAAGGGGCCTGCCGACTTCGTGTCGATGGCCGACAAGCGCGCCGAAGCCACGCTTCGCGACGAGCTCCGCCATGCCCGGCCCGATTGGGGCTTCATGATGGAAGAGGGCGGCACGATCGAGGGCGATCCTTCCAAGCCCCGCTGGATCATCGATCCGATCGACGGCACCTCCAACTTCATCCACGGGATCCCGCATTTCTCCATCTCGATTGCGGTCGAGGACCCGCGCGGGGCGGGCGGCAGGCCCGAGGTCACCCAGGCTTTGGTCTATCAGCCGCTCACCGACGAGAGCTTCTGGGCTGAAAAGGGCAGGGGTTCATGGCTCAACGAGCGCCGCCTCCGCGTCTCTTCGCGCCGCGACCTCGCCGACGCGCTCATCGCTACCGGCATTCCCTATCACGGCCACGGCCAGCTGGACCGCTTCCAGAAGATCCTGAGCACGGTCGCGCCCGAGGTCGCCGGCATCCGCCGCTTCGGCTCCGCCGCGCTTGACCTGGCCTGGGTGGCGGCTGGCCGGTTCGACGGCTTCTGGGAGGAAGATCTTCAATATTGGGACATCGCCGCCGGCGTGCTGCTGGTCCGCGAGGCGGGCGGCTTCGTCACCGATTTTCGGGGGGGCGACCGGGCGCTGGAGACGGGCCAGGTGCTGGCGGCCAACGACCAGCTTCATTCGAAGCTTCACAAGCTGGTGGCGGGAGCGCTCCGGGGCTGAGGGGCTCCGGCGTCCGCGACCGGCAGCTTCATCTTCGCTCCCTCCAGCCTATATAGCTTGAAAGCTTGGACATTTGCAGCTGCCCCGCCGATCGCCGCTACCCGGTTGCGGTGGCGGGGCCGCTGGCCTAGAAGCCGCCAAACCCAAGCTCCTGGAGAGTCTCGATGGCGTCCGCCGCCGCCGAATATCTGCCCATCCTGCTGTTTCTCGGCGTGGCGCTGGCGCTCTCGACGGCGTTCGTGTTCCTGCCGATGCTGGGCGCGCGCCTCACCGGCGCGAACAATCCCTATCCGGACAAGCTTGCCGAATATGAATGCGGCTTCCCCGCGTTCGAGGATAGCCGGGCGCAGTTCGACGTTCGCTTCTACCTGGTCGCGATCCTGTTCATCATCTTCGATCTTGAAGCCGCCTTCCTGTTCCCCTGGGCTGTGTCGCTCGGGGCAATCGGCATTGCCGGCTGGGCCGCGATGATGCTGTTCCTGGCGGAGCTGACGCTCGGCTTCGTCTATGCCTGGAAGAAGGGCGCGCTCGAATGGGAGTGATCCTCGATCCCCGCAGCGAGAATGTGCGCCCGGCCGACCTTCAGCAGCCGGATCCGGAATTCTTCAGCCAGATCAATTCGGAAGTGGCGGACAAGGGCTTCCTCGTCACCTCGACGGAGGACCTGTTTCAATGGGCGCGTACCGGCTCGCTGTGGTGGATGACCTTCGGCCTCGCCTGCTGCGCGGTCGAGATGATCCACGCCAACATGCCGCGCTACGACCTGGAGCGGTTCGGCGTCGCCCCGCGCGCCTCGCCTCGCCAGTCGGACGTGATGATCGTCGCCGGAACGCTCTGCAACAAGATGGCTCCGGCGCTTCGCCGCGTCTATGATCAGATGTCGGAGCCGCGCTACGTCATCTCGATGGGAAGCTGCGCCAATGGCGGCGGCTATTATCATTACAGCTACTCGGTCGTGCGCGGCTGCGACCGGATCGTGCCCGTCGACATCTACGTGCCCGGCTGTCCGCCGACGGCGGAGGCCCTGCTCTACGGCGTGATGCAGCTGCAGCGGAAGATCCGCCGCGTCGGCACGATCGAGCGCTGATCGTGGCCCGCACGTCCGCTCCCCTCGTCGCTCCCCGCGAAGGCATTCTCGATGACGTGAAGGCCGCGATCGGAGACGCGTTCGTCGAGGCCAAGCACGAGGCCTTCGAGGATTCGGTCACCGTCCGCCGCGAGAGCATCGTCGATGTCTGCCGCACTCTTCGCGACCGCTTCGAATATCAGCAGCTGATGGAGATAGCGGGGGTCGACTATCCGCAGCGCGAGGAAAGGTTCGACGTCGTCTACCATCTCCTCTCGCTGACCAGGAACCACCGCATCCGCGTTCGCGTCATCACGGACGAGGAAAAGCCGGTGCCCTCAGTGACCGGGCTCTGGCCGGTCGCAGGTTGGCTCGAGCGGGAAGTGTTCGACCTGTTCGGCGTGCTGTTCGACGGCAACGAGGATCTTCGCCGCATCCTCACCGATTATGGCTTTCGCGGCCATCCGCTGCGCAAGGATTTCCCGCTCTCGGGCTATCACGAAATGCGTTACTCCGAAGAGGAGAAACGGGTCGTCTACGAGCCCGTCCGGCTCGCCCAGGATTTCCGCAGCTTCGATTTCCTCAGCCCCTGGGAGGGCGCCGAATATATCCTTCCGGGCGATGAAAAGGCCTCCCCCCAAGCTCCCGGCGCCCCGACCACGGCGCCGGCCGGAGGCGACAAGAAATGAGCAGCAAGGCCACCGAAATCTGGACCGAGGAGGAGGTCGCCAAGACGGGCGCCACCGAATCCAAGATCGCCAACTACACCATCAACTTCGGCCCCCAGCACCCGGCGGCGCACGGCGTGCTGAGGCTCGTGCTCGAGCTTGACGGCGAGATCGTCGAGCGGGTCGATCCGCATATCGGCCTGCTTCATCGCGGCACCGAGAAACTGTGCGAATACAAGACGTACATCCAGTCGATCCCCTATATGGACCGGCTCGATTATGTGTCGCCGATGTCCATGGAGCATAGCTACGTGCTCGCGATCGAGAAGCTTCTCGATCTGGAAGTGCCGATCCGGGCGCAGTATCTTCGCACCTTCTTCGCCGAGCTGACCCGGATCAAGAACCACCTCCTCAACATCGGCAGTCACGTCATGGACGTCGGCGCGATGACTCCGAACCTGTGGCTGTTCGAGCTTCGCGAAGACATCATGAACTTCTACGAGCGGGCCTCCGGAGCGCGGATGCACGCCAATTATTTCCGTCCGGGCGGCGTCCATCAGGACGTGCCGCTGAAGCTTCTGACCGACATCGCCGATTGGCTCGACAAGCGCTTCTTCGGGCTGTTCGACGACGCGATCAGCCTGGTTGCCGACAACCGGATCTTCAAGCAGCGCAACGTCGATATCGGCACCGTTTCAAAGGAAGACGCGATCGCTTGGGGCTTCTCCGGCCCGATGATCCGGGCTTCGGGCATTCCCTGGGACATCCGCAAGTCGCAGCCCTACGACGTCTACGGCCGGATGGACTTCGACGTTCCGGTCGGGACCAAGGGCGACTGCTACGACCGGATGATGGTCCGCGTCGAGGAAGTCAGGCAGTCCGCCCGGATCATGCGCCAGTGCCTCAATGAGATGCCGGAAGGGCCTGTCGCCTCGTTCGACCGCAAGGTGGTGCCGCCCAAGCGCGCCGAGATGAAGCAGTCGATGGAAGCGCTGATCCATCATTTCAAGCTCTACACCGAAGGCTTCCACGTGCCCGCCGGCGAGGTCTATGTCGCGACCGAGAGCCCGAAGGGCGAGTTCGGCATCTACATCGTCTCGGACGGCACCAATAAGCCCTATCGCGTGAAGATCCGCCCGACCGGCTTCAGCCATCTCCAGGCGATGGACTTCATGTCCAAGGGCCACATGCTTGCGGACGCGACCGCCATCCTCGGCGCCATGGACATCGTGTTCGGGGAGGTGAGAGTGGACCGGTGAACAAACGCCTCCTTTTCGGATCATTGGAACCGAAGATCATCGGCCGTTATGCACCTGCTGGCCGCGCCGTTCCTGCTGCACAGCCATTCGTCGGGACGCTTGGTATTCATATTCCGATCGAGGTTTTGATGATCGCCGGCTTGCGCCGGGCGAGCTCATCGTCGTCTGGCACCGAGCATCGGCCGGCGTGATGGCGAGTGCCAGATCTGCTGCTCGACCGTGAGGGTGACCCGAAATTCCTGCGGGTTCCTTGATGGCTGACATTCTACCCACCAGCATCGACATGGACGAGGTCCGCGCCCGCTGGGGCGGGTTCGCGTTCACGCCCGAGAATGAGGAAGAGGCGCGAACGATCATTGCGCGCTACCCGCCCGGCCGCCAGCAGAGCGCGATCATTCCGCTGCTCGACATGGCGCAGCGTCAGGTCGGCGCCGAGACCGGCACCAAGGCTGGCTGCCGGTTCCCGCCGTGGAATATGTCGCCAAGTATCTGGACATGCCGTACATCCGGGCGCTCGAGGTCTCGACCTTCTACACGATGTTCAACCAGGCTCCTGTGGGGCGCTACCATGTGCAGGTCTGCGGCACGACGCCCTGCATGCTGCGCGGCTCGGAAGACCTGTTCGACGCTTGCTATGCCAAGGGCCTGAAGAAGGGCGGCACCTCGCCCGACGGTCTGTTCACGCTTGCCGAAGTGGAATGCCTCGGCGCCTGCGCCAACGCGCCGATGGTCCAGATCAACGACGACAATTACGAGGACCTGACGTCCGAGACCATGACTTCTGTCCTCGAGGCTCTTCAGCGTGGGCAAACGCCGAAGCCGGGGCCGCAAATCGAGCGCCAGACCAGCGCGCCCGAAAGCGGCCCGACCACTTTGGTCGAAATGGTCAGCGAGAATTACGATTATAGGGAGCAGTGGAAGTGACCCTCTACGCGCGCTTCGCCCAAACCCAGCTTGGATCCTCCGCCTTGTTCGGCGGGAGCTTCTTCGCCGTCACGCTTGCCTCGGAGGGCTTCGCCGAGGCCACCGCCGCTGGCCTGCTTGCCGCAGGGTCCTGGTTCGCAGTCGTGCCCCTGCTACGGCGCCTGATTGGAGCGACTGCCGGTGCTCGCTGACAAGGACCGCATCTTCACCAACGTCTACGGTTACCAGGATTGGGGGCTGAAGGGGGCGCAGGCGCGCGGCGACTGGGACAATACCAACGCGCTGATGGCGATCGGCCAGGACGCGATCATCGACGAGATCAAGAATTCCGGCCTTCGCGGACGCGGCGGGGCCGGCTTCCCGACCGGCATGAAGTGGAGCTTCATGCCCAAGGAGCCGAAGCCCGGAAAGCCGAACTTCCTCGTCATCAACGCTGACGAATCCGAGCCGGGGAGCTGCAAGGACCGGGAGATCATCCGCCACGATCCGCACAAGCTGATCGAAGGCGCCCTGATCGCCGGCTTCGCGATGCGGGCGCGGGCGGGCTACATCTATATTCGCGGCGAGTTCATCCGCGAGGCGGAGACGCTCTTCGCCGCCGTCCAGCAGGCTTATGATGCGGGCCTCCTCGGCAAGAATGCGGCCGGCTCAGGCTATGATTTCGATCTTTTCGTCCACCGCGGCGCCGGCGCCTATATCTGCGGCGAGGAAACGGCGATGCTCAACAGCCTGGAAGGCAAGAAGGGCTTCCCGCGCCTGAAGCCGCCGTTCCCGGCTGGCGCGGGCCTCTACGGCTGCCCGACCACGGTCAACAACGTGGAATCGATCGCGGTCGTGCCGACGATCCTTCGCCGCGGCGCTGCCTGGTTCAAGAGCTTCGGCCGTGAGAAGAACGAGGGCACCAAGCTCTTCCAGATTTCGGGCCATGTGAACAAGCCGTGCGTGGTCGAGGAGGCGATGTCGATCCCGTTCCGCGAGCTCATTGACCGCCATGCCGGCGGCATTCGCGGCGGCTGGGACAATCTGCTCGCGGTGATCCCGGGGGGCTCCTCGGTTCCGCTCGTCCCGGCGGCGCAGATCATGGACGCTCCGATGGATTTCGACGGGCTTCGCGATCTCGGATCCGGCCTTGGCACCGCCGCCGTCATCGTGATGGATAAATCGACCGACATCGTGAAGGCGATCAGCCGCATCTCCTATTTCTACAAGCATGAGAGCTGCGGCCAGTGCACGCCGTGCCGCGAGGGCACCGGCTGGATGTGGCGCGTCATGGAGCGTCTGCGCGAAGGCAATGCCGACATCAGCGAGATCGACCTCCTCTGGGACGTCACCAAGCAAGTCGAAGGCCACACCATCTGCGCCCTCGGCGATGCCGCCGCCTGGCCGATCCAGGGCCTCATCCGCCACTTCCGGCCCGAGATCGAGCGGCGGATCATCGAGAAGCAAGGCGGGCAGCAGCTGGAGGCGGCGGAGTGATGGGGCTTGTTCGCCAGCATGTCTGGATTGCCAATGCCGCGCGGCCGGAGCTTGAGGAGATCGACGCGAATGCGCTCGTCCACTCGGGCGCCATCGACCTGTGCATCCCGCGCCACATCGCCATCCAGCTGAAACTCGACAAGGCCGAGGAACGGGAGGTGACCGTTGCCGACGGCCGGCGCGAGCTTGTCGATTATGTCGGTCCGGTTCGCCTCGAGGTGTTCGGGAGGTCCGCTTTCACGGGTGCGCTTGTGATGGGGGAGCATGTGCTTCTCGGCGCTATACCCATGCAGGCGATGGACGTGCTCGTTGATCCTCGTCGCGAGCAGCTCATCCCCAATCCTGAAAATCCGAACATCCCTGGAGCTCTGGCAATGGGCCATGTGCTCGAGAAGGGCGACAAGAATGCCTAAAGTCAAAGTCGACGGCGTCGAGGTGGAGGTTCCGCAGGGGGCGACCGTGCTCCAGGCGTGCGAGCTGGCGGGCAAGGAGATCCCGCGCTTCTGCTATCACGAGCGGCTGACCATCGCCGGCAATTGCCGGATGTGCCTGGTCGAGGTGAAGCCGGGGCCGCCCAAGCCCCAAGCCTCCTGCGCGCTTCCGGTAGCGGAGAACCAGGAGATCATCACCAATTCGCTGACCGTCAAAAAGGCGCGGGAAGGGGTGATGGAGTTCCTGCTGATCAACCACCCGCTCGATTGCCCGATCTGTGACCAGGGCGGAGAGTGCGACCTCCAGGACCAGGCCATGGCCTATGGCCGCGGCCACAATCGGTTCGAAGAGAATAAGCGCGCCGTCACCGACAAATATATGGGTCCCGTGGTCAAGACGATCATGACCCGCTGCATCCACTGCACGCGCTGCGTCCGCTTCGCGGAAGAGGTGGCCGGCGTCGAGGAGATCGGGGCGATCAACCGCGGCGAGAATATGGAGATCACCTCCTATCTCGAAGGCGCGGTGACGTCCGAGCTTTCCGGCAACGTCGTCGATCTCTGCCCGGTCGGCGCGCTCGTGTCCAAGCCCTACAGCTTCGAGGCGCGGCCCTGGGAGCTCCGCAAAATCCCCGCCATCGACGTGATGGACGCGGTCGGCTCCAACATCCGCATCGACGCGCGCCAGCGCGAGGTGATGCGCGCCTTGCCGCGGATCAACGAAGACGTGAACGAGGAGTGGATCAGCGACAAGACCCGCCACGGGGTGGACGGCCTTCTCCGCCGCCGCCTCGACCGGCCGTGGATCCGCCGCGAAGGAAAGCTCCAGCCGGCAAGCTGGCAGGAAGCGTTCGAGCTGATCGCCGAGCGGATGCGCGGCGCGAGGGGCGATGAGGTGGCCGCCATTGCCGGCGACCTTCAGGACCTGGAATCGATCTATGCCATGCAGGCGCTGCTGCGCTCCTACGGCTCCGCCTTGCACGAATGCCGGCAGGACGGCGCGAAGTTCGGCGTGTCGAGCCCTGCCGCCTATCGCTTCAATTCGACCATCGCGGGCATCGAGACGGCCCCCGCAATCCTCCTCGTCGGCACGAACCCGCGCTGGGAAGCGCCGCTCGTCAACACCCGCATCCGCAAGGCGGTGAAGGCCGGCGCCCGCGTCTTCCACATCGGACGGGAGATCGACCTTACCTATCCGGTCACGCACCTCGGCACCGACCTTTCGCTGCTTGGAAACCTCCCCGCCGAAGTGAGCGATGCGTTCCAAGGCAAGGAAAACTCTGCAATCGTCGTCGGCATGGGCGCGCTCGTTCACGAAGGCGCCTACGAAGCCGCGCGCGCCGCAGCGGCGACGCTCGGGGCGAACTTCAACCTCCTTCACATTGCGGCCTCACGCGTGGGTGCGCTGGACCTCGGCTTCGTCACTGAAGGCGGAGTGGACGCCATCCGAGCACAAGCAGGGGCCTTGCGCGCCCTGTTCCTGCTTGGTGCGGACGAGACCGATCTTTCCGCCTTTGCCGACACCTTCACCGTCTATGTCGGCACGCATGGTGATGCCGGAGTGAAGGTGGCGGACGTGATCCTTCCCGCCGCCGCTTACACCGAAAAGCAGGGCACCTATGTGAACCTGGAGGGCAGGGTGCAGCTCTCCGAAAAGGCAGTGGATGCTCCAGGCGAGGCGCGGGAGGATTGGACGATCCTCCGCGCCCTGTCCGACATACTCGGCCGGACGCTGCCGTTCGACACCCTCTCGCAGCTCCGCGCCGCGATCGCGGCCGAGAAGCGGCACCTCACCGTGACCGGCCTCACGCAGTTCGCGCCGCTCGCCGCGCCTGAAGGCCCGGCGCCTTCGGTCAGCGGCGAGATCGTCTATCCGATCGACGACTTCTATCTCACCAATCCAATCGCCCGTTCCTCGCCCACGCTTCAGCGTTGCTCGGCGGAGATCCTCCACGGGCAAAGCTTCGCAGAGGCGGCGGAATGACTGAATGGTTCCAGGGGACGCTCGGCTACGGCTTCGGCTGGTTCACCGCGACCCTCATCCTGATCCTGATGATCGCGCTGCCGCTGATGCTGGCGGTGGCGATGATCATCTATGCCGACCGCAAGATCTGGGCGGCGATGGCGCTCCGGCGCGGACCCAATGTCGTGGGGCCCTTCGGTCTTCTCCAGAGCTTCGCCGACGGCCTCAAGGTGATGCTGAAGGAGACGATCGTCCCGTCGGCTGCCAATCGCGGCCTGTTCCTGATCGCGCCGATCCTCACCTTCACGCTCGCGCTGATCGGCTGGGCGGTGATCCCGTTCGGTCCGGACATGGTGCTCTCCGACATCAATGTCGGCCTGCTCTACATCCTCGCCGTCTCCTCCTTGAGCGTCTACGGCGTGGTGATCGCCGGCTGGTCGTCCAATTCGAAATATCCCTTTTATTCCGCCCTCCGCGCCGCCGCCCAGATGGTGAGCTACGAGGTCTCGGTCGGCTTCGTGCTGATCGCCGTCATCCTGTGGGCCGGCACCTTCAACCTTTCCGGCATCATCGAGGCGCAGCGCAGCCACGTCTGGATCATCAACGGCTTCGGCTTCAATCCCTTGCTGTTCCCGATGAGCGTGATCTTCTTCATCTCCGCGCTGGCCGAGACCGCGCGCGCGCCGTTCGACCTGACCGAGGCTGAATCCGAGCTCGTGGCCGGTTTCCAGACCGAATATTCTTCGATGAGCTTCGCGCTCTTCTGGCTCGGCGAATATGGCAACGTGCTGCTGATGTGCGGCCTCAACGCGACGCTCTTCTGGGGCGGATGGCTGCCGCCGATCGACTGGGCGCCGCTTTACCTGGTGCCCGGCATCTTCTGGTTCTTCGCCAAGATCATGCTCTTCTTCTTCTTCTTCAGCTGGGTGAAGGCCACCGTACCGCGCTTCCGCTACGACCAGCTGATGCGTCTCGGCTGGAAGATCTTCCTCCCGATCTCGCTGCTGTGGGTGTTCCTCGTCTCCGGCTACATGATGCTGACCAAGGAGCAATGCCCGACCGACCGCGGGATCCTCGCCGCCATCACCACGGACGAGCAGGCCGACCGCTATCTGCCCTCCTGCCGGAGCGGCATGCCCAACCTTTCCAATGGCCAGCGCCGGGCCGGAGCAGCATCATGATCAGGCACTGGATCAAGTCCTTCTTCCTCTGGGAGTTCGTGAAGGCGCACTATCTGACGCTGAAATACTTCTTCAAGCCGAAGGCGACGCTCAACTACCCCTATGAGAAGAACCCGCTTTCGCCCCGCTTCCGCGGCGAGCACGCGCTGCGCCGCTATCCGAACGGCGAGGAGCGCTGCATCGCCTGCAAGCTGTGCGAAGCGGTCTGCCCGGCCGTCTGCATCACGATCGAGTCCGAACCGCGCGAGGACGGCAGCCGCCGTACCACGCGCTACGACATCGACATGACCAAGTGCATCTATTGCGGCCTCTGCCAGGAAGCCTGCCCGGTCGACGCGATCGTCCAGGGGCCGAACATGGAATTCTCGGTCGAGACGCGCGAGGAGCTCATCTACGACAAGGCAAAGCTTCTCGATAACGGCGACAAGTGGGAGCGGACGCTCGCTGCCAACATTGCCGCCGACGCGCCTTACCGCTAAGCGCCAGCCGAATCCTCGAAGGGCCGATAAGAAGCACGTGATTCAAGCCTTAGCCTTTTACCTGTTCGCCACCATCGTGATCGCCTCGGGCGTCATGACCATCGCGAGCCGGAACCCGGTGCACAGCGTCCTCTGGCTCATCCTCGCCTTCTTCAATGCGGCAGGGCTGATGCTGATCCTGGGCGCCGAGTTCATCGCGATGCTGCTCGTCATCGTCTATGTCGGCGCGGTCGCCGTGCTGTTCCTGTTCGTCGTCATGATGCTGGACGTGGATTTCGCGCAGCTTCGCGCGGGCTTTGCCAAATATCTCCCGTTCGGTACGCTGCTGGCGCTCGTGCTCCTGGCGGAAATCGTGTTCGCGATCGCGGCGTGGAATGCCGGCGGGATCGCGGTTGGAGCCAGGGCCGCTCCGGTCGATCCCAATGTGCCCAACATCCAGGCGCTCGGCACGGTGCTTTACACGCGCTACCTCTATATCTTCGAGGCCGCGGGCCTGGTACTGCTCGTGGCCATGATCGGCGCGATCGTGCTCACGCACCGCAAGCGCAGCGACCTCCGGCCGCAGAACGTCTCGCTCCAGAACCAGCGCCGTCCCAAGGATGCAGTCCGCGTCGTCACGGATCAGCCGGTGGGCGAGGGGGTGCGGCTGTGAGCGGGCGCCTGCAATGATCGGCCTGGGCCATTATCTCGTCGTCGCCGCGATCCTGTTCGTGCTCGGCGTGTTCGGCATTTTCCTCAACCGGAAGAACATCATCGTCATCTTGATGGCGATCGAGCTCATCCTGCTCGCGGTGAACATCAACCTCGTCGCCTTTTCCGCCTATCTGGGCGACATGGTGGGGCAGGTGTTCGCGATGTTCGTGCTCACCGTCGCGGCGGGGGAGGCGGCGATCGGCCTCGCCATCCTGGTCATCTACTTCCGCGGCCGCGGCACGATCGCGGTCGACGACATCAACCAGATGAAGGGCTGAGCATGGCGGTGCAGCTCATCGTCTTCCTGCCGCTTCTCGCGGCCATCGTCGCGGGCCTGGCCGGCCGCGTGATCGGCAACTTCGCGTCCAAGCTGATCACGACGGGCGCGCTGCTCGCCTCGGCTGCCCTAAGCTGGCCGATCTTCCTCGGCTTCATCGCCGGCACGGAAAGCTCTCAGCTCTACCCAGTGCTGGCCTGGATCCATTCCGGCGATCTCACGGTCGATTGGGCGCTTCGCGTCGACGCACTCACTGCGGTGATGCTGGTGGTCGTGACGACCGTCTCCAGCCTCGTCCACCTCTACAGCTGGGGCTATATGGCGGAGGACCCGTCGCAGCCCCGCTTCTTCGCCTATCTGTCGCTCTTCACCTTCGCGATGCTGATGCTGGTGACGGCCGACAACCTCGTCCAGATGTTCTTCGGCTGGGAAGGGGTGGGCCTCGCTTCCTACCTGCTGATCGGCTTCTGGTACCATAAGCCCACGGCCAACGCCGCCGCCCTCAAGGCCTTCGTGGTCAACCGCGTCGGCGATTTCGGCTTCAGCCTCGGCATCTTCGGCACCTTCCTGGTCTTCGGCACCGTCTCCATTCCGGCGATCCTCGCCGCGGCTCCGGGCATGGCGGGCGCGACCTTCGGCTTCCTCGGAATGCGGGTCGACGTGATGACGACGCTCTGCCTGCTGCTGTTCGTCGGAGCGATGGGCAAGTCCGCCCAGCTCGGCCTCCACACCTGGCTCCCGGACGCGATGGAGGGCCCGACGCCCGTCTCCGCGCTCATCCATGCGGCAACGATGGTCACCGCCGGCGTGTTCATGGTCTGCCGCCTGTCGCCGATGTTCGAGACCAGCGACACCGCGCTCGGCGTGGTCACGTTCGTCGGCGCTGCCACTGCGCTGTTCGCGGCGACCGTCGGCACGGTGCAGAACGACATCAAACGCGTGATCGCTTATTCGACCTGCTCGCAATTGGGCTACATGTTCTTCGCCGCGGGCGTCGGCGCTTATTCGGCGGCGATGTTCCACCTCTTCACGCACGCCTTCTTCAAAGCTTTGCTGTTCCTCGGCGCGGGCTCGGTCATTCATGCCATGCACCACGAGCAGGACATGCGCTTTTACGGCGGCCTTCGTAAGTCGATCCCGCTCACCTTCTGGGCGATGATGGCCGGCACGCTGGCCATTACGGGCGTGGGCATCATCGCGATCGGCGACTTGCCCGGCTTCGGCTTTGCTGGCTTCTTCTCGAAGGATGCCATCATCGAGAGCGCCTATATGAGCGGGCGCAACGTCGGCGGATTCGCGTTCGCGGTCGGCATCTTCGCCGCTTTTCTCACCAGCTTCTACAGCTGGCGCCTCGTCTTCCTCACCTTCTTCGGAAAGCCCCGTTGGGCGGCCTCCGGCCATATCCAGCATACCCTCCACGATGCGCATCACGCCCGCGACCACGATCATGAAGCCGATCCGCACCCTGAGGACGAGCATGCCGGGCACGACACGCGTCCGGATGAAGCGGGCGCGGCCGAGATCCCGGCCGGCACCGGCGGCTACCATCCGCACGAGAGCCCCTGGACGATGCTCGTGCCCCTGGGGGTGCTTGCGCTCGGCGCCGTGTTTGCCGGGATCGCCTTCCACGGCCCCTTCATCGATGCCCATGACGGGGTGGAATTCTGGCGCGGCAGCCTGTTCTTCGACGCGCATCTGATGGAAGAAATCCATCATTCGCCGCTGTGGGTGAAGCTTGCGCCCGCTGCCGTGATGATCGCCGGTTTCCTGATCGCGCTCCAGGCCTATGTCCGCAACACCAGCCTGCCGGCCCGCTTCGTCGGCCAGTTCGGGATCCTCCACCGCTTCCTCTACAACAAGTGGTTCTTCGACGAGATCTACGACGTCGTCTTCGTCCGCCCTTCCATGTGGCTCGGCCGCATGTTCTGGAAGCGCGGCGACGAGGGCATGATCGACCGCTTTGGCCCGAACGGCGCCGCCGCTCTGGTGAAGGGCGGCAATGTCCTTACCGCACGGCTCCAATCGGGCTTTCTCTACACTTATGCGCTGGTGATGCTCCTCGGCCTCGCCGCCGCCGCGACGTGGGCGATGGCGCGGTGAACAGCCTTGGATTTCCCATTCTCAGCCTGATGCTCGCCGTGCCGATGGCGGCAGCCGTCGCCTGCCTGTTCCTTTCCAATGCGGGCGCCCGCTGGCTTGCATTGGTGGCGACGCTCGCCAACCTCGCGCTCGGCATCCTCCTGTGGCTGAGCTACGAAATCGGCGGGCCGCAATGGCAATTCGTCGAGCGGGCGTTCGACTTCGGCGCCTTTTCCTGGGCGCTCGGCATCGACGGCATCGCCTTGATGCTGATCCTGCTGTCGGTGTTCCTGATGCCGATCTGCATCGCCGCCTCCTGGTCCTCGATCGAGCACCGCATCCCCGAATATATGGCGGCCTTCCTGCTCATGGAGACGCTGATGATCGGCGTCTTCGCGGCGCAGGACATCTTCCTCTTCTATCTGTTCTTCGAAGCGGGCCTCATTCCGATGTACCTGATCATCGGCATCTGGGGCGGCAAGGA
>JAUJOJ010000006.1:20270-150197 GCA_030447665.1 Allosphingosinicella sp. | reverse complement strand
CGCCGGTCGGGTCGGCCGTCTCCCCGGCCTTGCGCATGTAATCCGCCATCAGCGGGTCGCCGAAAACATCTGTAGTAGGTCTCGGAGGCGGAGCCATCGCGGCGGCCATCCGGGCTCGATCTGCCTCGGAGGGCTGAGCGTCCCTGATTTCCATGTTTCCTCTGGCGTCGACGCGGCCGGTCCCGCCGACAACGCCGCGTGCAGTCATCTCCTCGGCGCTGGCCGTCCGCCAGTTGCGTGGGTTGCCGTCGGAGAACATATCCTCGGTCGTCGATCCGCCTGCGGGTCGCATTCCGCCCGTCCGCGGAGCAATGCCGCTTGACTTGAGCGTGGCGGCCGAAGCTGCGCCGCCCGAAGCAGGCGAGACCGGCGCGAGCGGTGGTCTCGGCGCATCCATCGAGAGCTTCTTGCTCATCGCGTTCAGCGCAGCAGCAATCGACATGGCCCCCTCCTCTTCCTGAAAGGAGGCTAATGTGTTTCCAAAACCGGGTTCAACCGGGAGAAGCGAGGGGCGGAAGCGCGACCCTCTTCCGGGTACTGTAACTACAATAACTACTGCGCGTCACAGTTTTTGTATATACACGAAATCATGTGGAGATCGAGTTCAGCCCCGCCAAGGATGCTGCCAACATCGAGAAACATGGAGTGTCGCTGGGGCGGACCCCTGAGCTTGATATCCTTGCGGTCCTCGAGAACAGCCGTGCCGAGGATGCGGAACGCCGGTTCCGCCTCTACGGCCTGCTGGATGGGGAGGCCTATTGCGCGGTGGTCACCTTCCGCGATCGGGCAGCACGGGCGATCAGCCTCCGCAAGGCGAATCGGGTGGAAAGGAAACGTCATGGCCTCTGATCAGGAAAACCCGGAGTGGACGGAGGCGGACTTCGCCGCTGCCAAGGGGGCCGAGGCGCTGCCGGCGGACCTGCTGGCAGCGTTTCCCAACACGAAGAAACGGGGAGGCCGGCCCGCCGGCTCCAACAAGCAAGCCGTCTCCCTGCGCCTCGACAGGGAAGTGTTGGAGAAATTCAAGGCGACCGGACCAGGCTGGCAATCCCGGATCAACGAAGCGCTGAAGAACGCAGCGGTCTAGAGCCTCCGCATAGTGACCAGGGCTGATCGCGGGTTACTGCCGCGGCTTTACGCTCACCGCCTCGTCGAATGTGAGGGTGAACAGCAATTGGTGCGCTGCGTCCTACAGTTCTGTGTCCCGGCTTCGTGATCCGCCATTTGGAATCCGCATTTAGCGGCTTCTTTATCATGTTCAAGTTGTCTGCACGCGGGTCCAGCTCCGGCCCCAGACGCTGGTATGAGAAGGATCCGTCCTTCAGGTTTTCGAATGCGACGAAGCCATGCTCCCTGGGAGGAAGATCTTCGTAGTGGAAGAATGGAGGTGTTCCGTCGACCCAGATTCTCGGGTCTGGATCTTGAGAAGCGTTCCAGGCCCATTGTTCCAATCGCTCGATCTCGGGGCGACGTCGGCGCATCTCCCGGAGCCCAGGGGCGCGACATCCACGTCGAACTTTCCCCATGGATTGCTGCCCCCAATTTGCTGGCGAAGACCATATTTCGGATGCGTGGCACCAGACGGTGCGCTGGCGCGCGTCCTCAGCTGCTGAGGCTCGTTCGCCGACTTGGCCTTTCTGGGCTGATCCGGCAGCGTCGGCCGTCGTACAGCAGCTCGCCCGACTTCACTCCGCGCTTGCTGATATTCGTCCGAAAAGGCGGCGCGCACTTGCGCGTCCGTCGCCCCCGCTGGAAGCTGCTTTGAATAAGCTCGCTTCCCGAACTTGATGGTCCAGGTTTCAAGCACCCGCGGGGTTATTTGCGTCGGCCCGGGATCAGGGCCGCCGCGAAGAACCTCGTTTATCTCGTCCGCATCACCGCCGGTCCTCTTTGCCTGCTCCTGGGCGATGGCGCGGTCCTGCGCGCGCTCGAAATCCTCCCGGAACGCTACCGGACGCACGAACGGCGTCGGCGAATCCTCGCCTTCGCACGATAGCGCAGCGGGGCGCAGTCTTGGTGCTTCGTCCGACCCCTCCGGACTGTGATGCGGAGTCGCTGAATGCCCTTGCGCCCTGCGAGCCGAAGGACGAAGCCGCTCCTCCCGCGGGTCCCGCCAAAGGCCGGCCGGAGGACGTGAACTGCGCCGCCGGATCAGCAGCATCTGCTTCCTCGATAGGCGGAAACGGCCCCTCACCAGCCGCAGGCGGCAGCTTGCCGTTAGCGCCGATCGGCTTCGCCTCTTCCTCGGGCGCAAATACGCACTTCACCTAGGCGGCGGAGCGGCGTTCAACCACCAGCTTCTGAAAACCATACATGAGCGGGACTGGGATGATCACGATGAGAAGCACCATCGGCAACATGATCGTGAGGAGGTCTCCCCCGGTGTAAGTCTCACTCTGGTGCATGCCCTTGAGGATAGTAACAGTCACCCCGTATAAAGCTTGGACCAAAGTGGCGATACCGATCCTTCCGAGAAGGATAAGTACAAAGATGGCCAGCATGGCAGGAACAAAAAATTGGCTCGCAAAATAAGAAATGGGAGAATTATATTGGATATTAACCGCTGCTTCAATCAGGTTCAGCGGAAATATCACCATAATGTAAACGATGAGGTCAGCAACTCTGCGCAGCATAGGCCATCATCTCACTTTCAGAGCCCTTTGTATCACAGCTAGCGAATTTTTCGTCCATGCCTCGTCAACCGCAGGTCCCCAAAGAACTGGTTTCAGACGCCGGTTCATCTTCCATGAGTTGCCCTCGCCATATGTTATTATTTCAACGCGACCGTCTTTCCGAAGCCGTGCAAAGCGGATGACAAACCCTTCGTTCACCATGTGCTTCCCTGGAACCGTATAGTTGATGATAGCATCCGATCGATTGGGGTCTTTGGATGGCACTCGGTACGTCTTCACATAATTGTTCGCGCCATCCGGTCCCCACAAATCTCCCACATCGTTTAGAACGCCTTTCCGTGTTGCTTCGCGGTCCCGCCCTGTGGTTGGGTTTCGCAGCAGTTCCTGTTGAACGGCAAGCAGTCCCCTCCTACCAGATAATTCAGGCGGAGCCAAAACGGGAACGCGATAGTCGTGGAAGTTGACGTCGAACGGCGAAACACCCTTAGTGCCGGGGATCCGGGGCAAGTCGATATTAGGGACGTCAGAGCCTACCCGATCTTCCGGTCTAACGAAGATCCGGTTCCCGCGAGCTTCCGCCCGGGCGAGCTGGACTCGGCCTGCTCGGGCATCGGCGGCTTCGTCGTAGCCACCAGCTTGAAACTGATCAGCAATATGCGTCAAGCGGCGGGGAACCTCTCCACCATCTGCCAAACGATCGTCGGAAACAACTTCTCTAGGCTGGCCGCGATTTGCATCCCGGCTCGCATGATCCCGCACCAATTCTCTTGGACCGGTTTTAAGCTGCCTCAGCAGCGGGTCAGGACGTGATCCAATCTCATTAGACGGCGAAGCGGCCGGCGGCGAAACCGCACTTCCGATGGCGTCGGCATATTGTTCGGCCTCAACGCCGAAGCCAGCCATGGGTCCTTGTTTGCCGCTAGCGCCGTTTGCGGCCGGCGTACCGAGCATCGGTGTGCTGATGGTTTCCGGCATCTCACTGGCAAAGGCGCCGCCGACGACCGGGCTGTCTACCAGCCGTGCGCGCTCCTCCCGGTTAGCGCTGGTCGGCTTCGCCTCTTCCTCAGGCGCAAGGCCGTTCATCTTGCTTTCCGCCCAGGCCGCCACTTCGGCACCGGTCATGCCTTTCAAGAACGGATCGGCCTCGATCGCTTTCCTGCCGAGCAGTATCTCGGCCGAGCCGCGCGGGTTGCGCAGCAGCTTCAGCGCGCCGCCCGGTCCGGCAACATGGGCGAGATAGAGATTTGCGGCCGTGTCTTCGAAGCCGCCCTTCCTTAGCACGGCCCGGTTGGCGGCAATCAGCGCCGCCGTCGTATCGCCGTCGGCATCGGCGGGCGATGCTGCCGCGTTACCGGAACGAGCTTGTTTGGGCCTCTCGGCAGCGAGCGACCTTTTGCTTGCGCGCGAGGGGCCGTCCGCGCTTTCCTCGAAGCGACCCCGAGGAGGTTGGCCGGTGCCGCCGGCCCCCATAGCGGAGATCGGGCCGCGCTTCGGCGTCTCGGGAAGCCGATCGTCGCGATAGCCAATCGGGGGCTCATCGGCCCGGAACGCGACGCCCCCGCTGCGCGCTGCCGTTCCTCTTCCTCTTTGCTCAGCGCCAACAGAGCCCGATCGATCAGCGAACGAGAAAGCGGCGCGGAGCGAAGGCTGATCCATCAGCCTGCGTTGTGGTGCGATGCTCATGTCTTAGAATCCCTTTGGAATGGAGGTGCCGAGGCTGCTGCGCAGGTTCGGCCCCGACACGCGACAAATCTCCCTCCGACAGGCTGCAGGATCGCCGGCTATTCCGGAATGCCGAAGAAGCGGCGAAGCCAGGCGATGCGGCGGTTCGCTTCGGCGAGCGCGGCGTCATAGTCGCCGATCACGCGGGCCGTCTCCTCGTCCGAATTGCAGAGCTGCGCGGCATCGAAGTGGCAGCGTGGTCGCCTCCGGAATGGCGGGCGCCGCGACTTGGCCGAAGCGCTCAGCGGGCGGCGTCGCGGCGCTGGGCCGCTCGCCGCCGCCGCAGCTCGGCAAGAGCAGCATTGGCGGCAGGGCCGCTAGAGCGAGCCGCTTCCTCAGGGTGGGCCTGGACTGCATCCTGAACCTCCTCTTCAAGCTTTTGGGCGACGCGTTCGTCGTCCCGGCGCGCTGCGTCTCGTCGGCGGCCTCGGCCTTGCGCTCCTGCTTCACGACGCGGCGGAGCTCCTTCACCTCTTGGGCAGCTTCATGATCGTCGATGATGCTCTTCTTGAGGCTGCACCAGCCGATGCCGGACCCGCCGATCGCGAGCAGGACCAGAGCGGCGGCGATCGCGGCGCGCGCGAACCGGGCCGGAACGCCGAGCTTCAGCGCGAGCGGGAGCAGGAAGCCGATCATATCCACGTCGCCTTTTTCGTCAAAGAGCTGCGCGTCCGCGGCGTCGGCGCTGCCGCCCCCGACTCGCCGGTGACGCAAACGGCGCCGAGCGTTGCGGCGGCTTTCACCCCCACTCCCCGTGGCGATCCGTGCGGTGGCGTGGCCGGCCAGCATCACGAACGGATGCGGGCTCAGCCACGACAGCGGCGGCGCGGCGGCCGAAGCGGGCCCAGGGCGCTTCATCGCGCTTTCACGCCGGCATCCGCCGCCTTCCGCCCGGACGGCGAGGATCGAATTCGTAACCGACCACGGTGCTTCCCCAGCCGAGCACGATGCCGAGCGCGAGCAGCAGTGCTTCCTTGTTGCCCGCGGGCACCTCGATGAAGAAAAGCCCGGCGAGCCCGACGATCCCGGCGCCGATCGCCACCAGGCCGAGGATGGCCCGGTAGCGGGCGCCCTCGCGCGGCGGCGCGGAACTCATCGACGGCCCGATCGGCCTGGTCGCCGCCCCCTCCTCGAGGCTCTCGGCCCGCTCATATTCCCCTCCTCCAAAGCTCGGCCACCACGGCATCGAAGCGGCGCTTGCGATCCACGAGCCCGTTGGTGCCGCCGTTGATGCGCCTGGTTTCGTCGGCGATGCCGGGCGTATCGGCGAGCCGGTTGATGTCGTTCGCTTCCCAGAACCAGGCCGCCGCCATGATCCCGCCCTCGAGCGTGCGGCCATAGGCGAGCGCCTCGTCGAGCGGCTTGCCGACCGCCGCGGCGAAGCCGGTCCAATTGTCGCGGCCGGTGAGCTGCAGCGGGCCGCCGCCGCGAAAGCGCCAGCCGTCGCCGCTCGCCTCCTCGCCATTGCCCATGCGGTTCGCATAGACCTTGTTGGCCAGCCGCTCGGGATCGCCGGCATAGGGCGCGGCGTGCGCGATCGACGGAAAGCGCTTCGGCCAGACCTCGCACAGGCGCGGGGCCGAATAATCGAGATTCTCGTGGCGGAGCCGAAGACCGCTCTCATGCGCCATCTGCGCGACGAAGGCGGCGACCCGGCGAACCGTGTCGATCCCGAATTTGGCGCAGGCGGCCTTGATCGGATCGACCCACGGCTCCAGCTCGGCGAGCGGCCGCTCCGGTGAGGCCGCCTTGAGGAGCGGGCGTCGATCGCGGCGATCGCCGAGCGCGCCGAGTACCGCCCACTCCCCTCGATGGCGCGAAGGAAGGCGCCGGCCGCACCTCGATGCCGGTGAAGGCGTCGAGCGCCCGGTCGATCGCGTCGACCCGGGCCTGACCGATCGGACCGAATTGCGTCCTCAAGACGGCGAAGAAGGCGCCGCGGTTATGCACGGCCGTTCCCCTCGATCTGGCCCAGTTGATCGACCAGGCGGCGCATCTGCGCATCGCCCTGATCATCGATCTTATAGGCTTCGCGAAGCGCCGCGCCGATACGGTCCCGGCTGGTGTCGGCGGGGATTTCGGCGAGCCTGTTCCGGCCTTTCAGCATTCGCCAGAAACCCCTTCCCCATCCGAGTGTAGCAGCGCCGTCTCGAACAGCTCCTTCGCCCTCCTCACGCAGAGCAATTGCTCGCGTCGGCTCCGGCGGCATAGCGATCAAGAGCAGCTCGCATCCGGTGGCGTATGCGGTCTCCCGCCGCCGCATCCGATCGATGATCGTGCGGAAGAAGGCGGTCCTGCGGTCGATCTCCTGGCGAAGCGCGATGATCTCCTCGCCCCGGTCCTTGGCCAGCGCCCAGCCCTGCTCGTGGGTTTTCGCCTTGTGGGCGGTGCCGGTCACAAAGATCTGGAATGCGGCCTTGGCCGGCCATGCCAACGCACCGGCAAGAAGCGTCATGGCGGTGGCGATCGCCTCCGGTGGCCACCCTGCGAACAAGGCGCCCATCAGTCATCTTCTGACCTGTAAGTGTTTGCCTTCACCGCCCTGCTCCTTCCTCGTTTCAGGAAGGCTAATGTGTTTCCAAATCGGGTTTCAACCGGCGCTCGAACCTGCTTCGATCCTTGGGTTCACAGAGCCGTCAGCGCCTTCGCGCCGTTTTCAAAAAAGCCCTTCAACCGGAGAGGAGCGTGATCTAGATCAGCGGCATGCCCCGCAGCTCCAGTTACTGAGAACCGCGACCGTCCCCACTTCAAGAGCATCTCATGAGGATAGCAGTTTGTACCCCCCACTATGCCGACGTGACGGCAGAATATGCCCGCTGTCTGGCGAAGATGCTATTGTGCACGGCCCGGTCGAATATCGTCTTCAATGGTGAGACCACCCATCCTGAGTTCGAGCTGTTTCTACGTCGAAGTTCCGTGCTTCCCCGCTGCCGGAACACGCTGGTCAAAGACGCAGTGGATTGGGGCGCGAATTATCTCCTCTGGATCGACGGGGATCATTCGTTTCCCGAAGATGCTTTGATCCGGCTCTTGTCTCTCAACCTGCCCGTGGTGGGGGTGAACTATGCGAGGCGCTCCAGGCCGACCTGGCCCACTGCAGTCTCTCTCGAAGGGGAGTTTGTCTGGACAACCGAAGACCTCGCGTCTCGCGGCGAGGTGGTTCAGGTGCGGCACCTCGGCCTCGGCTTTTGCTTGGTCGATATGAATGTCATTCACGCCCTCAAACAAGCTCCGGGGCCGCTGTTCGCGCTTGAGATGGTGGGCGATGGGTTGCAGGTTGTCGCGGAGGACGTGTTCTTCTTTCGCCGCGTCAATGAAGCTGGCTTCAGCGTCTATCTCGATCACGGGCTATCGTGGCACATCGGGCATGTTTACGATAGCATCGTCACCAACGCTCACGCCGTGGAAGACCGAAGCATCATCCAAGATTGACACGCCCAGCAGCAGCCCGAGGAACGTCATCGCGGCAACGATCGCCTCCGGAAGCCACCCTGCGAACAGGCGCCCATCAGGCATCTTCAGGCCTACCGGCCGCGCATGATCTCCCGACGTCCCCCTCCATGCCCCGAATGGGAGGGTAATTTGTTTCCGAAGTGCGGTTCACCTCAGGAGGGGGGCGAGCTATCAGCGGCGGCAGCCCCTCGGGAGACGAGCTTTGAAGATCGCGATCTGCACGCCCTATTATGCCAACGTCACTGCTGAATATGCGGGCTCGCTCGCGAGGATGATCGCCTGGACCATCACTGAGCCCACGATCGTGTTCAACGGGCAGCGGGTGGTGCCGCAAATTGAGATGTTCATGCGGCGCTGCACGTTGCTCCCGCGGTCTCGCAACCAGCTCGCCAAGGATGCCGTCGATTGGGACGCCAACTTCGTTCTGTGGATCGATGGAGACCACCGCTTCCCGAGAGACGCCCTCTTCCGACTGCTCTCGCGCAACCTACCGGTGGTCGGAGCGAATTACCCGATCCGCGCTAATCCCACCCGCCCTTGCGCGATGTCGCTCACTGGCAGTCCGGTCAGGACAACCGAGGAGCTGGCGCGAACTGGACAGGTCGAAGAAGTCTCGCACTTGGGCCTTGGCTTTTGCCTCGTTGACATCAGAGTCATCCGCGCCCTTCGCAACGGAAAGCCTCTTTTTCAAAATGCTCTCTGGGGCGAGGGAACCGAAGAAAGCATCGGGGAAGACGTCCACTTCTGCCGGCGCGTCAAAGAGGCTGGTTACAGCGTGCACGTCGATCATGGTGTTTCGTGGGATGTTCTCCACGCCCACCAGACTATGCTCAGCAACGCAGAAACCTAGAGCCAGATCGTTTGAGGTGGAAGCGCTTCGCGCTTCCGCCGAAAGCGTGCGGCTTCCGGGGAAATCGCCGGCTCTATGGGGTCCCAAGCTGGCTCTATTCAGATGGTTGAGACCAAGATTCACGCTTCAGGTTGATTCAACCTGAAGCGATCTTGGTCTAGGAGCCTCGACTCATCCGATGACGGTTGCGAAAGAGCGGAGCGGCATCATGGTCGTCACCGCAAGGTAAGGATGGTCGGTCGTTCCGGCGCACGATCTCCCCACGTCCCCCTCCGTTCCCCGGATGGGAGGGTAATTTGTTTCCAAAGTCGGGTTCAACTCAGGAGGGCGGCGGCGTATCTGGGGCTCAGCGTTCGCTGGAGACCCCCATGCATCTGTTTGTCGCCGTACCTACTCACAGCGGAACGATCATCGTAGAGGGCGCGCAGACATTGCTGGCTGCGCAAGACTTAGTGCTAAGACGCGGCGGCTCATTCCAGTTTCGCTACTTCGGAGGCGCAACGATAAGCCTCATCCGGAACGCCATCGTGGCGACTTTTCTTGCGAGCGATGCTGATCTGCTCCTGATGCTGGACGCAGATCAGGCCCTAGCGTCTGCCGCTATTGCTCGGATGATCGATATCAACCAGCCTGTTGTGGGCTGCTTATATCCTAGACGCGAGTACAACTGGCACCAGGTTCGACTGGATCACGGCGCCCTGCCGTACCAGGCAATGGGCTTCGTCGGCCATCTCGACGCCGATGGCGAGGGTCGAGTTTCCGTGGTCGATGGCTTCGCCCGAGCCGTGCATGTTGGAACTGGATCGATGCTTCTGAGGCGGGAAGCATTCGGGCGATTGATGAGCCGTTTCCCGGAGCTTGAAGGGCGAGGATTCGGCGCAGATGCCTACCCTGGACTCACGCATAATTGGGGGTTCTTCAATCCCATAGCGCAAGAAGACGGTATTCCGATGTCGGAGGATATTTCTTTTTGCCGGCGCTGGCGTGAAGCGGGCGGTGAGATTTGGGCGGACATCGCCAGTAACAGCGTCCATGTGGGACGGCACCCGTTCGAGGGGAACTACCTCGCATTTTTGCAGGCCGTGCAGGCAAGTTGATCCGCCGACGCTACTGCTTCCAAGCCGCCAGCCTGGCCTAAGCGCCGCGCGGCTCGCAGTTGCCATCGCGCCGGCCGCGACCAGTTCATCGATGAACTTTGAGAGGCCACCGGCCAGCTCTTAGGATAGCTGTTGCCGAGGCGGTTCAGGCCCGCAGTATAAGCAGTGAGCGCCGGCAACGATCGCCTCCGGAGGCCACGCTGCGGACAATGGCGCCGATCAGGCATCTTCGCGCACGATCTCCCCACATCCCCCTCCGTTCGGGGGAACGGGGGGTAATTTGTTTCCAAAGTGCGGTTCAACTGAGGAAGGTGCGCGGCTATGACGCTGGGAATGGGAGATTGAATTTGGACTCGCGAACCAGCCTTTGGGCGCTAGCCGCGATGGCGGCATTGCTGGTGCCTCTTTCCGGCTACGCTCATAAGAGGCAGGCCACCCGGAAGGATCTGGATCGGCCGGGCTGGATCTCGTGGCCGGTCGTGCAGATTTTGGCCCTGCTTGTCGCTGTCGTGGCGGCGGTACTCGCTCTCAAAGGGTAGCGCGGTGGACAGTGCAGCAAGTCGCCTCGTTCCGTTCGCCGGAGGCTGGGAGGCGCATAGAGACCGCCACTGCATCTGGATCGTTTCACCGCCGAACTACATCTACAGCCAAGCGTTCGAAGAAGTGGCGCTGGCGCTGGAGGAGGCCTTTGCAGAGCTCGGCGGCTCCGCCCCTATAGTGCGAGACCCTTCGCGATGGGCCGGGCGGACGCCGATCGTGCTCGGCAGCCACCTCTTGGGGATGATCGGCAACCCGGACCTGCCGCCGGGCAGCATCTTATTCAACATGGAACAGCACCAGCCCGGGGCTTACTGGATGAAGGAGGCTTACCTCGGTCTCTTAAGGGGTCACCCAGTGCTGGACTACAGCCCGGCAAATCGAAACCGGCTGCGAGAGATCGGCGTTTACGCTGGGCTATTGGAGCTTGGTTATAGTCCGTCACTCACCCGGATTCCATCAGACGTGACCAAAGACATTGATGTTCTATTCTATGGCTGGGTCAATGACCGAAGAGAGAAGGCGCTGGAGGCCATTTCGAGGGCCGGTCTCCAAGTCGCCGTATGCAGCAACATGTACGGGAAATTGCGTGACGAATACATCGCGCGGGCTAGAATCGTCGTTAACATCCACTTCTTCGAAGAGGCCGCCTTCGAGACTGTCCGCGTCTCTTACCTCCTCGCCAACAGCGTTCCGGTTGTTTCTGAGGGGGAACCGGCTCATCCCGAAGTAGAATGGCTCGCCGGCGGCGTCGCATTCGCGCCTTACGAAGCCCTGCCGGAGCGGTGTCTGACCTTTGTGCGGGACGAATGCCGCCGCGAGCGGCTAGCGGATGCCGGCTTCCAACGCATCACGTCGCGGCGGCAGTCCGTCCTGCTTCAGCGGTGCATCGAGACCGGCCTGTCAGCGTCGCTGCGAGGCGGAACAGATTGTCTGTCTGCGCTTCGGTCCACTCCATCGCCGTTGCTGCCTCGACTACCAGGCCGTGGCTCTGCGGGATCGAGAGGGCATACTTTCCCCTCCGGTCTGCCCCGCCGGAACCGGAAGTTAGGCCCGTTCCTCCTGAGGCCTGATGGCAACGGCTGGTATCGTCCGAGATGATGCCCGGGACGGATGTCGAGAGCTATTCTCATGCTTCCTCCTGCGCTATCGGCCTGCAATGGACGCTCGTCTGATCCCCTTCGCCGGAGGCTGGGAAGCGCATCGGCACCGGCACTGCATATGGATCGTGTCACCGGAAAACTACGGGCACGAACGCGCCTTCGATGAGGTGGCCGACGCGCTGAGCGAGGCATTCTCGGAGCTTGGCGGAAGTGCGCCCGTCACGCGGCATACTAGCGAGTGGAATGGCCGTGTGCCGATCGTTCTTGGCGGCAACCTTCTTAAATATGCCGGCATTTTCGAGTTGCCGGAGGGTAGCATCATCTACAACATGGAACAGATTGTTTCCGGAATACCGTGGCTGAACGAAATATACCTAGCCGCCCTCCATCGGCTTCCTGTTCTCGATTACAGCGCCCAGAACCGAGATGAGATGCGCCGATTACTTGGCATCGAGCATAGTGGGTTGCTTGAGATCGGATATAGCCCGACTCTCTCTCGTATTTCTTGTAATCGCGAGAAAGATATAGACGTGCTCTTTTACGGTTCGGACAACGAACGGCGAGTGGAGGTGCTAAAAACGGTGGCGTCTCAGGGGCTCAAAGTCGCCTATCACCGTGGCGTTTACGGTGCGGCTCGGGACGAACACATAGCTCGCGCCAAGATTGTTTTGAATGTCCACTATTACGAGCAAAGCGTTTTTGAGGTGGTGCGGGTTTCTTATTTGTTGGCGAACAAGGTGTGCGTCGTCTCCGAGGGCAGCCCAGATGATCCGGATGTGGCATGGGCCGTGGGAGGCTTGGAGTTCGCGCCACCAGACATTCTCGCCGCTCGTTGCGTTGCATTGGTCGAAGATGATGCCCGGCGGGAGCAACTCGCCGAAACTGGCTTCCAGCGCATCACTTCGCGGCGGCAGTCGGCCCTGCTTCAACGCTGTATCGAGGCCGGCCTGTCATAGCGTTGCGGCCAGCCTGAACAGCCCGTCCGTCTGCGCTTCGGTCAGCCCCATTCCGGCAGCAGCAGCGGCGATCAGCGCGTTGTTCCGCCGAACCTCGCTTGCATATTCCCATGCTTCGAGCGCATCAATCGCAGCCGCATCGCCCGCGGTGGCAGCGGTTTCAACCTGGGCGTGATAGGTCGCCACCTGCGCCGCGATACCGCTCTGGCGGATTGCCTTTCGAATTTGAACGGGCGTCACCGAGTCCGGAACCGAAAGAACGACAGGCGGAGTGGAGAAGGTCGAGCCATCGTAATGATCACCGATCTGCGCCGTGTCGCTGCGAACGCGCGTCACGCCTTCGCCCGGGTCCCAAGCGACGTTGCCCGCCCATTCAGCGATGTTCTCTACCTTGCCGTCCCTGACGAGAGCGTAGCGCGCCATCTCGATCCCTCCTAGAAGTAGGTGACGACGCGGCAGAAGCCCGCGCCGCCATTGGCGCCATTTGTTGACGCGGAGCCACCACCACCGCCGCCGCCACCGGCGCCAGATCCTCCAGCGCCACCGACGCCGTTGCTGCCACCACCCCGCCGCCGGCAGTGCCGGGAGTTGCCCCCGGAGCGGGCTGAACCTGCCGCTCCAGCGAAGGTGCTGCCGCCGCCGGCTCCACCGCCTGACGCCAGCTGCAGCGCCGACCTCAGGATGCCAGCGCCGCCATTCCCACCCGTCCAGCCGCCACTGCCACCGCCGCCGCCGCCGCCGGGACAGGGGCACAACGGTAAGATTAGTATCTGAGCAGGCATGGCCATGTTGCCGGCACCAGCAGAGCCCGGGCCGCCGATGCGCACCGTGTGAGCATCCTCCCAGTGACATGTCTTGCCTCCGACGAGCTTGGCGACTTTCCACACCACCGACCGCAAAAAGATGCGTGCCAAACGATGAGGTGCCGCCGTTGCCGCCGTTGCCGCCGGAGGTTCCACCAGTCCCTGCGGCCCGGTGGTAACTGTGATCGTTGCAACTAAAGCGGCAGCTTCAAAAGTGTGGCGCGAAAAGCCTGCGCCAGAACCACCGCTCCCGCCGGTAGTGCTCCCGAGCCGGTCCGCCACCGCCGCCGCCGCCCCACATGATGACTTCAACGATTTCGCGCCCGCTGGCTTCGTCCATGTGCCGGAAGCATCAAAGTCTTGGATGTTGGCGGAGGAGATGCCCGCATCGGCGAACTCAAACCCAGTGTTCCCGGCATTGCGCTTGAGCTCGTCCGCCCGCCCCGGTCGTAGCGAGTGCAGCGATGTCGGCTAGGTCAATGTTGCCCTTGAGAGCAAGGTTCTCGCGGTGAGGGGGCGCTGGCGAACCAGCGAGGTTTCCTGTCTTGGTAAGAAGATTGGCCGCATCAATGCTCGCCGCCGAAGCCTTTGCCTGCTGCGCATAGTAGCGAGCCGCGTAGAGCCCATCGGCGACGATGGCGAGCGAGGTTGCCCAGCTTTGCGCAAGGCCGGCGCTGGCCGCGGCGGCATCCTTGTGGGTGCCAGCGGTGTTGGCGTGGCCGAGCGCCGTCGTGACGTGGCCAGCGGCCGTGGTTGCGCTATTTGCCGCGGCTGTCGCGCTGCGGCAGCATTCGTCGCCTGGGTCTGCGCCGCGGTGACATGAGCCGCCAGCGCCAGATCCGAAATCCGGAGCATGACGAACGCGGCGCCATCATAGGTCAGCTCGACAACCTGCCCGCCAACCAGATCGCCGCCGCGACCGCCTCGCCGTTGTGCCGCTTGATCGCGATCGCACCGAGGCCGTTGACGTTGAGCGTCGCCGCGCCGCTATTGGTCGCCGCGATCTTGAGCCGGAGCTTCAGCCCTTCGGCATAAGCAGTGAGCGGCGGCGACATGGTGACGACCAGCGCATTCGCGGTTCCGGTGGGCGCATGATATCCCACCCTATCCTCATGCAGCTTCGCCCTTGCGGGCAGCAGCGCGAGGCCGGTCTCCACCGCCTGGAAACGCGCGTTGACGTCCGAGGCCCGCGCCAGCGTGCCGCGGCTGAGCGCCGAATAGTTGAAATACTCGCTCATCGCTGAAGCCCCCTCATCGAATGGAACAGGGTCAGGCCCTGGAGCAGATGCGGCGGCTCGTCCGCCGCCTCGCCGGCGATCAGCAGCGACATGTTCCGCCCCACCCCGTCGAGATAGGCCTCGCCCGTCCCTTCGAACGGCGCGGACCAGTAAAATGCACCCCAGTTGCTGAGATCCCACTGCCCGCCGCCGCCCTCGAGCGTGACGCCGATCGGGTTGGTGCCGAGCGATTGCGGATCGCCATAATCATAATCGGCCGAGACGCTGAGCGCGGTGCCCGGCGCCGCCTCGCACTCGATGATCGCCTTGTGGAATCGCTTCAGCACCTGGGGCGAGCCCATATGGTTGAAGACCAGGCGCAGGAAATGCGGGACGGGCGCCCCGTCGAAGCTCGTGCCGCGGTCGAGCTCGTAGACGAAGCCGTCCTCCGAGCCGAAGAAAACGCGCTCCTGCCGGCTTCCGTCCTCGATCGAGCAGATGCACGACACCGGCTTGCCGAGATCGAAGGTGAGGATCTCCGGCTGCCGCTTGCCGAGATAGAGCGAGAGGCCGCTATTGTCGGCGAAGAACAGCCGGTAAAGGTTCTTGGCGCGCTGGCGGACCGATGCGACGGGCAGGGTGCCGCCGCCGACAAGGCGCTGGATCAGCGGCTCGACGGCGCTCGACACCAGCCCGATGTTGAAATTGCCGAAGGCCTGGGTCGGGCTCATCGCGCGGATGCCGCGATTGTCCATGTAGATGGGCGAGCCGACCGTCTGCGCGGTCCAGGCAAGGGCGCCCGCCTCCTCGCTCAATTTCTGCACCACATAATCGGTGTGGTCGGATCCGAACAAATTGTGGATGCTGTTCTCGCACAGGATGGTGAGCGCGCCGCGGCCGGTCAGCAGGTCGGAAATCTCGTCGCCGGTGCCGAGCGCGACCGCGCCGAGCGTGCCGTCGAAGCTGTGCGGATTGCCGACCACCGAAATGCTGACGGCGCCGCCGGCAAGCGCCAGCACCAAAGCCTCGTTATGCTCGGCGATCCGCTTCGGCCGGTCGATCGCGGCGGACGGATCCGAGACGATCGGGCTGAACGTCGTTCCATCGAACTCGAAGGCGCGGCCGACGCCGTTGCAGCCATACATGCGGCTGAGATTGGCCGAGCCGTAGAAATTGGTGTTGACGAAGGAATAGCGCCCGCCCGGCGGGAGCGTGACGGCCGAGCTGTTGCCGGCGATCGTGGCCGCTCCGAGATTGGTCCCGACCTTCAATTGCTCGGCGGCGAAAGTCCCGGTCTGGCCGTCGAAGATGAGAGTGCCGGCAGCCGAATTGCCCGACCAGGAGCCTGAGATGCGCGCCACTCGCTTGACCACGGCGGAAGCGGCGGAGGTCTCGCCGACGACGATATCCCCTTCCTTGATCTCGTAGGTTCCGCCGCCGGTGAAGTCGATCCGCTTCGACAGCGTGACCGGCGCCCAGCCGGCGGCGCCCGCCTTGTGCATGACGCCCGCATTGCCGGCCAGGTTGTCGCGAAAGCCGTAGACGGCGCCGCCATAATGCCAGACGCCGCGGACCGGCCCCGAGCCCGGGATCGCGGCGATCAGCGCGCGCGCGTTGGCGGTGGCCGCCGCCTGCCACCGGGCGGCGCTCGCATCGTCGGGGCTCTCCCCCTCCTCCGCCGTGCCGTCGCAGACCGCCTTGGCAACGCCGGCGACCTGGAGGTTCTCGCCGTCGAGGAAGGCGCCCTTCACCACTCCCAGGCCGACATGGCCGACCGCGCTCATCCCGGCATGGCTGCCGCCGGTCACCACCGCATCGGCAAGCGCCCTGCCGGTCGCTCCGGAACTCGCTCCGGTGACGATCTGCCCGGCCAGGATCGGTGCCGATCCGAACGCGAAGCTCAGCTGCCAGAACGAGGCGTCCGACGGCGCGGGCCGCCCGTCGAAGCGCTCATAGCCGGCGAGGCGCTTGTAGCCGTTCGAGGCGGGCTCGTAATTGAGGCACGACACCGCCGTTCCCGCGCGCGCAACGATGGCGGGAGTGACGAGGTCGAGGCCGCCCGTCAGCGGGAAGAAGGAGGTCTGCTGGGTCATCGTCCGAAAGCCGTGGAAATGTCGGGCAAAAGGTCGCGCTGCATCGCGTTCAGTTTCTCGGAAAAGCTCCGGATCGCGCCGGCGAGATCGTTCACTGCCCCGTCATGCTCGTCGATGAGGATGATCGCCCGGTCGACGATGATGTTGTGGAAGCGGGCCGGCATGTCCGGCTCCTCGCCGTTCGAGGCGAGCTCCTGCGGCGCCTTGCGATATTCGCCGCGCGCTTTGTAGGTCCGGTCCGGCGTGGGGCCGAAGCGGATCGTCTGGTCGGGCGCGATGCAATAATGGACCGGCCGGCCCTCCGTCTGCGCGCCGCGATCGTAGCGCTCGCGCCAGGCGGCATAGCCGATCTCGTCGAGCGGCCTCTCGTCGCCGGCGCCTGCGACGGGATCATGGAGGGTGGTGGGGCGATAGACATGCCGCCCCTGCCGCCGGTCGCCCTTCCACTCGCCGAAGCGGCTGGAGATGCCGAGCGAGGCCGCCGCATAGATGGTCGATCCCGCAAGCAGCGAGCCCTCCCATTCCCCGTCGAGAAAGGTCCAATCCTGGTGGAGACCCTGGACGAGCTCCCAGGCGTTCGCGATCCAGTCGACGCATTTCGCCTGCCGGCCGGTCTGCCCGGTGACGGACGCGGGAGCGGCGCCGATCGCGCCGCTCCTCGTCGCCAGGCGCTCGCAAAGGGCGAGGAACGTGGCCATTTCAGGCGAGCACCAGATCCTTGGTCCGCTCGCGGAACGCTTCGATCTCGTCGCGCGATGGACGCTCGATGATCTCGAGCGGATAGTTGGTAAAGGCGGAAAGGGTGAATTCCTGCGTGCGCGGATCCTGCGCCACCGAAACGCGGACGGCGTTGCGAAGCGCCTCGATATAGCGGTGGGGAACCTCCACCTCCATGTTGCGCTGGATGACGACGATATGGCCGTTGACGCCGACCGGCACCGGATCCTTGCCGCCGGTAAGCTCGGTCGCGCTGATCCTGATCAGCCACTTGGGATCGTCCTTCGATCCGCCGCCGCCCGCCAGCTTCACCTGCGCCTGGGGCCGCGCCGCGTCGGCCTGCGGCTCTTCACCGTCCCCGGCAGCGGCGGCATCCGCCGCCTCGACGAAGATGTAATCGGCCGGCCAGGCCGGGCGGATCAGCGCGAGCAATCTGGCGCGGGTGCCGCAGCCCTCGGCGTTCAATTGCAGGACGAGCTCGGCGAAATCGCGAAGCTCCGCGTCGCTCGCCTTGGCGATCGGCTTCTTCTGCTGAGTGGACATGATCGTCTCCCTTGCAAATGTTGAAAAGGTCAGGGGGCCGGCCGCTGCCGGTCGGACGCCGCGAGGTCTCCGAGCGCGGCGAGCTTGCGCTCCAGCGCCTCGACGAGCGTGACGCGGCCCTGGCCGGCTTTCTCGGCCGCGATCAGCGCGCGGATCTCGTCGGCGCTGAATTCGTCGAGATCCTCGCTGATCCTGGCGATGGTCTGCGCGAGCGTGGCTTTCGCATCGAAGGGGTCGACGGCGAGCCTGGCCCCTCTTCTCTCCGGTGCGGGAGTTCCAGGCGGGGCGGAGAGCCCCCGCTCCGCCCCGCCATCCGCCGACTGCGCGGATGACGCGCCATCGACGAGCTTGAAAACCGTGTTGGAATTGGAAAGCGCCTCGAGCTCGGCCGGGTCGAGCCGGGTATCGACATTGTGCCGGATGCGCTTCCTCAAGACGCCGTTGATGAGAAGCGGCGTCGCCGCATTGTGATCGGCGGATTCGATCCGGATAATGGTCAGCTGGGTGCTCATGTCGGGATTCCTGTTGCTTCAGGGTTGGAGGGGGAGAGGTGAGCCCCTCCCCCAATTAGGTGCGCACGATCAGACGCGCTTCGGCTCGGCCGCCCGATAGGCTTCGAACGCGAGCATGTTGGCGGCGACGTTCACGGTCGCATCGGTGCCGATGCGGAAGCCGCGCTTGGTGTCGTTGGCGCCGTTGCCGAGCTGCGAGATGCCGAGCGTGGTGATCCGGCTGAAGGTCGAGGCGGCCCGCTTGACGGCGCTCCCCGCCGGCATGCCGGTCACCCATTCGAGCTGCGGAAAGTTGAGCGTGTCGCTGAGGTTGCGCACGACGACCCGGTCCGGCGTCCAGCCGAGGTCGATGTCGATGATGGTGCCCGTTCCAGTGACGGTGCCGAAAGCCACATGATCCATGATTTCACTCCCAAGTTGATGCTGTGGGGAATGAAGGGGGCATTTGGCCCCCTTCACCCGGATTAGAGGGCGGTCGCGGCCACCTCGAGCCGAGCCTGCCAGAGCTCGTTGAGGATCAAGGCCGCGCAGGCGAACTTGAAGCCGACCGTGCCGCGCTGGCCCAGCGGATCGCCGTTCGCCGGCCTCGGATTGACGACGATCGGCGTCAGCGCGCCGGCGCCCTTCAGCGGCACCTGGCCGAAGCTGTCCTGCCCGAAGAAGAGGATCGGATAGACATCGGCATTGGTGCCGGACGTCGAGAGCATCGTGCCCTTGACACCGCCGGCGTCCGCGAACGGATCGAGATCGGCCGAAAGGATGAAGCGGACGTCCTCGACCGCCCCGATCTCATGCGGGCTGATCGCCTGCATGTTCGCGTAATCCGCCACCCGGGTGAAACCCTGGAGGTTGCGGATGTCGCTTTCGAGGTTGGTGTGCCCCACCGCGACATAGGCGGCCTCGACCGCGCGGGTCTGATAGTCCGGCCCGGCCTTCAGGATCTTGGTGATCTTCTTGGCCTTCTGGGCTTTCAGCGCGCGGGTGACGGCGCGGATCTTGTTGACGGTGATCACCGTGTTCACGTCCGAACGGGCGGTGCCGTTGGCGTAGAACACGTTGGTGCCGCCCCTCACCGCATTGTAGACGATCTGCTCCCAGGTCGCCGCGGCCAGCTCGGCCATCAGCTCGCCGGCGTTCGAGAAGACCGGATCCTCGTGGGTGTCGTCCACCCAGTCGGTGATCTCGGTATAGCGGCCATATTGCTTCAGCTGGACGCTCACATCCTCATAGGCCATCCGGTCGGGCGAAGGCGTCACGCCCTCGACGAGCGGGATGGCCGATGGCTCGAACGGGATCGGCCGGCGGAATTTGACGGAATCCGTCGCATTCTTGGGCTGCGGCTCGGTGCGGCCCATCTTGGAAAGGATGAGCTGCGGTTCCTGATGCTCCAGCATCCTGCGCGCGACGCGGGCTGCGGTGCGCGGGCTGATGTCGCCGTAACGGGTCGTTCCTTGTGGCATTTCTAGTCTCCCCCGAGCCGGGAATGGCTCTTATCTGCGCGCCGCGTTGCGGCGCCTGTCCTCGTCCGCGGCTGCCGCCCATTCGCTGTCGAAGTCCCCGCCTCCCCGCCCTCGCGGCTCCATCGCTGGAGACCGGCCCGGCACGTGGCGGCTTCCCTCGAGCTGAAGGGTGCGCCTTTCTCTCCGGGGATCGGCCGCCTGCGCCATGTCCGCCTTGAAGCGGTCGAACACCACTGCGGCGCCTTCCCCATCGACGAGCTGTTCGCCGCCGTTTCTGCGGATGAGGTCCTGGATCCAATCCGGCTGGGCCATCGCCCAGGCCGCATAATCCTCGGTCATCACGATACCGCGCCAGTCCGAGTGGCGGCTGTCGAGCGTCTCATATTGCCTGCCGACGAACTCCCGGGCGTCGATCTCGGCCTGCTTGGCCTCGATCCTGGCGCGCGAGGCGCCCTCCGCCTTCAGTCCTTCGAGCTCCGAGCGAAGCCCCCTCACGGTGGCCACCAGCGGCTGCAGATCCTCGTAATCGTCTTCGAGACGTTCGAGTTCTTCCTCGCTGATCGGCTCCGGCATTTCCGCCGGATCATCGTCCTGCGGCAATGCCGCCTGACGAAGCCGAAGCTCGTGCAATTCACGTTGCGCCCGAGACCACCGTCCCTCGTTGGACCTGATAGCGTTTTCCGCTTTGGCTGCCCGGTCCCGCTCCGCTTTCAATCGAGCGCGGAGCTCTTCCGCCGACAGCCCGGCCAACTCGTCGGAAATCTCGCCTTGCCCGGTTGGCCGATGCTCGGCGGCCGGGTGTTGGGGCTCCCCGGTTGGCAGGCCATCGCCTGCGGCCGGATCCGCTCCCCCGGTTTCCCCCGCCCCCTGCTCGCTCCCGCCAGGGCGGCCCGGATCGGGTTGGCCCTGGTCGGTGTCGGCGAGATCCCGAAAGGCATCGGAAAACTCGGTGCTGTCATCAGCAATATTCTTGTCGGTCATTTCCAAAACTCCTGTCAACGGGGCTCAGCTCGAATAATTGCGGGCCGGCGCGTCGATGCCGCTGGGCTCGACTTCGGCGATGATCTTGCGAAGCGCGCGGATCGATCCGCGGAGGGTGGCGGTCTCGAGCTCGGAAAGCGGCTGCTCGAGCATGTCGCGCAGCGCCTCGATCTCCGCCACGAGCAGGATGCGCTTGAATTCGGGCCATTCGGGATGCCGGTCGGTGATCATGCGAACACCTCCGCCAGCGCCTGCGCCAGCATGTAGAGGCCGATCGCGGTCAGCCCCGCGCCGAGCCCGACCGCCACGAGCAGGACGGCGACGATGAAACGGAACAGCTCCGTTGCCATGCGTTCGAATTCCGGGTCCGGCAGCATCAGCCCACCCCCCGGCCCGGGTCGAAGCCGGCCGCCTGCCGCGCCTCCTCGACCGCGATCTTGGCCGCGTCGCGCCGCTCGGCCGAATGGACCTTCAGCTCCTCGATCCCGAAGCGGGTGCGAAGCTCCTCGACCGACCGGCCGGTCTCCTCGCTGACCTTCATCAGCGCGACTTCGGCGTGCATGTGGGCGATCCGTTCGCGCACGTCCGCCTCGTGCCGCGCCGCCTCCTGCTGCATCCGCGCGATCTCGAGCTTCAGCTCCAGGCCGGGATCGGCGCCCGGCGCCTGCTGCCCCTGCTGCTGCCCCTGCTGCTGAGCCAGCTGCTGCGCGGCTTCCGCGAGCTTCTTCTCGACCTCGTCTTCACTGTAGACCATGTCCTCGGGCGGGATCATCATGGTCTGGAGCGTCTTCACGATCCCTTCGCGGACCTTGATGTACGGGGCCAGCGCCGGGTTGTTCGGCCAGTTGGTGACGATCGCCATCAGATTCTGCGACTGGATCTCGCGCACCAGCAGCACCGACGTTCCCCGCGCGTCGACCTGCATGTCGCCCTTGATGCTGTCGTCGCTGCTGAACTGCATGTTCCAATCGTAGGCGCGGCGCAGCGTCGGCTTGGTGAGATCGTCGTCCCAGCTCTTGACGACGCGGCGGAAGACGACGTTCGCCGAATTGAACAGGATCGACATCCCGCCGAGCGTTCGGCTGGCGGCGCCCTGCTCGCCCTGGGCAAGATCGGGCATCGAGGATTCCTGGTCCGCGAAATCCTTGGCGATGGCGATGATGCCGGCAAGCTCGGCCTGGTTGTTCCTGACCTCGAACTGGTCGAACGGCTTGTTCTGCGGGCTCATGTAGGAGGTGGAGGACCTGAGCCAGATCTTCATCGGCTTCAGGCCCCAATGCCCGTCCTGCGGCACCACCGCGCCCTTGTCGAACACCAGCTGCGGCCCGACGCTGAGCGCCGAATTGTCCTGCATCATCCGCCAGGCATTGTTGAGGCTGGTCTGGCTGTCGGACATCACCTCGGGCACGCCGATGCCGAACACCGAAGCCTCGCCCTTCTCGAAATTCCAGATCGAATAGAGCCCGTCGCCGCTGTCGAGCGGATATTCGGGCGCGATCTTCAACACCTCGCCGCCGATGAAGTGGATGATCACCCGGTGCTCGTCGAGCGGGTCCTTGTTGGCCTCGAAATAATCGGCCTTCTCGTCCTGGCCGGACGCGCGGAGCAGCGCGACGATCTCGTCGCATTCGAGCGGGCCGTTATATTCCCACTGGATGTAGCGGCCCTTGATCTCCTCGGATTCGCCGGTCAGCGAGCGAAGCTCGGCGATGTGGGAAAGGCTGGAATCGAGCGATGCGTCCGGCCCGCGCTCGAGCAGCCGCTGCACCGCCGCGCGGTTGAAGCCGAGCTTGCGCGCGGCGCGCTTCAGGTCCTTGCGTGTCGGAAGCGACCGCTCGAAGAAGAATTCGCATTCCCCGACGGTGCGCGCCGACATGTCGGGGAAGAAATGCCAGGGATCGACGCGCACGAACATCGGCCGCGGCTCGTCGTCCTGCTGCAGCTCCCACACCTTGCCGCGGCCGGGGATCTCGATCTCCCCCAGACCGGCCGGATCTGCTGGACGGTGGTCGGCCCTTTGAGGATGCCGGTGCCGAGCTTGCAGCCGTCCTCGATCACGTCGCGGCACTGGGTGATGTAATCGGATTCGACGAGCTGGTCCTCGATCGTCCGCTCCATCCATTCGGCGCGCCGCTTCGCCTCCTCGATCGCGGCGTAATAGGATCGCACCTGGGCGGCGAACTCGCCGGCTTCGGCGGCGATCTGCTCGGCGGTGGGATCGCCGGCATCGGCGGCCTTGTTGGCCTCGGCGACCTTGGCGATGGCGGCGGCCTGCGCTTCCTTGGCCTTGCCGCCGAGCCGGGGGATCGGGGTCGGCTGGATGCCCCAGTTGCGGTCGTCGGTCGGGAACAGGAGGTCCGAAATGCGCGCCGACCAGCCGTTGGTCTTGTGGCGGGTCAATTTGACGAAGGCGGTGGATTGGTCGGCCTTGTTCAATTCGGCCATGCGGCCGGCATCGTAGATGCCGAGATATTGCGCGATGTTGCGGATCCAGCGCTCCTCGATCGGCGCGCGCGCCCGCACCTGCTCGCGCACCAGCGCCTCCAGCCGCCCGACGATCGCCGCGGCGGCATCGAGCAGCCGATCGTCGCGGATCCGCTCCTCCGCCTCGTCCCCGCCGCGCGAGCATCAGCGCGTTCACAGAGCCTCACCCGGCATATCCGTCCCTCTCCTTCGCTCGAAAGACAGGGATAATTTGTTTCCAAAACGGGGTTCAATGCAGGTCTGGACAGGGACGCGGGCGCAAAGGAAACAAAGATGGGTACTCAGATCATTGCCGGATCCGGTGCCGAGGCTCCCAACCTGCGACGCCCATCGTGCATCCTCAAACCCTTTGACAAGGCGCTTCCATCTCGAACATGAAATGCACTTGGGGGAGTTTCGAGACTTGGCTAACAGCTTCTACGAACGGCCGATTCTCAATTCGCCATACAAGGCGCCGATGCTGCACCATCCGCTGGATGAGCACGGCCAACCGCTGGAAGGGCAGCCGATTAAAGGGCGGCGCCCTTCCAAGTTTATCGTGCCGGTACCTGCCTCCCGCAAGAAGGCGGCGGCTGCTCAGGGTTCGCTGGAGCTAGAAACCTACAGCGAAAACCCTCTCATCAACGAGATCCGCGGCTATGTTGCGACCTGGAGGGCTCTCTCCAATCCTGCCGATTGGGGCGTTACCGCGGCGACGCAGCGGCTGCTCGAACACTGGCGACATCATGGTTTTGCCGGGCCTCGCCCATTCTTCTGCCAGGTGGAAGCCGTAGAAACGATCATCTGGCTGACCGAAGTGGCCCCGCGTCGGGCCGCGACGAAGGGGCTGCTCGACCAGATCAGCAAGGCGAACGAAGAGGCCAACCCGGCCCTGTTTCGCCTTGCCATGAAGATGGCCACCGGCAGCGGCAAGACAACCGTTATGGCGATGCTCATCGCTTGGCAAACGGTGAACGCCATCCGCAAGGAATCGAAAGACTTCTCTCGGGCCTTTCTGATCGTCGCGCCGGGCATCACCATCCGCGACCGTCTCCGCGTGCTTCTGCCGAGCGAACCGGACAATTATTACGAGACGCGCGAAATGGTCCCGCCGGAGATGCTGCCGGACATTCGCCGCGCCGAGATCGTGATCACCAACTATCATTCCTTCCAGCACCGGGAGACGCTGGCGCTCCCGAAGGTTGCACGCAGCTTCATTCAAGGCAACGACCCGGAGCCGATCCGCACGACCGAAACCGACGCCCAGATGCTCGAGCGAGCATGCGAGAAGCTACTTCGCTTCGACCGCATCAACGTCATCAACGACGAAGCTCACCATTGCTACCGGCACAAGGTTGGCGGCGATTCCGAAGAGAAGCTGAGCGGGGATGAGAAAAAGGAGGCGGCGGAGAATGAGGAAGCCGCGCGCCTGTGGATCAACGGAATCGAGGCGCTCGACCGTCAGCTGAAGAAGGGAAAGCGCTCGGGGGGTGTGCGCGCCGTTTACGACCTGTCGGCGACGCCCTTCTTCCTGCGCGGATCGGGCTACGCTGAGGGATATCTATTCCCCTGGGTCGTATGCGACTTCAGCCTGATGGACGCGATCGAATGCGGCATCGTGAAACTGCCGCGCGTGCCCGTGACGGACAACCTCGTTCAGACCGAGACGGTCGTCTACCGTGACCTGTGGAAAGCCATCAAGGAAGGCCCACAGAAGCTTCCGATGAGCGCAGCGGGCGCCAACAAGCTTAGCCCCTTCGATCTGCCCAACACGCTCCAGACGGCGCTCAATGCCCTTTACAGTCACTATGTCGGCGAGTTCGAGCGCTGGCAGAAGGCTGGCATCAAGGTGCCGCCGGTGTTCATTGTCGTCTGCCAGAACACGGCGATCTCGAAGCTGGTGTTCGAGTGGATCTCAGGCTTCGAACGCGGCGACGCTGAGGAAGGCGAGCGCGCCGGCTTCCACCCCGGGCACCTTGAGCTGTTCCGCAACTATGACGAGTTCGGCGGCCGTCTGCCGCGCCCCCGCACCTTGCTCATCGACTCCCGCCAGCTGGAGTCGGGCGAGGCGGTGGACAAGAACTTCCGCGAGGCGGCCGGCCCTGAGATCGAGCAGTTCAAGCGCGAGGTGGCGGCACGGGAGGGCGCCGGCAGCGTCAGAGGCGAGACGAGTGAAAGCGACTTGCTGCGCGAGGTGATGAACACCGTCGGCCGGGAAGGCCGGCTCGGCGAGCAGATCCGCTGCGTCGTCTCGGTGTCGATGCTGACCGAGGGCTGGGACACCAACACGGTCACTCACATCCTCGGTGTCCGCGCCTTCGGCACGCAGCTGCTGTGCGAGCAAGTCGTAGGCCGCGGCCTCCGGCGGCAATCGTACGAACTCAACGAGCAGGGCCTGTTCGATGTCGAATATGCCGATATCATGGGCATCCCGTTCGACTTCGCCCGCTCGCCGCAGGTCGCCAAGCCGACGGTCCCGAGGCCCGTTACCCGCGTGCACGCGGTCAAGGAACGGTCGGACCTCGAAATCCGCTTCCCCCGCGTCAGCGGCTACCGCCGCGAGCTGCCGACCGAGAAGCTGGAAGCGAAGTTCGACGAAGACAGCCGCCTTGAGATCACGCCAGGCGACATCGGCCCCACGTCAGTCGTGATGGAGGGTATCGTCGGCGCCGGCGTCACGATCACCCCGCAGGTGCTGGAGAAGCTTCGCCCGTCGGAGATCAGCTTCAACCTCGCCAAGCACCTGCTCTACACGAGCTTCCGCGACGAGGACGGCTTCCCCAAGCAGCACCTCTTCCCGCAGATCCAGCGGATGGCGCGGCGCTGGATCGACGAGGGCTATCTCGTTACCAAAGGGGTGCCGATCGGCGCGATCCTGTACCAGGATCAGCTCGCCCGAGCCGCCGCGAAGATCGACATCGCCTGCACGCGCGGCGGCGGCGGCCGCATCATGGCGGTGCTCGATCCCTATAACCCGAGCGGCTCGACCCGACACGTCAACTTCATCACCTCCAAGTCTGTGTGGAGGACGGGATCGCAGCCGCCCCGCTGCCACATCAGCCATGTCGTCCTCGACAGCAGCTGGGAGGAGGCGCTGGCGCTGGCGCTGGAGGGGCACCCGCGCGTCCTTTCCTACGCGAAGAACCAGGCGCTCGGTTTCGACATCCCCTACCTCGATGGCGGGGTGACCCGCCGCTACGTGCCGGACTTCCTCGTTCGCCTGGATGTCAGAAACGGCGAGCCGCTCAACCTCGTCCTGGAGGTAAAAGGCGCCCGGGACGAAAGCGACAAGGCCAAGGCGCAGACCGCCCGCGAGCTCTGGGTTCCGGGCGTCAACGCGCTCGGTGGCTACGGCCAGTGGCGCTATGCTGAATTCAGGGACTGGGCCAATATGGAGGCAGACTTGGCCTCGCTGGTCGCTGGATTTGTTGGGGATGCGGCGTGAAGAAGGTATTGTGGGTAAAGTTCGGCTGGTCCGATTACTATCGCGGCGGCCGGGTCGGCGGCAACTTTGGGTGGTTGAACGACAATTTGGGCAAGAAGAAAGAGGGGCGCGGACACGAAGCTTTCAATTTCATGCCGGTGGAGGGGACCTATTACTGCTATGTCCCGCCGCAAGCTACGAACCACGCGCCCAGCAATGCTGACCCAGACGGCTGGCTTGTGATTTGCTAGGCAAAGCACCCCAAGCGCAAGGGCATCCACATTATTGGCTGGTATGAAAATGCTACGCTTCATGGGGAATGGCTCGATCCGCCGGCAAACAGGCCAGGGCGGAGCCGCAGCACCTCCGGCGGCTACGACTGGTCGTATTGCATCTCGAGCAAGACGGCCTTTCTTGTTCCTCCCGGACTAAGGATCGCCCCCTTTTCGGATACGTCCATACGGCAGGGGAAATATTCGTTCCTGGCAGGCCCCGGAACTACGGCCGGCGAGAACAAGAAGCGCGTTCTACTNGCGCTGCCCTCCGAAGGCAGAGGCCAGAGGTTCGAATCCTCTCGGGTGCGCCACATTTTTCAATGAGTTGGCTTTGTCCCGCGCGTTGCGCATGTAATGCGTATTGAAACATGAGGGTGAATTGCCTGTTGTTTTACGCGGCATGGGTTGCGCCAGCCGCGTGATCCTGCAGGGAAGTCCTGCATATCCGATTGGGGCTGAAGCGTCGGAAACAGCCAATCCGACTACATGCACAAGCAGTGGTACCGGCGCGATGCCGCGAGGCGCTGGACGGCGGATAACACATGCTATTCTTTAGATGCGACATTTTGTCACCAGTAAGATGACAGGAAGTCGAGTCGAGGCTCCAGAATCAGCCATTCTTCGAAGACCACTGAGGAGAGGGTAGAGGGGACTTTGATCATGCCGAACTGACACATGAACGAAGAAAAAACGGGTGACGGCTCTGAGGCCCAGAAGGAAAACGACAGTTGGCAGAGCCACGACCGCTGCTCTGCTCGTGCTCATCAAGATCCGGAGAAGCACCACTGGCGGTGCATTGCACCAGACGCTCCGGAGCCGCAAAAGGCCGGACTTATCCCGCGGCTTAGGAAGGCTTGGCGGGACTATTAGCGCTGCTTGAGTTTCTCCGCCTCTGCGTCAGATAGATTAGCGATTGCCGCACATGGGCTGGAAGGCGCCAGGGGTAGGGAGATGGTCTCTAAGTCCGAAATGATGTCAAACCTGCTCAAGCAGCTTCTCGCGTTGCACGGAGGCCCTGCTCATAAGCGTGGTCGAAGGCCGCTTCGAGACGAGCGTTGACACCGCGAACTTCATCAACAACTTCCTTGGCCCAACGGAAGTATCCCTCTCGTCGCTCAAGCGCCCAATCAGCCGGTGGCGTGGCGGCGATGTCGCGGAGGTTACTGATCTTGTCGGCGAGTTTCACGAGCTTCGCTCCCTCAGACTTGCTCGAAGCCTTTGCGACCTGAAGACGCTTCCGTTCCTCCTTTGGAAGCGACTTGTCGTCGGTTACTTCGGCCACGATGGCGGCTACGACAGGGCCGAACTCGCGCTCTAGCTCCCCAGGCGAGGTCTGAGTGTCCTCTAAGGTGTCGTGGAGCAGCGCCGCGGCAAGGATGGTGCTGTCGGTCACTCCACCTTCCGAGCAGAGGATATGTGCTATGGCCAGCGGGTGGTTGATGTAAGGGGAAGCTTCCGCGTCCTTCCGCCGCTGCATGCGGTGCTTGCCGGCGGCAAAGGACGCTGCCTTCAGAAGGCTTGCTACTTCAGATTGTGACATCGTGTCCTCTTTCCTTTCTACAAGAGGATCCCGTCGCGACGCCTTGGGCGAACGAGATCGTCGATGCGGTCAGCAGCTTGCCACCATGTTCGCCTTGACTCTGAAGATGGTGTTCGGAGGTGGCACCAGTGTTAGTCCCGCATAGTCGATCATCCGTGAACCGGAAGACGTTCCCGTCTCGATGCCTAAAGCCACTTGGCGGTTAGCGATTGTGTGTTAGCTTGACTCTGAGGGGGGTGCCATGAGCAACTACTACGATGTTCTCGGCGTATCACGACGCGCTGAAGAAGTGGTGATCAGGGCCGCGTACCGCGCTCTGATGAGCAGGTACCATCCCGATGCTTTCAAGGATGATCCAACTCGGGCCGAGCGGATGGCGAAGCTCATCAACGAAGCATACGCGACGCTGCGGGACCCTGGTCGTCGCGCCGCTTATGACTCTAAGCTGGACGCAGCGGAGGCGGACGCTGCCGTCCAAGGCCGCGGCAATGGTGAGCAAGCTAACGGTCGACCACCGCCGCCACCGCCTCCGTCACCTAAACATCCTTTCAAAGCGGTATATGGCTCGCAAACACTAGCGGAGCAGCGTGGCCTGCGACACGTCTGGCTTGCAGTTGCGGCCCCGCTCGCGGCAACATTCTTCCTTAGCCAGGGGGAACCAATGACTGCCGCTCCTGCCGAAGCGAGCGCACCATCGATCGAGCAGCCCGGGGCATCCGCCGCAGCTTATCAGGCTCGAGCGGAGGCTCTGGTAAACAGGTATGGAATTGGGCTGCTCGATCTAGCCCTACGGATCGATGCGCTTCGGAAGAGTGGGTTATCTTTGAATGAAGCCTATTCCGCCTTGGAAGCTGAACTGGCCGCTCGCGCTCCGGGCGGTGACGGCGCCGGCAATGAAGTTCGAGCCGTAGACGGGGGGGGAGCAATTGAAATGGCAGGGCTGCCGTCCTCCTCGCTTCCAAGAGCGATACAGCCCGCGGCAATAGCCCCGGCACCGGAACCGCTTGGGGCTGCGAGCTCGCTGCTACCGTCGCCACAAAACGCGCGCCCGGACCTGTCTCGCGTCTCATCGGAAGATCGCTACACCATTGAGATAGCCTGCGCGGGCGAAACAGGGATCGTCGCAAAGAATGGCTGCTTGCGATCCCAGCTAGCGAGCCTAACGTCGGGAAACCCGCGCCCGGACCTCTCGCGGATGTCGTCCGAAGATCGGTACACGGTCGAGATTGCCTGTGCGGGCGAAGCAGGCGTCGTCGAAAAAAATAGCTGCCTAAGAGCTCAGGCGAAGAGCTGGACTCGAGAGAATAGGCGCCCAGACCTCTCGCGAGTGTCGCCTGAAGACCGATACACAATCGAGATAGCCTGTGCGGGTGAGACAGGCCTAGTCGCCAAAAATAGCTGCTTACGTTCCGAGCTACGCGCCTTGTTGAGCAACTAGGACACCGGAGTGAGCGAGATGATTTGGTTGGTAGATTGCTCCGCCTGTGCCACCGCCAATGAGCTTGCTAAGCATACTTTTTGGCAGAAAGCACAGTGTGGTCGATGCGGGGCAACACTTCCGGCGTCTTCTCTTGAACGGCTCGGGCGAGCGGCGTTCCCGATGCGCTATTCGCTGGGCCTGGCGTTGGCGCTATCTCTTGCTGTTCTGGTGGCGCTGCCGTTTGACCTAAGTTCCACGGCTCCTCCAGCTGAGGTTCCTCCGTCGGCGCTACCTGCGGCAGAAGGAAACCACCCGGTGGCTACAGTCGAAGAGAAGCAATCGGCGCAGGCACCATCGGACGAGCAGGCACTTGCCTCTCTTAAGCAAGGCGTTCACGAAGTTCTCACAACGGCTCCACGAGTGGCACCGCTCCGAATAGGCACCCCGGTAGGTGACGAACAGTACTACGTTAAAATAGTCGATGCCGACACCGGTGCGACAATGTTGACCCTATTCGTCAAGGCAGGACAGACCCTACGAACGAAGGTTCCACTAGGATCAGCTAGGATCAAATACGCTACGGGGCGTGTCTGGCGAGGGAAGGCAGAGTTGTTTGGACCGGAAACCCGATACAATGAAGCTGACGAGGTTTTTGAGTTCACGCGAGATGACCGCGGGGTCCAGGGGTATACTGTGGAACTAATCAAACAGATCGGGGGAAATTTAAGCACTCGCAGTTTATCAAGGGCTGAGTTTTAAGTGACATCGATCTTTTGCCTTGCTCTGGGCTGTCCTGCCGCCACCTCGGTGGCCATAGTTTCTGCCTCCCCGGCTATCAACCTCGAGAGTCATCCTGAAGCATGCCACGAGACCGTCACGATCAGAGAATATGGCTTAGGCCGGACCTCGGCTCCCCTCCCAACAAGGACCTCAGGCCGCATCAGCGCCCGCGCAGATTTTCGTACTCATCGACCGTAATGAACCGATATGTGTTTTTAACTCTTTTGGATTTGAGGAGATACGCGGTCCAGGCGGAGGCCCACAGAACAGATCCGATCATCACGCCTAGGCGCTGGCCGTTCAGTACTTGCTCATCTAAAAGCCACGAGACAGCGACAAAGTCCAGCGCGTTCAAGATTGGACCAGCGAGCCAGAGAATAGTAATCGCCAAGGGAACGGTATCAACGTGGCGACTCCTGTATAGTTTGATTCCCGCGAACCCGGCGATGGCGACCTGCAAAGCGATTCTGAGGACTTCAATGTTGTATACCAGCTGAGGCAGATTAGCGCCCTCCTTATCAGCCACCAATGAGAGCTGTCCGAAAGCCGCGAAACCACGCAGGGGCGTGAAAACGAGAAGGCCGATTACTAAAAAGGCAAGCCAGCCTCCGACGCCTTCCAAACGTTTATCTGTGTCATCTGTCATCCTACCCTCCCCAGGTTTGGTCCCCTCCACAACGCGATCATGTAGTTTGGTGGCTGCGGTTGCAAGCTACGCATGCACACGAACAGCCCTCAACCAGCTTCAAACGCGGAGCTCAAGTCGCCAGGCAGTACGCTCAGAACGTTCCGCGGATGTTGAGGGAGAAGACCGGTCCGATCAGGCGGTTGCGCTNCAGAAAATAGTGCCTCCGCTGATGAAAAATCCCGAACCCCGATGAGTTGCTGAGCCTTGAAAGCAGCTTGGGAGGGCCGCAACCCAGTCAGTCGTTCGACCCTGTCTAAGTGGGAAAGAGCCCGGAGAGAACCGTCCTCATCATTCGCATCCGCTGCCCGGAGTGCTCTTACCCAATGATACGAAGCGTAGAGCTTTCTGAACATGCGTCTACGATAGCATCGCTGCCGCCGAATGCCCGCAATGGGTGGAAAGCAGACATTTCGGTGGCTATCGAAGTTGCATGGACGCTGACCAATTCCCTGAGTGGCTTTTCTGGCTCGCGCCAGTTTGGATCGCCTTTTGGGTCCTGCTTTCGGTTGTGGTTCGGAGGGGGCGGGACAAACCAATTATCCCGAGGGTTCCGCAAAACGCCCTCTACTCAGAGCGAAGCGCATCTGGCGGCATGGCGAGCAACTGCCTCATTGTCGCAGTTACTCCAGACGCGCTTGTGGTCACGCCGAGATTTCCGTTCAATCTCATGTTCCTTCCGGAGATTTATGGAATGGAACATAACGTCTCACGGTCGGCCATTACGCAAGTGAGTGCCAGCAGATCGTGGGGAAGCAACGTGACCATTTCACGTCGGGATGGGCGCGATTTGAAGCTGAAAGTCCGCGATCCGGCAAGGTTTGTGGCCGCACTCAAAGAGGCGGGAGCAGCCTAGCTGTGATATCTGCTGCATGTCTGCAATGGGTGGAAAGCGGACATGCGTCGGGATACATCTTCCGAATGGCTAAAAGGCAAAGTGGGATTTTGGCTACGGCTTTTGAGAAGGCGGGCGACCACTGGATTTACTATGCGAATGCGTGGTCACGAGGAGTGGTGGTGAGTGCCGACGAGCGGGACCTGTATCTTGCTTTTAGGCTGTTAGCCTTCAGGCGAGCCATTGCGGACCGTGCAGCAACGGAGCCGCGACGACGATATTGGTCGATGGTGAAACGGCTTCTCATCGCGTTGCTCACAGGAAGTGATCCGCAGGGAACGAGTCGTTAGCGAATGTCCGCAATGGGTCGAACGGCGACGCTCGGCGAATGTCCGGAACGGGTGGAAAGCGGACGTTCGCACCTAATCGCTAGTGGAAGCCGCGACGATCGTAAGCCTCTGGACGGCCGGGATGTATATGCTGAACAGGAAGACGCCCCACCATTCCATACCGGCGGCAAAGTAGGCCGATACCTCCGGCAGCTTCGGGCTGCTCCAGTCGCATATCTCAGCCCGGTGCATCGGCGGGAGGATGAAGTCCCTAACCTCTTCGAACACCGACTGAATCTCAGTGGGTCGCCCTCGCATGCCGTAAGGCGGATTTGAAAAGGCATATGCGAACTGCCCTCCGGCACCAGCGTCCGGGCAGGGAGCTGCTCCTGACATGATCTTCACGCCGTCGAGCTTCTTCAGCGTGGGGTTCTGCAACTCTGATCCGTCAGCGGTCGTGTAGTTGCCGAGCTTCAGCAGCTTCCCGCTTTGCAGATCATACCACTCGCCGAAGAAAAGTCGTTCTCTGATGCGCCTGCACCCCAATTCGCGCAGTCTCTCGACGTCGAACCTGCGAGCCCCGGAGAATAGCTGCGAAATCGCTGAAAGGACGTCCTCCGTCGTCGCGCTCGCATCTTCGAATGCAGCAAAGTCCAGAACGCCCAGCATCTTCTGATAGCGCTTGAAGGCGGGCGGGAGCTTCTCGAGCCGTTTCACCCGGCGCTTTTACGGCGATGCACGAATGTCCGCTATGGGTCGAAAGCAGACATTGCACTGAGTGTCTGCAATGGGTGGAAAGCGGACGTTGGCTCTTAACTGCCGAAGCTCATAAAGCGCCATGGCCGAACGACACCACATTCTCTCGAAGGGGGGTCAGTGGCGCGGATTGGTGCCGGTTTACTCGGCTGATCAGGCACTTGGTTCACTCGCCCTGGTGGGAGGCGTGTTCGTCCTGGTTTGGCTGTTTGATCCAGAGGCAGCGCTCGGGGCAACGGCGGCCGGTGCGGCCGGCGGGTTTGCCGTCAATTATCTAGCCAGACCGGCTTATTTTGTAATCGGCAGAGAGCGAGTTCCGCTGATCATCGAAGCACTTCAGTCGATTGCCTTCAGATACAATCCGGAGCACAATCACTGGGTGCCACCAATCCGCGATGGATGCGGTGGACCTATAACTTCGTCGAAATCAAAAAAGTGGGTGCGGAAGTGCGGATCGAGGGACCAGCGAACGTGCTTCACTTCCTCGCTGCAAAGGTCTGAATGCCTGCTTTGGGTGGATTGCGGACATTTTGAAGGGCCCGCGACTAAGGAACGTTTAAGCTCGGCCAATGCAGCCGCAAGACCGCTGCGCGATTAGCAGCAGGTATCCGAGAAACATCACCTTCCACGATTTGGCCGCCCAATCGCCTGTAGAAGCGGAGTCCTGCCTCATTCGATTGAAAGACCCAAAGATGCAGTCCGCCTTGGCTGCCCTGATGCTTCAGTTGTTCGACAGCGGAGCGCAAAAGCCGCTCACCGATGCCGCGTCCGCGCATGTGGGGTAGGACGTGCAGATTATCTACCAAGGTTCCCCAGTGGGGGTCAGCCTCGCGGTAGGCGCAGATGAAGCCAACCGGTGTGCTATTCGCGTCTTCGGCGATGTGCACTAATTGCGCTGCTTCTGGGGCCGTCAGCCGCATGCTCCATACGGAAAGTCGATCAGCTTCCACTGCACTCGCCAAGAACTCTGGGTCGAGGATAGACGAATAAGCGTCACGCCAGCTTGCAACGTGGATTGCAGCGATTGAAGCGGCATCTGTCTTGCTCGCCAAGCGCCAGGTGATCTCGACCATTAGAGAAGCTTCGGATGAATGGAAGGTACGGTCAATTGTCTGCTTTGGGTCGGTCGCAGACGTTCCCTGAACCTCGGCTACGGGTGGAATGCGGACATCCGCGACCGGCGTCTGCAACGGCCCGGAGTNGGCGCGAAGCGGGCGAAGTCGGCAGGCGTGTAGACCCGCTTGCCGTTCACCGGCGTGGCGACGGGCGCCGGAGCATCCCCGGTCTCGGGAACCGCGTCTTGAGCCGATGCCGGCAGCGGCGCCGCCAGCCCAATCATCGAGGCGCAGCCGAGCAGCGCAGCCAATCCACCCCGCCCCCGACGCACCTGCAAAGCAACAACCCGATCTTTATCCGACATCAAACGCCCCCTGACCTGGCTGCACCTGCAAGAGCGGTGCCAAGCACCGACAGTGGAGGTGTCGGGCCGGCAGTGGACGAGGAGCTCCAACGCTGTTCGCTTTCGACCAGTCTTTGTTCGCGAGCGGACATTGTGAGGAATTCCCTCGGGGTGGCGAGACTGCCCGTCACCGCTCAATCCTGCCGATTTTTCGCTCTGGGGCGGAATCCGGACATTCGCATCCTCACCAGCTGATCTCCGCTCGGCAAAGCGTAGCCGCGCGCCTTGAACTCCTGCGCATAAGCAGGCGTGACGCCATGGATCCGCATTCTCACGAGTTGCTCAGCGCTGAGCCCGCCATATCCCGCATCCGCCATCCCCCTGATGTAGGCGGGAGTAACGCCATGGATGGTCATGGAGAGGATCTGCGCATGGCTGAGATTGTGGTAGCCCAGTGCCGCATAGCCCCGCACCTTTTCGGGCGAAACGCCGTGAATGCGCATGCTGACCAGCTCTTTCGGCGAAAGGTTCCGGTATTGCGGGCTCAGCGCCGCAAGCTCGCGGATATAGTCGGGCGTCACCCCGTGGATCCGGAAGCTGAGGAGACTATCGAGGCTGCGAAGCCGGTATCCGGATTGGTCCAGCGCCTGCAGATAAGTGACGCTCACACCGTGAATGCCGGCGGCCACAAGCTTATCGATGCCAGGCCGCTCATAGCCCTGCCGCTCGAGTTCTTGGACCAGCGGCATGCCTACGTTCTGCACCGCGAGCTGATATTGCTGGCGGAGCGTCGGCCGGCCGATGCCCCGCCGCTCCAGCGCGGCGGCGAAGCCCGGATCGGCGGAAAAGCGGCATTCGCCAGTGCCTCTCTCCCGGCGCACCATGCCCTCGCAGTCGAGAGTGCCGGCCTCGCGCGCAATGCGGAAGCGCGCCGGGGCCCCTTCCGGGGAGGCGAGCTGAGCGGGGCTCAATCCCTGGAGCTCGGCGCGCGGCCAGGCCCTGGAATTCATGTTCAAGCCCTTGCCGGACGTCCGGTAGCTGAGCGTGAGCTGGACCGTCGGAACGGCGGTTTGCGATCCGGACGGCCCGATCGTCCATTCGATCGGCGGCAGACCCTGCGACTGAGCGGCTCCCGCCGAGGCAAGCGCGAGGGCGGCGGCAGTAAGAGCTTCACGGATCATCTGACTTCCCCTTGTTTCACCGGAGCATTGCGAGGGCACCGGGCGTGGCTGACCGTTCGATCTCTCCGGGGAGACCGTGGCATGGATTCGGGCGATGTGGTTGTCGTTGCTGGTTGGCTGAGGCTTACGGATCCGAGCCAGGCGGCGTCGGCGGCGTCGGCGGCCTTGGCTCAAGCGTGACGCCGTGGATGCGCATTTTGATGAGTTCCTGCGCCGTCACGTCGTGATAGCCGGCATTCCTGAACTCGCGGACATAAGCGGGTGAGACCCCATAGATCCGCATCTTGGTAAGCTCCTCGGCGCTGAGGCTCCTGAAGCCGAGAGCAGCCATTTCGCGGATGAAGGACGGCTTCACGCCCTGGATTGCCATCTTGGAAAGCTGGCGGTGCGTGAGGTCGCGATAGCCGAGCTCGGCCAGCTCCCGAATGAGCGAGGCCGTCACGCCATGGATGCGGAAGGAGACGAGCTGTTCGGGGCTCAAATCGGCATAAAGTGGGCTGATCGCCGCCAGCTCCTGCGCATATTGCGGGGTGACACCATGGATCCTCATCTTCACCAGCATGTCGGGAGAGAGCAGCCGATCCGAGCGGGCGAGCGCGAGCGGGGCTGGAACCGGCGTGGGAGGCACAGGCGGCAGAGGGGAGGCCGCGGATGCGGTCGCTTCGGCGATCTCCGCAGCGGCTGCGGAAGCGCTGGAAGTGAGCACCAGGGCCCTAGCGCGAGCCGAGCCGCCGGAAGAGGTGGTGATCACTGCAGTGGGCGCGGGAAGAGGCGCCGGGGTCGAAACCCCGACCGAAGCAATCGGGAGGGGTGCGGCCAAGGCTTCGGCGGACGCGAGCGATGCGGGCACCGGATTGACGGGCGTCAGAGCGGAGAGCGGGGCGGAGATGAGGATTGCCCCGGCCGAGCAACCGGCCGCCCAGGCACCTCGGGCAGGAGTGCGTGAGAGGCTGGTGTCGAGGATACGGGTGACCCGCCGCTTCAGCGACGTCCTTCCCGGCGCGACGCCGTGCGCGGCGAGCAGGACGCCATTATTTTCATGGCGGGCTGCGCCGACCAGCAGGGCCGCATAGTCGGTTTCGGGAACGTCGCTTCGCAGCACGGCGTCGTCTGCCGCTTCCTCCCGCAGCTGGTGGCAGTCCCTGGCGAGTATCCAGACCAACGGGTTGAACCAGAAAATCGCGGTCGCCGCGCGCGCAATGAGCAGCTTGGCCCAATCGAGCCGCGCCACATGCGCCAGCTCATGGGCGATGATCGCCTCCGCCTCGCCTTTCAAGGCGACTGCCTCCTCGTTGAGGAGGATGATCGGCCGAAGAACGCCCCAACTGACCGGAGATGCGAGCTCGTTGCTGACGAGCAGAGCCGTGCCGTGCTTGAAACCCATGCGGCGCTGGGCGTGGGCAAGAGCGCTGACCCAGGTCTGCTCGACCAGCACGGAGGCACGGCGGCGCAGGGCGAACAGCCGAAGCACCGCCGCCAGCGTCGTGAGCAGAAGCAATGCTGCCGGAACCAGATAAGCCCAAAAGGACAGCGCCCAGAGGTCGGGTCCCGTCCCGATCATAGCCTCATCCGAAGATATCGCTCCGGGGAGCGCGAGCGGCGCGGCAGCAGTCGTCGGATCCGCCTCGAAGGCGGTGCCCGGGAAAGCGGCGGGAGCCTCCACCGCCCAATCGGGGAGGAGCATGACCGCGGCGGGAAGCAGGAGCGTGGCGACCAGACCCGCGTGCGCGACCCAGGACCGCTCGGCGGCGCTACGGTTCTTCAGCAGCGCGAGGAGCAGCAGCGCAAGCCCGCTGGTGACGACCGACTTCCACGCTATCTCGATGAGCAATGCATATGTCATCTGGATCTCCCCTTGCGCGCGTCGGCGATCAGCCGTTCCAGTTCATCCAGCTCCTCGTCGTCGAGACGTTCGGACATACCGAGCAGCGCGCTCGCCGCGCCCACCGGAGAACCGTTGAAGAAGACCCGCACGACCTGCTTCAGCGCAGATTGCTTCGCGGTGGCCTCGGGAACCGCGGGCGCGTAGACATAGCCCTTGTCGGACTGTCGGCGGCGAACGAAGCCCTTGCCCTCCAGGCGCGTCAGCATCGCGCGCACAGCCGAGGCGCTGAGCTCGACCGGAAGCGCCGCGCAGATCTCCGCGACGGTCGATTCGCTCCGAGAGTAAAGAAGATCCACGATCTGCCGCTCTCGCGGCGGTAAGGTATCCAACATCCGAATCATCTCCGCTACTTTTGTAGTTTAGCTACATTTGTAGCTTCGGTGCAAGAGGTACGGGCGACCTTGTTTCGGCTCGCAGATCAGGAATGGTGGAAGCGGAAAATTTGCGGATCGCATTGGCCACCGTGGGGCTTTGCTCAAGCTTCAGCCCTGACCCCGGGCCTGGATGGTCTTGTGGATCGGCCGCTGTCGCGGGCCTAGCGCCAAAGCTGAAGCGAGCGAACGGCCGGACCGACCTGCGGATCCTGGATCGGTTGCGATAGATGACGCTCGATCATCTGCCATTTACGCCGAATAGGGGACTTGCGCCAAAGGTCGGTGATCCAGAACTTTTGAGGCCAGGCATGTCCGTCCACCGTGGCTTCCAAATGGAGGCGCGTCGCGAAAATCGCGGTGCCCTCGATCTCCCGCCCGTACAGGTCCGAGAAGCTGTAGGAGGTGCAAAGATACCGCGTTGTTGCTGCCTCCCACCAGCTCTTTGCATCGAGGAGAACCGCCGGCTGCGACCCTGCTACCATTCTGAACTGGGAGAGGTGAGTGCCTTCAACGAACGAACATCTCGAGCCACCCAGGCCCGCATCCACGCATTCTCCAACGCCTCGATCGTACAAGTGAGATCCATGCTCCCCTTCCCACAATTGCAGCCACCAAATGCGGCAGCAGGTGCGGTCCTCACAAGAAATATCTGACGATCATCAGGCCAGCCGCCGATTGCCGCTCCTCCACTTCAGCTTTGGTTCTCCAAGGTCGAAAGTGGGGACGCTACCCTGCCCCTGCCGCACGCCCAGGCAAGCCGAGCATGGAGCCCACGAACGTTTCTAAGCGTTGGGTGGCGGCTGCTTCGCTGTTCAAGGCGCAGTTGATCGCACTGCCTCTTGCTGTCTACAATCCGCCAAATCCAGACGTAGCAGCGCAAGCTGGATGAACGTCGGCTTTGCGTAAGTGCCATCCCAGTCCGGAACGACTGAGATGCCCGCATGCCTCCACGAAGTGGCCTTTCTCTTGTACACGGAGCGTGCCAGCAGCCGTGGCGCTCGTCGAAAGCTCCGCATCGAACGCCTGGTTTTGGTGACCCGTCCCGCTAATCTCCCGTTCGGGCCGCCACCGCGACATTCGTGCTGTCGAGCGCCCGCTTCAGGCCTCGTGCCAAGCCCATAGCGTCGCCGTTACCCCAAAAGTGCATGAAGAAAAGGCGCGGCTCCTCCTGACCCAGGTGGTTGTGAAGCGCCGTTACGTCGATACCGCTCTCTCGCAGGGCGTGCAGGACGGGGGTCACTTCTGAAGCGGTAAGCACGAAGTCTCCGGTCGCAACGGCTCGGCCGGCTGTGGTGGGCTGAAGGTTGATAACCGTGCCGAGGCCCATCGAGGCAGGAACCTCCATCCCGGAGTCCTTGATCGTCTCCTGGCGCGGAATGGAGTATTGCAGCACTCCACCGTTGACCTTCCCGGTAGCTCCAAGCACGCGGTCCACGCCGGCTGAATTGAGAGGCATCGGCTCGGTCGCGGCAGTACCTGTCTGACCCAAGGGTGTGCGAGTGAGTTCCAGAGCCCCCCTGATCGCCGCCGCCATCTGTGCGGGATCGCCGTGGCCGTGGATATGCATGTACATCGTGCCTGGCGCCGAGCGCAGCAGATGATTGTGGAGCGCCGTGATGGTCAGCCCGGACCGAAGCAGGCGGCTGAGCACCGGGTTCACCTCCTCATGAAGCAAAACCAAGTCTCCCATGACCATGGCTTGGCTACCGTGAGGCTGAAATGCGACCCATGATCCTAGCGCCAGGGCCGGCCGAATGCGAACGCCGTCCAGGGTGACATTCAGGTCGGACCGGGGAAAGCTGTATCGGTGCACTCCGCCGGCCTGTGCTGCTCCGCTACGCCCGAATGCAGCGTCCACCTGCTGCCAATTCGGGGCGGCAAAAGCGCCTGTGGCGATGAAGAAGCTGGCGGCGAGGGTGATGGCGAAGCGGGCGTTCATGTATAATCCCTAGGGCCTGATCGGTTGAGGTGGAAGCGCTACGCGCTTCCACCGAAGGCGTGAAGCAGGCCCTTTTCATATGGCTGAGACCTTGATTCAGGGATCAGGCTGATCCAGCCTGATCCGATCAAGGTCCAGTGGAACACGGTCCGGCCGTGGCGATAGCGCATAGCGTCCCTGATATCGGACTTCGACGCTAAGTAGGGCGACCGCCCGACCGTAGCCCCGATCGCAAGCACCACCGGCGTCGCGAGTTTGCTGTTGCGGTTCGCCCCTCGCCGGGCATAGCCGTGGGTCCGATGTCTCGAACAATGTCTCGCTGAAGAGCGGGCCCGCCCGACCGTAGCGCCGATCGGCAGCCGTGCCGTCGTGCCGTCAGGCCCGGATCATCTGCGCGGCGTGATCTTCAGCAAGCTTCCATTCTCTGCATCGGTCAGCACGTAAAGCGCGCCGTCCGGCCCCTGCACGACTTCGCGGATGCGGGCGTTGCGGTCGGTCAGCAGGCGCTCTTCGCCTGCCACCCGGTCTCCGTTCATCACCAGCCGCACCAGCGCCTTGCTGGACAAGCCGCCGATGAAGACGTTTCCGCGCCATTCGGGGAACAGACTGCCGGAATAGATCGCCATGCCCGACGGCGAGATCACCGGATCCCAATAATAAACCGGCTGCTCCAGGCCCCGGGCCTGGGTCGCCTTGTGGATCGCCTTCCCCGAATATTCCTCGCCATAGCCGATCGCGGGCCAGCCATAATCCTTGCCCGGTTCCGGCCGGTTGAGCTCGTCGCCGCCGCGCGGGCCCATCTCGACTTCCCAAAGGCGGCCTTGGCCGTCGAGCGCGGCGGACAGGACGTTGCGATGGCCCGAGGACCAGATTTCGGGCCGCGCGCCCGCGCGGCCGACGAACGGGTTGTCGCGCGGTACGCTGCCGTCGGAATTGATGCGGACGATCTTGCCGAAATGGCTGTCCAGCCGCTGCGCCTGGACGCGGCCCGGAAGGATCGAACGATCGCCAAGCGTCACGAACAGCTTGCCGTCGGGAGCCCACACCATGCGGCCGCCGGCGTGAAGGGTGGATTCCAGCGTCGGCAGCATGCGGAACACCACCTGGACATTCTCGACCCGCGGCTGCGGGCCATCGACCAGCCGTCCGCGCGCGACTGCGAGGCCGTTGCCGCCCTCGCGGGGTTCGTAATAGGTCCAATAGATCTGGCGGCTGCGGCGGAAATCCGGGGCGAGCTCCACGTCGAGCAGGCCGCCCTGGCCGCGCGCGTCCACGCGGGGCAGGCCCGATACCGGCGCGGACTTGGCGCCTGCCGGGTCACGATCCGGAGCCCGCCCGGCTTCTCGGTCACCAGCATGCGGCGGTCCGGCAGGAAAGCGATCGCCCAGGGCTTGTTGAAGCCGCTCGCAATCTCCGTGACCTGGAATGCGGTGCGGGTCTTCACCGCCGGCGCGCGGGTCTGGCCGGCAAAGGCGGGCTGGAATTCGGGGACGCTCTTCGGGCCGGTCTCCACCGGAGCGCCGCGCCCCGCCGCCTGTTGCTGCGGCCGGCTCTGCTCCTTCGATCCTCCGCCCGGCGCCAGATTGCCGGATTGCTGGTTCTGTGCCCCCGCACCTCCGCAAGCGATGAGCGCGGTAAGGGCGGCGGCGGTCATCAAAGCCCGCATCGATGATCTCCTATGTTTTCCGGGGCGGTGCAAAAGCAATCCGGGGCTCCATGCCAAAGCTGCAGGGCCGGCGATGGTTCCGGACGTCCCGGGAAGAGGAGCGGCTCCGGCCGGCATCCCCATCGAACCCGGGCCGCGCTTCAGAGAGCTTGACGAACGCCACCGCATTGTTCGGGTTCATCGGGATGACGAGCTGGTTTGCTCCTGCATCGAAGCACATCGATGCCGCGCTCGGGATGCCGGTTGCGATGATCTCGGCCGGGCGGCCCGGGCGGATGCGCTGCACGCCGCCGAGCCGCACGCTGCTTATGTACTTCGTGCCGTCGCGCATGATCACCAGGCCGTCATTGCCCGATTGCGCCGCCTGCTCCGTCTTGATGAGGGCGCCGTTCGGGGAAAAGGTGAAGACGGCGGTGCTTCCCATGTTCACCACGACCAGATTGCCGTCATTGTCGATCGCGATCCCGTTCGGAAGCGACAGCGGCGCGCCGTCGATCAGCACCCTCGCCTTGCCGTCCGGGCTGACCTTGTAGACGCGCATCGGCGTTTGTCCGTCTGGGCTCCCCGTCTGGGTGGCATAGACGGTTCCGTCCCGCGCGACGGCGATGTCGTTGAACCATTGCGAATCCGGGACCTTGATCTCGCCCGACGGCGCGCCGGTCGCGACGTCGAACATGCGGATGACGGACACGCGCGGCGCGCCGTCCGCGGTGCCGCCGTCGCTGTCGGCAAGGTAGAGCTTGCCGGCGTGGATATCGCTTCCGAACGGCTGGTTGAGCACCAGGCCGTTGCGGTTGACGCCGATCCAGCGCGCGGTGTGGACCGAGCCGTCGGGGTTCAGCAGCGACACGAAGCCGTCGTTCGGCGCCTCGTTCTGCGCGGCCCCGCGATTGACCACCATGATGAGCTTGCGGCCGGCGTCGTAGGAGCAGCTCTCGGCGCTGACGACGCCGCCATAGACTTTCACGTTCCGCGACATCGGGCTGTACTTGCCCTCGATCGTCACGCCGAGCGGCTTTCCGGCCTCGAACGGCTGAGGCGCTGCCGCACTTGGTGCCGCCGCCGCACCGGGCGCGGCTGCCGGCGGCTGCTGGGCAGCAGCCGGCCCGATGGCGGCCAATGCGGCAGCGGCCGTCACGATCAATAGTCTCATCTTTCCTCCGATCTCGAAGAAGGGGCTGTCCGGCTTCCCACTGTGCTGCGGAGTGTGCGCCTCTTGGCGGCGCTTGCGCAATGGTAGAAAGCCGCGCCTCCCAGATGCCCGCGGTCGCGGCCCGCTATCTCTCGCATCACTCAGTCGGAGGATGTCGGCGCGTCCACTTGCTCGACCCCAGCAACAAGGGGTTCGGCGAAATCTATCGACGTGGTTCAGGGCCCAGAGAAAGCCAGGTCACTGTTTTCCAGTATGGAGACGGTGGTTTGGTCACCGTAGAGCAGCGCGGCAAGGGACAGCACGCGAGAGTCAGTCTTTTCGGTATATAATCCTCGGAGCCCGTGGGGGCTGCATTCCGGTTCCGTCCGGGTGCAGACGTCCGATCGGCGGTCACCCTTACAGCTTCGTCGTGTAGAGCGGGGTTCGGCTCATTGGGGCCAGTCGTCTCCTTGGCTGTTAGCTTAACGTACACCCGCCGTCCTTTGAACATCATCGGCGCGATATAGCGCACAGCCTTGATGGTTGGCTCCCCCTGGTCGTCTGGCTTCGTCTCGATCCGTCTTGGTTATCGCGAAGAGTTGGTCGGCATTGCCACGGCGGCCGCATGTTCCTCCATTCGCCGATCCACCGCGCGTCATCTTGCCCAGGTTGCGAGTAGACACCGTAGCCTTCAGGATCTGTCCCTTCGTTGGGGAGCGCGACCGACGACTTTGCGGCAGCCCGCGCCTCCTCGAGCGTTGCCGCAGCACGCTGCGGCACGACCGGTACCATTTCGTCGGCTATGCTGAGCCACGACAGGACGTGCTCCTGGCCGGCCCCGGCCAGCATCCCGACCCGCTCAAGCAGCCAGGCGCGGCCGCGGGGGTCCGCGACGACCTTGTCGATCGTCATCCCGCCCCACGGCCCGGCGTTGCCCAGCTTCATCGCGCTGTCGGGCCTCGGGGGCACCACGACGGCGTCGGTGATCGTCTCGTCGGGCGGCAGCACGCTGTCCAGCCCGGAGAGGTCGAGCGTCATCTCGGCCTCGGCGGCGGGCACGTCGAGCGTCCCGCCCTCCTCGGGCTCGTCGTCGTCGGGCTCCTCGTCCTCGTCCCGGGCCTCCGGGTCGAGCACCTCGCCGGTGTGGGCCTCCACGAGCTTCGGGACCTCCGCCGTCGACCCGTAGAGCGCGGCGCGGGCCTCCCCGAACTGGGCGCTGATGACCTTGCCGACGTGCGGGTCGGCGTAGTTCGGGGTGACGACCCACGACAGGCACAGGAACGGCTTNCTTGCCCTCGATCGGCCGGCGGCGCACCGCCTCGAACATGCTGGGCGCGGCTGCCAACGGCTGCTGGGCAGAAGCTGGGGCGATCGCGGCCAATGCGGTAGCGGCCGCCACGACTAATGTTCTCATCTTTCCTCCGATCTCGAAGGAGGCGCTGTCCCGCTTCCGACTGGCGGATTGTGCGCCTCTTGGCGGCGCTTGTGCAATGGGGCGATTCCAAAACGGAGTTCAACCTGAGGTGGCCGGACGTTATTGCGGGGAATCCACTGGAGAGCTCAATGCATCTGTTCGCGGCCGTCCTTCTCCCCAGCAGCGCCATCGATCTCAATGCGCGAGACTCTGGTGCTCACCACAGGGATGGCGCTCAACCGCGGATGGGATGTCAGCTTCCATATCGAGACCAGCTGGACGGTAAGCTTTGCGCCGGAGCTGTTTCAGTTGACCGCTGGCTCGCCCGATCTAGATCGGTGGCATGCGCGACTGGCTCCGGCTAACTGAGAAGCGCGCTCGTCACCATTTGCAAGAGCCTCCCATGAAGATTGCAGTCTGCACCCCGCATTATGCGGACGTGACACCGGAATATGCCCGCTGTCTGGCCAAGATGCTATTGTACACGGCGCGGTCGACCATCGTCTTCAATGGCGAGACCACCCTGCCCGAGTTCGAGCTGTTTCTACGTCGGAGCTCTGTGCTTCCGCGATGCCGGAACACGCTCGTCAAAGACGCCGTGGATTGGGACGCGAATTACCTGCTCTGGATCGACGGCGATCACTCGTTCCCCGAAGATGCTTTGCTCCGGCTCTTGTCTCTCAATTTGCCCGTGGTGGGAGTGAATTATGCGAGGCGCTCAAGGCCGACCTGGCCCACTGCGGTCTCGCTTGAAGGGGAGTTTGTCTGGACCACTGAAGACCTCGCGTCTCGAGGCGAGGTGGTTCAGGTCCGGCACCTCGGCCTCGGCTTTTGCTTGATCGACATGAATGTAATCCACACGCTCAAACAAACTCCCGGGCCGCTGTTCGCACTTGAGATGGTGGGCGATGGGTTGCAGGTCATCGCGGAGGACGTGTTCTTCTTTCGCCGCGTCAATGAAGCTGGTTTCAGCGTCCACCTCGATCACCGCCTATCGTGGCACATCGGGCATGTTTACGATAGCATCGTCACCAACGCTCATGCCGTGGAAGACCGAAGCATCACCCAGGTTTGACACGCCCGACCGCCGCCCAAGGGAATGATCGCGGAGACGATCGCCTCCGTAAGGGCACCGTGCGAACAAGGCGCCCATCAGGCATCTTCAAGCCTATCGCCCCCGCACGATGTCCCCACGTCCCCCTCCGTTCCCCGGAACAGAGGGTAATTAGTTTCCAAAGTGCGGTTCAACTGAGGAAGATGGTGGGCTATCAGCGGCTCAACCTTCGCTGGAGACCCCCATGCATTTGTTCGTCGCCGTTCCTTCTCATAGCGGCACGATCATCATGGAGGGCGCGCAGACGCTGCTTGCTGCACAGAAAATCGTGCTCAGCCGGGGCGGCTCCTTCGAGCTACGCTACTCGAGTGGGGCGACTATAAGCCTCATCCGCAATGCGATCGTCGGAAGGTTCTTGGAAAGCGAGGCCGATACGCTTCTGATGCTGGACTCGGACCAAGGGCTCGAGTCCGCTGCGATTGAGCGAATGATCGATATCAACAAGTCAGTCGTGGGCTGCCTCTATCCGAGGCGGGAATACAATTGGTCCAAGCTTCAACCCGCCGAGCGGGGAGTCGACCCTGCCCTGCTCGTCTATCGAGCAATGGACTTCGTCGGCTGTCTTGAAGCGGACGAAGCTGGTCGGGTGTCGGTGATTAACGGCTTCGCAAAAGCTTTGCACGTCGGAACCGGAGCGATGCTGGTCAGGCGGGAGGCCTTTCAGCAACTGGCCAGCCACTTCCCCGAGCTTCAGGGGCGTGGCTTTGGTGCCGATGCTTATCCGGGGCTTCAAGAGAATTGGGGCTTTTTCAATCCAGTCGATCAGGAAGACGGAATCCCCCTGTCCGAGGACATTTCCTTCTGCCGCCGCTGGCGTGAAACAGGAGGCGAAATTTGGGCAGATCTTGCCAGCAACAGCGTCCATGTGGGACGGCATCCGTTCGAGGGAAATTACCTGGCGTTTGTGAAGGCGCTTCAGCCCTGATCAGAGGGTCGTCGCCAGCCTGAATCGCTTGTCCGTTTGCTACTCAGCCAACCATCGTCCTCCACTCACGGAGGAAGGGTGATTCGTTTCCAAACTTGGGTTCGATTGGAGCTGAGAAGTTGTTGAAGAGGTGAGTTCCCGTCCGCTTTCGGGCGTCCCAATGAATAGCAGATGGTCCGCAACGGCTGTCGATCATCCCGTCCTCCGCGTCATCGCCGCAAAACCAACGGTCTGCGGAACTGCTTGACCGCTTTCTCCAGGCGGTGGAAGCTATGACAGGAGCGAGTTGGCGACCGAGAGGGCCAAGCTTCGGCCGAGTGCAAGCGTCCGTTTGGCAAATTCGGGGGCGACATGCCTGATATCAGATCCTTCTTCGGTCGTCCTTGGCGGCATCTCCTCCTGCCATTGGCGCTTGTCGCCGCCGGCAGCGCCCCCTTCTCCATGCCCGCGGTCGCAAAGGCCGCCAATGTGGCGGAGAGCCTCGCCAACGTCGCCGCCAATGCCGCCGCCAACGCGGCAGCCAATGCAGCGGACAACGCGGCCGTCCCGACCGAGGGCGTGAACGGGAACGGCGGCACCCAAAGCGGGGCCGATCCCACGGCACCTGCCCCAGAGCTTGATCGCGACGTCTACGCGGAGGTGTTCAGGCTGCTGTTCATCATCTTCGCGCTGGCGGTGGTTCTCGAATCCGGCCTTGCGATCATCTTCAATTGGCGGCCGTTCGTCCGGAGCTTCGACGGCCGCGGCGTCCGGACCGTCATCGCCTTCCTAGCTGCGCTGCTCATCGTCGCCGGCTTGAATCTGGACATCATCGATCGGCTCTACGCTGCCCTGGATCGAGCCGATGCGGCGCCCAATACATTGGGCCCGGTGGGCGAGGTGATCACCGCGCTGGTGCTCGCCGGAGGCAGTTCCGGCGTCAACAACATCTTCCAAGCGCTTGGCTTTCGCCGGATCGGGCGGGCCGAGGAGGTGACGCCGAAGCCGAAGCCCAGCGAGGGTTGGCTGGCGGTGCGGCTGCACCGGCAGCTCGCCGTCGGGCCCGTCAGGGTGGAACTTCAGCAGGGCGGCTCTGGCCCGTGGCTGCTGATCGGCACCATCAAAGGCAACAGCCCGCCCCCAGCCGCTTTCTCTTGGGCCGTCCGGGACCAGACGCGTTTCCCCACCACCGGCGGCTACGCGGTTCCGCAAGGCGTGGCCGTGGAGCTCCGGCTGACCGGCACCGACTTCGGCGGGATCACGCGAACCGTGCCTTTGGGTCCGCTCACCCTTGCAGGCGGCGCTATCATAGACCTCGAAGTTACCCTCTGAGCCTGGAGCGAAATTGCCGGACCGGGGCGACGCGGAGCGAACCGAGAAGTGGGCGAGGCCGATCGGCTACCATTGTGACATTGTAAAGCCGCCCCTGCTGTAAGCGGTTCCTGCCATTAGCTGCGGAGAGAGCACCCGCCGGTGAAAGGGTGGCCTCGACCCCTTGCCGCCCCTATCTTGGCGGGATGTTCTTCACCAGGATCGATCTCTGGATCGGCAAGACGCTCTTCGTTCCGCCGATCATCAAGCTGTGCCAGCTCACCCGGCAAAGCCAATACGCGGTGTCGCGGCTGTTCTGGTTCATCGCGGCGCTGGACGGCTTTTACCGTGCGGACACTTTGTTTTCGTCCATTCTATGGTGCGGTATGAGCATTTTGATGATGATCACGGCTACCCAACGGGCCGACAGTCCAACCGTCAGCTTCATGTTCTTCGCCTGCTCGGCGTGGTGTTCCTTGTCCTCGATCTCGTGAAGGGCGCTGCCACGGGCGAATGGGCTGGAACCGAATTCTGGGTCTTCGTGCTGGTCGCGGAATATGCCTCCACGATCCGGACCATTCCCCCTCGGGAAGCCCCGAAAGCAGCATCCAGGGCGCCTGCCGGCCGTTAGCTCGCTGTCCGCCGCCGGGAGAGCGGCCGCCCCGCTCCTTGCCGACGGGCGACGATTGCTTCTGGCCGAACTCCCGTCACCACCCATCGGGACATGCGGCAATTCCGAGCAATCCTTCCTCGGAGACAATTCGGCAGGCAGATCGTTGATGCAGCCATGTCTCTTTGGCCGCTAGTGATCCGGCCAAGGCGTAGAAGGAGACGGTGATGCAAAGACGTTTATCCCTGTGTTTCGCTTTGAGCTCTGCGCTCGCGGCAACCCCGGCATTCGCCCAATACCCTTATCAGGACCGCAGCAGAGCCGGGCGTGTTGCTGACGAGATCGCCCGCACCGTCGAGGATACAGCGCAAGCCGTCGGCAGGGTCAGGGACTCGCTTGATCGAAGCATCAACGATGTTCGCTACCGCGGCCCGGAGCGGTTCGCCATTGACGCATGCCGTCCGCAGGTCGAGCGCTACGGCCGGATGCGTGTCGACGACGTGCGGCCCTATAAACGGCGCAGCTTTCGCGTCTATGGCATCGCGGAAGGATTTGGCGGCGGCTACTATGACGGTTATCGGAGCCGTCAATATTCGCCTCGCAGCTTTACCTGCACGGTGCGCGACGATGGACGGGTGAAGGTGAAGACGAAGCGGCTTCGACGCTGGACTCGTTCCCGTTTATGCTGAACCGGAACGAGTCTATTTCCCCCGGATCGCCGTGCTTTCCGAGCCGTCAGGGTGATTCCACCTGACGAGAAATCACTCTAGAGCCCAGGGGCCTGGACAGTAGCGAGCGCGAGCCTGTTGGAGGCGCCAGTTAGATGAGATCGGGGGCCGGCGAGCAATCCTCAGCCGGTCTCGCGCGCGCGGGCGGCGAATTCCCGATCCGACATCACCAGATAGCGGATCATGTCGATAAGCGCCCAGGGCGCCGAGATGATCAAGCCCACCACGGTGCAGGTCAGCACGAGCATGGCGATGCCCGATCCCGTCCTTCCCAGATAAAAACGGTGGATCCCAAGCGTCCCGAGTACGAAAGCGAGCAGCGCCGCAACATATTTATTGCGGTCATGCTGGTCCGAGCGGGCGCCGGTGGAACCGGAGCGGGCGGCGAGGTGCCCGGCACTGGGAAGATGCTCAGCGCCCGGGTCTCGTTGCTTTCGAAGTCGACATACATGCCCACCGCCGGCTCGCCGCGATGCGCCCAATCCGAGGGTCCGAACTTATAGCGGCGGCCATCGTCGCCCACCACAATCCCGTCGCCCGTACGGGTGTCCATCCCAAGAACCTGTCCGCGCATTTCGCCCCTGCCCTCAAATCGGCGGCCATCATGCTCAGTTGGCAGGCATTTGCAATCTGCCGGCACCGCGGTGGATCGAATTTCCGATCGGTTCGAGCGCGCCGCTACGGCCGCTCCAGTCCGCCGCAGGTAGATGCCGTTCAAAATCGCATTGGCGTTCTGCCGCCGTCCCGTGGCGCAGATCGCTTCGCTTTCGCCCGGTCGCGGCGGCTCAGTCACCGTCTGCCAGAATCTGATGAACAGATCCGGCTCGACCCGCGAGACGCTGTAGAGGTATGCCAGCGTGAAGCGGAGCATCAGGCATTTCGGCACGGCTTCCTCCCGCAACGAAGCAGCACCTCTTCGAGCGCCTGCAATGCCTTGGCCGTGAGCTGTTCGGTGCCGAATCCCATTTCCGAACATATAGAGAACATCCATTTCGGTTGGAAGTGGCGGCCGCGATGGGTGGAAGAGCGGACGCCCCGTGTAGATGCTGGCTGCAGGTTGTACCCGATCGGGCCGAGGAACTTCCTGAGCGATATGTCCGTCGCCTTCTGGAACGCCTTCAGTTATCGATGATAGCGCGCGAAATGATGGAAAGCAGCAGACTAAATATCTTCGTAAGCAATTCGATTGACGTCTATTAACCTCTTTCGGCGGATGATCTCATTCTCCACCGGTTTACCTGAGGAGCCTATGGCCGATCTTGTAAGCAGCATCACTAGTGCAACCGCCACGTGGGGGCAGCCCAAACAGCAGAATCCCGAAAGCCAGACGGCCACGAGTGAATCCCAGGAGAGCCCCACATCCTCATCCTCAAGCCCGTCGAGCGACACAGGCACCACGAGCACAAGCGAGACAAACGCCCGTCGGCGAGCACCACGCAGACGTCGCCGTCCTCCCGGAAACTACGCCAAGTGGTGCGGCCACCGCCAATTCTACGCGAACTTATTCGGTGACGGCGGAGGTTTCGCGCATGCCTGAAAGGCTGCGCGACCTTATCGTTCGGCAGCGCAGCATGAACTCACCGGCGGCCACGGCCCTGCAGCGGTTCGCCGATCAGATGGCATCCGAACGGATTATGGCAGCAAATGTGCGGATCGAAGACAAGGCTCTCGTCGAAAGGACGAAGCAACAGATCATCGAACAGCCATCGAAAGCTTTGGTGGCCCAGGCAAATCAAACGCGCGAAAGCGTCCTCGCTCTCCTGGAGGTCGAATAGCAACCCTGTCTGTGAGAGTGCCGTAGCCTGGGAGAAACCTCTGCATCGGTTCCCCTCCCCGCTCAAGAGCGTGATCGTGTTTGGCCGACGCGCTTTGCGCTTCGTCGACCAAGCGTGAATCAGGCTCTCGATTCCCTGCTCCTATTGATCCTCGATTGGGAGGCACGGGTTCGGCCGCGGCGATATTCCAAGCCCCTGGAAGGATCAGAGTTCGACGCTAGAGCCAGATCGTTTGAGGTGGAAGCGCTTCGCGCTTCCGCCGAAAGCGTGAATCTGGCTCTATTCAGATGGTTGAGACCAAGATTCACGCTTCAGGTCGATTCAACCTGAAGCGATCTTGGTCTAGTTGAGAGCGACCGCCCCGACCAAAGCCCCGATTGCCAGCACGGCCGGCGTGGCGAGCTTGCTTTTCCATCGATACAGCACAGCCAGAGCGGCAGCGAAGATTGCGACGCTCAGGGGCAGGTTCGGTGTCTGTCCAGCTGCCGTTCGCGTCAGGTCAAGCACGGTGACGGCGATCACCCCCACGACACCGGCAGCGACACCGGCAAGGAAGAGTTGCAGCCGCTTGTGCTCGGCGACCGCCTCGAGGTGCTCGTAGAAGACGAGCGAGAAGGCAAAGGCCGGGGAGGAACATGCCGGCAGTGATTGCAAGCGCACCAGCGGGGCCGGCGCTGATCCAGCCGACGAACGTTGCGAAGATGACGAGCGGCGCCGGCAAAATACCGGACAGTGCAAGCCCATCAAGAAATTGCGCGTCCGTCATCCAGCCTCGGCCGACCGTGTCGTTCCGTATGAACGGAATGGCCGTATAGGCGCCTCCGAATGTGAGGAGGCCGCCCTTCAAACCGGCCCAGAACAAAGCAGCGGCACTGGGCGCCGCCTCCCGCACCACCGCGCTCGCTCTCGCCGCGTCCTGCGCGCCAACGAGCGTCAGAGCGGCCGCTAAGCCGGCGACCAGGAGCACCAACGCGGCCAGCGCATATCGCCTCGCCGACAAAAGTGCATAGGCTGCACCTGCTGCGGGCAGTACGATCCAGAAGCTAACGCCAAAGAAGGAGGCGGCGGCCGCGCCTGTGGCGGCGAGCCAGAGCCAGCGATCGAGGAGGATGTGCTCGCCGATCCGATGGACCGCCCGCACGATCACAGCCAGAACCGCCGCCTGGACGCCCAGGAACATCGCGCCCAGCAGCGTGCCGTTGATCGGGAGGCGCGTATAGGCCCAGGCCAGCACGAGCATGAGCAGGAAGCCGGGCAGCATGAAGCCGAGGCCGGCGAGCAACCCTCCGAGGCGCCCTTTGGCGCGAATGCCGAGATGAACACAAAGCTCGTGCGCCTCCGGCCCCGGAAGCACCTGCATCACCGCCAGCAGCTTGTTGAAGCTGGCGCTGCCGATCCACTTCTCTTCGTCCACGAGCTCGCGCCGGATCATCGCGATTTGCGCCACAGGACCGCCGAAGGCCATCGCTCCGAACCGCAGGAAGCGCAGGAACAACGCCGCGTGACTCAGCTCCGGCGGTCGTGCCTCTCCGCGGTCAGTCTGCGCAGGCACGGACTGGTCAATGGTGCTCATGGCTGCTCCCTCGTCCGGCGACAAACCCGCAACGGCTTGAGAATGTCCGCAGTAAGTTTGGCTAGCCTCCCCAACCGACAGCTAGCTATGGCTGCATCGCTGCCCCCCCGCTCAATAATTTCGCGGGGCAAGCAGACAGCATGCTTCGGTTCGCGATTATGGAGTATCAGTTTGCCACGACGAGGCGGTATCCGCAGTCGCATTCATCAAGCTCGAGCAGCTTGGAATAACGCCGCGCCCAGGAGCCGCTTTCTAGGTCTTCCTCAAGTCTTGCCAAGGCCGCTGAAACATCGCCCAATGCCCAGAAAGCGGACATTGCCGCCCGAACCCGCGGATCGAGATAGGCGGCAGGCCGCCTCCAATACGCGCAAAGGAAGCCGTCTGTACAATCGTGCGGGATTGGAACTGGAGAAATCTCGACAGGCCCGAGCCATTCCCCGTAATCGGTCATCCTCGGCATCTGCGCTTCGTCCAATTGGATAAGTTCCGGCAAGTAATCCGCGAGCCAGAACCCACGGAACGAGGGATCGTACGTCAGGACGACGATTTGTCCCCGCGTCACCCGGCGCATCTCCTTGAGGCCCCTCGCTTTGTCCGACCAATGGTGAACCGTAAGGATCGCCATGGAAGCATCGTAGGAACCTGCGTCGAATGGCAGGTCTTCCGCGCGGCCCTGCACGACCGGAGCGGCGGAGGCAGCGCGCTGCCGGATCATTTCGCTCGAGGGCTCGACGGCGGTGACCTGCCGGTCGCCGGGTTCGTACGACCCGGTGCCGGCCCCGACGTTCAGGACGGTTCTCGCAGACCCGAGAGCCCGCCAAATCATCTGTTCAATACGAGGATCGGGTTTCCTGAGATCCGAGTAGTTTACGCCGATCGTATCGTAAGATGCAGTCATGGGGCCGCATAACAGAGGGGGACCGGCTTGTCAGTGAACGACAGCTTCGTTCAACACTAGCCCTCCGGACGGACTTACTTGAAGATCAGTTCCCCACCCATTGCGGGCTGACGGATCTTGTCGGGCCCTGGTGAGCCGAACCTCTGCCTACGGGTGAACCCTCCGATGGCGGTTCGTCCACAACGGGCGCATCCAGAGCGCCGGCTGAATGCGCGGCTCACCAGTCCCGGGCTTTGGCCAACGCGATGCCGGCAAGGTTCTGCGTCCGCTTGACGTGCCTCACCCGGAGCGAGGCGAAGTGGCGAGCCTCTTCCTCGAAGGCTTCGAGGCAGCGCCGGAGTTCCGGCTTTTGAGATTTCGACACGCCCCTCGCGTGGTTGATCACCGACGCGGAATCGCCCAGCGCCTCCACCATTGTCGCGCCGAGGGCCTTCGCCACCCGCAACGCATGCAGCAGGGCCAGCCACTCGGCCTGCTCGCTTGACCCTCGGCCCAGGCCCCGTCGGTGGTGGAGAATGCCGCGGGCGACCACGGCGGTCTCCATCTCGCCGGGATTGGGCCGGCAACCCCCATCGAAGAAGACTTTCACGGCGCCGGTCATGCGGCGGCTTTGCTGAACAGCCAGGCCGACAGCAGCCACATCGCGGCGAAGATACCGGTCAGCGCGAGGACCTCGGCCGACCATAGCAAGGCGGTGGGGGCCAGCCCGAAGGTGGACGCGATCGCCGGGACCAAAGCCTGCGCGAGCGCGGCCGCGGCCATCGCCCACGCCAGTCCGGTTGGCCGGAACCGCGCGACGACTGCGCCGAGGAAAGCCACCGCGAGCACGCCGCCGAACAGCAGGTTGGCGGGCTCGTCCTCGCTGCCGATGATGCCGACGGCGGCGTTGATCCAGAAAAGCAGGAAGGCCGTAACGAGCGCACCGCCGGCCGCGATCCGGTATGCGGCATTGGCCGTGTTCCTAACGGCAAGTTCCACCCCGAGGCCGACGCCGCTCAGCAGAACGCCCATGAACAGGAAATCGGCCGGATCCCAATTCACCTCGTCGGTGAACCGCATTGCGACCAGAGGGTGCAGCAATATCAGCGCAGAGGCTCCAGCCGGCAATCCTCCATGGGCTCCCGCTCCGCCCGCCGCTCTTCTCACTGTTCGCCGCCATCGCCTAACCTCCTGCATCGCTGAGAATATTCGAGCCTCGCTTATTCCAGAAGCTCTTGCAGCCATGATGCGCACGAAAAGGAGAAAGCGTGCAGAAGGCGGCAAGCCCGTGCCAAATGGGAAGTCCACACCCTGTTCGCGCTCGCCCAAGGCAGCTGATCCGATCAAAATCAGAGCGCTGGCCGATGTCGATGAAGATCGTCGGCCACCACGGAGCACCCAGCCACGAGCCTGAACTAGGTTTGCGGTGGCCCGGTGCTCGAATCAAGAGCGGTCATGCCGATTTGGGGCTGGGGCTGCGTTGTCTTGGCTGCAAGGACGTGCAAGCGTGATCATGAGCGCGGTTCCCGCGACGGAGAGATCAGCATCAACGAAGAGCAGCTTCAGAAAATTCGGCAAACGCTTCAAGAAATCCTGGCGGAACTTCGCACCATCAACGCACGGGAAGAGCGTCGCGATGAGAAGACTTCTGCCGTGCAGGACATTCGCCAATCTTTAGACGATGCCGCCTCCACCGCCGGTTCAGCACCGGCTCCTCAAGAAAATGGGGTACGGGAGCGGTTTGAAAGCCGGCCTAAATCCCGCATCAGAAGCGGAGGAGGTGCGCACCTCCTCCGAACTCAGGCGCGGCCGAGTTCAACGATGGGTGCGTCAAGCCCGCTTTGGCAGTTCCCATTCGATGCTTGACCCGGTTAGCTCGTGGACAAGAGCTTCAAGCCGGTGTTTCAGATCGGCTGCCAAAAACGGTTTCTTTATGATGCTGTTCGCCCCAAGCTCTCCCGCTCTCTGCATCACCGTATCGTTCGCAACACCGCTCAGCATCACGAAGGCAGTTTTTGCCAAAGCGGGTTCGTCACGAACCGCCTTGAGGAACTGGAGACCGTGCATGTGTCGGCATGTCATAGTCGGAGACGATGACATCGGGCGTTTGAGAACGTGCCAGTTGGAGGCCCTCCGATCCGTCCTTCGCTGTGTAGATCTGGGAAAAGCCCATTCGCTCGAGCGTGCGGCGCATCAACTTGCGCATTCCATCGTCATCATCGACGATCATCACCCTCAAGGCTGATGCTGCAACCATTGCCGTGTGTTCTCCTTCCGGTCCGCGCGAGCGGCCCCTCAGGCCCCGATTAGCCGATTCCGCCTTCTATTTGGTTACCTTGCCTCCGCGCGAAGCCGCGATGGACATAGCGGCATCGGCGAAAACATATTGAGATTGGGTCGCCAAGAACGTTCGTGATGGGTGGAAACCGAAGCCCGTAGATGCTCCCCTTCGCACCGCCTGCGGACGATCGACAGCGGGAAGGAATTGCCGCCGGGCAAATGTCCGTTACACCCGGAACAGTTGCATTATGGGGCCCGTGAACCCGTGAGAATATTGCTCGTCACGATCGGCTCGTTGGGTGATCTGCATCCGTTCATCGCGATCGGGCACGCTCTTGGTGCCGCAGGGGCAGCGGTGACTCTGGCGGTGCCGCTGGATCACGTCTCGAAGGTCGAAGCCGCTGGGTTGTCGGGAAGAGCGATCTTGCCGTCCTTCTCCGATATCTGCGCACGGCGGGGTTGACGGAGGCCGAAGCTGCCGCCCGCATCATCGCCGATGCCGACTTCGTGCTCGATCAGGTGCTGATGCCCTCGCTTGCCGACAGCATTGCCGCGCTAGACGCCTTGGCCGAGGGAGTGGACGCGATTGCCGGCTCCATCTTCGCGCTGAGCGCTGGCATCGTCGCGGAGAAGAGAAAATTGCCGCTCGTGGAAGTCGTGCTCCAGCCCATGACCGTGTTTTCCGCGTGGCGGCCGCCCCACGCCCCCGCTTCGAAGCCATGCGGCACGCACCCAACGGGCCGCTGGGACGCGCCTGGAACCGGATGCTTTACCGGATCGTCCGACAAATTCTGCGCCGCCGCTACGGGCCCACCATCTCCGCGGTGCGGCGTGAGCACGGTCTTGCACCTTCCCGAGCCGCGCCGCTGATCGATCGGTCGGCAACGCGCGTGCAGACCTTGTGCTGCTACTCGCCCGTGCTGGGGCCGCCTTGTCCCGATGCCCCTTCCGACACCCCGTCGTCGGCTTCCCCATCTTCGACGGTGAAAGCGGTGCCGAGGAGGCACTCGATCCTGGCCTGGCCGCGTTCCTGTCGAACGGCGAGCCGCCGATCGTCTTCTCACTCGGCTCTATCGCCTGGGCGGCGGCCGGCGACTTCTACGACCAGGCCGCCGCAGCCGCCCGCCGGCTCGGCCGGCGATGCGTGCTCCTGACCGGCACGGGAGCATTCAGTCGCGACGGCGATCGTGCGGCGATCGGCTATGCTCCGCACTCGCAATTGTTCGGACGTTGCGCCGCGATCGTCCACCATGGCGGGATCGGAACCACGGGCCAGGCGCTGAAAGCGGGTCGCCCGCAGCTGGTCGTTCCCTTTTTCGGCGACCAGCACGACAATGCCGCGCGGGTGCAGGATCTGGGCGTCGGGCGCGTTCACCCGGCGGCGCGGTTCAGCAGCGACAAGGCCGCGGCCGCGCTGGGCATCGATCCTCGCAGACGAAGCCATGAGCGAGCGAGCCGAGCGGGTGGGACAGCAGGTCGCGGCCGAACATGGTGCAGCCGAAGCGTCGCGCGGGATCATTTCAGCCATTGGCCAGTCAGGAGGCCGTGATCACCTCCCGCTTGACCGAGTCGACCCTTTGCCGCTCGGCTTCGCCAGCGCCTCGCACAAGCTGTCGGTTGCCAGCGCGATGCGCGATTCGGCGGTGGCGCGGTTGCGGGCGCTGTTCTCGACGCCGCGCGTTTCGGTGTTGAACGCGAGCAGGCTGCCTGCCCGCTGGTCGGGACACAGGCTGAGATAGGCACGGAAGCCGTTTTGATCGCCGTTGTGGCCGACGAAGCGCCCCGCCGGGCCCTGGTCGATGAAGAAAGACAGTCCGCTTTGCGTCGTCGCCGCCATTCGGCCTTGGGTGAAGTCTTCGCCGGCCGAGATTTGGGGCCGCCACATCTCCTCGAGCGAGGATCGCTTCAGGACCAGGTCGTACTCGGGCCGGCGCACCGGATCACCAAGCAGGAAGGCAACGTATTTCGCCATGTCGGGCAGCGGCGCGTTCAGCCCGCCGTTCGACACCGTAACGCCGGTATCGACATCGAAGGGCGGCGACACGCTTGCCCTTGTGGACGTGGTAGCTGCGCGACCGGTGGCGCAGGAGATGCGGCGGCGTTCGGTCGAAATAGCTAGCGTGCATGCCCAGCGGCTTCAGGATGTTCTTGTCGACATAGACTTCGTAATCCTCGCCCGAAAGCCGCTCTATCACCTGGCCAAGGTAGACGATGCCGGGATTGGAGTAGCTGAAGCGCCGTGCCGGGCCGGAAGCGAACCTCGGTATAGGAAGCAACGCCGCCAGCTGCGCCCAGCTCTTGGGCTCGAACGGCTGCCAGTCGCGGTCGCGCCACGGCCATGTCGCCTCTCCGAAGCCGGCGCTGTGGCTCATCAGATGGCGCAGCGTGATCGCGCTCGTGTCGCCGAACGGGTTATGAACCGCGGCAAGCTCGGGGACGTGACGGATGATCGGATCGTCGAGCGTCAGCAGGCCGCGATCGCGCAATTGCATGATCGCGATCCCGGTCATCGTCTTCGTGATCGAAGCCCAGTGATAGACGGTCCGGGCGCTGACCGGGACGCGTGCCTCTGCATCCTGCTCGCCCAGATGATCGGCGACGACGGTGCAGCCGTCCCGCACCACGTAGAAGCTGCTTCCGACGATGCCCGATCGCCGCATCTCGGCGCGGTGCAGCTTGCGAAGAGTCGCCCAACGCGGCCTCGAATGAACCCGTTTCGGCCGCAGCCGGGCCGGCGATTTGCAAGAAGCAGAGATGAGGAGCGCGGCGGCGAGCCAAGGCGGCATGGCGATCTTCCCCCTTTCTTCCGCGACAGACCCGCTATTGTTGCGGAAGGCTGCTCCACGAGGCAACCGGAAATCTTCTTGGATTGGGGCCGACCGGCCGAGGCGGGTGCGCTACGCCCTTCCGCAGACGGTGCAAGCGGCTTCAGGGGGCGGTGTGCCCGTCCCTTTACCCGTGGCTATCGGGGATATGATATGGCCTTTGGGCTCCTTCGGCGCTCTACCCGTCTACGCCACCGCCAGTTTTCTGCCGCCAGACGCCGCGATCGTCCGTGACTCGGGGATTCCAGGACCATCAGCCCTCCGAACGCAGCCGCTCGGTCAGTTGCTCGATCTCGTCGGGGTCGAGGATCCAGGTGCGCGTTTTCCTTCCTTCGCGATGAACTGGTTTGATCAGCAAGATGCGGGCCTGGGCCTTTGCGAAGGGCTTGAAGATGGCGAAATGCATGGCGCAATCGCGGATCGTCCCGATGATCGGCGCCTTGCCATCAGGTCGATCAGAGTCGCGGGTTGATCCCAGGGAATGGGCGACATGGACGAGCCTTCCTTGATTGATTGCACCAGAGGACTGAAAACTGTGTGTTGATCAACAGACAGATTTTGGTCGCGGTGGGGTTCCTTCGCCGGGTGCCCGGCCACTTGCTTACAACGGCGTCTAATGTAGGAGGCCGGTGCGGCAGCAATGCGGGTGCTTTCTTGACCTTTTCACTCGATTTCAAAAAATTAGTGGAGGGTGCTCCGGGTTGCATCGCCGTGGTCGAAGGGCCTCGGCACGTATTCCGGGTGGCCAACGCCGCCTATCGCGCGCTTATCGGCGAGAGAGACCTGATTGGGCTGCCCGTGTCGGTCGCGTTTCCGGAACTGGCCGAACAAGGCTTTATCGCCCTGTTGGATGAGGTTTACCGCACGGGAAAGCGCTACACGGCGGAAGGCGTCCCGGTCAGGTTTAACCGCGGCCCGGCCCATGAGGAAATCAGGTTCTTCAGCTTTGTTTACGAGCCGATCCTCGATGACGAAGGTGAGGTAACCGGTATCTTCGCCGAGGGTATCGACGTCACGGCGGCCGCTGAAGCGGTCAGCTCGAAGGAAGCCGTCGAGCGGCGGCTGGACGCCGTTTTGAACAATGCCAGCGTCGCCATCTTCCTGATGGATGATAAGCAGCAATGCTCCTACATGAACGCCGCTGCCGAGCGGCTGACCGGCTACACGTTCGAGGAAACGCGCGGGCGGCCATTGCACGACGTGATCCATCATAGGAGGCCGGACGGTTCACCCTTCCCTCCACGAATGTCCGATCGACCGTGCCTTTTCGGAGAACAACAACATGCAAGGGGAAGAAGTGTTCGTCCACAAGGACGGCCATTTCTATCCGGTTGCATTCACGGCAAGCCCCATCCGCGACGAGGTTCGAAAACTGTAGGGACGATCATCGAGGCCAGGGACATCTCGGCGGAGCGGGTGGCCGAAGAAGGACAGCAGGCCATGAGCGGCAGCTTCGCCTGGCACTCGAAGCGGGGCGAATGGCCGTGTGGAGCTGGACCTCGAAGCCGGCACCGTGGTCACATCGCAGGCGCTCAATCACTTGCTGGGATTTCCCGCGGACGCGCGCGCCCAACGCTCGAGCAGATCCGCGCACGCTACTATCCGGGCGAGCGTGAGCGGCTTCAGGAACTGACAAGGGCAACGCTTGCGAGCGGACAGCGGTTCGTGGAAACGGAATATCGATACGTTCGCGCAAAGGACGATATCCGCTGGTTCTTGCTCAGGGCCGAGTTCAGCGCCGGCCGATCGGGCGCTCCGGAGCGGGCGCTCAGGTCATTGTTGACGTAACCGACCGGAAAGTCGTCCAAGAGACGCTCGAAGAGCAATCGGCAATCCTGGAGACGCTGAACCGCACCGGCGCTGCGTTGTCGGCCGAGCTGGAGCTGGAGCGGGTCGTGCAGACCGTAACAGACGCTGGCGTCGAACTGACCGGCGCCCAGTTCGGGGCGTTCTTCTACACGACCCATGCCGAGAACGGCGAAAGCATGCTGCTCTATACCCTTTCCGGCGCTGATCGGGAGGCTTTTGACGGCTTCGGCCACCCGCGGCCAACGGCGATCTTCAAACCAACATTCGATGGCGAGGGGGTCGTGCGCTCCGACGACATCACTGCCGATCCGCGCTACGGCAAGAATGAGCCGCATTCCGGAATGCCCCAGGGCCACCTCCCCGTGCGGAGCTACCTCGCCGTGCCGGTGGTCTCACGTTCTGGAGATGTCATAGGCGGCCTGTTCTTCGGGCATCCGGATCCAGGCGTCTTCAGCGAGCGTTCGGAGCGCCTGATGCTGGGGCTTGCCGGGCAGGCTGCGGTCGCGATCGACAATGCCCGGCTCTTCGAAGCAGCGCAGCGATCCAAGCTGCTCCTCGAGCAGCGCGTCCTCGAACGGACGAGGGGACCTCGAGATTGCGCATGAGGCGCTCCGCCGGGCGCAGAAGATGGAAGCGATCGGCCAGCTCACGGGCGGGATCGCGCACGACTTCAACAACCTGCTGACGGTAATCGGGGTCGGCGGACCTGCTGCGCGGGCAGGATCTTCCGGAGGAGAAGCGCAAGAGATATGTGGATGCGATCTCCGACACTGCGGACCGTGCGTCCAAGCTCACCGGCCAGCTGCTCGCCTTCGCGAGGAGGCAGGCGCTGCAGCCCGAGGTGTTCGATGCGACTGCGCGCATCAAGGAAATCGCCGAAATGCTGCGCACTGTGCTGGGGGCCTCGCGTCAAGCTCGCACTAGATGCCGAGTGCGCCGACTGCTTCGTGAACGCGGACCCGGCGTGCAATTCGAAACGGCGCTGGTGAACATGGCCGTCAATGCACGCGATGCAATGGAAGGCGAAGGCGCACTCAACATCTCCATAAGCTCTACTGCCTCCGGCGAGAGCGAACGGTATGTCGCGGTTGCCGTTCAAGACACCGGTCACGGCATCAGTCAGGACCAGATCGAGCGGATTTTCGAGCCGTTCTTCACAACCAAGGGCGTGGGCAAGGGGACAGGTTTAGGGCTCAGCCAGGTGTACGGGTTTGCCAAGCAATCCGGAGGCGATATCTCGGTGGAGAGCGAACCTGGGGCGGGCGCTGCTTCACCTTGTGCTTACCAGCCGCCAACCCATCTTTGGCCTTAAGGAAAGTGTCGGCCCATGACGCCGCGCCTCACGGCGGCCGCGGCCGTGTGCTTGTGGTGGAGGATAATGAGGATGTCGGCGCCTTCGCCACTCAGCTGCTTGGCGACCTGGGGTTTGAGCCCACCTTGGCCTCGTCCGCGGAAGAAGCGCTGGAGCATCTCGGCGATCAGCACGACTTTGATGTTGTCTTCACCGACGTGGTGATGCCCGGCATGAGCGGCGTAGAGTTCGGGCGCACTCTCCGCAAACGTTGGCCTGACCTCCCGATCGTGCTGACGAGCGGGTACAGTCACGTTTTGGTCGAAGAGGGGCACCACGGCTTTCCCCTGCTCCAGAAGCCCTATTCCGTGGAAGCTCTCGCCAAGGTTTTGCGAGAAGCGCAGAGCCAAGGCGCTTTGGCCAGCTGAGAATTCCGTCTTCCGGTTGTGGGCTCGCGGGAGCCCGCTTACGCCCATGGCGGACACCTCAGGTGCCAGAGCCTAATTGTCTTCGATCGAAGCGCCTTCGCCTCGGCAACAGGTTTGAACCAGGCTCTCGATTCAACCTGAGATGACCTTGGTTTAGGGTCGCTGTGACATTGCGGCGACCACGGCGCGGCTGGCGCGGCAGATGGCATCCGCCAGCTCGTCCGGCGATCGGACCTTCAGCGGCGATCCAGCCGCGGAGCATTCCCAACGCGCCTTCGGCCAGGTGCGCAGCAACCAGCCGGCGGCTGAGCGCCAGCGGCACGCCGGCCGCGATCAGCCTGGCTTCAACCAGGTCGATGAGCAACCGCGACGATTGCCGGCCCCTTGCCCCCACAAGATAGCCCGCCCGGCGCGGCGGTTCTCCCAGAAATGGCCTAGGAGCGGCGAAAGCTCGGTGGCACTGCAGCCGCCGGCGATCGCGTCCGCCAACTGCCCGAACGGCCGGGCCAGGGCATGGCGGACCGCGTCATCGACGCTGGTAAAATGGTCGTAGAAGGTTGAGCGGCCGACATCGGCGCGATCGACGATGTCGGCAACCTTGACCGCGCCGCCCGTGAGCAGCAGCTCGCCAACCGCCCTGTCGACGGCGGCGCGCGTCCGGGCCACCCTCCGATCCTGCTTTGCCATGCCGTTCTCCGACTTTTCGCGTTGGCGGTCCGAAAACCGGACGCGGGCCGCGGGCTCGATCTAACCCGACCTTCGCGTTGCTAGCAGGGTGCCGGCCTTTGCAACAGCGAGGAACGATGATGAGGGATGACAAACGGGCGGACCGATCGCGGAGCAACGCTCATTACCGCTTCGGTGGGAATGATCCCGCCATGGCGCATCATCCGACGCCCCTTGGCGATACCATGTATCATGCGGGTCCACGCAGTCCTCGATTTCTATGATCGCGGCGGCATATGGCCTTTTCCACATGGCGTTGCGCCGCGGCATGGATCTCCCCGCCGTGCTGGCGGGCTGCGTCTTCTATGGGGTGGCACTCGTCGCGAACCTGGGGGCCACGGTGGTGAACGGCTTCGTCCTTCCCCAGCTCGCCGATGCGGGCGGCGATCTGACCAGCTTGCTGCGATCGGCGCAGGCGATCGATCAATCGATCAAACGCTCGCGGTGATGGGTGTCGCCGCGACGGGCGCCGCCTTCCTGCTCTGTCGCTCGGACTGGCGCGCGACGCACGGCGTGCCGTCGCCGTCGGCGTGCTCGGTCTTCATCGGTATCGCGCCGGTGCTGCTCGTCGCCGTCGGCGAGCTCCGCCTCGACAAGTTTGGCGCGCTCCTCGTCTATTCAGCGCAAGCCGCTTGGGTGGCGCTGATCCAGCCTGCTTTGGAAGGGTCATGACTGGTCAAAGGGGGCATCCGAATGAGAGCGAGCATCCGCGCGCGCATGCGCACGATCACGATGCTCCTGCACCAATTCTCCTTCTCGTCGGCATCAAGCCTGCAGAACAGTCTGAGAGACAAGGGGTGAGACGGCACTTCCGTCTAGCCGAGAGAGAATATGATGCTGGCGGTTGCCGGCTTGTCAGCCGGCGAGTCGTCACGTCGATGCCCGCTCCCCAAGTGGATGCGACATACGGCCCGCTGTTGCGCAATCCCGTCCGCTCGCTGGCGAGAGGTCGTGGGGCGGAGGCACGGATGCGCACAAGGCTGAGCATTTGCGTCAAGAAGGCGCGTTACGCGTCGGAACAGGACGCGCTTCTGGCTGCCCGCCGCTCCGGCCTCCCGCTCAGGCCCTACCGCTGCGACCGCTGCCGGCAGTTTCATCTCACCAGTCGAACCAGGGGCAAGCGCCTCGACTTGCAGCCGCCCCGCTTCCCCGATGAGCCGCTGCCCTGAGCCGCGGCCGGGAATTATTTCTGGTTGGCGAGCTTATCCATAGCGCTCTGCAGCTTCTCGGCGGACGAGGTTCGGTACGCGGCTTCTGCCTTGGCTTTGAGGCGGGCGCTGATCGCGTGAAGCGCTGCGGCATCACCGCGAAACAGCGGCGAGGTCGCTGCGTTGCGTGCCAGCAGGGCGAAGCCGTCCGCGAGATCCCAGATTGTGTCGGCCTGTGTTCCAGAAATCTTACCCGTCGCCATTCGTCCGTTTCAAGAGTCGATCGGCCTCGCCGTTAACCGAAGGCGATCACGGGGGAAATAGGCTCTCCGCCGAAATGGCGGCTGCCAAGTGGTGACGGCTGGTCCGCACCTGTTGTCATGACGCATCGCTTTTTGCCGCTGGGCACATCGGAGGAGGAGGAGGCCGGATGCGGCAGGTTCGGCGCTTGATTGGGTTCGGCTAAATGTCCGCTGAAGAGCCATTCCTGACATTGAGCGAGGGGACCAGCATCGATCTGCCCGTTCGAGGCCGTTCCCAATGTCCTCCAAGCAGACGTTCAAAGCACGTCCCCGAACATGAGCCAAAGAACAACGAACCAAGCTGACAGAGCCACGGCGCCGATGGCCCATGCAGCCGCTCGACCGTTCCCAGGCGGTTCTTGCCTATCCAGCATATTCCCAAAATCCTTCGCCGGTGTCCCGATCCACCGCGCTGAGCTAAACCGCAACATCCGCTCTCGATCCATAACGGCCAAAGCAGTCTCTAGCGGCTGCAGACCCTAAGCAGACATCCCTTTTGAAGGTGCCGAAGCTTATTTCTTGAGTGAAGGGGTGCCGAGTGTGCGGCTCAACCCGGATGCCAAACATCAGGTCGGCCGCACCTTCGCTAAGGCCCTTGCTGCCGAACAGCGTCCAGTTCCAATTGCGGGTGAGCGGACCGCTGGCGACCGCGAACATCTCCTCGGCGCCCGGCAATCCGATCGGCGACGAAGACCAATCATAGGATCCGATGAACGTCAGCCCGCCATCCGTGATGTTCGCGCCAGCAGAGATTGCCCAGCCGTTGTCGAGCTCAAGCTCCGCGCTGTCGCCGTAGAACCGGTATCCTGCCGACAAGAATGGCGAGACGGAACCGAATTGGCGTGAAAAGATTCAACATCGAGGCCCCGTCCAGCTTCTCTTCCGGTGGAAAGTTTTCGCGCGCCTGTCGGGAGCTTCAATTGCCCCTCGACTGCAACGTCAACCGGGAATTCGTCTCCCAACGGAAGTGTTCTTCCGACCGTGACGAATGCATCGCCGAAGCCGTCACGCGCCGCTTGGCGGCCGTCCGGCTGGATCACGACGCCACCAACGGCGAGTTCCACTCCGCCTACACCCACGCTCAGATAGGGAAGGGTAGCGCTGACCTCCCACTCGTCCAAGCTTCCGGTCGCGCCAAGCGAGCTGCTCGTGACCGTGGTCGGCTTTTCAGCGCCATATCGCCCGGATGAATGACTCGCAGCCGAGCTGATGCTGAGCTGTGCTGCCAAAGCGCCCCCGGGGAAGAAAGCAGCAGCATCGCCAAAAAGCGTTCTCGCATCGATCATCCTTGCACGCGAAAAGGGCGGAGCCACACCAGCAGCCCCGCCCTAAACGATAAGTGTTGCTTGCCGGTTAGCCGGCGCGAGCAGCCTTCCGCGCCAGAGCTGCTGCCTTCTTGGCAGCGGCTGCGGCGCGTTTTGCCGCAGCGCGCTCTGCCGCAGCCGCACGCTTGGCAGCAGCAGCATCGCGCTTGGCCTGCGACTTCGCAACCGCGGCGGCTGCCTTGGCAGAGGACGTGCTGGGCAGCGGTGGTGTTACCTGAGCCAGAGCAGGCGTCGTGGTGATCAGCAGCGCCGCGGTGGCGGCAATTCCAAATAGCTTCATAATATCAACTCCTGCGTCATTGCCGCCATCTGCTGCGCCCGCAAAGGTTATCAGCCTCATAGCCGACGTGGTTAAGCTGATGTTGAGGAAGCTCCACGCGCTATGCTCGGTCGCCGAGCGAGACTGGGTCATCACCAGCTGCACCAGCCGGACACGCCGATCTGGCTCACCGGGAGCCGACAAATGAACGCCCTACTGAGCGCATCAACAGCCGTTGCGGCGTTGCTGTTCCAAGGAGCGACTGCAGCCACCAGCTGCAACGGCCGGCTACGGGTACTTGCCACCGGTAAGCGAAGGCACCTGAACACGGAGCCGCCGCAGCCGAATGTCATTCGGGCTGGAAGCGAGCAAAAAAGCCGCCGTTCATCAGCGGCGCGTGCCCGCTCGTGTCGAGCTGCAAGGCGAGATCGACATCTTCTTCGAACCCTTCCCAGATCAGCTCCTGTCCACACACGCAGGAGCGGATGATCCGGTCCAAATCGTGTGCGGCGGCGAGATAGGCGCCGCGGGCGACGCGCGCTTCCGCGTCCATGGCACGATCCAGCGCATGGATCACCGCGCCGGCGCCCAGACTGTCCTCCACCGCCGGGCGCAGTGACCCGTCGGCCACCTTTCTCCGGCGGGAATGACGCCGATGTCTCCGCCTCCAGCAAGCGCCAGCGCGGCACGCGCCACCGCGCCAGGGTTGCGGAAACAGCCGGCAAGCACCGGTCCTGAGCCCGCCTCCACCGAGAGGTGGGAGCCATTGGGCGACGGCAGCATGAGCCTCGCATCCTGGGCGAGATGGGAGAGCGTTCGGGGCGAAAAGGCTGACTTGGCCGCCGCCTTGCGAGGCGCAGCCAAGATCGCGCCGGCTTTGCTCGCTGCATCCTGTGCCGCGGCGCGGTCGCCTGAGGGAAAGGGCAGAACCTGCGCTCCCCGGCCGGTCGCTTCGTCAACCGCCGTTGAAAAGGAGAGCACGTCGACGATGACGAGAACGGCGACCTTCGGGCGCAGGCGCCGGACCTTCGATCCCCCATTCACTTCTCACGAGGGTCACCAGGCGGGCTCCCGAGCAGGCGGCAATCCGACAAGCAAGACTTCGCCCGATTGCGGATCGACGAACATAACGGAAAAAAAAAGGCGCCCGCTCATTGAGCGGACGCCCTCACATTGATCCAGTCTGGCTTAGCAGCAGGGCAAGCCACAGCTCTTTGCCAAAGCGTGGATGGCTTCCGGAGCAGCGGCATAGGCTGCCGATCCGGAAAAGATCAGCAATGTTGCGGCTGCAATGATCTTCTTCATGTGGGTCTCCTAGCTGGCGACGTGGTAGATCCGATAGCGTAGCAAACGCTAGCCTAGCTCATTCGGTCCGGGAGCGCGGTAGGTTACACATCGCTAGCTTCCAAATTCTCGATGCTGAACGAATATATCGATGCCCAGGCTCGAAGTGGGCCGGGGGTGCATTCAGCCGCGCTTGTCGCTTTCGAATGGCTTCGGTGCTGCGGACGGGGCAAGCGCCGGATAATCAGACTCGGCCCTTAATATTCATTGCGTCGGCGGAACGCGAACACGTGACGCACGTTTGCAGTGGATGGACTTTTCAGCCCCAGTGAGCCCGCTGCGAAACGTGGCGGACATGATGAACAAGCAGCCTACGAAGCGGAACGGCACCTGATTATTTCGGGCCCGGCGCGCCGCTTCGTGGGCCCCGCGCGCCTGAGCAGCGGAGGAGCGCAGGACGCCGCTTGCGCCGGCAGCATTTCCAGCGATCTCGCCAGCTGCAGAAAGTAGCATCACCCAGCTAAACGGCGTTGAACCCTGTTCCCGCCGGTGCCATCCTGGACGGCAGCTAGGGCAGTTAGCGGACGTTCCTTCAAAGGCGCGGGTTCAGCTGGTTCACCGTGCAGAGGGTGAGCAGCACACCGCCGGTCGAGCGAGTGCAGGGGAGCTGAAGCTGACATTCAGCCCAGCCCGTCCATCTTCACTCTTCCGATGGGGCGCTTGCGCAAAAATCGGGCAGAGACCGATCAGGCCCGACTCAAAAGGCGCCCGAGTTTCCCGGCGCCAAGCTTAAGCTCGCTCCTGCAGCAATGCAGCAAACGAGGATGAATTACCTTAGCGGGGCCGACGCCGCCGCCGCCCAGACCAGCGCTGTTCTTGTCGCCGGGGCCGCTGTTGCCGGGCTGCCGCCCGCATTTTTGGCACGGGGGCCGTTATTGTTGTTATTGTTATTGTTGTTGTTGTTGCGGTTGCTGTTGCTGCTGGACGTGCCCTGACCACGATCGCCGCCAGCGCCGCCGCCGCCACGTCCACCCGTCACGAACGTCAATTCTTCGATCTGCAGATTGCGCATTCTAATCTCCTCTGAAGCACGCCGATGTCGGCGCGCACGGCAGAGGAATGCGCGTTCCCACAAAAGGTTCAACGGCCAAAGACCGAGTCCCGAAACGGGACAATTCGCCCCTGCTTCTTTCGATCTGTAAGCTACGCCCGTTTACCAGCCTGACCGGCGAAGGTCAGTGAAGCCTTAACCGGTGCAGGTTCGGCGGCGCCGCAATAAAGCGTCTCGTCCTCGTCCTAACGCGCTTCCCGTCTGTCGTTCGTCCGGTCCGGCGAGTCCGCGCCCCGGGGCGCATGGGATTGGCCCTTCCTCGCCTGCTCGGAAAGCTTCTGCGCCAGTTGCGCAACCGAAGCAGCTTCAACGGCGAGACGCCGCGCCTGCGCTTCTCGCTCTGTTTTGAAGAAGGGGAAGAGTGCTTCGGCGTGGCGAGCCTGTCGGACGACCGGATTGAAGTAGCTCGGCTTATCGCCCCCTGCCGCTGTCGCCGGACTCCAGAGAGCCACGCTTGCATCGAAGGCCACGCAATAATCGAGGATCTTGAGGTCGCGTGACGCCGCCACCTCTTCGAAGCAACTCTTGCTGTGCTCTAGGGCTTCATCGGGCGAGATCTTGGTTGCAGCCGAAGCCGCCTCCGCAACCGAGCTGTCGTTGAGTGTCTTGAGGTCGGGGGGGAGCCATGGCGGCGTTCGGATGCGAAGCGGCGGTTGAGAAAGGGCGGCTGTCGCCGCAGCCCTTTCTCTTTCCGCCACCTGATGTTGACCGAACAACACAAGGGCGGTGATGACCGCCAGCAACGCCCCCGCCGCCAGGAGCTCGCGAGAGCGGCGGGACGGGATCGGCTCAAGCGGCGCAGGCGCCCCCGAACGCGGATAGATCCAATCGCGATACTCCTCCTGCAGAGCATCATCATAACGGGCGCGGCGAACCGGGTCTCGCAGCACCCAATAGGCAGCATTGAGTTCCGCTGCCGAACCAATCCTCCTCCTCGCCTGGACTTCGCGGTCGGGATGACGTTCCTTTATGAGGCGAAGGTACGCGGATCTGATCTCGAGGTTCGTCGCATCTTTGCTCACGTCCAGAAGATCGTAATGGTTCAGTGTAGCCAAAGGCTGACCAGCCAGCACGGTGGCACACGCAATCGGGCCGTCGCCCCGACGTGCTTCAGCACGCCGATGCCGCTGGAAAAAGCGGGGCCCCCCGACGCCAATACGATCGCGCATCCATTCTCGGATGACTTGCACCTCAGCCCCTTCCCCGGCTCGGCTGCAACAGATCATTCCCACGGCAATGCCGCCTGTTCAACCGAAGCGCGGCAGCAACATCCGGCTTTGCATGTTGAAGCTGGGCCGTTTTTCCTCGCCACCGATCCATTATGATAGCCTCAAGCAATCTCCAATTCGTTCCTGGTCAACGAGCAGAAAATCGTTGGCACTCATCCAGATAAGCTCTAAGATGAAAGATCACGAGTCGAATTCTGTCCCATTCTGGGCGAGTCGCGAGGTAAGGACGAGGAAAAAGATGTTTCGGTTGAAAGCAACAGTTGCGGTCCTCGCGCTACTCAGCTCTTCCGCGGGAATCACGCAAGCTGCGAAAAGCGGCAAGCAGAACCCTGCGAGTTCCAGTGGCAAAAACATGGCGGCTGCCTCCAACAGCGGCGGCAATGGCAATGCTTCTCAAGGGAATAACGGCGTTCGTTCAAAAGGTCCGCCGCCCCCGAAGTGCCCGCCGCCGCCGAGCCGGGGCCCGCCGCCCAATCCGCCGACTGGATGCGGCCCCTTCAAAGCCCAGGCGGGCAGCCCCAGCTAAGCAGCAGGCAGTCACTTCTTGCACGTCGGCAAAGCCGATTGCGGCGATTGACCAAGCAAGACGGACAAGCGAGATGCCGATGCGACTCTTCATATTGAGCTCGCATCCCGCGGTGGCGGCATAATCAGCCGCCCCGCGGGCGTTCCTGATCGCAAGATGCAGCGTACCACACGGCGCTCCCATCTCGTTCTTCTCTCTGTGGCGTCCCTGCTGCTGGCGCTGCTGGTTGTTCGGACAACGGGCCTGGCGGTGGTGCTTGAGCGTGATTTCGCCCGAGCTGCAGCGCTGGCTCCTCAGGACACTAGGGTCGAGCTGGCCTCAGCTTTATTGCTCTTCCACCTGGGCGAAGGGCGACCTACGCCAAACAGCCTGAGCTTCGCGTTACGGGCGGCCCCCGCTGCACCGCTGGCCCTCGAACCTGCGCTTATCTCAGGTGCAGCCGCAGCAGCCGCAGGGCAGGCCCGTCGGGCAGAGGCCCTGCTCCTCGAAGCACGGCGCCGCGACCCGCGATCGCCGTTGGTGCGCGCACAGCTGCTCCAGCAATATGCAGCCGCCGGCCGAGTTGCCGAAGCCGCAACTGAGCTCGCCGTGCTTGCGCGGCTCGTTCCGGCTGCGGCCGGCGAGCTATTCATTCCGCAACTCGCCTTTTACGCAGACGATGTGGCCAATCGCGCCGCTTACGCCAGAGTCTTGGCTGCGCATCCTCAGGTCCGACAAGCCTTGCTCCAACATCTGGTCGCAATCGGAGAGGATCCGGACCTGGTGATCGAACTGGGTGTCAGATCGAGGCAAGGCACGGCGAGCGAGGAAGACGAGGCATGGCAGATGCCGCTCGTCCGGCGCCTCATCGAGGCGGGCGAGGTCCAGCGCGCATACCGGCTTTGGCTCCGCTTTACCGGATCTGGCGCAGGCACGGGCGAGCTGCTTCATGACGGCGCGTTTAACCAGCTCCCCCGCCCGGGACCCTTTGGTTGGCAGCTGTCGAACCAAGGTGGAGGAGTCGCTGAGCTCGGCAACAGGCCAGGCCTCGTAGTCAGCTACTATGGACGCGAACCTGCCGAGCTGGCGCGGCAGCTCGTTCTCCTCCCCCCCGGGCGGTATCGCCTCATTTCGAAGGTCAGCGGCAATGTTCCCGCTGGAACGAGCGCGCTCAGCTGGCGCCTCGCTTGTCTTCGGGGCGGAGGCGAGCTTCTAAACCGTCCTCTGGGAGAGGTGACAGCGCGGACAAGGGAACTGACTGCCGACTTCGCCGTCCCCAGCGGCTGTACCGGCCAGTCGCTCGTCCTGGTGGGGAACCCACCCGAGTTTTCCAAAACCGAAAACGTCCGGGTTCATGAGGTGCAGATCAGGCGCGTCTCATGACAGGTTTGCGCGGCGCGATCTTACCCTTTTACCTGGTTCTCTGCCTTCTTCTCGGCGGAAGCTCTGTTTCCAATTGGGCGAATTTGGTGCTTCAGCTGGTCGCAATCCCTCTTGGTTTGTGGGCTCTTGCAACCAAAGCGCCTGCGGAGCTGACATCCTCGGGCCGTGCGCTCCTCGTCCTCCTCTGCCTGCTTCTCCTGCTGGTGGGGCTTCAGCTCGTTCCCCTCCCCCCTGATCTTTGGACGCTCTTTCCCGGGCGAACGGATGTGGCCGCCGCATACGAGCTGATGGGGCAAGCACTGCCATGGCTCCCGATGTCGCTCGCGCCTGATCAAACCCTCGGCTCAGCTATGTGGCTATTGCCGCCCAGCGCTATCCTCCTCGCTATTTTGAGAGTGGGTGCAGATCGCCGGACCGTCCTCAGCTGGGTTCTGATAGGGGTCACCGTGGCCGCGATCTTACTTGGCACGCTGCAAGTGATCAGCGGATCCCGCTGGTACCCCTACGAGGTCACCAATTACGGCGCCATGACCGGCTTTTTCGCCAATGCCAACCACATGGCCACGCTGCTTCTCGCCAGCACCCCGTTTGTCGCCGCTTTGTACGTCCGGGCGAGACGCCAAAGTAGCTCAGCGCAGAAAGCGTCGGCCTTGATGATGATCAGTGCCATCGCGCCGGTTTTCCTGGCGATCGGCCTCGTCATCAACAATTCTCTGGCTGGGCTTGGCCTCATGGCGCCAGTGGCCGGCGCCAGCCTGCTCATGATCTGGCGGCGAAAGCGACGGGTTTCGCACTGGTGGTGGCTGCCGTTGGCACTCACGGGAGCCGCATCGACGGGTTTCGTATTCAGCGCCCCCTGGGGAACGATCTCACGCAAGCGCGTTCCGCGACGTACCAGATCACGCGATACTATGCGTGGCCGAGAACCTTCGCGGCTGCAGTCGACTTCGCGCCTCTGGGTTCGGGATTGGGAACGTTCGAGAACGTCTATCCCCGTTATGAAGACCCTGTGTTCGTCGAAATGACCTACATGAACCACGCCCATAATGATTATCTCGAAGTGGCGCTCGAGACCGGACTGCCAGGGTTGGTCCTGATCGTGATTTTCTTTAGCTGGTGGATCCGGCGGACGCTCTCAATTTGGAGAGATGCGGATGCTGATGGCGCGTTTGCGCAAGCCGCCACCATCGCCTCGGCCGCTATCCTGACCCATAGCCTGGTCGATTATCCGCTTCGAATGACGGCGGTCAGCGCTGTATTTGCCTTGTGCTGCGGATTGATGGCCAGCCCAGCCCCGAAGCGGACCAGCTCCAGGAGGGACTTCGAAGCCAAGGCTGTCAATCTCTCGGCTGACTAGAGCACTTCCGAAAAAGTGGGAACCGGTTTTTCGGTCAGAATGAGCAGGTTTGCGTTCCCCAGCAATCCAAAGTCATCCGCGGAGCGCATGACGACCTGCTTCATCTCCAGACAATTGGATTTGAGAGGCAAGGTTTAGGTTCCAGACTGTGCCAGCGGAACACACATACAAGCGCGAGGTCGAGCCTCGCTTGACCCATTCGATTGAGTTGGCCACTGCTTGGCCCTGGAGGGACCATGAGCCTATTGTGTCGGATCGGTTTCCACGCACCCGTTCCAAGGCCGGTCTGGAATGATGGCTTCTTTTTTGGCCGCTGCACGCGCTGCTCGCGCGAGCTGATCCGGAGCCCCCAGGGACGATGGACACATGTCCCGGCGGGACACCGCGTGGTGTGGAGAGAGCGGCCGGCGGGATATCCCAGATGGGATGCTCTGCAGCCCACCCCTTCAGAAGGCGGCTCGTTCCTGTCGCGATTCCAGGGTCTTCGAGGCCAAACGCGAAAAGTGTCGGTAGCAGAGACGCTGCTCACCGGTCCTGAGGACACACGGAGCGTTCGGCAAACCGCGAGCGCCGCGGCTGCGCCTCCGCGCGATGAGCCTGCTGCGCGACCGCTGCACGACTGGTAATCGGCCCTGCCTAACCCCATCTCTCATAGCGGAATGGCTTAGGCGCAGCCGGATGGGTCCTAGCCTGCCGATGGCCCTGAATTGGCACAGGCGGAACCTGCCCCTACCAGACGCGTAAAAGCGATGTTATTGCACTGATGTCTTGGTCCGTTGTCCTTGTTAGCTTCCCCATGCGGCTGCTCCTGGCACCGGGCCTGACCTGGCGAAGGAGAAGTTTGATTGGCTAGTGCCGCGCATCCAGACGAACAGTCTCGTTCGATCGGCCCGGGTCAAGGCCAACCGGCGGTCGAAGAGCGTCCGTGGAACGGCATCGCCCTTGCCCGGAACCCCGAGGAGCTTGTCGAGGTGCCCGGCAGCGCCTCGGACGAGGTGCACGTCGAGACGCGGCGCGGCATCTGGGCGCGGTTCCGTTTCCAATTCGGCGTCGCCTTGCTTGCCGCGGTGCTGCTTCCGCTCGCTATCCATGTGGCGGTCTGGGGAAGTCGCTCGGAATTTGACGGGCTCAAGCATTCGCTCATCGGAACTTCGACCGCTCTCGCGCTGGGCTTTTACGGTTTCAGGCGATTCTCAACCTATCCCGGTACCCGCGTGTCGGGCAGCATCATTCCTTCCTTCCTTGCGTCCTACGGCGCGGTGCTCGCGGTGTTCTTCTTCGCGCGATTGGACTATAACCGCATCCAATTCGCCACCAGCTTCCTGTTTTCCGTTTGGTGGATGTTTATCGTCTACTTCAAACTCCAGCGTCAGAAGAATCTGAGAATCGGCGTCGTTCCTGCCGGCGCAGTCGACAGTTTGTTTGGCATCAATAATGTCGAGTGGGTGCCGCTCGCCCACGCAACTTCTCACCGGGTGGACGCGATTGTGGCCGATCTGCGTGCCGACATGCCCGAACGGTGGGAGACCTTCCTTGCCGACTGCGCCTTGAACGGCATCCAGGTCATGCACGTAAAGCAAGTCCAGGAATCGCTGACCGGAAAAGTCGACATCGAACATCTCTCCGAAAACACGCTCGGCACGCTTCTTCCAAACCTGTTCTACAGCAATGCAAAACGGATCGGAGACCTTCTTCTTTGCATCGTTGCGGCGCCGGTCGTCGCTCTCGTGGTGACGCTGGCTGCGCTGGCAATCCGTGTCGACTCCCCCGGGCCGGTGCTGTTTCGCCAGCAGCGGATGGGTTATCGCGGCCGTCCCTTCACCATGTACAAGCTGCGCACGATGAGGGAGCAGCCGCACGTCGAGGATGCACGGGTTGCCGCCATGACGCGGGGGCAGGACGAACGCGTGACCCGGGTCGGCCGAATTCTCCGGCGATACCGGATCGACGAGTTGCCGCAGATCGTGAACATCCTGTCCGGCGAAATGAGCTGGATAGGCCCTCGCCCGGAGGCGGTGCCGCTTGCCGCCTGGTATGAGGCGGAGCTGCCCTTTTACCGCTATCGGCACATTGTCCGGCCCGGGATCACGGGCTGGGCTCAGGTCCGGCAAGGCCATGTGGCCGAAGTCGAGGAAGTGCTCTCGAAGCTTCATTATGATTTTTACTACATCAAGCACTTCTCGTTCTGGCTCGACCTGCTGATCCTGGCCGGAACGTTCCGGACGGTCTTTAGCGGGTTCGGCTCCAGGTGAATCGCTGCTGGTGGTGAGACAGGCTGGGTCTGTTACCAGCTTGCCCGCCGCACCTGCCCGCCAGACTCCGAATGCTTCTGTCCTATCGCCTCTTTGATCGCCGACAGGTATCGCTCGACCACGATCTTTTCGTCAAAAGCTGCCTCTATCTTCCGGCGGCCAAAGGCCCCCAGTTGCTGCCTCTCAAATGGCAGCAGATCGATCATCTTGGTCATCGCGGCGCCGAGCGAAGCCGCATCGCGAACGGAGCAAAGGAACCCGTTCTTCCCGTGCTCGACGACATCCCGGCAACCAGGCACATCGGTGGTGATCAGCGGCTTACCCATAGCGGCCGCCTCGAGCAGGACCCGCGGCAGACCCTCGCGGTAGGAGGGAAGAACGATACAATCAGCCGCGGCAATGAACGGCCTAACGTCGTCAGACGGGCCGAGATATTCGATCACGCCCTCGGCGGACCACTCCTCGACCGTTGCGCGTGCGACCGCAGTCCTGTTTTCCACATCCGTAAACCCGAGGATCTGGAACCGCGCATCTGGGTGAGCCGCGCGAACCGCCCGTGCTGCCTCGACATATTCTCGGACGCCCTTGTCCCACAGAAGGCGGGCGATGAGCAGGAACCGGAACTTACCATCGGTTCCCAAAGCTGATGCTGGCTTGAACAGCTCGAGGTCGATTCCTGAACCGGGGAGAAGCCGTGCCTGATGCTCCCGGGCGATGCCATCATCCAGGAAGAGCCGCATGTCTTCCGGGTTCTGGAAGAACACCGTTTTGGAGGAACCTAAGGCGAGCCGGTACAAGCCGGTGATCAGCCGCGTCAGCCAGCCTTCCTTGATGAAGGCGGTCCCGAGCCCGGCAACGTTGTTGATCACCGGAATGGCGAGGGCCCTGCATGCCAGCGAGCCATAGATGTTGGGCTTCGCGGTGTAGCCCAGGAATACATCCGGCCTCACCTTCCTCAGCAAGATGAAGTAGCGCGCCAGCAGCAGGAGATCTCGGGCGGGAGAGAGCCCCTGCTTGTCCATGTCCAGCGAAATGTATTCGACACCCAATTCTGGAATTTGACCGGAATAAGCGTCTACGGGCGCTGCCACGATCACGCGGTAGCCGGCGTTCTGAAGCGCCCGGATCAGGCCTTTTCGGAAGTTGATGATGTTCCAGGAGGCGTTGATCGAGATCAATACGGTCTTAGACATTGATCGGCTTTGAATGGGTGCCCTTTTCAGCGCAAGCTTAACGTTCGGGTGGGCAGGCCGGTGCCTCGTCAGCCGAAGTGGATCGTAACCAGCTTTCAGACGCATGGATCCAGCGTCTTACGCGGGGCGAGATGTCCTGTGGCAGCTCGCACAGGGAAAATTCCCGAACAGCCTCGACCTCCAGCGAGCGGCCAGGCGAATATTCCACGTCATGAACGATGAACAAATTCCCCGAGGCGCGATCGGAGGGGTGGAGATGCGATCCGCTAAGCTCCTTGATGGCGCGGTGGCGCTGCATGCCGATTTCTTCCCGCAGCTCTCGGAGAATGGCCTGTTCGGAAGTCTCGCCTCTCTTTTTGCCTCCGCCCGGCACCCGCCACCCGTGGGCGTAGCTGAGCTTCACCAGAATGAGCCGTCCATCCCCGGTATATGCGAGGGCATGGACACCACGCGGCGTGCCGACGAACCGCCGGACGAGGCGACGCCCCCGCTGGAGCAAGATCAAGACGGGTCGCCATATCCCTCTCGTCGCCCGCGCTATCATGTGCCGGTGCATCGGGGCGACTTTAGCGCAAAGGCACGCGGCGAGAAATTACCTATCATCGCCCCCTTTTCTGCTCCGCTTTGTTAAGCTCAGAGCTTTTAGATGTGCCGCGGCGCGACACTTTCAGGTAGGCGCCTGGACCAGCGACTCCCTGAGACGGGCTTTCGGATCAGCGGCTGCGGCCCAGGGCACCCCTCTGACCTTCGAATTTCCCTTGCGATTACAAGGAGTTCGGGTTAATAACTTTAGGCCCACCCTACTGAACTGTAGTGAAAACCAAGCGTGCCGTGCTGCTTCAAGAAGGCGGACGCGTCCCCGCGGCGGTTGCAAATCTCGTGGCAAGAACCACCTGATTGTGGTTGACTGCAACTCTCCGCCCGTAGGAGTTCCATGATGGCCGGACTGGCAATTGACGTTTGCGTTCCCTTCGTGCCCGGAGCATCGGAATGCTCGCGCTCAAAGTGGGGCCGGTCGGCGTCCCTGCTTTTTGCCAGCCTGGTTCTTCTGGCGCTGAGCGCTTGTGCTGGCACGCGCGGCGGCCCGATCCCTTACGACGTCCAGAATTTCGGCACCCCCGATGTTCCCGCCGTTGCCGCCATCGCCGAGGATTACAAGATTTCCCCGCTGGACACGCTCAGCATCGAGGTATTCAAGGCCGCCGACCTGACCAAAGACTATCAGGTGGATCTCACAGGCAACATCGTTGTCCCGCTGATCGGCGAGGTTAAAGCCGCTGGTCTGACCGCTCGTGAGCTGCGCGCGAACCTCGTGCAGCGCCTCGGAAAGGACTATTTCGAGTCCCCTCAAGTCAGCGTCGGCATCAAATCTTCGGCACTGCGGAACGTCACTGTCGACGGCGCTGTGGCCGCGCCGGGCCTATACCCGGTCAACGGTCCTGTGACCCTGCTTCAGACGATCGCGCTGGCGAAGGGCCCGAGCGACGCCGCCAATCCCCGCCGGATTGCCGTTTTCAGGCAAATTCAAGGCCAGCGAATGGCGGCGGCTTTCGACCTGACGAAAATCCGCCGCGGCGAGGCCGAAGATCCCCAAATCTATCCTGGGGACATCGTGGTCGTCGATGGCTCCTCGCTTCGCGCGGCGCAGCGGGAATTGCTGACCGCTCTTCCCATTCTCTCGATCTTCCGCCCGTTCTGACCAGGCTCGTCCCGAAGCGTCAGGGGCTGCACCAAGGCAAAGCTCATGAACAAGCAAGTTGCACATCCTGCCGCTGAACCTCGTTGGCTCCTGGTCCAGGACCTCAGCGGCCAGGCGTCACCGGCTGGTTATCCCGAGGCTGGCCGCGGATCGGATCTGAACCTCGGTACCTTGTGGCGCATCATCGTCGATTGGCGCTGGCTTATCCTGGGCGCGACCGCCCTCTGCTTGGCCGCGGCCGTCGTCGTCACCCTCCTCACCAAGCCGCTCTATCGAGCGCAGGCGACCTTGGAATTCAATCCCCCCTCCGTGCAAGTCATGGAGGATGAGGATGAAAAGAGTGGTCAGGAAGTTGAAGATGCCAGGTTCCTCGAAACGCAATATGGCCTCCTGCGAAGCAAAAGCCTGGCCACTCGCGTTGCCCAGGACCTGAACCTCGCTTCCAATCCGGAGTTCGTCGCGCAAGAGGGGGATAGGGCGACGCGGGAGAAGATCGTGGCCGCGAAGCTGCAAGCCATTCTCGATGTCGAACCATTACCGAACAGCAGGCTGACCCGGATCTCCTACATGGCGGATTCGCCCGGTCTTGCGGCTCAGATCGTCAACAGCTTTTCGGAAAACTTCATCAACTCCAACCTCGAGCGCCGCTACGATGCTTCGTCCTACGCGCGCGATTTCCTGTCTCGTCAGATCGCCAAGGTAAAAGCGGACCTGGAGAGAACCGAACGCCAGGTGGTTGCCTATGCGCAGGCCGCCGGAATCGTCGAGACTGGGGGCGGCGGTGGCGGCGGCGGTGGAGGCGAAGACGAGCCAGCCCGGGGAGGCTCGAGCTCCCTCGAAGGAGCTTCGCTGGTCGCGCTGAACGCGGCGCTGGCCGAGGCTCAGACGAAGCGGATCGAAGCGGAACAGCGCTACCGCCAATCGCGCTCCGTCGGCACCACGGCCGAAGTTGAAGAACGTACGTCAGCGCTCCGCCAGCAGGTCGGCACGCTCGAAGCCGAATTTGCGGAGAAGCGCACGACGCTGAAGCCGATGCATCCGGAGCTGGTTGCGCTTCGCTCGCGCATCCAGTCTCTCAACAGGCTGATTGGCGCAGAGGCCGGTCGAGCGGCTGGAGGCCAGTCGAACAAGATGCTCGCCGAATACCGAGCCGCTGCTGCTCAGGAGAATTCGCTGAGGCAAAGGGTAGCGCAGCTTCGCGGGGCTGTTCAGAACCTCCGCGGAAAGAGCATTCAGTACAACATCCTCCAGCGCGAGGTCGACACGAACCGCACGCTCTACGATGCGCTGTTGCAGCGCTATAAAGAGATTGGCGTTGCCGGAGGCATCGGCACGAACGTCGTGTCGGTCGTCGACAGCGCGGAAGCTCCCGCCGGGCCATATTCTCCCAACTTGCCCCTTAACCTCGCGATCGGCTTGGGCTTGGGTCTGGTGAGTGGCCTTGGCGCTGCACTCGCGCTGGAATTTATCAACGATACCATCAAAGGTCCGGACGATCTGCGGGACAAGCTTCAACTTGCCCCGCTTGGGACCACACCGAAGCTTACCAACCCGAAGCAGCTTACGGCGGAGCTTGAGGACCGAAACTCGCAGCTCTCGGAAGCTTATTTCTCGCTTCTGACGTCGCTCCGCTTCGCCACCGACCGCGGCGCACCGCGGACTTTGCTGGTGACGAGCACACGAGCCGGGGAGGGCAAATCAAGCACGACCCTCGCGCTGGCGACCAACTTTGCACGCCTCGGCAACTCCGTGCTGCTCATCGACGGCGATCTGAGGAAGCCGGTTTTCAAGGGACCCTCGCAGCGAGGGCTTTCGATCTTGCTGACCACCGACGGGAATTTGTCACAGCACATCTCCCGGACCAAGGTCGAAAATCTCTTCTTGCTGACGGCCGGTGCGGTTCCCCCCAACCCGGCGGAGCTGCTTGCCTCACCACGTCTGAAAACCATTCTGGCTGAGGCCATGGAGCGGTTCGATTTCGTGCTCGTTGATGGTCCCCCGGTGCTTGGGCTCGCTGACGCTCCCCTGCTGGGTGCAGCTTGCCAAGCCACTTTGATGGTCGTTGAAAGCGGGAAGACCCGGACAAGCGCCGCCCTCAACGCCATCAGCAGATTGAAAGAAGCGGACAGCCACCTGATAGGTGGTCTCATCACCAAGTTCCCAAAGCAGTTGATGAGTTACGCCTACGGCTACGAGCCCTATCGCTACGTCGCCGACAGCAAGAGCAGAGGCCGCATCGACCTTCTCCCGGCACAGGACTCGTGATCCGGAGAGAGGGCGAGCGTGGGTCAGCCGACCTGTTCTAGATTAGATTGACCAGAATGGCGGCACGCGCCGGATTGATGTTGGAGCGCCCTTGCTTCCCTATTGGCTTCTTTTCTCGGTTTTCGCGGCAGGATCCGTTCAATACCGCCGCCGCGGCTTGATCGGAAGCCAATCCGCACCTCTGTTTTGGGCCGCGGGCCTGCTCGTGGCCTTGATGGTTGGCCTTCGCTATCAGGTCGGCGGTGACTGGGGCAATTACGTCACTATCTACCGGACCTTCAAATATTCCCAATTGACCGGCGCTTTGGGAGCCGGTGATCCAGGCTACGCTGTTCTGAATTGGCTAGGCAGCTCCCTCGGCCTCGGCATCTGGTTCGTCAATCTCCTCTGCGGGGCGATATTCACCTGGGGCTTGCTGAGGTTCGCGCGGCGTCAGCCAAATCCGTGGCTCGCGGTTCTTGTCGCTATCCCGTACCTGATCATCGTCGTTGCTATGGGATACACGCGGCAGGCCGTCGCGATGGGCATCATCCTCGCGGGCCTCTCAAGCCTGACCGGCCGGTGGGTGCTTCGCTTCTCGTTATACATGCTTCTGGCCGCCGCCTTTCACAAATCGGCGATCATAGTCTTGCCGCTCGTCGCCTTGGCGAATGCGCAAAGCAGGGTTGCGACCGCCGCGCTTCTCTTCGCCACCGGCTGGTTGACCTACTACTTGTTCGTCGCCCAATCGCTCGATGTCATGATGCAGAATTATGTGGGGACGAAATACAGCTCCCAGGGCGCCGCCATTCGGATCGCCATGAACATCCCGCCAGCGCTGCTGTTTTTACTTTTCCAAAAGCGGTTCGCCGTTCCGGAGCAGCTCCGCAAAGTGTGGCGGAACTTCGCCTGGGCATCCTTTGCAGCTTTGATTGCGCTCGTCCTCACCCCCTCTTCCACCGCGGTCGATCGTGTCTCGCTTTATCTGATCCCATTGCAGATGTTCGTTTGGTCGCGAGCGCCTGACGCTTTTCGGAACAAGCAGAGGACGAACGGCCAAATCATTGTCGCTGTGATTGCTTATTCGGCCGCCATACAGTTCGTCTGGCTCAATTTTGCAGTGCATTCGAAAGCTTGGGTTCCATACCGTTTCTATCCCCTCTCCTCCCCCTATGAAATTTTGTCTTGATGGCTAAGATTCTCCTGATCGTTCTTTCATTTACCAACACGGGCAGCACCGACGGGATGGCCGCGGCGGCCGGCCTCGAGGCGGTCCATCTCATGCCCGAGGCCGTCCGGTCGGCAACCTGGGCGTTGCTCGACGAGGCTCTGGGCGAGGTGTGCGCGTGAAGATCCTCGCGGCCATCGTGACGCATAACCGATCAGAGCTTCTCGCGCGGTGTATCGACCGTGTGCGAGCCCAGACTAAGGGTCTCGATGCGCTGCTCGTCGTCAACAATGCGAGTACAGATGGCACTGTCGAGATGCTGAAGCGCAAGGGCGTCGACCACGTGACTCAAGGCAATCTCGGATCTGCCGGGGGTTGGAATAGAGCCATTGCGGAGGCGGTCGAGCGTGGATTTGACGCCGTGTGGCTGATGGATGACGATGGGTACCCGGATGTGCATGCTCTCGCGGTCTTGGAAAAGGCTCTTCAAGACGACGTCGCCTGCGTATCCTCGGTGGTCCTGTGCGAGGACGACAAAGAGAGGTTCGTCTTCCCCTTCCCTATTCTGGATCAGAACGATCGGCCCGTGCTCTTCCGCATAAAGCGAAAAATAGCTTTGCTGCACGATCTTCGTCAACACGCCGGCGGAAGCACATATCCCTTCGCGCATCTCTTCAACGGCGCTCTGATCCGGACCGACATCGTTTCGCGGATAGGCAATGTGGATCCGGAGTTTTTCATCTTCGGCGACGAAGTGGATTTTTTCATGCGCATGCGGTCGCAGGGCAAGGTGCTGTCGCACCTCGACGCTCACCACTTTCACCCTGCCGTGGCCGGCAGGCCGCTGAATGAGATGAAATTTTACTACTACGTGAAGAACACCATCGCGTTGAACCGTCGCTACCCGCCGAACCACGCGCTGGCTTGGAATGTCGCGACCGTGGCGGCGGCGCTTGCGAGAACCGCCAGAAGAAACTCGCTGGGCGAGGCAGTCAGCTACGTCTTGGGGTCCCGCGCGCCGACCCTTTGGAAAGCAATCCTGCGCGGATTTCGCGGCAAGATTGGGAAGGATTTCGATCCCTGACGCCTCTGCAAGCGCTCCTCAAATCGGGAATCCCTCCTTTCCTGCGCGGACTTCAGCGGGGGCGACTTCATTTCTCGCCAGAATACCATTATTTCGGATCCATGACTTCACAGCACAGCGTATTTGGTACTTCTGATCACCCCATTTGTGAGAAAATCAAAGAGGGAATGCCTCTGGCAGGTTCTGGTGGATCGGGATCGCGGCCGGGGACCCGCCACTGACATGGCTCGAATTCTGTACCTCACACAAGATGGCATAACGGCCCATATCGGCCAATCGCAAATAGCGCCGTATCTATTAAGGCTCGCGCGTCTTGGTCATCAAATCCATATCGTCAGCGCCGAGAAGATGGACCAGAATCCTGAACTGGAACGGTATCAGAGGGTCTTTGATCAGGCTGGGATCAGGTGGTCGCCCGTCCGCTACCGGCCTCCCCTGCTTCGATCATTTTACATGATGCTCAGCATGTGGCGAACTGCAGATCGGGTGGCCAAGGAAGAGCAACCCGACATCGTTCATTGCCGTAGCTACCTTCCCCTGGGGATAGCGGCATGGCTAAAGCGGAAATATGGCTTCAAATACCTGGCGGATTTCCGTGATTTTTGGGCCGATGCTCGTGCGGAAACGAAGCGACCCAGGTTTGTCTACAGGTGGTTTCGGAAGCGAGAGTCAGCCACACTTGGACCCGCCGATCACGTGGTTACGCTTACGCACAGGGCGGCTGACATTCTCATCTCCCGACACCCACACCTGGCCGGCGGAAGCCGCGTAAACTACACAATTGTTCCCTGTTGCGCCGACTTCGAGTTGTTTGATCCGGCGACCATCCCGCCCCTGGCGGTGGAAGCTCGGCGGCGATCACTGGATATCCCGAAGGACGCGACCGTTCTACTCTACCTCGGCAGCCTCGGATCAGATTACCTCCTTCCGGAGATGATCTCGCTTTTTCGTGAGCTAAGGGCACTTCGAAGCAACGCGATCTTCCTCTTTGTAGCGAACAACGGCGCAGAACTGGTGAAGCAGCAGGCTGCCGTTGCCGGCGTACCTTTGGAGGCTCTTCGGTTTACCTCATGCAGCCGAAGCGATGTTCCAGAACACATCGCTACCGCAGACTTATCGGTTGTATTCATCCGTTCTACAATTTCGAAAGCAGCATGCTCTCCGACCAAAGTCGGCGAACTGTTTGCAATGAACGTGCCCATAATCGTGAATAAGGGAGTAGGCGATTTGGACCACGTCGTGAACGAAGAAAGGAACAGCTCGGTCGTGGTTCCGGATTTCAGGCCAGAAACATTGCGTGGTGCTTTGGAGTCGGTGCTGGCGAGACCGTTTTTTCTCCGGAAACGGATCAGGCCATCAAGTGCTGATTTGTCTATTGAGGAGGGGGTGAGACGATATGACAGCGTCTACAACAAGCTGGCACCCAGGGGTCACCGATTAGGAGCGCAGTAGCATGCTGAACGTAGTGGTGCTTAACGGAGGCCGCGGAGCTGCGTCGATCATTCCTTCGATGCTGCGCTACCAGGGCATTAACGTCACCTCGATCGTCAACGCCTATGACGATGGCAAATCGACCGGGCTGATCCGGCGCTTCTTCGACATGCTCGGCCCTTCCGACATCCGAAAGGTGCAGGAGCTGATGCTTCCCGACGGCGATGCCGACCATGCGGCGAGCCTTGCGCTGTTCGCCTATCGCTACCCGCTCGCAGCTCAGCGGGACCCGATCCTGGAGGACATGCGCAGCTTCGCCGGCGGCGCCCGGAGCATCGCTTCGATTGAGGTGACGAACGTTAGCATCCGGCGCTCGCTCCAGCGCTTCCTCGGTGAGTTCGTCGACGGGCTCGAAGTGATCGAAAAGGCCGAGGGGGCGGAGTTCGAATTTTCCGACTGCTCCTTGATGAACTGTCTTTACGCGGGGGCATACCTCGCCTGCGACCGCAATATGGAGCTCACGACGAAGACTGTGGACCGGCTGTTCCGCCTCAAGGGTACGGTGCTTCCCAACAGCGTGGAGAACAAGTGGCTGGCGGCGCTTCGCGAGAACGGGGAAGTGCTCTATTCCGAGGCGGAGATCGTCGAGCTGCGATCGAACGTGCTGATCGCCGGAATCTATCTTCTGGACCGGCCGCTCGCGCGCGAGCGCTTCGCGGCTCTCACTCCCGAGGAGCAGAAATATTATCTGAGCCGCCATCATTCGGCGCCAATGGCCTCTCCAGGCGTGAGGCTCGCGCTCGAGCAAGCGGACATCATCGTTTATTCGGCGGGGACTCAGCACAGCTCGCTCTACCCAACCTACATGTCGAGCGGCGTCGCCGAGACGATCGCGGCCAACCGAGATGCGCTGAAGGTGTTCGTCACCAATATTGGCGCGGACTATGAGACGCCAAGCTACCGCGCGTCCGATTATCTGAGGGGCGCCTACAAATATTTGCGCAGCGCCGACCAGCGGCAATATGCGGCGGGCGAGCTCTTCTCGGCCGTGCTGATCAACAACGGCCGGAGGAAATCCGACGAGACCTATGTCGATTATGACGAGGAGAATTTCGACCAGCTCCCCGTCAGGCGCATAATCGACGACTTCGAGGCGGCCGACGCCCCTGGCAAACATGACGGCAGGCGGGTGATCGACAGGATCCTTGCCCTGTATGAAGCCGGCGTCACGGCGGCATGAGCGTCCTTGAATTGAGGCAGCTCTTGTCACGTAAGAGGGTCATGATCTTTGATTTCGATGGTACGATCGTCGACAGTTCCCCGCTGCACGCGCGAGCGTTCAACGAAGCGTTCGCGCGGTTCGGAGCGTGGGTCGATTATTCGCGGATCGCCGGCCTCAAGACGGAGGATGCGGTGAACAACATCGCGCGCGAGCTGGGCCTAGTGCTGAGCGATGAGCAGGCCGCTGCGCTGGTTCACGACAAGCGGCAGCGGGCGCTCCGCCTCGTAGCGGCCGAGTTGGAGGCGATCGACGGGAGCATCGACTTCCTGCGCCGGGCGCAGGGCCGGTACGCGATGGCGCTCTGCACGTCGGGCTCGCGTGCGACGATTGAAGTAGCTTTAGCGCGGGTGGGGCTCGCCCACTTCTTCGAACCGGTGGTGTGCGCCGAGGACGTGGCTCGGGGAAAGCCCGACCCACAAGGCTTCCTGATTGCGCTTCGCCACCATCGTGCGCAGCCAGACGAGGCCCTCGTGTTCGAGGACGCGGAAAGCGGGCTTGCCGCCGCCGCGGCGGCGGGCATCGACGCGATCCACGTCGTGGCCCGAGGAAGCGCGCGTGCCAACGGACAGGCCGACTGGGCTCTGCTCAACCAGGCTCTCGGATGAGTAAGCTCCGCGTGCTCATTGCGGCCGCTGGGAGCGGGAGCCGCGCCGGCCTCCCCTACCCCAAGACGCTCCATCCGGTGCTCGGGGAGCCGATCCTAGTGCGGCTTATAAAGCTGCTGCGCCACCTCGATACAAGGCCGACCATCATCGTGAGCCCGAAGGGCGAGGGCCCGATCTTAGACTGCCTGCGCGGATACCGCCTGGAGGCAGATCTGGTAGTCCAAGAAGCCCCGACCGGGATGGGCGATGCCGTGCTATGCTTCCGACGCGCGCCGGCATACAACGAAGCGGACCACGTGCTCCTGGTCTGGGGGGACATTCCGCTCATCCAACCGGAAACAGTGGAGCGGATGCGCGCGCGCCACTTCGCATCCGTCAACGACTTCACCTTCGTAACCCGTCATGTGGAGCGGGCCTATACAATTGTCTCACGGGACGCGGCGGGCACAGTTGCCACCTTGGTCGAGACACGGGAGACGGGCGAAGACCCGGCGCCCGGCGAGCGCGACATCGGCCTCTTTCTTTTCCGCGCCAAGCCGGTGTTCGAGCTGCTCCTTCAGCAGGTTACGGGAAGCATCAGCTCCCGGACGGGGGAACATGGCTTCCTCTATGTTGTTGGGGAGCTTGTTCGCGCCGGATATCGGGTCGAGGCACTGCCAGTGGCGACGGAGCTCGACCTCATATCGCTAAATTATCTGTCCGACCTCGAAGCGATCGCACCTGCAGGGGGTGACACGCATGAGGCTGATCAGCTGGGAACCCACGGAGGCGGGTAAGATTTGGCCGAGGCGAAGTCTTGAACGTGACATATCCTCATCGGGACACGGCCGTCCGGCCCAGCCTCTTCTGGCTGCCGGCTGACTTGGCTCCATACCGATTTGCCTGGCACCGCGCGGCGGCGACAAGCCGTGTTCGCCGTAGCAGGAGCAGGAACTAGGGTGAACGAGCATAAGCGCTGGAAGGTGCCCGCCTCTTGTGCCAACGTCCGCCGGATGACGGAGAGGCTCCAAGATCACGTAACGGACAGCACGCTGCGCCCGCGATCGGCTTCCCTTCCTCGCTGAATAGCAGAGCGGAAGGCGGCTCTTCATGGCGCAGCAGCGGTCCGAAATGGTAAGCGGAAGGCTAGCCCTGCTCTTGCCACACCTCAGCGGAGGCGGGGCCGAGCGCATTGCTGTGCGCCTCGCGCAAGATTTCCTGGCAGCTGGGTATCACGTGGACCTGATCCTCCAGCAAACCCAAGGCGAGCTCCTCTCCCTCCTCCCCTCGGAGGTGAAAATAGTTGACCTGAAAGCGGAGCGAATTCGAGATGTGGTGGCGCCGCTCAAGCGCTATCTTCAGGAGAGTAGGCCCGACGCGATGCAGATTTCGATGTGGCCGCTCACCGTGGCGGGTCTCATCGCGCACCGCCTCGCCCGGTCGAAAGCTCGCGTCGTAATCAGCGATCACACCGTTCTCTCCAAGCAATATGAGGGGGGCGCGGTTCTGAGGGCGCTGAAGCTCACGACGCGCTACTTTTATCCGCTCGCAGATACCCGGGTCACGGTGTCGCACGGGGCGGCGGCAGACTTGGCGCGCCTGTCGGGCATCGCCCAGTCTAAAATCGAAGTGGTTTACAACCCGATCGCAGAGCCCCCGCCTGAGGTAAGGATTAGTCCCGAGATCGAGTCATTGTGGGGTGCGGCGGACGGCCGCATCCTTACCGCCGGTACGCTGAAACGCGCGAAAAACCACGACCTCCTGATCCGCAGCTTCGCCATCCTTCGCCGCCGCCGGCCCGCCAAGCTCATGATCCTGGGCGAGGGCGAGCTCAGGGTGCATCTGCAGGCGCTCGCCGCTCGCGAGGGCGTGGCCGACGACGTGCTCCTGCCCGGGTTCGCGAGCGATCCATGGCCCTATTACGCGTCCGCCAATCTGTTCGCGCTTTCGTCCAGGTACGAAGGTTTCGGCAACGTGCTGGTAGAAGCTATGCACTGCGGGCTTCCGGTGGTCAGCACGGACTGCGAAAGCGGCCCTCGTGAGATCCTCGATAACGGCAAGTACGGGACACTGGTGCCGATGGACGACGAGCAGGCGCTTGCCGAAGCCATGGAGACGGCTCTACGCGAGCCCGCCGATCCCTCGCCGCTCAAGGCCCGGGCCCGCGAACTGTCGGGTCAAAGCAGTTCCGATCGCTATCTCCAGCTGATGGTCGGTGGCTCGGAAGCCGCGGGCGCCACCTCCGCTCGAGCCGCCGCGGCTCCGCAGCATCGCGGCTGAACCGGCCATGGCCGAGGTCGGCGGGCAAGCGGGTGGAGGGATCCGCGTCTCGGTCATCATTCCGTGCTTCAATCGCGAGCGGCTGGTGGGCGAGGCAATCGAGAGCGCGCTCCGCCAAGGGCCGGGCGTGGAGGTTATCGTCGTCGACGACGGGTCCACCGACGGCTCATGGGATGTGCTGCAAAGCTTTGGACAGCGGGTCCGCAGCTACCGAACCGCGAACGGGGGCGTGAGCAATGCCCGCAATTTTGGGGTACGCCAGGCACGGGCGCCATTCATCCGCTTCCTCGACTCAGACGATCGCATCCCGGAGGATGCCGTGCAGGAACATTTCGCGGCCGCTGCGGCCTTGCCGGCGCATCAAATTGCTTTTGGGGACGCCAGATCCATCGATGAGAAAGGGGCGGTGATACACGGCGTTGCATATGGGTATTCCAGCGTCGCTCCACCCGGGCCGTTGCCTCGAGCTGCGCTGCTTTCCCATACCATGTCTCCTTATTTACCGATGTTCCCCGCCTTGGCGCTCCGCGCCTGCGGTGGCTTCGCTCCAGCTCTCAGCCTGAGCGAAGATGTCGAACTTGCGGTGCGGCTCAGCCTACATGGCTATCAGTTCGTGCGTGTTCCCATCATCGTCGCCGAGGTCCGCGAGCATCAAGGGGCGCGCCTGTCGCGCAATTATGGGGCGGAAGGATATCGGAAGTTGTTAGCCTTGTACCGCCACATACTTTCCAGCTTTGCCAAGTCCGCTGCACCGCTGGCCGACGACGAAGCCGCGGCGTTCGCAAGGATGATCTGGACGATCGCCCGCAGCGCCAGTCGGGAGGCGCATCGCACGGAGGCCTCGGAGCTGTTCCACCTGGCGAGCCAATTGGCCGGGCGAGACGCGTGGAACGGTCCCGTCCCGCTGCGGGCGCTTTATTCGATCCTTCCTGCTTATTCCGCCGAACGACTCCTCATGGCGGTAAAAGCCTCGCTCAGAAGGAAGACATGACTACTTACCCGACCCGCAACGACCGGCCGCTCGTCACATTTGCGATCGTCGCTTACAACCAGGAGCAGTACATTGCGCAAACGATCGCGAGCGCTTTCGCACAGACCTATAGCCCGCTCGAGATCATCATCTCCGACGACGTGTCGCCGGATGGCACCTGGGCCATCATCCAGCAAGAGGCGGCACGCTACTCAGGGCCGCACCAGGTGCGGATCCGGCAAGGCCCCCGTAATGTAGGATTGTTCCGCCACGTGCAGAATATCGCCGAGGAGAGCCATGGCGAGTTGTTCGTGATCTCTGCTGGCGACGACATTTCCTTGCCGCAGCGAACCTCGGAAATGGTCGCGGCGTGGAGGACGAGCGGCGCGCCTGCTCTCTGCTCCGCGTTTGATACGATTTCGGAGACGGGTGAACCGTTGGAGCGGGGCGTCTTTCCTCTCGCGCCCGGAAACATCGTCTGGCAATATTTTACTGACAAGCGGGACCGAGCCTTCCTCGGCGGAAACACGGCGGCTTACGACCGGCGCTTTCTTTTAGCACTGCCCAAAACCGAGCTGCGAATATTCCACGAGGATTCCCTTCTCACATTCATCCTCTATGCGATGGGTCATGGAGTGGAGACGATCCACTCGTCTCTTATAAATTATCGCATACATTCGAACTCATACAGCCACCTGAAGATCGAGGGCGGCAGTGCGGCGGACTTCGCGGCACGGGAGCGGAGCGCCTCGGCCTATGCGCGAGCAGGTCATGCCTATCTTAGCTACCTGATTGACAGCTTTCTACCGGCCGCAATCGCGGCGGATCCTGCGATGATGGAACGTATCGATCTCGACTTCATGAAAGCTCGACGGAGGAAGCTGGGATTAGAAGCCGGCTGGACCGAAGCGAGCGTCACCAAGAGATTAGCGCTCTTGGCGAAATGCCGCACGCCCGCCGAACTCAAGATCATCCTTCCGCGCTTGGTCGGCCTGCCCTTGTTCGCCCAACTCAAATATCTCCTGGCGCGCGCCCGAGTGCCTGCGTGGTCGACGATTGACTGAGCGTTGCGCTATCGCGTGGCACGAGAAAACAGTCGAACTCGACCAATTGGGGAAGGTGAGGGTTGACCGGGTAAAGCGCAGCGAGCTCGAAGCCTGCCTGCTCATATTCAGCGATCGCTTCCGTCCATGGCACGACATCGTCATAAATACGCTTCACCGATACCTCGCTCTGGACCCCGACCAACAGCCTGTGCACGTCCTCGGCCCCCCGGAAAATCTCCAGTTCAAAACCCTGCGTATCCATTTTCAGATATGGGCGCGCGAACCGGTAGCGGGCCTGTAGCTCAGGGAGCAGTCGCCCAAGCGTCTCAATGGGCACTTTGATCCGCTCGACGACGCTGTTGTGTGTTTGGAAGCTGTTAGTCTCCTCGATTGACGGCGCTCGAAAGGAGTTAAAGACGGGCACGGCCATCACGTTAAATTCGCCTTCCCCCACGGCGCTGCCGAGAGCCGTGTTGAAAACGTGCCAATTCGGATCGGGCGCGGCTCTGGCGGAGAGATGCGCGAAACAGCTTGGATCGGGCTCGAAAGACATGATCAGCCCGCGATATCCCAAAGTTCGAATGTCGCTTCCATATTCGCCGATATTGGCACCGACATCGAAGACGCAGTCGACGCCGAGGCGCTTCAGGAAACGCCTTAGGAACTGCCGTTCCGCCCATTCATGATTGATTCGAGCGGGAACGACGGCAAAGCCGTCGCCGTAGATGAGGGGCGCCAGGCTTCGGTGAAGGAAGTTGCGCAGTCCCAATCTATATCCTCCCCATGCGGCTGGTCGGCGTCAGCACGGCCTTTGATGGCGTGCCAGAAAAGCGGCTTTTAACAGCGCCCGCCTCACTGACCAATGCTCTGCGCGTCTTCCTAACTTTCACTACCACGCCGCATCAGCTTCGCTCGGATCGCACCGGGAATCCCGCCGAGCACTTGCAGATCCTTCAACCGGCGAAAGGCATAAAGGAGGCTAAGCCCCGTCCCCAGCGCACCGGTTGCTAGGCCCGCGATCGAAGATTTAGCTCCCGCTAACCCGATTGCCGCAGTTGCCGTCAGCAGCAGCAGCGCCGCAGCCGAAACTCTTCGGTTCCAGCGGAAGCCGATTTGCCGCCGGGCAAGCCAATAGACGATCGGCAGGTAAATCGCATACATCAGACAGAAGCCGATCCCGGTGGCCTCTGGTCCCAAATAACCAATGCCGAGCCAGATGAAGGCGATGAAGCTACTCCAAGCGAGTATTTCTGAGGCAAGGAACGCTCGGCCTCTGCGCGAGGCCGCCAATATGAAGCCGAGCGGCCAGCTTGCGATCTTAAGGACATCCCCGATTATCTGCCAGCGCAGGATATCGACGGCGCCTCCAAATTCACTGGAATAGAGTAGAAGAACGATCAGGGAGCTCCCGCCTGCAGCGCGAGGAGGATTGGCGCCGCCAGTATGAGCGCGATCTCCGACTGCTCGTTGATCAGACGGTTCGCGGTCGCTTGATCGTGCATGGCCGCGGCGAGCCTCGGATAGTAATCGGTCGCCATCGCCTGCAGGACGAAGCCGATATAGGTCATCGAAATCGTCCAGGCGGCGGTGAAATCCCCGAGCGCAACACCCCCAGCGTCGCGACTGACGATCGCACGTGCGATCAGCAACGCCGCGGCACCTGCTAGCCCCGCCAGCATGAACGTCACGCCGAGCCGGATTATCGCCGAGGACTGCGCCCAAACCTTCGCCAAAGGCAGTTTCGCAGCTGCGGGCCGCGGGAGCCGGGACGCCGTCCATGATGCGACAATGACCAACGATAGTGGGGCGGTCACCACATACAGGATTATGCCCGCCTGCCCCCAGAGTGCGAGTGCCGCCACGCCCGCCACCGTGCCAAGGATGGCGGAATAGACACTCACCCGTGCGATGTCGCCGACGCGCCGATACCCGTTCAGCAGCGCGATTTGCGAGCCTCCCATGAGTGTGAAGGCCACCGCCACCCAAGCCAGCCAACCGACGGCGCCAGACCATGATCGCCGAGCACATGCCGTGCCACCGGCTGTCGCAGGGCCCACAATAGCACGGCGCCTGCAATCGAAAGCGCCAAGGTGGTAAGGAGCAAAGCCCGCCGGATGACTGCAAGTTGCTCTTCCTGACCCGCGGCCACGCTCTCCGCGACCTGCCGCACGCTTGAGGTGCCGACGCCCAGGCCAGCGATCGCCGCGCCCGTTGCAAGCAGGCTCTGCAAAAGCCCAATCAGTCCGACGCCGGCGGGCCCCAGCAGCAACGCAGCCGCCTTCAGGCGCGCGAGGCCAACCAGGATGTTGATGATAGAGGCGCCGCCAATGATCGACGAGGATCGCAAGATTTGACGATAGGAGGTTTCCACGCCAACTCTTTCCTTGATCCCCCGGTCTGGTACGGACAAGATGGTTGTTGACAGCCTCTTCTAGCACAAGTCAATTCCGTTAGGACAGCGAACTCCGTCCATGGCCGATGACCTAGCGGTCCCGCAGATCCACCCACTCGCAGTCGTATCCGCGGAAACATCGATCGGCGCTGATACGCGCATCTGGCAGTTCGCGATTGTACTTGCGGGAGCGAGGATCGGATCAGATTGCAATCTGAACGCGCACACACTCGTCGAGGGCGGCGCGGTTTTGGGCGACCGGGTGACACTCAAGTGCGGCGTCTATGTGTGGGACGGAGTGATTCTCGAAGACGACGTTTTCTGCGGCCCCAACGCCACCTTCACCAATAACAAAAAGCCTCGCTCAAAAGAATTCCTCGAAGTGCATCCAATGACCCTTGTGAAGCGCGGAGCCAGCATCGGCGCGGGTGCCGTTATCCTCCCCGGCGTCACGATCGGAGAGCGGGCGATGATCGGCGCAGGCGCAGTCGTCACCAGGGACGTTCCCGCTGGCGAGACGTGGGTCGGAAATCCCGCGAGGCAGCTCATTTCCGGAGTTGTGGAGGCTTAGCCGATCCAACGCGCCGTTCTGCCATAGCACCAGATCCTCATCTGCGCTGGAAGGCTCCAACCACCGATTTCGCAGGTGGGCGTGATTCGCCTTTCAGGCCAAGTCCCCGAGGGACATCCGGACCGCTTCCGCCACCCGTTCCGCCTCGTCTGCTTCGAGCTGCGGCCCAAGAGGGAGGCTGAGAACGCGATTGGCTAGCCGCTCGGCAACAGGGAAATGCCCTTCCGCCAAGCCGAGTTCGACATAAGCTCGCTGCAGGTGGGGCGGTATCGGATAATGGATCTGCGTTTGAATTCCCCTGGCGACGAGAGCGTCCTTCAGCGAGTCCCGCTCGTCCGACTGCACGACGTACAGATGCCACACGGGATCGGCCCAGTCCGGCACGAACGGCAGTTCGATGGCTGTTCCGGCGAGCTGGCCTGAGTAGAAGTCAGCGATGCCGCCCCGACGTCGGTTCCAGTCATCGAGATGCGCAAGCTTTACCCGAAGGATGGCGGCCTGGATTGGGTCAAGCCGGGAGTTGATGCCCTTGATTTCGTTCACATAACGCACAGATGAGCCGTAATTGCCAAGCGCCCTCACCCGTGCGGCGATGTCCGGATCGTTGGTCGTGATTGCTCCGGCATCGCCAATCGCCCCCAAGTTCTTGCTTGGATAGAAGCTCCACGCCACCGCATCGCCGTGAGCGCCGATGCAACGGCCCTTGTAACGGGCTCCATGCGCCTGCGCAGCATCTTCGAGCAGCCTCAGCCCATGCTGTCGGGCAAGATCAAGCATCGGATCGAGATCGGCGGGTTGTCCGTAGAGATGGGTCGGAAGGAGAACCTGGGTTCTCTCCGTAAGCGCGGCCTCGATCCGGCTCGGGTCGAGGTTGTGCGTCACCGGATCGGGCTCGACGAGCACCGGCGTTGCGCCCACGAGGCTAACTGCGAGCAGCGTCGCGATATAACTGTTGCTGCTGACGATCACCTCGTCTCCAGGCCCGATGTCCATGGCACGAAGCGCGAGGTGCAGCGCGTCCAGCCCATTGCCCACTCCCACGCAATGCGAAGCCTCGCAAAAAGCTGCGAATTCCGCCTCAAACGCCTCCACCTCCTGGCCGAAGATGTACCAGCCGCTGTCAAGCACCCGCGCAACGGCGGCGTCGATCTCGTGCTTGAGTTCCAGATAGGCCGGACGCAGCTCTAGAAATGGGATCATGAATTTTTCCGTCCCACCTCTTCCCGAAACTCGCCATAGGTCCGGATGTAGTCCGCGCTATCATATGAATGCGATGCAAAGACCAGCAGGACGGCGTCACGCGTGTACCGATACTGGGTCCCCCAAATGAGGGGTGGCATGTAGAGCCCGAGACTGGGCTGATCGAGGATAACTTCACGACGTGCGACGCCATCGTCCAGAAGCGCTCGGCAGGAACCCTGAACACACACCAGGAACTGCTCACATTGTCGGTGGGCGTGTTCGCCGCGCAGCTCCTCGGAAGGGACGGCGAAAACGATGAAGTACCGCTTCGGCAGGAACGGCAAGCCTTGCTCGAATTCTCCCACTGTGAGACTGCCCCGAAGATCCGTGATCAGCGGCATTCGGTAAAGAGCCGCCTGCCCCACCCCGATCGCATGTGGCGTCGCATTGCGAACATCACCTCCCGGAGGATCCACCGTTAAGATAGCATCGCCAGACTCTCGGCCGCCTGCCGACCCTTCCGTGTAGCCCACGATCTGCGCTGGGTTACCGCGTACGATGGCGTTGGGCGGCACTGATCCTAGAACGACGCTGCCCGGTTGGACGTGCGCACCCCAGCCCAATTCAACTCCGGCGCCAATCACGGCCCCCGCACCAACGACCGTGCCGGCGCGAAGAACCGTCGGCCGTGAGCCGTCTTCCGCAAAAATGACGCCGGGGCCAATGCTCACTCCCGGTTCGACGGTCAGACGCGACGTCAGGAGAGCGCCGGGACCGACAGAAACATCATGAGCAATTTTCGCCGTCGGCGGAACCTCGACGCCAGGCGCAATGCTCGGGCCTCTATCTTGTTGATCGGTCATCTTCGTAGCACCTCGGCTGAGCATAATCATCGGGGATGCCCTTGAACAAGGCCCCGCGCCAGAGGAGGAAAATGTGCACCGTGCAGGGACATCGCGAAACAATCTTTAGTGCGCCCGCCCCTACAAGCGGCCGCGCCTGCTCAAGGTGGGATTCATTGATTAGTAGGCACCTTTTTACTTGATCAATGGATACCGCTTGCCCGAAAAAAAGCTCGAACGCAGCGGCGGAGGCATTCACGCACCTGAACGAGCCCTGCTCAACGAACGCTGAGAAGCCTGTCCGTCTGGAACGAAATTTTTCTAAAATGCCGCAAATCTGAAGGTAATGCCGGAAGCTCTGGTTCAGCCGGTGCGCGGACGCTACTACTCTCGCGAATGTGCGGCATCGCCGGTATCATAGCTTCCGACGGCATCGACATCCGCAAGGTGAAGCGGATGGTGGATCCGATCGTCCATCGCGGTCCCGACGACGAGGGCGTGTGGGTCGATTCGGAAGCCCGGGTTGGGCTTGGCCACCGGCGCCTTTCAGTCGTCGATCTTTCGCCACTCGGCCACCAGCCGATGGAGTCAGCGAGCCGCCGCTACGTCCTCTCCTACAACGGCGAGATCTACAATCATCTGGAGTTACGCGAAGACCTCGAGGCGCGGAGCGGCGAGGACGTCGCCTGGCGTGGACACTCGGATACGGAGACACTTCTCGAGTGCATCGCGGCATGGGGACTCGCCGCCACCCTGGAGCGCTCCGTCGGAATGTTCGCACTCGCACTTTGGGACAAACGCGAGCGCCGCCTGTTCCTGGCGCGTGACCGTTTTGGCGAGAAGCCGCTTTATTACGGCTGGGTGGCCGGCGACTTCCTCTTCGCTTCCGAACTAAAGGCAATGCGGACCCACCCAAGGTTCGATAATCCGGTCAACCGCCGTGCGCTGGATCTCTATTTGAGCCGGACCTACATTCCCGGGCCACATTCGATCTATGAGCGGATCTACAAGCTTCAACCAGGTTCCATCCTCGGAATTTCTCCGGAAGCCGCGCTGCATCCGCTGTCGGAGCCACCGCTCATCGGGGACGGGGCGCGAGACCCACGGATCGAACGTTACTGGTCTTACGCCGATGTCCTCCGCAAAGGCGCGCTCGACCCTTTGGAGGACGAGCAAGAGGCGATTGATCGGCTCGAGCACGCGCTTGGCGCCTCTATCAAGGGCCAATCGGTCGCTGACGTTCCGGTAGGGGCATTCCTTTCAGGCGGGGTCGATTCCTCGATCGTCGTTTCGCTGTATCAAAAATATTCGCCCAACGCGGTTCGCACATTTTCAATGGGTTTCGAAGAAGCGAGTCTCAATGAGGCGGAGCACGCAAAAGCGGTCGCCCGGCAGCTCGGCACGATCCACAACGAGCGGTATGTCACCGTCAGCGAAGTTCAGCAGGTTATTCCGCTCCTCCCCTCCATGTACGACGAGCCGCTCGGCGATGCTTCGCAGATCCCGACACACCTCGTCAGCCGGTTCGCGCGGGAAGACGTCAAGGTTGCTTTGTCGGGAGACGGCGGCGACGAGCTGTTCGCGGGATACAATCGGTACCTGGCTGCCCCACGAATCTGGTCGAAAATGCAACTCGTTCCAGCGGCCATCCGACGGGCGGTGGGCGAGCCGCTGGGCCGCGTGCCGGCAGCTGCGTGGACGCGCGCGCTGGGGCTCTTTGGGCCACCGGGCAAGGCGGGCTTCGGAACTAAAGTGCAGAAGGCCTTCCGCGTCGTCGCTGGCGCGCGCTCGATGGAGCACGTCTATGGCAGTTTCCTCGACGAGTGGAGTTTCCAGCGGTCACCTGTGCTCGGCTTGAACGCAGACCGTGCGACCGAGGTCGAATTGCCGGAGGGGCAAGACGGTAGCGAGCTGATGCGCATGATCTCTTTGGACGCCGCGACGTATCTTCCGGACGACATCCTCTGTAAGGTCGATCGCGCCGCGATGGCCGTCAGCCTCGAAACTCGGGTGCCCTTCTTAGACCATAGGGTTGCCGAAGTGGCCGCCCGGGTGCCTGACGCAATGAAGGTCCGCGGCGGTGAGGGCAAATACATCCTCCGCCAGCTGCTCTACCGAGAGGCGCCGCGGGCACTGGTCGACCGCCCTAAGGCGGGTTTCGGTGTTCCTGTGGGCGAATGGATCCGCGGCGAGCTGCGGCCCTGGGCGGAGGATCTGCTCGACGAGAAGCGGCTGGCCCAGCAAGGCTTCCTGGATCCCAAAATCGTACGCCGCCGCTGGGCGCAGCACCTCGCCCGAGTGGACGATGCCCCGTCCGCCCTCTGGTCTCTCTTGATGTTTCAAGCATGGCTGGCCCATTGGGGCACCTCGTAACCCAGATGGAGCGGAGACGTACTGCCGAGGAAGGTCGACAGGAACTGGGGGGCGATAGCGGGTCGTGTTCCAAATATCGCGGCAGTCTCGCGACATGGAGTGGCGCCTATCGGGCGGTAGCCCATCATAGTGGAACCAAGGGAGTCTCTTAGATGGCGCCTCCAATCGTCTCGATACTAATACCGACCTACAAGCAAGATCAGTACATTGTCCGAGCAATCGAGAGTGCGCTGGATCAAGACTATCCCCACCTGGAGGTGATCGTCTCCGATGACAGCTCGCCGGACCAGACGCAGGCGGTGGTGGAGAGGTTTATTGCTGAACGAGGGGATCCAAGGCTAACCTATTCTCGAAACGAAGAAAACATTGGGATTCTAAGAAACTATCACTGCGGCCTCTATAACAAAGCCCATGGAGACTGGATTGTTAACTTGGATGGAGATGACTTCTTCCTGGATGGAGGGTTTATTTCCGCAGCTATGAGCCTCGCTGCGACTAATCCGGAGATAAGGTTAATCTTTGCGGACTACGCTGAATATCATCAAGAAACAGCAGAAAGGAAAATAGCCATAAAGAACGGTCGCCACCCGGAAGTGATGACTGACGTAGATTTTTTTGCTCGATATGCGGGGGGGAAGGTGCTTTGGAATCACAACTCTATCATTTACCGCAGAGCGCCAGCCGTTCAGATTGGCTTCTACTGGGATCCGGCTATCCCGCGTAACGACTGGGAGTCATTTCTAAGATTGATCGTAGGCGCCAAAGTGGGCTTTTTGCCCCGGGTTGTGGCAGCATGGGTTCAACATGGGGCAAACGAAACGCGTAGGTCCGACATCGAGAAATACACGCGCAATTTCGCTTTGATCGACGGTATTGCAATGTTTGCACAGGCGAAGGGAATGGATTCTGGATTCGTAAAGCGGTGGCAGCGGGCGATGCGGTATAAGACGACGAAGTCGTCGTGCATCGGATATTTGCGAAACCGGGATGTGGCGGGGATAGCAAAATTTTTGCGACGGGCCGCTCAGATCGACCCAGTTCTTCCACTCCGCGCCGCTACTGACTTGACGTTGATCCTGAGAGCAATTCTCGCGTCGAGTCCTTCGCTGTACATGAGAGCAAAGCAGTTGGTACATGGAGTTCGTAAATAGCTTACAAGAACCAGATGCATCAAAGGAGATGAAAATCTCTCGGCTAGATGGTGCGCGCACCCGCCTTAACTAGCGGTGCCTCACGCAACCTTGCTGCGACGAAGGCAGCATCTTTCACAAACAAGGTGTTGTGGTATCCCAGTTCTTCCGTCCTCGTCAGTTTCCGGTTCAAGGGATCGTAACTGTGAGGATGCAGACCATGCTTGGCGAAGGTTCTACGAAATTCCTCCGTTCGTATCGCCGGCCCCGTTTCGATCAAAACAGCGCGGAGCCCGGCCAAGGAAAGGGTCTTTTCTGCTCCAGCAATGACGGCGAGTTCGTGCTGTTCCACGTCAATTTTGATACATGTTGGGGTACGGTCGCCGACCAAGGCGTCGAGTGTTGTTACTGGGATGCGCATTGCGTTCAGATCCGGAGCGTCTGTAACGTGGTTCAGCGCGTCTTCTGCGGCGGTGAACCAAAGCTCGCCAGGTTTCTCCGATACGCCCACCGCCTCCACTTCGACAAGGTTCTCCACGCGGTTGAGCCGAATATGATCTTCGAGCTGATGGACGGTCGCGGGGATCGGCTCCACGGCAATGACATCGGCTCCGGTGACTTTAGCCGCCATCACGGAATAGCTCCCGACATTGGCGCCTACATCGACCAGAAGGTCGCCGGGGCGAAGTAAGTGCGCGACGAACATGACATCAGCAAATTCGTTGACGCCCAAGTACGCTTCCCCAGTGACGCCCCGCATACCAGCCCCGACGATCAGACGTGTACCGCCGACCCACTCCAAGACTGTAGGTGCTCGCGCTGCACGCCAAGCGATTTGATAACGCCCAAACCGAAACAACGAGCGGGTGACGTTATCGCGCGTGAGGGGGTGCAGCGATAGATGCCGGCGCAGGTGCCAGATGGTCCGAATGAAGTTAGCGGGGTTCATTGGCAGCTCCGCTTTGTGGGCCGTCCTGATGTTCCAGGCTTGGCTTTGCGAGAACAGTGGCGCTTGATCCGATCCCCTTTCCGGCAGATGCTGATCTGAACCACTCGGTGCGAGCATCTTATGTAGCACGGTGCGCGCAATAAAGCTTTCACCGAGCACACCAACTCCCTCTTCCCTGGGCTCCATCGGGAGCTCTCTTTTGATCTTAGCACATCGGGTGCACGAGGGCGTCAGGGGCAACACTCTTCTGCCGCGGAGTTCCGGGAGCCTCTGCGGCGACTTCCGCGTTTCAAGATGGCACGGTCCGGCAAAAAAAGACCGAGGACCGACTTAAGTTCTTCCGCCACAGCCGAGTATACCGACGCCTATGTTGCTTGGTCTCCCGTTCAGACGGCGTCGGTCGGCGCCTTTGGTTCCTGCCGGGGAACGGATCTATGCGATCGGCGACATCCACGGCCGCATTGACCTCTTCCACCGTCTCCTCGAGCTTCTTCAGGAAGATGAGAAGAGGCGCGGGCCGGCAACCACCCGCATTGTCGTGATTGGCGACTTCATCGATCGCGGCCCGCAGTCGGCGAAGCTCGTCTCGACGCTGGAATGGTGGCAGCGCAACTCGAGCCGCGTCACAATTCTCAAAGGCAACCACGAGGTTGCGTTGCTCGAATCCTTGGCGGGCAACCCGCACGCTCAGCGGATGTGGCTAAGCTATGGTGGTCTGGAGACGATGAGAAGCTTTGGCGTCGAGCCTCAGGAAGGCTGCTCATTGGACGAACTCGCGGCTCTGATGAGGTCTCGCATTTCAGCTTCAACGATTTCCTGGCTCCAGCAGCTTCCGATCAGCAAAAGGATCGGCGATTACTTTTTCTGCCATGCCGGCGTGAAGCCGGGCGTTCCGCTCGAACAGCAGAAGCCTGAAGATCTCCTCTGGATCGCAGACGAGTTCCTGAGGAGCCGGCGGGACCATGGCGCGGCCATCGTGCATGGACATACGATTTGCGGCTCCAGGGTGCAGTTCGCGCCAAACCGCATTGCATCGATACAGGTGCCTACTGCACCGGGATTCTGTCGGCCGTCGGGCTGGAGGATCACCGCCAATGGTCGATTTCGACCCCGCCGGAACCCGTTTGGCCGAGCTTTGAAGCCAAGGGCCGGCAGGGAGCCGACGCTCGAACCGTCCCCTGAACATCAGGTCGCCTATATTCCAAGGCCGGATGCGTCAGGCCTGCTTTGGCAACTCCCATTCGATCCTTGACCCACTCAGCTCGTGGACAAGAGCTTCAAGCCGGTGTTTCAGATCGGCTGCCAAAAAGGGTTTGGCGATGATGCTGTTCGCGCCAAGCTCTCCCGCTTTCTCTATAACCCTGTCGTTCGCAACGCCGCTCAGCATCACGAAGGCAGTTTTGGCCAAAGCGGGGTCTTCACGAACGGCCTTGAGGAACTGGAGCCCGTGCATGTTGGGCATGTCGTAGTCCGAGACGATGACATCGGGTTTCTGAGTACGTGCCAATTGAAGGCCTTCGGACCCGTCCTTCGCTGTGTAGATCTGGGAAAAGCCCATTCGCTCGAGCGTGCGGCGCATCAATTTGCGCATCCCATCGTCGTCATCGACGATCATCACCCTCAAAGCTGATGCTGCGACCATTGCCCTATATTCTCCTTCCGATCCGCGCGAGCGGCCTTCAGGCTCCGATTAGTCGATTCCGCCTTCTATTTGGTTACCTTGCCTCCGCTGAGGGCCGCGATGCGGATGGCTGCGTCGGCGCGAGCAGATATGCGTCGGCGGTAGAGCTTTTTTACCGGTCGCTGTTATCCCTCAGGAGCGGCGAGGCAAATCGCGTCAGCTCAGGCGGCAGCCGGAGCCGCGGATCATGCGGGGATTTGCATGTTTTTCTCTGTTCGTTGGACTCTTGCTGTTCTTCGCGGCGCGGGCTTTTCTCTACTTCCGCAACGGCCGTGCCTTCGCGGGAACGTTCGCCGCTTTGGCCTGCCTGCTCTTCGTCGGCGGCATCTACGCGGACTATGCCAAATATTCCAAAGCCAGCGCGGGATCCGCTCGATCCGCCGTTTGACTTCGGTACGATCTCGCCGCCGTGGCTGAAGCCCGCCGCGGGAGCCCAGAATAGCGATTCCAAGGTTAGCGAACGCGGGCAACGTTTCACCAGCGGTCGTTCCCCGGCGGGACGGTCGATTCTGAGCGGTTGGACCGCGAAGAAAGGCTGCATTGCCCTTGATGGCCAAGGGCCGGGCCGCCCAACCTCAAGACTGCCCGCGCCGGGCCCTTCGCGGCGCCCGCTTTGAGGAAAAGCGCACGCCCGGGCGCGGAATGAACGAAGCGGCGCGTGCCGCGTAGTCATCTCATGGCTGAGCGAACCGGCATCTTTCCGACCTTCTTCATGTCGGGTTTCGAATGCTCGACGTTCGACTGGAAGGATAAGGGACGACGCGATCTCTCAGCCGAGCTCCAGCATTACCAGCATGCGGACGAGGATTATGCGCTGCTTGCGCGGATCGGGATCGCGGTCGCCCGGGAGGGCATTCCGTGGCCGCTCGTGGACAAGGGAAACGGCGAGTACGACTTCTCGCCGATCGACGGCTTCCTCGCGGCGCAGAGGCGATACAATGTGCTGCCGATCTGGGATCTGTGCCACTACGGCTATCCGCCAGGCCTGGACCCCTACTCACCGGCATTCGCGGAGCGCTTCGCCGCTTATGCGGGCGCGGCAGCCCGCTACGTCGGGGAGCGCGCTCACCACGGCCCTCTGTGCTTCACGCCGGTGAACGAACCGACATTCTGGGGCTATATGGGCGGCGAATGGGGCTGGTGCGCGCCGTTCGGCAAGAGCGCGGAGGAGCGACGGCGTTTCACGCTCGCACTTGCCCGCGCGGACATCGCCGCCGTCAACAGGATCCGGGCGGACTTTGCTGATGCGCGCATGGTCCACATCGATCCGCTCATCTGGGTGGTACCGCCGCGGGACCGGCCGGATTTCGCCGAGGAGGCGCATCGCGAGAGCTACGAGGATGCCTATATCGCCTGGGACGTCATCTCCGGCCTCAAGCACCCGGAATTGGGCGGCAGCCCCGAGATCATCGATATCCTGGGCTTCAACAACTACAGCTTCGGCCAGATGGAATATCAGGGCGGCGGCAAGCCGAACCAGCCCTTGAAGCCCGGCGACGATCGCATCCGGCCGCTTTGCGACCTCATCGAGGAGGGATGGGCCAAGTACCGGAGACCGTGCATCATCGCTGAAACATCGGGCCTTCATGGCGGTCGTCCCGACTGGCTCAACGACGTCGTCTCCGAGGGGCTTGCGGCGGTGAACCGCGGTGTCGATCTTCACGCTATCTGCCTGTTCCCGGCCGTCGACATGACGGACTGGCATTCGGGCGCGTGGCTGCACATGGGCATTGCCGATGTGGAGGCGCTTCCCGGCGGAACGCTGATGCGCACACCCTTCCCTCCCTATGTGCAGATGCTGCAGCGTTGGCAGCGCCGATTGCGGCGCGTCACGGCCTTGGATGAAAACCCCTACGACACGCCGGTCGACCTCGCCGACGTCATCCGATCAGCCCGGGAGCTTGACCTTGCTCCGGATGCGAACTGGCATTGACCGCCCCAATCGCTCAGCCGCTGGGTCCGCAATAGAGACCGCAAACGCTCGGTTGAATCCCCAAATGGCGGCAAAGCCCGGCTATTAGCGGATCCTTCACGCTCCTCGGCTAGAGGCGGCCGCGGCGGCGGTGGAGAAGGCGATGGCGTTGCAGGTTTTCCCGCAAGGATCGGTGCGGAGCTTCCGCGAGGCTTATCCCGGCAGCCCGATGCACATCACCCACCAGCTGGTCGGGCACCCCCTGCTCGAGATCGAGGCGCTCGCGAGGCTGGCGGAAAGGATCCGGCCGGAAGACCTTGAGCACAACGCCGCGGTGGACCTGCCGCTGGGCATCTCCAATGCCGAGACGCCGTCGAACGGCCTCACCGTGCACGACACGATCGCCTCGATCGAGAATTGCGGCTCATGGGTGTTGCTGAAGCAGGTGCAGCAGGATCCCGCCTATCGGGATCTGCTCCATGACGTGCTTGGCCAATTGCGGCCGGAGATCGAGCCGGTGACCGGCGAGATGCTGAACCTGGTGGCCTTCATCTTCATCTCCTCGCCGCAGGCGGTCACGCCGCTCCATTTCGATCCCGAATACAACATCCTCTTCCAGATCCGCGGCACCAAGACGATGACGGTGTTTCCGGCGGCCGACAGCGAGATCGTCACCCAGACCTTCCGCGAGGAATATTATAATGGCAGGCCTCGCAACCTGCCGTGGCGGGACGAGTTCGGCCCCCGCGGCCGCGACATCCATATCGCGCCGGGCGAAGGCATCTACGTGCCGATCCTCGCACCTCACTGGGTCAAGACGCATGGCGAGGTCTCGGTCTCACTGTCGCTGACCTGGCGCTCCGAATGGAGCTTCCAGCAGGAAGACACACATCGCTTCAACAGCCGGCTGCGCAGGCTGGGCCTCAGGCCCGCCCCGCCCCGCCCTTTCCCTCGCGGAAACCTCGCCAAGTCGGTCGCGCAGCGCGCGCTCGCCCGAGTGGAGCGGACGCTTGCCAAGGCCGGATCGGGCCCGGGCTAGGCCATTGTTCTTGCACGCCCCGGCGAGCAGATAACGGCGGCATCGGGACCTTCGCAACGTGTGAAAGCGCACGCTCAGACGAGGGCGGGTTCTCCGTACGGCACGTGCAGATACGTGAGATCGAAACCGCCGGGATCCGCCAGTCTCTGCCGGTTGCCGATGCTCACCGAACGCCGGGTGTGGAAACCAGCTTCTGCTGCTCGGGCAGTCTCCGGAAAGGGCGCATTGCCGACCTCGGCAGGCCCCGCGCATCGCGCCTCTGCGCACGTTCGAGCCGGAATGAATTGCTCTCGAGCGATTGCCGGTTAGACCCGGAACAGTGCACCGCGGGATCGTAGACCTGTGAAGATATTGGTCGTCACGATCGGCTCGCTGGGTGACCTGCATCCGTTCATCGCGATCGGGCAGGCTTTGCAGGCCTCAGGGGCAGCGGTGACCCTGGCGGTGCCGCTGGATCACGTCGCGAAGGTCCAAGCCGCCGGCTTGGCAGCGAGCCCGATCTTACCGTCCTTCTCCGATATCTGCGCACGATTGGGGCTGACGGAGGCCGAAGCTGCCGCCCGGGTCATCGCCGATGCCGACTTCGTGCTCGATCAGGCACGGCGGATCATTTCGCCGATCGGCCAACCGGAAGGCCGACGATCACCTCCCGCCTGAACGGTCACCTCCCGCCTGAGGGATCCCGCCATCGCCGCTCCGCTTTCCGGCTTCGCCGGCGCCTCGCACTAATTACTGGCTGCCCTGCGCCGCCTCGAAGGAGCGGTTCTCGGCAGCAGCCGGGCCGAAACCTGCGACGCCGGCGAGCAGGAGCGTGGCCGCGAGCCAAGGCGAACTGGCGATCCCCTTTTCCGCGGAGGCAACCGGAAACCTTCCTGGCAGTTGTCGAAAGGGTGAAGACCGCGGCGATGCGCCGCCGCAAGCGGCGTAACCGTTCCTATACCGGCGGCTGATACCGCAATGCGATGAGCGTCCATCAACTCATGCGAGCCTTTTCGAACAGCGAAGCCGGCCCGGAGCGGAAGGGTCCCCGGCCTGCGCGCGGCGAAGCCATCTTAGGCGATTTCGGAGCGCAGCTTGGTGCGTGGCGAGCCGTTTCCGCGGATATCCTGGACGGCCTCGGCAAGGGCATCGAGGCGGAGATTTCCGGACGCGCCGGCGATCTCCTGAAGACATATCCGGTCGAACGCTATCTGGGCTTCTTCGATGCCCTGCCCGCCTGCGCGAACTACGGTTTCGTGCCGCAAGAGGCTGCGAGCTTCTGTGAGGCGATTGCGGGCTGCGCCGGCGCGGACACGCTCGAGGCCTATCATCGCCTGGCGATGATCCGCTTGATCGCCGAACGCGTTCCCGGGCCTGGCGAGCGGCTCACGTCGGAGGCGGGCGAGCTGCTGCAACAGTATCTGCGGCGCGTCATCGGGGACATGGCGTCGCCGCGCAGGGGCTTCTACCTGCACCGGAACGACCAGTTCGCGAAGGACTTCGCGGTCTGCCGCGGCAAGCTGCTGCCATGCGGGGTGGAGCTCGTCGATTGCCGGTCCGGAGTGCCGCGGCGGACATTGCTGAGCGGCGGGATCCGGCAGCTCGTCTCCAGCCTGGGCTTCTTCCACGCGCGAGCGGGCGGGTTCAGGCCCTTCTACGAGCTGCACTTCGATCGGCGCTCGATCCGCGCGTTCAACGAGGATGGCTATGCCGACCTCTATCTGCGGATCGCGGACCTGCTGGCGCTCAACCCGCATGTCCGGGGCGTCATGAGCAGCAGCTGGTGGCATGATCCGCAGCTCGCCGGGATCAGCCCCGAGCTCGCGTTCATCGACCGTCACCCGAAAAGCGCGGGCGCGCGGCTCTTGTTCGTCGAGGAGAACCACAGGGCGACAATGGACGCGACCCGCTTTTCACAGCGTCGAGCAGCGCTCCATGCGCAGGGCTTGTACCGGCCGCGCGTCACCCTGCTGGTCTGGGCGAGGCAGGACATTCTCGCCTGGGCGCACAACTATCGAGGCTCTGCCCGCGCGGCGGAGACGCGGGCGAACGGTACGAACTAGGCGCGGCGGGAGCCCCCGGCCGCGAACCTCTTGATCTTGGTCTCAGTGAGAGGGGGGAGCATCAGCCCTCCGCACGCAGCCGCTCGGACAGCTGCTCGATCTCATCGGGGTCGAGGATCCAGGTGCGTGTCTTCCTACCTTCGCGATGAACCGGTTTGGTGAGCAAGATCCGGGCCTGCGCCTTTGCGAAGGGCTTGAAGATCGCGAAATGCGTGGCGCAATCGCGGATCGTCCCGATGATCGGCGCCTTGCCATCGAGATCGATGAGCGTTGCGGGTTGGTCCCAGGGAATGGGCGACATGGACGAGCCTTCCTTCATCGGCTCCTCCAAACCACTGGAGCCGCCGTTTATCAATGGCGATCGACAGCTCCGCTTGCGCCCGGAAGCCTCAGGAAGGCGGAAGCCGCCAATGCACCGTCTGCACCATCCCGACGCATGTAACGGCAGAGGATCCCTTTCGCGCCGGCTCGTAACGGATCATGGGCGCGCGGGCGAGCGTCACCGAGGTGAACACATAAGGCGGGCTTTCCTCCAGAACCCGCGCGTCCCGGAGCTGCCCGGCCGGATCTAGCGAGAATTCAAGCGATACCCTCCCCTGAAGATTGCCGCTGCGATCGCGTCCTCGGGATAATCCTGGTCGCGAATATCGGATGATAAATAGCGCGGCGCGGGAGCCGCGGCCGCGCACAAGTTCGAGGGCAGGCGATTGTCCCGTTCGATTGCGCCGGCTCCCACCTCGTCGCCGAGCCTCCGCGCGCGGCGGTTCGGCGGACCTGTTGCGAGGTCGAGATCTTCCGGAGGAGAAACGCAGGAGATATGTGGACGCAATCTCCGACACCGCGGATCGTGCCTCCAAGCTCACCGGCCAGCTGCTCGCCTTCGCGAGAAGGCAGGCGCTGCAGCCCGAGGTTTTCGATGCGGCTGCGCGCATCAAGGAAATCGCCGAAATGCTGCGCACTGTGCTGGGGCCTCGCATCCAGCTCGCACTGGAAGCCGAGTGCGACGACTGCTTCGTAAACGCGGACCCGGTGCAGCTCGAAACGGCACGCGTTGGTGAACATGGCCGTCAACGCACGAGACGCGATGGGAGGCGAAGGCGCGCTCAACATCTCCATAAGCTCTGCGGCCTCCGGCAAGACCGGGTCCTATGTCGCGGTTGCCGTTCAAGACACCGGCCACGGCATCAGCGAGGACGAGATCGAGCGGATTTTCGAGCCCTTCTTCACAACCAAAGGCGTCGGAAAGGGCACGGGTTTAGGCTCAGCCAGGTCTAATGGGTTTGCCAAGCAATCGGGAGGCGAGATCTCCGTGGAGAGCGAACCTGGCGCGGGCGCTCGCTTCACCTTGTGTTTACCAGCCGCCGACCTTCTCTGGCGCCGAGGAAAGTATCGGCCGATGCCGCCGCGCTCGGGACGGCCGCGGCCGTGTGCTTGTCGTGGAGGATAATCAGGATGTCGGCGCCTTTGCCACGCAGCTGCTTGGCGACCTGGGTTTTCGGCCGACCTTGGCCTCGTCCGCCGAGGAAGCGCTGGAATGTCTCGGGGATGAGCACGACCGCGCGATGTCGTCTTCAGCGACGTGGTGATGCCCGGCATGGGCGGCGTCGCGCTCGGGCGGGCCCTCCGGAAACGTTGGCCTGACCTCCCGATCGTGCTGACGAGCGGCTACAGTCACGTTCTCGTCGAAGAAGGGCACCATGGCTTCCCCCTGCTCCAGAAGCCCTATTCCGTGGAAGCTCTCTCCAAGGTTTGCGGGAAGCGCAGCGACAACGCCCTTCGGGCAGCTGAAAATTCCGTTGCGAGTTACGGGCTTGCGGGCGCCCCTTGCGCCCTGCGCGGACGCTCTTGGGTCCCAGCGCCTGATCGTCTTTGGTCGAAGCGCCTTCGTGGCTGGGCAAAGGAAGTGGATCGGGCCCTCGGTTCCAGTGATGCCGATTCACGTTTCCGTCTGGTCGAGCTTGCAACAAATCGTGGTCGACGATTGCTGTGACATTGCGGCGACCGCGGCCTTGCCGGCCCGGCAGATCGCGGCCGCCAGCTCGTCCGGCGAACCGGACGCTTCAGCGGCGATCCAGCCGCGGAGCATCCTGGGCGCGCCTTCGGCGAGGTGCGCCGCGACCAGCCGCGGGCTGAGCGCCAGCGGCACGCCGGCCTCGATCAGCCTGGCCTCGACCAGGTCGATGAGCAACCGCGACGATTGCCGGCCCCTCGGCCCCCACAGGATATGATCCGCCCGGCGCGGCGGTTGTCCCAGAAATGGCATAGGAGCGGCGACAGCTCGGCGGCGCTGCAGCCGCCGGCGATCGCGTCCGCAAGCTGCCCGAACGGCCGGGCCAGCGCGTGGCGACCGCGTCGTCGACGCTCGGGAAATGGTCGTAGAAGGTCGAGGCCGACATCGGCACGATCGACGATGTCGGCGACCTTGACCGCCCCGCCGGTGAGCAGCAGCTCGCCGACCGCCTTGTCGACAGCGGCGCGCGTGCGGGCGACCCTCCGATCCTGCTTTGCCATGCCGTTCTCCGGACTCTTTCGGCAGTCGGCGGTCCGCGGCCTGACGCGCTTCCCCGATTTTCGCGTTGCTAGCAGGGTGCCGAACGTTGCAACAGCGGGGAACGATGATGAGGATGACAAATGGCGCGGCTGCGCTTCTATGCGGTGGACGCGCCTTGGCGATACCGCCTATATCGTCCACGCGATCCTGGCGATCGCTTAACGGCGCTGGTGAACGGCTTCGTTCTGCCCCAGCGAACCTCGCCGACGCAGGCGGCGATCTGACCGGCCTGCTGCGATCCGCGCGGGCGATCGATCAAACCCTCGCGGCAATGGGCGTCGCCGCGACGGGGGCGGCCTTCCTGCTCTGGTCGCTCGGACCTCGTCCGCGACGCGCGACGTGCGCGTCGCCGCCGTCGGCGTGCTCGGCATCCTCGTCGGACTCGCACCGATGCTGCTCATCGCCGCCGGCGAACTCCGGCTCGACAAGCAAGGCGCGCTCCTCGTCTATGCAGCGCAGGCCACATGGGTGGCGCTGATCGGCAGCCTGCTCTGGAACGGCCATGACTGGTCAAAGGCGGCGTCCGAATGAAATTGCGGATCATCGAGTACGCCGCGCGGACGTCGAAGCCGGCGGGCGCGGGAGCTCACGGGCAGCGCGTCGGCCGCTGAGCCTGGACCTTGATCGGATCAGGCTGAATCAGCCTGATCCGTGAATCGAGGTCTCAACCCTAAGAAAGGACGGGTCCTTCTGGCGGCTGGCGGCTTCTCTGCCGGCGGCCGCCACGTCGGGATCTGCTTCCCGATGCGGATGCGGGATCAGGCTCGCTGTTGCGCAAATCCGGCGGCTCGTTAGCGGGAGATCGTGGGACGGAGGCACGGATGCGCACGAGGCTGAGCATTTGCGTCAAAAAGGCGCGTTACGCGTCGGAACAGGACGCGCTTCTGGCTGGCCGGCGCTCCGGCCTCCCGCTCAGGCCCTATCGCTGCGACCGCTGCCGGCAGTTTCATCTCACCAGCCGAACCAAGGGCAAGTGGGTGCCTGGGCTTGCCGATGAGCGGCTTCCCGATGAGCCGCTGCTCTGAACTGCTTTCGGGAGCTATTTCTGGTTGGCGAGCTTATCCATCGCGCTCTGCAGCTTCTCGGCGGACGAGGTCCGGTACGCCGCTTCCGCCTTGGCTTTGAGCCGGGTGCTGATCGCGTGAAGCGCCGCGGCATCTCCGCGAAACAGTGGTGAGGTCGCCGCGTTCCGCGCCAAAAGGGCAAAGCCGTCAGCGAGATCCCAGATCGTGTCAGCTTGTGTTCCGGAAATCTTGCCCGTCGCCATTCGTCCGCTTCCAATAATCCGTCGGCCCGCGTTAACCGAAGGCGATGACGGGGGAAATAGTCTCTCCGCTGGAATACCGGCTGCCAAGTGCTGGCGGCCCGTCCGCACCTCCCCTCACAGCGCCTTATTTCTTGATGAGAGCAGGTGCCGAACCGAATGTGCGGCTGAAGCCGATGCCGAACATCAGGTCGGCCGCACCTTCATTGAGGCCCTTGCTGCCGAACAGCGTCCAGTTCCAATTGCGGGCGAGCGGGCCGCTGGCGACCGCGAACATCTCCTCGGCGCCCGGCAATCCGATCGGCGAAGAGGACCGATCGTAGGATCCGATGAACGTCAGCCGACCGTGCGTGATGGTCGCGCCAGCAGAGATTGCCCAGCCGTTCTCGAGCGCGAGCTCCGCGCTGTCGCCGTAAAAGCGATATCCTGCCGACAAGAATGGCGAGACGGAGCCGAACTGGCGTGAAAGTTGAACGTCGACGCCCCCGTCCACCTTTCCGGTGGAAAGCTTCCGTGCTCCCGTCGGCAGCTTCAATTGCCCCTCGACTGCAACTTCAACCGGAAAGCCGTCTCCCAACGGAAGCGTTCTTCCGACCGTGACGAACGCATCGCCAAAGCCGCTCACACGCCCGCGGCCTCCATCCGGCTGGATCACGACGCCGCCGATCGTGAGTTCCGCTCCGCCCGGACCGACGCTCAGATAGGGAAGCGTAGCGCTGACCTCCCACTCGCCCATGCTTCCCGTCGCGCCGACCGAACTGCTCGTGACCGTCGTTGGTTTTTCAGCGCCATATCGCCCGGATGAATGGCTCGCTGCCGAGCTGATGCCGAGCTGTGCGGCCAAAGCGCCTCCCGGCGCTGAAGCCAGCAGCATCGCCAGAAAAAGCCTTCGCATCGATCATCCTCGCGCGCGAAAAGGGCGGAGCCACACCAGCAGCCCCGCCCTAAACGATAAGTGTTGCCCGCCGGTTAGCCGACGCGAGCAGCCTTCCGCGCCACAGCTGCTGCCTTCTTGGCAGCGGCTGCCGCGCGTTTTGCCGCAGCGCGCTCTGCCGCAGCCGCACGCTTGGCAGCAGCAGCATCCCGCTTGGCCTGCGACTTCGCGACTGCGGCGGCTGCCTTGGCAGAGGAAGTGCTTGGCAGCGGCGGCGACACCTGCGCCAACGCAGGCGTCGTCGTGATCAACAGCGCCGCGGTCGCGGCAATTCCAAACAGCTTCATAATATCAACTCCTGCATGATTGCTGAGACGCAGTGGGCGCCTGGACGTTATCAGGTTGCTGCCGAACGCAGTTAAGCGGCGATTGAGGAAGCGGGCGATTTGCAGGCGGCTCGATTGCAGCAGTGGACCGCCACTGTGTGCCGCTTCAAAGGGTCCTCGGGTGGAGCGCGATCCTCGCGCGCTATGCAGCGCCGCGTTCAGCGGGACCCCAAGATCGTCTCCGGCTGGAACCGGCGGGAACGTGGATCTTGGTCTCGCCCGGATTGGAGACGATGAAGTGAACGCCCCAGCTGTAAGGCTGAGGCGTTCACCGGCTCGGGCCGCTCCGACTAACGAAGCAGATTGATGATGTCGCTCACGATCCGTGTTCTTCGATCGACGACGTAGATGCTGTCGTCGCGGTAGATATAGCGATGGAGATCCGAGCCGTACTGACTAGGAATGACGTCGCGATACTCGGGCGGAATATCGTCATAGTCCGTGAAGGAGTTGAACCCGGAGGGGATGCGCTGACCTTCCGAGAACATGCGCTTCGCCTGTCCAGGAGGGACACAGGCGGCCTCTTCTTCGCAAGACCCGGCGGACAGGCGTTGGCGCCATATCTGTTGCCGGCGCGGTCATCTATCCCCTCTCGATCGCGATCGATCAAACGCTCCTGATCGTCGGCGATGCCGTTGCGGTTGCGGTCCGGCTGCCCGTCGGCAAACGCTCCTGTCCGGGTCCTGGCGCGGGCGTTTGCCCTTGCGTCTGCCCGGGTGCGTACTTTTGTCTCTACCTTGCCGTGACCGCGCGCCTTGCCTTTGGCCATGCTGCCGTGGCTCGATTTGCCCGCGCCCTTGCCCTTCCCCTGAGCCTGGGCGACCGCAGGCGTGCTGATGGCAATCGCCGCTGCACTGACGATCCAAATAAGCTTACTCATACCGATACTCCTCAGTCGTAATGCGACCGGGCGCATCAACAGGTTTGCGGCGTCGAGGTTCCAAGGAGCGATTGCAGCAACCGGCTCGAACGGGCTCCTGTCACCGGTCACTAAGGCACCTGAACGGAGCCGCCGCAGCCGAATTTCAGTCGGGTTGGAAGCGAGCATAGAAGCCGCCTTCCATCAGCGGCGCGTGCTTGCTTGCATCGAGCTGCAAGGCGAGATCGACATCGTCCTCGAACCCCTCGCCGATCAGCTCCCGTCCTGACACGCAGGAGCGGATGATCCGGTCCAGATCGTCGGCGGCGGCGAGATAGGCGCCGCGGGCCACCCGCGCCTCCGCGTCCGTCGGGCAATCGAGGGCGTGGATCACCGCGCCGGCGCCGAGACTGTCCTCCACCGCCGGGCGCAGCGACCCGTCCGGCCACCTTCCCCGGCGGCGATGACGCCGATGTCTCCGCCCCCGGCAAGCGCCAGCGCTGCACGCGCCACCGCCCCGGCGTTGCGGAAACAGCCGGCAAGCACCGGTCCCGCGCCGGCCTCGACGGACAGGCGGGAGCCATTGGGCGACGGCAGCATGAGCCTGGCGCCCGCGGCGAGACGGGTGAGCGTTCGGGGCGAAAGGCTGACCTGGCCGCCGCCTGCCTTGCGGGGCGCGGCCAAGACCGCGCCGGCCTTGCTCGCCGCATCCTGCGCCGCGGCGCGGTCGCCCGAGGGAAAGGGCAGAACCTGCGCTCCCCGGCCGGTCGCTATGTCGACCGCCGTCGAAAAGGAGAGCACGTCGACGATGACGAGAACCGCGACCTCCGGAGCGCAAGCGCCGGACCCCTTCAATTCCCCATTCACTCCGAACCAAGGTCACTAGGCAGGCTTCCCGAGCAGCCGGCAATTCATCGGTTCGCCCGGCGGGGAACAAGACCTCGGGCGATTGCGGATCAACGAACATAGCGGGCAAAATGAAGGGCGCCCGCTCATTGAACGGACGCCCTCACATTGACCCGGTCTGGCTTAGCAGCAGGGCAGGCCACAACTCTTCGCCAAGGCGTGGATGGCTTCCGGAGCAGCGGCATAGGCTGCCGATCCGGTAAAGAGCAGCACGGTTGCGGCTGCGATGATCTTCTTCATGTGGGTCTCCTGGCTGGCGAGGTGATTTAGTACGAAGATTGCGTAACAAACGCCAGCCCATCTCATTCGTTTCGAGCGCCTGTCAGGTTACACCTTCCGCCCTTCGAAGTCTCGATGCCGAGGTGCAGGATCGGGGCCACGCAGATCCGCGCGGCGCCGAACCGAGGCCGAGCGCGCGGCCTCCACTCCGGTGGGCTTCTCCAGGCCGCTTTTGATGGTGAAGCTCATACGCGCCCCGGCTAAATGCCGCGAAACAATTTCAGCCCCTTATCGTCCCTCACCTCGCCGCGGGTTACGCTAAACCTCGCCCGGTAAAAGGGCGACAGCTGATGGATGTCTCGCTGAGCTTCATTGAAGGTATGAAAGCTCTTCGCCTCGCCGATGATCTCATCCTTCAGCCAACGAAGTTCACACATCCCAACCCCTCTTGAGAATCAACTTAGCGTCAAGTCTCGCTCGGGTCATGCTGAGGTGAACCGCAAGCTGAAGTTAAGAATTGTCCTGTCCGGCCGGCAGGCGCGGAAGCTTGTCCTGCGGCCCCGCAGAACGGGGCGTAGCCGATCGCGCTTCTGGATATTCATTGCCTCAGCGGAACGAGGACACGCGACGAACGTTAGCAGTGGATGGATTTTTCAGCCCCCCGAGCCCGCTGCGGAATGTAGCGGACATGATGCGCAAACGGCCGTCCGAAGCGGAACGACACCTGATTGTTGCAGCCCCGGCGCGCCGCTCTCCGTGGGGCTCGCGCGCCTGAGCGGAGGAGGAGCGCAGCACGGCGCTTGCACCGCAGCATACCGGCGATCCTGACGCAGCTGCAGAGAGTAGCGCCAATCGGCCAAACGGGCGTTCAGCCCAGTCCCGGAATGAAAAAGGCGCCCGAGTTTCCCCGGGCGCCAAGCTTGATTTCGCTCCTGCAGCAATGCAGCAGGCGAGAGCAAATCCTTTAGCGGGGGCCGACGCCGCCGCCGCCCAGACCAGCGCTGTTCTTGTCGCCGGGGCCGCTGTTGCCGCCGCCGCCCGCATTCTTGGCGCGCGGGCCGTTGTTGTTGTTGTTGTTGTTGTTGTTGTTGTTGTTGTTGTTGTTGCGGCTGGACGTGCCCTGACCACGATCGCCGCCAGCGCCGCCGCCGCCACGTCCACCGGTCACGGACGTCAGTTCTTCGATCTGCAGATTGCGCATTCTAATCTCCTCTGAAGCGCTCCGATGTCGGCGCGCACGGCAGAGGAATGCTCTTCTCAAAGGAAGGTTCAACACTCAAAGACCGAGTCCCGAAACGGGACAATTCGCCCCTGCTTCTTACCGAATTGTAAGCCGCGCACGGTGTCCGCCGGCCCGACCGGCCAGGGTCCGGCAAGAACGCTCACCGATAGAGGTTCGGTGCCGCCGCTCCCCCGCCCGGATATTGCGAGGGCTCGGCGATCATCCGCCGGATGCTCTCGGGCCGAGTAAGGTGGCGGGCGCAGTCCATCAGGCCTCCGCCGAGGATCCTCCCCTCCCCGTCCCGCCGGTAGCCGCGATAATCGGCGAAGAAATCGCGGCAGGTCGAGAAGACCTTGAGCCGCCCGGTGCTGATCCGCTGCTGGAGCTCGGCGACGCCCGCCTCGACCGCGCGGTCGGCAGCCGAGATCGAGGCGATGCCGTGGCCGTGATAGAGCCGCATCAGCTCGTCGAAGTGCCGCGCGTTGGTCGCATCGCAATCGAAGGTGCCGGGGATCCAGCGCCCCCTGGCGGTGATCGCCTGGGCATGGACGCCGGGCTCGGCATAGTCGCGCGCATATTCGGTGGTGAAGTAGAGGATGTCCGCATCGCTGTCGTGCGCGGCCCAGAGCGCGACGGCGCGCTGGCCGATCACCTTCATCGCAAAGGCCCGCTTGAAGTGCGCCGGCAGCTTGAAGGGCGGGATTTCGAACTGGTTGCGTGCAACGGTGATGACCGGCTTCAGGCCCGAGGCTGGATTGTCTGCCATGATGATCGCGTCCGCCAGATTGGGAGAGCGCGTGCCCTCCGGGGTCTTGTCCACGTAGAGCTTGCCGTTGGTCGGGTTCTTGTGCGCGGTCGGCTGCGAAAGCTCCTTCTCGATCTGTCGGAGAAGCGGCATGCGGCTGTCGATGCTGATCAGTTCCTCCGCCTTCCAGGTGAAGTCCGGCCCCTTGCCGAGCCTCGCCTGCACGGCCCGGTGCGTGTGCTCGAATTTGAGCCGCGTGCGCCACCAGGCTTGCGCCTTCATGTTGCCGTAGAACACGCGGTTGAGGGGACTGTCGCGGTCGCCGGAGATGACCGGCTCGTCCGGGTCGAGCGGCCCCGCCCCGGCATTCCAGGGCACCAGCCGCACCCGCGGCGGGAACATGCCCTCGTCCTCGAGCCGGTTCGCCTCCGCCTTCACGCCCGATCCGACGCCGACGCAGTCATAGCCCGCCTCGACCTCGCCCTTCCCTTCGGCTTGGCTGAGGAAGCGGTGAGTGGTGATCCCTGTGTCGCGCGCGCCCCAATTGCCGACCTCGCGCAGCACGATGCCCTCGAACCAGGCGCTGGCGTTGGTGTCGCCGCCGCCGTCGGCGACGTCGAGCGCGCCGCGCCAGCTGCCGCCCGGGTCCGCGCCGAGCAGAAGATGCGCGTCGATCGCGGACTTGACCCACTCGGACGGGATGATCACGCCTTCGGCCAAGGCCGCATAATCGCGGTCGACCTCCTGCCGGAAGAGGTGGAGGATGCCCTCGTCTTCCGCCTTCTGCCGCCGCCCGTCGTACCAGGCCTGGTTTTTTGCGGGATGATCGCGCCAGTCCATGATGAAGACGGCGGTGCGGTTGGGCAGCAGCTCGCCTTGCCCGGTCCAGGGATAGCCGGCCTCGCGGCGGCGGTGGAAGACGTTGCCGAGGCCGTTCACCGACGAGAAGTCGATCTGGACATTGGTGTTGTCGCCGAGCGCCGCCTCGATCTTCTCCGGCCGCTCGTAATGCGCGCTCTCGTCCTTCCAATAAAGCGCCTTTCGCCCGCCGCGGCCGATATTGTCGCCCGCCTCGCCGGTGATCGTCGCTCCGTTCTCCGGATTGACGATCTTCATGTTGGTCATGTGATCGCCCGGGCTGAAGCCCGCCGGCAAGAAGGCGGCCGGCAGCGCGCCTATGATCATCCGCATCTTCTCGAAGATGCTGTCGGGATCGCCGAGCCTGTCCACCAATGTTTCCTTGCGGCTTCCCCAGCCGATCGCCGCCCCCGGCCGGTATTTCCAGAGCCAGACCGAAAGCGCGCAGCCGAGCCAGGTCGCGCCCATGTCGCGGCTTTTCTCGATGAGGCCGTTCTCCTCGTCCTCCAGCAGCGCGAGCACGTAATCGACCATCTCCTCCTGCTTGGGGAAGAGCAGGAAGGGGAGCTTGGCCGGCCGCGCGCGGGTGGCGTTTCGCGGATCGTAGGTGATGCACCAATGGTTGATGAAGCGCTTCGGCGCGTCCCGGTAATATTCGTCGGCGCCGAGCACGAGCCGCGGATCGGCGTCGAGCGTCGCGGCCACGGTCTTTCGCCATTCGAGCGCCGGGCGATGCGGATAGGGCCAGGAGGACCGGTCCGGCCAGGGGAAGCTTTCGGCGATCGCCGACCAGCGTCCGAGCTGCTCCCGCGCCTCGATGAGCGTCGCGAGCGCCACCGCCTCCTCGTCCGAAAGGGCGGCCGGATCGACCGAGGCGAGATCGAGATCAAGATCGTGCACCATCAGCTCAGGCTCGTTCGATCCATGAGGCCGGGCGTCCCTCCGCCCTTCAGAAGCTGCATCCGACCCCCCTTCTTTGGGATCGACTAACGTGTTTCCAAATCCGGGTTCAATGGATGGCCGGTCACTGAGCCGGAAGCGAACCGGAAGGCCCTCACCGCTCGCACCGCGCAGTCGATGCGCTCCGGTGCACGCTTGACCTCAACTTAGGTTGAGATTGTACGAATCGGGGTTGGGACGCGGACCGGCGTCCGCCTGAGGAGGAAGACGATGGCAGCACCGAGAATCGAGCACCTGAATATGACGCTTCGGGATCCGGAGGCGACGGCGCGGCTGGTGGAGACCGTGTTCGGCTGGCAGGTGCGCTGGGACGGCGAGACGAGCGGCGGCGGGCGCACGATCCATGTCGGATCCGAAAACCATTACCTCGCGCTCTGCACCGGGCCAGGCGGCGCCGGCACCGCCCAATCGGCCAGCAAGGGCCTCCCGCTCAATCATATCGGCGTGGAGGTCGAGGATCTCGACGTCGTCGAGGCACGCGTGCCCGCCGCCGGCCTCGCTCCTTTTTCGCACGACAACTACGAGCCTGGCCGCCGCTTCTATTTCAAGGACGCCAACGGCGTCGAGTCGAAGTGGTGAGCTACGCCTGAGGCCAGTCGATCAGTTCTGGATGAGCCGGAGGAGCGTCCCATCAAGGTCAACGAGCGCGGCCATCGTCAATCCGCTCGCGTCCTGGCGCGGGCAGTGAAGTCGAGGATAGCCCGTACCGATTTCCGGCAGCCCCGCTTCGACGCACTCGCGGTAAAAGCCGGCGAGGTCGTCGAGCCTCAGACAGCAACTGAACCAGCTTTCGGCGGGATTGAGGTCCGGGTGAGGAAAGAACTCAAGCGTCAGCCCGCCGCGCGTGAGGATCAACCAGGCATCGTCTCGCCAGCCCGTCGCGAACCCCAGACGCGAGTAGAACGAGGAGGTGGCTCCGAAGTCCCTCGACGGCAGGTTCGGTGTGGATTGGTCCATGCGCAGTTCCTCCATCCGCCATTTCCGCCGTCGATTGAAGGTGCGCAATGGGTGGAAGGCGGGATTTTCGCTCGTCACCAAAGGGTGAGCGGCGGGAGGCGCGGCTTCATTCCGCCCCGCTTTTCCGCCGTTCCAGGTAGAGCCGGATCTTTTCCCGGGCAGCGTCGGGCGAGAGCGGCTCGTGCTCCACCACTTTTTCGGCGCGGGCCGCGATCTTGTCGCCATATTTCTTCGGCGCGAGCTTGGCGGCCATCCATTTGCGCGCGTCGATCCGGAGCTTGGCCCGCTGGAGATGCTCGCCGTTGACGACCGGCCCGCGCTTGGGATCATCGCGCAAGTCGCGCTCTGCATCGTCCGCGATCTCCCTTATCTCCTCGAAGATGGTATCGGCCAAGGCCTCGCGCGCATCGGCGTAGCGCAGGCGGAAGGACTTTTTGGCCGGATCGGCGAGCCACTGCCTCACCGTCGCCAGCCCGGGCATGGTCTCGTCGCTGCAGATCGAGCGCAGGCTCTCCCCGTCCGCGATCCGCTCGCAGATGCGCTCCGCCGTCTCCGGGCAATAGCCGGCCGGCCGCGCCTGCTCCCCCTCCGCCCCGGCGGGAAGGACGAGGAGCGCGCGGCCCGGCTCGGCTGCCGATCTTCGCGGCTTCCCCGCCACTCGCCCCTTCGCCACACCCCGCCTTTCGCTGCCCCTTTGGACTATCGCATTTTCCAAGGGCGCGGTTCAATCAGGGGATGAATGAGAAAAGAACCGGAAAATCGCCGGCTCCACGCCTTCCACGACCAGGTTTGAAGCGTCAGCCGCGCGTTCGGACGCGCTCCGGCCTGTCGCCATTTTCCACCCGGGCGAAAGTGGCCGTTTTCCACCCGGTTGATAACACCTCTCTGGTTCGACATCGGCCAGCTTATCACCCCGTCCATCCCTTGCGGCGAGCGAAGTCGAGCAGCTCGGCGGGCGTTACCAGCCTCGCCCCGATAAAATATTTGCCGAAATGCTCGGGCCGAGTGATCTGCGCCTCGAAGCAGCAGAAGCCGGTGCGCGAGCGGATGAAGGTCTTGGCGCGCTCGAGCTCGTCGGTGCGGCGGAAGGCAGCGGCCTTCGCCTGCGTCTCGGTGTTGCGGCGGACCGCTCCGGCATATTTGCTGGCGTGGCCGGCGCCGCGCGGACTGCCTTTGGCCATGAACTCACGGATGCGCGCCTCCGTCTCCGGCCGGCACTTGCGGCCCCGGCGGAGGCTCCAGAGCAGTTGCGTCGAATGGGTCGCCATCACCCCGAACTGCGTGTCGGTCAGGCCGTGGCGATTGATGAAGGCGATCACGTCGGCCAGAAGCTGTCGCTCGGGCCGGGCCGTTTGGGGCGGCGCCGTTTGGGGCGGGGTGGTTTGAGCCTGATCCATCGCCTCGTTCCTCTCGTTCCTCTTGCCGCTCACCGCGCCTGCTCTCCGATCGCGCGGCGGATCCGGGCGAAAGCCGCCCAGGCGCTGTTCTCCATCGCCTCGAGCTCGCCGCCATCGGCGAGGAAGTCGCAGAGCGCGGCGACGCTGTCCGGCGTGCAGCCGGCAGCCTCCTCCTGGAGGCGGTTCCACTCGTCGACGACACTGGAGCGGCCGACGCCGATTTCGCCGGCGATCTCATCGAAGCTCTTGCCGTCGCCATAGGCCTCGCACAGCGCGTCGATGCGGATCGGGCTTCGGACGCTCATAGCTTTTGGCTCGCCTGCGGCCGGCAGGTATCCTCGTCCCTGCCGTCAAGCGGGTACGCGTCGCCGGGATGCGCCGCCTCGCCCGGATAGAGGACGTCGAACCGGGCGCGATTTTCGTCCCTCCGTCGGCGGGCAAAGGCGAGGCCGCTTTCCTTTCGCGTCGGCCGGGCCCCGGCGGATGCCGCGACGGCGTTCCTCTGCGCCGCGCGATGGGCTGCCGATCCATAAGGCATCGCTTGATCTCCTTGGCTTGGGGGGTGCTGCTTCAGGGGTTTTTCCACCGGCCGTCTTGGCCCGGCGCTCCCTGCCCAGCGCCGTTGCGCCCTGCGGATGCGTCGGCCTGTCGCGGGAGGCGCGGCGGATGCGCTGCGGCTGCGCGGGCGCACAGCGGTGGCCAACTCCCGGGGCGTTCGTCTGAACAGGCGGCAGAAGAGCCGGGCCGCCGATCGCGCCGCCCTGACAGGTACTGCCGGCCTATCGCTCCAAAATGGACAAGAAAAACAATATCGTAACACCCGCATGTGGGACGTGGCGGCAGCGCGGAAATCTGCGAAAGACGGACGTTGCGGGCCGCTTTGCCGCCCATCCCGTTCATCAGGGCGAAAGGTTGGCCAGAGCCTAATCCTGACTCCGGGGGCCTGTTCGGCTTTGGGAGTAGGCGTATGGGCGCAGCAGTTTATGTGTCTGAGTTGCCTGAGCTTTTCATCACGGCGGCAGGCGCCGTCCACGTCATCTACGAGAGCGGCGGGAAACGGTACGAGCGGGTCTTCCCGATCGAAACCTATGAAGCCTATCTGGGTGAGGCCAACGCGCTGGTGGCGGAATGGCGTGCATCCCGGGCCGCGGCGTGATGTCATGCCGCCTCTCCCTTCGATATCCAATTCGGGGCACAGCTCATGCCGGCTGATCCCCGTCTTCGCATCGATGGCGAGCGCGAACTCGGCCAGCAGCGACTTCCCGTTGGGGACCCAGCAGGAGATGATCTGCTGCGAGCAGTGGATCGCGTCGGTCACCCTCGACCGGTCGTCGAAGGCGGCGAGGGCGGGGAGCGGGACTTGGTGGCTCATCGTCAAAGTTGCTACATCGCTTTTGTATCAGTAACAATAGTTTTGTACAAGCATCGTCACAAAAGCTTTTGTAAACCGCGGCCATGGAAAACCCGGCGGAGGTGGGGCGATGGGTCAAGGCCCAGCGCCAGCGAAAAGGATGGTCGGCGCAGGAGCTCGCCGATCGGGCGCGCGGCTTTGCCGTCGAGGAGGGCGTCACCCTCAAGCTCACCCAGCAATCCGTCTCCAATTTCGAACTTGGCGAGGCCAAGCGGCTGCCGGTCTGGCTGCGCTACATCCACAAGGCATTTTCCGCGGCCGACGGGGAGACCCGTGAGGACACGCACCTCACCCTCGACGGCGCGGATTCCTCGGCGATGATCGAGCTGCTGCCGACCTTCGTGGGCGCCGGCGGTGGTGGCACTGGCGAAGGCGACCGCAGCCTCCGCGCCGTCTCAGGCAGTCTGCTCGATCAGCTCGGCGTTCGTCCCGGCGATGTGCTGATGATCGAGATCGAGGGGGATTCGATGGAGCCCGAATTCCGGAGCGGCGACCAGATGCTGGTCGACAAGAGGCGCCAGTCGATCGCCCAGCCCGGCGCCTTCTGCCTCTGGGACGGCGACGGCTATGTCGTCAAATATCTGGAAAAGGTGCCCGGCACCGATCCGCCCAAGGTGCGCGTGATCAGCAGCAATCAGCGTTATTCCGCCTGGGAGCGGCTCGCCGACGAGGTGCAGGTGATGGGCCGGATCGTCTGGTTCGGCCGGCGTGTGTGAAGGCAATTCCCGATATCGGTATGTACAAATATATTGTAGCTTACAAATATTGTGGTAGATAACGGCTCCGAACACCGGAGACGCAGCGATGAACGCCCTCACCCCGAATGTCGCAGCCTCTGAGCCCGACGCCAGCCGCCCGCCAGCGACCTCCCCGCCCGGCCGCGCTGGCGCCCCTGCGGCCCAGCCGTCCTTCGATCTCACCGGCCTTGCCCGCGGCACGGCCGCCAAGATCGAGGCGCTCGCCGGCGATGCCTGCCATAGCCTCACTCACAGGATCGATGACGTTCGCGATTCCTTGGCCAAAGCGGAGCCGGGCAGCCGCTACCACACCGATCTGTTGGGCGAGCTCCGCGAGTGGGAGCGCCGGCAGGAAGAGGCGCGTGCGATCGAGGCGGCGGCGCGGCGCGTTCGCATGGCCCGGCTCAGCGACGCCGAGCGTGCCCGGATCGGCCGGCTGCGCGAGCGCAGCCCCGACGCCTCCGGGTCGGTGATCGACGCCCTGGCGATGATCGTGCCGGTCGATCCGCTCGATCTTGCCGGGCTGGTGCTCGACGCAGCCGGGGCCGGATTCCGCGGCCTTTCCGATCGGGCGGACGCGAGCGAGGAGGATTGGGGCCGCGCCGAGAACGCGCTCGAAGCGGCCCGGAACGACTATCGCCGCCTGCTCGGGCAGCGCGCCGGACAGAATGCCGGCGCGATCCAGCGCAGGCTGGAGATATGAGCACGCCGCCTCAACGTGCCTGGCGCGCGGCGGTCAGCGGCTGGCAAGCCGCCTCCTGGATCTCCGCGCGCCCGGGACGGTGCCGGCCGCGCCGCCTTCCTCGTTGCTGACGACATATAGCCGCGCGGGCCTCGCGCGTGCACAAGGCGGTCCTTCGATTACCTCTCCGGATGCTTGTCCACAGTCTATGCCACATCCCACCACTCGAAGAGCGCGCCACTTGCCAACAGAATCGTCCTGCCGATGCTCCCCGAACGGCAACTGCGGTTCACCACAGGATGATCGACACGCCCGAGTGTGGGTAGGTTGTTCGGATGGGAACAAGGATTTGCGAGCTCCGGTGGCTCAAGGACGACACCATCGTCCAGGCGAGAAGGTTTGAAACGTTCAACGAAGCCCAGCGGGACGTGCACCAGCTGTTCTCCTTCTACCGCGACAAGCTCGGAGCCACGCGCGCCGAGGTCTGGGAGGAAGACAGGCTACGCTATTTTCGCGGGCTGTAGCTCAGCCGTCCTCTAGTCGAGGCCCGGCGTGGACGCATCGCCGAAGAGCTTGCCCGGGTTCAGGATCCCCTGCGGATCGAGCGCCTCCTTGAGACGGCGCATCAGAAGCACCGCTTCGGGCCCATGTTCGCGAAGCAGCGCGCCTTGCTTGCCAATGCCGATCCCATGCTCGCCGGTGCAGGTACCGCCGACCGCGAGGGCGTGCTCGACCATCGCCTCATTGATCGCGCGGGCACGGGTCCAGGCGCGCTCGTCGTCGGGCGGCAGCACGAAGAAGACGTGGAAGTTGCCGTCCCCGACATGGCCGAGAATGGGTGCGATCAGCCCCGCCTCCTCGACTCGAGCCTGGACGCGCCCGATCGCATCGGCAAGGCGCGAGATCGGCACGCACACGTCGGTGACCCAGGTCACTGCGTTCGGAAGCATGGCGCGCGCTGCGGGCAGCGCCTGATGGCGCGCCTTCCACAGCCGGGAGCGCGCCTCGGTCTCGACCGCACGCGCCAGCGCCCCGCCGCCGAAATCGGCGCCGATCGCCTGCACCATATCGAGCTGCTCGCGAACCGACGCTTCCGAGCCGTGCAGCTCTAGGAAAAGGGTGGGCTGCTCCGGAAGGTTCAGATGGGAATGGAGGTTGCAGGCCCGGATCGCGGCCGCATCGAGCAATTCCATGCGCGCGACGGGAATGCCGGCCTGGATGGTGGCGATGACCGTCTGGACCGCACCGCCCAAGGTGTCGAAAGGCCAGGTGCCGGCAAGCAGGGCTTCAGGTTGGCCGTGGAGCCGAAGCGTCGCCTCCACGACGACGCCGAGCGTTCCTTCCGAACCGACGAACAGATGCGTCAGATCATATCCGGCCGACGATTTGCGGGCGCGGGTGCCGGTCCGCACCAGGCTTCCGTCGGCCAGCACGACCTTCAATGCCAACGTGTTCTCGCGCATGGTGCCGTAGCGCACGGCATTCGTGCCGCTTGCGCGGGTCGCGATCATGCCCGCCATCGTCGCGTTGGCGCCAGGGTCGACCGGGAAGAACAGCCCCGTCGTCCGCAACTCGGCATTGAGCTGCTCGCGCGTGACCCCCGGCTCGACCACGCAAAGCATGTCTTCCGGGTGGATCTCCAGCACGCGCGTCATGCCGGACAGGTCGAGGCAGAGGCCGCCGGCAATTGCCGCGGCATTGCCCTCCAGCGAGGTGCCTGCACCATAGGGGACGACCGGCACCGACAGTTCAGCGGCCGCCCGGACGAGCCGCTGCACCTCCTCGACGGAAGTGGGGCGCGCCACCAGGTCCGGCAGGTGCTCGCCATGATGGCCTTCGCTGCGCGCATAATGTGCAAGGGCAGCCGGATTGGTGAGCAGCCGCGGGCCGAATTCGGCGGCAAAAGATGACGCCAGCAACGCGCCCCCGTCGGCGGAGGCAAGACGTCTCGCTGCTATGCTCATCTTCATCTCCATGGCCTGTGCGCCAGCATATCGGATGATACCAGCCGGTGACAACTTGGCGCGACTGGCGGGTGGGAGCGAGGCGGCGGAGTTGATGGCGTAGCGCAACGCTGATAACCGGCCGGAGTGGTATTATCCCCCTGCCCGATGGCTGCGGCCGCGCCTGGAGGGCCGCTTTGACCGTTGCCGGCGAAACGCTCATGTTCGCCGAAGCCGCCGAGGCGGCCGCGGCGGCGGAGCGCCAGCTCGCCGGCCTTTCCGATCCGCTGGAGCGGCTGGGCCGGCGGCTGCGGGAGCTCGATCCCCCCTTCGTGATCACCTGCGCGAGAGGAAGCTCCGATCACGCAGCGACCTTTGCCAAATATCTCATAGAAACCCGGGTTCACACGCCTGTCGCCTCCTATGCCCCCTCCACCTCGTCGGTCTATGCAACCGCCTGGCGGAAGCTGAAGGGCGCGCTGTTTCTCGCCATCTCGCAATCGGGCCGAAGCCCTGACCTGATCCTCTCCGCCCGCTCGGCACGGGATGCCGGCGCGTTCGTGGTCGCGGTCGTCAACGATCCGGCTTCCCCGCTCGCCGAGGTGGCGGAGCTGACGATCCCGATGCTGGCGGGCCCCGAGCGGAGCGTTGCCGCCACCAAATCCTATATCGCCTCCCTCATCGCCCTCGCACAGCTCGCCGCCGCCTGGACCGAGGAGGAAGAGCTCGCGAATGCGTTGAACGATGCCCCGCAAATCCTTCGCAGTGCCTGGGCGCTCGATTGGTCGCCGGCGGTCGAGCCCCTCTCCAAAAGCGCCGGCCTTTACGTGCTGGGGCGCGGGATGAGCCTCGGGATCGCTCAGGAGGCGGCGCTGAAGCTCAAGGAAACCTGCGGGCTCCACGCCGAGGCTTACAGCGCGGCCGAAGTCAGGCATGGCCCGATGGCGATCGTCGGCGCCGGCTTTCCGGTGCTGATGCTGGTGCCGAACGACGAGGCGCGCGATGCCTTCGATCCGCTCGCCCGGGACTTTGTCGAGCGCGGCGCGCGGGTGATCGTGGCGGGCCTGAAGGAGCCGGGTGCGCTGACGCTCCCCGTCCTGCCCGGTCTCCACCCGGTCCTGGCGCCGATCGCATCGATCCAGAGCTTCTACAGGCTTGCGGCCGAGCTCAGCCTCGCCCGGGGACTTCACCCGGACCGGCCGCCGCACCTCAGCAAGGTCACCGAAACGCGATGAGCGCCCTTGCGCTTTGCGCCCCCCGGGTGCTGACGCCGTCCGGCCTCGAGACTGACCTTTGCGTGCTGGTCGAGGGCGGAGCGATCGCTGCCGTGATGCCGGCGGCGGACTGTCCTCCCGATATGCCGCGGCGGGATCTCGACGGCAGCTTGCTCCCCGGCTTCATCGATCTTCAGGTGAATGGCGGCGGCGGCGTGCTTTTCAACGATGAGCCGAGCGTCGATGGAATCGCCGCGATCGCGCGGGCGCACCGGCGGTTCGGGACGACAGGCCTGCTGCCGACCTTGATCAGCGACGAGCTCGCCGTCGTGAGGCGCGCCATCGCGGCGGTCGGCGAGGCGATCGAGCGCGGGGTGCCGGGCGTGCTCGGCATCCATATCGAAGGCCCGTTCCTCAACGCCGCCAGGAAAGGCATTCACGACGCGCGCAAGTTCAGGACGCTCGACACCGCCGCCATCGGCCTGCTGTCGTCGCTTCGCCGCGGCCGCACGCTGGTGACGATCGCTCCCGAGCTTGCCCCGCCCGGCGCGGTGCGGGCGCTTGTGGAGCGGGGCGTGGTCGTGGCGGCCGGTCATACCGAAGCCTCCTACGAGGACGTTCAAAGAAGCTTCGCCGAAGGCCTCAGCGGCTTCACCCACCTCTACAATGCGATGACCCAGCTCGGCAGCCGGGCGCCGGGCGTCGTCGGCGCGGCCTTGGAAAGCCGCGAGAGCTGGTGCGGCCTCATCGTCGACGGCCATCATGTCCACCCCGCTGCGCTGCGGGTGGCCCTCGCCGCCAAGGGTGCGGATCGTCTGGCCCTCGTCACCGATGCTATGCCCAGCGTGGGATCGGATCGAAAGATATTCCGGCTCGGCGGGCAGCGGATCGTCGCCGAGGAGGGCCGCTGCACCGCGGCCGACGGCACGCTGGCAGGCTCCGATCTCGACATGGCCCAGGCCGTGCGGAACGCCGTGCGCCTGCTCGGCATCGATCTTGCGGCCGCCGCCCGGATGGCGAGCAAAGCCCCCGCATCGGCCATGAGAATGGCGGGCGAGCGGGGCGCGATCTGCCCCGGCCTTCGCGCCGACCTCGTGCTCATCGACGCGAACGGAGACGTGCTGGAAACATGGATCGGCGGCGAAAGCGAAGCCGTTCCACACTGAGCGTACGTGTCTATGTGAGCTCTTTCTCCGCCGCTCGGGTCCGGGCGAGAAGGATCGCCCCGTCGAGCGCGTCCCCGAGCGGATCGGTCAGCCGCTCGCGGATGCTGGCGGCGAGCCAGTCGCGCATCCGCGCCGAGACGCCGCCCATCAGACAGCAGCTCGGCGCACCGCGATCGAGCAGCACCCGGATCAGCCGGTCGATGCGTAGCGCCGCAGCCTGCACGATCCGCTCCGCAACCGGATCTCCCTGCACGGCATGATCCATCACCATCGGAGCGAAGGCGGCATAATCGGTCGGAGTTGCTTGCCCGGTCCAATCGACGATCTCGCCCGCCGAACCGTGGAAATGCCCGAGCACTTCTTCGGTCATCGCACTGTGCGGAATGCGCCCGTCGCGCGCCCAGAGCGACTGCCGGATCGCCCGCATTCCAAGGTCGGCGCCGCTGCCTTCGTCCGACACCGGAAAGCCGTAGCCGCCGACGGTGAACACCTCCTCCCCCGCCCGACCGAAACCGACGCTCCCCGTCCCGACGATCACGATCGCCCCGTCGGCGCCGGCATGGGCGCCGAGATTGGCGATTGCGGCATCGCTGGCGAACGCGATCGAGCGGAACGGAAAGCCATGTTCCTGCAGGCCGGGAAGGACACCGCGCCGATTGAGCCCGGCAATACCGAGGCCCGCCCAAACCGATTCCAGATGCGCTCTGCCAAGGCCGGCCTCCGCAAAGGCCTGCAGATAGGCGTCCTCGACCGCCTCGAGCGCCTCCGGAAGACCGATCCGGGTGTTGGCCGGCCCGCCCTCGCCAGTCCCGATGATCTCGCCATCGTCCGACACCAAACGTGCCCGCGTGTGAGTGCCGCCGGCGTCTATTCCGAGGTACAATTCCATCGCCTGGCCGGATACCTTGTCGAGCCGCGGGCTGCAGCGGTTAAGACCACGTTAGTAAGACCAACCCCCGCTTGCAAACGCTGGTATCAATACCAGAACCCGGACAGGATTACTCCGGCTGCCCGGACGGCGGCGCCTTGAACGAGGTGGAGGTTGGTGTAGCACTCTGGCTACGGAGACAATAGCAATCGAGTCCGGGAGGCTTCCAGTGAAACGAGCAGGATGCGTGCTGAAGGCAGCCGGCGCCGACACTCTCCCGGCCTCCTACGACGTGATCGTCCGGCAATAACCCGGGAGAGCCGCCCCTTGTCCACGGAGCTGATCAGCTCGAGATATGGCGATCTCGACCTCTGGCCGACCGGCGACGCCGTTCAGGCGATGCTGGAAGGCCAGCTCGCGGCGGCAGCGGCGGTTCAGTCTCAGGTGGCGGCGATCGCCGCCGCGGCGGATGCGGCCGCCGACCGGCTCGGCGGCAAGGGCCGCCTCGTCTATGTCGGTGCCGGCACGTCCGGTCGGCTGGCGGTTCAGGACGGGGTCGAGCTCGGCCCGACTTATAACTGGGGAAGCGATCGCCTCGTCTATGCCCTGGCCGGCGGGATGGACGCCCTCCTCATCAGCGTTGAAGGCGCCGAGGACGATGCCGCAGCGGGTGAGGAGGGCGATAAAGGCGGCCGACCTGGGCGCCGCCGACGTCGTGATCGGCTTGGCCGCGAGCGGGCGGACGCCATACACGGTTGCGGCGATCCTAGCAGCAGCCGCAGCCGGCGCGCTGACGATCGGCATCGCCAGCAATGGGGAACGCCGTTGCTGGAAGCGGCCGAGCATCCGATCCTGCTCGATACGGGCGCGGAGATCGTCGCCGGATCGACACGAATGAAGGCGGGCACCGCCCAGAAGATCGCGCTCAACCTCTTCTCGACGGCGGTGATGCTGCGGCTGGGGCGCGTGTACAAGGGCCTCATGGTCGACATGCGCGTGTCGAACCGGAAGCTTCGGACCCGCGCCGCCAAAATGATCTGCGAGATCAGCGGGGTCAAAAGACCGGCGGCCGAGACCGCGCTGGACCGGACCGGCGGCAACATCAAGCTGGCGGCGCTTGTCGCGCTCGGGGCAGAACCGGAAGGAGCCGCTTCGGTTTTGCGGGAAGCAGGCGACAATCTGCGCATCGCGATCTCCCGCATCGCGGCGGCCGGTCGCTGAAGCGGCCGGCATGCTGGCGAAGGGCGATCATGTTGCGGCGAGGACTAACCCGCCGCTCGCGGCGTAGAGCATGGTGCGTTAAGTGGCAATCACCCCGGACTTGATCCGGGGTCCACGCTTTCCACCGGGGCTATCAAATAGAAGAACAGGTGTGATGCCGGATCAAGTCCGGCATGACGAAGTGCCGAGCTGAACCCATCATGCTCTAGCGCATCGACAGCAGCTTCAGCGGATTTTCGATCAGCGTCTTGAGGTCCTGCAGGAAGTTGGCCGCATCCCAGCCGTCGACGACACGGTGGTCGCAGGAGAGCGAGAGGTTCATTCGCTTGCGGATCTCGATCTTGCCGCCGATCACGACCGGCTTCTCCTCCACCTTGTTGACGGCGACGATCGCGACTTCCGGCCGGTTGATCACCGGAGTGGAGGTGATGCCGCCCATCGGCCCGAGGCTCGACAGGGTGATGGTGGAGCCGGACAGCTCCTCGCGGCTCGCCTTGCCGGTGCGGGCGCCCTCCGCGAGGCGGAGGATCTCGGACGCAAGGTCCCAGAGGCCGCGGCTCTCCGCATTGCGGATCACTGGCACCATCAGGCCGTTCGGCGTTTGCGTCGCCATGCCCATGTGCACGGCGCCCGAGCGGGTGATCACCTGCGCATCATCGTCGTAGCGGGCATTGATCTGCGGATAATCGGGCAGCACCCGCGCCATGGCGGTGATCAGGAACGGCAGCATGGTCAGCTTGGGATTGCCGCCGCGATCGTCGTTCATCATCGCGCGCGTCTGCTCGAGCGCGGTCACGTCGAACTCCTCGACCAAGGTGAAATGCGGGATGCGGCGCTTGGCCTCCTGCATGTTTTCAGCGATCTTGCGGCGGAGGCCGACCACTTTCACCACCTCATCCTGCCGCCGCGCCGCGCCCCTGCGAGACACCGCGCCGCCGCTGTAGAGGAGATAGGCATCGAGGTCCGAGTGGCGGACGCGATCGCCGCTGGTCTTCACTTGCGACAGATCGACGCCGAGGTCCCGCGCGCGCTGGCGCACCGCGGGCGAGGCGAGGACGTGCCGCGGAGCCTCGCTCGGCGCACTCGCCTCCCCCTGCTCGTCCCGGCGCTCTCCCCCGCGGCGGTCGCTGTGGCGGCGATCGGCATCGTCCCGCTCTTCGGACCGGCGCTGATCGACGATGCGCCGCTCGCTCCCGCGCCGGTCGCCGCTCCGCTGGTCGCCGCTTTCGCCGGTGCTCGGCACGGCTTCGGCCAATTGAGGACGCCGTTCGACCAGGCCATCGGTAAAGGCGACGCTGTCATGGCGTTCGCCTTCGGGGCCATCCTGCTGCGGAGCGGGCGGCGCGGCATCGGCGGGCGCGGCCGGAGCATCGGCATCGGTTTCGAACACGATCAGCACCGATCCGATCGGGATCTGGTCGCCCACCTCGCCTGCAACCTCGATGACGCGGCCGGCGACGGGAGATTCCATCTCCACCGTCGCCTTGTCCGTCATCATATCGGCGAGCTGCTGGTCTTCCTTGACCATGTCGCCGATCTTCACGTGCCATGCGACGATCTCGGCCTCGGCGATCCCTTCGCCGATGTCCGGCAGCTTGAATTCGTAGCGCGCCATGGCCGGTCAGTCCTCCAATGCTTGTCTAAGCGCCAGACCCAGCCGGACGGGCCCCGGGAAATAAACCCACTCCATCGAGTGCGGATAAGGCGTGTCGTAACCGGTGACGCGCTGCACGGGCGCTTCGAGATGGTAGAAGCAGCGTTCCTGGACGAGCGCCGACAGCTCCGCGCCGAAGCCGGCGGTGCGGGTGGCCTC
>JAUJOJ010000006.1:0-20170 GCA_030447665.1 Allosphingosinicella sp. | reverse complement strand
AAGCCGTCGAACGGGCCGTTGTAGATGCGCTTGGGCTCGAAGAAGACCACCGGATCGGGATCCTCGATTGCCGCGATCAGCAGGCCCTTGGCATCGTACGGGTTGGACGGAATGACCGTCTTGATGCCGGCGACGTGGGCGAACAGGGCTTCGGGCGACTGGCTGTGGGTCTGGCCGCCGAAAATGCCGCCGCCATAAGGCGAACGGATCACCATCGACAGCCCCCAATCGCCAGCCGAGCGATAGCGCATTCGCGCCGCTTCGGAGACGATCTGGTCGAAGCCCGGATAGATATAATCCGCGAACTGGATCTCGGCGATGGGTTTCAGGCCATAAGCGGCCATGCCGATCGCGATCGCCATGATCCCGTTCTCGGAAATCGGTGCGTCGAACGAGCGCTGCTTGCCGAACTGCTTCTGGAGCCCCTCCGTCACCCGGAACACGCCGCCGAAATAGCCGACATCCTCGCCGAGCACGACGGTGGCAGGATCGCGCTCCATCATCACGCGGTGCGCGCTATTGAGCGCCTGGATCATGTTCATCACGCTCATCGGCGCTTGGCCTCCGCCTCGGCGAGCGCCTGGGCCTGCTGTTCGCGCAGGTGCCAGGGCAGCTCGGCATAGACATCCTCGAACATGCTGGAAATGTCCTGGTACGGATCGGACTGGAGCGTCCCGAGGCGCTCGGCTTCCTTCTGCGCCGCGCGCACCTCCTCGCCCAATTGGTCGAGGAGGTGCTGATGGCGTTCCTCGTCCCATTCGCCGAGGCCGATCAGATGCTGCTTGAGCCGCGCGAGCGGATCTCCAAGCGGCCAGCGCTCGCCCGCGCCCTTGGGCCGGTAAGCGGTCGGATCGTCCGAGGTCGAATGGCCCTCCACACGGTAGGTGAAGAATTCGATCAGCGTCGGCCCGAGGTTCGATCTTGCACGGTCGGCGGCCCAGCGGGTTGCGGCATAAACGGCGAGCGCGTCATTGCCGTCGACGCGAAGGCCTGGAATGCCGTAGCCGATCGCCTTTGCCGCGAAGGTGGTGAGCTCCCCGCCGGCGATGCCGGAGAAGGTCGAGATCGCCCACTGGTTGTTGACGATGTTGAGGATGACGGGAGCGCGATAGACGCCCGCGAAGGTGCAGGCGGCGTGAAAGTCGCCCTCGGCGGTCGAGCCGTCGCCGATATAGCCGGCCGCGATGCGGCTGTCGCCGCGGATCGCCGAGCCCATCGCCCAGCCGACCGCCTGCGGGAACTGAGTAGCGAGGTTGCCGGAGATGGTGAAAAAGCCATGCTCCCTCGAGGAGTACATGATGGGAAGCTGGCGCCCTTTCAGCGGGTCCCCTCGGTTCGAATAAACCTGGCACATCATCGTCACCAGAGGGTAGTCCCGGGCGACGAGGATCCCCTGCTGGCGATAGGTCGGGAAGGTCATGTCGTCGCGGTCGAGCGCGTGCGTCCCCGCGACCGCGATCGCCTCCTCGCCCGTCGATTTCATGTAGAAGCTGGTCTTTCCCTGGCGCTGGGCGCGGTACATGCGATCATCGAAGACGCGGACCATCATCATGTCGCGAAGCATGCGGCGAAGGGTGTCGGGGTGGAGCCGCGGGTCCCAGGGGCCGGTGGCCCTGCCCTCCTCGTCCAGCACTCGGACGAGGCTATAGGCCATGTCCCGGATCTCGTCGGGCTTCACGGCGATGTCGGGGCGTGGGACGGAGCCGGCGGAAGGGATGGCGATGTGGCTGAAATCGACTTCGTCGCCCGGCCTCGCATTCGGCTCCGGGACATAGAGTTCGAGCGCCGGTCGGTTGCGGCGCTCCGTAGGTTCCAACATCCTCAACCCATCCTGTTCGGCGCGGGCACCCCCGCCCTCACCCGCCGATGATTTTATGAAGCCCATGCCGGAACCCGGCCGGCCTGTCGACAGGCCGCCTCTAATCGATTCTTTTGAAGGATGCACCCCTGCCGAGAGGCGCTGAAGCCGGGTGAGGCCGAGGCGCTTCGGCCCAGACCCAAGATCGCTTCAAGCTGAACCGGCCCGATCGATCAAAGTCTGGGGTCCAGACCTAAGCAGCAATTCGTTGATTGTGTCACAATATAGGCCCCGCACTCCGTTCGCCCTGAGCCTGTCGAAGGGCTGCCCTTCACTTTCTGCAGAAGGAAAAGCAGGGCTTCGACAGGCTCAGCCCGAACGGCCACGGGATAAGCCTTCATTCGTGAATGTGGCTCGAGCAGGTGGACCCTGCTTAGCGGGAGGCGGCGAGGCTCCGGATCGGCGCTTCACCGAAGGCGCGGCGATAGGCGTGGCTGAAGCTGCTGCAATCGGCGAAACCGAAGCGATGGGCGGCCTCGCTGCAGCTCAAGAGCTTACGATCGATCTCCTCCTTTGCCAGCTTCAGGCGAAGGTTGCGATGATAGGCCGCGGGCGGCGCTCCGAACGCGTCCCGGAAGGTCCGCAGCAGCTGGAAGCGGGAGATGCCCGCGACCTTGGCGAGTTCGGCAAGCTCGACCGAGCGGTCGGTGACGGCGTGAAGATAAGCGCGCGCGATATTGAGGCGGCGAAGCGTCTCATAGCGGGTGGAAGGCTTCAGAGCCGCGATCCCATCGATGATCCTGGACGTCTCCTCCATCAGCGGCTCGATATGCTGAGCGATTTGCTCCAGCATGGTCTCTGCGATCTGTGCGCGCCTGGGACCGCTGCGGAGCATCTGGCTCGTCGTCTCGCTGAGGAGGCGGCCCAGCGTCGAACAGGCTGCAGGGAAGATCATCGGAGAATCGACCGTGTTTCCCCCTGCGGCACGATCCGTCTCCGGAAGATAGACGCAAAGACCGAGCGCCGATGAAGAGTCGGAGCGCCCGATCTCGACATCGCCGGGGTGAAGCTCCGGCACGTAAAGGAACTGTCCCGCCGACACAGGATAGGCCTTGCCGCCGTAGCGATACACTTCCACCCCCGACGCGACATATTTCAGGCCCGGGCAGGGCTGCGCATAGCTTTCCCCGCTGCCGCGGCTGAGGTTGGAGAGAACGACCCGTCCCTTTTTCCGATGGACGGGAGCGCCGCTGGCGCCGAAGCTGGCGTCCGGACCCAGGATTCCACTGACTTCAAAGAAATGGTCGACCATTGCGCACCCTCCGCCCCCACTCGGATGTCGCATCCCTCGACAAATGTAGTCACAAGCTAGCCCGCCAACCTGAACGCGAGATGAGCAATGTGTTACATGCTTAGGACAGTAAGCGTCTTTTTGCTATTGGCATTATCGGCCTGCGCCACTGTCGATGGTCCGATCCCCCCGGGCCAAGTGTTTGTGATGAGGCATCTCCAGGCCGAAAGCGGAGAGGATCCGGCCCTCACCGAAGCGGGCCGGCAGCAGGCGCAGCTGCTCGCCGACTGGTTCGGAAAGAGCGACAAGCCGAATGCCATATTCGTCACCCGTTTCCGGCGCTCTCAGGAAACGGCGGCACCGTTGGCGGCGAGGCTCCGGATCCGCCCGATCCTCTACGATCCCTCCAACAACGATGCCCTCACTGAGGCGGTGAAGGCAAAAGGCGGCAACGCCCTCGTCGTCGGCCATAGCAATACGGTCCCGGACATCGTGGAGCGTCTCGGCGGTGCGCGTCCGGCGCAGATCCAGCATCATGAACATGGCGACATCTGGCGCGTATCGGAGCGCGGCGGCACGGTCGAAAAGCTTCGGCTGGAGAAAAATCCCCCTCGCGGCAAGCGAGGGGATTAGAGGTCAAAGATCGACGCAGGAGGCGATCGCCTCGAGCTTGCGGATCCGTTCCTTGAGGTCGGCGATTTCGATCCGCTCCATGGCGGGCGAACGGGGCTCCTGCCGCTGGCCGGCAAGCTCGAGCCGCTTCAGGTCGAGCCAGCCCTGCCAGCCTTTCAGCCCCGCAAAGGCGGCGATCCCGACGGCGGCGAGGCCCGAGCTCGCCAGCGTCAGAAGTGTAATCGGTTCGCTCATAGTCTCCTCCTCCCTGTTCGTTGTCAGCCGTCGCTCAGCGAAGCTCTTCGATCTCGCGCGCCAGGCGGGTGTTGGATTGGGTGACGTAGCTTTCCACCTCGGCCATCCGGCGGTCGATGTCCCGCATGCTGGTGCGAAGATCATAGGTGGAAAGGCGCCGGCCGCCGATGCTCTCGCCGTCGTCGAAGCCGATCCGCTTCGGCTTGGCGATGAAGCCCGCCGCGACATAGGCGATCACCGTCCAGGGGAAGCCGCCGATCACGGTCAGCACCACGGCGGCGATCCGGACGAACGTCGCGTCGATCCCCAGATAGTTTGCGATCCCGGAGCACACGCCCATCCATTTGGAATTGCTTTTATCGAGACTGAATTTCCTACGGCCGCTCATTTGCCATCCTCCTTGCTAGGCTGTTGTCCTCGATGCCGAGGCTCACCGGGTCTGCAGCCAATTGGCGCCAGCCCGGATTCTCCGCGGTCATGATCCGTTCGATGGTTGCCACACGGTCGTCGAGCCGGCGCGCCATCTCGTGAAGCTCGTCCATCAGCTTCTCGTCTTCACTGGTCAGGCTGCCTTGGCTCTTCCACTTCGTGACATAGTGGAAGACCAGCCATGGCAGCGCGATGAAGATCGCGACGATCGCTACGAAACCTTCCATCCCCTCAGCCTTCCTTGTTCGGGTTGAGCTTGGCTTTCAGCGCTTCGAGCTCGGCATCGACCGCTTCCTCGTTGCGAAGCTCGGCAATCTCTTCCTCCAGCGTCTTGGCAGGGGCTCCCAAGGAGAGCGCGTCCGCCTGGCCTTCGGCCATGTCGGCGCGCCGCTCGAGCACGTCGAAGCGCGAGAAAGCCTCATTCACCTTGGGGCCGGCATACATCTCGCGAAGCCGCGAGCGGTTCTGCGCGCTCTCGATCCGGCTCATGATCGCATTCTGACGGGTGCGGGCATCGCGAAGCCGCGCCTGGAGCTTGGCAATGTCCTCCTCGGACGCACGAAGACCATCGTCCAGAACCTGGATCTCAACCCGAAGCTGATCGGCCATGTCGCCGGCCTTGCGCTTCTCAACCAAAGCCGCCTTGGCCAAATCCTCCCGGCCCTTCGACAAAGCCAGCTCCGCCTTCTCCGTCCAACCCTCCTGGATCCGCTCAAGCTTCGATACCTGCCGACGCATCTCCTTCTGATCGGCAATCGTCCGAGCCGCAGAAGCCCGAACCTCCACAAGCGTCTCCTCCATCTCCATGATGATCATCCGGATCATCTTGGCCGGATCCTCAGCCTTATCGAGAAGATCCGTGAAATTGGCCGCAACTATGTCGCGCGTGCGAGAGAAAATACCCATGGAAGGAAGCTCCGTGACTGAGGATCAGGCCTGCGTCTCGTCGGCTGCCGCGCTTTCGCCCACCTGGATCGTGGTGTCGGTCTCGACAGCACGGGCCGGAGCGACGGCGGCGCCGACGCATGCGGTGGTGAGGACGAGCGCGCCGACTGCGGCGGTGGCAATGCGATTGAGGTCGATGTTGAAGAAATTGGTCATTGGTCGGCTCCCTGAACCCGAGATTGTTGATCCGTTCCACCGTCTCAGCGGCGGTTGCCAACAACTTTACAAGAGCCGTGCCAGATGATCGGAATGGCGGAAATGCGCCATTCATGGCGCAGTCAGCCTTGATCTGCCGACCGTGGATGCGCCAACAATTGGGAAATTTTCACAACAGTGGGAACCGGCCCCGCTTCAAGCCCGGGCGCGGCGTTCGCCGGCGCGGCGCTCCTCGCCCTTTTTCCGCTTCCGGTCCGGTGGCGTCGAGGATCTTGCCGCCGGCGATGAAGACCGCGGCAGTGCATGACGCAAACAGGAAATAGCCGAGCCAGCCGGGGTAGATTTGCAGATAGTGCATGCCTCGCCCGACCGCCCCGACGGCAATGGCGTAGATGATTGCGAACGCCTCGTAACGGGTCCTGATCGTGAACAGTCGGCCGAGCTTTTTGATCATGCGAGACACGCAGCAAGAAGCGGGCCATGCACGGAAATGCTGGTAAAGAAGGGTTAACCGTTAGGAATTTGTAAACCTTTCCGACAGCTCACGGCACTTTCGCCCTAAAAGAACAGCTTGCGGATGCTGAGCCTGATCGTCCGCCCGAGCGGATCCAGCTCGTCGGGACGGAAGCCGAGCGGCGTCAGGCCGGCCGCGTCGCGTACTTCGGGCCGGGTGTTGAAGACATTTCCACCGCAAGGGTGATGCGGGTTCCTCGGAGCCACCGATTGCGGGTGACCCAGCTCTGCTCGCCAAGGTTCGCGAACAGCCGGAGGTTGACCGTGGCGACATCGGAGAAGGTGAGATCGGTGGCTGTCCTGCCGCCCGCATTGGGGACGCCGAAAACGGATGTGCCGCTTTGCCAATTCCCGGTCACCCGAGCGCCAAACCCGTTCTTGAAGATCCCGCCTGGCCTTCAACCTCATGCCGCGGACGCCCGCCGCGATTACCCGCTGCCGAGCCGCCGAGCAGATCGAGCACCGGCACCCCCTCCGGATCAGGATCTCGTCCCGGAAACGCCAGCTGTGGTAGAGGCCGAGCTGAAGGCGGCCACCCTGGCCGCCACCGAAGCGTCCGCCGCCGAATCCGCCGAAGCCTCCGCCGCCGAAACCACGGCCGCCAGCCGGTCCGCCCTGCCGGCGTTCAGCCTGAGCCGTGCCGGGCTGGCCTGGCGGCGGTGCGGTGGCGCCTCCCGCAGAAGGCGGCACGGTGCCTGCTCCCGGCACCTGGCCTGCAACCGCTTCGCCGCGCCTCTGTCGCCAGCGCTCGGGAAAGGCGCCGCGCGGCGGCCGCGCCGAGGCGATCGGCTTGGAGAAATTGATGCCCCACCGCATTTCCTCGCGGTTCGTCCGCTCGAAATTCACCGGCCGGGTGTCGATGCGCAGGAGGCGCCCGTCGTCGCCGCGGAAGAAGCGCTCGAAAAGGCCGCCTCGATCTCCGGCGTCGCCGTGGGAAAAAACGCGATCGCGCCGCGGATACGGGTGTTGGTGTAGTTTGCGGTGAGCGACAGATCCATGTCGCTGGCCGGCCGCACGTTCAGCCCGAGCTTGAACACCGCCCGATCGTCGGCGAGCAGATCGGGATTGCCGCCCTCGACCCGGGTGATATCCACCGTTTCTCCCCGGGTAAAATCGAAGATGCGTACGTTGGGGGTTTGCAGCACCGGATTGCCGAGCTGCTGGACGGTCGGCGCGCCTTCTTCCTCCGTCACCGACGCGATCAGGGTGATTTGGCTGATCGGCGACCAGTTGAGGCCGTAGCCGATCGTCGTGAGGGTGCCGAAATCGGAAAGCTGCTCAACCTCGCCGTTGAAGTTGACCGAGAGGTTGCCGATTGCGGCGAGCACATCGTTACGCCGGCTGGCGATCGGCACATCCACATTGGCCTGCAGATTTCCACGCGTTCGGGAGAGGTCGCTTGCAACGGCAAGACCGGCCCTGATGGACTCGCTCTCGAGCCCCAGCCGTTCGATGCCCGCCCTCAAGGTGGTGGAGACGTCGCCCGCGGGCAGATCGAAGATCGAGCCGTTCGCGACCAGCTCGGCATTGGCCGTTTCCGACCGCGTTTCCGCCTGGTCGGTGAGGCCGAACTGATCGCGCCGATCGGTCCAAGTGATCGTGTTGCCGCGGTCGTAATTGCCGGTGAACGACCAGCGCCAGGGTGCGATGTTGCCGCCCAGCGCAACGCCCAAATGGCCGTTGCGACTGTCCGTTTCCCGGCTCAGCGGGCGCGGCGCATCGGGAAAGGCGAGGCCGAATTGGCTCTCGCTGTCGGTCGCATCGAAGGTCGCGTTCACCGTCGCGGAGACGTCGTTGAAGATATTACGGTTGAAGGTGCCGCCGAGCGAAAGCCTATCGCGCTCCGGCAGGAGCGTGCGGAAGGCGCCGAGATCCGTGTCAAGGTCGCGCTCGATCTCGAAGAGGGGCGCCTCGTGCTGATATTCGGCGTCGATCTCCCAGCGGCCGGCGCGATCGATCCTGAGCAGGTTGAGATCGAGTTCGTAGCTGTCCCGCCCGCCCTCGGTGGCGATGCCGTAATCGGCCTCGGCGGTAATCGCGCGAAAGCGACGGCGAAGGACGAAATTCACCACCCGCTGGTCCGCACGATAGCCGTACCGCAATGCGACCTCCTCCGGCAGGATGTCGATGCGCTGGATGGCTTCGGGCGGGATGTTGCGGATTTCCTGGAAGCCGGAGATGCGCCGGCCGTTGAGCAGCAGGACCGGCCGCCCCTCGCCCCGGCCGCGCCCGCTCTGCGTCTGCGGCGCCAGCGCGTCCAGCACTTCGGAAATGCTGCCCGCGCCGAGCGCCCGGACGTCGCGGGCGTCGAGCTGTATTTCCGGCGGAATGTCGCCGATCACGGCGCCGCGCTCGCGCTGCCCCGTCACAACGATCTCCTCGCCCTCTCCTTCTCCCTCTTCGGCTTCGCTTTCAGGCGTTTCAGCCGGTGCGCCGGATGGCGCTTCACCGGGGGGAGGCGCGGCTTGCTGCGCATTGGCCGGACTGGCGAGCAGAACGGGAAGGAAGAAAGCCGGAAAAATCTTCATCTGTTACTCGGGCTCATGCTGCGCCTGCTCATCAGGACAAGGGGGTTCCGATGGCAGCTGATTGTCGCCCCGTTATGTCCGAGGCGTCCCCAAATTGTCGCAAAGTGTATCACCGCAAAGTGGCTTCCCCGCGGGATGCCGACCAGCCAAGGGAAGTCGCAAGCTCGCCTTGAGCCCTCCCTCTGGCCTGTTCTCAAGCCGAAGCTCGCCGCCCTCTTCCCTGACGACGGATCGCGCAATGGTAAGCCCCAGCCCGGTTCCGCCCGTCTGGCGATTGCGGGAGGTCTCCAGCCGCACGAAGCCGTCCATCACCCGTTCGATATCTTCCTCGGGAATGCCAGGCCCATCGTCCTCGACTTCAATGACGGCATATTGCCCCCAGTGAAGCACTCGAACCCGCGCGCGTCCGCCATATTTCACGGCATTTTCGATAAGGTTGCGGATAGCACGCGTGGCCAGCACCGGGCGCACGCTGGCGGGCAGCCTCGATCCCGCCTCGTGGATTACATCATGGCCCAGGTCGCGGAGATCCTCGACCACCGCCTCGACCAGCGCGGCGAGATCTACGCGGGACGCGGGCTCACTCGAGCGGCCGAGGCGAGCAAGGGACAGGATGTCCTCGAGCGTGCGGCTCATTTCGTCAACGGTGGCGATCATCCGTTCCCGCTCTTGATCGTCTTCGACATTTTCTGCGCGGAGCCGCAGCGACGCGAGCGGCGTTCGCAGGTCATGGCCGATCGCACCCAACATCCTGTCCTTCTCGCCGAGCATTTCGAGGAGGCGCGTGCGCATGTCATTGAACGTCGCGATCAGGCGCTGGATGTCCGCCGGTCCCTCGGGCGGGACTGCATTGGACGAACTGTTCGGGCCAAATTCGGCCGTCGCCTTGGCGAGATTCCTCAGCGGTTTCGCCGCGTGGCGTCCGATCCACAGCACCGCCAGCAGCAAGGCCGCAAATATGACGGCGGTCTGGAGGAGCAGGCGCCACGCAAGCCCTGCCTCGCTGGGGCGAAGCGGCCAGCGAATGTTGAGCCACTCTCCCCGCGCGACCTCGACCGAGAAGATGAGCAGCTGTCTCGGAGGGCCTCTGCCGGACCATTCTTTGCTGCCGGCGAGGTCCCGCCATTGCCGTTCGCGGTCCACAGGCACCTCCGCGGCGCGAACCTGCCTGACGCGGAGCCCTGCATCGGACAAGGCGGAGGCGAGCCGGCTTTCCACCTCAAGCTGCCTTTCCAGACCGGATTCGACCAAGCTCTCCTCGGTGGCGATCACGGAACGGAGGGGATCAGAGCGGCGCGTGCTGAGCGGCCGCCCCTGCTGCATGCTTTCCACCGCATCGACCAGCCGGGTGGTTGCCATGGCGACAGGAAAATTGAAGCGGCGGGACTGGCGCTCGTTGAGGAGAAGCGCGAAGTTGATCGCCTGGGCGACGAACAGGGCTATTCCCATGAGCAGCGCCATCTGTCCGGCAAGGCTTCTCGGCCGGAACGTCACAGGCGGGTCACATCGGCGGTAAGAGCATATCCCCCGCCCCACACGGTCTTGATCAGGGCAGGATCCTTGGGGTCCGCCTCGATCTTCCGGCGCAACCGGCTGACCTGATTGTCGATCGACCGGTCGAATGCGGCCGCTTCGCGACCGCGGGTGAGATCGAGGAGCTGGTCGCGGCTGAGCACCTGGCGCGGGCGTGTGACGAGCGCCAGCAAAAGGTTGAACTCGCCCGTCGAAAGCGGCACCGACAGTCCCTCCCTGTCCACCAAAGTCCTCTCACCCGCCTTCAGCACCCATTCGCCAAAGGCATAGCTCGCGGTCTCGAGAGGCCGCTGGCGAGCATCGCCTGAGCCTGCCCGCCTGAGGACGGCCCGGATCCGGGCGACCAGTTCGCGGGGATTGAACGGCTTCAGGACATAATCGTCCGCACCCATCTCAAGGCCGATGATCCGGTCCGTGTCTTCCGTACGCGCCGTCACGAGGATGATCGGCAGTTCGCTGCTTGCGCGGATGTGGCGGCAGAGGCTGAGCCCATCTTCTCCCGGCATCATGATATCCAGAATGACGAGATCGATCGCGTAGGCGCCGAGCTTGATCCGCGCCGCTTCGGCATTTTCAGCCTGGCTGATGCGGAACCCGTTCTTGCCGAGATAGGCCGTCAGCGGCTCGCGGATCGATCGTTCATCGTCGACGAGCAGAATATGAGGTCGGTTGTCGCTCATCTCTTCTCCTGGTGAGCGCAGCTCCGCCCGTGCGATCCGGCCTAACGACCATCGCCGGTAATTGTCCCTCAGCTATCTCAAACCGGAAGCAAATTGTCGCAAAGTGTCGCAGCTGGTCGCGTGCCTCCTGTTCAGGCGTCCCACGGAGACAGCACCAGGACGAGCACCCGAGCGCGATTGAATGAGCCGCCCAAGCTTGTGCGTAAGATGCCGGCGCGCTCCCGGCAAGGCCGCCCTCCCGAAAGCACTTGCGCGACTCAGTAAGGGATACCAGCCTGTCCGCTTCAATTCATCGGCTGGAGATGGAGATGATACACTTCAAGAACATCATGCTTGCGGCAGTGGCGACGGCGGCGGTGGTTGCCTGCACAATGCCGGCGGGAAGCGATCTTTCCACCGCGGGCGGCAGCACGGCCGCAGCGGCAACCGCCACTTTGATCCCGCGCGAGGCGATCTTCGGCAACCCGGTAAAGGCGGGCGGCCAGATCAGCCCGGACGGCCGCCATCTCCAGCTGGCTCGCCCCGGTCAACGGGATCATGAACGTGTGGGTCGCGCCGGTCGGCGACATGAATGCGGCGCGCGCCGTGACCAAGGAGACACGCCGTCCGCTGGCCCAATATTTCTGGGCGCCCGACGGCAGCCATATCCTCTACCTGCAGGATGAGGGCGGGAATGAGAATTTCCACGTCCACGCGGTCGACATCGCCACGGGCGCAGATCGCGATCTGACGCCCGTGGCGAAGGATGCACGCGCCTTCGTTCAGTCGGTGAGCCGCCTCAGACCCGACACCGTCCTCATCGGCCTCAACGACCGCGACCGGCGCCTGGTGGACCTTCACGAGATCAACTACCGCACGGGCGACAAGAAGCTGGTCGCGCAGAATCCCGGTTATGCCGGATGGGTTGTCGACCGACAATTCCGCCCGGTCTTCGCAAGCCGGCAAAAGGCGGGCGGCGGGACCGAATTCTTCCGGCGCACGGCCGATGGGAAATGGGCGCCTGCCTTCAGCATCGAGGCCGACGACGCACAAACCACGAACCCCGTCGGCTTCAACCGCGAAGGAACCAGCCTCTACTGGGTCGACAGCCGCGGACGAGACACGGCCGCGCTCAAGCGGATGAACCTCGCGACCGGTGCATCCGAAGTGGTGGCGACCCACGACAAGGCCGATATCGGCGGACTGCTCTTCGATCCGCAGACCTATGAGCCGATCGCCTATAACGCGAACTACCTCCGCAGCGAGTGGATGCCTGTCGGCACCTCCGCGGTCGCCGATTTCGCCTTTTTGAAGCAGCAGCTTCCCGGTGCCGAATTCACGATCACCTCGATCACCGACGATGGCCGGAGGGCGGTCGTGGCCGCAAACGCGGCCGAGGCGCCGACTGCCTTCTATCTCTACGACCGGCAGGCGCGGACGCTCAACAAGATGTTCGATACCCGTCCGGATCTTGCGCAATATGACCTTCAGCCGATGCACCCGGTCGTGATCCCCGCGCGCGATGGCAAGCAGCTGGTGAGTTATTTGACTTTGCCGCCGGGGAGCGACCCGGATGCCGACGGTGTGCCGAACCGGCGCGTGCCGATGGTCCTTTACGTGCACGGCGGCCCATGGTCCCGCGACGCCTATGGCTTCAACAGCGCCCACCAGTGGCTCGCGAACCGCGGCTATGCGGTGCTCTCGGTCAATTATCGCGGGTCGACTGGCTTCGGCAAAGGCTTCGTCAACGCGGCCGTGGGGGAATGGTCGGGCAAGATGCACGATGATCTCGTCGATGCGGCGCGCTGGGCAATCGACCGCCGCATCGCCGACCGGGAGGAGGTCGCGATCATGGGCGGCTCCTATGGGGGCTATGCGACGCTGGTCGGGCTCACGTTCACGCCCGAGCTGTTCGAATGCGGCGTCGACATCGTCGGCCCCTCGAACCTCAAAACACTGATGGAAAGCTTCCCCGCATATTGGCGGCCGACCCTTGCCAACACCTTCTACCGCCATATCGGCGATCCAGCCGATCCCCAGGCGCTCGCGAGGATCATGGCGCAGTCGCCGATCACCCGCGTCGACAGGATCAAGGCGCCGCTGCTGATCGGGCAGGGCGGCAACGATCCGCGGGTGGTGAAGGCTGAATCGGACCAGATCGTCGAAGCGATGCGGGCGAAACGCCTGCCGGTGACCTACGTCAATTATCCCGACGAAGGGCACGGCTTCCTCAGGCCGGAGAATCGCCTCAGCTTCTTTGCGATCAGCGAAGGCTTCCTCTCGCAATGCCTCGGCGGTCGCTACGAGCCGATCGGCGAGGACTTTGCGGGCTCAAGCCTGCAGGTGCTGGAAGGCGCACAGCACGTGCCGGGCCTGGCGCAGGCGATAGGAAGCACAAATTCGGGCAGCCGGTAAACGCCGCCTCGGCGGTCGCGCCCCGGTCAGCGTTGAGCCCGCGCGCTGGACGGCTCTGCTCCATCAGCCGAAAAACATCGGAGCAGAGCCGGTGGTTGCAAACCGGCTATTTCGGCTTGCGGGTGGTCTTTTGGGGGAGTAGCCTTGGTGGAGACGACCTCGCGCACCGGCTTCTCGCCGCGCTCCTTGTACATGGAGGTGGTGCGCGAGCGGACGACTTCGCCCTGCTTGACCTTGGTCATCGTGCGCGAGCGGGCGCGCTCATCCTCGTCGCGGGCGGTGGCGGTCGAACGCTGCATGCCCATCCGCTCGTTGGTCCTGGCGCGCGTGTTCGTATCGACCGTTCCGCCGTTGCGCGCTTCGGCGTCCGCACAGCCGGCAATTGTGATGCTGCTGCCGTCGGTGCTTCCCTGGCCGCAGGTGCTGGCGGAAACGTCGCGGCCGGTGACGCCGCCCTGAGTGCCGCCGGACACGACCTGGGCCGAGGCGGGCGCAGCGAAGGTAAAAGCCGAGAGCGCGAGTGTAGACGCGGCAAGAGCCGCCTTGATTGGGTAAGCTGACATCATTCTTCTCCTGATAGGCCACTTTCGTCGATGACGATCGTGCAGCCTTGCTGGTCGCGGGTTGTGGTGACGGTCCGCCCGGCCTCGTCGGTATGAGAGGAGACCGCCCGCGCCATCGATCGCCCTCGACCCGAAGATGAGGACGAGCTTGAGGATGACGAGGAAGCAGAGACCGACGAACGCGATGATCCGCGCGAGGAGGCGCTTGCCTGGGCAATGCCGTTTCCGCGCCTTGTCCTCACGGACGCTCTGCCCGGATCGGGAACCGATGAACGGATTTCACGGCCGTCCGCGAGAATCCGGACCATGGAGCAGGTGCCGCTTGCGCCCTTTGGAGCGCCGGCCATAGCTGCGGCGGCCGCTCCCATCATGACGATGTGCAGAAACGCCATTGCAGCACTCCTCTAAACGCGTGTTGGCGCGGCTCCCTTGAGGAGCCGCGCCAATCATGCTTGGCTTAGCAGCGGCGCGAACGTTCCGCTGTTGCCGTGGAGTTGCCGAAGGCATCGGCCTGCGAGCCGTCACGGTCGGTCGAGCTGAAAACCTCGCCTTCCGAGCTGCTGCTCACCGTGCCGGAGCCGGCGGCGGTGCCGTTGGTGCTGATGGCAGCGCTGCCGCTTTTACGGCTGGTGAAGACCGCGCCGTTGGTCGATGTGGAAGCCGTGCCCGGCACGCAAACGACGTTGCCAGTGCGCGTGCGGCCGGAACGCTCACGCATCACCTGGTTGCCTGCCGCCCCGGCGGCGACGGCGCCACGCGGCCCGGCTGCTGCTACACCGCCTGCCACACTGGCAGCAGACGCGCGGTCTTTGTTCTGGTTCTGGTTCTGGTTCTCGCTCTGGTGCTGGTCCTTGTTCTGGTGCTTCTTGTGGTGCTTGGGGCCATCAGCCATGGCGGTGCCGCCCATGAGGGCGCATGCGGCGATCGCGGAAATTGCGAGTTTAAGCTTCATAACAAATACTCCTGGTACTGGGGTAGCGGACCCACGTTTTCCGTGAGCCGGTGCAAGGGTTAACAAGTATCGAAGTGCTAGGTTCCCGATTGCCTCATATAGTCAACATGTAATCGAGGTACGACTGGGCCCTTCTATTTAGAGGCTACCCGAGGTTCGCGTATAACGGAGACGTAACAATCTGTGCTGAAGTCGGTTCGTTACACGGACGTTATGAAATGAGTGTTTCGAATTGAGACAACTCTAAGAAGAACCGGCATCTCGAACTTTCGCCGAGACGTGGAAAAAACAGGCTGAGTCGAGTTTATTGGGTCTACCTGTGCATACGCCTTGGCGCCTGTTCACGAGAGGAGCTTTCTCCTGCGTCGGAGGAAGCGGACTTCGCCGGCACGTTGCGCTATGCCGGTGCAAAGCTGGAGCCACCGGATCCGGAGCACAGCAGCTCGAAGCGGCGTAACGGCGCACGCTGGGCTGGTGGAGATCGGCGCTTCCGGCAGTAAAGCTGGGAGGAGCACGCATGAATTTCCTGAAGAAGGCGGCGATCGCACTGACGCTGTCGCTTACCGGCTGCGCCGCACAGCAAGCGGGCCGGCAGAGCGCCGGCTATGACGTGGTGATCCGCGGCGGCACGATCTACGACGGCAGCGGCGGCGCGGCTTATATCGGGGATGTCGGCATCCGCGGTGATCGGATCGCTTATGTCGGCCCGCGCCTCGCCGCCCGCGGCGCCAAGGAGGTGGACGCAAGCGGGCTGGCTGTCGCACCCGGCTTCATCAATATGCTGAGCTGGGCAACGGAATCGCTGCTCGCCGACCCGCGGAGCCTGAGCGACATCCGGCAGGGCGTGACGCTCGAGGTGATGGGCGAAGGCTGGTCGATGGGCCCGCTCAATCCCGAGATGAAGCGGACCGCGGTCGAGCGGCAGGACGATATCAAGTTTCCGGTCACCTGGACCACCCTCGGCGAGTATCTCGGCCACCTGGAGCGCAAGGGCATCTCGCCCAACGTGGCGAGCTTCGTCGGCGCGACGACGGTGCGCATCCACGAGCTCGGCGAAGGCGACGTCGACCCCAAGCCGGAGCAGCTCGCGCGCATGCGAGCCCTCGTCCGCCAGGCGATGAACGAGGGCGCGATGGGCGTCGGCTCGTCGCTCATCTACGCGCCGGCCTTTTTCGCCGAGACGCCCGAGCTCGCCGCCCTCGCCACCGAAAGCGCCAAATGCGGGGGCATGTATATCAGCCATATGCGCAACGAGAGCGATCATATCGGTGAGGCCATTGCCGAGCTGATCGAGATCGCCAGGGTCTCGGGCGGGCCGGCCGAGATCTACCATCTGAAGCAGGCCGGGCGGGCCAATTGGGGAAAGCTCCCCGCCGTGATCGCGCAGGTCGAGGCCGCGCGCGCGGCGGGCATTCGCGTCACCGCCGACATGTACACCTACACTGCGGGCGCGACCGGCCTCGACGCCTCGATGCCGCTATGGGTGCAGGCGGGCGGCCAGGAGAAATGGATCGAGCGTCTCAAGGATCCGGCCATTCGCGCAAGGGTGATGAAGGAGATGCGCGCGCCTGGCGTCGGCTGGGAAAATCTGCTGGTCCAGGCAGGCTCGCCGGACAAGCTGATCCTGGTCGCCTTCAAGAATCCCAAGCTGAAGCCGCTCACCGGCAAGACGCTGGCCCAGGTGGCGAAGATGCGCGGCAAGTCGCCCGAAGAAACCGCGATCGATCTCGTCATCGAAGACGGCAGCCGGGTGGGAACCGCCTACTTCCTGATGAACGAAGACAATGTCCGGCGCCAGATCCAGATCCCCTGGGTGAGCTTCGGGTCCGACGCATCGAGCCAAACGCCTGAGGGCGTTTTCCTGCAATCGAGCACCCATCCGCGTGCCTACGGCAATTTCGCGCGCCTGCTCGGCCGCTACGTCCGCGACGAAAAGCTGATCCCGCTCCAGGAGGCGATCCGCCGCCTCACCTCGTTTCCCGCGTCCAATCTCAGCATCCGCGATCGCGGATCGCTCAAGACGGGTTATTTCGCCGATCTTGCCATCTTCGATCCCGCGACGGTGGGAGACCGGGCCACGTTCGACAATCCGCAGCAACTGGCAGTCGGGATGCACCACGTCTTCGTGAACGGAAGCCAAGTCCTTCGCGACGGCGAGCATACGGGCGCGACCCCGGGCCGATTCGTAAAGGGGCCCGGCTGGAACAACTGCCCTTCGCGGACCGAGCCGAGATAAACCTCTCTCCCGCTCCACATTCTCCTTACTTTCCCAGTCGTTGCTATTGCCGCGAAAAAGAAGGTGACGGCTGCTCTTCTGTGGCGCTAGTAGCGTCACAAGAACATCACAAACGAGGGGCTTCCATGGAGAACGAACAACTGGTCGAGCTTACCGCCGACATCGTTTCTGCTCATGTCGCGAACAATAACGTGGCTGTGGGCGACGTGGCGACCCTGGTGGAGCGCGTCTACCAAGCCTTGTCTTCGCTCGGGACGCCAAGTCCCGAACCCCAGCAGGAAAAGACGCCGATCGTTTCCGTTCGCGCGTCCATCAAGCCCGAATATCTGGTTTGCATGGAATGCGGCCGAAAGCAGAAGACGCTGAAGCGGCACCTCGAAAATGCGCACGGCATGTCGCCCGAGCAATATCGGGCCGATTACGGCCTGCCCCGCGATTATCCGATGGTCGCGCCGGAATATTCGAAGAAGCGCAGCCAGATGGCGCACGCAATTGGCCTGGGCCGCAAATCGAAAGACGACGCCGGCGAAGCCGCCCCGGCCAGAGGTCGGCCAAAGGGCGCAAAGCGCGCTGCCCCGGCCAACGGGCGCAGGCGCAAGGCGCCGGCCGCAGAATAAGGCTCGCCGCTCAGGAGCCTTTCCCGACAAGGCGGAAATCGCCTTGTCGGATCAGAAAGCTCCAGATCTATGTCTGGAGCACTTCCCGGCCGAAAAACCGGTTCCCACTTTTTCGGGAAGTGCTCAGATGCGGACGAGCTTGGCACCCTCAAGCCGATAAACAATGTCCGCGCGCTGGATCAGCGCCGGCCGGTGGGCGACCACGACGCGCGTCACGGGAAGGCCGGCGATGAGGTCGGCGATGGCCGCTTCGTTTTCCTCGTCGAGATTGGCCGTGCCTTCATCGAGGAAGAGTGCGTCCGGATCCCGATAAAGGGCGCGGGCGAGGAGAATGCGCTGTCGCTGCCCTGCGGAAAGCGCGGCGCCCATGTCGCCGATCAGGCTCTGATAGGCCATCGGCATCTTGACGATATCGCCGTGGATCCGCGCGGCCATCGCCGAGTGCTCGATCCGCTCCTGGTCCAGGGACGGATCGAAGAAGGCGATATTGTCGGCGAGCGTGCCGGTCAGCAGATAATCGTCCTGCAGGACAGCGCCGATACGCCCGCGCCACGCCGCGTTGGTCTCCGGCCCGAGCGGCACTCCGTCCACCAGCATATGTCCGGAGGTCGGCGGCAGGAGGCCGAGCATGATCCGCATCAAGGTGGTCTTGCCCGCCCCGGAGGGCCCGACGATCGCGACCAGGCTTCCCTTGGGAATATCGAAATCGAGCTTTTCGAAGATCGGATTTTCGTTCGGCGCGTAAGCGAAGCCAAGACCTTCCGCGCGGATCGCGGGCGGAGGCAGCAGCCGTTCGCGCTTGGCCGGGCGAAGCTCCTCGCGCTTCTGCCCGACAATGTCGGACAGGCGGTCGAGATGGACGCCGAGCAAGCGCCATTGCTGCGCCTGATTGACCAGCGCGATGGCGCTCGTGGTGAAGCTCGACCGATAGGCGAGGAAAGCCAGCAACAGGCCGACCGTCATACTCTGATCGAGCACGGCCAGTGCGCCCAGATAGACCACGACCAGGAACTGGAAGCCGAACAGGATGCTCTCGGCAAAGTCGAGGCGGATGCCGTAGATGTCGGCGCGATAGCTGGCCGAGATCACGTCCGCATAGCGGTTGCGCCAGCCGCTCTCGCGCATCGCTTCGTGCGTGTGGAGCTTGATCGAGCGCATCGCCCGCATCGTCTCCATCAGGAAGGTTTCCTCGCGGGCCCTGGCCATGATCTCTTCTTCGGTGCGGCGGCGAAGCCCGGGAAAGAGGAGCAGGCCGACCACCAGGTAGAAGATCGTGACGGCGGCGACGATAGCGGTCAGCGTCGGGCTGATGATGGCCATGACGATCAGCGTCGTCACCGCCAGCACCGAATCGATGAGCACGTTGACCAGCCCCTGCGCCAGCAGTTGCTGGATCGGCTGGATCGAACCGATCCGCGAGAGCAGGTCGCCGACGTGCCGCTTCTCGAAATAAGCGAGCGGCAGGCGGAGGAGGTGCCGGACGACATTTCCCGCGAGCTGGTACGAGAGGGATTCGCCGAGCGTCAGCACGACCCAGGATCGAAGCGCCGCCGTGACGCCGTTCAGCGCGTAGACGACGCCGAATCCGATGACGAGCAGGAGCAGCAGATTGACGTCGCCCTGTGCGATTCCCTCGTCGATCGTCAGCTGCATGAAGAAGGGCATGATGAGCGCGGTAAGCTGCAGCAGCACCGACAGACCGAGCACCTGGACGGTGGCGCTCTGATAATTGGTGAGCCGGCTCCAAAGGTCGCGCAGCCGCGTCTTGGTTTGTGCTTCGACGGGAACGAAATCGGCTGTGGGGACCAGCTCCATCGCGACGCCGGTGAAGTGACGATCCACTTCCTTGTTCGTGAGCGTGCGCCGCCCCACCGCGGGATCGACGATGGTGACGGATTTCGTGCCCACGTCCTCGAGCACGACGAAGTGATTGAGGTCCCAATGGAGGAGCGCGGGCCGCTGCAGCTTCTCCATCTCGTCGAGTTCGAGGCGCAACGCGCGCGGAGAGAGTTCGAGCGCGGAGGCGACGCCCATCAGGTCGGCAAGCGTCGCGCCTTTCATCGAGACCGGAAAACGCTGGCGGAGGCCCGGAAGGTTGACGCGGTGGCCGTGATAAGCGGCGATCATCGCGACGCAGGCAAGGCCGCATTCCGCCTCTTCCGATTGCAGCATCGGCTTGATGCGCTCGGACCAGGGCCAATCGATCCCGCTCATTGTGCGAGCGCCGTCTTGATGGGGTTGAACAACACTTCCCAGAGCCGCCGCCGTTCGAGCACAAGGTTGGCTGTGAGCGTCATGCCTGGCCGTAGGCGCGCCTCTGCGCCGGGGATTCGGGGCGCGACTTCATCGATCGCAACACGGATGCGGAACACCGGCTCCTGTATCTGCAAGGCCGGATCGATCGCGCCCGGCTCGATCGGCACGCTCGACACTTCAGTGACGGTGCCGCGGCCGGAACCATATTTCTGGAACGGGAACGCGTCGAACAGCAGCCGGACATCCTGACCGGGATGAACGAAGCCGAGCGCACGGGAGGGCGCATAGAGCCAGACCTCCATTCGGCTGCCGCGCGGGACGATGGTGACGAGTGAGGCATCGGGCCGGGCGCGCTGCCCCACCTGCGCGCTGACGTCGCCGACCTGCCCTGAGACCGGCGCCGTGAGCGTGA
>JAUJOJ010000029.1 GCA_030447665.1 Allosphingosinicella sp. | reverse complement strand
GTCGCGGCGTGCAGCGTCTTCATCGTCAGCTCCTTATCACGTGCGGCACGAACCGCGCCCGATTGCCGGTGATGAGCCCGTCCTCTCTGATGCCGATGCCGGCTGCCTCGCCGTCGACGATCCAGCTGCCGAGCACAGGATAGCCGTTGCCGAAATCGCGGAGCGGATAGAGCTCCTGGTACATGGTGAGGCCGTCTTTATACTCGCCCTGGCTGCGCGCGACGGTCTCGCCGCGTTCGACCACCTCGATGTTCGAGCCCTCGCGGGCGAGGAACGGCTTGGCGACATAGGAGCCGCCGATCCTTTCCTGCCGCACCGATGCGGCGAGGAGGTTCGGGTGATTGGGAAACATGGCCCAAAGAATCTGGAGGATGGCTTTGTTGCTCCAGATCATCTTCCAGATCGGCTCGATCCAGGCGGTATGGGGGAGCTGCCGGACGATTTGCGGGCCATAGGCCTCGTTGACGATCCACTCCCACGGATAGAGCTTAAAGAGCGCCGTGATCACCTGGTCCTCGCGGTCCAGGATGCGTCCCTGCGCATCGATGCCGATGTCGTCGATCAGCACGGCGTGGGTTTCGAGGCCGGCTTGAGACGCAAGGTCGCGCATGTAGGTGGTGGTGATGACGTCCTCATGGGAGGGATCGGCGGTGTGGGTGAACCAGACGCGCTGTCCGTAGAGGCGCGGGCGGATCTCGGCCCAACGGCCGATCAGCTTTTCGTGCAGGCTGTTGAACTGATCGAGATCGGGAAAGAGATCCTCTTTCCATTCCCACTGGATCACGCCCGCCTCCAGCATCGAAGTCGGCGTATCGCAATTGAATTCGAACAGCTTGGGCTCGCCCGTCCCGTCGTAGCCGAGATCGAACCGGCCATAGTTGAGCGAGGGCGGCTCCTCCCGCCAGCTTTGGCGGATCGCCTTGTGACAAAAGGCCGGAATGCCGAACAGCTCCATCAACTCGCTATCCTTGACGATCTTGTCACCGGCCTGGAGGAAGAGAGTGTAGACCTCTTCCGTGGCCGCCTCGATCATCTCGATCTCAGCCAGCGAAAAGGAATAATAGGCGCTTTCATCCCAATAAGGATCGCTGCCTTCCGTGTGCCAGATGAGGCCCTGGCCTTCGACGATCGGCTGCCAGCCGGGGCGCGGCGCGACGGCGTGCCGCTCCATGATCTTTACGACCTCCCGCCGCCGAAGCTCCGGGAGCTCGATCCGAGCCCGCCGCGCGACACCGCTTGCGAGCGCGTCACGTGGGTGGAAGCGGGCGCGCGGCCATAGCTGACACCGAATTGCGGCTGATAGGAGCCGCGGCCCTGGTAGCGGCTATGGTGGATCGAATCGCCGTAATAGGGGATCGCCGAATTGCGGCCGATATAATACCACAGGAAGGCGTTGGAGAAGCCGCCGCCGCGATCGTCGTCGCACTGATCGTCATCGACCCGCTCGCCAGTTCGATTGACGCAGACGGCCGTGTCGCGATCCGCGACCACGTCCTCATTCCAGCCGTCGTTCGATGAGCAGGCGGGGAGGGCGACCAGAGCCGCGGCCATCGCGGTGGTCATTCCGAGTTGCTTCTTCATGTCCGTATCTCCTTCAGCCGGCCGCTTACGGAACCATGCACGCGGCCTGGAGGATGCCGGCGCCAAGGCCCATGCCGCCGACGAAGATGCCGGACGCGGCGCATCTTTCCGTGATGTGCCTGGATATCTCCTTGAAGAGCAGGCGGGAGATAAGGAAGAAAACGGCAAGCTGGACGAGCGCCGCCACCGCGCCCCACAGGAGCATGTCCGGGATACTGACGGAGTGACCGATGACGATCGCGACCGGCACGCAAAAACCGAGGAAGGTGCCGGTGATCTGCGCGGCCGCGGCGCTGTTGCCTTCCCGGATCAGCGCGATCTCCTTGTGCGGCGTGATGAGGATGTAGAGAAACAGGAACGCCACGGCGAGCGCGATCGCGGCGCCGAAATAGGCGAAGAAGTGCGGCAGCGTTTCAGTGAAATAGTCGAACATCGCGTTGCCCCCCAAGCCTTGATCGGGTCAAGCTGGATCAGCCTGATGCGTGAATCAAGGTCTAGGGCGTATCGACATTCAGCTGTCAAAGCCCTCCCCCTTGAGGGGGAGGGTTGGGTGAGGGTGTCGGCTGTCTGAGATTATTCTCCGATCATCGAGCCCCCTCACCCCAACCCTCTCCCCGCCGGGGAGAGGGAGCGGAGACCTGAATGTCGATACAGCCTAGTGCCTGGAGCAAGCCAGTAGACGTTCCCAACCCCCTAGACGTCGCCGGCGGTCGCACTCCGCCATCGCCGGCGCGAAGCGCACATAGTGCGAGCGCATTGCCAATGCCTGATCAAGCGAGGGGAACAAACCGGCGCCGACGCTTGCCAGCATCGCAGCGCCAAGTGCGGTGGTCTCGACGTCGGCGGGCCGTTCAACAATTAGCCCCAGCATGTCAGCTAAATCCTGAGCGATCCAGTCATTGACACTCATCCCGCCATCGATCCGCAGCGACTTCCAAGCCGCGCCATCGCCGGCAAATGCGCGCATAAGATCGTGGCATTGATGGGCGAGCGACTCCATCGCTGCCCGGACGATGTGGGCGCGGCTCGTCCCCAGGCGTAGCCCCGTAATCACACCGGTGGCATCCGGGCGCCAATGCGGCGCCCCAAGTCCGGTGAGCGCGGGGAGGAAGTAGACGCCGCCATTGTCGGTCACCGAGCGCGCCAGCGCCTCGGTGTCGGCCGCTGTCTCAACGAGGCCGACGAGGTCGCGCATCCACTTGACCAGGCTGCCGGCGACGAACACGGAGCCTTCGAGCGCGTAGCTGCGCTCCCCGCCAATCTGGTGAAGGATCGTTCCGAGCAGGCGGTGAGTGGAGCGCGGCACCTCCCGGCCCATATTGGCGAGCACAAACGCGCCGGTGCCGAACGTCCCTTTGACCTCGCCGGGCCTGGAGACAGCCCTGGCCGATCGTGGCCGCCTGCTGGTCGCCCGCCATGCCGCAGATCGGGATCGGGGCGCCGAACAGACTTGTATCGGTGCTTTCGAAGCGGCCGACGCTGTCTACGATCTGCGGCAAGGCCGAATGGGGGACCCCGATCAGGGTGCATAGCCCTGAATCCCAGCTTGCGCCGTCGAGTGCCAGGAGCTGGGTACGGCTGGCGTTGCTGGCGTCGGTGACGTGAGACCCACCGGTCAGATTCCAGACGAGCCAGCTGACCGTTCCGAATGCCAGCGCACTGCCGATCGCTCGCGCCTCGGGAACATTGTCCAGGATCCAGCGCAGCTTCGTGCCGGAAAAATAGGGGTCGAGGACGAGGCCGGTGCGCTGCTGGATGAGCGGCTCGTGGCCAGCCTCCCGAAGCGCCGCGCATTGTTCGGCGGTGCGCCGATCCTGCCAGACTATTGCGGGCGCAATCGGCGCACCGCTGCGGCGGTCCCAGGCGACCACTGTCTCGCGCTGGTTGGTGATGCCGATCCCTGCGATCCTCTCGGCGCCGCCCGCCAGCACCACCATTTCGCGCGCGCATCCGAGCGTCAGCCGCCAGATCTCCTCGGCATCGTGCTCGACCCAGCCCGGCTGTGGGTAATATTGCGTGAGGTTTGCCTGCGCCACCCCGTGCCGGGTCCCGTCGGCGCTGTAAAGCATGGCGCGGGTGGAGGTCGTGCCCTCGTCCAGCACCAGCAGCAAGGGTTCACTCATCCGCGTTCCTCCAGCACGGCCAGCAGATCGTCGACGCTGGCGATCGGAATGCCATGCTCGGCCGCGAAGTCCTGCATATCATCGACACGTGCCATGGTGCCGTCCGCCCGCATCACCGAGCATAGCACCGCGGCCTCACCCATCCCAGCCAGCCGGCACAGATCCACGGCAGCTTCAGCCGCCGCTTGCCGTTCGCGCACACCGCCCGAGCGCGTAATCAGCGGGAATACGTGACCCGGCGATACGATATCGTCCGACGTGCTGGTTTCGGCGACCGCAACCGCAACGGTATGCGCCCGGTCCGCCGCCGAGATGCCGGTGTCGACGCCCTCCTTGGCCTCGATGGACTGTCCGAAGGGGCGCCCGCTCTGGCGAACGCCGCTGCTGTTGAGAAAACCAATGCCGAGGCGCAGCGCGCGCTCCGGGGTGAGCGCCAGGCAGATGAGGCCGCGGCCGTGCAGCGCCATGAAGTTGATGGCGGCGGCGTTCACGGCACTCGCCGGGAGCATGAAATCGATGTCGCCGTCGCGCAGACGATCGCCCACGAGCAGGATCGTTGCGCCGCGCGTGAGCTGCTCCAGGGCCGGAGCAAGCAAAGCCGCAGCGCTCATCGCGAAAGCCGCATCGCGCCGAGCGCGGTTTGGCGGCCGACCAGTTCCAGCTGCCCTTTCGCAGCGTCCTCAAGGCAGGCGCCCTTACTTGAAAACAGACCGGCATGGGTGCGGATCGCGGCTCCCATCGGTGTCGGCCAGCCGCGAAGGGAGTGCGTGATGGCGCGTAGCGTCTGGAGCGTGGTCATCGCCGCCTGGTGTCCATAAGCGGTCGCGACCAAACCGACGGCGCGGCCGTCGAGATAAGGCCGCTCGTCTTTGGCGAGATCTTCAAGATAATCGAGCGCATTCTTTACAACCCCGGAAACGGTGCCGTGATAGCCAGGCGTGGCGATCAGTATGCCGTCTGCGCGGCGCACGGCTTCAATCAGGTCGCTGCCCGCGCCAGCCGAATACATGGGGCCGGCATAATGAGGCAGTTCGACCAGATAGGCGCCATCGAACACCTGGACTTCGGCCTGTGCGCCGCGCGCAGCTTCGACGGCGACCGCAAGAGCGAGTTCGGTCGACGATCCGGGCCGCACGGTCCCGCCAAGGGCCACGATCCTGGTCATTCCGCTCCTCGCCGCACCGTCATGTAGGCGTCCAGCGCTGCCGCCTGCGCCGGATCGAGGCGGAGACCAAGCTTGGTACGCCGCCAGAGCACGTCGTCCGCCGTCCGCGCCCATTCCCGATCGATAAGGTAATCGACCTCGGCGGCGGTCAGCCCGTGCCCGAAATGCGTTCCAAGCGCGTCAAGGGAACCGGCGCTCCCGAGCCATTTGCGCGCGAGCGTTCCATAGGCTTTGACGATGCGCTCGATAGATGGCGTATCCAGGAACGGGTAATCGCGCGCATAGCCTTGCACGAGCTCAGGCAAGCCGTCGATCGCGAAGTCGCCACCCGGGAGCGCTGCCGCCGCCGTCCAGTCATCGCTCCCCAGCACCGGCAGCAGGGGAGCCAAGCGCGCGACGGCTTCCGCGGCGAGGTGACGATAGGTGGTGATCTTGCCGCCGAACACGGACAAGATAGGCGGTCCGCCGTTGCCGCCCGACAGTTCAAAATCGTAACCCCGCGTGGCCGCATCGGGCTTGCCCGAGCCGTCGTCGACCAGCGGCCTCACCCCGGAGAAGGTCCACAGGACGTCGGCCGGGCCGATCTCCGCGCGCAGGTATTGGTTCGCGCCTGCGCAGAGATACTCGATCTCCTCGTGGCTGGCCTCCACCTTGTCGGGCGTGCCGCCATGATCCCGGTCGGTCGTGCCGATCAGGGTGAAGTCCCGCTCATAGGGGATGACGAAGAAGATCCGCTTGTCCCTTAGTTGGAAGAAATAAGCGTAATTGTGGCTGAACAGGCGCCGCACTACGATATGGGAGCCTCGCACGAGCCGCATCTTTCCGGTCGTCGGCAGCTTCGCCCGGTCGAGCAGCGCCACGGCTGACGGGCCGGCGGCATTGACGATCGCTCTTGCCTCGTAGGTCCGGCCGGCCCCTTCGCTGCGAGCTTCGATCCGCCAGCGGTCCGTGCCCCGTTCGATTGCCACTACTTCGTTGCGAGTGGCGATCGTGGCGCCGCGGTCGGCGGCATCCCTGGCGTTCAGCACGACGAGACGCGCATCGTCCACCCAGCCGTCCGAATACGCGAAGCCGTGGCGAAAGCCCGGCTTCAGCGCGTGTCCCGCGACGTGAGTTCTAAGGTCGAGGTTTTCAGTCGGCGGGAGCAGCTTGCGGCCGCCGATATGATCGTAGAGGAAGAGGCCTGCGCGGAGCAGCCAGCGCGGCCGCAGTCCCTTAGCGTAGGGAAGCACGAACCGCATCGGCCATATTATGTGCGGCGCGATGCTCCACAGCCGCTCGCGCTCGCCCAACGCTTCGCGAACAAGCCCGAACTGATAATGTTCGAGGTAGCGCAGGCCGCCGTGGATGAGCTTGGTGGAGGCGGAAGAGGTGCCCTGCGCCAAGTCTCCCCGCTCCAGCAGCAGCACGCTCGCCCCGCGCCCGGCTGCATCGCGTGCGATCCCGCAGCCGTTGACGCCGCCCCCGATCACCGCGACGTCGAACAGCGGGCGCTCACCATCGCTCACATCAGCACCAGAGTGAAGGCGAGTGCGGACAGCAAGGAAGCGACCGTGGCCGCCAGCACGGGGACAGCGGCGCGCCAGCCCATCTGCGCAATGAGATCGACCCGCGTGCGCATGGCGGTCGCGGTAATTGCGAGCAGCAGCAGCGCCTTGGATGTCGTGAGCGCGGCCCCAGTTGCTGCCGCCGGCAACGGCACAACCGAGACTGTGCAGACAAGGCCCAGGAAGCCCAGAATGAACCAGGGGATCGCCAGTCGTGACGCCAGGGTGCGGCGCTGCGGCCCCGCATCCCCTGCTGCCGGCTCCATCATGATCGAGGCGAGCACGACGAGCGGCGCCAACAGCGCCACGCGGGCGAGCTTGACGACGGTCGCATATTCGCCGGCCGTATCGGAGACGGCGTAGCCGCCGCCGATTGCCTGGGCGACATCATGTATCGAGGCGCCGATCAGAAAGCCTGCTTGGCGATCGTCGAGCGCGAGCAGGCCCGCGAGCGGCGGGTACAGGGACATTGCCAGCGCGCTCGCCAGTGAGACGCCGACCAGCGTGAGCGTGAATTGCGCTTGGCTCAGCCGCTCGCGTCCGATCACGGCGTAAAGAGCGACCGCGGCCGAGGCGCCGCAGATCGCGGTTGATCCGCCTGCCAGAACCCCCGCCGCGCTCGGCATGCCGGCAAGCCGCGCTCCCAGCAGGGCCGCGCCGACAGCGCATCCCATCACCACCAGCAAAGCGAGGAACGGCACCAGGCCGAGTGCCCCGATCTGCATCAGCGTCACCTGCGTTCCAAGCAGCACGATGCCGACGCGCAGGCACGTGCGTCCCGCGAATTCAAGGCCGGGATGCGTGCGCGGATCCGCCGCGACGAAGTTTAGAGCGAGCCCGAGCAACAATCCCATGAGGATGATCGGAACGCCATAATGCCCGCTTAGCCAGGCCGCCGCGAGGGATGCGACGCCACAGACGGAAAGTCCGGGGAGCAGCGAGCCGCGGCGCCGCGGCAGGTTTTCCGGCTCCGCAGGTGAGCCGCCTGTTCCCTCATCAGTTTGGACCGGGGGCACTTCAATCAGGCTCCACCCGCGCGCGCCGGCACCAAAAAAGTCTGGCTTGCCGTCTGTCCTGCGGTGTCATATTCAGCTTTGTTATGGCTTGCTCTGGCGCTCGGGGCGGACGAGGTCGTAGCCTCGCGCAACTCGGAAGATGGCGGCTCACGCAAACAGCTTTAACATGATCTAGACGAACATCTTCCGGCCCGACGGGCGACCCGCGCCGCGAAGTATGGCTTCAGTGGCGCCTGCCCACGATCATTCTCAGCTGCCCATGTTCCTCGCTGTGGACGGTGCCGCGGTCCACCAAGACCCTGTCTCCCGGTCCAAAGCGGTGAACCGTCTCCTGGCGACCTCGTTCAGCCTGAACTCGCCGTCCAGGATATAAAGGCAGACGTCGTAATCGTGGTGGTGCGGCTCGGTCCTGCCGGAGGAATAATCCTTGGCGGTGGCCTCGAAGCCGTCGCGGGCCATCTCTTCGATCACCTGCTCTTCGGGAGCGCCGGGATTGTGGCTGACAATGACTGACATTTTGGTTCTCACGTTTGGGTTCCCACAAGCCGTTTGCTGTTTTCCCTTTCTCCTTCATCTGGTTGAGCACGTGCGGGACGGTGATGAGGAAATGAGACGTCACTCCCCCACGCCCGGGTGGCGTCTTCCCGTGCGAAGCGGGCGGAAGTCGCCGGGACGGTGGTAATGGCCGTTTCATGCTTTCCTCGCTTGCACGTCTCAGATCGAGCTCGGCAATCAGGATGCGTGGCTCGTCGAAGACGGGCTGACGATCCCGTCGGGTGCCGCGAAGGAGGTCGGTGCTGGTCATCGTCCTCGCCGGCAGGACCGGCTGGTCGGGTCGGGGGTGGGGCTCGAGCTCGGGCGGGAGCGAGGAAGCGCGCATGATGCCCGAAGCCATGACGAAACAGCGCCGAACGACTTGGCGGCTCGCCACCTGGTGCAGGTCGTGGACCGTGGAGCTGGAAATGCCATGGCAGAAGAAGCGCTTGCGTCAACAGCAGGAAGGCGGGGAATGATCGTGACGAATAAGCACATCTCAAGATCGTTCGTGGGGACGCGGCAAGGGGATCGTGCGGGCCGGGCTGGACCTGATGCTCGAGACCGCCGACAATGACCCCCAACACCGTTCGTGGCGCCAATCGCGCCTGCCGCAGGAAGAATGATCGTGACGAATCACATTCGAGCCTTGGACACCGGTCGCCCGGCCTCGTGGCTGCGCGCTTGTTCTTCTGGGATCGACCGCATTCGCACAGACGCTGGAAGGAGCGGCGCCGCCCTCGTCGGCGAGCACGACCGAGCTGGCGGTCGCGGGACTTCGGCGACCGGCGGAGATCCTCATCGATCATTGGGGCGTCCCCCATATCTACGCCGCCAGCGTCCGCGACGCCCTGTTCCTGCAAGGCTATAACGCCGCACGGGATCGGCTCTGGCAGATCGATCTGTGGCGCAAACGCGGCTTGGGGCTGCTCGCCCGCGACTTCGGGCCGGCCTATGCCGAGCAGGATCGCGCGGCCCGGCTCTTCCTTTACCGCGGCGACATGGCGAGGGAGTGGAAATCCTACGGTCCGAACGCGGAGAGGTTCGCCAAGGCGTTCACCGACGGCATCAACGCTTATGTGAAGGAGGTGCAAGCCGCGGAACGGCCGCTGCCGCCCGAGTTCAAGATTGCCCGAACCGAGCCCGACTATTGGAGCGCCGAGGATGTGGTGCGGATTCGCAGCCACGGGCTCAGCGGCAATGTCGAGGACGAGGTCCAGCGCGCCGGCGTGATCTGCGCGGCGGGGCTCGAGGCCGATGCCTATCGATCCAAGCTGGAGCCGGCCTGGACCCCGCAGGTGCCGGCAGGGCTCGATCCCTGCTCCGTCCCATCCGACGTGCTGAAGGATTATTCGCTCGGAACCCGCGGCGTCACCTTCCGCGCGCCGGAGAAATCGGCGGTCGGCGGCGAAGCGGAACCGGCGCTCGCCTTCAACAGCCAGGATGTGAACGCGATCGGTTCGAACAACTGGGTGATCTCCGGCACGCGGACGGTGACCGGTCGGCCGATCCTCGCCAACGATCCGCACCGCGCCTACAGCGCGCCGTCGCTGCGCTACATCGTCCATCTGAATGCGCCGGGGCTGTCGGCGATCGGCGCGGGTGAGCCGTCCTTGCCGGGCATATCGATCGGACATAACGGCACGATCGCGTTCGGGCTCACGATCTTCAGCATCGATCAGGAGGATCTCTACGGCTACGAGTTGAACATGCCTGGCGACCGATACCGCTACAAGGGGCGTTTCGAACCGTTCCGAACGGTGACCGAGACAATCGCGGTGAAGGGCGGGAAGACCCGCCGGGTCACGCTCCGATTTACGCGACACGGTCCGGTGCTGAAGCTGGATCCGAAAGCGGGCCGGGCGTGGGCGCTTCGCACGGTCTGGCTGGAGCCCGGCACCGCGGCTTATTTCGGGTCGTCGGATTACATGACCGCGCAAAATTGGGATCAGTTCCTCGCCGCCATGGATCGGTGGGGGACGCCGAGCGAGAACCAGGTCTATGCGGACACCAAGGGCAATATCGGATGGGTGGCGGCCGGCATTACGCCTCGCCGCACCGAATATGACGGACTCCTGCCCGTGATGGGCGACGGCCGCTACGAATGGCAGGGCTTTCTCAAGCGTTCCGACCTGCCCAATGTCTTCAACCCGGCTCAAGGATGGTTCGCCACCGCCAACCAGATGAACCTGCCGGCGGATTATCCGATCAACCAGCGGCGCGTCGGCTTCGAATGGGCGGACCCGTCCCGCCATGCCCGCATCTCCGAGGTTCTGAGCGCGGACCGCGATGTCACACTGGCCGAGTCGATGGCGCTGCAGAACGACACGACCAGTCCGATCCAGCGCCGCTTCGTTGCGCTTGTCCGCGGCCTCAGGCTTGATGCCGGTTCCAGCCCGGCGCAAAAGGCGGCGCTTCAACTGGTGCAGGGTTGGGATGCAAGGGTGGAGCGCGAGAGCAGGGCTGCCACGGTGGCCGAGATCTGGCTGGGCCGCCATCTTCCGAAGGTCGCCACCGCCGCGCTTTACGGCAAGGATGCGGATGTTATCGGCAAACCGTCGACCCGGGCTCTTCTCGACGCGCTCGAACGGCCGGATCGGCGCTTTGGCCCGGATCCAGCCGCGCGCCGCGACCAGATCCTGCGCGAAAGCCTGGAAAAGACCGTCGCCGACATCATTTCGCTGCTCGGGCCGGAGCCGGCAGAGTGGCGATATGGCCGGCTTCACCACGCGAACTTCGTCCACGCGCTGGCGCCGCTTGCCCACCCCCGCGACCGCCCGCAGTTCGCCGTCGGGCCGCTTTCGGTGGAAGGAGCATCGAGCAGCCCGCGGGCCGCTTCTTTCAACGAGGACTTCCGATTGGCGTCCGGAGCATCGTTCCGGATGGTGCTGGACGTCGGCAATTGGGATGCAAGCCAGGCAATCAACACGCCCGGCCAATCCGGCGACCCGTGGAGCCCGCACTATCGCGACCTTGCTCCTTTGTGGGCCCACGGCCGTTATTTTCCGCTGCTTTATTCACGCCCAGCCGTGGCGGCGGCGACGGCGAAGCGGCTGGTTTTGCGGCCCGCGGCGTTGGGCAAAGCCGCCAGATAACCTAGCCCACCTGCACCTGTTGATCGGCTTCTTCTACAAGAGGCTCTCCTGCAGCAGTTCCGAGAAACCGCCTGCCAGCACCGTTTCCTGGGTCCAGCCAAGCTCGTCGGCAAGGTAGCGATCGGACACATAGTGCGGGAAGCGGCTCCGGATCGTCCTGACAGCCCGGTCGAGCCTGGGGGAGGTGCGGAGCGGCGCATGGAAGTCGATGCCTTGCGTCGCGGTCAAGAGCTCGATCCCGATCACTCCGGCGGCATTGATTGCGATCCGGCGCGCCTTCATCGCACCGTGCGTCGCCATCGAGACATGATCCTCCTGCCCGGCGGAGGTGGGGATGCTGTCGACGCTTGCCGGAAAGGCGAGGGTGCGGTTCTCCGAAACGAGGGCCGCCGCGGTGACCTGCGCGATCATGAAGCCCGAATTGACGCCGCTGTCCCTCACCAGGAAGGGCGGCAGTCCGCTCATCTTGGGATCGACCAGAACGGCCGTCCGCCGCTCCGAGATCGAGCCGACCTCGCACATCGCCATCGCCAGCATGTCGGCGGCGAACGCCACCGGCTGGGCGTGGAAATTGCCTCCTGAAACGGCATCGTCGGCATCGGGAAAGATGACCGGATTGTCGCTTACCGCATTGGCTTCGATCTCGAGCGTGCGCGCGGCATTGCGGAGGAGATCGAGGCAGGCGCCCATCACCTGCGGCTGGCAGCGGAAGCTGTAGGGGTCCTGCACCTTGCCGCAATCCGAATGCGAAGCCTTGATCTCGCTCCCTTCCAGCAGGCGCTTGAGCGCGGCGGCGACGGCGATCTGCCCCGGCTGGCCGCGAACGGCGTGGAGGCGCGGATCGAAGGCTGCGTCGGTGCCCTTGAGCGCGTCGGTGGAGAGTGCGCCTCCGACCAGGGCCGACGTGAAGACGCGTTCAGCGGTAAAGAGCGTGTCGAGCGCTATCGCCGTCGACACCTGCGTTCCGTTGATCAGTGCCAGTCCCTCCTTGGGCCCGAGCACCAGCGGCTCCAGCCCCAGCCGGGCAAGAGCCGCGGTCGCGGGGAAAATCTCTTCGTCCATCTTCACGCTGCCTTCGCCGATCAGCGCGGCGCTGAGGTGCGCGAGCGGTGCGAGGTCGCCGGACGCGCCGACCGAGCCCTGGGACGGGATCACCGGCAGCGCGCCCGCTTCGAGCATCACCAGCAAACGGTGCACTACCATCCTGCGGACGCCGGAATGGCCCCGGGCAAGTCCGATCACCTTCAGCACCATGATCAGGCGAGTGATGCGATCGGCAAACGCTTCTCCCAGCCCGCAGCTGTGCGAGAGGACGAGGTTGCGCTGGAGGTCGAGGAGGCGCTCGTCAGGGATGCGGGTCTGGGCGAGAAGGCCGAAGCCGGTATTGACGCCATAGACGGTCCGGCCGGACCGGACGATCCTGCCGACGGCATCCGCCGCCTCGTCGATCACAGCGGCCGCGGCGCCGTCGAGCTCGACCGGCGCCCCATTCCAGACCGCCCGAAGCTCGGCCAGGGTGACGGAGCCGGGCTTGAGTATGATCATAACCCCTCCCCCTTGGGACCCCGCGAAAGTACTACTTTCGCGGGAGCCCATTTGTGGGGAGGGGCAGGGGTGGGGGTGCGCTCGCGAGCGAGCGCGCGGCGCGCAGCGCCGCTACCCCCCATCCAATCTCCCACAAGGGGGGAAGGATGGTTTTGGCACGACCTTCTCATCGCCCCACCATCGGCAGGTCGAGGCCCTGTTCGCGCGCGCAGGCGATCGCATCCTTATAGCCTGCGTCCGCATGGCGCATCACGCCCGTGCCGGGATCGTTCCAAAGGACCCGTTCAAGCCTTCGCGCGGCCGCCGCCGTGCCGTCGGCGACGATCACCATCCCTGCATGCTGCGAATAGCCCATGCCGACGCCGCCGCCATGATGGAGCGACACCCAGGTTGCGCCGCTCGCGGTGTTGAGCAGCGCGTTGAGGAGCGGCCAGTCGGATACGGCATCGGAGCCGTCCTTCATCGCCTCGGTCTCCCGATTGGGGCTGGCGACCGAGCCGCTGTCGAGATGGTCGCGGCCGATCACGATCGGCGCCTTCAATTCGCCCCGCGCGACCATCTCGTTGAAGGCGAGGCCGAGCCGGTGCCTTTGGCCAAGCCCGACCCAGCAGATCCGCGCGGGAAGCCCTTGGAAGGCGATCCGCTCACGGGCCATGTCGAGCCAGCGATGAAGGTGCGGATCGTCGGGGATCAGCTCCTTCACCTTTTCATCGGTGCGGTAGATGTCCTCCGGATCGCCCGACAGTGCGCACCAGCGGAAAGGGCCGATGCCACGGCAGAAGAGCGGGCGGACATAGGCCGGGACGAATCCCGGAAAGTCGAAGGCATGGATTATGCCCGCCTCCTTCGCCACCTGGCGGATGTTGTTGCCATAATCGAAGGTGGGCACGCCCATTTCGCGGAAGGCGAGCATCGCCTCGACATGAATCGCGATCGAGCGGCGCGCCGCCGCCTCGACCGCCTCGGGTGCGCGCTCCCGCATCTGTATCCATTTCTCGACAGACCAGCCGAGCGGCAAATAGCCGTTCGCCGGATCGTGGGCGGAGGTCTGGTCGGTAACCGCATCCGGGCGGATGCCCCGCCTCACCATCTCGGAAAGGATTTGGGCCGCATTGCCGAGCAAACCCACCGAGATCGGCTCCGAGGCGGTGCGAATGATCTCGAGCGCCTCATCGATGCTCGTGGCGCGCCGATCGAGATACCGTGTCTTGAGCCGCTTCTCGATGCGGCTTTCCTGGCACTCGATCGCGATGCAGTGGGCGCCGGCCATGACCGCCGCGAGCGGCTGGGCGCCGCCCATTCCGCCGAGGCCGGCGGTGAGGATCCATTTGCCGCGGAGGTCGCCGCCATGATGCTGGCGGCCCATCTCGACGAAGGTCTCGTAAGTGCCTTGGACGATCCCCTGCGTGCCGATGTAGATCCACGATCCGGCCGTCATCTGGCCGTACATCATCAGGCCTTTGCGATCGAGCTCGTTGAAATGCTCCCAATCCGCCCATTTCGGCACCAGGTTCGAATTGGCGATCAGCACCCGCGGCGCATCCTCGTGCGTGCGGAAGACGCCGACCGGCTTGCCCGACTGGACGAGCAAGGTTTCATCGTCCTCGAGCCGCTGCAGCGTCTCGACGATCCTGTCGAAGCTCTCCCAGTCCCGCGCCGCCCGGCCGATGCCGCCGTAAACGACCAGATCCTCGGGTGCTTCGGCAACCCGAGGATCGAGATTGTTCATCAGCATCCGCATCGCCGCTTCGGTGGCCCAGCTCCTGGCTGTGATCTCAGGCCCCGTCGCCGCGGCGATCTGGCGGCTGTTATCGCGTCTGCTGAGCATGTTCCCTTCCGTCATGCCGGACTTTGATGATCGGGATGACCTGTCCCCCGGACAGTCATTAGCGGACCCGATCATGGCATCCGCCTTCTTGCTGAAGGTGGTGAAGAAAGGTGGACCCCGGATCAAGTCCGGGGTGACGATAAGTTACGCGTCGAGGCCGGCAACGACCCGGCGCTCGGGACCGGGATGGCCTATCAGTAGCAGAGTTCGGCCGGCCGGCTGATACGCCAGATGCAAAGGTCGGCCGCCTTGCCGGCGCTTATCGTGCCGATCTCGTCCTGCCAGCCAAGCGCCCGCGCCGCTTCGCGCGTCATCCCCGCCAAGGCTTCCTCCGGGGTAAGGCGGAACAGGGTGCAGGCCATGTTGAGCATCAAAGTCGGCGACAGCACGGGAGAGGTTCCGGGATTGCAATCGGTCGCGACCGCCATCGGCACCCTGTGCTTGCGCAGGAGATCCACGGGAGGCTTGCGGGCTTCCGACAGCGCATAGAATGCGCCGGGGAGCAGCACCGCCACCGTCCCCGCCTTGGCCATCGCCTCGATCCCGGCCTCGTCGGCATGTTCGAGATGATCGGCGGAAAGCGCGCCGAACTCGGCCGCCAGAGCGGCACCGCTGAGGCTGCTGAGCTGCTCGGCGTGGAGCTTGACGCGAAGGCCATGCCGGGCCGCGGCTTCGAACAGCGCCCGCACCTCTTCGACGGTGAAGCCGATGCCCTCCGCGAACGCGTCGACGGCCTGCGCCAGCCCCGCCTCCGCAGCAGCCGGGAGCATCTCCTCGATCGCCAGCCTGACGAACTCCGCGCGTCGGTTGCGATATTCGCGGGGAAGGGCGTGGAGGGCGAGGAGGGTGGTGGCTATTCGAACCGTTTCGCTGTCGCCAAGCGATCGTGCCGCGCGGAGCATATCGAGCTCGGCTTGCGTGCTGAGGCCATAGCCCGACTTGATCTCCACGGTGGTGACCCCGCCCCGCATCAGCGCGTGCAGGCGCGGCCGCGCCGCCTCGACGAGTTCCTCGACCGAGGCTTTGCGAGTGGCGGCCACGGTGGAGACGATCCCGCCGCCGCCGCGCGCGATCTCCTCGTAGCTCGCGCCTTTCAGGCGCTGCTCGCTCCCGACCTGTTGCCGCCGAAGACGAGGTGGGTGTGGCAATCGACCAGGCCCGGCGTGACCCAGGCTCCGCCGAGCGGCTCGACGTTTCGCGCGCGGTTCCCGGCCAGCTCGACCCGCCGTCCGACCCGCAGGATGCGGCCGTCCTGGATCGCGATCGCGCCATCCTCGATCGCCCCGAACGGCCCCTCCGTGTCCGGATCCATGGTTGCCACGTTGCCCAGTCGGTGAGCAATCGCGCGATCCCTCATCGTGACCCAAGGCATGGGTCGTTCCCGGCGAGCTCGCGAGCATGACGCGCAGCAATCGCGCTGGCCGCGCATCGCCGATCTCATCGTTACCCAAGGCGAGGCGGAAATCGCGCTCCTCGGAGCGCCCATGGAAGCGACCGTCACGCCCGCGCGTTACGCAGCACCTGCTGTGATCCGCGACACGTTGCGCCGCTTCAGCACCTACGATGTGGAGACCGGCCGCGAGCTGGCGCTCCGGATCAGTGATCATGGCGACGTGCCCGTGCAGGGCATTTCGCCGGAAGAAGGGTTCGCGCCGATCCGTGACGCCGCCCTCGGCTGCACGTCCAAGCACGGCCTGACGCTCCTGCTCGGCGGCCACAATGCGGTGACGCGGCCAGCGGCGCATGGGCTCGTTCCTTTGGACCGCGTCGGCCTGATCACCCTCGATGCACATTTCGACCTGCGCGACACGGACGAGGGGCTGATGAACGGCAACCCGATCCAGGCCCTGCTTGAGGACGGTTTGCCGGGTCGGAACATCTGCCAGATCGGCCTCGCACCCTTCGCCAACACGGGGCGTATGCACCGGACTGCCGCCGAGCAGGGCATCGGCGTCTATACCATCCGGGACTGCCGCGAGCGCGGCATCGTCCGGATCCTGGCAGGACGCGCTCCGGACGCTCGCCCATACCGATGCGCTGATGATCGATTTCGACATCGACGTGATCGACCGCTCGCGTCCCGGCGCACCGGGCGCGCGTCCGGGCGGAATGCCGGTCGACATGTTCTTCGAAGCGGCGCGCTGTCTTGGCGCTGAGCCGAAGGTGCGCCTGGTCGATTTCACCGAATTCGATCCGCGGCTCGATGTCAGCGACATCACCGCGCTCACCGCGGGCCGCTGGGTGTGCGGCCGCGAGCTGGCGTGATCTGGCGGGCATTTCTTCGCAGCGGTCGGCCTGATCGCGGTGAAAGCGGCCAGCGGCGCATCCGGATGAAGGCTTCAGGCTGCGCCAGCTCCTTCAACGGCATGGAGACATCGGCGAGCTTGGCCGGATCAGGCGCCGCCCCGTCCAGGATCGGTTTCCTCCCTTGGACATAATCCCTGGTGGCGTTGACGCAGTCGAGCGCGATCACCCGGCCTTCCCGCAGATACACGACCGAGAAGCTCCGTTCGGCGGGCGACCCGCGAAGCACGGTCCGGTCGTAGCCGGCTGAAAGCCCGACCGTCTGCAGGCGCAGATCATATTGATTGGACCAGAACCAGGGAATGGCGTCGTATGGCTCGGGGCGGCCGATCATGTGCTTCACCGCAGTCGCCGCCTGATCATGCGCGTTCTGGACCGATTCGAGCCGTATGCGCGCGCCGCCACACGGACGCCGCGCAGTCGCCGATCGAAGACGTCCGGCAGGCTCGTCCGGCAATGCTCGTCGACATGGACGCCGTTGCCGCTGATTGCGGCCGCGTCCTCAAGCGGGCCGGTCGCCGCGCCGATGCCGATGCCGACAATCACTATGTCGGCTTCGATCCTTTCTCCATCCGCCAGCCGCACCGCGTCCGCGCCCGCTCCCCTCGATCCGCTCCACTCGTGCGCCAAGCATCAGCCGGACGCCGCGGGCGCGGTGCTCCGCCTCGTAGAAATGCGAGACTTCGGGGCCGGCGACCCGCGAGAGGAGCCGGTCGACAGCTTCGAGGAGCACGACTTCCTTGCCGAGCGCGTTCAGCACCGCCGCGGTCTCCAGCCCGATATAGCCGCCACCGATCACCGCCACGCGCGCCGCCTCGCCAAGCTCGTTGCAGATCGCATCGACTTCGGACATCGGACGACGTGAACGCCCGCCGCGCAGCTGCGCGCCGCCTGCGGCCCAGATCAAGGTCATAGCCGAATGCCCGACCATCCTCGCCGGTGGCGCACTTCTGCATCGGGCGACGACCCGCGTTCCGCGATCGACGCGCATGCGCTCGAAGGGTCTCGCGGCCGATTATAGTCCTTGGAGAGAGGGGAGTTCGCGGTCGCCGCCTCGGCGCGCTCGGCCCTCGCAGCATAGGCGTTCGCCGCCTGCGGCCCAGATCGAATGCCCGGCCATCCCGGCCGGTGGCGCCGATGCTGCGTCGGGTCGACCGCGACGACGAGCGTTCCGGCGAGAATGCGCTCGGGCCAGAATGAAGCAGGCCGGATCAGCATGCGCTCGAACGGCTTCTCGCCGGCGAGATAGTCCTTGGAGAGGGGGGCGTTCGTAAGGCTCCGGCTCGGCGCCGACCAGGCCGATGCTGCCCTCGAAGCCGAGCTGACGCAGCAGGATCGCGGCCTGGCGCCGGCGCGCCGGCGCCGACGATCGGGATGCTGAAATGCTGCAATGCCGCGCGCCGAATGCGGACCCAGCCTCCCGATGCAATCATACTGCGACGGGAGGCTTGAGCCGGATCAATGCATCTTGAGCGCATTTCCCAATAGGCTCTCAGCGCCCTCTCACGTAGCTGCCGGGCGCGTCCTCGATCGCCTTCAACTTGCCCTTTCCGGGGATGCGGGCGCCCTTCGCTGGGACCTTGCCGTCCGTCTTGCGGTCGATCCATTGGATCCAATCGGGCCACCAGCTGCCCTTCACTTCGGTCGCGCCCTCGATGAGCTCCTCGAGCGTCCCGACCTGCTCCTCGTTGATCCAATATTGATACTTCTGCGCCTCCGGCGGGTTCACCACACCGGCAATGTGGCCGGAACCTGCCAGCACGAAGCGGACCGGCCCCTTGAAATGGTGAGTAATCTTCCAAACGCTCTGCACGGGGGCGATATGGTCCTCGCGGCCGGCCTGCACGTAAGTCGGCGTTTTCACCCGGTTGAGGTTGATCGGCGTCCCGTCGATCGTGATCCCGCCCGGCTGGACGAGCTTGTTGTCGCGGTAGAGGTCGCGGAGATAGGCCTGGTGCCACTTGGCGGGCAGGTTGGTCGTGTGGCCGTTCCAGTGGAGGAGGTCGAACGGCGGATAATCCTCGCCCATCAGGTAATTGTTGGTGACGTAATTCCAGATGAGGTCGCGCCCGCGCAGCATGTTGAAGGTCAGCGCCATGTAGCGGCCGTCCATATAGCCCTTGTCCGAGAGCTGCTGGATCATCTGCATCTGGTCGTCGCTGATGAACAGGTTGAGGTCGCCCGCTTCGGAGAAATCGACCTGGGCGGTGAAGAAGGTCGCGCTTCCCACCTTGTCCGCCTCGTCGCGGGCATCGAGGAGGGCGAGCGTCGCCGCCAGCGTCGTGCCGGCGACGCAATAGCCGATCAGGTGCACGTCATCGACCTTGAGGATCTCGCGCGCCGTGTCGATCGCGTCCAGCTGCGCCTTCACATAATCGTCCATGGTGACGTCGGCCAAGGTCTCGTCGGCCGACTTCCAGGAGACGACGAACACGGTCAGCCCCTGCGCTACCGCCCAGCGGATGAAGCTCTTCTTCTCATTGAGGTCGAGGATGTAGAAGCGGTTGATCCAGGGCGGAAAGATGATCAGCGGCGTCTCGTAGACCTCGACCGTGGCCGGCGAATATTGGATGAGCTGGTAGAGCGGCGTCTGCTTGATCACCTTGCCCGGCGTCGTCGCGATGTTGCGCCCGACCTCGAACGCGTTCGGATCGGTGTGGGTGAGCTGCCCCTTCTCCATGTCCCGGAGCATGTTCTCGAGACCCTTGAGGAGGCTCTCGCCGCGGGTCTCGACGGCGCGCTCGAGCACCTTGGGATTGGTCAGCGCAAAATTGGACGGGCTCATCGCATCGACGAAGTTGCGCGTCGTGAAGCGAAGCTGCTCGCGCTGCTTGTCGGTGATCCCCTCGATCGATTCGACCGAGCCCAGCAGGCGGTCCGAGATCAGCACATAGGTCTGGCGGATCATGTCGAACAACGGGTTCTGGCGCCATTCCGGCGAGTTGAAGCGCTTGTCGTCGTCGGCCTTCTCCTGGATCTCGCTCCTGTGGCCATTGCCTCCGAGCACGTTCTGCCAGACCGCCATGCCCTGGGTCCACATGTCGACCTGCGCCTGCGCGAGCTTCGTCGGATCGGCGAACAGCGATGCGCCGGGCAGGGTGCCGAGCGACAATTTGGGCGGCGACGCCGCGATCTTGTTGCCCGCCTCGCCCAATTGCCGGGCGACATGCTCCATCATCAGCTGCTGCGCGCGGCCCATCACATAGGTCCAGTGCTGCATGTCCTCCAGCGTGGGGAGCTTCGGGGCGTCGATCGTATCGGCCATGGACGTGTCCTTTCGGGCGCTTCTTAGGGCCTGGTCGGTTGAGGTGGAAGCGCCAGGCGCTTCCGCCGAAGGCGTGAATCCGGCCCCTCATGGAGCCTAAGTCTTGAAAACGCGCGAGGAGTGGAAAAGCCCCGAACGCATGCCTCACGCGGCTAACCTTCACCAGCTTCTTGCCAATTCGTCCGGACTGCCTCACCTAGGGCGAAGCGAGCCGGACCGCGGCCGCCCCCGCGACTGAGGAGCTTCATTGGCCAACCTCGAACTGAACGGCATCCGAAAGGCCTATGGCGCGACGCCCGTGCTGGACGGCGTATCCCTGTCGATGGACGCGAGGGAATTCGTAGCCTTTCTCGGCCCGTCCGGTTCGGGCAAGTCCACCTTGCTGCGCATCATCGCCGGGCTGGAGACGCTCGATGAAGGCGAGGTTCGGCTCGAGGGGCGCAGGATCGACCGATTGCCCCCCGGCGACCGCGGCGTGGCGATGGTCTTCCAGCATTATGCGCTTTATCCGCACATGTCGGTCCGGGAGAATATGGCTTTCGGGCTGCGCAATGCGCGCGTGCCCAAGGCCGAGATCGAGGCGCGGGTCGCCGAAGCCGCGCGCGTGCTGGAGATCCATGAGCATCTCGACAAGAAGCCGGCGCAGATGTCGGGCGGACAGCGCCAGCGCGTTGCGATCGGCCGCGCCATCGTCAAGCCGCCCAAGCTGTTCCTGCTCGACGAGCCGCTGTCGAATCTCGACGCGGCGCTCAGGATGCGGACGCGCATCGAGCTTGCCCAGCTCCGCAGCCGGGTCGATGCCGCCTTCATCATGGTGACGCATGACCAGGCCGAAGCGATGACGCTCGCCGACCGCGTCGTCGTGATGAACGACCGGCGCATCCAGCAGGTCGGTCCGCCGATGGAGATTTACAGCCGGCCGGCCAACATGTTCGTCGCACGCTTCGTGGGATCGCCGGCGATGACGCTCGCGCCGGTCGAGCTGGTGCCGGGCGACGGGCGCTATGCCCGGGTGCGGCTGGGCGACGGAGCAGAGGTCGAGACGCGGGTGGCGCGCTCGGAGCTGCCGGCGGGCGGGACGCTGCAGGTCGGGCTGCGGCCGGAGAGCGTCACGGTCGCGGCCAACGGGGCCGCGACGACGCAGGCCAAGGTCGAGCTCGTCGAGCGGCTCGGCGAGCGGACGCTCGTCTATGCGCGCCTTTCCGACGGCGCGGCCATCACGGCGGAAGACGAGGGCTACAGCCGGGTGCAGGTGGGCGAGACGATCGGCCTCAGGATCCGAGGCGCGGCCGCGCACCTGTTCGGTGCCGATGAACGCGGCTACCATGCGGAGGCGCAGCCTGAATGAGAAGGGGCGCGGCCGAATGAAAAGGGGTGTGGCCCGGAGGGACTGGAGCGGGCTGCTCTTCGTGCTGCCGTTCCTCACGGCTTATCTCATCATCCTCATCTATCCGCTGCTGAGCGGTATGGCGCTCAGTGTTCAACGGGTCGACCTGTTCGGCGGGGGACGCTTCGTCGGCTTGGACAATTACGCCCGCCTGTTCGCCGACGACGTCTTCATCCGCTCGGTGCTCAACACCTTCGCGCTCGCGCTGATGATCGTGCCCCTGCTGACGGTGATCGCGCTCGCCCTGGCGCTCGCGCTCAATCGGGCGACCCGCGGCGCCGCCCTGTTCCGCGGCGTCTTCTTTTCCTCTTCCGTCCTGTCGGTCACGATCGTCACCCTGATCTGGCGCTTCGTGCTGGCGCCGGACGCGGGACTTCTGGGGGAGACCGCGCAGGCGCTGGGTGCGGAGCCGATCCCCTTCCTCAGCCATCCGACCTGGTCGCTTTGGGCGCTCGCCATCACCACCATCTGGTGGTCGGTCGGTCTCCCGATGATGCTGTTCCTCGCCGGATTGCAGCAGATCCCCGGCGATGTTTACGAAGCCGCGGCGCTCGACCGGGCAAGCCGATGGACGACTTTGTGGCGCGTGACCTTGCCGGCGCTGAGGCGCACTTTGGTGCTTGTCGTGATGCTGCAGACCGCGGCGCAGCTGCAGATTTTCGGCCAGGCGCAACTGCTCACCGGCGGCGGCCCGGGCGGTGCGACCCGCACGATGGTGCTGTTCATCTTCGAAGCCGCGTTCGCGCGCTGGGAGCTGGGCTATGCCACGGCCGCGGCCGAAATCCTCTTCCTGCTCATCGTGCTGATCACGCTTACCCAATATGTGACCACCATGCGCGGATCGGAGGGCGATGGTGGCCGCTGAGGCAAGCCGCACCCGCTGGCCGCCGCTGGCGCTCCTTGCGATCGTGCTTGCGGCCGCGGTGATGCTCGCGCCCCTCATTTGGACGCTGCTGCTCTCGCTCAAGCAGAATAGCGAGCTGGTCGGCAACAGCGGCGCCGCCTTGTCGCCGCCCTACACGCTCGAGAATTACCGCTCCATCCTTCAGGGGAACCAGGTGTTCCGCTGGCTGATCAACAGCATCATCGTGTCGGGCGGCACCACGGTCGGCGTCCTCGCCTTGTGCAGCCTGGCCGGCTTTGGCTTCGCGCGGCTCGATTTCCCCTTCCGCCGGACGCTTTTCATCTTTGTCCTGCTGGGGCTCGCCATCCCTGAGCAGGCGGTGATCCTTCCGCAGCACCAGCTCTTTGCCGCGCTCGGCCTCCACAACAGCTATCCGGGCCTGATCCTGCCTGGGCTTGCGGGGCCGTTCGGCGTCTTCTTCATGACGCAATATATGCGCGCGATCCCGCGCAGAGCTCGATGAAGCGGCGATGCTCGACGGCGCGTCGCGCTTGACCCTTTTCTGGAAGGTGCTGCTCCCGCTCACCCTGCCGGCGCAGGCGACGCTCGGGGTGTTCACCTTTCTCGCCTCGTGGAACAGCTATTGGTGGCCGCTCATCTCGGCGACGCGCAGCGATATGTATACGCTCACCGTCGGCCTCGCCGCCGCGCAGATGAACTATGCACAGACGAGCGGCCTCGGCTTCCTGATGGCACAGGCGGTGTTCGCCTCGATCCCCATCTTCATCGTCTACGTGCTGTTCCAGAAGCAGATCGTGCGCGCGATGGCCGGGACGGCGGTCCGGTGAGGCGCCTCTTCTTCATTGCAGCGACGCTTCTCGCCGCAAGCTGCAGCGTCGATGGCGGCGGCGGCGATCGGGCCGAAATCTACCTGCAGCGCTTCTTCGGCGAGTGCGGCGCCGAATATGGCGGCGCGACGGACGTGTCGAAGGTGGAGGGCGAGTGCGGCATCATCACGGCGATGATCAACAAGTTCAACGCCCGAAATCCCGACCTGCACGTCAGCAGCAACGTCGTTGCCTGGCCGGGCTACCCGCAGCTCTCCGCGCAAATGGCGGCCAAGGACCCGCCCGACCTCGTCACGATGCACACCGGCGTGATCTCCGACTATGCCGCCGAAGGCCTGCTCGAGCAGATCGAGCCTTATTTGACGCAGGCAGGGCTTGCGCCGTCCGCGCTCACCGAGGCGAGCCGGAGCGCGGTGACGATCGGCGGACACCTCTACGGGCTGCCGTTCGACACTCATGGCGGCCTGTTTCACATCAACACCAAGTTGTTCGCTGAGGCCGGTCTCATGAAGGACGGCAAGCCGGTCCTGCCGCGCTCGCCCGAGGAGATGCTGGCCCACGCGCGGCAATTCACCGAGCGGACCGGCAAGTCCTATCTCATCCAGAGCCTGGTCGGCGACAATGCCTATGCCGCCCGAAACGTCTACACCTACCTGCTGGCGCAGGACGCGGTGCTGTTCCCCGGTCCGCGCCGTATCCGGCTGCAAACGCCGGAGGCCGAGCGGATCGTCGACTTCTTCCGCGGCATCACCGCGTCAGGGGTGAGCACGCGCAACCAGGACACGCCCGCCGCGATCGCAAGCTTCATGTCCGGCGAGGGCGGAATCTATCCGACCGGCACCTGGATGATCGGCCAATTCGAGGCGGAAGCGAACACGCCGGGGCGCCCGCTCTACCGGAGCTACACTGTCTACCCCTATCCGCGGCTATGGGGCGAGGAGGTGAGCTACGTGAGCGGTCACGCCTGGGTCGTGCCCAAACGCGAACGAACCCCCGAGCAACGCCGTGCAATTGCTCGCTTCTTCCGCTTCATCGCGGAGCACAATTTCGATTGGGCCCGCACGGGCCACCTCCCCGCTTTCAAAGCCGTGGTGGAAAGCCCCGCGTTCAAGGCGCTGCCGCATCGCACCAACATCGCTCCCGTCGCGAGCACCGGGCGGCCGCTGCCGGGCGGGATCCAGCGTCAGAACGCCATCGAGGGGCTGATCGGCGAGGAGGTGGCCGCAGCGTTCAACGGGCAGAAGTCGACCCGCCGAGCGCTCGCGGACGCCGAGCGGCGCGTGAACGATCTTCTGTCTCAGACGAGCTGATCGTCGCCGGATTCAAACGTTCGATGACTTTCCTTATGAATCGTCTCTCAGCCAGTTCGATGACGCCGACGCTCCCGGGCAGCTTGTGATGCGGCGATCGGCGTTCATGGCAGCCGTTGCTGACCCGCCGCCGTCGGCGATCAACTCGCCCGATACGCTCCCCCGGTTCGCGGGCCGACCGGCAGCGGCAGCCGCCCGATTGGGTCTCGTCCTCACGATTGCCGCACACGACGATCTCGTCAGTGCTTCCGCCGCGCGGACAATCAATCTCGCGGGTGGTTTGATCAGCTTGCGATAATTGGCCAGTGCCTGATCGGCCGTGATGGGCGGCGCGCCGGCGGCCCCGCGGGAATGAGGGCCAGGAGGATCAGCGGGGCCAATCTCGACAAGTCCATAGGCCTAGCCTAGAGCCTGATCGTCTTTGGTCGAAGCGCTTTCGCGCTTCGACCAAAGCCGTGAATCAGGCTCTTGGCTCCTAGTGAGACCAAGATTACGCTTCAGGCCGATCGGCCTGAAACGATCTTGGTCTGACGAGCCCGCTGCCCCTTAATGCAGGATGAAGAGACGATGGTGACTGCAAGCAGCACGCTGGACCGTGTGCTCGTGTTGGAGATGGTTCGCGTGACCGAAGCGGCGGCGGTTGCGGCTTCCAAGCTGATCGGCCGGGGCAATGAAAAGGCGGCCGACCATGCCGCGGTGGAAGCGATGCGCGAGGCGCTCAATCAGCTCGATTATGACGGCACGGTGGTGATCGGCGAAGGCGAGCGGGACGAAGCGCCGATGCTCTTCATCGGCGAGAAGGTCGGGCGCGCGCCAAGGCACGGGCCCCAGGATCGACATCGCGCTCGACCCGCTCGAAGGCACGACGATCACCGCCAAGGCGGGACCGAACGCGCTCGCGGTGCTCGCGATTTCAGAGGAGGGCGGCCTGCTCAACGCCCCCGACGTCTATATGGACAAGCTGGCCGTCGGCCCCGGCTATCCGCAAGGCGTCATCGACCTTGCAAGGTCGCCCAGCGAGAACATCCGCGCAGTCGCGGCGGCCAGGGTGTGGACCCGTCCGAGATCATCGTCTGCGTACTCGATCGGCCCCGCCATGCGGATCTCATCGCCGAGCTTCGCTCGCTGGGCTGCGGCATCCAGCTGATTCCCGACGGCGACGTGGCCGGCGTGATCGCGGTCACCAATCCCGATACGACCATCGACGTTTACATGGGTTCCGGAGGCGCGCCGGAGGGCGTGCTCGCAGCGGCGGCGCTGCGCTGCGTCGGCGGCCAGTTCCAGGAAGGCTCCTTTTCCGCAACGACGACGAGCGCGCCCGGGCCGCCAAATGGGGGGTCGCGGACCTAAACCGCGTCTACCAGCTCGAGGACCTCGCCAAGGGCGACGTGATCTTCGCAGCGACGGGGGTTACCGACGGTTCGCTGCTGGAAGGCGTGAAGCGCCGCAAGAATTTCATGACGACCGAAAGCGTCGTGATGCGGGCAAGCTCCGGCACCGTGCGCTGGGTGAAGGGCGAGCACCGGAGCGAGCCGGGCAGCCGCGACTAACTGGACGCCTTTGCTCAGGGCTGGCGGTCCGCTCGATGAGGGCGATCAGCGCTCCTGCGGCACCACTGCGTGCGTGTCTTCCCGCTGCTTCGGCAACCGCCTCAGGTCGATCGGCACCCAGACCGGCTTCTGGCCGAGCCGGGCGTTGAAGCGCGCGTTGAAGGTGGCGGGCTCCTGCGAGCGCTCGGCGAGCGAGGCGCCGTAGATCGGCCGCACCTCCCGCTCGTCATAGCCGAGCAGGGCTAGCAGCGTCGGGAAGACCTCATAATGGCTCACCCGGTCCCGCTTGGAGGCGAGGTTGCGGCCCCAATCGAGCGTCTTCAGCCCCTGTCCCTCGATCACCACCAGCGGCACCACGCCTTCCTGAATCACGGGATCGCCGCTGCAATGGGTGTTGAGACCCAGGCTGCCGCCCTCGTGCAGGTCCTGGCCATGGTCGGAGGTGTAGATCAACGTCGCCCGGTCCATCTTGGCGCGCGCGAACAGGCGGTCGAAGAAGCCGCCCACATTCCACAGCAATGTGTTGCGGTACGAATTGCGGTAGCGGATCCAGTCCTCCGCCGTGCCGCCGAAGCCGTCCCGATTGCCGGTGTCGCTGATCTCGCCGTGCTTGCCGCGGGGCAGGACCGGGCGGTAGCGCATGAAGGCGTCGGGGAACTTGTCATGGACCGGGAAGTGGGCACCGACCTTGTTCACCACCACCAGTTCCGCGGTCCGGTTGTTGATCAGCTCCGCCAGACGGTCGGCCGCCTCCATGTCGCGGTCCCGCACCGGCACCCCATCGAACTGGATGAAGCGGTCGACCGCCCGCAGCTCTTGGCGGCTCATCATATTGTGCAGCTTGCCGCCGGTGCGCTGGCCGTCGATATAAACGGTGCGCAGGCCCGCTCGTCTGGCATAGCTCCAGATCGAGGGCATCGCGGCGTTGATCCGCTGATAATCGGCGCGCGTGCCGCCGTGGCGCAGCGTCACGTTGGTGCCGACGCTGCAATTGGTGATCGACGCGGCGTGGCCGTAGCTATGGATGCGGACGCCGGGGCGGGGCTCGTCCAGCCCCGAACGCACACCTCCCGGGCTGTTGATGTCGAGATAATTTCCGGCGACGCTCTCGTCGATGATGAGGACGATGTCGCCGCCCGCCGCCCGCCGGCGCGGGCGAAGGCGGACGGCCTCGCGCGGGCCGACGCCCTCGGCCCCCGTCTCGTAAAGAAAGATCGCCGAGTAAGCGAGCGGGGTGAAGGCGGCCGGCAGCCCACGCGCGCCATCGCCGCCGCGGACGAAGAGGAGCAGGGACAAAGCGGCAAGGCCCGCCGGCGGCGCCGCGGCGATAAAGCCGGGCAGCCTGAACGAGGCGCGGGGCGGGATGGCGATCCCGGCAAGCAGCAGCAGCGCGATCAAGGCTGACCAGAGTGTCGGCCCCCAATGCTGCTGGAGCGCGTCTCCCGCGAACCCCGCCGAATTCACCATGTTGATGAAGGCATCGTAGGTGAGATGCTCCCTCGTGATCCGCTCGAAACAATCGAGGAAAAAGGCGGAGGCGGCGAACAGCAAAGCATAGAAGCAGCGCAGCACGACATTGCGCACATGAGCGGCCAGCAGCAGGCAGGCGAGCAGCATCGCGAACAAGGCGACGTAGAGGAGAAGGGAAAGATCGAGCTCCAGCGAACCGATCCGTTGGACGATTGCCGGATAGCCGCCGGCGACCGACAGGAGGATCAGCAATTCCTTGAGCGGCGCCTTCATCTTATTCGCCTCAGCACAGAGCGATCGGGTCGGAGCGCAGGTTGAGCCGAACCGGCAGGCTCGCGACGATGTCCCCGTCGGCCTGGACGGGGAGGGGCAGGGCTGCATCGGCGCTGAGGCTGGTGCAGGTGAAGGCGGCGATGCCGGGCAGATCGTCGAGGCGCCGGCCGCGGAACAAGGCCCAGAGGAAGCGGAAATAATCCCGCCTCGTCGCCCGCTCCAGCGCAATGACGTGGAGCAGCGGCTCGGCGAGCTGCGCGGCGGGCGCGAAGCTCCATGGCCCCGCGAAGAAGCGCCCCTTCGCCACGTAAAAGGCTTCGCAGACCAGCTCGCGATCGGGCGAGCGGAGCCGGATCGGCTGCCGCGGCCATTTCGCGAGCAGGCGGAAAAACGCGGCCGCATAAGCTAGCCTGCCGATGCGGCGCTTCAGCCCCGGCGACAGCGACGCGACCGCCCGGCTGTCGGGCCCGACGCTGGCGCAGGCGAGGAACAGGCTGTCGTTGATCTCGACGGAATAGAGGTGCGAGGCGCCATCGCCGCGGAGCACCCGCAGCGCGTGGAGATCGGGATCGATTGGCGAAGCGAGCTCACGATGCACCAGGTTGATGGTGCCGCCGGGATAGATGCTCATCGGCAGCGACCGGCCCGAGCGGCACAAGGCGAGCGCGACATGGCGAATAGTCCCGTCGCCGCCGACCGCGCAGATGTGACTCACATCATCGCCAATTGCGATGTCGGCGCCTGGTCCGCATTCGGAAAGGATCACGTTCGCGCCGTTCGCCTCGAAGCGGGAGCGAAGAACCGCGAGCTTCTTGCTGCAATGCCGTCCCGACGTCCTGTTGTAGAAAAGCTGGACCGTCTGGCGGTCGTGCGTTGCCATGCGACTGGGCACCCGATCGGTTGAGCCGTCCGGATAGCAGCAAGCGGATAAAGCTTGGTTAAGTGGGAGGCCTTTGAGCCCGTTGGGAAGGCTGGCACCGAGCGCGGGAAACGCGCTCTTGAGCGCATTTCCAAACAGACACTT
>JAUJOJ010000005.1:173452-180952 GCA_030447665.1 Allosphingosinicella sp. | reverse complement strand
CGCCGGCGATAGCGGCCCTTGCTGACGAAGCGGCCGAAGAGAAAGCATCCCGTCCCTTCCCGATCCAAGCATCATCTTGGGCGGTAGCGCATGCGGGGCTATTTGTTTTCACGCCGAAATGGGTCAATCTCACGCCGGAATGCCGAACTTAGGACTCGCCTCCGGGCCGGTTCCGCATCATCTTCCTTATTCCTTCGCCGGGACCCGTACCTCCCGGCCTGTATCCCCGAGCGTAGCCGCGTTGATCGACCTGAAGTGTTCGGAAGGAACCTTATGCTCACTTACGCCCTGAAGCTGGCTGACCGCTACGACGGGATGATCATCGCCACCTTCCCGGACGTGCCCGAGGCAATGGCCATGGGCCGCGATTATGACGAGGCGTGCGAGCAGGCGCAGGGCGCGCTCGAAGCGGCACTCGAACGCTATGCGGCCGAGGGCCGGCCCTTTCCCGAGGCGTGCGCGGCCGGCCGCCTCACCGTGAGCACCGAGAAATTCGAGACCCTGGCGGTCGCCTGACCCCCCTCAGCCGGCGTTCCGCGCCAGAAGAGCATCCGGCACAGTCGCCTCATCGTTCTGCGCGCGCGCCGCTTCGGCAAGGCACTGCTCGACCGATTCCCGCAGCGACTGGGTATAATGGTCCGCCCCCACCAGGCCGCGCGCATCGCCCGCGGCAAAGACAGCGTGATTGGCCGGCCACAGCCCCACCAGGATCGGAACATCGGGCAATCGCCGCCGCAACCGGCGCAGCAGCGAACGCAGGTGCGCGGGCGTGCCGGTAATGTCGAGATAGGAGATGCAGACCATCTTCACCCCTTCGCGGTCGAGCCCCTCGATGCGGTCGCGCGAGGTGGCCTGGTAGGGGAGCAGTCGCGCGCCCAGCCCGTGCTTCTCGAGCAGCTGCGCGAGCATCGCCGCCGCCGCTTCGTCGAGCGGCCCCCGGCCGGGCAGGCAGAGCACGGCTCCGCGCGCGGTCCAGGCCGGCGGGAGAATGGCGGCGGCGGAGGCCGGCATGCCTGGGGCGGGCAGCTCCTGTTCGGCCAGCGACGGCGGCAGCGGTCCGTCTTCGGCTGGCGCATCCCCATTTGCAGCATCGTCGTGATCGGCAAGGTCGCCGATAAGGGTGGTGACCGCCTCGTTGATATGGGTGAGCTGCGCGGGAGCGAGGGTGCCGCGCGCTGCATCGGCGGCAGCGAGCTGGAGGCCTTTCAGCGCGACCTCGTCATAATAAGAGGAAAGCGAGCGCTCCTGGAGCAGCAGCTCGGCCTGGTCGAACACCTCGTCGGGATCGCCGGCGAGCATGCGCTGGTAGAAGCTTTCCGGCGGGGACAAAGCGGGCCGATCGCCCAGCATCACGTCGAGGAATTCGAGCCGGTGCACGTGCCGGCCTAGCACCACCAGGCAAAGGGTGAGCGGGGTCGAGAGGATGAGGCCGATCGGGCCCCATAGCCAGGTCCAGAAGATCGCCGCGACGATCACCGATACGGGCGACAATCCCGTCGAGTGGCCATAGACCAGCGGCTCGACGACATAGCCCATGAAGGGTTCGGCAACGACGAACAGCCCGATCGTCCAGATCGCCATCGACCAGCCTGGATCGACCGCGGCGGCGAGCAGCAGCGGCGGCAGCCCCGCGATGAACGCGCCGATATAGGGAATGAAGCGCATCAAGGCGGCAAGGATCCCCCACAGCACCGGCGAGGGCACGCCGATCAGCGACAGCCCGATCCCGATCACGGTTCCAAAGGCCGCGTTGAGTGCGAGCTGGGTGAGGAAATAGCGCGAAAGCCGCGCCGCCGCCTCGTCCATCGCCGTGGTGGTGCGGTGCAGGTCCGACGATCCGAACAGGCGGATCAGCCGGTCGCGGAGATCCTCGCGCTGGAGGAGGATGAAGATCGCCACCACGAGCACGATCACGGTGGTTTCGAGCGGAGCAAGGATCGGCTCGAGCACCCTGCCGGCAAGCTCCCAGGGCGAAGCGGCAGCTTCCTCCACCACCACCGGCACCGGCCTGGGGGCATCGGACTCGCGTGCCGCCGGGGCTGGCGGCGCGGTCTCGGAGCTCGCATCCTCGAACCGCTTGCTGAGGCCACCCAGAAGCTGGGGCAGCCGGCCGATGGTCGAGGACCGCGCGAGCTCCACCTTCTTCTGCACCGTTTCCGCATAGCGGGGGGCATCGCTGGCGAGCGCGGCCACCTGAGCGCCGATGAGCGTGCCCAGTCCGACGATCACGCCGAGCGCGACGAGAACCGCGAGGATGACGGAGGGCACCCGCCCCGCCCGCAGCCGGCGAAGCAGCGCCACCAGAGGCGCGAGCAGAAAGGACAGGAGCACCGCCAGCATGATCGGAACCAGCACGTCGCGGCCGAAATAAAGCGCCGCGATCACCACCACTCCGGTCGCAAGCCCGGCAAGCACGCGCAGGCTCGGCGTATCGGCCGCCGCGACCTGTGCGGGTTGAGGCGCGTCGGGTAGAGGCGAGGCCGCCATAAGTCACTTGCTCCAATCGAGGCGACCCTGCGGGTCCTGTCGGAGCGCCCAACGCACGAAGCGGCGCAACCTTCCCTCCGGCGGCACGAGCGTCCTTCGAATCCCGATCATTGCATCGCCGAGCAAGAGCCGCCATCTCGCCTCGATGACCACGCCTCCTTTGAAAGCTGCGATCATCCCGGTGACGCCGCTCCAGCAGAATTGCTCGCTCATCTGGTGCACGCGCACCATGCGCGGCGCATTCGCCGATCCCGGCGGCGATCTCGACCGGGTCAAGGCCGCCGCCGCCCAGCAGGGTGTCACGATCGAGAAGATCATCCTCACCCACGGCCATATCGACCATTGCGGCGGGGCCAAGTTCCTCGCCGACGAGCTTCAGGTGCCGATCGAGGGGCCGCACGAGGCGGACCGCTTCTGGATTTCGCGGCTCGAGGATGACGGCCGGTCCTACGGCATCCCGGCCAAGACGTTCGAGCCCGAGCGGTGGCTCGTCGAAGGCGACCAGGTGACGGTGGGCGAGCTCAGGCTCGACGTCTATCACTGCCCCGGCCATACGCCCGGCCACATCGTCTTCCACCATCCGGGATCGAAGCTCGCCCTTGTCGGCGACGTGCTGTTCCAGGGCTCGATCGGCCGCACCGATTTCCCGATGAGCAATCATCAGGATCTGATCGACGCGATCGTCACCAAGCTCTGGCCGCTCGGCGACGAGACCGTCTTCATCCCCGGCCACGGGCCGATCAGCAGCTTCGCGCACGAGCGGCGCTCCAATCCGTTCGTCGCCGACAGGGCCTTGGCGCGGGCGTGACGGAACCCGACCGGAGCTGGCGGCTGGCTCAGCTCAGCTTCGTTCCATCGAGCGCCAAAGCAGCATAGCTGACCTTGGGCTTCGCCTGCTCCGCATAGGAGGTTGCGAGCGCAATTGCGGCAAGCGCGAGGAGGCCGAGCCAGGTGACGGCGATGCCGGCAATCCGGAGGAGGTTGGCGCCCGGCCGGTCCATGCCGAGAGGATGAGCCAGCCGGCCGAGGATGAACAGGATCGCGACCAGCCACAGCCATGGCTCGGAGCCGCGGGCAAGCTCGACGAGGGCGAGGAGGATGAGGAAGAAGGGGGTATATTCAACGTAGTTGGCATGAGCGCGCATGCGCGTAGCAATCTGGGCCTTGCCGCCATCGCCGATGGACACGCCGTGGCGCCGCCGAAGCAGGCTGACGCGAAGGCCGAGCCACACGTTCATGATCGCCGCGGCGCCCGCGATGGTGAGCGTGATCGGCAGCGTGGTCATGGCTCGTTTCTCCCAGTGAGGCGCCCAGCTTGCATGGCTGGGCAGCGCTTGCAACCGTGGCCAAATCCGTTATAGGCGGCACCGCTCATGGGTTCCCATCGAAGAAGTATTCGCTGGGGTCCCAGGTGCGAGCACCGGCCGCCAGGCCCGCGGCCTTATCGGCCATATGGCTTGGCGCTCCGCTCGCCCCCATCATGAACTCTAAGCGAACGGAACAGGTGCCAGGATGGCCGTCCCCAAGAGAAAAACCTCGCCCTCCAAGCGCAATATGCGCCGCAGCCATGATGCGCTGAAGGCGGTCAACTATCAGGAATGCCCGAATTGCGGCGAACTTCGCCTGCCGCACAATCTGTGCACCGCCTGCGGCCATTATAACGGACGCGAAATCCGGCCTGTCGAGGCTTAAGTAAGAATTCGAGGAGGCGACACCGGTGCCCACCGCGCCACGGATCGCAATCGACGCGATGGGTGGCGATGTCGGGCCGGCGGTGATCCTGGCCGGCGCCGCGCGCGCCCATGAGCGCCGCGACGACCTCCAGTTCCTGATGTTCGGCGACAAGTCGCTGATCCAGGCCGAACTCGGCAAACACCCAAAGCTCGCCCCTTCGGTCGAGATCATCCATTGCGACGACGTGATCGCGGGCACGGAAAAGCCGAGCCAGGCGATCCGCCGTGCCAAGACCACGTCGATGGGCCGCGCCATCGCCGCGGTGAAGGCAGGCAATGCCCATGCGGCGCTGTCGGCCGGCAACACCGGCGCGATGATGGCCATGTCGAAGCTCGCCCTCCGGACGATCCAGGGCATCGACCGGCCGGCGCTCGCCGCCCTGCTCCCGACCCTGGGCGAGAACGACCTCGTCATGCTCGATCTCGGCGCCAACACCGAATCGGACGCGCAGAACCTGGTTCAGTTCGCCGTCATGGGGGCGGCCTATGCCCGGGTCGCGCTCGATCTCAAACGCCCCCGCGTCCAGCTGCTCAACATCGGCACCGAGGAGCTGAAGGGCACCGATCAGTTGAAGGATGCCGCCGCCATCCTGCGTGAAGCCGACCATCTGGGAATGCGCTTCGACGGCTTCATCGAAGGCGACAAGATCTCGCGCGGCGATGCGGACGTGGTCGTGACCGACGGCTTTTCCGGCAATATCGCCCTTAAAACCGCCGAAGGAACCGCCCGCTTCGTGACCGATCTCCTGCGCCGCGCCTTTTCGAGCTCGACCCGGTCCAAGATCGGCTTCCTGATCTCCAGGCCCGCCACCGAGCTCCTCAAGCACCATCTCGATCCCAACAATCATAATGGCGCCGTTTTCCTAGGCCTCAACGGCATTGTCGTGAAAAGCCACGGCAGCGCCAATGCCAAGGGCGTCGCCAACGCGATCCGGGTCGCCGCCCGCCTGGTGCGCGAGGACCTCACCCGCAAGATCGCCGAGGATCTCGCCAACATACCGGCCCACGACCTTAATGGAGTTGCCGCCAAGTGAGCCGCCGTTCCGTCGTCATCGGCACCGGGTCCGCCCTTCCCGATCTGCGCGTGACCAACCATGAGCTCGCCGCCCGCGGGATCGACACCAGCCATGACTGGATCGTCGCACGAACGGGCATCGAAGCGCGCCATTTCGCCGGCGATGGCGAGACCACCGCGACGCTCGCTACCGAGGCGGCCCGGAAGGCGCTCGCGGCCGCCGGCCTGCCCGCGGAGAAGATCGGCCTGATCGTGCTCGCGACCGCGACGCCGGACCAGACCTTTCCCGCCAGCGCGACCAGGGTTCAAACCGCGCTGGGCATCGACGACTGCATCGCCTTCGATGTCTCGGCCGTCTGCACCGGCTTCCTCTACGCGCTCTCGATCGCGGACAATATGGTGAAAGGCGGCATGGCCGATTATGCGCTGGTGATCGGCGCCGAAACGTTCAGCCGCATCCTCGACTGGGAGGACCGCGCCACCTGCGTCCTGTTCGGCGACGGCGCCGGCGCGCTCATCCTCCAGGCGCAGGATACCGAGGATCGCGGCATCCTCGCCACCAAGCTCCATGCCGATGGCCGCCACAACGACCTTCTCTTCGTCGACGGCGGCGTCTCCACCACCGGGACGGTCGGCAAGCTTCGAATGAAGGGCAAGGAGGTTTTCCGCCACGCGGTGGTGAACCTCGCCGATGTGCTGACCGAGACGCTGACCGCAGCGGGCCACAAGGCCGAGGAAGTGGATTGGGTCGTGCCGCATCAGGCCAACAAGCGCATCCTCGATGCCACGGCGAAGAAGCTGGGACTCGATCCGGCGCGGGTGATCGTCACCGTCGACCAGCATGCCAATACGTCGGCGGCTTCGGTGCCGCTCGCGCTCGACGTCGCGGTTCGCGACGGACGGGTCAAAAAGAACGACCTTATTGTGCTCGAAGCGATGGGCGGTGGCTTTACTTGGGGTGCAGCGGTGCTACGCTACTAACCTGCGGAAAACCGCAGGTACGGATTGCGCTAAGCTCGAAGCTGGATTACAGTTTTCGACTTTCGCAGGGGGCGAGGGAGGAATAAATGGCGGACGCAGGCACGATCAGGCGTATTGAGGCTGGGACGCTGACGCGCGCCGACCTTTCGGACGTCGTCCATCGCGAAATCGGGCTGTCTCGCGCCGAGTCGTCCGACATCGTCGAGCGAATCCTTCACCACATGTGCTCCGCCCTTTCCCACGGCCAGAACGTGAAGATCTCCGGCTTCGGCAGCTTCATCCTGCGCGACAAGGGCGAGCGGGTCGGCCGCAATCCCAAGACCGGCGTCGAGGTTCCAATCGCGCCGCGCCGCGTGCTCACGTTCCGCGCGAGCCAGATCATGCGCGAGCGGATCGTCAAGGGCAGCTGAGCTCTTGGCGGAGCCGCGCAAAAGCGACCAGGCATTCCGCACCATCGGCGAACTCGCCGACGACCTCGGAGTCCCGCAGCATATCCTGCGCTATTGGGAAACGCGCTTTCCCCAGCTGAGGCCGCTCCAGCGGGCCGGCAACCGCCGCTATTATCGGCCCGCCGACGTCGCGCTCGCTCAGCGCATCCACCGGCTCCTCAACCAGGATGGCTATACCATCCGCGGCGTCCAGCAGCTGCTGGCCAGCGGCGCCGCCGACGGTGAGGAACTGATCGCCGCGACGGGTCTGACACCGGCGAACCAGCATTCCGACTTCCCTGCCCAGGCGCTCAAAGGGCTGAGGAAGACGTTGAAGGACGCGCTCGACGAGGAGTGATCCGGCCCTGATCCTTCTATGTCGGGTCTCTGGATTGCTTCGTCGCTTACGCTCCTCGCAATGACGCCCTCAAACACTATCCTCGTCCGGCCCGAGCTCCGGATCGAGGTCGCGGGGGCGGATGAAGCGGGCGAGCGTGCCGATCCCCTCGGTCACCTCCCGCCAATGCGCCACCGGCAGGCTGATCTCCGCCACGGTCGCGGTCGGATATTTGATCGCGAGCTCGCTCCTCAGCCCCTCGCCGCTGGTCAGCAGCATCGCCAGCACCTCAAGCCCTGGATTGTGGCCGACGATCAGCAGGCGCTCCGCGCGGTCGTCGGCTTCATGCACGACGTCGAGCAAGGTCTCCTTGGCGGCAAGATAGATGCGCTGGTCGAATCGCGGTTCGAGCGATCGCCCATAACCGTCCGCGATGTCCGCCAGGGTTTCCACCACGCGCACCGCCGGCGAGGCGATCACCTGGTCGAAGACGAGGCCCTGCGCCCGCATCTCCCGTCC
>JAUJOJ010000005.1:132138-173352 GCA_030447665.1 Allosphingosinicella sp. | reverse complement strand
GGGTGCTGATGCCCCAAAGCGGTTTCGGTTGAAAGACGGGACCGCACCCGCAGGGCCGCTTCGCTGAACGAGACACGCCGCACCTGCACGCCCGGCGGAAAAGCGGTGAGCAGCCGCGAGGGGGTGGCCGCCGAAAGGAGCACGAACATGCCCCTGTCCTCCTTACGGCGGATCAAGCGCCCGAACGCCTGGGCGAGCCGCGCCTGCACCACCCGATCGTCATAAGCCGAGCCGCCGCCGACGGCGCGGCGCGCGGCATGCAGCACCGTTGGGCGCGGCCACGGCACCCCCTCCATCACCACCAGCCGGAGCGAATGGCCAGGCACGTCCACGCCGTCGCGGAGCGCATCGGTGCCCAGCAGCGAGGCGCGCGGATCGTCACGGAAGATGTCGACCAGCGTGCCGGTATCGATCGGATCGACGTGCTGGGCATAGAGCGGCAGCCCAGCGCGCGCGAGCCGGTCGGCGATCCGCGCATGAACCACCTTCAGGCGCTGGATCGCGGTGAAGAGACCGAGCGTGCCGCCGCCTGCCGCCTCGATCAGGCGGGAATAAGCGCCGGCGAGCTGCGCCACGTCGCCCCGCTTCAGATCGGTGACGATCAGCACCTCGCTATTCTCGGCATAATCGAAAGGACTTTCGGCGCTGAAATGCGCGGCCGGCTGATCGAGATGGCAGGCGCCGGTCCGGGCCTCGGCCCCTGCCCATCCCTCGGCGCCGCGGAGCGTTGCCGAGGTGATGACGACGCCGTGCGCCGGCTTCAGGACGGCTTCGGCAAGCGGGCGCGTCGGATCGAGCCAGCGCCGGTGGATGCCGATATCATATTCACGTCCGTCGGCCCGCTCGACGGCAAGCCAGTCGATGAAGTCCGCGTCGGCTGGCCCGCCGAGCCGCGCGGCGAGCGCGATCCAGGCCGACAAGGTCTGCGCACGCCAGGAAAGGCCGCCGATCGCCCCCTCGATGCGCGCGCGGGCCTGCGCGTCCAGCCAATCGGGCGCATCCTCGAGCACCGCTTCGAGGCGCTTGGCCAAGGCCATGAGCGGCCGCAGCAGATGCTCCATCGCCTCGACGGCAGGCGCGGCCGCCTCGACCAAATCGGCATCGAGCTCGGCGACCTCGGTCTCCAATCCGTATCCCGCATCCTGCGCCGTGGCGCGCGCATAGACCGTCCCCCGCACCGCCGCGAGCAGCGTCTCCAGCGGGCCGAACGGCGCCCCCTCCCCCATGCGCTGCAGCCATCCGTCCCCCGGAAGCGCCCCCGCCGCCTGAACCGCCGAGTCGAGCGCCAGCGCGCCCGCTTCGTCATAGGACGCGACGTCGCTCAGCCGGGCGGCAAGGCCGCGCCGGCGCCCGCGCGACTTCCCTTCGGGGCCGATCAGCCACCGCCTGAGCTCGATCGTCTCCTGCCCGGTCAGCGTCGCCGCGAAGGTGGAATCGGCCGCATCGAACAGGTGATGGCCCTCGTCGAAGACGATCCGCGTCGGACTTCCCGTTTCCCGCCCGCGCGCGGCATTGACCATCACCAGCGCGTGGTTGGCGATCACGATGTCGGCGTCGGCGCTCGCTCGCGCCGATCGTTCGATGAAGCATTTGCGGTAATGCGGGCAGCCGGCATAGACGCATTCGCCGCGCCGGTCGGTGAGCGCCGTGGAGCCGGCGCGGCGGAAGAGGGTCGGCAGCCATCCCGGCATGTCGCCGCCCACCATGTCTCCGTCGCGGGTATAGGCGGCCCACCGCGCCACCAATTGCGCCAGGATCGCTGCCCGCCCGGCAAAGCCGCCCTGAAGAGCATCTTCGAGGTTGAGCAGGCAAAGGTAATTTTCCCGCCCTTTGCGGACCACCACCTTGCGCTTGCGCTCGTCCGCATCGGGAAAGACGCGCTCGCTTTCGCGGTCGAGCTGCCGCTGCAGCGTCTTGGTGAAGGTCGACACCCAGACCGCGCCGTCCGCTTTCCGCGCCCAGAGCGAGGCGGGCGCGAGATAGCCCAGGGTCTTGCCGATCCCGGTGCCCGCTTCGGCCAGCAGCAGGTTCGGCTGCCCCTCGATCTTGCGCGGCGCGAAAGCTCCCGCCGCGGCGGCGGCATAATCGCGCTGCCCTTCCCTCGGCTCGGCTCCCACCCCCGTGAGCCCCGCCAACCGCTCCACTGCCTCGTCGGGCTCGATCCGCACCGGCCTCGGCTGGGGGCGCGCGCCATTCTCCTCCCACTCGGCAAGCCTCGAAAACAGCCACCGCTCGTCCCGCTCGGGGCGCCGCAGCCGGTCCGCGATGGGCGGCGACCAGGGCCAGCGCAGCCGATAGAGCGACTGAGCCGAGGCCCAGGCGCCTTCCCGCTCCCCCCAATCGCCCTCCATGCGCCGCAGCAGCGCTTCCGCGGCCTGGCGGAGAAAAAGCGCGGCCTCGCCGTCGCTCTCGGGCGGATCGAGACCGAGCGCATGCGCCAGGCCTTTGGGCGTCGGCACCGCGAAGCGAGCAGGGTGGACGAAGGCGAACAGCTCGAGCAGATCGAGCCCCGAAAGCTCCGGGTAGCCGAGCCTTTGCCCGACGAGCGGAGCGTTCAGCATGATCAGCGGGTTCTCGGCCGCCAGTGCGATCGCCTCGCCCCGGCCGAGCGCTTCGACCCGGCCGTCGGGCCCGGCCGTCCAGATGCCGCCATGGGTTGCGTGGAGCGCGCGATAGGGCAAAAGGGCCGCCATCCGCCCTAAATGGCGCGGCAGGAACGAAAGGGCAACGGTGCTTAGATCAGCCCGTCGCTTGCCACGGCCAGGCCGGGAATAGTGATGCTTTCGATCAACTCGCCTATCGAGAGCGCACGATGCTGCTTGTAGCCGGATCCAGTCGGTGACCAGAATTGATGAAGGGTCGAGGTACGAATTTCCAGCACCCAATATTCGGGGATGGAATGTCGAGCATACAACGCCTTCTTTTTCTTAAGATCGAAGCTCGCCGACGAATCTGAAACTTCGACGACAAGAGCCATGGAGTTCAGTGGAATATAACCGGGACCTTTCGGATCAGCGGTCACGGCAATGTCCGGTTGTGGCGCGCTGAACGGAGGCATGCTGACGGTGCCTTCGATGAGCGGCATGAGGTCCGAGCGGATCTCCTGCAGCTTCATTCGCAATCGAAACATCAATTCATTTGCCGCGAAGGTATGCGGACGGGCCTGTCCCTGCATCGCGTAGATCGCCCCTCGATCAGCTCAGTTTTTCTATAGGCGTCGAAAGCGCCCGAACCGTCGAGCAGTGCAAACTGCCCGACCGTCAGCTTCACCGGCTGGGGGCGATCGAATGATGCGATCCGGTTCATGGTCTTTCCTTACCATCTTGCGCCTCTCAAACGAAGCGGCGAAGAGCCGGTTCATGCCCGACTTCATTCCACCCGAACTTCGCGAAGCTGCCCGCGTCTCCAAAGCTTGGCCCTACGAGGAAGCACGCAAGCTGCTGAAGCGCTATCCGGACGGGCCCGGGATCGCGGGATCGTCTTCGAGACCGGCTACGGCCCGAGCGGGCTGCCGCACCTCGGCACCTTCCAGGAAGTGGCCCGGACGCTGATGGTCCGCCACGCTCTGTCCGAGCTGGTGGATTGGCCGAGCCGCCTGATCGCCTTTTCCGACGACATGGACGGGATGCGGAAGGTGCCGCCGGGCGTGCCGCACCAGGAGATGATGCACGATCATCTCGATCAGCCGCTCTCCCGCGTGCCCGATCCTTATGGCTGCGGCCATGCCAGCTATGGCCACCACAACAACAACCTCCTCCAGCAATTCCTCGATCGCTTCGGCTTCGATTACGAGTTCCTGGCCTCGTCCGACTGCTACAATGGAGGCCGGTTCGACGAGACGCTGAAGCAGGTCCTGCGCAATTACGGCGCGATCATGGACGTGATGCTGCCGACGCTTCGCGAGGAGCGGCGGCAGACCTATTCGCCCGTGCTCCCGATCAGCCGGGCGACGGGCAAGGTGCTGCAGGTGCCGATCGAGCTCATCGACCCCGAAGCCGGCATCATCCGCTACACCGATCCCGCCACCGGCGAGGCGACCCGGCAGTCGATCTTTTCGGGGGCGCCAAGCTCCAGTGGAAGGTCGACTGGGCGATGCGCTGGGTCGCGCTTGGCGTCGATTATGAAATGGCCGGCAAGGACCACATCGATGGCGTCGTCCAAAGCTCCAGGATCGCGCGGATCCTCGGCGCGCGGCCGCCGGAGGGCTTCAACTACGAGCTGTTCCTGGACGAGAACGGCGAAAAGATCTCCAAGACAAAGGGCAACGGCGTCACCATCGATCAATGGCTGACCTATGCGCCGGAGACGAGCCTCAGCTTCTATATCTATCGCGAGCCGAAAAAGGCGAAGCAGCTCTCCTTCGGCATCATCCCCAAGGCGGTGGACGAATATCAGCAGTTCCTCGCCGCCTATCCCGCGCAGGAATGGGACAAGCGCCTCGGCAATCCCGTTCACCACGTCCACGCCGGCAAGGTCCCGCCCGCGCGGATGCCGCTCTCCTTTGCGCTTTTGCTCAACCTGGTCGGCGTCGCTTCGACCGACGACAAGGACCTGCTCTGGGCTTTCGTGAAGCGCTACGCCCCCGAGGCATCGCCCGAGACGCATCCCGAGCTCGATGCGCTGATCGGCCACGCCGTCGTCTACTTCCGCGATTTCGTGAAGGGCTCGTTGAAGCGCCGCGCACCGACCTACGAAGAAGCAGGCGCCCTTCGCGAGCTTGACCGCCGCCTCGCGGGCCTCGCCGAAGATGCGAGCGCGGAGGATTATCAGAACGAAGTCTATGAAGTTGGCAAGGCGCGCTTCGGCAAGGACAATCTGCGCGACTGGTTCAGGACGCTTTACGAAACCCTGCTCGGCACTGCCCAAGGCCCCCGCATGGGGAGCTTCATCGCCCTTTACGGCCTCGACAACAGCCGCAAGCTGATCGCCGAGGCGCTGGAACTGCAGCCCGCTTCCGCGGAATAACCGGCAGCACACGCTATGCGGGCGTGAAGGACCGGCGGCGGCGGGAGCCGGCCGAACTCGGACACGAATAAAGAGAAGCGGATCCGCGCCGCGGGCGGGTCGCTCAAGCCCGTCTGCCCGCGATCCAGCGATCGATTTTAGCCTCCAGCACCGCCAGCGGCAGCGCGCCGGACATCAGCACCTGCTCATGAAAGTCGCGTGCGTCGAACCGCGCTCCGAGCGCCCTTTCAGCCCGTCCGCGCAGTTCGCTGATCTTGAGCTGGCCGATCTTGTAGGCCAGCGCCTGGCCCGGGATGGCGATGTAGCGTTCCGTTTCGGCCGTCGCGTTGCTGCGGCCGCGCGAGCTGTTGTCGAGGATGTACTGGATGGTCTGGTCGCGGGTCCAGCCCTTGGAATGGATGCCGGTATCGACCACCAGCCGGATCGCGCGGAACAGCTGCGAATCGAGATAGCCGAAATATTGATAGGGGTCGGTGTACACGCCGAGCTCAGGGCCGAGCGTCTCGGCATAAAGGCCCCAGCCCTCGACGAACGCGGTATTGCCGCCGAAGCGCTGGAAGCTGGGAAGCGATTCATTCTCCTGCGCCAGGCTGATCTGGAAATGGTGCCCCGGCGCGCCTTCGTGAAGGTAAAGCGTCTCCATGCCCGGCGTGGTGCGGGACGGCAGGTCGTAGGCGTTGAAGTAGAAGACGCCCGGCCGGGATCCGTCCGGCGTCCCGGAATTGTAGGAGCCCGGGCGGCGCCCTTCTCGGTCAGTGCCGGGACGGGTCGAATATCGAGGCCCGTCTTCGGAAGGGTCCTGAACAGGCGCGGAAGCTGGGTTTCGACGCGTTTGCCGATCGCCACATAACCCTGCTGCAGCGCCTCGCGCGAGGCAGGCTTGAACTTGGGATCGGTGCGGACGTGCTCGAAGAACTCCTTGAGCGTGCCCTTGAAGCCGACCCTCGCCTTCACCTTCTCCATCTCGGCATGAATGCTGGCGACATTGTCGAGGCCGATGCGGTGGATCTGGTCGGCGGAAAGGTCCGTGGTCGTATTGACCCTGACGAGATATTCGTAAAGCCGATCGCCGCCGGGCATTTGGCCGAGGCCGACACTGTCCCGCGCCTTGGGAAGATATTCGTCGGCGACGAAGCTTCGGAGGCGCTGCAGGGCCGGCCGGATCCCGGTTTCGATCGCCTGGGCATAGGCGCCCCTCAGCGGCGCCTGATCGGCGGCGGGAACATCCGCCGGGAACGCCTTCAGCGGCCGATAGAAGCTGCTGCCTTCCACGCCTCCGGCGAGCATCGCGTCGAGCTGCTCGACGACGTTGCGCATGACGAGCTTCGGCTGGACGACGCCCGATGCCATACCCTGGCGCATGCGGACGATCGAACGATCGATGATCGGCGGGAACGCGGCCATGCGGCTGAGGCCGTTCTCATAATCCTGCACCGTCTTGAACGGGGCAGCGCCCTCGCCCGAGCTCAGCTGGGCGAAGCCGGCATGGATGCCGTAGAAATGGTTGAGCGGCCGGACGGCGGTGAGCGCCAGCATGTCCGGCTGGAGGGCACGCAAGTCCGTCTCCCGCTGCCATTTGAAGACGTCGTAGGAGATGCGTTCTGCGGGCGTGAGCGCGGCCGGGTCGATCCGCCGCAGCGCCGCCAGCTCCTGCTCGGCGGCTTCGCGCTCGGCCCTATCGTACGCATCGGAAAAGAGCTCGGGCATGCGGCCGGCATAGCGGAAGTCGCCGCGCCCGAGCGCTTCGAGCGGGTTGCGCTGCAGCGCCGCCTCATCGCTTTGGACGAACAGCGCCGCAAGCGCTTGAGAGGGCGATTGCAAGGCGGCCTGCGAGGAAGCGGAAGCGGGCGGCGCTGCCATGTCGGTGCAGGCGCTGAGGCTAGTCGCTGCGGCCACGATCAGGAAAACTTGCTTCATTGTCGATCCTTCCAAGTTCCTCCCCCGGTTTTCCGAGAGAGGGGGACCACCTGAAATGAGCAGGTCGCCACTCCCCGACATGCGACCTGCTCATGGTGGAGGGGCGAGAGCGGAGCGAGCTCTTCTCCACCACAGCGGCTTCGCCGCTGCCCCTCCACCGTGCTTCGCACGGTCCCCCTCCCCTGCAAAGGCAGGGGAGGATTTCTTTTACGCTTGGCTCGCAATCCAATTGTCGATCTTCTGCTCGAGAACGCCGAGCGGAAGCGCGCCCGTGCCCAGCACCCGCTCGTGAAAGGCGCGGATGTCGAAGCGGGCCCCGAGCGCCTTTTCCGCCCTCGCCCTCAGCTCGAGGATCTTGAGCTGCCCGACCTTGTAGGCGAGCGCCTGGCCGGGAATGGCGATGTAGCGCTCGACCTCGGCGGTGGCGTCGGTCTTTCCCATCGCGCTGTTGTCGAGCATATATTTGATCGCCTGGTCGCGGGTCCAGCCCTTGGCGTGGATGCCGGTATCGACCACCAGCCGCATCGCCCGCAGCATCTCGTCGTCGAGGCCGCCATAGCGCTGATAGGGATCGGTCTCCAGGCCGAGCTCGTCCCACAAAGTTTCGGCATAAAGGCCCCACCCTTCGGCGAAGGCGGTGGTGCCGCCAAAGCGCATGAAATTGGGCAAGGCCTCATTCTCCTGCGCGAGGCTGATCTGGAAGTGATGCCCCGGTGCGCCCTCGTGGAGGTAGAGTGTCTCCATTCCCGGCGTGGTGCGCGAAGGCAGATCGTAGCTGTTGAAATAAAAGACGCCGGGCCGCGAACCGTCCGGGGTGCCGCCCTGGTAGGAGCCGCCGGCGTCGGTCTTTTCGCGATATTCCGGGACCGGCCGAATCTCGAGCCTGGTCTTGGGCAGCGTCGAGAACAGTTCGCCGATGCGGGCGTCGACCCGCCTGCCGATCGCGAAATATTCGTCACGAAGCCATTCCTTGGACTTCGGCTTGAACTTCGGATCGGTGCGGATGTGCTGGAAGAATTGCGCGAGCGTGCCCTTGAAGCCGACCCGGCTCCTGATCGCCTCCATCTCGCTGCGGATGCGCGCCACTTCGCTGAGGCCGAGAGCGTGAACCTCGCCGGCATTCAGCTTCAGGGTCGTGTTCTGCTCGATCAGATAGGTGTAGAGCTGCGGCCCTCCTTTCATGTGGACGAGGCCGACGCCCTCGCGCGCAGCCGGCAGATATTCGTTCTTCAGGAAATCGCGCAGGCGCACATAAGCCGGCCGGATCTCGCCCCGAATCACGGCGGCATGGGCAGCGCGCAGCCGCGTCTGATCGGCGGCAGGAATGCCTTCGGGGAATTTCTGCACCGGGCCCTGAAAGGTGGAGCCTTCCACCCCCTGCTTCAGCTGAAGGTCGAGCTGGTCGACGATGTTGCGCACGACGAGCTTGGGCTGGACGACGCCTGAGGCCATGCCCTCGCGGAAACGGCCGATGATCTTGTCCACCGCCGCGGCATATTGGTGGTGGCGCTTCAAATTGTTCTCGTAATCGGCAAGCGTCTTGAAAGGCGCCACGCCTTGGCCGGAGGCGATGTCGGGATAATAAGTGTGGATGCCGAAGAAGTGGTCGAGCGGGCGAACCGCGGTCAGCGCCAGCATTTCGGGGGTGAGGCCGCGCAGCTGCATCTCCGTCTGCCACTTGAAGACGTCGTGAGCGAGCTGGTCGGTCGCGGAGAGCGAAGCCCGATCGATTGCGGCGAGCTGGCGAAGCTCGTTCTCGCCGGCGGCGCGCTCGGCCGCATAATAAGCCTCGCTGATGCCGTCGCCGAGCTGATCGGCATAGCGAAGGTCGCCGCGGAAGAGCGCGCTCAGCGGATTGCGGCGCAGATTGCTCTCGTCGCTCGCCTTGAACAAAGCGTGGAGCTGCGCCCCCTGGATCGCCGGCTGAGCCGGAGCGGCGGCGGCCGCCGCCTGCGGTTCAGGGGCCGGCGCTGCCTGCGGCTCTGCCATGGACGCCGCACAGGCGGAGAGAAAAAGCGCGGAGGCGGTTGCGAGCAAGGCGGATCGGATCACATCGGGTCCTTCGGTACAGGAGTGCGGCTGTGTTGCCGCTCTAAAACGGCCGATTGCCGGCCGCAAGGCTCGGCCGGTGGAGGCGGCCGCCTCACACGGGATCGAGAACCTGATGATGCACTTCCCCACCCCCGCTTGCACGCCGGGCCCTGCGGTATGACGGCTTCAGAAAATGTTAACCACGACTGCTCCACCCTCCTGTGACACAGAAGGGATCAGCCATGGTGTCGAACCAGCGTTACTTTGAACGTCGTGCAGCCGAGGAAGCGTCGCGCGCCGCGCGGGCCTTCAGCGCAGGTGCCAAGCTTTGGCACCAGGAACTGGCGGAGAAGTTCAGCAGGCTGGCCAAGTCGCAATAAGCCTGCCGCGCTTCGCCGGGCGGGCGAGAAGCCTATGCGTAATGGGGGCTGGTGTCGCCACCAACCCCCACTTTCCTAGGGTCGGAGTGCGGTGCCGGTGAAGGCATGCACGTCTTCCCTTTGGCGGATCGGGTTCAGACATGAGCCTTGCGGCTCTTGCCGGTTCCCTCTCGGGTCCCGATCAAGCATCGCTGCCTGGCGGTCCCCTGTCGAGTTCCTAGACTTCATAGCCGGATATTCGACGGAAGCGCGAAGCGCTTCCACCTCAGCAGGGCCCAGGGGATATCGCTATCCTGCCAGGTTCCCGTTTGCGGTTCCGCCGCCCGAAAGCCGCGGTTCCACCGGACGGTCCGGAAAGTGGGAGCGGCGCGGGCTTTCGCCCTGCCTCACGCTTCTTCCTTCGCTCGTCCTGCCGATCGCTTCCGCGGCGTTCATCCTCGCGGATGTCGGCCGCCTCGACGGTGGCAGCGACCCAAAGCTTTCGACCGTTGCCGGTCGGCCGCCTTCGGCCACGAGGAGAAGCTGTCACTGTTGGCCGAGTCGCACAAACGAAAAGCGCCTGTGGATAAGATGTATAACGGGGATAAGTGTTATAGGGTCTGAAGGAGGCGGCCCTGCCCCAGGGCCGCTCCCGATACCATTTCGTGACGATGTACTTCGTGCCCGCCTCGACCGGCAGGCCCTGGTGGATGCTGGTGTCGTTCCCGTCGCCATTCTCCCGGAGATTGTTCCAGGCGAGGAGGTTGCCGGCACGCGGATTGATCTTGATCTTGGCCCTCGGAAAGAAGGTCTGACCGCCGGCTTCGGGCGCGTTGAGGAAGATCATCAGCGTCCAGGTCCGCTGGCCGCCGAGCCTGTCCTGCTCGTCCCAGTGCGGCCGATCGGGGTAGAAATAATCGTGATGCGGCTTGAACTGCTGGCCCGGCGCGTAGCGCTGGCCCTGGATCGTCTCGCCGAAAACAGGATCGATGCCCGTGAGCGAAGCGATTTGGGCTTCGATCCGCTTCGTCAGAGGGGCGTCGGGATCGAGATTGCAAGTCTCGCTGGTCCGGTACTCGGGATCCGGCATCTCCCCCACGATCCGTGAAGGCTCGCGGGCCCTGTCGATCCGGGCGATCAGCGCGGCGCAATCCTCCGCGCCCAGGAAATCGGGGCACACGAACAACTCGAAGCCGGAAGCCGGCACCCGCGTGACCGCCGGGTTCGCGAGGAGCCGCGCCTTGACGGCGCGGCCGATCTCAGCCCGATCCATGCGCCGTCAGTCCACCTCGCGGCCACGCACCATCACATAGTCGACCTTCTCCAGCACGCGGACATTCTGAAGCGGATCGCCGGTGACGGCGATGAGATCCGCCGAATAACCCGGCGCGATCCGGCCCACCTGGTTCTCCAGATCGAGCAGCTTCGCGGCACCGGTGGTGGCGGACGCGATCGCTTCGGCCGGCGTCATGCCGACTAGCTCGACCAGCTGGATGAATTCCTGCGCGTTGCGGCCATGCTCGTAGACCGCGCTGTCGGTGCCGAATATGACCGGCACCCCGGCGGCTCGGGCGGCGCGAGCGGCCTTGCCGACCTCGTTCAGCGTCATCCGGACCTTGTCGGCGACCTGGGGCGTGAACGCATTCTTCGCCAGCCCCTCGCGAATGCCGGTATAGGCCATCAGCGTCGGCACCAGCGCTGAGCCGGACGCCTTCATCGCGCGGATCGCGGCGGCATCGGCGAAGGTGCCGTGCTCGACCGAATCGACGCCGGCGCGCGCCGCTGCCTCGATGCCGCGGGCGCTATGGGCATGGGCGGCGACCTTGAGGCCGAGGCCATGGGCGGTGTCGACGATCGCCTTCATCTCGGCGTCGGTGAAATGCTGGCCGAGGCCACGCGCCTGCTGCGAGAGCACGCCGCCGGTCGCGGTGATCTTGATGAGGTCGGCGCCGAGGCGCGACGCCTCCCGGACGCGCGCAGCGCATTGATCGGGGCCGGTGCATGTATTCTGGCCCTGCAGCGCCTGGACGACCTCGGGGCGGAATCCGGAAACGTCGCCATGGCCGCCGATGATCGAGAGGGCGGGCCCGGAGGAGAGGATGCGCGGCCCTCGATCAATCCCTCGCTGGTCGCGCGGCGGAGGGTGAAGCCGACCAGCTGAGGGGAGCCGACGTCGCGGACGGTAGTGAAGCCGGCAAGGGCAGTGAGCCGGGCATTCTTGACGCCCAGGATCATCGCCCATTCATCGGGATCGACAGCGTCCCGCCAGAAGGGTTCGCCGGGCTCGCCGGAAAGGTGGACGTGGGTGTCGATAAGGCCGGGAAGCACGGTTTTGCCGGTGAGGTCGACGAGGCGGGCCCCGGCGGGCGCGGGCGTGTGGCCTTCGCTAATGCTCTGGACCCGCCCATCGACGACGACGATCGTGGAGGGCCCGAGCGGGCGCGTCGAGGCATCCGTTATCAGTCGGCCGGCATGGACGATGACGGTCTCGGCGGCAGCGGGAGCGGCTGCCAGCGCGAGCGAGGCGGCAAGGGCGATTCGGGACAGCATGGTTGACCTTTGGAAGAGCGTTGCGGTCCGATGCTGTGACAGGAGCCCGACGCTTTTCAAGCGAAAAGCCCGGAGCGGCTGGCGCCCCGGGCTCTGCTGTTACTCCGGATGACCGCGAAGGCGGCTACCAGAAGAAGTCGTAGATCACGTCGACCACTTCGCCGCTGAATGTGTCGACGAGCAGCACGTCGTTATAATAACGGATCCAGCGCGTGCCCGGGAACGGCTCAGGCAGGCGATAGCGCCAGGGATCGTTGATCCAGTAGCGGTTCGAATAAAAGCCGGAACCAAGCGTCACGCCGATCCCGAAGCGGCTGTAGCTGTGATCACGATAGGGCGAATAATAATAGCCTGGGCTGTAGAGACGCCGGTTCGAAAAGCGATAATTCTGCCAATCGTAACGGCGGTCGTTGCGCCAGCCGCGATCCCAATCGCGGTGGTAGCCGGCTGTGGTCGCGATTCACCTGGCGATGGAACCGGCGGTGCTCGCGCCGGGTCGGGTCGCTGTCGTGCAAATCACCATGTTCTTGCCGGTAATCGCGATGCAGGTCCCGGTGCGTATCCCGATGGACCTCGCGATGCTCGCGGTTCACCTCGCGATGGAAGCGGCGATGCTCGCGGCGGGTCGGGTTGTCGCGGTGTACCTCGCGGTGCTCCTGCCGATAATCCCGGTGGACCTCGCGATGCTCGCTGCCGCGCTCGACATGCTGGGCCGCGGCGGCGCCCGCATGATGATCGCGCTCAAGCCTGCGCTCGTAACGCCGCTGGTTGCGTTCGCCGAGGCGGCGGTAACGCTCAGTGAGCCCGTCCGCGCCGACGGCACTGTCGTGATGACCCTCGGCGCCGCGGGCGCGATGCTCCACCTGCTGACGCTCGACGCGCTGCTGCTGGCGCTCGAACCGCTGCTGCTGGCGCGCGGAGCGTTCTTCCGGGCTTCGCTGCTCGAGCACCGCGCTCTGCCGCTCCGCCTGGCGCGCCTCCCGCCGCTCCATGCGCTGCTCTGACGCTGCTCGTAACGCTGCTGATTACGTTCGCCGAGACGACGATAGCGCTCCGTCAGTCCGTCCGAACCCACTTCCTGTGCCGCGACCGGCGTTGCGAACGTCGCGGCCAACAAAATCCAAAGCAATGCCTTTCGCATGCATCAACTCCTCACACCCCGCCGGCTCACGCGACCGTCTCCGATGGACGAGCTGTGCACGAGTCTCGATGAGCCGTGGATGAACCTCAGCCGCAACCGAAATGAAATTCTTCAATCGTCCCGCGGCGGGACGCTTCGCAGCGCCGGCACGTCGCGCGCGGCATCGGCGGGATCGATGCCGGGCGGCGGCGCGGCGGCAAGCTGCTCCTGGCCCGATTTCACGCGCCCCGCCCGCCGGATCGCCTCGCGGACCCGGGGATAGGTGCCGCAGCGGCAGATGTTCGTGATCGCAGCATCGATCTCGGCGTCCGTCGGGTTCGGGTTCCTGTCGAGAAGCGCGGCCGCCGCCATGATCATGCCCGACTGGCAATATCCGCATTGCGGCACCGAATCCGCCACCCAGGCCTGCTGCACCGGATGCGACCGATCACGCGACAGCGCCTCGATGGTGGTGACGAAGCTTCCCTCGAGGCGCCCGATCGGCACCATGCAGCTGCGCACGGCGTTGCCGTCGACGTTCACGGTGCAGGCGCCGCACACGCCGGTGCCGCAGCCATATTTGGTGCCGGTGAGATTGGATGCGTCCCGAAGCGCCCAGAGAAGCGGCGTCTCCGGGTCCATCCGGTACTGGATCGGCTGGCCGTTCACGCTGAGCTTGGTCATGGCTTTAGGGCCTTTTTCCGTCATGGCTTTAGGGGCTTAATGCCGCCGCCGATGATGAGGGCGGGGAAGCGGCCTTTTTCCGCCTTCGTGGCGCGAAAAAGCCGGGTGGCCCGCGCGGGCCGGAAACGGCGCGTGACCTACGTCTCGCGGCGAACTCATGCATTTGTGTTCCGGCCCTTTGAAGGCGCGCCGCTTCGGCCGCTGGGCAGCCTGAAATTGGAGAGTGACGAGACTTTATGCAAATCATCGTTCGCGACAACAATGTCGACCAGGCGCTGAGAGCGCTCAAGAAGAAGCTCCAGCGTGAAGGCGTCTACCGCGAGATGAAGCTGCGCCGTCACTACGAAAAGCCGTCTACCGCGATGCCGAGCTGAGCGCCCGCGTCCGCGCGACTTGTCGCGCCGGCCGCCGCGCCGCGCCCCGCGAGCTCGAGCGCAAGCGCCTGGAACGCGACGGCAGCCCGCGCTGACGCCGGGAGCGTGTCGGCCGCGCGCAAGCGCCCGATCGCTTTAACGTTCACTTCAGCGATGCTTGCTTTTAAATGAGGCGGCGATATTCGCCGCCGTTTCCTTATCCGCCAAAGGTGTTTCCGATGTCTGTCACCGCGGTTCCGAGTCCGTCCCGCCTCGACCGCTCGCCGCCGATCAAGAAGGGCCGGTCTCCCGTCCAAGCTTTGGGTGGGGGCTTGGACGCTGAGCCTGGCGGCCGCTGGGCTCGCCTGGGCCGGGACCAGCGGCCACGACTGGAAAACCACCGCCTCGGGTCTCAAATATCGGATAGTGGAGGAAGGCGCAGGCCCGAAGCCGACGCCTCAACCGACGCTGGTGACCTTCGATTATGAGGGCTTTATGCAAATCATCGTTCGCGACAACAATGTCGACCAGGCGCTGAGAAGGAAGAAGAAGCTCCAGCGTGAAGGCGTCTACCGCGAGATGAAGCCGCCGTCACTACGTTCGAGAGCGCGCCCGCGAGCGCGCCGCCGCCGTCCGCCGCGCCCGCAGCTCGAGCGCAAGCGCCTGGAACGCGACGGCAGCCCGCGCTGAGCAAGGTGTGGCCGCGCATGAGCGCCGGATGCCTTCGACCCCGGTCTCGGCTACGGCGATACCGCCGCCGTTTCAATCCACCGGCCATCACCGCCCAATTCGCCGATCAAGAAGGGCTCGCTCACCAAGGTCAAGCTGAGCCGGCGGCTTGGGCCGCCTGGGCCGGGACCAGCGGCCAGCAAGAGCGACCACCGCCTCGGTCTCAGCTATCGGATGCTGAAGGAAGGCACAGAGCCGCACAACCGACATGGTTCTTGTTCGAGCAGCAAATCGAGGACGGCAGCGTGCGAGGAAGACGTTAGGGTCCGGGTTTCGCCGAGGGGCTTCAGCTGATGAGCAAGGGCGGCATTTCTATCACCTGACGGCCAACCACCGGCCATCCCGCCCAAGCGACGATCGACTTCGAGGTCAAGCTCCGCGACTTCGCCCGCTGAGCCCGCAGCAGCTGCAGCATGATGCCGGCAGAACGTCGATCAAGAGAAAATAGGCTCGTTCCCGGTGCAGCATGACCGGGAACGAGACTGGCCAACCTCTTGCAGGAGTGTAGTTTTGGGACGCCTTGCCCGGGCGCTCGCGATCCGGCGCCGCCACGCTTGACCCGCGCGCGGAGACGGTGCTTACGAACTGCATGACCGACGACATCGCCGCGCGCCTTGCAGGCCAGAACATCATCCTCCCGCAGCCGGCCGCGCCCGCGCGCCGCCTATGTGCCGGCGGTGCAGGTCGGCAATCTCCTCCACGTGTCGGGCCAGCTGCCGTTCGACGACGGGCGGGTGATGATAGCCGGCTCGGCGAGGACCGCGATCTGGCCTACGGCTATGCCGCGGCGCGCGGCATGCGGCATCATGCTGCTCGCCCAGATCAACAAGGCTTTGGGAGACCTGCATCGGGTCGAGCGGATCGTGAAGCTCGGCGTATTCGTGAATTCGGCGGGAAGCTTCACCGATCAGCCCAAGGTCGCCAACGGCGCTTCGGAGCTGATGGAGCAGGTGTTCGGCGAGATCGGTCGGCATGCGCGAAGCGCGGTCGGCGTGCCGACGCTGCCGCTCGGCGCCGCGGTCGAGGTCGATGCAATTGTCGCGATCAGAGCCGGTTGAAACGGCCGCTCCAGGCACCGGGCGCAAGCGCATCGGACGGCTGACCGCCTCGCCTCTCGCGCATCGCGGGCTCCATGGCCGCGGGCGGATCGAGAATAGCCGCGCCGCCTTTGCCGCGGCAATCCGCAAGGGTCACGGCATCGAGCTCGACGTCCAGGCGAGCAGCGACGGCCATGCCTTCGTCTTCCATGATTACGAGCTCGACCGGCTGACGGAGGAGAGCGGCTGCGTGGCCGATCGCGGCTCGGCGGAGCTCAAGCGGATCCGGCTGAAGGGCAGCGAGGAGACGATCCCGACCCTCGCCGAGATCCTGGAGCTGATCGGTTCGCAAGTCCCCGTCCTCATCGAGGTAAAGGCGCCGGACCGGAACGTCACCGCTTTGTGCCTGTCGGTGATGCGCGCGCTCGAAGGTTATCGTGGGCCGGTCGGCGTGATGTCGTTCAATCCGGAGGTGTCGCGCTGGTTCGCCGTCCACGCGCCGCGGGTGACGCGCGGGCTGGTGGTGACGGAGAGCGACAAGGGGCGGCTGCGCGGTTGGATCGAGCGGCGCTTCGCCCTGTGGCGCGCGCGGCCCGAATTCCTCGCCTATGACGTGCGCGATTTTCCCTCCCGCTTTGCCAGCCGGGCGCGGCGGCGCGGCCTGCCGGTCTTCACCTGGACGGTGCGGAACGCCAAACAGGCCAAGATCGGCCGCATCAACGCCGATCAGATCATCTACGAGGCGGCTTGAGGCTCTTCTTTGTACCGTCGTCCCGGCGCAGGGCACCCCGCAAAATGGTGGTGGCGCGCTTCCCCCGGAAGCCGCTTAGATCCACCGCCATTACTTTGCGGGGACCCGCAGGCCGGGATCTCAGGACGAGGCCGCCACTTAGCTGGTCCTGAGATGCCAGCCGCAGTTCATCCTGAGCGCCGCCGCAGGCGGCGTCAAGGGCTGGCATGACGGCTTGGTTCGGCCGCGCATCACCGCTACGGGCTCGATCGCATGGACGGCCGAGAAACCCAGATCGTGGCGCGGCTTAGCGACGGTGTCGCACGCTTCGATGCGGGCGAATGGGATTGCTGCGCAGGAGCGGACAACCCGTTCCTCAGCCACGCCTTCCTCTCCGCGCTCGAGCAATCAGGCAGCGCGACCGTGCGCACCGGCTGGCAACCGGTCCCGATTGCCGTCGACGGCCCGGACGGCCGCGCGGCCGCCGTCATGCCGGCTTACGCCAAGAGCCACAGCCAGGGCGAATATGTGTTCGACCATGGCTGGGCGAGCGCGTACGAGCGGGCCGGCGGGCGCTATTACCCGAAGCTCCAGATCGCGGTGCCGTTCACGCCGGTGCCTGGCCGTCGGCTGCTCACCTCCGATTTCTCGCTGGCGCCGGCGCTGATCGCGGCTGCCGAAGCCGTCGTCGCCAACAACGGTCTTTCCTCCGCTCACGCCACCTTCATCGACGCGGGCGAAGTGCCGATCTTCGAAGAGGCCGGCTGGCTGATCCGCGTCGACAGCCAATTCCACTGGCACAATGAGGGGTTCTCGAGCTTCGACGACTTCCTCGCCCGGCTCTCGTCGCGAAAGCGCAAGGCGATCCGCAAGGAGCGCCGGGACGCTCTCACGCAGCTGACGGTCCGGCACGTCACCGGAAGCGGGATCAGCGAGCGCCACTGGGACGCCTTCTGGCATTTCTACCAGGATACCGGCTCCCGCAAATGGGGCCGCCCCTATCTCACCCGCCGCTTCTTCTCGCTTCTCGGAGAGCGCATGGCCGACAAGGTCCTGCTCGTCTTCGCGATGGACGGGGATCGGCCGATTGCCGGCGCGCTCAACCTAATCGGCGCGGATACGCTTTACGGCCGCTATTGGGGCACGACTGCGGAGGTCCCGCACCTCCATTTCGAGATCTGCTATTACCAGGCGATCGACTTCGCGATAGCCCATGGCCTCAAGCGTGTCGAAGCGGGCGCGCAGGGTGAGCATAAGCTGAGCCGCGGCTACCGTCCGGTGCCAACCTACTCGGCCCATTATCTGGCCGATCCGAGCCTTCGCAGAGCGGTCGCGGATTTCCTCGCGGCGGAGCGCCGGGCGGTGGAGCATGAGATCGAGGCGCTCGACGAGATGGCGCCGTTCCGGAAGGGTTGAGGCCGCTTGCGCGGCCTCGTACCGGTCCTATGATCCGCTTCATCCAAACAGGGGATTCTCGATGCTGAAACGGCTCTGCGCCTGCCTTTGTCTGTGCCTCGCCACGCCCTTGGCCGCGGCCCCGGCCGAGGGCCCGTCCCGCATCCTCGAGCCGCGCGACCTGTTCTCGCTCGAGATCGCGGCCGATCCGCAGATCAGTCCCGACGGAAGCCGCATCGCTTATGTCCGCCGCTCGGGCGACATCATGACGGATCGGATGCGTCCGACCATCTGGCTCGTCGACACGCGCACCGGCCAGCAGATGCCGCTCGTCGCCGGCACCGGCGCCCACAGCCGCCCGCGCTGGTCCCCGGACGGCAAGCGCCTCGCGTACGTGTCGAGCGGCGAAGGCGGCGCGGCGCAGCTTTTCGTGCGCTGGATGGACAGCGGCGAATCGGTGCGCATCACCGGGCTACCCGACAGCCCGACCAGCCTCGCCTGGTCTCCGGACGGGCGGCAAATCGCCTATTCGATGTTCGTCCCCGGCGAAGGCATGACCCTGGGCAGCCTGCCGAAGAAGCCCGAGGGCGCCAAATGGGCCGATCCGCTGGAGATCCATACGGCCGTCAGCTACCGCACGGACGAGGAAGGCTATCTGAAGCCGGGCTTCAGCCACATCTTCCTGGTTTCCGCGGACGGCGGCGCGCCTCGTCAGCTGAGCTTCGGCCAGTATCACGACAACGGCCCGCTGAGCTGGACTCCGGACGGCCGAACGATCCTGTTCAGCGGCAACCGCTCGTCCGATTGGGAGCGCGAGCCGCTCAACACCGAGGTCCACGCGCTGGATGTGGCGAGCGGCCGGATCGCGGCGCTCACCAGCCGGCCGGGGCCCGACAACGACCCCCTGGTGTCGCCGGACGGCCGGCTGATCGCCTTTACCGGCTTCGACGACAAGCGCCTCGGCTATCACAACAACATTCTCTATGTGATGAACCGGGACGGCACCAACCGGCGCGCCCTCACCGAAAGTCTCGATCGCAGCATCGAGGCGCCTTATTGGTCCGCCGACAGCCGGGCCATCTACGTTTCCTATGACGATCGCGGCGAGACCCGGATCGCGCGCGTGGGGCTCGACGGCTCCGTCCGCACCGTGGCCGAGGGCGTCGGCGGTGGCGCGCTCGATCGCCCTTATACCGGCGGCAGCTACAGCGTCGCCCGCGACGGCACGATCGCCATGACCAGCGGCACCGCCACCCGTCCGGCCGACGTGGCGGTGGTGCGAGGCGGAACCAAGCGGCAATTGACGCGGCTCAATTCCGAGCTGCTCGACGGGAAAAGCCTGGGTCAGGTGCGCAAGATCACAATCCCCTCGAGCCAGGACCGGCGGCCGGTCGATGCCTGGCTGACGCTCCCGGCCCAGTATAGAGAGGGAGAGCGCTACCCGCTGATCCTGGAAATCCACGGCGGCCCCTTCTCCGCTTACGGCCCGCATTTCGCCACCGACAACCAGCTCTACGCCGCCTCGGGCTATGCCGTGCTGTCGGTCAATCCGCGCGGCTCCACCTCATACGGCGCCGAATTCGCGAACCTCATCCACCATGCCTATCCCGGCCATGATTATGACGATCTGATGAGCGCCGTCGACGCAGCGATCGCGCAAGGCGTGGCGGATCCCAACGGCCTGTTCGTCACCGGCGGATCGGGCGGCGGCGTGCTGACCGCATGGATCGTCGGCAAAACCAATCGGTTCAAGGCCGCGGCGACGCAGAAGCCGGTGATCGATTGGGCGAGCTTCGCGCTGACGGCCGACAATCCGGCCTTCTTCTCGCGTTACTGGTTCGGCAAATATCCGTGGGAGGATCCGCAGGCCTTTTGGTCGCGCTCGCCGCTCTCGCTGGTCGGCAACGTGAAGACGCCGACGCTCGTGGTCGTCGGCAGCGATGATTATCGCACGCCGGTCAGCGAGGCCGAGCAATATTATTCGGCGCTGCAGCTCCTGGGAGTGCCGACGGCGCTGGTGAAGGTGCCGGGGGCAAGCCATGGCACCATCGCCGGGCGCCCTTCACATAGCGGCGCGAAAGCAGGCGCGATCCTGGCCTGGTTCGAACGTTACAAGGAAGGGATGCCGGCCTCACCCGCGGCATCCGGCCAGTAGATCAGGCGGCGGCGCGGCGGCCGGTAGCGGCGAGCCAGGCCCGCGCCTGACGCTGGGCCTCGGCGATTTCGCGTGCGCTCATCTCGTCGGCGATCTCGGCGCGGCTTTCCTGGCCACGCTCACTGCCGTTGAGCGCGGCGAGGTTGAACCATTTGTGCGCTTCGACGAGATCGACCTCGATCCCGTGCGTCCCGGTCGAATAGGCCACGCCAAGCTCATAAAGCGCATCGGCATCGCCGCGCGCCGCTTCCTGCATCCGGCTTTCCATCAGGAAGGCGGTGCTCTTCAAACTGTTCGCCATAACATGCCCCTCTTTTCTCGTAAGGCATGTCTGGGGCACCTTTCCCAAACAAATGGTTAACGCGCTGGTGACGAAATTGAGCGGCCGGCGAAAGTGACGATCTTCACAGGCTCGCCAGCTTCGAGCGGCTGCTCGGGCGATCGGCCGTTGAGCATCAGGAAGAGGTCGAGCGGGTTTTCACCGGTCGTCCGTGCCGCCATCGTCCGGATGCTGTCGCCCGGCGCTGCTCTCACCACCCGTATGAGGCGTGGCCGCAAGCTCCGGATTTCGTCCTCCCCGAGCAGGCGGAACGATCCGAACAGCTTGGCCAGCGCCGCAGTGCCGCCCGGCTGAGAGACCATGATAAAGTGGTAGGCCGCGCCGCCGGGGCCTTCGTAAGCGGCGACGGAGAGCTGGACGGCGCCTTGTTGCGACCGGACGAGGGCGGGCACCACGAGGGCGCGGACGCCGTCGATGCGGAGCGCTTCTGCTGGGCCGATTTCGGCCGGTGCGTCGCCAAGCAGCTGCTCCAGGATCCCGCTCGCATAGCCCTCCAGCCCCTCCGGCGGCAGGCGCCCTCCGCCGAATTCGCCGCGGAGGGCGTCCGGCCCCTCGATCAGGATGGCCTGCGGGCTGTTGGTGAGGGTGAAGCGCTCCGGCGCCTCGAAGGCGATCCGCATGATGGGATGGGCGAAGCGCCGGCCGATGACGAAGCCCTGTTCGGGATCGTCGCCGTAGAGGAGCCCGTCCACCTCGCTGAGGAACGCCGCTTCGTTCTCCGGCAGCGCTCCCGGCGCGGCGCCCGTTTCACCGGCCCTGTCGCGCGCGCGCTGGATCCGGTTCTCGGTGAGCGGGTGCGTCCGCGCCCATTCCGGGATCGACTTCGCCTCGTCCCGCTGGCGCGTCCGGGTCATATATCGTTCCTGCGCCGCCAGCGCCGCGAGCATGTCGGCCGCCGCATGCGGATCGTAGCCGGCCGCGCGCAGGTAGCGGATGCCGAGGTCGTCCGATTCATATTCCTGGTTCCGCGAGTAGCGGAGCGTGAAATATTGCGCCGCCTGGCCCGCGATCCGAGTCAGTGTTTCAGATCCGGTGAAGAAGCCCACGGCGATGACGCCCAGCCCGCGCCAGAAGGAGCGCTTCTGCTGGCGCTCGCCATGGTCGCCGACGATGTGGCCGACCTCGTGCGCCAGCACCGAAGCGAGCTCCGCCTCGCTGTTGACGATCCCCATCAACCCGCGAGTGACATAGATATAGCAGCCGGGCACCGCGAAGGCGTTGACCACGTCGCTGTTGACGAGGGTGAAGGTGCACTGCCCCTCGAGGTCGGCGGCGCCGGCGATCTTGCCGCCGAGGCGCTTGAGATAAGCCGCTTCCGGCCCCGGATGGGCGCCGCCGAACTCGGCGAGCAGCTGCGGATGCTGCTCGGCGCCGAGCTGCCGTTCGCTTTCCTCGATGCCCGCGGTTCGCGCCGCAGGATCGCCGCCCCCGCAGGCGGTGAGACACAGGACGAGGGCAAGGAGGATAGGTCGCATCGGCTATGTCAGCTACGCCCGGAACTGCCGCTTGGTTGCCGATCAACTGGTCACGGCGAGATTGTCGATCAGCCTCGTCTTGCCAAGCTTCGCCGCGGCCAGCAGCCGTGCCGGGCCGTTCAGCGTCGTCATCGGCCGGAGCGTTTCGGGATCGCACAACTCGACATAGTCGATCGGGCTGAAACCCGCTGCGACGAGCGTTTCCCGCGCCTGCGCCAGAGCCGCCGCTACTTCCCCGCCGTCCCTGATCGCCTGCGCCGCCTCCACGAGCGCACGAGGCAAAGCGCGCGCCGCCCTCCGCTCCTCCTTCGACAGATAGAAGTTGCGTGACGAGAGGGCGAGGCCGTCGAGGTCGCGCTGCGTCGGCACGCCGATGATCCGCACGCCGAGGTCGAGGTCGGCCGCCAGCCGCCGGATCACCGCCAGTTGCTGGTAATCCTTCTCGCCGAACAGCGCGACGTCGGGCTGCACCTGGTTGAAGAGCTTGGTGACGATTGTGGCCACTCCGGCGAAATGGCCGGGACGCGCGGCACCGTCGAGCCCCTCGCTGACGCCCGCGACGCTGATCGACGTGGCATGGCCGTCGGGATACATGGTGCCTGCATCCGGCGCCCACAGGATCGCGCATCCCTCCCGCTCCAGCGTTTCGGCATCGGCCGCTTCGCGCCGGGGATAGAGCGCAAAATCCTCGTTCGGCCCGAACTGCGTCGGGTTGACGAAGATCGAGGCGACGAGATGGTCGGCAGCGCGCCTTGCTTCGCGCACCAGCGCGATATGGCCGCCATGAAGCGCGCCCATGGTCGGCACCAGCGCGACCGTGCCGCCCCCTTTGCCCCCGGCGCAGCGAAGCACGGCCACCGCTCGCCTAAGCGCATCGACCTCACGGATTATTTGCACGGCTCTCCCGCCTCCGATACAGGCTAAGCCTATTGGGACGGCGCTCTTTGGAAGCGCACCGAAACGAGATCAAGAGGGGCGCGAAGAAGCATCATGGCTGGCGGCAGGCCGCATTTCATCGTTTTCGCCAACGAAAAGGGCGGCACCGGCAAATCGACCACGGCCGTCCATGCCGCGGTGGCGCTCGCGGCGGCGGGCCGGAAGGTCGCGGCGCTGGACCTCGACACGCGCCAGCGTACGCTCGGGCGCTACCTCGACAACCGCATGGCAACGATCCGGCGGATGGAGATTGAGCTGCCCATGCCGGCGCACGAAACCTTCGATCCCGACAGGGACGACAATCTCGACGGCCAGCTCGAGCGGCTGGCGGCCGACGTGGATATCGTCGTGGTCGATACGCCCGGCCGCGACGATTCTTATGCCCGGCACGCGATGCTGCGCGCCGACACTTTGGTGACTCCAATCAACGACAGCTTCGTCGATCTCGACCTGATCGGCCAGGTCGATCCCGAAACCTACAAGATCCGCCGCCCGAGCTTCTATGCCGAGCTCGTCTGGAACAGCCGCACCCAGCGCGCCAAGACCACCGGCGCCAGCGTCGACTGGGTGCTGCTCCGCAACCGCCTCCAGCATATCGAGGCCAAGAACATGAAGCGCGTGGGCCAGGCGCTGGAAGAGCTTTCCCGCCGGGTTGGCTTCCGCGTCATCCCCGGTCTTGGCGAGCGCGTCATCTATCGCGAGCTCTTTCCGAAGGGGCTGACTTTGCTCGACCTCAAGGAGCTCGGCAATGTCGGCCTCAGCCACATCGCCGCGCGGCAGGAGCTTCGCGAGATGATCGCCGGCTTCGGCATTCCGGACGGCATCGAAACCGCCGATCAGGCGCGTGCCCGGGCGGCGGCGGGCTGACCGATGCCGGTGCTGCTGCTCATCCTCGTTGGCGGCCTCGGCTGGGCCTGGTGGACCGGCAAGCTCAAGGGCTACACCTATGAGGACGGCGTCGCGCTCGCCCTCTTCCTTCTCGGCATCCGCCTCTTGACCACGGGCCGCGTCCTTCCCGGCTCCGCCCTTATGGCGGGGGCGATCCTCTGGGCCGCCTATCGCCGCGGCCGCGCGGGTTCGGCGGCCATGCCGGTCGAGGACGCGCGCAAGCTGCTCGGCGTCGGGCCGGGCGCCAGCCTTGCCGAGATACGCGACGCCCATCGCCGCCTGATCATTAAGGTTCATCCCGATGCCGGCGGCTCGGCCGAGCTGGCCAACCGCATCAACGTCGCGCGCGACACCCTCGTCGCCGAAATGAACCGCAGGACGCCGACGGCGGGGTGATCTTTACGGGCGCCTGAGGCGTCATTGACCTCGTTATCTTCCGCGGCGGGAATGCGCAGGCCGGTCATCGGAGTGACACCGGTCCGCGGGCGACCCCCCGGTCTTTTTTCCTCCTCGGCTATTGACCCTCGCGCTCATCGTCGATCACGAGGTTGCGACGCTGACGGGCGCCCAAGCCTGCATGGCAGCCGTGAAGCAAGACGCTCTCCACTTGCCGCTCCGGCCGGAGGAGGGCGTGGGCGAGGGCCTGCTCCTGTACAGGATCGCGCCACCCGCCTGCTTTGGACCCTAATTCTTCACTCGATACCGGACCAGCACGCATCCACGGGCGATCGGCCGCGCCTCGATCATCTCCAGTTCGATCCGGCGGCTGAACGAGTGGAACACAGGTGTGCCGCCGCCGAGCAGCAGCGGGTGAAGCGAGAGGCCGATCTCGTCGACGAGACCAGCTTCGATCAGCGCGCTGCCGAGCTCGCCGCCGCCCATGACGAGGATGCTCCCCCCGGCTGCGCCTTGAGCCGCCGCACGAACTCCGCCGCATCCCCGCGCACCAGCTCTGCCTTCGCACCCGCGGGGAGGCCCTCCAGCGTCCGCGAGAAGACGTAAGTCGTGACGCCCGCCGGCACCGGGCCGCCGCCCATCCTCTGCGCGAATTCGAAGGTCTTGCGCCCCAGCAGCATCGTATCGACGCCCTTCCAGCTCTCGGCGCTGATCTTCGCTGCCTCGTCGCTCCAGCAGAGCCAGTCCATTGCCTCGCCCGGCCCCGCCAGATAGAGGTCCAGGCTCACCGCCCCGCCATAGGTCACCTTGCGCATGCTCGCCTCCCCGGCGATGATGAAGCGGACGGCAGGCGAAGAAAACCCTTATCCCCGGCGGACGCTTCGGAGCGGGAGGGCCAGCGATTGCGGGCCTTCGACCAGGCCATGCACGCGCGGTGGCCATATCGGCACTTTCATCCTGTCCGATGTCTGCTTAAGGCCACACCCTCACCCCTTCTCGGAGCCATCAATGAACCATCGTTTCAATCCGACCTCTTTGCGCGAGTATGACATCCGCGGCATTGTCGGAGAAACGTTGGGCGAGGCCGACGCTTATGCAGTCGGCCGCACCTTCGGCACCTTGCTCCGCCGCGCCGGCGGCACGCGCGCGGCGGTCGGCCGCGACGGGCGGACCCACTCCCCGCGCTGGAAGCGGAACTCGTCCGTGGCTTCACCGAGGCCGGCATTGACGTGGTGCGGATCGGCATGGGGCCGACGCCTATGCTCTACTTCGCCGAAGCGGAGCTGGAGGTGGACGGCGGCATCCAGATCACCGGCAGCCACAATCCCGGCAATTATAACGGTTTCAAGATGGTGATGATGGGCGGCGCCTTTTACGGCCAGGACATCCAGACGCTCGGCCGGATGGCCGCTGAGGGAGACTGGGAGGAAGGCAGCGGCACCGCCACCGACGCGGATGTCGTTGACATGTATGTCGATCGCCTGCTCCAGGATTTCGACGGCGCCGCCTTTCGCATCGGCTGGGACGCCGGCAACGGTGCGGGCGGCGAGGTGCTGGAACGGATGGTGAAGCTGCTGCCCGGCGAGCACCACCTGCTCTACACCGATGTCGACGGCACTTTCCCCAACCACCATCCCGATCCCACGGTCGAGGCGAACCTTGCGGACCTGAAAGCGCTCGTCGCCGAAAAGAAACTGGATTTCGGGGTCGCCTTCGACGGCGATGCGGATCGGATCGGCGCGGTCGACGGCGAGGGCCGGGTGATCTGGGGCGATCAGCTGCTTTCGATCCTCGCCGAGCCGGTGCTGCGGGAGCTGCCGGGATCGACGATCATCGCCGACGTGAAGGCGAGCCAGGCATTGTTCGATCGTATCGCTGAGCTCGGCGGCAATCCGGTGATGTGGAAGACCGGCCACAGCCTGATCAAATCCAAGATGAAGGAAACCGGCGCGCCGCTCGCCGGCGAGATGAGCGGCCACATCTTCTTCGCCCACCAATATTACGGCTTCGACGATGCGATCTACGCCGCCATCCGCCTCATTCGCGCGGTGACGCAGCTTGGCGGCTCGCTGACGGAACTCCGCTCGGCCATGCCCCGGATGATCAACACGCCCGAAATGCGCTTCCAGGTCGATGAGAGCCGCAAATTCCCGGTGGTCGAGGAGGTGCTCGAACGTCTCGAAACCCAGGGCGCGCGCGTGAACCGCACCGACGGCGCCCGCGTGAACACGGAGGATGGCTGGTGGCTGCTGCGCGCCTCCAACACGCAAGACGTCCTGGTCGCCCGCGCCGAAGCGACCAGCGCCGAAGGCCTCGATCGCCTGGTCGCGCAGATCGACGAGCAGCTCGCCCATTCGGGCCTGCAGCGCGGGCCGCAGGTGGCGCACTGATTTGCGCCGCTTCAACCTCGATGCCCTGCTTTATTGCCTCGCCTGGGCGGCGCTCGCGCTTGCCGGCTGGCATGTCGGGGGCCTCAAGGCCGGGCTCCTCCTTTCCGCCGGCCTGTTCCTGGTCGTGATGCCGACCAGCGCGCTGGTCCTCAGCCGGACCGGCAACTTCAAGGCGGAGCGGGCGATCCGCTGGAGCATCCTGGTGGCGGCGGGCCTGGTGCTGCTCTCCTTTTCCGATCTCGCCCGCTAGACCTTATGAAAAGGGCCTGATTCACGCCTTCGGCGCAAGCGCGTAGCGCTTCCGCCTCAACCGATCAGGCCCTTAGATTATCCGCGGACCCGGAACGATCTGCCCGATCATCGCTTTGCTGAAACCATGATGCTGATACCGACCTACGTGGCGCCCTCGGCGATCGAGGGCGTCGGCATATTCGCCGCCGAGAAGATACCTGCGGGAACGCGGATCTGGGAGCTGGAGCCTGCATTCGACCGCCTTATCCGGCAGGGCGATGTGGCGGGCTTTCCGCCGGTCATCCAGGCGTTTGTCGAGCGTTATTCCTATCCCTATCCGCACGATCCCGAACGGCTGATCGTCGAACTCGACAATGGCCGCTTCATGAACCATTCGGACGCGCCCAACACCGTCTTCTCAGATCCCGATGCCGGCTACACGCTGCGCGATATCGACGTCGGCGAGGAGCTCACCTGCAATTACGGCGAGTTCGATCCGGGCTTCGAGATCCTTCCAGGGCGGCGCTTCGTCGAAACTGTTTAGCCGCCCCAAAAAGAAAGAGGGCCGGAAGTGGGGATGATCGCTTCCAGTCCTCCGGGAAATCGTGAAAGCGCTGCTTTCATGAATGCAAGGGCTGCGCTAACCGGCGACCGCTTCGCTGAGCGCCTGCTCCAGATCCCGCGCGCGAAACGGCTTCTGGAGCACTGGGTAGCTGCGATATTCCTCGGCGATCCCCTTGATGCCGTATCCGGTGGCGAACAGGAAGGGGATGCCGCGCCGGGCCAGGATCTCCGCCACCGGAAATGAGGTCTGCCCGGCCAGGTTCACGTCGAGCATGGCGAGATCGAATTGCGCTTCGCCGGCCAGCGACAGAGCCGGTTCCAGCCGGCTGGCGAGGCCCGCCACCTCGTGACCGAGGTCGAGCAGCATGTCCTCGATGTTCATCGCGACCAGCATCTCGTCCTCGACGATCAGGATCCGGAGGCGGCGCTCAGACACGGTTCGCCTCCCGCCCCTGGATGGCTTGTCGCGAGGCTTCGATGACGCAGCGCAGCCCGTCCGGCTCGAAGTGGAGCTCGGCCCGCCCGGCAAGATCCGCCTCGAGCCCGCGCTCGATCAGGCGCGAGCCGAAGCCGCGGCGGGCCGGCTCGGCCACCGGAGGGCCATCCCTCTCCTTCCATTCAAGGCGCAGGATCTCGTCCGTCAGCGTCCAGCCGATGAGGACCTTGCCCTCCTCTCCGGAAAGCGCTCCATATTTGAAAGCGTTGGTGCTGAGCTCATGGAGCGCGAGCGACAGCGCCAAAGCCGCCCGGGGCGAGAGGAAGACCGGCTCGCCCTCGACATGGAAACGCTCGCGGTCGCCGGCGAGATGGGCGGTGGTGTCGGCGATCACGCGCTCGAGCGACGCTCCTTCCCAGCTTTCCTCGGTGAGCAGATTGTGCGCGCGCGAAAGGGCAAGCAGGCGTGCCTCGAACCGCGCCCTCGCCTCGCCGAGCGAGATATCCCCTTTCAGGGTCTGGAAGGCGATCGCCTGGACGGTCGCCAATGTGTTCTTCACCCGGTGGTTGAGCTCGTTGATCAGCAGCCGCTGGCGCTCCTCGGCGAGCCGCTGCTCCTGGATATCTTCGGTGGAGCCGTACCAGAGGCAGACGTTGCCCGCATTGTCCCGGCGCGGGAAGGCACGTGACCGTGCCCAGCGATAGCGGCCGTCCAGCATCTTCACCCGGTGCTCCATGTCGTAGGGCTCGCCCTTCGCGACGGAGTGACCCCACGCCTCGAACGTCGCCTCCCGGTCGTCGGGGTGAAGCCCCTCGGCCCAGGTTTCCCCGAGGCCGGTCGTTCCGGTCCAGTCGAACCAGCGCCGCGAGACCCGGTTGAGCTGCCCGTCCGGCAGCGCCGTCCAGGTCACCTGCGGGTTGAGCTCGACCGTGTGGCGGTAATGATCCTCGCTTTCCCGAAGCCGCTCCTGGCTTTCGGCGCGTTCGACCGCCGCCCAGCTCCGCTCCGCGACATCCCGCGCCATCGCGGCTTCGGACCGCTTCCAGACCCGGGGCTCCAGATCGTGGACATAGAGCAAGGCCCGCATCCGATCGTCGCGAAGCAGCGGAACGGTCACCACGGCGCGAACGCCGAGCTTCGCGCCCACCCGGGCATCCTCCTCGCTGCTCCCTTGTAAAATCTCGTCGACGTCGGCAATGGCGAGCACCTCGCCGGTCCGCAAATAGGCAACGGCAGCGGGCGGAAGCTCGGACAGGCGGGTGGTCCGACCCTGAAGAGCCGGAATCGGATCCGCCCGGCGCCATTCCCGGACGATCGTTAGACTGTCGGTGGCCTCGTCGACCTCGGCGAACCCAACCCGCGCCGCGCCGAGATATTCGCCGAGCAGGGCAGCGGCGGCAGCCCAGACCTCCTCCGGCCGGGCAAGGCTGCGCAGCCGGTCGGCGACCTGGATCTGGAAGGCAAGCCGCCGCTCGCTGACCACCGCCTTGGTGATCTCGTTGCCCTGGTTGAACACGCCCAGCACCTTGCCGGCCGGGTCGGTGATCGGCGTGAAGCTGTAATTCCAGTAAGTCTCCTGCTCCGCGCCGTTCCGCACGATCGGCAGCATCTGCTCGAGCGCGGTGATCCCCCTGCCCGTCTCCAGCACCTGCTCGAACTGCGGCCCGACGATCGGCCAGATGTCGGACCAGACTTCTCGCCCCGGCCGGCCGAGGGCGCCCGGATGCCGCTCGCCCGGTATGAAGGCCCAGGCGTCGTTGTAGAGGAGGCGAAGCTCCGGGCCCCAGTAGATGGCGGTGGGGAAGGCGCTGTGCTCGGCAATGCTCAGCGCGACCCGCAGTTCGTCCGGCCAATGTTCCATCGGTCCGAGCGGGGTCTTCGACCAGTCGAAAGCGCGAATCCTGGCGCTCATCCCCATATCTTGCTCGTTGGTGCCGACCTTCAGCGGGGATGAGGCCATAAAGAAGCAGTCTCCGACTGGGCCGCCTGATAGCGGCTTGGCCTTGGATCACAAGATGCCAGGGTCCAGACCCTGATGAGGCCGATCAGGCGAGCGCCGCCTGCTTCTCCTCCGCGATCCGGTCGAGCTCGGCCCGGCTCTTCTTCTCCGCGGCGGATTTCAGCTGCCCGCATGCGGCCATGATGTCGCGCCCGCGCGGCCGGCGGATCGGCGCCGAGATGCCGCCTTCGAAGACGATGTCGGAAAAGCGCTGCACCCGTTCCCCCGAGGAGCATTCGTAAGGCGCGCCCGGCCAGGGGTTGAACGGAATGAGGTTGACCTTGGCCGGAAGCTTGTACTTGCGGATCAGGCGCACGAGCTCGCGCGCATCCTCGTCGCTGTCATTCTTGTCCTTCAGCATCACATATTCGAACGTGATGCGGCGGGCATTGTTGGCGCCGGGATAGTCCGCGCAGGCGGCAAGCAGCTCCTCGATGCCGTATTTGCGGTTCAAGGGCACGATCTCGTCGCGCACCTCCTTGGTCACGGCATGCAGCGAGACGGCGAGGTTGACGCCGATCTCCTCGCCCGCCCGCGCCATCATCGGCACCACGCCCGACGTGGAGAGCGTGATCCGACGCTTCGACAGCGCCAGTCCGTCGCCGTCCATGACGATCTTCAACGCATCGCGGACATTGTCGAAATTGTAGAGCGGCTCGCCCATGCCCATCATTACGATGTTGGAGAGCATCCGCCCTTCGGGCTGGGACGGCCATTCGCCGAGCGCGTCGCGGGCCAGCATCACCTGTCCGACGATCTCGGAAGGGTTGAGGTTGCGCACGAGCCGCATCGTGCCGGTGTGGCAGAAGCGGCAATTGAGCGTGCAGCCCACCTGGCTCGACACGCACAAGGTCCCCCGGTCCGCGTCCGGAATGAAGACCATTTCATAATCGTGGCCATCGCGGGTCTTCAGCAGCCATTTGCGCGTGCCATCGGTCGAAACCTGCTGCACGACCACGTCCGGCCGCCCGATCACGAAGCGCTCGGCGAGCCAGGCGCGCTGCGGCTTGGCGATGTCGCTCATCGCTTCGAACTCGCAGGCCCCGCGATTGTAGATCTGGTGCCAGATCTGCTTGGCGCGGAGCTTGGCCTGCTTCGGCTCCATCCCCGCCTCGATCAGGGCATCGCGGATCGCCTCGCGGGAGCGGCCGACGAGGTCGACGCGCGCATCGTCGCCCGCGAACTCGGGACGCGGAACGGGAACCGGATCGATATGCCCGGGGATCGGCATTGCGGCTGTCATATGCGCGCTATGTAGGGGAGAGAGCGCGGTTTTGCTAGGTGAGCACGGGCTGGGCTAAGCAGGCGGGCGCGACACGCCGAAGCCGCCGTCGCCCGGGTGCAGCACCGTCTCGACGCCGCTGTCGATGCAAGTGACCGATCCTTGCGGGAGCGGATCGGCGACCGCGGCGCGGCATTCGGGCCGGTGCGGCGCCCCGTCAACATGCCGCGAAGCACGCGCGAGGAGATGCCGTGCATGATGATCAGCCGGTCACCGGGCTCGTGCTCATGCGCCTCGAGCCAGCCGCCGAGCCGGACCGCGATCTCGTCATACCATTCGCCGCCCGGCGCCCTCCTCGTGAACAGGCCCGCCGCCCGGTCCACGAACTCGCCCACCTCCGCCTGGATGTCGCGATAAAGCCGCCCGCCCCAGCTGCCCATGTCGATCTCCGACAAGCGCGCGTCCGTTCGCGCGGCGTGCCAGTCGAGCTCCAGATGCTCGGCTAGGATCGCCAGCGTCTGCAGCGCGCGGCCGGTTGGAGACGACCAGAGCGCCAGCTTCGGGCCGCCGCCGAGATGCTCCCGCAGCACCCGTCCCATTTCGTCGGCCTGAGCGAAGCCGGCGCGGGTGAGCGGCGTATGCGCCGCCTCGCCCTGCATCCGGCCCGCCGCGTTGAACACCGTCTCGCCATGGCGGGCGATGAAGAACCGGCCCGCGCTCATCCCCGCCGGGCGCAGGCGATCGCCGCGGCATCGATCGCGGTTGCAGCGCCGCGGAGCTGGTAGCCGTCGCGGATCAGCCCGCCCCGCTCCGATCGCGTCTCCAAGGTCATGCCGATCCCGCTCCGCATCGCGCCGACGATCTCGCCGTCCGACCGGGCGTCCGGCGCCCAGGCATTGACGCCGCCCCCGGCCAATTGAAACGTCCGGTCGTCGATCCGGAGGATCAGGGCGGAACCCGGTCGCCTCATCCGGCTCAAACGGAAATGAACCTGCCCTTTGGCGTTTCGGCCCGGCCAGTAGCCGACCGAGGCGAACGGCTTCCACTCCAGGCGCCCCCGCTGAGGCTGTGGCTCCGCGATCGCGAAGCAGCGGTTCCCCTTCGTTTCACGAAAAGCGCCCCATTGTCCGAAGATTCCGAGCGACTGTCGCTGTGCGGCAACAGGTACCGCAAGCATCAGAGATATAAGCAAGAAAAGAAAGACACGCATGACACCGTCTAATCTAAGTTGTGTTGCGTCGTGGCAACAGAAAAATGTGTTTATCTGCGGTTCATGAAACTTCACCCAGCGCTATTCGTCTGGCGTGCCGTTCCCAAACGGGACCTCATCTAACATGAAATCGGAGTTATTAATGCGCAAATATATTCTCGCTGCTCTTCTTGCCGGCAGCGTTGCCACCCCAGCACTGGCGCAGCCCGCCGGCGAGGCGTCGCCCTTCACCGGCCCGCGCATCGAGGGCCTGCTTGGCTACGGCTCGCTCGGCACCGGCGAAGACGATGACACCGGGGTCGACAATGACGATCAGGGCGACGAGTCGATCGAAGGCCTCGTGTTCGGCGTCGGCGTCGGCTACGACTTCGACCTTGGCGGCCTGGTGGCCGGCGTCGAGGGTGAGTTCACCGAATCGACGGGCAAGCAGGACGCCGACGAGACGATCAACGGGATCGCCTTCAATTCCCGCATCGAAACCGGCCGCGATCTTTACGTTGGCGGCCGCATCGGCTTCGTCGCGACGCCGACCACGCTCGTCTACGCCAAGGCCGGCTACACCAACACCAGCATCGAGTCTGCGGTGGAAGGCGGCGGCGACCGCTTCGAGTTCGACAGCAATGTCGACGGTTATCGCCTCGGCGCCGGCATCGAGCAGCTATTCGGCCCGAACGCCTACGGCAAGCTCGAGTATCGCTATTCGAACTATAACAACCTCGACTTCAGCGACGACTTCGATCTCGACGACCTCGAGGCCGAAGATATCGACACGGACATCGATCTCGACCGCCACCAGGTGGTCGTCGGCCTCGGCTTCCGCTTCTGACGAGCGCGTAGCGCTCGTCACCCCGGACTTGATCCGGGGTCTCGACGCGAAGGGCTGCGGCCCGATGCGCTGAGATCCCGACTTTCGCCGGGATGACGAGCTTGGGAGAGGGGCCGGAGCGACATGGGTTCCCATCGACGTAGTAATCGATGGGCCCCCATGCTCCGGCCCTTTTTGCTTGGGCCGGCACTAACCTCTAGCGGCGAGAAGTAAGCCGCTCTACAACCCCCCGAAAGTACCACTTTCGGGGGATCCAATGAAGGCGACGATCGAACGGGCCACGCTCCTCAAGAGCCTCGGCCACGTCCAGTCGGTGGTGGAGCGCAGGAACACCATTCCGATTCTCTCCAACGTCCTCATCGAAGCCACCGAAGACGGCGCGATCCGGCTGATGGCGACGGACCTCGACCTCCAGATCAACGAAACCGTTCCCGCCAACGTGCAGCAGCCGGGCGCCACCACGGTCTCGGCCCATACCCTGTTCGACATCGCCCGCAAGCTCCCCGAGGGAAGCCAGGTCGAGCTGAACGCCGCCGAGGGCAAGATGCAGGTCAATGCCGGCCGCGCCCGTTTCAACCTCGCCACGCTGCCGCGCGACGATTTCCCGGTGATCGCCGAGGGCGAGCTCCCGACACGCTTCGAGCTTCCGGCAGCGACGCTGCGCCAGATCATCGACAAGACCCGCTTCGCCATCTCGACCGAAGAAACCCGCTACTATCTGAACGGCATCTTCTTCCACGTCTCGGACGAAGCGACGCCTGTGTTGAAGGCCGCCGCGACCGACGGCCACCGCCTGGCCCGCGTCACCGTGCCGCGCCCGGGCGGCGCCGAAGGCATGCCGGACATCATCATCCCGCGCAAATGCGTGGCCGAGCTTCGCAAGCTGCTCGACGAAGTGGACGGCACGGTCCAGCTTTCGCTGTCGGAATCGAAGATCCGCTTTGGCCTGGGCAATGCGATCCTCACTTCCAAGCTGATCGATGGGACCTTCCCGGATTACAGCCGGGTCATCCCGACCGCCAACGACAAGCTGCTCCGCATCGATCCCAGGAGCTTCGAAGAGGGCGTCGACCGGGTCGCCACCATCGCCAGCGAGAAGACGCGGGCGGTCAAGATGGCGCTCGAGCGCGACCGCATCACCCTCTCGGTCACCAGCCCCGAGAACGGCACCGCTGCCGAGGAAGTGCCCGGCGACTACGGCGCCGACACGCTCGAAATCGGCTTCAACGCGCGCTACCTGCTCGACATCCTCGGCCAGATCGAGGGCGACACGGTCGAAGTCCACCTCGCCGACGCCGCCGCCCCGACCCTGCTGCGCGAGAACGACAAGGCCGCGGCGCTCTACGTGCTGATGCCGATGCGGGTATAAAGTTCGCCTCGAAGTGCGAGGGTCCGACGCGGATGCCCGGACTTGTTCGTCTCACCCTTTCAAATTTTCGATCCTATTCCGACGCGCTGATCGCGCCCGGTCCCGGTTTCGTGGTCCTCACCGGGGATAATGGCGCGGGCAAGACCAACGTGCTGGAGGCGGTGTCGCTCCTCTCGCCCGGCCGCGGCCTGCGCGGTGCCAACCTCTCCGAGATGGCGCGCAGCGGCGGCTCCGGCGGCTTCGCCGTGGCGGCGCGGCTCGGCGACGTGGATCTCGGCACCGGCACCACTCCCTCGGCCCCCGAGCGGCGCCAGGTTCGCATCAACGGCGCGCAGGCTTCCGCCACCTCGCTGGCCGAATGGCTGTCGGTCCTGTGGCTCACACCCGCCATGGACCGGCTCTTCGTGGAAGGCGCGGGCGGGCGGCGCCGCTTCCTCGATCGCCTGGTCCTCGCCCTTGCGCCGGGCCACGCGGTCCACGCGTCGCGCTACGAAGCGGCGATGCGGGCACGCAACAAGCTGCTCGGCGACGGCGCGCCGGACACCGGCTGGCTCTCGGCTTTGGAAGCTCGGATGGCGGAGCACGGCGCCGCCCTCGCGGCGGCGCGCAACGATGCCGTCGCCGCGCTGGCGGAACGCCTTGCCTCGGCCGCCGAAGGTCCGTTCGCCAGACCCGGGGTCGGGCTCGGCGGGTGGAACGGCAACGATCCCGATGCCCTGCTCGCCGATCTCACGCGCGGCCGCTCCCGCGATGCGGCCGCAGGGCGCACGCTCTCGGGCCCGCACCGCAGCGACCTCGTCGTCACCCATTTGGGCAAAGATCAACCGGCCGAGCGCTGCTCGACCGGCGAACAGAAGGCCCTGCTCCTCGGCCTCGTCCTCGCTCATGCCGATCTCGTCGCCGATCGGACCGGCGGCCGCCCGATCCTCCTCCTCGACGAGGTTGCCGCCCATCTCGATCCCAGCCGCCGGGCAGCCCTGTTCGAGCGGCTGGAGGCGGGGGGCGGTCAGGTGTGGATCACCGGGACCGAAGCCTCGCTTTTCGCTGGCATCGGCGGCTCTGCGACCTGGCTTTGCGTGGCTGAGGGCCGCATCCGATCCGGCTGATCGCGAGCTTTGCCGCAGCCGCTGGAGAAGGCCCGGGACTCGGCTTATTTCCTTGGGTTTTCACCCCCTCGCCGCTATATAATCGCCATGGCAACTTCCCCCACTGAAAACTCCTACGGCGCCGATTCCATCAAGGTGCTGAAAGGCCTCGACGCGGTCCGCAAACGGCCCGGAATGTATATCGGCGACACCGACGACGGCTCCGGCCTCCACCACATGGTGTTCGAAGTCTCCGACAATGCGATCGACGAGGCGCTCGCCGGCCATTGCGACCTCATCCAGATCATTTTGAACCCCGACGGCTCGGTGTCCGTCGAGGATAATGGCCGCGGCATCCCGACCGGCATCCATGCCGAGGAAGGCGTTTCGGCGGCCGAGGTCATCATGACCCAGCTTCACGCCGGCGGTAAGTTCGAGAACACCTCGGACGACAATGCCTACAAGGTCTCCGGCGGTCTCCACGGCGTCGGCGTTTCGGTCGTCAATGCGCTCAGCGAATGGCTCGACCTGACCATCTGGCGGGACGGCGAGGAAAATTACATGCGCTTCCGTCACGGCGATGCCGAAGCGCCGCTGAAAGTGGTCGGGCCGGCGAGAAGAAGGGGACCAGGGTCACCTTCCTGCCCAGCGCCGAGACGTTCAAGATCACCGAGTTCGATTTCGACAAGCTCGAGCACCGCTTCCGCGAGCTCGCCTTTCTCAATTCCGGCGTGCGCCTCGTCCTCACCGATGCCCGCCACGAGGAGGAGAAATCGGTCGAGCTCTATTATGAAGGCGGGATCGCCGCCTTCGTCCGCTATCTCGATCGCGCCAAGACCGCGCTCATCCCGGAGCCGGTCTCCGTCCACGGCCAGCGCGAGGATATCGGGATCGACGTCGCGCTCGAATGGAACGACAGCTATTACGAGCAGGTCCTCTGCTTCACCAACAACATCCCGCAGCGCGACGGCGGCACCCATCTCGCCGCGTTCCGCGCCGCGCTCACCCGCACCCTCAACAATTATGCGGAAAAGAGCGGCGTCCTGAAGCGCGAGAAGGTCAGCCTTACCGGCGACGACATGCGCGAGGGGCTGACGGCGATCGTCTCCGTGAAGCTCCCCGACCCCAAGTTCAGCTCGCAGACCAAGGACAAGCTCGTCTCCTCCGAGGTCCGCCAGCCGCTCGAAAGCCTGATCGCCGACAAGCTCGCCGAATGGCTCGAGGAAAATCCCGCCCACGCCCGCACCGTCATCCAGAAGGTGATCGACGCCGCCGCCGCGCGCGAGGCCGCCAAAAAGGCGCGTGAGCTCACCCGGCGCAAGGGCGTGATGGACATCGCTTCGCTCCCCGGCAAGCTTGCCGACTGTCAGGAGCGCGACCCATCCAAATGCGAGCTGTTCCTGGTCGAGGGCGACTCGGCCGGCGGCTCGGCCAAGCAGGGCCGCGACCGGCACGTCCAGGCGATCCTTCCCCTGAAGGGCAAGATCCTCAACGTCGAGCGTGCCCGCTTCGACCGGATGCTCGGTTCCAAGGAAGTCGGCACGCTCATCCAGGCGATGGGCACCGGCATCGGACGCGACGACTTCAACATCGAGAAGCTGCGCTATCACAAGATCGTGATCATGACGGACGCCGACGTGGACGGCGCGCATATCCGCACCCTGCTCCTTAACCTTTTTCTACCGGCAGATGCCGGAGATCATCGAGCGCGGCCATCTCTACATCGCCCAGCCGCCGCTCTACAAGGTCGCCAAGGGCCGCTCCGAGGTCTACCTCAAGGACGATGCCAGGCTCGACGAATATCTGGTCGATGCCGGCATCGGCTTGATGCGCCTCGAAACCGCGGAAGGGCCGCGGTCTGGCCAGGATCTGCACGCGCTCGCCGATCATGCCCGCCGCGTTCGCATGTTGATGCGCTACATTCCGCGCCGCTACGATCCCGCGATCATCGAGGCGCTGGCGCTCACCGGCGCGCTCGATCCCGAGCTCAAGGACGGCGCCCGTGCCGGCACGCTCATTCGCGCCGCCGCCTGGCTGCAGGCCGGCGATGCCGAGGCGAGCTGGTCCGGCGAGATCGGCGAGGACGGCAATTACGTGCTGAAGCGCCTGTGGCGCGGCGTCACCGACTGGCACATCGTCGACCACAAATTCCTGGTCTCGGCCGAAGCGCGCAAGCTCCATACCCTGGCCCTCGAGCAGGCGGCGACCTATGCCAGCCAGTCGCGCCTGGTTTCGATGAAGGCTGCGGGCATCGCCGAGGGGGAAGACCCGGATCCCGACAGCGACACGCCGCACGAGAAGGTGGAGGGTGTCCCTCCCGCCGACCGTGCGCCGGACGCGCGCGGCGTCCTGGTGCGCCGTCCGACCGAGCTGCTGGAAGCGATCCTCGCTGCCGGCCGCAAGGGTCTCGCAATCCAGCGCTACAAGGGCCTTGGGGAGATGAACGCCGACCAGCTCTGGGAGACGACTCTCGATCCCGAGAACCGCTCGCTGCTCAAGGTCGAGGTGACCCAAGCCGACGTTGCCGATGAGATCTTCACCCGCCTGATGGGTGACGTGGTGGAGCCGAGACGCGACTTCATCCAGGAAAATGCGCTGAACGTTGCCAATCTGGACGTTTAAGGTGGGGAGGTGATAAACGGGGAGGTGATAAACGCTTCTTCCTCGACCGGGGCTGGTTTTTGGCGCTGCTTGGCTACGCAAGAAATCAAAAGATTGGCCGGGGTAGGGGAATGCTCCAGGCTCCCACGATCAGCCGATTAGCTTACGCAGCTTGCTTCTGATAGCTTCCAGCTCACCTGGAGCCACATGACCTTCCTACTCACGCTGCGCTGCTCCAGTCCACCGACCGCGCTTGGTCGACCAGCGCTGCACCCTTCTCTTTTCCTGAGCCAATCGAGACTTCAAATGGGTAGCCTTTTAGACGCCGCGTAAGAGGTACGCAGAACAGGAGCCCTGCACGCCTGTTGTAGCTGGCCCGGGTCAGCACGACGGCCGGCCTATGCCCTGCCTGTTCGCGCCCCATCGTCGGATCCAGCGAGATCCAGATAATATCTCCTTCATCCGGAATATACCGGCTCACCAGAATTCCTTGCCGACGGGAGGGCCCCAATCCAACAACTCGTGGCGGTTTTCGGGCGTGATCCGATCAATCAGCTCCTCCAGACACTCCTTATCGGGATGCGCCTTTTCAATCACGATGCGCCCCTGCTCTTCCCGCACTTCAACGGGATCATCCACCTTGATGCCGGCCGCCGCCATAGCCGAGGCCGGCAGACGAATCGCGGCGCTGTTGCCCCACTTGCGAACATAGTGATTCATCCCGATCTCCGTATCGACATGGTAGATACTCCAGCTCAGGTGGACGTTCAATGGACGTGGGGCTGCCACGCCATCAACCGTAGCCTACTTGCCCATCCCCGCGCGGCTTTGCCGGTGAAGCTGTAACACCCGCTCGACCGGCAGCGCCTCGATGCGGCGCTGATGCCCGTCCACCGCCCCGGCCTTGAACATCGAGTTGAGGACGGCCTCCTCGGTTGCCTCGACCACGGCCTGGAAAAGCGGCGTGACGAGATCGTTCGGGAGCTCCTCCACCCCGCTCGCGCCGCCGCGGCGCGCGGGCGTCCGCCGCACCTTTTCGCCGGTCGAAAAAGCCAGTGCATAATCGCCGGACCCGTTCGTGATCGGCGACCCCGTCCGGCCGATGGCGAGGAAGGCGCGGCGGGCGAGCCGCTTCAGGTTGCGATCGGAAAGCGGCGCGTCGGTGGCGATGACGATGATCACCGAGCCGTCGCCGCTCGAATTCGAGAGCTCGTCCTTCAGCATATATTGGCCGAGCGCTTCGCCGACCCGCACCCCGTCGATGCTGAGCACGCCGCCATAATTGGTCTGCACGAGCACGCCGACATTGTGGCCGCCGAGCTTTGGCGGAAGCCGCCGGGAGCTCGTCCCGATGCCGCCCTTCCAGTTGAAGGCAATGGTGCCGGTCCCGGCGCCGACCGCCCCCTCCTCCACCGGCCCCTCCTTCGCGGCAGCAATGGCGGCGAGCGCATGCTCCTTCGTCACCACCCGCGCACGGATATCGTTGAGCGTGCCGTCATTGGTCTCGCCGACGACCGCGTTGACCGATCGCACCTGCTCGTTGCCGGGCTGCCGAAGCGTCCATTCGACTACCCCCGCAGCGGCTTCGGGGACGGACAGCGTATTCGTCAGCAGGATCGGCGTCTCGATCTCGCCGAGCTCGTCGATCTGCGTCGATCCCATGAACTTGCCGTAGCCGTTCGCCACCGCGAATGCGGCCGGCACCTTGTCCTGATAAAGGTTGCCGCGGTGGGGCAGCACGGCGGTGACTCCGGTGCGGATCGATTTCCCTTCGATCAAGGTCGTGTGGCCCACCGCCACGCCGGGCACATCGGTGATCGCGTTGAGCGGCCCCGGCGGGAGGATGCCGATCCTGATGCCGGCCTCCCGCGCGCGGGGGCGGGCGGCGCCGGCCTCGGAAGGGGCGCTCATGAGCAGAACGGCCGCGAGGCCGGCACAGAAAAGCCGCAGCGCCACAATCTCAAATCCTCCATTCGTGATCACCCGCATCACCATAGCTCGGCAACTGGCGGCTTGCCCATCCAGCCGATAGAGTGGCGCCCGAGTCAGCCTTCTTTGCCAAGGACGAATTTTTGAGCAGCACTGCCCCGCTCCCGATCCACGCGCCCGATCCGCATCCCGAGCAGCAATATCTGGACCTCATCCGCGACGTCTGGTCGCGCGGCTCCGAGCGGCGGGACCGGACCGGCGTCGGCACGCGCGCTTTGTTCGGCGCCGCCATGCGCTTCGACCTTTCCGACGGCACGGTGCCGCTCCTCACCACCAAGCGGGTCTTCTGGAAGTCCGCCGTCAAGGAGCTGCTCTGGTTCCTCTCGGGCGACACCAACATCCGCCCGCTGGTCGCTCAGGGCGTCCACATCTGGACCGACTGGCCGCTCGACCGCTTCGTCCGCGAGACCGGCGAGCGGCCGACACGGGACGCGTTCGAGGCCCGTATCCTCGCCGACGACGCGTTCGCCGCGGAGTGGGGCGATCTCGGCCGGGTCTATGGCGCGCAATGGGTGGATTGGCGCAGCTACGAACCCGCCGGCGAAGAGGGCCTTTACCGTCGCGGCGCGTCAGTCAACCAGATCGAGGCCCTGGTCCGCGGCCTCAAGGAAAACGCCGCCTCCCGCCGCCACATCTTCACCGGCTGGAATGTCGCCGAGCTCCACACGATGGCGCTGCCGCCCTGCCACATGACCTATCAATATTTCGTCGAGCCCGGCCTGGGCGGCGAGCCGCCGCGCCTTTCCGGCATCCTCTACCAGCGCAGCTGCGATCTCGGCCTCGGCTTCGGCTTCAACATCTTCGAACATGCCCTTCTCATCCGCATGCTCGCCGATCAATGCGGCTACCGGCCCGGCGAGGCGATCTGGATGGGGGCCGATGTCCACGTCTACTCCAACCACGAGCATCTCCTCCGCGAGCAGCTCACCCGCGAGCCCCGGCCCCTGCCTAAGCTGGAGATCACACGGCATCCGGATTCGATCTTCGGCTATGATTTCGGGGATTTCGCCGTCAGCGGCTACGATCCCCATCCCCATATCGCCGCGCCGGTGGCCGTGTGAGCTCAAGGCTTCCCGGCGAAGGCCGGGATCCAGAGAGACTTGCGACTGGACCCCGGCCTTCGCCGGGGAACAAGAAAGGCGAGGGCGGGCCCGAAATCGTGCTCGTCGTCGCTCGTGCCGACAACGGGGTGATCGGAAGGGACGGCAAGCTCCCCTGGCACATCCCCGCCG
>JAUJOJ010000005.1:92750-132038 GCA_030447665.1 Allosphingosinicella sp. | reverse complement strand
TTCGACAGCCTGCCCGGACTGCTGCCTGGCCGACGCCACATCGTCCTCACCCGCGACCCGAGCTGGCAGGCGGAGGGCGCGGAAGTAACGCTGTCGCCAGGCGGGGCCCTCCAACTGGCTGGGGAAGACCGTGTCGCCGTGATCGGCGGCGCTGAAATATTCGAGCTCCTCCTGCCTCACGCCACAGCATTCGAGCTTACCGAGGTGCATTTCGATGCCGAAGGCGACACGCTGATGCCGCCGCCGGATCCAACAACATGGGAAGAAGTCTCCCGCGAGCATCACCCGGCCGAGAGCGGCCGCCCTGCCTTCAGCTTCGTTCGCCTTGAGCGGCGCTGAGCTTTCAGCACCGACAAGCTTCTGACGAACGGTGGCGTCGTTGGCGCGGTAGCTTTCATAGCGGCCAGTTTCTATACCGCCCTCCATGGAGCGGCTGGACGGCGGCTCGGCGGTTCCGGAGCGGTTTCGCGGGGGCATCGTCGCGCTCGGCAATTTCGATGGATTTCATCTCGGCCATCAGGCGGTGGTCGGCCGCGCGGTCGAGCGGGCCCGTGCCGAGGGCCGCCCGGTGCTGGTCGCCACCTTCGATCCTCACCCGGTTCGCTTCTTCAAGCCCGATGCCGTGCCCTTTCGGCTGACGACGCTGTGTCAGCGCGAGCGGCTGTTTGCGGCTGCCGGCGCGGACGCGATGATCGTTTTCCGCTTCGATGCCGAGCTCGCCGCCACCGCCGGGGACGCCTTCGTCGAGCATCGCATCAAGCAGCTGATCGGCGCGGCCGGCGTGGTGACCGGCGAGGATTTCACCTTCGGCAAAAGCCGCAGCGGCAATGTCGAGATGCTGGCGCGGCTGGGCGGCGAACACGGCCTCTCGGTCGATGCCGTCGCCCCGGTTGCCCAAGACGGAGACGCCGTTTCCTCGAGCCGCATCCGCGATGCGCTGCGAGACGGCGATTGCGATACGGCCGCGCGCCTCCTCACTCGCCCCTTCGCGATCGAAGGCGTCGTCGAGCATGGCGACAAGCGCGGCCGCACGATCGGCTATCCGACCGCGAATCTCAGCCTCGGCAATTACCTGCGCCCCCGCTTCGGCATCTATGCGGTGCGCGGGCGCCTGCCGGACGGCCGGCTGCTCGAAGGCGCCGCCAATCTCGGCATACGCCCCACCTTCGAACCGCCCAAGGAGCTGCTTGAACCCTATTTCTTCGACTTTTCCGGGGATCTTTACGGCCAGACCATCGAGGTGGAGCTCGTCTCCTTCCTCCGGCCTGAGGCCAAGTTCGACGGGTTGGAGGCGCTCATGCGGCAGATGGACGAGGATTGCGCCGAGGCGCGAAGGAGGCTCGCATGAGCAAGTGGAAGATCCTGGGCCTCCTCATCGCCGTCGTCGCGGTGACTTTGTCGCTGGTCAACGCCTCCTGGATCGCGCCCGCTCCACGCGGACGGCTGCTGCTCGTGGCGCATCGCGGCGTCGCGCAGCAATTCTCGCGCGAGGGTCTCGGGCGCCAGGATTGCACCGCGACCCGCATCCGGAAGCCCGAGCATGTTTATATCGAGAACACCCTCCCCTCCATCCAGCGCGCTTATTTCCTGGGCGCCGACGCGGTGGAGGTCGACGTCCAGCAAAGCCGGGACGGCCAGATGGTCGCCTTCCACGATGCCATGCTCGAATGCCGCACCGACGGCCGGGGCCGCGTCCGCGACCACGATCTCGCGGACCTCAAGAGGCTCGACGTCGGCTACGGCTATACCGCCGATGGCGGCAAGACCTTCCCCCTGCGCGGCCGGATCGGCGCCATGCCCACGGTGGAGGAAGTGCTCCGCGCCGCACCCAGCCAGCGGCTCATCTTCCATTTCAAGACGCGTGAGCCTGGCGACGCCGACGCGCTCGCCGCCGCCTTTCAGCGCGCCGGCATGCCGATCCACGACAAGATCGCCTTTTACGGACCCCGGCCGGTGCTCGATCGGATGCGCCGGCATGCATCAAAGGCCTGGATGTTCGATACCGCGGGGGTGAAGGCCTGTTCGATCGATTATCTGAAATGGGGCTGGACCGGCCCGAAATCGCGCGGCAATCACGCCCGAAAGCGATCACGGTCTGGCGCGGCATGCCACCTTGATGGGCTCCCGCTCATCGACTATCAATGGGCGATCTGGGGCTGGCCGAACCGCTTCCTCGCCCGCATGGCGGACCGATCCGCGCCGACACCCGCGTCGGAGCCACCACCATCGTGATGGGCGACCTGGAGAACGAGGACGCGCCGGTCGGCATCGAGCGGCCCGAGCAATTGAACGAGGTTCCCCGCAGCTTCCGCGGCTACCTCTGGGTCGAGGACATCTACAATGTCGGCCCGGCTTTGGGGCGGTGATCCTCCCCTAGCTTATCCTTTCCATCCCCGCTAATCGCGCGGCAATGTCCGATAAACCCGACACCCCCACCCAGGATTGGCGCGACACGGTCTTCCTGCCGAAGACCGATTTTCCGATGAAAGCCGGCCTCGCGCAGAAGAGCCGGCGATCGCGCGCTGGGCGGAAACGGGGCTCTATCGCCAGCTCCGCGAGGCCCGCAAAGGCGCCGAGCGCTTCATCCTCCACGACGACCCGCCTTACGCCAATGGCGACATCCATATGGGCCATGCGATGAACAAGATCCTGAAGGACATCATCGTCCGTTCGGCAAGCCTGATGGGCAAGGACGCGCCCTATGTGCCCGGCTGGGATTGCCACGGCTTGCCGATCGAATGGAAGATCGAGGAAGCCTATCGCAAGAAGAAGATGGACAAGGACGAGGTCCCCAAGGACCAGTTCCGTGCCGAATGCCGCGCTTATGCCGAGCAATGGGTGGCGGTCCAGGCCGAGCAGTTCCAGCGCCTCGGCGTGATGGGCGAGTGGGACGATCCCTATCTCACCATGAAGCTCGAGGCCGAGGCCAAGATCGTCGAGGAGCTGCTGAAATTCGCCGAAAGCGGCCAGCTTTATCGCGGCGCCAAGCCGGTCATGTGGTCGCCGGTCGAGAAGACCGCGCTGGCCGAGGCCGAGGTCGAATATGAGGAGATCATTTCGACGCAGATCGACGTGGGCTTCGAGATCGTCGAGAGCCCGATCCCGGCGCTGGTCGGCGCCCATGCCGTGATCTGGACGACGACGCCCTGGACGATCCCGGTCAATCAGGCGATCGCATATGGAAGCGGTCATTTACGTGAATATGCGGACCTTGTGCCTCGGCCGCCGGGGTAGCGATCCTCCTCCAAGGCGATTTCGTGGACCACCGACCAGAGCACCGGCCTCGTCCACATGTCGGATCGAGCCCGGCTGATGGCGGGGCAGGACGACTCGTCCTGCTGTGGCGGCTTCTATGCCAAGCCTACGGCGATCGACCCCGGCTTCGCCACATGTCGCCATGACGACGGCCGCTACCGCGAGTCACCGACGACGGCAGGGAACCGGCTCGGCGGGCAGAGGTTCGGTCATCAACCCGAAGTTCAACGCGCCCGACGGGCCGATCTGCTCAACCCGACCTGCGCGAAGCGGGCGGATCTCCTCGCCGCCAGCGCCGACTTCCGCCACTCCTATCCGCACAGCTGGCGGTCGAAGGCCAAGATCATCTTCCGCTGCACCCCCAATGGTTCATCCCGATGGACGCTCCTCCCTCTCCCCGGCGGGGAGAGAGGGTCGGGGTGAGGGGGAGCGAGCAGCAGCGAGCGTCCAAGGCCTCGAAGAACATCCCAGCACCCGACACCCTCACAACCCTCTCCCTCGAGGGAGAGGGCTTGAGAGCCACCGCCCTCCAGGCCATCGAGGAAACGCGCTGGGTCCCCGCCCGCTCGAAGAACCGCATCCGATCGATGGTCGAGGGCCGCCCCGACTGGGTGATCAGCCGCCAGCGCGCCTGGGGCGTTCCGATCGCGCTCTTCGTCCACCGCAAATCGGGCGAATATCTCAAGGATGCGGTGGTCAATTCCCGCATCATCCGCGCCTTCCACGAAGGCGGCGCCGATGCCTGGTTCGCGGCCGACCACCAGGCGCTGCTCGGCAACGGCTACAGCCTCGAAGATTACGAGCCGGTGATGGACATCCTCGATGTCTGGTTCGATTCCGGCTCCACCCACTCCTACGTGGTCGAGGCGCGTTACGGCGAGGACGTCCGCGCCAATCTCTATGTCGAAGGCTCCGACCAGCATCGCGGCTGGTTCCAGTCCTCGCTCCTCGAAAGCGCCGGCACCCGCGGCCGGGCGCCTTACGACGCGGTACTGACCCACGGCTTCGCGCTCGACGGGCAGGGCCGCAAGATGTCGAAATCGATCGGCAACGTCGTCGATCCGCTGGCCATCATCCGCGACAACGGCGCCGACATCCTGCGCATGTGGGTCGCCTCGACCGACTATTTCGAGGATGTCCGCATCGGCAAGGAGGTGCTCGCCGGCACCTCCGATGCCTATCGCAAGCTGCGCAACACCTTCCGCTATCTGCTCGGCGCGCTCGGCGACTTCAGGGCCGAGGAACGCCTGCCCGTCTCCGACATGCCGGAGCTCGAGCGCTGGGTGCTCCACCGCCTCGCCGAGCTCGACGCCGAGCTCCGCGCGGCGGCCGAAGGCTTCGAATTCAACCGCTACACGCGTGCGATCACCGCCTTCGCCAACGACGACCTTTCCGCCTTCTTCTTCGATATCCGCAAGGACAGCCTCTATTGCGACGCGCCGGGCTCGCCGAAGCGACGCGCCTATCGCACCGTGCTCGACATCGTGTTCGAGGCCTTGGTGCGCTGGGTGAGCCCGGTCCTCTGCTTCACCGCCGAAGAAGTGTGGCAGAGCCGCTATCCCGAGGCGGGCTCGGTCCACCTCCAGACCTGGCCGGAGATCGACGCCGGCTGGCGCGATGGAAACCTCGCTGCCAACTGGGAGGCGATCCGGGCGGTCCGCACGCGCGTCACCGAAGCGATCGAGCCCCTGCGCCGGGACAAGGTGATCGGATCGAGCCTCGAGGCGAAGGTGAGCCTCACATTGGCGGAAGACGCTGCGGCAAAGGCGATTGATTCGGTGGATTTCAGCGAAATCTGCATCGTTTCGGAACTCCACGCCTCAGATCGCGGCGATGCCGACGCGATTGCCATCGCGCGTACGGAACGCGACAAATGCGGCCGCTGCTGGCGCTATTTGCCGGAGGTCGAGGAGGACGGCGCGCTCTGCGCCCGCTGCGATGGGGTCGTGAATGGACGTTGAAGCCTCTGCCCGTCAGTCCGGCTCACCGGGCAAAACGAAGTCCCGCGTTCGTGCAAGTGACGGGACGAACCACCGTGCGCTCGGCTTCGGCCTCGCCGCGATCATCTTCTTCCTCGATCAGCTCACCAAGTGGATCGTCACCTATCCGCTCGAGCTCCAGACCCGCGGCGAGATCCGGCTCCTCAACGTCTTCGACCTTCGCTGGGTCGAGAATAGGGGCGTGTCGATGGGCTTCCTCACCGCCGACAGCGAAGTGGGGCGCTGGCTGCTGGTCGCGCTCACCGCCGCGATCGCGATCGGGGTGGTGATCTGGCTGTGGCGCGAGAAGCGCCGCGACGACGCCATTGCGCTGGGCTTCGTGCTCGGCGGAGCGTTCGGCAATATCCTCGATCGCATCCGCTTCGGCTATGTCGTCGATTTCGCCGACTTGCACTTCGGCGAGTGGCGACCATTTTTGATCTTCAATGTCGGCGACGCTGCCATTACCATCGGCGTGCTGCTGCTGCTGTTCCGGGCGCTGCTGACGCGCGACCGGAAGCCCCTCGGAAGGAAGTATGAACATGCGTATCGTGAAATTGGCTCTGGCCGCGTCGGCTTCGACCCTGCTGCTGGCGGGCTGCGCCTCCGGAGGGCTGGGCGGCCGCAACTCGCCGGACGAGTTTGCCGTGGCACGCAACGCGCCCCTGGTCGTGCCGCCCGATTTCGCTCTGACGCCGCCGCGGCCCGGCGAGGCTGCCCCGGCGACCGATTCGCGCACCCAGGCGATCCAGACCCTGTTCGGCGGTCCGGCCCCGCGCAGCGCCGCCGAGCAGCAGATCCTCCAGCAGTCCAACGCCAGCTCCGCCGCCCCGGGCGCCCGCTCGGTCGTCGGCGATCCCGGAACCACTGTGGTCGACAAGGGCGCCACGACCCAGACCATTCTCGCCGTGCCGGAAGGCGACGGCCAGGAAGCGCGCACCTCGACTCCGCAATAATCCTCCTCTCCCATTTGAGAGGAAGGCGCCGCGAAGCGGTGGGAAGCATGTGAAGGTCGGCGAAGGCGCCCGCACCCTCCCATTGCGGATGCAATGGGCCCTCCCTCTCCCCTGCAGGGAGAGGGTTAGAACCGCAACCCCAGGCTCAGCACCAGGCCCGCATCCGCATTGGGGAGCGCGGGCAGGTCCGTGTCGACATAGCGGATGCCCGCATTGAACGGGCCCAGCGCCGCCCGCGCGCCGAGCGACCAGGTCCAATAGTCGCCGATTGCCCCGGCATCCTGGTGCCCGGCCTGAGCGGTGAGCGTCAGCGGCGTCAGCGGAATGGCGGCTTCGACCTCGCCGAACAGATAGAGCAGGTCCTCGCCCCCGATCGCATCCTGCTCGGGCGCATATTTCGCGCCGGCAGTGCCGAGCACGGGCCCAAGCTGGTGCGAGACGGACGCATAGGGCTCGAAATAGTCCGTCTTCCCACTGCCGTCCGGGAAGACGAAATACATGAGCCCAAAGTCGGCCGAGGTGCCGAGGCCGAGATCCGCATTGTAGCCCGCATAGAGATCCAGCTGCACGTCGCCGAAGTCGCCGACATCCTTCAAGGTCGTCCCGCGCGCGCCGGCGTAGAATCCGCCCGGTGCGGAGACGGTCAGCGCGCCTTGCAGGGCCGGATCCTCGTCCGACCGCGAAATGCCGCGGAAGCGGAAATCGGAAAGCAGGTTGATCTCTCCGCTGACATTGAGGCCGCCGGCGGCGGGGATCTCGGTGTCGGTGTCCTCCTGGGCGGCAGCGGGCACGGAAAGGCCGGCGAGCGTGAGAGCGGCCAAGACAGGCGCAAATCGCATTGCAAACATCCTTTGAAAAGCAGCGCCGCCCCTGCCCGTTAGGAGCCTTTCCCGCCAAGGCGGAATCGCCTTGTCGGATCAGAAAAGGCCGGATCCGGATCCATCGCATCTGGAGATCATTCCCGGCCGAAAAACCGGTTCCCACTTTTTCGGGAAGTGCTCTCAGCCGGCCCGTGGCTGCAATGCCGTTAGCGCTTCTTTAGGCGCGCGATGGCTAAAGAAAGGGCGCGATGAGGCACCAGTCCCACAGCTATGGCACAAACCTGCCGATCGATGCCGGCCCCCAGGTCGCGCAGCTGCGGCACGTGCTCCGCCTCGTCGAGGAGCTTTCGGGACGTCAAGCGGCACCGGCCATCGCCGAGGCCGCGCTCGATGAAGCCGTCCGCATCACCAGCGCCTATCTCGAAGCGGAGCCGATCGTGCAGCGCCGCTTCGGCATTGTCGCCATCGAGATCGCCGCCTGGTCGGCCGCCGGGGTCGAAGCGCTGCTCGCCGCCGGCGAAAGCCGCTCGCCCGCCGCGGCCCGCCAGCTGGCGGATGAGCTGGAAAAGGGCCTCGGCGCGCTCACTTTGCTGCTGCAGCCGGCGGTGGTTCGGGAAGGCTCTGGGGCCACTCCTTCACCCTGATGTCCCGCTGCGCGAACGGGATCTCGATCCTGTTCTCCTTGAACAGGATCCAGAGCCGGTTGAGGATCTGGGACTGGACGTTGCCCACACCCGCTTCGGGATCGGCGATCCAGACCAGTATCTCGTGGTCCACCGAGCTTTCCCCGAACGCGCGCAGCCACACAGTCGGCTTGGGTGCTTTCAGAACCCGCTCCGGCTCCATTGCCGCTTGCACCATCAGCTTCTGGGCCAGCGCCAGGTCGCTGTCATAAGCCACCCCGACGGGGATGTGCACGCGCACGTTCGGGCTCGAATAGGACCAGTTCTCGACCTCCTGCGTCATCAGGTTCTCGTTCGGAATCAGATGCTCCTTGCCGTCGCGGGTGACGATCGAGACCGCCCGGACCCCGATCTTGCTGACGTGGCCGAAGCTCTCGCCAACCACGATCACGTCGCCCGGCTTGATCGAGCGGTCCATGAGCAGGATGATGCCGGCGATGAGGTTGCCGAAGGTCTTCTGAAGCCCGAAGCCGACGGCAAGGCCGAAGGCCCCGGAGAAGACTGCAAGCGCCGTGAGATCGATGCCGACGATGTCGATGCCGATGAAGAAGGCGGCCACGAGGAGCGCGACGCCGACCAGCTTCTGGGTGAGCAGCTGCTGCGTCGGATCGAGGCTCTTGGTGCGCTTGATCGACTGGTTGGCGACCCGGCTCACCAGCCGCACGACCGCCAGCAGCACCAGCAGGGTGACTCCGATGTCGATTACCGAAAGCAGCGAGACACGGGTGGTGCCTAGGGTGAAGCCGACGCGGTTCAGCACGTCGGTGATCGGCTTCAATCCGCCGATCGACCTGGCGAAAATCGCCACGAACGCGAAGCCCGCCAGCAGCAAAGCCACCCAGCGCGGCATGTGAAGTCCGCGCACCAGGCCGATGATCAGCAGCGCCGTCGATGCCGCCAGCGCCAGGCCGAGGATGAAGGAGGCGAGCGGAGGCCAATCGTCCGCATTGAACGCGATGGCGAGGATGAGGGAGGCGATGAGGTAGCGGACCAGCTCGCACATCCGAGCGGCGATCCCCTCGCTTCTCGCGCCGGCGCGCTGCTCCCAGAATTCCGCCATGCGCGGACCCGCCTTGCGCGCGGTGAGGATCGCCGCGCCCCAGCCGAGCAGCACGATCGCCACGCTTACCCCGGCGGCAACCAGATCGTGATAGTCCAGCATTCCCGCCCACGCGGCCAAGTCGGTCACGCAGCGGCCCCGTAGGCAGCCAATCCAGCAGCAAGATCTTCGACCAGGTCCTGTGGGTCTTCGAGCCCGATATGGAGCCGCACCATCGGTCCTTCCTCCTCCGGCTTGCTAACGCTCCGGACGCGCTGAGGATCAATCGGCAGGACGAGGCTCTCATAGCCGCCCCAGCTATAGCCGAGGCCGAAATGCCTGAGGCTTTCGATCAGCCGGGCCCGCGCCGCCTCGCCGCCGCCTTTCAGGACGAATGAGAACAGGCCGGAAGCGCCTTTGAAGTCTCGCGTCCAGCTTTCGTGGCCGGGGCAGTCCGGGAAAGCCGGATGGATCACTCGTCCCACCTGCGGCTGCTCCAAAAGCCAGCGGGCGACTTCAAGGCCGTTCTCCTCGTGCCGCTTCAAGCGGACGCCGAGCGTGCGAAGGCCACGCAGCGCTAAAAAAGCGTCGTCAGGGCTCACATGCTGGCCGAGCGCGCGGCTGGTCTCGCAGAGATAAGGCCAATGCTCTTCGGTGGTCGTGACCGAGCCCATCATCACGTCCGAATGGCCGACCACATATTTGGTGCAGGAGAGGATGGAGAAATCCACCCCTGCCGCGATCGCCGGGAAGAGGAGCGGCGTCGCCCATGTATTGTCGAGCAGGGTGACGACCCCGCGCTCCCGCGCGATCCCGCAGATGCCGGGCACGTCCTGCACCTCGAAGGTGAGCGAGCCGGGGCTTTCGAGGAAGATCGCCCGAGTGGCGTCGGTGAGGAGATCGGCGATGCCCTCCCCCACCAGAGGATCGTAGTAGCGGGTGGTTACGCCATATTGCTTGAGCAGGCCGTCGCAGAATTTCCGTGTCGGCGCATAGACGCTGTCGACCATCAGCAGCTCATCGCCAGGCCGGAGCACATTCATCAGCGCCGCCGAGATCGCCGCGACGCCCGACGGAAACAGGCGCGTTCCCTTTGCCCCCGGTTCGAGGTCGGTCAGCGCCTCGGCGAGCGACCACTGGCTCGGCGTCCCGTTGCGGCCGTAATAAAGGCGGCCGTCCTCGGGCGGATAGGCGGCGCGCATTTCGGCGACGCTGTCGAACAGGATGGTCGAGGCGCGCCATACGGGCGGGTTGACTATTCCTCGGGTCCACTCGCTGCGCCGCCCGCCGGCGACGATGCGAGTGCCCGGCCGGTCGCCATCGCCGCTCACGCTTGCCCCCTCGCTTTCGGAAGCGCCGGGTCCGCGCCCCATTCGGACCAGCTGCCGTCGTAGAGCTTGATATCCGTCTTGCCCAGGAGGTGGGCGCCGAACAGGATAACCGCCGCGGTGACGCCCGATCCGCAGGTGGCGACCATCGGCTTCGAAAGATCGACGCCCGCTCCGTCGAACGCGGCGCGGAGCGCATCCTCCCGCTTCCAGCTGTTGTCGGCGTTGAAGAAGCTCGTTTGCGGAAGGTTCCTGGAGCCGGGAATATGCCCGGAGGCAAGGCCCGGCCGCGGCTCCTGCTCCTCCCCGGCAAAGCGCGCGGCGCTTCGGGCATCGACGATCTGATGCTCCCCGGAACCGAGGATGCCGCTGACGAACGCCTTGTCGGCGATCGCATCGCCGTCGAGAGCGGCCGTGAAATGAGCATGCCTCGCCTGCGGCTTGCCGCTCTCCAGCGCCCGCCCCTCGGCCTTCCATTTGACGAGGCCGCCGTCGAGGATCGCTACATAATGGGCGCCGAAGCTCTTCAACATCCACCAGGCGCGCGCGGAGCTGTGCAGGGGCGAGTTGTCGTAGACGACGAAACGCTGCCCGTCGCCGAGCCCCAGCGACTGCATGCGGCTGGCGAACTTGTGCTCGGGCGGGAACATGTGCGGCGCGGGATTTTCCGTGTCGACGATCTCGTCGAGGTCCATGAACACCGCGCCCGCTATATGCTCCGCCTCATATTCCGCGCGCGCATCGCGCCCAGTACCGGGCAGGAACATGGTCGCGTCGATCACCCGAAGGTCGGGCGCGCCAAGCTCCGCCGCCAGCCATTGCGTCGTGACCAGTGAATCCATGCTTCTTCTCCTCGGCCCGGGAACGTCCTAGCGGCGGCCGGGTTCGATCACGCCGAGCCGCGCGAGAGCCGCGAGGTAGGCGGCGACTTCCTCGGGCGGCACCGGTCCCACGCTCGCGGCAAGATCGTCGCGGATTTGCTGCACTGTTCGCCGCCCGTCGACCAGGTTCAGCGCTTCGTAGCCGAACCCCGGCCCCTCGCCCGCCGCCGTCCGGGCAAGGAGGGCCGGCCGCTCCAGGCCTGCTTTGGCGAGATTGTCGTCGAACCAGCTATAGCCGAACCCGTCCATCGGCCCCTTGAGCGCGGCCACGCGGCGATAGACGATCGCATCGGCTCCCGCCGGCCGGCCGGGTGCCGACTGAATTCCGAGCATATTTCGCAGCGCCTGCTGCGTCCGGCGCGTCTCGCCAAGAACAAGCGCGGGCACTGCCGTGAAACGCCCGATCGAGTCCGCCACCGCCGCTTCGTGATCGAAATGATGGCGCCAGATGTTGGCGAGATCGGACTCATCGGCACCAGCCTGCCGAAGCGCATCGACCCGCCGCGCCGTCCCGGCCGCGCGCTCAAGCGCTTCGGTGCGCAACGTGCGAGAGAGGCTCGGCACGCCGGATTCGTCGAGATTGGCGAGATACCAGGCCGAGGCCGCTCCGATGAAGATCGCCCGCTTCAGCTTGGTGGCGTCGATGTTGGCGGGCAGATCGCGCTGGGTGTGAATGTAGCGGTCGGGCCAGTCGGCGATGTAGAGGGCCGGGATCCGCCAGCTGCCTTCCGTCCAGACCTGATGGTCGCTGCCCTGGTTGAAGCCACCCACCTCCGCCTGGAGCGCTCTCCTGTCGCCCTCAGGGTCGACGAGCGGCATCGCGGCCTGGCCCGAGCTCGCAAAGGCGAGCGACTGATCGTTTACATAGCGGCCGAAGGCGAAGCCCACGCCGCTGACGAAGCTTGGCAGGCTCGGCGGGGTGCCATGGACGCGGAGGATCGACTTGGTGATCTCCGTGTTCCCGCCGACCATGTCGAGGTGGATCGTCGCAAGCGTCCGCCGCGCATATTCCGGGCGGGCGTTCAGCAGCGCGATCGTGCACTCGATCTCGCACGGCCAAAGGAAGCGGATGGTCCGCTGCGGTTGCGGAAGCGTGCCGTCTTTCACCAGCCGGTCCAGGCTTCGCGCGATCTCCAGGATGGCGGAACAGCCGCTGGCATTGTCGTTCGCACCCGGCGAGGGATGATCGAGGTGACAGGAGAAGACGATCTCTTTGCTCCCGTCGCGGCCGGCGATCGCCGCGGTCGGGATGAGATAGGCGCTCGGTTCCCGCTTTGCCTGCACGTCGGCCCGCAGGCGGACCGCCTCACCACGGACAAGCCGTTCCTGCCAGGCGCGCGCGCGCGCCGGCGAGACCATGAAGGCGAAGGTGGGATGCTCGCCGAACGTCTTCAAATGCCCCCACCGAATCAAAGTCTGGTCTTCACCCCACCAGGCCTGGCGCTGGTTCTGCGCCCAGGAGATGATCCCGGCCGCCTTATGCCGGCCGATGGCCATGTCCGCGACCGCCTCGGGCTGCGACGAGGTGAGAGCCAGCTTTCCGCTGAGCTCCTTGCCCTGGTAATCGGCGGGCGAGGTGCCGGCACCGATGTCCACCAGTTCCGCCTCCGCGCGGCCGCTGACGCTGTCCTGCGCCAGCACGATCGGCTGGTCCGCCCAGGAGGCGATCCGTACATCGTCGGTCCAGCGCCCGCCTTCCTGCTTCTGCTCCCAAAGCTCGGCGAAGCTCGCATTCCAGCCCGGGCGGGAACGCTGGGTTCCGTAGAAGACGGCCCCATTGGCCGGCAACGAGATCACATCGACTTGGTCGATCCCGTGCCGGGCGAGCTCGCGCCGGATAAGCGCGGCCGCGTTTCCGAAGCCCGTGGAGCCGCGCATCCGGTGATGAAGCGACAGTTCATGGATGGTGCGCTTGGCGGCCGATCCCGAGATTTCGTTCGCGATCGCCCGGGCATAGTGGGGCTGAAGCAAGGGGGGAGCGCCGGAGGGGGCCTGGGCGGCCGCGCCCGCTCCGCATGCAAGCGCCAGAGCCAGGATCAGCAGCCTTCGCACGCTGGTTCGTCTCGATCCCAAGCCGAGGGTCCAGACCTGTACTTTATGAGGCCGTGACAAGGGGAGATTTGGCGCAGGGCAAGGCGCGAGTGCGGCAGATAGCGGCACTATCTGCCAATCGAGCAACGCAGCCATGCGCCAAACAGCAGGTGCGGACTGCCCCTGGCAGTCCGCAGCCATGTCCGGGGGACATGGCAACCTGCTGTCCCCTTGCCCCTCGGGGTGGTGCCAAGGACGGCGATCCGCAGCGTCGACCGCGCTCGCCGTGGTGCCCGCCACGCCTTCGCGCGCGCTCCTTGCGGGCTCATCCTCCTCACCATCATGGCCTCATAAAGTACAGGTCTGGACCCTTGCCCTCACCTCTTGCGGATGAAGTTCCTGATGTCGCGGCTCAGTTTGGCGCGGTCGTCGTCGCGGACGTACATCATGTGCCCTGAGCCGTAATATTGATAATCGATCCGGTCCTGCGGGAAGCCGGTGCGGCTCAGCGAATATTCCGCGCCGAAGAAGGGCGTGGCGAAATCGAAATAGCCCTGCGCGACCAGGATCCGCATCCCGCTATTCTCGCGCAGCGCCTTGCCCAGATAGGGCGCGACATTCTTGTAGTATCGGGCTTCACCGCCGCCGATATTCCAATCCCAGTCGCCGACGCCGCCGATGGTCGAATAATGCCGCTCGGTCTGGTATTTGAGGCCGTCGCGGACCCAGGCATTGAGCGCCGCCGTATAGCCGGCGTCGATCCCGTAGAAGCTGGGGTCGTTATCCGGCCGTTCGCCCGCATTGTCGAAGTCGCGCCCCGTGTAGCGCGCGTCGAGCCGCCCCACGGTGAGCCCGCGGTCGCGCAGCAGCTCCTTGTAGAAGCGGCTCGTCGGTGACGCGCAGATCCGCTTCGTCCAGGAACTGCTCCGAAAGGCCGGTATAGCGGGCGAGCCGCCGCCGGATCGAAGCGCGATCGTCTCCCTTGAGCGCGTTGCCCCTCAATAGCGCGGCGGCATAGTCGCCGATCGCGAAAGCGCGGGCTTCATCGACGAAGGCGTCGAGCGGGGGCGCATCGGGCGCCTTGCCGTGGAAATGGGCCGCCGCGGCCATGGACGGCAGGAACAGCACATAGGGCATCTCGTTGCCCGGCACGTTCGCCTGCGCCCCGAAATCGAGAATGGTGGAGATCAGCAGCACGCCGTTCAGCGACACGTCGTTGAACGTGCCCTCGAGCTCGTTCACCACCGCGGCCGAGCGGGTGGTGCCGTAGCTCTCGCCGCCGAGATATTTAGGGAGTTCCAGCGGCCGTTCCGGTTCAGCCAGATGCGGATGAACTCGGCGACGGATTTCGCATCGGCGGTGACGCCCCAATATTCCTTCGCCTCGGTTTTCCCAAGCGCATGGCTGAAGCCGGTTCCGACCGGATCGATGAAGACGATGTCGGTGACGTCGAGCAGGCTGTCGGGATTGTCGAGCACCGGATAAGGCGGCGCGCCGTCGTCGCGCGCGTCCGAAGGGATGGCGACGCGCTTGGGACCGAAAGCGCCCATGTGGAGCCAGAGCGACCCCGATCCGGGGCCGCCGTTGAAGAGGAAGGTGATCGGCCGGCCCGGATCGCGCGGCTCCTTCACATAGGAGATCGAGAAGATGCTCGCCTTGGGATTGCCGTCCTTATCCTTGAGGTAGGTCTCGCCGGCGGTTGCCGTATAGCCGATCCGCTGCCCGCCGAAGGTGCCGCTGTGCCGCGTCACCGAGACGTTCGGCTCCGGGATCGGCTTGTCGGCTTCCTTGGGCTGGGTCGGTCCCGGCGCCGGTGTCTGCGCGTGCAGCGGCACGCCGGCGGAAAGGGCGAAGGCAAGGGCGAGGGCGGAGGATTGCAGTCGCGAGAGCATCGGGAATCCGTTCTTCAGTGGCGCCAAAGCTATTGCATGTGATTTGGGCCAGAGGAAGTGCGCAGCGCCGAGACCCTGCGGCACTCCGGTGCCGTCGATCAACGTCGCCCCCGAACCGCGGGCTGCCGGAAGGCTGGCGACGCCCTGAATCTTGGTTATAGAAGCTGCCTCGCGCGTGCCAATCTAGGAGAGATCGATGCGGTTTGGGCATTTCACCCGGTTATCGGCGGTCCTTCTCCTGGTTGCCTCGCTTCCCGCGACGGCTCAGGACAGGAGCGCGCCCGCCGCTGCCGGCGGCTACATGACGCCGCCGGCGCCGATTTCTCAGATCCTGGACACGCCGCCCACGCCCGCGCCGCTGGTCAATCCGCGGCGCGACAGGATCGCTCTTCTCGGCCGCGCCAATCTCCCGCCGATCGCCGAGCTTGCCGAGCCCGACCTCAAGCTTGCCGGCTACCGCATCAATCCGCGCAACAACGGCCCCGCCAACAGCCGCGTGGGCTGGCTCAATGCGCTCTCGTTTCAACCGGTCGGGCCAGGCGCCGCGCGGGCGTCGCCCTCCCCGCCGGCGCCCGCTTCACCTCGCCGAGCTGGTCGCCGGACGGACAGCGCATCGCCTTTCTGATGGACCGGCCGACCGGGCTCGAACTGTGGGTCGCCGATGCTGCCACGGCCAAGGCTCGCCGGCTGACTGCCGCCGTTGTGAACGCGACCTTCGGCTCGGGCTATGATTGGCTTCCGGACAGCTCGGGCCTGATGGTTCGGATGGTTCCGGCCGGGCGCGGCACCGCGCCCGCCGCCGGCGGCGTTCCGTCCGGCCCGCTCGTCCAGGAAAATGCCGGCCGCACCGCCCCCGTGCGCACCTATCAGGACCTCCTGCGCAACCAAACCGACGAAGCCCTGTTCGCCCACCACTTCACCTCGCAGCTCGCGCTCGTGCCGCTCGCGGGCGCGGCGCGCATGGTCGGCGCCCCCGGCCTGCTGATCGGCGCCAGCGCCTCGCCGGACGGCCGCTACCTGCTCCAGACCCGGATCAAGCGGCCCTTCAGCTACGTCGTCCCCGCGGCGCTCTTCCCGACGGAGATCAATGTCACCGACATGAGCGGCGGGGTCGTTCGCAAGCTCGCCGACCTGCCGCTGAGGGATGATATCCCGACTCAATTCGATGCCGTTGCTCCAGGTCCCCGCTCGGCCCAATGGCGCGCGGACAAGCCCTCCACCCTCGTCTGGGCTGAAGCGCAGGACGGAGGCGACATCCGCCGCGACGTGCCGATCCGCGATCGCGTCTTGATGCTCGACGCGCCTTTCACAGGCGCTCCCCGTACCCTGGTGGACGTCAAGGACCGCTTCACCGGCATTGCCTGGGGCCGCGACGATTATGCGGTGGTCCGCTCGCAATGGTGGAACACCCGGCGCGAGACGCGCATCGCGGTAAACCCCTCCCAGCCCGGCCAGGGCAGGGTCATCGTCGAGCGCAATTTCCAGGACCGCTACAACGATCCCGGCGAGCCGGTGATGCGCCCCAACGCGCAAGGCCGCCCGGTGATGCATTTCACCGCCGACGGCCGCGGCGTTTTCATGAGCGCGCCCGGGGCTTCGCGGGAAGGCGAGTTCCCGTTCCTCGCCCGAATGGATGTGGCAAGCGGCCAGACCGAGCGGCTGTGGCAAGCCAAAGCGCCCTATTACGAGTCTCTTGTCGCGTTGCTCGACGACAATGGCGAGCGGCTGCTCACCCGCCGCGAGAGCCGGCTGGATCCGCCGAACCTCTTCCTGCGCACCCGCTCGGGCGGCGAGCCCATTCAGATCACGCGCTTCCCCGATCCCGCGCCGCAGCTTGCCGGCGTCACCCAGCGGCTCGTCACCTACAAGCGCGCCGACGGCGTCGATTTGAGCGGCACGCTCTATCTGCCCGCCGGCTACGACGAGAAGCGTGACGGTCCGCTGCCGCTCCTGCTCTGGGCCTATCCGACCGAGTTCACCGATCCGGCGGTGGCGGGCCAGGTGGTCGACACGCAGAACCGCTTCACGCGGCCGGGCGGCATCAGCCATTTGTTCCTGCTCACCCAGGGCTATGCCATCCTCGACGATCCGAAGATGCCGATCATCGGCGCCAACGGCGCCGAGGCGAACGACACCTACGTCCAGCAGCTCGTCTCCAGCGCGCAGGCCGCGGTGGACGCGGTCGTGGCGATGGGCGTCGCGGACCGCGACCGCATCGCGGTGGGCGGGCACAGCTACGGCGCCTTCATGACCGCCAACCTCCTTGCCCACAGCGATCTCTTCCGCACGGGCATCGCGCGTTCCGGCGCCTACAACCGGACGCTCACCCCGTTCGGCTTCCAGGCCGAGCAGCGGACCTATTGGGAGGCGGTCGACACCTACACGCAGATGAGCCCCTTCACCCACGTCCGGAAGATCAAGGAGCCGATCCTGCTGATCCACGGCGAAGCCGACGACAATAGCGGCACCTTCCCGGTCCAGAGCGAGCGCTTCTATGCGGCGCTGAAGGGCCAGGGCGCGAACGTCCGCTATGTCGTTCTCCCCCTTGAAGCGCACGGTTATCGCGGCCGCGAGTCGGTCATGCACACGCTTTGGGAAATGACGCGCTGGCTGGACCAGCATGTGAAGCGGGCCCCCGCGCGGGCGGCGGCGGCAAGCGCCGGCGGGGAATGACAGAAGAGGCGCTCATTGGCTAGAGAGCGCCCCATGACCCCCAAATATCTCGGCCAGGCGAGCGCTTCCCGCATCGCCGGAGGAGGCGGCGCTCGACTATGTGCCCAATCCGCGCCCCGGCAGGCCCTATCTCGTCCGCTTTACCGCGCCCGAATTCACCTCGCTCTGCCCGGTCACCGGGCAGCCCGATTTCGCCCACCTCGTGATCGATTACGCGCCGGCCGAGACGATCGTCGAATCCAAGTCGCTGAAGCTCTTCCTCGGCTCCTTCCGCAATCATTGCGGCTTTCACGAGGACGTGACGGTCGGCATCGGTGAGCGGCTGACCTTGGAAATGAAGCCGATCTGGCTGCGCATCGGCGGCTATTGGTATCCGCGCGGCGGCATGCCGATCGACGTCTTCTGGCAAACGAGCGATCCGCCCGCGGGCCTGTGGGTGCCCGGCCAGGACGTCCCCGGCTACCGCGGACGCGGCCTGACTTGGCCGCATCGCCGCATTTGGTCGTCATGGGCGCCGGCTCCGTCGGCTGCTTCATCGGCGGTGCCTGGCAGGCGGCGGGATGCAGGATCTCTTTCCTCGGGCGCGACAAGGTCAGACAGGAGATTGCCGAGCACGGGCTCGGCCTCTCGGACCTCAATGGCTGGCGCATGCGGCTCGCGCACGACGTCGTCGAATTCGCCACCAAGCCCGCGATCCTCGGCAAGGCCGACGTGATCGCGCTCTGCGTGAAGAGCAGCGGCACCTGGGACGCGGCGCGGGAGATCGGGCGCCATGCAAAAAAGGGCGCGATCGTCATCAGCTTCCAGAACGGCGTCAGCAATGCCGAGACGCTCGCGGCCAAACTGCCGCATTTCAAGGTGCTGCAGGGGATGGTGCCGTTCAATATCGCCCATCTGGGCCAGGGCCGCTGGCACAAGGGCACATCCGGCAATCTCGTGGCCCAAGAGCATGAGGTCACTCAGGCGATCGCCGCCCAGGTCGGGAGCGGCCCCGCCCGCCTCGATCTTGCGAAAGACATGAGGGCGGTCGCCTGGGGCAAGCTCCTCATCAACCTCAACAATGCGGTGAACGCGCTGTCCGGCGAGACATTGCTCGATCAGCTCGGCAAGCGCGACTACCGGCGCGTCGTCGCGGCTTCGATCGTCGAGGCGCTGGAGCTCCTGAAGCGGGCAGGGATCGAGCCCGCTCAGATCGCCGGTGCCGCCGAAGCTCCTTCCCCATGCGATCGGCGCGCCCGACTTCGTGTTCAAGAACCTCTTCCTGCGCGTCCAGAAGATCGACGCCCGCGCCCGCTCCTCCATGGCCGACGATTTCGCCGCCGGGCGCCAGACGGAGATCGACCATCTCAACGGCGAGGTGGTGAAGCTCGCCCGCTCGCTCGGGCGGGAAGCGCCCGTCAACAGCGCCATCGTCGAGCTCGTGAAGCAGCGCGAGCTCGGCGTCGAACATGCGTGGAGCGCCGAGGAGCTTCGGAAATATGTGCTCGACGGCCATCGCAGCGTGGCGCCGTTCGGTTACTGACCTAGAGCCTTTCCCGACAGCAGTCGGATCGAAAAAAGGTGACAGCGAGCCCCCCGGCCCCGTCCCCGGACTGCGCAACCATTTATGGCGGCTAGTCAGCGGACCGCGTCCGGGCATCATCAATCCGCTGGAAAGACAATCACATGCGCCTTCTCCGCACCGCCTCGACGCTCGCCATCGCCCTTGCCGCCGCGGGCTGCGCCACCGTCGATGGCGACGAGGCGCGCACCGCGGCCGCGGCTCCTTCGGCAAGCGCCCAGCGCCTTCAGGTCACGACCCAGCTTCCGACCAATGTGCGGCCGCTCCAATATACGATCGCAGCCACGCCGGACGCGCCGAACCTTCGCTTCACATCCCGGGTTTATGCCGACATCGAGGTGCTGGCGCCGACCGACAGCATCACGCTGAACGCCGCCGATCTCGAGATCCGATCGGCATCGATCGCTACGCTTGGCGCGGACGGGCGCCCCGCCCCGGCCGCGACGAGCGCGCGCAACATCAGCCTCGATGCCGAGAAGCAGACGGCGACCTTCCGCTTCCCCAGCCGCCTCCCTGCCGGACGCCACCAGCTCGTCATCGACTATAGCGGCAAGATCAACACCCAGGCTTCGGGCCTGTTCGCGCTCGACTATGACAGCCCGGAGGGCAAGAAGCGCGCGCTCTACACCCAGTTCGAGGCGCCCGATGCGCGCCGCTTCTTTCCCGGCTGGGACGAGCCGCAATTCCGCACCCCCTACAATCTTTCCGTGACCGTTCCGGCCAATCACATGGCGGTCAGCAACATGCCCCAGGCGGGCGTGCAGAACCATGCGAACGGCACCAAGACGGTGACCTTCCAGCAGTCCCCGCCGATGTCGAGCTACCTGCTGTTCCTCGGCACCGGTGAGTTCGACCGCATCGCCGCGACGGCAGCGGGCGGCACCGAAGTCGGCGTCGTCACCAAGAAGGGAGACGGCGAGAAGGGCCGCTTCGCGCTGGAGGCGCAGCGCCAGCTCCTGCCTTATTATAACGACTATTTCGGCCAGCCTTTTCCGCTTCCGAAGCTCGACAACGTCGCCGGTCCCGGCAGCAGCCAGTTCTTCGGCGCGATGGAGAATTGGGGCGCGATCTTCTCGTTCGAGAGCATCCTCCTCGTCGATCCGGCGATCACGACCGAAGCGACGCGGCAGCGCATCTTCGAGGTCGACGCTCACGAGATGGCGCACCAATGGTTCGGCAACCTCGTCACCATGGCCTGGTGGGACGACCTCTGGCTGAACGAAGGCTTCGCCTCCTGGATGGCGACCAAGGCGACCGCCGCCCTCCATCCGGAATGGGAGCCCGAGCTCGGCCAGGTGAGCGGCCGCGAATCCGCGATCGCGCTCGATTCGGTCGCGACCACGCACCCGGTCGTGCAGCGCGTTTCCACCGTCGAGCAGATCAGCCAGGCGTTCGACGCGATCACCTACCAGAAGGGCGAGGCGGTGATCACCATGCTCGAAGACTATGTCGGCGAGGATGCGTGGCGGCAGGGCGTCCGCGACTATATGGCGACCTACAAGCTCAAGAACACGGTCACCGACAATCTCTGGCAGAAGATCGAGACGGCGGCCGGCAAGCCGATCACCGCGATCGCCCATGATTTCACGCTTCAGCCGGGCGTGCCGCTGATCAGGGTCGAGAGTGCGACCTGCAACGGCGGCAGCACCAGCCTCAGCCTCAGGCAAAGCGAATTCACGCGCGACCGGCCGGACAAGCAGCCGCTCTCCTGGCGCGTTCCCGTCATCGCCGGCGGTTTGGGCGGCAAGGAAGCGCGCACCATCGTCAGCGGCGGATCGGGCACGCTTGCCGTCCAAGGCTGCGGGCCGGTGGTCGTGAACAGCGGCCAGAGCGGCTATTATCGCACGCTTTACACGCCCGCCTTGCTGGACGGCCTCACCGCCGGCTTCGCGCGCCTGAAGCCGATCGACCAGATCGGTTTGCTTGCCGACAATTGGGGGCTTGGGCTTGCCGGCTATCAGTCCGCGTCCGAAGCGCTCGACCTCGTCGATGCCGTGCCCGCCAACGCCAACCCGCAGGTTTGGACCAGGGTCTCCTCCATCCTCGCCCGGGTCTACGATCTTTACGAGGGCGATCGGCAGCGCCAGGCGATGGTCGCTCGCTATGCCTCGTCCAAGCTCTCGCCGATCCTGACGCGGGTCGGCTGGTCCGCGCGCGCGAACGAATCGAGCAATGTCGCCGTGCTGCGCTCGGAGCTGATCGGCACTTTGGGCTATTTCGGCGACAGGCAGGTCGTGGCCGAAGCGAACCGCCGCTTCGCCGCCGACGATCCCTCGGTGACCGCCGGCCCGCTCCGCACCAGCATCCTCGCCATCGTCGCGCAGAATGCCGACGCCGCGACCTGGGACCGGCTCCGCGCGCAGGCCCAGGCCGAGAAGAATCCGCTCGTCAAGGCGCAGCTCTACCGCCTGCTCGGCTCGACCCGCGATCGCGCCCAGGGCCAGCGCGCGCTGGCGCTGGCGCTCACCGAGGAACCGGGCGCGACGACCAGCGCCGCGCTCATCTCGGCGGTGGCGGGCGAGCATCCCGATCTCGCCTTCGATTTCGCGCTCCAGAACCGGCAGGCGGTGGAAGGGCTGGTCGATGCCTCCTCGCGCAGCCGCTATTTCCCGGGCCTCGGCGCAGGATCATCGGACCCGGCGACGATCGCCAAGCTGCAGCAATATGCCGATCGCTATCTGACCGCACAGTCGAGGCGGCCGGCCGATCAGGCGATCGCCTCGATCCAGGATCGGGTGCGGGTCCGCCAGACCCGCCTCCCGGACATCAGCCGCTGGTTCGACGCGAAGCGGGTGTGATATTTCCCCTCCCTGCAAGAAGGGAGGGGAAAGCTTAGGCGGACGTCTTGGCGCTCTGCCTGTAGAGCCAGGCGACCAGCGCAGCGAAGACGAGCGCGCCGCCGATGGTGGCGATGAGGCCGAACTCATCGCCGACCACGGCGAGCGGCGTGTCGGTCCCCGTGCCGACCACCAGTCCGGCAAGCGCGACTCCGAACAGGCTCTCGCCGACGATCATCCCGGTCGCCATCAGCACGCCCATCCGCTTCATCGCTTCCGGGTCCCGGCTGCTGCGCTCGGCGCGCCGGTCATAGAGCCAGCCGAGCACCGCCCCCACGACCACCGCCATCGTCGTCCCCATCGGCAGGTAGATGCCGATGCCGACGGCCAGCGGCGGCAGGCGGAGCTTGCCCGCCCGGCCGAGCAGCGCGTCGGCGAGGATGATGAGCACGCCCACGCCCGCACCGATCCCGATCAGGCTCCAATCGAGATCGCCGCCAAGCACGCCCCGCGCCAAAGCGGAGATGAGCGTCGCCTGCGGCGCCGGAAGCGCGTTCGATCCCGCGCCCGGCGCTCCGGCGAAGCCATAGGCCTGGTTCAGGAGATCGAGCACCGGCGGGATCACCAGCGAACCGAAGATCACCCCCGCCACCAAGGCGAGCTGCTGCTTCCACGGCGTGGCGCCGACCAATTGCCCGGTCTTGAGATCCTGGAGATTGTCGTTGGCGATCGTCGCCACGCCGAACACGATGGCGGTGGCGAACAGCGCATAAGCGGTCAGCTGCGCCGTTGCGGTGTCATCCACATACGGCGCCGCGACCAGCGCGAGGAGCAGGGCCGCTCCAAGCACTGCGAGAATGCCGACGCCCGAGATCGGACTGTTCGATGCGCCGATCAGGCCGGCCATGTAACCGCACACCGCAGCCACGAACGCTCCCGCCACGACGATATAGAGCAGGGTGCTCGCGATCAGCGGCACCGCCAGCCCGGCGAGCGGACCAGAACCCAGGAAATCGGCGAGCAGGATCGCGATCGGCACCATCAGCGCAAGCGACACGCCGCCGACGATGCCGATCGGCATATCCCTGTCGGTCCGGACAAGCGCTTCGCCGCCGCCGCGCCTGGCCCTGGAGCCTGCCATCGCCGAGCGGATGCCGCTGAGGATCGGACCGATGATTCGAACGAGGGTCCAGATCGCCGCGACGCCGATCACGCCCGCGCCGAGGAAGCGCACCTGCTGCGCCCAGACCGTCGTCGCCAGCTCCTCGGCCGATCCGGCGGCGGGCGCCAGCGCGGTAAGGACCGGCGTCGCAACCCCCCAGCCGATCACGAGGCCGGCAAGCATTGCAAGACCAACCGAAATGCCGACGAGATGCCCGGCGCCGATCAGCGCCATCGAAAGGCCGCCGGCGATGCCCGTGGCGGAGGGACCGATACGGAAGAAATGCGCGACCTCCGCCAGCGCGAGGCGCATCCCCACGAGCGTCGCGAACAGTGCGGAGACGATCGATCCCCGCACGATGGTTCTGAGGCCGGCGCGGCTTTCCGCCGCACCCTCGCGGGAGGCTGCGCCGACCTTCAGCACCTCCGCGGCCGCGACCCCTTCAGGGTAGGGAAGCGGCGAATCCGCCACCAGCGCCCGCCGCAAGGGAATCGAGAACATCACACCGAGCGTGCCGCCGAGCGCGCAGACCAAAGCCGTCGTCCAGAACGGAAAGCCCTGCCACCAGCCGACGATCACCAGGCCGGGCAGCACGAAGATGATCGCCGCCAGCGTTCCCGCCGCCGACGACGACCGTCTGGACGATGTTGTTTTCAAGGATGCTCGAAGCGGCGAAAAGCGGAGCACCGCCATCGAGATCACCGCGGCAGGGATCGAGGTTGCGAAGGTCAGCCCGACCCTGAGGCCGAGATAGACATTGGCGGCAGTGAACAGCAAGGTGATCGCGCCGCCCAGCAGGATCCCGCGCATGGTCAGCTCGCGCATCGAGCTCTCGTCCGCTCCTCCCGCTCCAAGCGCCCTGTCCCGCGTCGCCATCTATCTTCCCTTGAAAAGCCCACCGAGTATGCCGCGGACGAGTGAGCCCGCCACCCTGTTGACCATCTGCCGCTGCACGGCCTTGCCGACCTGCCGCACCATATGTTCCGCCAGCGGCGGACTGGATTTTCGGGTGCGATCGAGCGCCTGTTCCTTGGCAGCCGCAGCGCGCTGCCGCGCCTCTTCCTTGGCTCGGATCGCGGCGGCCTTCGCGTCCTCAGCATCCGCTTTCTCGGCCGCAGCCGCAGCCGCGGTCTCCTCGCCGCGCGCCTTGAGGATCTCCTCCGCACTCTCCCGATCGACAGGATCGTCATACTTGCCGGCGAGGGGAGATGCCGCCTGGATCACCGCCCGCTCCCGCTCCGTCAGCGGCCCCAGGCGCGAGCGAGGCGGCTTGATCAGGGTCCGCTCGACCGGCGTCGGCGATCCATCCTCCTGAAGGACCGAGACGAGAGCCTCGCCTACCTTCAACTCGGAGATGGCGGTCTCGACGTCCAGCCTGGGCCTGGGATTGATCCGGAACGTCTCGGCCGCCGCCTTGATCGCCCTTGGTCGCGCGGCGTATAGGCGCGCAATGCATGCTGCACCCGGTTGCCGAGCTGCCCGGCGACCTCCTCGGGGATGTCGACCGGGTTCTGCGTGATGAAATAGACGCCGACGCCCTTGGATCGAACAGCCGCACCACCTGCTCGATCTTGTCCCGAAGCCCCTTCGGGGCATCGTCGAAGAGAAGATGAGCTTCATCGAAGAAGAAGACGAGCTTCGGCTTTTCGGGATCGCCGATCTCGGGCAGCTCCTCGAACAGCTCGGACAGCAGCCAGAGGAGGAAGGTCGCATAGAGCTTCGGGCTGGTCATCAATTCTGTCGGCGGCAAGGATGTTGACGAAGCCGCGGCCGAGCTCATCCACCTGGAGGAGATCCGAAATCTCCAGCGCCGGCTCGCCGAAAAAGCTGCCGCCACCCTGATTCGAGCTGGAGGAGCTGCCGCTGGATGGCGCCGACGCTTGGGCGAGTGACGTTGCCGTAGCGCCCCGCAAGTCGGACGCATTGTCGGCGCAATGGAGGAGCAGCGCCTGCAGGTCCTCGAGGTTGAGGAGCAGCAGCCCCTCCTCGTCCGCCACGCGGAAGATCGATGTTGAGCACGCCCTCCTGGGTCTCGCGGGTTCATCAGCCGGGCGAGGAGCAGCACCCCCATGCCGAGCTGCCCTGGTGACTCCTCGAGACGGGGTGCGGACCGCCGACGCCCTTGGATCGAATGAGCCGCACCACCTGCTCGATCTTGTGCTCACCGAACAGATCCCAGAAGACCACCGGATTGTCGGCATAGGAATGGTTTGCGAGGCCGAGCTCGGCGGCGCGGGCGGTCAGCGCGTCGTGAAGCTTGGACGTGGGCGAGCCGGGCATGGCCATGCCGGCCAGATCGCCCTTCACATCGGCGAGGAAGACGGGAACGCCCGCCGCCGAGAAACCTTCGGCGAGGCCCTGCAGGGTCACGGTCTTGCCGGTGCCGGTCGCCCCAGCGATCAGGCCGTGCCGATTGGCTCGTCCGGCCACGCGGCGATGTTGAGCACGCCCTCCTGGGTCTCGTTGAGGCGAGGAGCAGGGATCGCCGTTGCTCCCCAGGCCGATGAAGATCCCAGATCCTGCTGTTCACGCCAATGGTTTGCACTTCCCGAAAACTGGGCACCGGTTTTTCGGCCGGGAAGTGCTCAAGACCATGCCGATCTGGAGCCCTTCTTATCCGACAAGGACGGCTCCGCCTTGCCGCCGGAAAGCGAGCCCTGCAGGGTCACGATCTTGCCGGAGCCGGTCGCCCCAGCTACGCGCCAGTCCGCCGAAGGCGTAACTGGGGATCGCCTTTTCATATGACCCAAGACCTTGATTCACGGATCAAGCTGATTCAGCCTGATCCGATCGAAGGCGTCTAGCCCGGCCGCCGCACCTATTCCCGAAGGAAGGAGGCGCGGCAAGCCGGACGTGCGGAAGGATTAGCGGCGAGCGAGATCGACGCCGATGTAAAGCGGCGGGTTGTTCGCGCGGCGGACGTAGAGCAGGACCGAGTTCCGGCCCGCGCCGCGCGCCGCCTCGACCGCGGCCGCGGCCTCTTCCGGCGTGGCCGTGCTGCGCTGGTTCACCGACAGGATCACGTCGCCCTGCTGGATGCCCTTCGCCGCAGCATCGCTGTTCGGATCGACCGAAGTGACCACGACCCCGCGCGCATTGGGATCCGTGATCCGAAGCGACCGCGCCACGTCCGGCGTCAGCGCCTGCACGGTGATGCCGAGGCTTGCGCGGGCGGAACGCTGGCCAGGCGACTGCCGCTCGGCCGGCTGCTCGTTGAGCTCGGTTTCCGGCTCGATCCCGTTGAGCCGCGCCAGCTCCTCCTCGGTCGGCCGCTCCGCGACCTGCACGGTAACGCTCTGGCGGCGGCCGTTGCGGATGAGCTCGACCGGCACGCGCGAGCCCACCGGCTGGCGGGAGATGAGATAGGCCAGGGATTCGTCCGGAGTGACCGCCCTGCCGGCGACCGTCACGATCACGTCGCCCTGCTGAATGCCGGCCCGCGCGGCTGCACCGCCCGGGGTCACGGCGCGGATGAGCTCGCCGCGATCCTTCGGAATGCCGAGCGCGGTTGCGACGCTCTCGTCGAGCGGCTGGAGGCTGACGCCGATATAGCCGCGCCGCACGCGCTGCCCGCGGCGGAGCGAATCGATGATCGGAGCCGCCTGCTCGGCCGGGATGGCAAAGCCGATGCCGACATTGCCGCCCGTCGGCGAGATCAGCGCCGTATTGATGCCGATCACGTTGCCGTTGATATCGAACATCGGGCCGCCGGAATTCCCCTGGTTGATCGATGCGTCGGTCTGGATGTAGCGGTCATAGGCGCCCGAACCGATATTGCGGTGGAGCGCCGAGACGATGCCGGCCGTGACCGTGCTGCCGATGCCGAACGGGTTGCCGATCGCGACCACCCAGTCGCCGACACGCGCCCGGGTCGAATCTCCGAAGCGAACGAACGGCAGGTCGGCGGCGTCGATCTTGAGCAGCGCCAGGTCCGAGGCGGTGTCGCGGCCGACCAGCCTTGCCTGATATTCCTTCCGGTCCGGCAGCGTGACGGTGATCGAATCCACCGTAGCGCCGTTGCGGGCGGGGGCGATTACGTGATTGTTGGTGACGACATAACCGTCAGCCGAAATGATGAAGCCCGATCCGAGCGATCCGCCGCGGCGGGTGCTGGGGCCACCCTCGTTACCCTCAGGCACCGGGGCGCCGAAGCGACGGAAGAAATCCTCGAAGCCGGGGGGCAATTGCTGGTTGCGGACCGGGACTGACTGGCGGGTCGAGATGTTGACGACCGCCGGCTGCAGCCGCGCCGCAAGATCGGCAAAGCTCATCGGGGCGCCGGGCCGCGGCGTGGCGCCCGCGATGGTGCCGGGCGCATTTTGCGCCGTCTGCGCACCCACCGGGCCGACGGTCAGCGTCGCGGCGGTTCCACCGAGCAGGAGGGCGGCGGTAATGCCATAGACGTAACGCACTGTGATATTCTCCTCGTCATCTTCGTGCCCGACCGAGTGGGCAGAACGGCCCGAAATCCCCGGTTTCAGGCTATGATATGCGGCTGAACGGAATTTGAATAAGCGAGGGCCGCCCTCTCCTCATCGCCGTCCGCGAAACTCCCTGAGATAATCGTTGCTGGGCGACAGGACGATGCTGGAACGGCCCATCTCCTTGCCCGATCCATCGTTGATGAAGGTCGTCTCGTAAGACTGCATGGCCCGGTAGAAATCGTAGAAATCCGGATCCTTGCCGAACGCCTCCGCATAGGTGTTGGACGCTTCGGCATCGGCCTCGGCACGGATGATCTGCGCCTGCTTCAGGCCCTGGGCGCGGATCGAGCGCGCCTCCTGCTGGCGTGCCGTGATCATCCGCTGGTATGCGGATTCGAGCGGCGTTCCTTCGGGCAGGTCGGCACGCTTGATGCGGACGTCGACGATCTCGGCGCCGTACTGGGCCGCGACGCGGTTCAGCGCCCGCTGGATATTGTCCATCATCTGCCCGCGCTCGGGGCTGAGCAAGGCCGCGAACGGGCGGCGCCCGAGCTCGTTGCGAAGCGCCGAGCCGAGGATCGGCTTCAGCTGTTCGCTGACCCGCTCCTCGGTGCGGGCGGAGATGAACATCCTCAGCGGATCGACGATCCGGTAGCGCGCAAAGGCATCGACCTGGAGCCGAAGCTGATCGGTCGAGAGCACCTGCTGACGGTCCATCTCGACGGAGAGGATGCGCTTGTCGATCCAGTGGATCTCCTCGGCGAACGGGATGCGCGCGATGATGCCGGCACCGGTCTGCCCGAACGGCGTACCGGTCTGGTAAGGATTGATGATCCGGGCCGGATCCCCGAACCTGACGATCACCGCCTGCTTCGTCTCCGGCACCACCGAGAAGGTGCTGGCGGCGAGGATCAGGAGGAGGATCGCGACGAAGGCGAGCGCAATCGGATTGCGCATCAGGCGCGCAGTCATCGGGCGGCTCCCTCGGTCGTGGTGGTGGTGGCCGGGGCGGAGCGCTTCTGCACCTCCGGCAACGCCAGATAGGGCGTTACCCCCGGCGCCTCGACGACCGTCTTGTCGACCTTCGACAGCACCTTTTCCATCGTCTCGTAATACATGCGGCGGCGGGTCACCTCGGGCGCGGCCTTGTACTGGACATAGACCTTGTCGAAAGCCGCGGCCTCGCCCTGCGCCTTGGCGGTCAGCTGCAGCGCATAAGCGCGCGCGTCGTTGATATAGGACTGGGCCTGCTGCTGGGCGGCCGAGACTTCCTTGAAGGCGTCGTTGACGGCGGCCGGCGGATCCGACTGCTTGATCGCCACGCCCTGGACCTGGACGCCCGCGCGATAATCGTTGAGGACGCTGCTGCATCACCTGCTGGACGCGTTGCTCGATCTCGCTGCGCCCGGCACCGATCGCTTCCTCGAGGGTCACGCCGGCCACCACCGCGCGCATCGCGGTCTCCGCGACCTCGCGGATCGTCTGCTCCGGATCCTTGATCTGGAAAAGGTAGCGCTCGGGGTCGCTGATGTTCCAGCGCACCGAATAAGCAAGGTCGATGATGTTCTGGTCGCCCGTCAGGATCAGGTTCTCGCTGCTGCTGTCGGTGCTTCCGACATCGACGGTGCGGATCTCCTGGACGTCGACCTTCTCGACATGGTCGATCGGTGAGGGGAAGGTGAATTTCATCCCGGGCTGCAGCGTGCCTGCATAGCTGCCGAACCGGGTAATGACGCCGGCTTCCTGCGGGCCGATGCGATGGACGCTGGTGAAGAGCAGCCACAGCAGAAGCGCGATGCCGAGGCCATAGAGCCAATAAGGCCGTCCGTCCTGCTGGGGAAGCCGCCGCCGAAGCGCGCCTTGCTCTTTCTCAGGAATTCATCGAGCGAGGTGACGTTGCCGCCGCCCGGCCGTGGCCGCCGCGGCGGCTGGCCCCAGGGATTGCGCGGACCGCCGCCGCCGCCCGAGCCGCCTCCGCCGCCCGTGCCCCAGGGTCCGCCTCTATTCTCGTTCAGCATGGCGCCAAGCCGCGCGCCCCACCCGGATAATCTGATCATGGAACCTTTATAGGTATCGCCCGGGCGGAAAAACAGTGGCATCGGTCGTGAGGATGCCTATCGGTCCGCGCATGAGCGAGAGCGCGACGATAATCGAGGCCTTGGCCCGCTTCCCCGAGCTGGCGGAAAGCGGGCGCATCTCCGCACCGCGCTTGAAGGAAGGCGTTGCCAGCCTGATCCTCGACGTCACCGGGCTTTCGGCGGAGGAACGGGCGGGGATGGAGCGGCGCATCCGCGCAGCCTTGGCGGACGCTCCCGGCATCGGCGAGGTTCGCATCGCCATGACCGCCGACAAGGTCCGGCGGACCCTCATCGCGATCGGCAGCGGCAAGGGCGGGGTCGGCAAGTCGACGCTTTCCGCCAATCTCGCCATTGCCCTGGCAAGAACCGGTCGGAAGGTCGGGCTGGTCGATGCGGACATTTACGGCCCGTCCCAGCCGCGCATCATGGGCAACAACCAGCGGCCCGAGCTGATCGACAAGCTGATCGTTCCGGTCGAAGCGCACGGCATCCGCATGCTCTCGCTCGGCCAATTGGTCGAGGAAGGGAGTGCGCTCGCCTGGCGCGGACCGATGGCGGCAAGCGCGCTCGGCCAACTCGTCGACGCAGACTGGGGCGACACCGAAATGCTGGTCGTCGATCTTCCCCCGGCACCGGCGACATCCAGCTCTCGCTCATCCAGAAATGGAAGCCTGCCGGCGCGGTGATCGTCTCCACGCCGCAGGACCTTGCCCTGATCGACGCCACCCGCGCAATCGACCTGTTCCGCAAGATGGACGTGCCGATCCTCGGCCTCGTCGAGAACATGTCGGGCTATGCCTGCCCGCATTGCGGCGAGATCTCCGACCCGTTCGGCGCGGGCGGCGCGGAGGCGGCGGCCAAGGTCATGTCGATCCCGTTCCTCGGCCGGGTGCCGCTCACCCTGTCGATCCGGCGCATGTCGGACGCCGGGACGCCGCCTGCCGCCGGCGACGGCGAAGACGCCAAGCCCTTCCTCCAGATCGCGCAGCAGCTGATCGAGCAGCTGAACCCGAAGCGGCAGATGGCGTTCTGAAGGCAAGGAGATTAAGGGTCCAGACCTGTACTTTATGAGGCCGTGATGGTACCAAGGACGGATGAGCCCGCAAGGAGAGCGCGCGAAGGCGTGGCGGGCACCACGTCGAGCGCGCTCGACGCTGCGGATCGCCGTCCTTGGCACCACCCCGGAGGGGCAAGGGGACAGCAGGTTGCCATGTCCCCCGGACATGGCTGCGGACTGCCGGGGGCAGTCCGCACCTGCGCGGGCCATGGCTGCGTTGGATTGGCAGATAGTGACCGCTATCTGCCGCACTCGTGCCTTGCCCTGCGCCAAATCTCCCCTTGTCACGGCCTCATAAAGTACAGGTCTGGACCCTAAACATGCCACTCACGTCCGAAGACGATATCGCCCACCTTCTGTCACGCGTCCGCTACATCGCGCTGGTGGGTGCGTCCGATCGGCCCGGCCGCGCGTCCCATGGGGTCATGCGGTTCCTCCAGACCCACGGCTACCGCGTCTTCCCGGTGAATCCGCAGCTCGCGGGCCAGAAGATCCACGGCGAGACCGTGTACGCGGCCTTGTCCGACATCGAGGAGCCGATCGACATGGTCGACATCTTCCGCCGTCCTCAGGCCGCCGGCGAGGCGGTGGACGAGGCGATCGCGATCGGCGCCAAGTCCGTCTGGCTGCAATTGGGCGTGATCAACGAAGAAGCCGCGGCTCGGGCGGAAGCGGCCGGCCTCGACGTGGTGATGGACCGCTGCCCCGCCATCGACATCCCGCGCCTCAACGTCGCGCCGGTGGGCGGTTACTAGAGCGGGATCAGATGGGCTCAGATCGTCATTGCGAGGAGCGCCGCGACGAAGCAATCCGCCGCAGGCGGCGTGATCCAGCCGACGATATCTCTGGATTGCTTCGCTGCGCTCGCAATGACAATTGGGTCAAGCTGAACCCATCATGCTCTAGGGTCCAGACCCAAAGCCTTACCCTGGCTTCTTGACCTGCACTTGGTGCGCGCGCTCTTCGTAATCCCGGGCCATCTCAAGAAGCGCGTGCCTCATCTTCTCGTCCGTCGCCGTCTTGGCGACGGTGCGGCAGCGCTCAGCCTGCTTGAGCAGATATTCTGGTTCGTTCTCGGACATCGAATGGGAAATTGCCGACACTCAGCGGCCGGGACAAGCTGCGGATTTTACCTGCCTCGTTCTGGCACAAGGCCTCTGCTTCCCATGTTAGCCGCGTAGCGGCTTGGCTACGGCCACGGCTCTGAAAAGCGGAATGTGCGCAACAAGCGGAAAGCGGACGTCCAGCGAGCCAGCCTGATGACCCATTCGGGCCATTATCAGTCTGGCAGCTTCCGAGTTGCAGTCCTTCTTTCAACGATCAATGCTCAGGCTCCGCCGCGCGATGATCATCGCGCCTACGATGCAGCCGCTGAACAGCCCGCCCTCCAGGCCGCCGGTCACGATCTGGCTTATCGGCCCAAAACCAGTTTCGCCAAAGGACCCGCCGATCTGATCGAGCCGCAGGCGAGAGCCGGGGAAGCTGACAGTAAGCAGCTCAAGGCTGCCGCCCATCATGCGCCCTCCAAGCAGGGGGATGACGATTCCGGCGGCGGCTCCGGGAATGCTGCCGACGGCAATTTTGCTGCTAAGCGAGCGAGGAGACGCACCCCGGCTCCCCAACCAGGTGCCCACGCCCACCGCCCCTCCGAGCAGCAAGCCTTCGGCCGCCCCGGTGATGTCTCGGGGCGCTCGCCCGAGTAAAAGATTGAACGCGTCCAGTCCGATCAGCTTCACGACGCCGCCGACCAACAGCCCTCCCACCGCGCCTCCGGCGATGCTGCTCCAGGGCCACTGCGAGGCGAAGCGCGAAGCGGCGATGCCGAAGCTCACGCCGACGCCGCCCATCAACGCCGCCGCTATAGTGAGCCAGAGAAGGACGAGCAGCACCGAGGCCGCGCCCACGCCTGGCGCGAGCTGTTGCGAGGCCCCGGAAAAGCCATAGAACAGGCCGCCGATGATGCCGGCGACGCCAGCCCCGATCGTCCCCGCTCCACCGAGCAGCAGAAATTGCCGCCAGGAATAGCGCGGCAGGACGTCCTGAGCGGACCCGGCCGAAGTGGGTGCCGAACGCCCGGGTTCACAGTCGATCGTTTCGATGGGCGCGATGAAGCGGTAGCCGTGCTTGGGAACCGTCTCGATAAAGTGCGGCCGCGCCGCGTCGTCCCCCAGCTGTCGCCGTAGCGTCTTGATGCACTGAGTGAGCGCCTCGTCGGTGACGGGCACGCCGCGCCAGACCTCTTCGAGAAAGCGGTCCTTCGAGACGAGCTTGCCCGCCTCGCGCACAAGCAGGGCCAAGGCGTCCAGATATCGCGCGTTGAGGTCTACCGGGACATCGTCGCGCCTGAGCTGACGGTCGCGGGGATCGAAGTGAAAGCGTTCGAAGCGAAAGCCGCCAGCGAGTAGCTCGTCCGCCATTTTTCAGCAAAACCTCACAAGTTGCTCATGACGCTCACCGGTCGTGTGGACCAGATCGAAGCCTCATTCAGGGGATGGAGGCAAGTCGATGACAATGAAAGCGCAAATCGATGGCAGGCGGCGCTGGAGCCCCTGGAGGATAACGGGGTGGGGCTTCGCTGCTTGTTTGCTGCTGCTGCCGCTGATCGCGATGCGGTTCACCGATGAAGTGAATTGGACTGCGTCCGATTTCGTCTTCGCGGGCGTGCTCTTTGGCAGCGTCGGTCTCGCCTTCGAGTTCATCGTCCGCAAGTCGAGCAGCCTCGCCTACCGCCTTGGTGCCGCGGGCGCGGTGGTCACGGCCTTTCTCACGGTCTGGGTCAACGCCGCTGTCGGCATGATCGGCGAGGGTCCATACAACCTCCTCTTCGGCGGCGTGCTACTCATTGCACTGATCGGAGCGATCATCGCTCGCTTCGAACCCGCCGGACTGGCGCGCGCAATGGTGGCGGCGGCGATCTGGCAAGGCATGCTCAGCGTGGTCGGCATGTCCACGGACGCGCACGGGGGCATGCTGAGCATGACCTTCGTGGTGCCGTGGCTGCTGGCGGCCGGGCTGTTCCGGAAAGCCGCGCGGGACGGGCAGTCCGCAGTGTCGGCGCAGGTCTGATCGGCGCCTCTTCGCCAGGCTCACTCAGTCGCGTTCAACGCACACGGCGCAACAGCCGCCGTGCGCACGCACAGGAGTTCCTTCACATGACCATCACGAAACTCTTCGCGAACCTTGGGTTCGTTACGGTGACTACGGCCGCCCCGGTATACGCGGCCGCTGCGGCCATCGCGCAGCCCGCGGATCTCGAGGCCAAAGCGGATGCCATGCTCAAGGGTGCCTATCCGGCCGACGGCCCGGGCGCCGCAGTGGTAGTCACCCGCCGCGGGAAGGTGATCCATTCCGCCGGCCGCGGTCTCGCCGAAATCGAACAGCGCCGGCCGATCACGCCGGACACCGTCTTTCGGCTCGGATCGATCACCAAGCAGTTCACGGCCGTGATCGTCCTCCAGCTGGTCGCCGAAAAAAAGCTCTCGCTGGACGACCCCATTTCCCGCTTCTTCCCCGATTGGCCGCAGCCGGCCGCCGGTGCCACCGTGCGCCAGCTCCTCAATCATAGCTCGGGTCTCCAGGATTACTCCAAGATAGCGGGGTGGATCGTCAAAAACCGTACCCGGACCTGGACCACCGCGCAGCTGCTCGCTGAGTTCCGCGCCCTACCAGTGCGCGCGCAACCTGGGCATGCTTGGGAATATAATAACGGCGGCTACGTGATGCTCGGCGCGATCGTCGAGAAGGTCACCGGGAAGGCTTGGCATCAGGCCCTCGCCGAACGGATCACGCGCCCACTTGGCCTCCGGAGCATCGCCTATGCGGTCTCCAGCCAAGCCGCCCCGGCGGCCGCGCGCGGTTACACGGAAGAAGGCGGGAAGACACAGCCTGTCGCGCCCGCCCACATGAGCGTGGCGCACGCCGCCGGAGGGTTGCAGGGAAACGTGCGGGACATGGCCAAATGGGCGCAGGCGCTCCATCATGGCCGGGTCGTCAGTCCCGCGCTCTACCAGGAAATGATCCGCCCCGCACGGCTCGCGGACGGATCGACGGAGCCTTACGGCTTCGGCCTGCGCATCGCGAAGCTCGGCGGGCGACAGGCGCTCGTTCATGGCGGCGCCGGAGCAGGACTCGACACGGATAGCGTTTACATCCCTTCCGAGGGCCTGTTCGTAGCCGTCTTCGCCAACAGCGACGACCCGGCGACCGATCCAAGCACCTTGACCCGTCGCTTCGCCGCGCTCGCGCTCGGGGAGCCATTTCCGAACTTCAGCCGCGCATCCGTCGAGATTGAGGCGACCGAGCCGCTCTTCGGCGTCTACAGGGACAAGGAGGGTCCCCCGCTTCGCTTCTTCGCTCGCGACGGCAAGCTGTTCATGGCCAGGGCGACGCTCAACTCGAAGCCTTCCCTGCCGGCGACGATCGCTTCTTCTTCGGCCCCGAAAACCTGACGTGGGTCAAGTTTACACGCCAGGTCGACGGCCAACATGTCATCGAAGTGCACCGGCCCGACAATGCGCATCCGCAGCGTGCGGTCCGCACCGGTGCCGCCCCGCCGCCGTTCACCGTCTCCCCCGCCGTGCTGCGATCGTACGTCGGAACCTTCAAGACCGAAGGCCCGGTGCTGGCCATCGCGCTACGTGAAAACGGGCAGCTCACGATCGGGCCTCCCGGACAGGAGCCGCTGCCTATGCGGCCGGTCTCGGACACCGAGTTCCGCATCGACGGCACGCCCATGCGCGTGGTCCTTCATCCGGAGAACGGCCAGGTGAATCGCCTCACTATGTACCGCGGCGCGCGGGAGCTGCACGGTGTGCGCACAGCTGACTGAACGAAGAGAGGTTCTGGCTCTCCTCTGCGCATCCGCCGCGCGAGCATCGACTTCTACGCCAAGCGCGGGTCACAACCTTTCAGCCGACGAACGGGCGTCCGCAGTGGAGCTTACACAAGACGGCTCGGAACGGCCTGTGTTGGCGGGTTGCACCCTGGTAATGGTGCTCAGTGGGAGGTCCACTTGGCGCCGACGACTTCGACCCATTCCCGGACGTTCGCGCCGCCGTTAGCGCTTCCCGGAACCAGACACTCATTCAGCTTCCGTTTTCGGCTCGGATTGGCCGCTAGCTGCCTGGCAGCTTTCAGTGCTTAGAGCGGCAATGCGGACCTACAGCTCTTACGGCTGCCTGACCCACCAAGGACGCAGTGCGAATATTCAGCGAGAGCGCTGTGATGCCTGACACGACCTTTGCGTATCTGACGTGAACCGATGCCCTGCGCGCAAAAAGGTGAGCTACGGCGAGTGCTGAACCTGTGAGCCTGTTCCCGTACCTGCTCGTTCAGCTCCAGTCGCTGATCTCTCCGTCAGAATCGATAAACGATCCTCGCTTTCGCGAACTTTGCGTCGTCTTGGCTATCGAAGGCTTGTCCGGGCCGAAAATAGCCAAGCTTAACCTCCAAACCCAAGTCGGCGCCGAGCCGAAACGCAGCAATGGCGTCCAGCTCGAAGCCGAGGCTGCGACTGTCGCCGTTCGGCTCGGCACGCAAGGCAGACTCCCGGATGTCGTCGTCACTCGCGTCGACCTGCTTGTACCCATGCCAGATCAGTTCGAGCGAGGACGTCCGGCTCGGGCGGAAGCCTATTCCCGCCGTCAGGATCGACAGATTGCTTAGCTCCGGGTCCAGCAACTCGCCGTAATATTTGACATTGGCGAGGCCGCTCAGACGATCCTCGTTGTCCTGCAGGCCGGTTTGCCTGAAGCCACGGTCAACCTTGCGCGTCTCACCGCCGCTTCCGCGCGCATATCCGAGGATCAATGCCGGCTTTCCCGGCGCTGGAAACGAGTAGATGACCCCCGCATCGAGGGCATAGCCGCGCAGGCTCTTGCCGCGGCCGTCGTCTCCCCGCAGCACGGCTGCATCGAGCCAGACGTCGAGGCCGCTGCCGACCTCGCCTTCGGCCTGAACCCCCAAGAAGTTTCTTGTCTCGCCTTCAACCTGATCCTGCTGCCGGAAGAAATAACCGACCACATCCAAATCCTCGGTGATCTCGCGCTCCGCACTGATCAGGAAATTGTCCATCGCCTTGGTCCGGTTGGACCGCAGTAGATCCTTTCGCACCAGCCCCTCGCGGGCCACCGCCAGCGTTATCTCCCAGTCATTCTCATCATAAACCAGGCGCACTCCATCGAGGCGCTCGTCGAACAGCCACTCACGGCCATCCTCAAAGTCCTGCCTGCCGATCTGCAACTCGAAATCTTCGACGAAGTCCTTCCACAAAACGAAGGCCTCGCGAAGCTCGAGCCGCGTCCTTCCCGACGGCGGCCGGCCCTGCACGTCCTCGATATCCCGGCCGAGTTCGAACGAAAGGAACGCCAGCACGCCCTTGTTCGGGCGATACGCAAGCTCCAGCCGTGCTTCCGGCGTGAGACGCAGCCGATCGGTGCGTTCGTCATCATCCAGGTCGAAATTGTTGAGGTACTGCGCTTCGGTTTCCAGCCGCCCGCTGACGGTAAAACGCTGCTCGGGCGTTCCCCCCCGATTGTCATCAAAAAGGGTGCCCGCAGCTGCCTGAGAGCCGGCCTCTTCCGGGGCAGCCGCATCAGCACCTGCTCCTGGTTCAGTCACCGGACCGGCTGCCTGGGGCGGTTGTTCCGCTTTTGCATTTGAGGCGCTTGAAGCCGAGCCCGCCGCTGCAGACGCCGCCGCACCCGCCAGGATGCCCGCCAGAAGGCGCAGCCCTACGACCCGGCGGCTCATGCCTGTTCTTCGACCAATCCCAGGGCTTCTCCCAGCCGAGACTCGCAAAGGTCCAACATGGTCCCGGTCAGGAAACGCCGGTCAGCCATCCGAGTGCTGATTTCTGTTAAACGAACGAGAGTCAGCAATTCATAAATCCGTGTATTCGGGGTTGGGCCAGACAGGCTGCAATAGGCATTCTGAAACCGGCTTTGCCACCCGCTAAAGTGATCGGGTTCACCCCACCGCCGCAGGCTCAGTTCCGTGACGTGGGCCAGGAAGTTGCCAACGTCGACTGCCGGATCTCCCAAGGCAACGAGATCAAGGTCGATGATTGCAACACCAGCCGTGTCGAATAAGAGATTGTCCGGATAGAAATCCCGGTGAAGCACCTTCTCGGGCACCGACACCGCCATTTCAGCCAGAGCCTCGCAAGCGTCCATCAGCCTGCCGAGCCTGCCGCCGAGCTCCGGCCGCGCAGTCCTGAACTGCTCGAGCCGGTTGCGCAACACCTCCAATTCCTGCGCTGCTGTCCAACGCCGCGAAACGGGGACTGCAGCCTTGTGCAGCTTCGCGATCGCGGCCGCGGCCACCTCTGGGTCCGGTAGCTTGCCCTCCTCCAGAAGCCTGGTGACGGTCTCGCCGGGAACCCGGCGTTGAAGCCACAGGCCCAAGGCAGGCACGATCGCTACCGGCTCCGCAACCACGATGCCGTCTCTTGAGGCTGCTCCGAAGCCGGTTTGCCAAAGGTGGCGCTGCACCTGGTAACTTCGGCAATCAACGCCGCGAGCTCGCATCTTGCCGAGCAGAATGGTTGGGGCGCCTGGGGCAGACACGACCTCATATTCGATCAGGCATCGGCGTCCATGCTTGTGCCTGACCAGGTTCGCGCTCTCCACCCTGCAGGTCGCCAGGCCCGCTGCCGAAAGTTGAATATGACCTTCCGCCTCCGCCGGCTCGAGCGCGTGTGCGAGCAGGGGCAGCTGCGAATCCACAGGATGCTCCGCATTCTTGGGAGACGGCGGCGAATTCCGGGGTAGCAACTCTTCGGCTCGCGCGAGGATCGCCTCGATGCGATCAGGCCAGTCGGCATGCCGCTCCCGAAATGGCCGGGGCGCCAGCCGAAGCAAGCCCAATGCCGTCTGCAGCCGCACCTCGGCCTCTGATACTTCACCACCGGCTGCACAATAAGCGGCAAGCAGGCCCTCGGAGCGTGCCTCCATGTCCTGATCGGGACGGCCAGTGAGGGCGCGGTACATCAAGTGCGCCGAGAAGTTTCCGATGTCCCACGCCGGGCTTCCCCACGCCGCCTCATCGAAATCGACAAACCCGATGCGATCCTCAGCCACCAGCAGCTGGTCGGCATAGAAGTCGCCGTGGGTGGCAGTCATCCTTCCGTCATGCTGGACGAGCGCGGCAGAGATCAGGCGTGCCAACCGGCGGCATCGGTCGGCGAGAGGCGGCCATAGGCGCCCAAGGTCCTCGGCGAGCACCTCGGCTGACTGGCCCTGCATCGAGCGCGTCGACATGGGGAGATCGGCCGGGGTCTGTTGATGCAATTCCAAGAGCGCCCGCCCGACGCGTTCCGCGTCGTGGTGACAAGCGTGGAACGGCGCCCCTGGCAGCCATTCGCTCGCCAGCACGAACGCGCTTTCGGACTCGCCCATCAACTTCGGGATTGCCAAATCGCCAGCCGAGCGAAAAGCGACGGCTCTCTGACGCGCCAAGGCGAAGTCCGACTTGTCGTAGAACTTCACCAGCAAGGACCGCCCTTCCCCGTCCGTTGCCCGCACGACGCAACGCCTCGCGGGCCGGTAGCGGATCACCTCGAACGCCTTCGCCTCCACGGTCTCAGACGACAGCAGCTTCCTTAGCAGAGCGGACTGCTTGACCGGCTCCGCCATCCGCTTCAGTCCCTTGAGGCGAGGATCATTCGGGAAAACCGAAATCGCGATCGACAAG
>JAUJOJ010000005.1:75238-92650 GCA_030447665.1 Allosphingosinicella sp. | reverse complement strand
TCGGTGTGGCTGCCGGTCTCCATCACTCGGCCGCCCTCGACATAGGCGATCTCGTCCGCGGTCGCGGCGAAATCCAAGTCATGAGTGATCAGCAGAACAGCGCGGTCGGCGGAAAGGCGCCTGAGGGCCGCGATGATGATCCGCTCATTCTCGCGATCGAGACCTGTCGTGGGTTCGTCCAAGATCAGAATGGGACTTTCGCGCAACGCAGCGCGGGCAATGGCGAGCCGCTGCCGTTGCCCGTTCGAGAGGGAACCGCCGCGCTCGGCGATCACCGTGTCATAGCCCTGCGGCAACTCGCTTATGAACTCATGTGCGCCTGCCAGACGGGCCGCGGCTTCGATCTGCGCCTGGGTCGCTTGCGGGTTGGCCAGGCTGATGTTCTCGGCAACGGTGGCAGACAGCACAAGCGTATCCTGCAGCACGACGGACATCTGCGCACGAACCGTGTCCACCTTGAAATCGCGGATATCGTGACCGTCAATGCGAATGCGGCCCTCAGTTGGATCCTGCAGGCGCAGCAGGAGGCTCGCGATCGTCGATTTGCCCGCCCCCGATGGGCCCACGATGGCGACCACCTTGCCGGGCGAAATCCCCAGCTCAAGCCCCCTGAGGATCGGCTGACCGTCGCTGTAGCTGAAATGAACGTCCTCGAATTGCAGCCGCCCGCCAAAGCGCGGCGCGGGCAGCGCTCCGGGCAGGTCGCGGATGTCCGGCACCTGCTCGAGGAGATCAACGACCCTTTCTCCCGCTGCTGTCGCTTTTGCGAGACGGCCGGCATGCTTGGAAAAATCACGCACGGGTTTGAAGGCGTTCTTGAGATAGGCAAGGAAAACGAGCAGCTCGCCGACGCTGAGCGCGTCCCGAAGCACCAGCACCGTGCCATACCAAAGCACCAGCGCGGTCGAGACGCCTACAAGGACATCGGTGCTGCGCTCCAGCGCAGCCGCCAGGCGCTTGGCCTTGACCCCCTGTTTGAGTGCCCCCTCCTCCTGAGTTCCGAAGAAGCTGGCGGTTCGCTCTTCGAGGGAGAGAGCCTGGACCGATCGTACTCCTGCCATGGACTCGGAGACCGTCGCCGCCATGTCACCTTCGCGGCCCCGCTGCTTGCGGCTGACGGACTGCAGATTTCGAGTGAGGCGTACCGTCGTGAGGCTGAGCAGAGGTAACGGCAATAGTGCAATGAGAGCGAGCCGCCAATCGAGCCAGGCCATGACTGCCGCCATCCCGACCAGGATGAGGACATTGGCAGCGAGCGGCAACAATGCGGTCACTGCGACGTCGCGCATCATGCCGATATCGCCCATCATGCGCATGGTCAGATCACCGGCTCGCGCTTGGCTGTGAAAGGCGATCGAGAGCCTTTGCAGGTGCCGGTAAAGATCCTGACGGACGTCTGCGAGGACCCGGCTGCCGATCAGCGCAAAGCCGATCGTGCTTGCGTACTCGAGCAGGGCGCGAAGACCGACCACCAGGAGCACGGCGCCGGCGGACATGGCGAGGAGCTGCATGTCCGTGAGTTCCGCTAGAAACCCAGGAAGCGCTTTAGCCGGCGTTGCCGCGATCACGTGATCAACGATCAACTGCAGCGGCCAAGGCTCCAGCAGGCGCATCAGCGTTGCCCCCACCAGCGACAGCATCGCCGCCGCAATTGCGACGCGATGCTTCCGCAGGCGAGGACCGATGTGCCGCATGATGCGGCTGAACCCGGCGACTCCCTGTGCCAAGTTCGTCGGCCGGGGCCGACGCGCTAACACGACCGCTCGCAAGCCGCTGGCAAGTTTTGCTGGCGAGTCATTTGCATGATCCGCTCGCCCACCTTGTTCCAGCTCAGTTCCTGCACGGCAAAGCTTCGGGCAGCCTCGCCCATCCGGGCACCAGCCTCCGGGTTGGCCGCAAGCCACACCAGCGCCTCCGCCAAGGCAGCGGAATCGCCCGGCCGGCAAAGGAGGCCGGTCACGCCATCGACGATCAGTCCGTCAATGTCACCGATGCGGCTCGCCACGATCGCCTTGCCCGCAGCCATATACTCCATGATCTTGAGCGGGGAGAAATAGAAGTCCGGCAAGTCGGGATAAGGGGCGGTCGCCACGTCCATCTCCGCCAGGAGGGCCGGGATCTTGCCCGGCGCCACGGCGCCGGCCATTTCGGTCACCTCGGCGAGGCCGGCCTTGTCGAGCTCGGCTTCCACCCGGCTCCGCTCCGGCCCATCGCCGACCAGCACCAGACGCAGTTCCACCCCCTCGTCGCGGGCCAGCGCCGCCGCCTCGACGAGCGTGAGAAGCCCATGCCAAGGCTTGAGCGTGCCAACAAAGCCAATTCTGAAGGGGCCGCCCGTGCGCGGCCGATGGGGAAGGACGAACCGGCTCGGATCCACCCCGTTTGGCACGACATGCACAACATCGCTGTTGGCGCCCTGGCTCCTGACATAGGCCGCCACACCGGAGGAGACAGCGAGGATGGAGCCCGCCGCGCCGAATGCCCGCTGCGCGATCTCCTCGGCCGACGCCCGATCGTGAAGAACCCGGTGTTCCGCCTGCTCCTCCACCAGCGGCGCATTTACCTCCAGAACGCTCGCGCATCCCTGCTCGCGGGCCCAGCTCATGCCCGCGAAACTCCACAGCGAATAGCGCTCGTAAACCAGATCAAAGGCGGCACGCTGGCTGAGAGCAGTCCGCAGGCTATCATTGACGGCGATGCTGGCCACTTCCCGCTCCGGCCCATCAGCCTTTGGCGGACGAGGCAGGCCAATGCACGTGAGGTCGGCCAGGTCAGCAGGCGGATCGCCCCCGAACCGGGTAGCAAACAGCTCCACCGATGCTCCACAGCTACGAAGTGCCCGGATGACCTCCTGGACGTGGATGGAAGCCCCTTTGCAGCCGAAGACCGGCACGCCGGGATCGGCGCAAACATAGGCGACCCGCATCAGCTCGCGATCCTCCAAGGCTCGGTCCGGGAAGCCCCGACCTCTCGAAAGATTGACCGAAGGTCTGCAGCATTCCGGTCGACATCGAAGTCCGTCTGGATGAGGCGCCGCGCGTTGGTCGCCAGCTGGAGCCGCAAGCCTGCATCGCCCAGCAAACGCGCTAGCGCGCCAGCGAGAGCAATGAGATCCGATTGGGGCACCAGAAGCCCGGTCTCACCGTCACGAACGAGTTCCGGTATGCCGGTCACGTCGGTTGAAACACACGGCGTGCCGAGCGCCATGGCTTCCACGAGGACGGTCGGCAGGCCATCACGATCCCCATCCCCGGCCAGCACGCACGGCGCGGCAAACACCGCTGCGCCCTGGAGAGCTGCAATGACGTCGGACTGCGGGCGATTTCCGGCCAGCGTCACTTGCCCGGCAAGCCCGTAATTTTCGACGTTGCCGGCCAATGCGTCCCGCAAGGGTCCTTCGCCGATGATTGTACAGGTGAACGGGACTCCACGATCGCGCAGCACGGCACAGGCCTCGACCAGCGTGTCGAACCCCTTCTTCTCTACGAGCCTTCCTACTGCAAGGATCTGCGGTGGCCGATCTTCGGGCGAACGATATGGGAAAGCTTCGAGATTCAGCCCATTATAAATCCTGCGCACCGGCACCGCCCCATAATGCTCGCCGATCCACGCCACATTGAAGTCGGACACAGTTACGACCGAAGCCGCATCCCCAAGCTTGGTGCGGAGGGCCGCGGTGTCCACCTCCGTATGGAAGATGTCTTTGGCATGCGCCGTGAAGGTATAGCTTAGGTTGGCAAAGCGCGCCGCCAGCCGCGCCACTGTGGTTGCGACAGTTCCAAAGTGGGCATGAAGGTGCGAGATGCCGAGCTGGCGGACCTTCAACGCCAGCGCCACCGCCTGATGAACATCCAGCGCTTCGCTGGGCCCCAGCTTTTCGATGGCGGCCCACAGGTCCGGCAGTTCTGCGCGCGCCGCATTGAGTGCCGCCCAGAAAACATCCACCTTGGGGATGCTGTCTGGAATGTACGTCACAGGGGAGCGTACCTGTGACAAGATCGACTGAAAGTGCGTCTCGTTTACCCGGCGCAAGGCGAAGATGTGAACCGGAACACCAGCACGCTCGTGCGCCAGAATTTCGTTCACGATGAACGTCTCTGAAAAGCGGGGGTAACGCTTAACAACATAGCCCAGCGGACCAGGTTCAGACCGCGCCATGAAGTGCCTCCTGCGCAGAGAATTTCGGCAGAGCGAACTGGGCCGGACGGCAGCCGATCATTTCCAAAGCGAAGCAGGTCAGTCGTTCCAAACCGCCGAAGTCGATCACTTTCATCGCGCTCCGGCGCGGCTGCGTGTTTCGAAGCCAGTCGCCGATACCCTCACTTGTGAGGTCTTCTTCGCGGACGAAATCGATGACGCCAAGCGACTTCAAGCGTTGGGCGCGGATCAACTGCTCCATGCGGGGCCTACTCCGAGGAACGACAAGAGCTTGTTTGTCCAGCGAGAGCAGTTCCATCACAGTGTTGTAGCCACCCATTGCGATCACTGACGTCGCGCCTCTGATCAGGGGAAGCGGATCGGTTACGAAGTCCCTTACCGAAATCCTTCCCTCGCCGGCTATGCTCTGTCTGAGCTCCTGGCGATCACTCTCCCGCATAAACGGGCCCGTCACCATTAGGCCGCGCGCACCAGACGGCAACTCGGCTTTGGCGAATTCGGACAGCAGTCTCAAACCATCTTGCCCGCCACCAGCAAGGCACAGGACGAACTCCCCACGATCCCGAACGCTTTGGCTGCGTTGAGCCTCGCCTCCACCTTCTGAGAATGAGGTGGCAGGATTCAGGTAGCCGGTGTAGCGCGTCTTTACGCGGATCTCAGGCGGAAAGCCGTACTCGCTCACCGCATCGTACACGGACGGATCACCGTAGACCCAAACCGCATCATAGAAGTCACGGATCGCGTCGAAGTTACTTCTCTCGATCCACTGCCGGCGGACCGAGGCTGGCTCGTCGATGATGTCACGAAGGCCAAGAACGCAACGAGTGGAACCGCTGCGAGCCAGGTGCTCCAATGCGGGGACAAGTTCGTTCAGCGCTCCACGAGGCACGTTGTCCACGATAAACAGGTCCGGCTGGAACCCCGCGACACCGGCCTTGATCACCTCACCGCGCAGCTCGGAGAGTGCCGCACCATCAATCCACAGCGAGCGGCTGTGGTAGGAACCATCCTGATTTTTTGCGTATGCTGGCAAGGTAAGGAAATCGACGCCGTCTGGCGCTGCGAAAGCTCCAGACTGGCGAATACCCGTGATCATCAACACAGTGGCGGATATTGGGGGCGCGGCCAGAGCGCGGGCTATCAGCAGATTTCGGCGAGTGTGCCCCAACCCCATGGTGTCGTGAGAGTAGAGGCATACTCGCGGCCCCCTGCCCGCGGCGAGGCCTAGCATTGCACCTCGCCACAGACGTGGTCACAACCCGCTGCATCGCTTCTGCCAAACCTACTCATACTTAACTTTCAATCCTTTGAGCTTAGCGGGGGCGGCGGAGGAAGGCCGCCACCTGTAGCAGCGCAGATGCACGGCCACTGAATAACCAATCCCTAACGGCCTCAGCGGCAGCAGCTGATTTCGGTCCTCCAGCACCTGATGCGGGACGGCAGGAGAGAGCTTTGGAAGGCAAGCACCTCGCTCATCATCGGTTTCGAGGCGGCTGAAACGCGGTGTTTCCTATTGGGGTCCAAAACCATTGTCCCGGCTGCGGCCCAGGAGCTCACTCGGAATTCTGTTGTCGGTGTTCTGGAGATTGTTGCGGTTTGTGTTCACAGCACTTGCTGCCCCGCCTCCGCAGAACGTGCTGTCCACCAACAGCTCGCACGGCTCTGGAGAACAACGTCCGCTTCCCGGCTGAGCACTTCCAGCCTCATTTGACCGACAATGGCGCGTAGCGGCCGTCAGCTTGAACCTGAACGGGCGTCCGCTTCGTGCTTGTGCCGCTCGAAAGCGGCCGGTCCGCAATCCACCATTCGTGTCGGACGCCGCTACGTGGACGAACGTCGGCTTTCGGGATCAGCATCGGGGCGGTAGGATGTCCGGGAATGGCGCATAGCGGCCGCGAAACGAATGTCCGAGCTGCGTCGGAAGGCGATCTTCGCTCGGCGACCACGCCGTCTACTTCTGGGCCAGAGCGGAGATAGTTCGGCCCCATGCTGCTCGTCGCCCCTTGTTCGCAACTCTCTCGCGCAAGCACTTCAAGAGCGAATATCGACATGGGCCATGCACCTCATCGGCCTCGGTGGCGGTGCTATGGGCCGATATAGTTGCGTGATCTTGGCCTAAACGATCGCAAGCGCCCGTTCTCTCAGCCGCTCCACCGCCGCCGCGTGGATCTCCGGCGTCGACACGAGCAGTCCGAACGCCTCGCCCGAAGCGGTGTTGAACGCCAGCGGCTGGCCCAGCGCACCGGTCACCGCCGCACCTGCCTCGCTTGCGATCAGAGCCGCCGCGGCGATGTCCCACTCGAACCCCCAGCGCAACGTCGCGACGAGATCGGCCTCGCCTGCCGCCACCAGCGCTATCCGGAGCGCGATCGAATTGGGCTTGGCGACCGGCACCAGGTCCGCATCGGGGCCGGAAAGCTGGTCCGCCGGCACGCGCGCGCCGCAAAGCTCGCGGCGGCCGCTCACCCGCAGGAGCTGCCCGTTGCGGTGCGCGCCCCGCCCCCTTGCAGCGGTCCAATGCTCGCCCCGCGCCGGCGCGGAGAGAACGCCGATGACCGGCACCCGCTCCTCGACCAAGGCCACCGAGACGGCCCAGCCGCTCCGGCCGCGCAGATAATCCTTCGTCCCGTCGATCGGGTCGACAACCCACAAACGGCTCCGCTCGATCCGGTCCGAGGCGTCGAGCGTCTCCTCCGAAAGCCAGCCCGCCTCGGGATCGAGCGCCGTCAGATGCTCGCGCAGGAAAACGTTCACCTCCAGGTCGATCTCGCAGACCGGGTGCCCCGGCACCTTCTCCCAGCGCCGGTAATCGCTGCCCGAACGGCGCGCGGCGATCCGGCCGGCTTCGGCCGCTATCCTCGAAACCTCTTCAAGCACCGGCGACCGTCATCCCCTCGATGCGCAGGGTGGGAACATTCACCGACTGCCGCTGCTCCAGGTCGTCCGCCGCTCGCAATTCCCGGAACATCTCGATGAGGTTGCCGGCGATCGTGATCTCCGCGACCGGCGCGGCGATCTCGCCGTTCTCGATGATGAAACCGGAGGCGCCGCGACTATAATCGCCGGTGACGGGATTGACGCCCTGGCCGATCAGCGCCGTCACGTAGAGCCCGCGCTTGATGTCGCCGATCAGTTCCTGCTTGCTCATCGTGCCCGGCAGCAGATCGACATTGGTGGGAGCGATGCTTGGCGGACCGCCGACGCTCCGCGACGCATGTCCGGTCGGCTCGAGCCCGAGCTGCCGCGCCGATGCGCTGTCCGTCAGCCAACCGGTCAGCCGGCCGCCGGCAATCAGGTCGCGCGGCGAGGTCGCGACTCCTTCCCCGTCGAACGGCTTCGAGCGAAGGCCGCGCCGCTTGTGAGGATCTTCCCGGATCGTCACCGTCTCGGGAAAGAGCAATTCATCCTCCCGCCCGAGCAGGAAACTCGTTTTCCGGGCGACGGCGGAGCCGGTGATCGCTGCCACCAGATGCCCGATCAGGCTGTTCCCGACGCGCATATCGAACAGGACGGGCATCGTGCCGCTCGGCAGCTTGGCGGGACTGAGACTCGCCACCGCCCGGGTGGAGGCGAGACGGCCCAGCGTCTCAGGATCCTCCAGATCCTCGTAATGGCGCGCTGCGTGTCCGGCATAATCGCGCTGCATGTCGCTGCCCGTCCCCGCGATTACGCTCACCGAGCCCGAATAGCCGCTGGTCATGTATCCGCGGCAAAAGCCGTGACTGGTCGCCAGCGCGATCACCGTGCGGCCGCTGCTCGCCCCGGCTCCTTCGCTGTTGGTGATGCCGGGCACGGCCCGGGCCGCTTCTTCCATCGCAAGCGCGCGGGCCTTGAGCTCCGCCGGCGCCGGGTCCCGCCCGTCGTCGCCATCGACATCGGCGCCGCCGTCGCGGAGCAGTCGGCTTTCCGGTGCCAGCCCCGCATAAGGATCTTCCGGTGCTTCGCCGGCCATCGCCGCGGCACGCTGGACGAGCGCGCTCAGAGCTTCTTGCGACAGATCGGACGAAGACACGCTTGCCGAGCGGCTGCCGACGAAGAAGCGCAGCCCGATCTCCTCCCCCTCCGACCGCTGCACGTCGTCGAGTTCCCCCAGCCGCACATGAACCACGGTGGACGCGTCTCCGGCGTAGACCACGTCGGCAGCATCGGCTCCGGCTTTTCTGGCTGCATCGATGAGGGAAGCGGCGCGCGCCTCGGCTTCGGATACGCTGAGCATAAGAAGCGGCGCTTAAGCCGCTGCGGTCCCCACGACAAGGCAGGCCAGAAACATCAGGAGCCCGGCAAATCGATTGGAGCGGAACTTGGCGAGCGCGTCCGCGCCGCTCTCCTGCTTGAGCGTCGCGGCCTGCCACAGGAGGTGCAACGCCATCGGCAGCAAGGCGAGCACCGCCAGCCATTGCGGCCGGACCAACCATATTGAAGCTGCCCACATGAGAAGCGCGAGCGCGTAGAAGATCGTCACGCCGGCGCGAACGCGTGCGCCGAGCGCCAGCGCCGAGGATTTCACTCCCACCAGCGCATCGTCCTCCCTGTCCTGAAGGGCGTAGACGGTGTCGTAGCCGATCACCCAGAAGACCGACCCGGCGTAAAGGAGCAAAGCCGGCATCTCGATGCTGCCTTCGACGGCAGGCCAGCCGACCAGCGCCCCCCATGAAAAGACCAGCCCCAGCCAGACCTGGGGCCACCAGGTGATCCGCTTCATGAAAGGATAGGCCGCGACCGGCGCGAGACTGGCGAGCGCAACCAGCTGGGCGGTGAGGTTCAACTGGAGGAGCACGATCAACCCAACCAGGCTCAACACGATCAGCAGGCTCCACGCGCCGCGCAGCGACACCCTCTTGCTCGCCAACGGCCGCAGCCTTGTGCGCTCGACCTTGGCGTCGAGCTCCCGATCGACGATGTCGTTGTAGACGCAGCCCGCGCTGCGCATCGCCAGGGCGCCGAGCCCGAGCCACAGGATCAGGCTCACGCGGCGGCCGATGCCGGCCAGCGCCGCGCTCCATGCGCACGGCCAGAACAGCAGCCACACGCCGATCGCCCGGTCGAGCCGCATCAGCGAGGCGTAAGGCCGCACCGCCCGAGGCAAGATTCCGATCAGCCCGCGCCGCTCACTGTCGGGAACGATGTCTTCGCTGGTCACGCCTCCCTCTACCGTTCGCCCTGAGCTTGTCGAAGGGCCTTTTCTTCTCTTGCAGGGAAAGCAGGAAAGGGCTTCGACGGGCTCAGCCCGAACGGTTCTGGAGCTTGTTCTCGAAATGCCCGCAACCCCCGCCTGGCCTCCTTCCAGCCTCCCCCGCCTGTATGTGGCGCAGGCGCTTTCGGAGGGCGCCGCTCTCACCTTGGAGGGCTCGCAGGCCAATTACCTCTCCGCCGTCATGCGGCTTGGCCCCGGGGCAGAGGTGAAGCTGTTCGACGACGGCACCGGCGAATGGCTCGCCGAAATCGCCGAGGCGGGAAAGAAGCGCGTCACGCTTCGGATCGCCCGGCAGCTGCGCGAGCGGGAGCCGGTGCCGGACCTATGGCTGCTCTTTGCGCCGATCAAGCGAGGCCGCATCGACTGGATCGTCGAAAAAGCCACCGAGCTGGGTGTCGCCCGCCTCCTCCCCGTCATCACCCAGCGCACCATCGTCGACCGGACGAACACGGAGCGCCTGACCGCCCACATGATCGAGGCCGCCGAGCAATGCGAGCGCACCGCCTTGCCCACGCTTGGCGAACCCCGGAAGCTGGAGCTGGTGCTTCGAACCTGGCCGGAGAGCGCACCCTCCTCTTCGCGGACGAAGGAGGCGGAGAGCCGATGCTGGACGCCGTCGCCCCCGGCCCGGCCGCCATCCTGATCGGCCCGGAGGGCGGCTTCACCGACGAGGAGCGCGCCGCCATTCGCGCCCTCCCCTCCGCCCGCCCCGTTTCGCTCGGCCCCCGCATCCTGCGTGCCGACACCGCCGCCGTTGCCGCGATCAGCCTCTGGGAGCCGCGGGAGATGACACGTCGTCCCGGCGTAGGCCGGGACCTCAGGAAAGTTGGGCGCGGGCGACGCCCCTTCATCCGGTGAGATCCCGGCCTTCGCCGGGATGAACGGACTGGCGGCCCCCCGCCGCGGCTATGGGCGCCGTCGATGACGACCCGTACCGACAGCGCCAAGGCCGATCCGACGATCGAGAGCCTCGACGATCTTCTCGCCCCGTTCGCCGGCGGCGAGAAGCCGCAGGCGAGCTGGCGGATCGGCACCGAGCACGAGAAATTCGTCTACCGCGGCGGCGATCATCGCGCGCCCTCCTATGACGAACCCGGCGGCATACGCGATCTCCTGATGGCGATGACCGAGTTCGGCTGGCGGCCGGTGGAGGAGAACGGCAAGGTCATCGCCCTCTCCGGCTCCGACGGCACCATCAGCCTGGAGCCCGCCGGCCAGCTCGAACTCTCCGGCGCGCCGCTCGAGCATCTCCACCAGACCTGCGCCGAGGCCGGGCGGCACCTCCGTCAGGTGAAAGAGGTGGGCGAGAGGCTCGGCGTCGGTTTCCTCGGCCTCGGCATGTGGCCCGACAAGGCCCGGGCCGAGCCGACCTGCCGGTCATGCCCAAGGGCCGCTATGCGATCATGCTCCGCCACATGCCGCGCGTCGGCAGCCTCGGCCTCGACATGATGCTCAGGACCTGCACCATCCAGGTCAACCTCGACTATTCGTCCGAGGCCGACATGGCGCAGAAATTCCGGGTCGGCCTGGCGCTCCAGCCGCTTGCCACCGCGCTCTTCGCCAATTCGCCGTTCACCGAAGGCAAGCCCAACGGCTTCCTCTCCTTCCGCAGCCACATCTGGTCCGACACCGATCCCGCCCGCACCGGCATGCTCCCGTTCGTGTTCGACGACGGCTTCGGCTACGAACGCTACCGCGATTACGCGCTCGATGTGCCGATGTACTTCGTCTACCGCGACGGCGCTTACATCGACGCCGCCGGCCAGTCCTTCCGCGACTTCCTGCGCGGCCAGCTTCCCGCCCTTCCCGGCGAGAAACCGCGCCTGTCGGACTGGAACGACCATCTTTCCACCGCCTTTCCCGAGGTTCGCCTCAAGAGCTTCCTCGAGATGCGCGGCGCGGACGGCGGCCCATGGAGCAAGATCTGCGCGCTTCCCGCGCTCTGGGTCGGCCTGCTCTACGATCAGGCCGCGCTCGATGCCGCCTGGAACGAGGTGAAGCACTGGACCCTCGACGAGCGCCAGCGCCTCCGCGACGGGGTGCCGAAGCTTGGCCTCGGCACGCCGACCCCCGGCGGCGAAACGCTCGCCCAGCTCGGCGCCCGCATCCTCGACATCGCCGAAGCGGGCCTCAAGGCGCGCGCCCGCTTCAACGCGGCCGGCGATGACGAGAGCGGCTTCCTCAGCCCGCTGCGCGAAACGCTGGGCCGCGGCGCCACCCCCGCCGAGCTGCTCCTCGAACGCTATCACGGCGACTGGCGGGGCGATGTCGGCCGCGTCTATGAAGAGATGAGCTTCTGACCCGGAGCTGCGCGCTCGTGAACCTCCGGAGCGACCCTGTCGCTCACTCCGCCGCGACGGGCGCGCTCCGGCTGAAAGCCAGCCGCGCGCAGCAGCCGCGGGATCGGGCCGTTCCGCTCCATCCAGGCGGCATAGTCGCGATAGGCGGGATCGGCCATCAGGTGCCGCTCCTCCGTCCTGGCGCGCCAATAATAGACGCCGCTTACCATCGCGAGCAGCACGGTGTTGCGGATCATGTCGACCGGGTTGCCCGTGGTGGCGAGGAAGGGAAGCGTCGCCAGCCACCAGAACAGGTTCTTGGAAAGATAGGCCGGGTGCTTGGTCCAGGCATAAGGCCCATGGGTCAGGATGCCGCGATGGGTGAGGTTGGAAAAGCGCAGGCCGAACGCGACAGTCGCCCACGCATAGACGATGTGGAGCGCCACCAGCAGGAAGGCGACGATCGTCATCGGCGCCGCATAGCCGTCCAGCCAATAAGCCCAGGCCCCGTCGCCGGCCGTGCCGGGATGGTAATCGAGCGGCCCTCCGCCGCCCATGAGGATGAAAGGCGGGTAGCAGATGAGCGCCGCCGCCCATCCCGCCGCATAGGGATTGGCGGAGCGGATATGGGCATCGAGCGGCTTCATCGTCAGCACGTAGCCGACGGTGGCGAACATCACGTCGACCATGAAGGTCAGCTTGGCGAGCCAGACGGTAAAGGCGATGGGGCTCGACACGATCTCGGCGAACGAGGACTGCACCGCCCCCTTCCAATTGCCCGGCAGCGTCGAGATCATGAAGGCCAGGAAGAAGCCCTTGATCGCCCAGCAGCGGGCATGTTCGTAAAGCATCTCGCGATCGGCCTTGTGCCGCTTGCCCGCGATCAGCTGCCCGAAATGCCAGGCGCCGTCGCGCGGCTCCTTGAGCCGCCGGTCCAGCCAAAGGATATAGGGCACGGACAGTGCGAGGAGCGGGATCGAGCCGACGCCGAGCACGTACATGGAGAAGAGATAGGCGCCGTCCCAATACCAGCGGCCGATGCAGTAAAGCCCGGCGATCGCCGCCCAGGTCACCCACAGCCCCGCGATCTTGGCGATCGAGATATCGAGCGTTTCGCTGATCGGCCGCGGCGGCGCGTCCCAGTCGATGCCGGTGGTCGGGTTGCGGTGCACCTTGTCGACGAGGAGCGACCAGGCGATCATCGGAACCCCGCAGGCGAACAGGCCGCACAAGGCCGCGAGCCATCCTTCCGCCCCGACCGCCCGGCAAATGCCGGCCCAGCCGAGCAGGCCGACGAGCCCCGCGACGCCCACGCCGGCGCTCACGGCCGATCTCGGGCGCGGGTCTCCGCTTACGACGGTCTCGATCCTCGTTTCGGCGTTCATGACGAGGGGTTTATAATGGAAACGGTAAGGAAGCTGTGAAGCGCGTGGTCGCCGCTGTTCCAGATCGGGACGAACTCGTAATTCTACCCACCGCCGGTAAGCGGTTCTTAAAGCTCTCTACTGCTAATTGCCGCATTGGGGCGGCCATCCAGTTTGCACCTGCGGCCGTACGGGAGGGACGATCCGGATGAATGCTGTCGAGGAGACTACCTTCTCCTTTTCACGAGAGGCGCCGCAGCCTTGCGACCGGCGGTCACAGCCGCGCCATATCACGATCCTCAGGGTCGGGACGATCGTGATCGACGGGCGGCACGAGCTTTGCCTCATCCGGAATATCTCCGCCGGGGGGCTGATGGCGCATGTCTATTCCCCGCTGAAGCCCGAGCAGAGGCTCGAGGTCGAGCTCAAGACCCACCAGAAGGTGGTCGGGCAGGTGAGCTGGTGCTCCGGCTCGAACGTCGGCATCGCCTTTGACGAGCCGGTCGACGTCGAGGACCTTCTCGCCTCCAACTCGGAGCTCCAGAATGGCTGGCGTCCGCGCCTGCCGCGGGTCGAGGTCGATCGGCTCGGCACCTTGCGGGTCGGCTCCCACGTCTACGCCCTCAACACCCGCGACATCTCGCAGGGCGGGGTCAAGATCGAAATCGACCAGCCGCTCGACGTCGGCGCCGAGATCGTCGTCACCCTCGAAAAGCTCCGCCCGATGCAGGGAGTGGTCCGCTGGTATCAGGAGGGGCTGTGCGGCATCTCGTTCAACCAGATCATCCCGTTCCACGAATTGATCGGCTGGCTCCGGGCAAACTGACGACGGCGTTCGAAGCCCGCTGATCAAAATATTCGCTCCGCCCCTTGCCGAGGGGTTCGGCCGCCACTAATTGTGTACCATCGTGTTAACATGATGGAACGATCGTGGCTGAGCAACACACTGCTTCTATCCTCCCGGCGCGCGACTCCGGCGCCCTGAAAGCCGATCTTTGCAAGGCCCTGCTCGCTCCTCGCGACGAGGGCGAGATGTCCCGCTTCCTGGGCGACCTCTGCACACCTGCCGAGATCCGGACCCTCGCCGAGCGGTGGCACGTGGCGCGTCTCCTCGACGGGACGGAGCTCTCCTACCGCGAAATCCATGAGGCGACGGGGGCCAGCACCACCACGATCGTCAGGGTTGCGCGCTTCCTCCGTCAGGAAGCGCATCAGGGATACCGGCTGGCGATCGATGCAATGGAGCGGCGCGATGTTCGTTGACGAAAGCCGCCTCCACATTGCAATCCAGAAGTCGGGCCGCCTGTCGGACTATAGCCGCGGGCTGCTGCGCGATGCGGGGCTGAGGATCCAGAACGGCAAGAACGATCTTACCGCCCGCGTCGAGAATTTCCCCGCCGACCTCATGTTCGTGCGGGACGACGACATTCCGACCTTCGTCAGCGACGGCGTCTGCGAATTCGGCATCGTCGGCGAGAATGTGCTGCAGGAATTCGCCCTTGGCGATCTCGAGCCGCGCTTCGAAATCCTCGCACGGCTCGGCTTCGGCCGCTGCAGCCTGCGGATCGCGGCGCCGGAGGCGGTCGCCTATGACGGGCCGGCGACGCTGCAAGGCGGCCGGATCGCAACCTCCTATCCGCGCATCGTTCGCCGGTTTTTGGACGACAATTGCATCGAGGCGACGGTGGTGAAGATGAACGGCGCGGTGGAGCTCGCCCCGCGCCTGCAGATCGCGAGCTTCGTTTGCGATCTGGTCTCGACCGGCGCCACATTGGAGGCGAACGGTCTGCGCCCCGTCGAGACGGTGCTTGAAAGCGAAGCGGTTCTCATCCGCACGAGCAGGCCCATGGCCGACACCAAGGCGGAGCAGGCAAGCCGCCTCGTCAGCCGGATCGACGGCGTGCTGGCGACCAAGGAATCCAAGTACATCATGCTGAACGCGCCGAGCGAGGCGCTGCAGGAGATCACCGCCATCCTGCCCGGCGCGGAGGCGCCGACCATCCTTCCGCTGCACGGCCGCCCCGGCCATTTCGCGGTGCATGCCGTCTGCCAGGAATCGGTTTTCTGGGAGACGCTCCAGAAGCTGAAAGGCGCGGGAGCTTCGGCGATCCTCGTCCTCCCCATCGAAAAGATGATGATGTGAGAAAACTCGTCTGGAATGAGCTCGACGGCGCGGCGCGTCGGGACGCGCTCGCCCGGCCGGCGCAGCGCAGCGACCCCGCTCTGCGGGGCGCGGTCCGCGCGATCGTGGAGGACGTGCGGCTGCGCGGCTGGCGGGGCCTTGCCGAGCATTCGAAGCGGCTCGACGGCGAGGCGCCGCGCCTCGTCGCCGTGCAGCCGGTGGCAGCGGAGGCGCGCCGCATCCTCGCGCCTGAGCAGGTGGAGGCGATCGAGCTCGCCGCCTCGAACATCCGGGCCTTCCACGGCGGCAGCCTGCCCGCCGAGCATCACGTGGAGACCATGCCGGGCGTGACGGTGCGGAAAGTCTGGCGAGCGATCGACCGCGTCGGCCTCTACATACCGGGCGGGAAGACGCCGCTCTTCTCGACGCTCCTCATGCTCGCACTCCCGGCAAGGGCGGCCGGCGTGCGGGAGCTCGTCGCGGTGACGCCGCCCCGCCCCGAAGGCGGGCTCGATCCGCTGATCGCGCTCGCGGCGGAGCTGTGCGGGATCGGCGCCGTCTGGACCGTGGGCGGCGCCCAAGCCATTGCCGCACTCGCGTTCGGCGCAGGCGACATTCCTCGCGTCGACAAGATTTGCGGCCCCGGCAATGCCTGGGTCGCCGAAGCGAAGACCCTGGCCAGCTCGCTCCCTGGCGGGCCCGCCATCGACATGCCCGCAGGGCCCAGCGAGCTCATGGTGATCGCGGACGAGCGCGCCGACCCCGCAACCGTCGCCGCCGACCTCCTCAGCCAGGCCGAACATGACGCCTCCGCGCAGGTGCTGCTGGTGACGCCTTCGGCCGGGCTCGCCCAAGCGGTGGAAGCGGAGGTCGCCGATCGGGTCCGTTCCCTGCCCCGGGCCGCCGTCGCCCGGGCTTCGCTCGCCGAGGCACGCATCATCGTCGCCGCCGACCTGGAGGAGGCGGTCGAGATCGCCAATCTTTACGCGCCGGAGCATCTCTCCCTCGCGGTCGAGCAGCCGGAGCCGCTGGTGGCCCTCGTCCGCAATGCCGGCGCGGTCTTCTCCGGCCGGCTCGCCGCGGAGACCTTTGGCGATTATCTTGCCGGCTCCAGCCACGTCCTTCCGACCGACGGCGCCGCCCGCGCCTGGAGCGGCGTATCGGTCTACACGTTCCTCAAAGCCATCAGCGTCCAGAGCATCACGCCCGAAGCCGCCGCCCGGATCGCCGGCCCCGCCGCCGTTCTGGCTCGGCTCGAAGGTCTCGAAGCCCATGCGCGCGCTGCCGATATGCGGCTGGCGGAGGCGCTGGCATGACCTCGCTCGCCAGCCGGCTGGCCCGCCCGGAAATCCTTGCGCTCGCGCCTTTCGACATCGCCGCCAACGCGAACGAGGCGTTCGGGAGCGATGCGATCAAGCTCGATGCCAACGAGAATCCCTATCCGCCGCTCGCCGAAGGCGCGCTGGCAACCGGTCTCAATCGTTATCCCGAGCCGCAACCCGCCCGCCTCAAACGCGCAATGGCCGCGGTCTATGGCGTTCAGCCGGAGAATCTCGCCGTCACCCGCGGCGCGGACGATGCGATCGATATCCTGGTCCGCGCCTTTTGCCGGCCCGGGGAGGATGCGGTTTCGATCCTCACCCCCACCTTTTCCGCTTACGCCCATTTCGCCCGGCTGCAGGGTGCGCGGGTCGTCGAGGCCAGGCTGGACGATGATTTCGATTTTAGCGCCGATACCTTCCTGGAAACGGTACGCAGCGAGCGGTCGCTGAAGCTCGCCTTCATCTGCTCGCCCAACAACCCCACCGGGAACCCCGTCGATCCGGCCGACGTCCTGCGCGTGGCCGAGGCACTGCCCGAGACGATCGTCGTGCTCGACGAAGCCTATCTCGAATTTTCGGAGATCCCGAGCCTCGCCTCCGAAGCGATCCTTCGGCCGAACCTGGTCGTGCTGAAGACGCTCTCCAAGGCATTCGGCCTCGCCGGCGCCCGCATCGGCGGCTTCATCGGCAGCGCCGAGCTGGTTGCGATCGCCAGCCGCGCGCTTCCGCCTTATCCGCTGCCGAGCCTGTCGATCGAGGCTGCGATGCTTGCCCTTGCCCCGTCGCGCCGGCCGATCCACGAGGAGCGGATCGCGCGCATCAAGGCGGACCGCGAGCGGCTCGCCTCACTCTTCGCCGCCTCGCCGATGGTGAACAGCGTCCGCAGCGGCGGCGGCAACTTCCTGTTCCTTGAAGTGGAGGATCCCGCCGGGCTTGGCCGAAAGCTGGGCGCGCTCGGCATCCGCGCCCGCTT
>JAUJOJ010000005.1:47014-75138 GCA_030447665.1 Allosphingosinicella sp. | reverse complement strand
ATCCTCTCCTGCGAGGGCGACCTCGATATCGACGCGCATCACAGCCTCGAGGATTGCGCGATCGCCTTTGGGACCGCCCTCTCGCGCGCGCTGGCGGACCGCCGCGGCATTGGCCGCTTCGGCTTCTCGCTGCCGATGGACGAGACCGAGGCGCATGTGCTGATCGATCTATCCGGCCGCCCCTACAGCGTCTTCGAAGGAAGCTTCGAGGCCAGCCACATCGGCGCTTATCCGACCGAGATGACGCGCCACATCTTCCGCTCGCTCGCCGACAGCCTCGGCGCTGCGATCCATGTCCGCGTGGCCGGCGACAACGATCATCACAAGACCGAAGCCTGCTTCAAGGCGCTTGGCCGGGCGCTCCGCCAGGCCGTCGGACGCGAAGGCGATCGCGAGGCGCTGCCGAGCACCAAGGGGGTGCTGTGACGCTCGCCATCGTGGACGTCGGCTGTGGCAATATCGGATCGGTCGGCATCGCCTTCGAGCGATTCGGGATCGCGCCGCTCGTTACCGGCGATGCCGCTGCGATCGCTTCGGCCGACAAGGTCATCCTGCCCGGCGTCGGCGCGGCCGGATACGCGATGGAGCAGATCCGCGCGTGCGGCCTTGCCGATACGCTTCGCGGCCTCGCCCAGCCGGTGCTCGGCATCTGCCTCGGCATGCAGCTCCTCTTCGAGCATAGCGAGGAGGAGGATATTGCCTGCCTCGGCATTCTCCCCGGCCGTGTCCGCAAGCTCGAAGCCGCGCCTGGCCGTCCGGTCCCGCACATGGGCTGGAGCCGGCTTCAGGTGCACGGGCGATCCATCGGCCTTCGTGACGGCGACTATGTTTATTTCGCGCACAGCTATGCCTGCGACAGCGGTCCGCACATGGTCGCGAGCGCCGATTATGGCCGCGAAATCCCCGCAGTGGTGCGCGGCGGCAATTTTCTGGGCGCGCAATTCCATCCCGAGCGTTCCGGGGAAGCCGGACATCGCTTTCTGAAGGCCTTCCTCGACCGATGATCATCTATCCCGCCATGGACCTTATGGACGGATGCTGCGTGCGCCTGACGCAGGGCCGCTTCGACGAAGCGACGCGCTACTCCGCCTTCCCTGCCGAGGCGCTCCGGCAGTTCGAAGAGGAAGGCGCCGAATGGGCCCATATCGTCGACCTGGACGGCGCCCGGGCGGGAAGCCCGAGGCAGCACGAGATGATCGCTACGCTGGTCGAATCGACCGAACTCAAGCTCCAGGTCGCCGGCGGCATCCGCGAAGCATCCCAGATCGATTTCCTGCTGAGCCGCGGGGTGGATCGGGTGGTGATAGGCAGCCTTGCGGTGACGCAGCCCGAGGTGGTGCGAGGCTTCTTCAGCCGTTTCGGCGCGGATCGCATCACGCTGGCGCTCGACGTGATGATCCTCGAGGAGGTGCCGATGGTGGCCACCTCCGGATGGACGGAGACGTCCAGCCGGACGCTCTGGGAAACGGCCGAGCGCTTCCCGGAAGCGCGGCATCTGCTGGTCACGGACGTCGGCCGGGACGGGATGCTGAGCGGCCCCAATCTCGCGCTGATCGGCGAATTGACGCGGCGGCTGCCCGGCGCGGCCATCCAGGCGTCCGGCGGCGTCTCCTCGCTCGCCGACATCGGCGAACTGGCCGATGCCGGAGCCGACGGAGCAATCGTCGGCAAGGCTTTGTGGGAGCGCAGGTTCGGCCTTGCCGAGGCGATCGACAGTGCCCGCCGCTAGGATCATCCCCTGTCTCGACGTCAGGGACGGCCGCGTCGTCAAAGGCGTGCAGTTCCGCGACCATCGCGACGTCGGCGACATCGTCGAACATGCGATGCGCTACCGCGAGGAAGGCGCCGACGAGCTCGTCTTCTACGACATCAGCGCGAGCGCCGAAGGCCGCAGCCTCGATCCCGAATGGGTCCGCCGTGTCGCGCGCGTGATCGACATCCCCTTCGCGGTCGCCGGCGGCGTCCGCAGCCGCGACCAGGCCGCCGCCTGCCTTGACGCCGGCGCGGACAAAGTCTCGATCAACTCGCCCGCCCTCGAGCGGCCGGCGCTGATCGAGGAGCTTGCCCGCGATTTCGGCAGCCAGTGCGTTGTCCTCGGCGTCGACAGCTTCGAGCGGGAGGGCGATTATTGGGTTCACCAATATACGGGCAGCCTCGAAAAAACGCGTGATACGGGCCTGCGAACTCTCGACTGGGTGGTCGAAGCCACCGGGCGCGGCGCTGGCGAGGTCGTCCTCAACTGCATGCGCCGCGACGGCGTCCGCACCGGCTATGATATCCCGCACACCTGCGCGGTGGTGGCGGCAGCGCCCGTGCCCGTGATCGCCTCGGGCGGCGCCGGAGCGCCCGAGCATTTCCGCGAGGCCTTCGAAGCCGGCGCGAGCGGCGCCCTGGCCGCCACCGTCTTCCACGACCGCATTCTCCCCATCCCCGATCTCAAGGAGTATCTCGCCCGATGCGGGATCGAAACGCGCCGCTGAGCGAGGCCGACATCGAAGCTCTGGCCTGGGAGAAAATGGGCGGGCTGCTGCCGGCGGCGGTGCAGGATCGCCGCAGCGGGCGGCTGCTCATGCTTGGCTATATGAACCGGGCAGCGCTCGCGGCGACGCTCGAGACCGGCCTCGCCACCTTCTACAGCCGTTCCAAGCAGCGCCTCTGGACGAAGGGAGAGACGAGCGGCAACCGGCTGCGCGTCACCGCGGTGCACGAGGATTGCGACGCCGACGCCCTGCTCGTCCTTGCCGATCCGGAAGGCCCCACTTGCCATCTGGGCAGCGAGAGCTGCTTCGGAGACGATGGGCCGGACGGCCCCGGCTGGCTCTCAACGCTCTCGCGCATCGTCGCCGCGCGGAACTCGGCCGGAGAGGAATCCAGCTACACCGTCCGGCTCCTCGGGCACGGGCCGCCCGGATCGCACAGAAAATCGGCGAAGAAGGCGTCGAGGTGGCGCTCGCCGCCGTGACCCGCGATGCGGACGGCTGCGCCGAGGAGACGGCCGACCTCGTCTACCACCTTGCCGTGCTGATGGAGGCGCGCGGCTTCGGCTGGGAGGATGTCGTCGCCGTCCTCCGCCGCCGGCACGCCGGCGGTTAGGCCGCAGCCGCCGGGGGACATCGCCCCATCAGGGCCAGCGCTTCGGCGAACAGCTCGGGCGTCGCGGCGGCGATGACCTTGTCGCGGCGGCGATGACCTTGCCCTCGAAAAATCCTCTCCGCCCCGCCAGTCGCCGATCAGCCCCCCAGCCCCGCGCACGACGGGGATCAAGGCGTTGTAATCGTGCGGCTTCAACCCGGATTCGATGACGAGGTCGATCGTGCCCGCCGCAAGCCTTGCATAAGCATAGCCGTCCTGGCCGTAGCGGGTGGTGCGCACGCTTCGCCGCACCCTCTCGAACGCTTCCTTCTCGGCCCCGACGAAAAGGTAGGGATCGGTCGTCGAGAGCCGCGCCTCCCCCAATCGCTTGCAGGGGCTCGTCGCCAGCGCATGTTCGGAAGCGGCGGCAACCATCAATGTACGCCCTCGATCGCCGATGTAGCGCTCGCCGAGACAAGGAGCATCGATGACGCTGAGGACGGGCAGCCCGTCGCGAAGCAGCGCGATCAGCGTGACCCAGGTCGGCAGGCCGCAGGTGAAGGACCGGGTTCCGTCGACAGGATCCAGGCTCCAGCAATAAGACCCCCGCGCCTCCCGGTCCGGGAAACTCCTCGCCCGCAATGCCATGGTCGGGAAACTCGGCCTCGATCATGGCTCGCATGACCCGCTCCGCCTCCCGGTCCGCATCCGTGACCGGGTCGAAATCAGGGCCGTCGCTCTTGTTCTCGGCAACCACGCCCGCCGCCCAGCGCGGCAGCGTCTCCAGCCGAGCAGCATCCGCGAGCCGAAGGGCCAGTTCAGTGGCTCCGAGAGGGCGAAGAGGGCGGTCCGGCTCTTTCATCGGGGCGGCCGTGGCGAGCGGGACCGGGGCCGTCAAGCGAGCATATCGCCACCGTCGCCTTGGAATATACGGGAAAGTCGGCAGCGGCAGCCGCGAGAAGGCTGCGGGACGGCTGGCCTCGACGGCCCAAGACGAGGCGAATACAAGATGAAGCTTGATAATGAGGAGATTATCACCAAATCTTGCTTTGCCCGCTCGAATCCCTGCGTGGCTCTCAATCGAGAAACCAATACGTCATGCCCATTCTGACCTGTCCGCCCGATTTTGCGGATCACGCGCCCGTCAAGACCAACCGGCAATTGGCCGAGAAATATGGAGTCGGCGAGAAGACGATCACTCGCTGGCGCAAGGAGACCGGTTGCACGGCGTCCATCCGGCCGTTCGCGACTGCCGCTCTGCCCAAGCAGCACGTTCCGGCCATCAGCCCCGGCCTCGCCAGCGAGGCCGCCCAACATCTCCGCAAGACCTATCGCCCGGTCTATCACCGGATCATCGAGGGCAAGGAATATCGCGGCCAATATGTGGTTGGAACCCAGATCCTCGACGAGCAGGAAGTTGTCGCCCTTGCCGAGGAAAAAGGCTTCAGGCCCTTCAATCGGCTTTTCGATCTGGCGAGCTGACCGCTCTCATCGGAACATAAGCGCCGCCCGGATTTCACTCTGCTTTGCGTGTATCGAGCGCGTTCAGCATTTCATCGACGATCCTCCTACGCTGCACGGATGCCGTGCGATTTGCAGGAGCTTTGTACAATGCCTGCAAATAGGCCATGTCCCACTTGGTCAAAGCCTCCGTTCTCGGCGCGCCTGAGGTGAAGAGCGCAATGATGGAAGGCGCGCTCACAACCTCGATGTCGGATCGCACCCGGGCCAGCGCGACGAAGGCTGCGTAGTCTGCTACCGAAAGCAGCGAATACCCGCTGGCTTGGTTCACATCGATGAGCACGGCCGCCCCCGCGATAGTGGCGCGAAATTTGGAGTCGATCAGGCTGCTCTGCGGGCTGCTCAAATATCGTTCTCTCCCATTGCGGGGAAGAACGGCGGATTCTGATATCAACGCGGGGCTCTCGTCCAACAACGGGCGCCCGTCGGATCCTTCGAGCAAGGTGGTGTACCACCACCGCACCGGTGCCGAAGAGTTGCGCAAGATTGCTCGCTCTTCCACAGTCGCGGCCGAAAAGGTCCGAGCGCTCCGCCTCTCCATGGCTGCGACAAGCCCCTTCGCATCGGGGGTGAACGTGATCAGCATGTTCGTTCGGCACCGTTCCCCCGCCAGGGGCGCGCCTACCTCTCGGCCGATCTGCCTGATCCTGGAGGTGACGAATTCCTGGAGCCGCTGGTCGATCCCGCGAACTTTCGGGCAAATCGGATCGTTCCACCGCGCGATCTGGCCATCGACCGGTGTCGCTTCGATCTTTCTCCCGAACAGCCCTGCGGCGCGCCGAATGCTCTGCTTGCCGGCGTGCCTCCCCGTCACGACGATCTCTTCGGACTCTTCCGCCGAAGGGCCGGCATCGTGTTCGATTTGGGAAGCGGGGTCCTGCGCCTGCAAATGGGACTGAGAAGCGACAGGCGCTATCAGCAGGAATGCTGCAGCCACGTTCCTCACGAACAAGCCTTTCATCCCGAAGGCGGACATGGTCCTCTCTCCTTCCGCGCCTTTGTCACTGATGCCGTTTCTCAACCAAGAGGCTGTCGCATGTCTATCCGAAGTTCGCACGGGCGTAGTTCGACTTGGTCTGCAGAAAACGGACGCTGGATGCGCGGATGGCGTCCCCACAACAGATCCGGCATAGACGGGTGCGGCCGCCCCGCGGCCGAGCTTCACGCAGCGGCGTGCAGGGTGAATTCGCGACCCTTATCGACACGGGCGATGGGTCGGCGCATTCCGAAGCGGATGCCGCGGACGCGAACGAGGCCGAACGAACAGGAATGCTGGAGAAGAGCGTGGGAACACCGATCAAGCTGCACAGGCGCCATTTTCTCCTCGGGTCTGCGGCGGCCGGCGCATTCGCGGCCACCGGCTGCGCCGGCTGGCGGGGCGCGGCGGGTCTGCCCAGCGAGCAGGCTCGCACGCTTTACGACAGCATTTTCGAGGCCATGCTGCAGGCGCGGCCCGAAATGGCGACCGGCCTGGGCCTCGACACGGGCGCGCGCGCTTCGCTGAAAAGCCGGCTCAGCGATGCCTCCCCCGCCGGCAAGATGAGCCTCTATCGGCCGATGATCGATGCGCTGCCGCAGCTCCAGCGCATCGATCGCGCCCAGCTCCAGGGCCGCGAGCGGGCCTGGCTCGACACCGCCCTCTGGCTTGGCCAGCGCGCGGCCGAGGCGGAGACCTTCCCCTTTGGCGGCATCGGCGGATATAATTACCCGGTTCCATATGCGCTGTCGCAGCTCACCGGCTCCTACCAGGAGGTGCCGGACTTCCTCGACAGCCAGCACAAGATCGAGAGCCGCGACGATGCCGAGGCCTATCTTTCCCGGCTGAACCAGTTTGCGCGCAACGTGAACCTCGATGCTGAGCACGCCCGTGCCGACGCTGGTCGCGGCGTCGTCCCGCCCGCTTTCGTGCTCGACAAGGCGCTCGCCCAGACAGCCTCGCTCCGGAAGGACAAAGGCGAGGCTTCGGGGCTGGTCCAATCGCTGGGGCGGCGCGCCGGCGAAAAGGGGATAAGCGGCGACTGGGGCAGCCGGGCGGCCGCGATCGTCGACGGACCGCTGGCGGCGGCGCTGGATCGGCAGGCCGCGACGCTGGCCGAGCTTCGCCGCGGAGCCGGGATCGTGCCGGGGGCGAACCGCCTGCCGGACGGGGACCGCTTCTACCAGCTTTGCCTCCGCTTCCACACCAGCACCAACCTCACCCCCGACGAGGCGCATGCAATTGGCTTGAGGCAAGTCGCCGAGATCAGCGCCGAAGCGGAGCCCTTGCTCCGGCGCGAGGGGATGACGCGCGGCACCGTCGGCGCGCGCCTCGCCGAGCTCGGGCGGCTGGAGCGCTACCTCTACGCGAATGACGATGCCGGCCGGACACAGCTTCTTTCCGACCTCGTCCGGCAGATGGATGCGATCAGGGCTCGCATGCCGGAAGTCTTCAGCACCATTCCGCGCTCGCCGATGCAGGTGAAGCGCGTTCCGCCTGCCATCGAGCTTGGCGCGCCGCGCGGTTATGCCGAGGGGCCGAGCCTGGATGGGTCAAGACCAGGAGCTTATTACATCAACCTCGTCGACACTCGGATCTGGCCCAAATGGGCGCTGCCGACGCTGACCTATCACGAAAGCATTCCCGGCCATCTCTGGCAGGGCTCGATCGCCCTCGAGAACGAGACGATCCCCCTCCTCCACCGCAATATCGGCATCGCCGCCTACGGCGAAGGCTGGGGCCTTTATGCCGAGCAGCTGGCGGACGAGATCGGCATGTACCGCGACTTTCCCGTCGGGCGGATCGGAATGCTCCAGAGCTTCCTCTATCGCGCCGCCCGGATCGCGATCGACACCGGGCTCCACAGCAAGGGCTGGAGCCGTGCCCGGGCGATCGCTTTTTTCCGGGAGCAGGTCGGGCTCGACCCGATTTCGGCCGAGAGCGAAGTGGATCGTTACATCGTCTGGCCGGGCCAGGCGTGCAGCTACAAGATCGGACACAATGAATTCGTCCGGCTCCGCGAACAGGCGCGAGGCCGGCTGGGCTCCCGCTTCGACATCAAGTCTTTCCACGATGCGGTCCTCCTCAATGGCAATATGCCGCTGGAGGTGCTCGGCACGGTGGTGGCGGACTGGACTGCGCAGAGGCTGTCGGGGTGAGACTCCGCCCGAGCGCTCTTCGTCGCTATCCCTGCGCTCTAGCCGCCCTGAGCCGTCGCAGATGTTCTTGGAGCGGTTCGCTAGCCGTCCGCGAGGTGGGGCAACAGCCCGGACAGTGTAGGGTTTTTGCGGAAGTCCGCCGGAAAGCTTCGAATCCGTCGTCTTTTCCACATGGGCTGAGCGAAGACCATGAGGATCACGCTACCAATCAAAAGCCCGAAATTGAGGCTTCGCGTAATCTCAAACTGCGGCAAGAAGAGGCTCAGCAAAACGACCGCGCCTACGATCGTCATTGAAATAAGCGGGGCAAGGACAGGCCACCATCGTTCCTTCTCCTTGCCACTCTGCTTTCGCGGTCCTTGCTTCACCCCCCGGATGGTTCCCTCAACCCGTCCGTCTGGAGGTCCTCCGCTGTGCGGAACGAAGACCGCAAACCCATCTCCCGTGTCCAAAAAGTCAAACTCCAGCGCCAGACGGCCATCCCCTTTTTGGCCACCCCTGCACCGATCACGGGGCGAGTAGCTTCAATCAAGTGGGCCTGAAGGATCTCAGCTCCCTCCCCCAATTGAAACCGCAGGGCATCAGCTTCGATGATCTGTTCCTGGTGATTGTCTGATTGCCGCTGTTCCAAAGGGCCAGGACCGTCGGGTAACCTTAGGCACCGGCTTGCCTCGAAACCGTATCTCGAGATCGTCCTTGAGAATCGAATACTCGTTGTTCAGCACGACCACATCGTACGCTGCGTAGTCGAGGCGCGAGATCGGAAGCGCCCGGCGGTATAGGTAGACCGCCAGCCCGGCGGAGAGCAGAGTCCCCAGCAGGCCAGTTAGCGTGCCGGTCACAGGCGCCGAAAGGAATTCCCACAAATTCTCGTTCACACGAGACCTTTAGCAATGAAGGCCTCCCAAGGAACTATCTGCTTCGAGTTTTCCACAGTATCCCCAGCGATGTCCCCACCTCTTCACCCGACGCTCATGATCCTGCCCAGCTCTATTCACACCGACGCTAGTCAGTGCTCCAGAACTCGCAGTCGTAGCCTCCCTGCTTCGCATAAGCGACGGCGGCGTTCACGAGGGAGTCCACCTTGGTTGGGTCGTAGCCGGGGCTGCCCGGCCGAAGGGGGATATTGGCATCGACGTGCAACTTCTCGGCCAGCAGCCCGCCAGTGCTTGCCGGGATGTATTTCACGAAGGCGCGATCGGCGTAAGGATGTGTAAACGGCAGATCGTCTCTCCTTCCGGAGAGGGAACGCCCCTGCAGCCAGAAACGAGCCAGATGGCTCCTCGTTCTCGGCTAAGTGTTGGAGCGGGTAGCGGGGATCGAACCCGCATCACAAGCTTGGAAGGCTAGTGCTCTACCATTGAGCTATACCCGCATTATCAATGGCTTAGGACCTGCCTGACCACCTCATTTTACAGGTGATTTTACAGAGCTGCCCTGATCCGCTCGCTCAGTGCCACCACAATGGCCGCGTCGTCAACATAGATCCGACGTACCGTATCGACGCTTTGTGGAGACCAGGCGACGATACGAGCAATCTCCTCGTTCGTCAGGTTGGTGCGGCAGAGTTTGGTCGGCTATCGGGCGAACTCGTGGGAGTAGATCTCAACCCCAAGAGCGCATCCGTTGCGAAGGCAGCCACGCCTTCCGACCTGAGGATCCAATACTGGACCGGTGACTATCGCGATCTTGGCTGCGGCTTCGATTTTGTCGTCAGCACCTCGCCGCGCATCATATGACCGACGACAGTTTCACGACTTCCTGCGCGATACGGAGGCGGAAGCGCGAAAGGCTTGGATCATCAACGATCTCCACCGGCACCAGCTCGCTTACGCAGGTTTTCCGCTGCTCTGCCGCCTCATGGGCTGGCATCGAAATCGTCCGGGAGGACGGGCAGTTGTCGATCGCCAAGTCCTTCCGGCCGCCCGAGTGGCGCGCCTCGCCGAGGGGGGGACCGGCACGGCAAAGCTCGTCCGCCGCTTCCCCTTCCGGCTGTGCGTCGAGCGGCTGCGCTGATCGTCGGCGGCGGCCCGGCGGCTCGGCTGTCGCGATCAGGCTGGGCTAGGCCGGCCTTGCGGTGCAGCAAGTGCTCTCCCGTACCAGCGCTCGCTTAGGTCGCCTGACCGTGACGAACTTGATCCGTGGCCGGATTAGAAGCCGCGGTGGTGACGGAAGCCGCGGTGGTGACGGAAGCCGCGGTGGTGACGGAAGCGGTGGTGGCGGAAACCCGGGTGGTGGCCGAAACCCGGGTGGTGGCCGAAACCAAAGCCCGGGTGGTGGCGGAAGCCGAAACCTGGTTCGTGACCGAAACCGAAGCCCGATCCGTGCCCGAATCCGAAGCCCGATCCATGACCGAAGCCGAAGCCCGATCCAAATCCAAAGCCTGATCCGTGGCCAAAGCCTGATCCGTGGCCGAAGCCGAAGCCCGATCCGAAACCAAAACCTGATCCGTGCCCGAATCCGAGGCCCGGGTGATGTATGACGTGCCCGCTAAAGTGCTGCGGCCGCACGTGGTGGCCGCTGAAGTTCCCGTGTTGGGCCTGGGCGGCGGCAGGCGCGAACACCATCAAAACTGCTACGGCTAAGGCGAGTCTCATGACGCTTCTCCTTCAGCGGTGGGGAGGGAGCGTTGGGACCGCTGGTCCCTCCGGCGGACAACCTCGCAGCATCGGCAAGGTTCCTTCGGGGCTGAGAAAAGTTGATATCTGCCAACCCCTTATGAGCCTAAAATCTTCGGCTCTCACCGTGGCGGTGCAGCGCACGTCGACCCCTGAGGTGCCGCCTCAGATCAGCTCGCGCGCCTGGTCCAAGGCGATGGTGCGGGCGATCATCCTCGATCCGCGGTTCCCTTGAGAAACGCCCCGGCAAGGTGGAGCGCCTGATCGGCTTCGATGGAGGGGGCATCGGAGGCTCGAACCGGTCGACAACGGCCTCGACGACGCACGGACCCGGGTGGCCCAGTGCCTCGCGCAGCCCGTCGGCGCAGTGCGCGGGATCGTCGATGCGGATGGCGCGCGCGCCGCAGCCTTCCGCAACCCTCACGAAGTCGATCGGCTCCAGCTCGACGCCGTATTCGGGATTGCCGATCTCGGCGACCTGCTCCCATTTGATCATGCCGAGGCCGTCATTCTTGATGACCAGGATTTTCACATCGAGGCTGTATTTGCGCAGCGTCACCAGGTCGCCCATCAGCATGCTGAGGCCGCCGTCTCCAACCACCGCGACCACCTGCCGGTGCGGATAGGCAATCGCCGCGCCGATGGCGTAAGGCAGACCGCAAGCCATGGACGCGAGCGTTCCCGAGCAGCTGAACATCTGCCGGCCGCGCATTTCCACGTGGCGCGCCGTCCAGGCGGTGACCGTTCCCGTGTCGGCGATGATGATCGCATCGTCCGTTAACAGCTTGCTGAGCTCGTGCGTGACCACCTGCGGCTTCATCGGGACGTCCGTCCTGGTGCCGCGCTGGATCATCAGCTCGCGCCAATGACGCATCCCGTCCTGGGCTTTCTCCAGGAATGAACGGTCGGACTTGGGCTGCACCCGCTCCAGGAGCGCGCCCAAGGTGCGCGCACTATCGCCGACCAATCCCGCCTCCACCGGATAACGAAGGCCGATCCGCTGCGGATCGACGTCGATCTGGACCGCGCGTGCACGGCCCGGCCCCGGATAATATTCGACATAAGGGAATGTCGATCCCACAATCAGAAGAGTATCGCAGTCTTTCAAACCCTCCTGCGACGGTTTTGTCCCGAGCAGGCCCACGCCTCCGGTGGCGAAGGGACTGTCGTCCGGGATCGCGCCTTTGCCCAGCAGCGCAATTCCGATCGGCGCTCCCAGGCGCTCGGCAAGCTCCAGCAGCTCGTCGCGCGCGCCGAGCGCTCCCCGGCCGGCGAGGATGAAGACCTTGCTTCCTTCATTCAGGATGCCTGCCGCGCGGGCGAGCTCGCGTTCGTCCGGCAAGTGCCCGCCGCGAGCCATAAGGTTGGAAACATGGTCTGCGACGTTGCGCTTCGACCGATCCGCCTTATTCAGCGGCATCTGCTGTATGTCGATCGGTATCGTGACGTGGGTCGGCTTTCGGTAGGCGAGCGCGGTCCGGCAGGCGAGTTCGACCACATTCTCGACGTGCGCCGGCCCCATGATGCGGGTGCTGTAAGCGCAGGCATCGGCGAAGAGCTTGTCCAGCTCGACGTCCTGCTGCGTGTGGGTCGCGAGGAGATCGTGATATTGCAGCCCGGTGATCGCGAGCACGGGCACTTGATCGAGCTTGGCGTCATAGATGCCGTTCAGGAAATGGATGCCGCCCGGGCCGGAGGTGGCGAGGCAGACGCCGAGCCGGCCAGTGAACTTTGCGTATCCGACCGCTGCGAATGCCGCCGCCTCCTCGTGCCGCACCTGAATGAATCGGATCTCCTCCTGCCGCGTCCTGAGCGCCTCCATGATGCCGTTGATTCCGTCTCCCGGCATTCCGAAGATAACGGTGACACCCCATTCGATCAGTGTATCGATCAGTACGTCGGCGGCGGTCGTAGCGGCCATGCCCTGCTCCTTCAGCCGATCGCCTTCTTTTCGAGCGGCTTGTACGTTGGACCATGGATCACCTCGCCGCTTATCTCGTATCGAGAGCCATGGCAGGGGCAGTCCCAGGTCCGGTCATTCTCATTCCAGCCGACAAGGCAGCCCATGTGGGTGCATACCGCCGAGACTGCGTGGAGCCGGCCCTGCTCGTCGCGGAACGCGGCGACATTCTCGCCGCTCACTTTGAGGACCGCGGCCTCGCCCGGTGCAAGTTCGTCGAACGAATGCGGTTTGGTGGTGAGATATCCTCCGACCAGCTCCTTCGCGACCTCGAGATTCTGCTTGGCGAATTCCTTGGCGCCGGCGATCGGCTTCACTCGGCTAGCATCGAACAGGCTGGCCCATTCGTGATCTCGCCCGCTGGCCAGAGCGGCGAGGATGATGCCGGCCACAGTGCCGTTGGTGATGCCCCAGGCATTGAAACCGGTGGCGACAAGATATCCGTTGCGGGCCGAGGAGGACCATCCGATGAACGGCGCACCGTCCATCGGCGTATAGTCTTCGTTGGTCCAGCGATAGTCGGGCGCTCCTGCTCCGAAATGTTCAGCCGCAAAGCGCTCGATCTCGGCAAAGCCCTGCCGCTCCTCGTCCACATGGCCGTGCTTGAACGAGGGACCGGTGACGATGAGGTATGTATTTCCATCGTCGCCGCGATGGGTCCGCACCGAATGCCGCGGCTCATCGAGGCTGATGTACATGCCGTCCGGTGCTCTTGCCGGATCGACCCTAGCGGCGATCACCGGGTGCATGTGCGGATAATTTTCGGCGTAGAAGAGGCCCACTTGGCCGAGCGGCAGGTGGGTCGCCATGATCACCGCGCGCGACGTCACCGTCCCGCCTGCAGTTACGACACGGGTCGGCTCCCAATCGATCGCCCGGCTTTGTTCAAAGACGTGGCAGCCGTCGCCCGGAATCGTCGCGGCGAGACCGGCCAGATATTTGCAGGGATGGAATTGCGCCTGATTGTCGAAGCGGATCGCCCCGGCCACCGGGAACGGCAGGCCGGGATCGCGCGTGAAGGAGGCTGGAAGCCCGAGCCGCTGGGTAACCTCGACCTCACGCTCGACTGCCTCGAGATGCTGCTCGCCCCGGGCATAAGTATAGGCGGCCCTGGGTTCGAAATCGCAGTCGATCCCATATCGGGAGGCAAGGTCCGCCATCAGCCGGATCGCCGCCTCGTTCGCTTCCGCATAGGTACGAGCGCCATCCTCGCCGAACGTCCGGGTCAGCTTTCCATAAGCCAGGTTGTGCTGTGACGTGACCTTCGCGGTGGACTTGCCCGTAACCTCCTGGCCGACCTTGCGCGCCTCAATCACGGCGACGCTGAGGCCCGCATCCTTCAGCAGCCGCGCGGCCGTAATGCCAACCATCCCGCCGCCGATGATCGCCACGTCGACGTCAAGTTCCCCCGCAAGCTGAGGGAACTCGGTCGTCGGGGCCGTTACGATCCAGTAGGATAGGCGATTGAACCGGTCGGACATGGTGCCTCCATTCGTTGAGCGCGTGACGGGTTGACCCTGATTCGTCTGATGCTTGGGTCGGGGAGAATGTTCCCACCCGCTGTACTTCTCTCCTCGCCTCACCGGCTGAAAAGAGCTGCGGCCCCAGTCTTCAGCGATGTCACTTCTTTTCGAGGAGGAAGTAGGTGTAGCGGAGAAAACCCGCGTCGAAGCCGGCTTTGATGTAAAGCGCTGCTGGGAACTGCTCCTTGATCAGCCGGATACCATCGGCACCGAGCGGAAGTCCTTTCCATAGCAGCTGCGCGGCCTTTGCCAGCGAGAAGTCACGGATACCCGCGATCGCGCGGTCGTAGCCGAAATCCCAGTTGCGCCGGGTTTTGTTATTGAGGTCAACCTCTTCGATCAGGCGCAGGCCCGCCTTTGCAAAGTGCTGGCGATAATAAGCGGGCGTCGCCAGGCTGGGTATTCCCCAGTAACGCATAAACGGGTGCAGCACTAACTCCTCCTGCAGGCCGGCGAGCCCCTCGCGCTTGCACCAGGCGATGAGCAGCAAGCGGCCGCCCGGCTTCATCACCCGCGCGATCCGCTCCACGGCCGCGCCTTTGTCCGGCAGGTAGCAATCGGCGTCCATCAGGACGACGGCATCAAACCGCTCCTGAAGTTCGTCCACGCGCATGATGTCGTGGTGGAGAAAGCGCAGATTGGACCGCTTGTGGCGCCGCGCGTGTGACAGTTGCGAGCGCGATATATCAATGCCGAGCACTTCTCCCGCGCTGTTCGCCGCGAGGAAGTCAGCAAAGCCTCCCCGCCCGCAGGCAAGTTCAACGACCGTGGATCCGTTGCGGATTTGCAGCGCGTCCAGGTAGCGGCGATGGGTCCGCTCGAACGCCGTACTCCAATCCTCGGCCTCGTCCTCGAAAGTCGCGAAGTGGAAGAAGTCGTTCCAGTACTCGGCATAGAGATCACTGACCGCGGCGAACATCCGCTCCATGTTCTCGACGTGGTGATCCCGAAACCACTCGAATTCCTCCTTCATCACAGGTCTCCATGGCGCTGAGGCCGCTACCAGCATTTCTCGCTAAGCGGGCGTTCCGCCGACATAAGATGAGGAATGGTGGCCCGAAGTTCCCACCCCCATCCCTTGCGGAGCTCTTCGCCGCCAACGGGCGCGAGCAGTCGATCGAATCGCCGGAAAGAGCCTCTTCCAGAGCGCCTGGCGCTAGCGCCAAGGCCTCATCTTCATCTTTGCCCTCGGCTACGGCTTCAGGAACATCGGGGAACATAGCCTTTACTGCTCGAGTCTCGGTTGGACTAAGTCACGCCGGATAGCGAAGCATCACATTCCTCCACGTCAATGCCAACGTCGCTCCAGGTTAGCTGTCCGGACGTCCGTCATGCGCCGATTGTGTTGAAAAACTCGGCTCCCCGTCCAGCAACCGCTTCACCGATAGCTGATGTAGAAGGAAACTCTAACAGCGTGCGCCTGAGGCCCCCTCCCGGAGCAAAAGCAATGCTGTCGTAGAAGAATCTTCTACGATTTCGGCGACCATTGCGCCGGAAGGTTCGCGCTCGGACTTTTCAACACAATGGGCGCTAAGCAGTCATTTCCAAGTGATGGATATTTAGAACCGGCCTGACGCTCGAAAAATCGGTTAAGCCGCAAGCCCTGCCCGCTATAAAATGGCGATACTTGGCGCCAAAGGCCACTTTCCTACCGTTTTCCACCTCTTCGCTAACTGGTTGAATTCGCGAGGGTACAAATGTAGCCATTTTACAGCGGGAGCCGTAGAAAACTGCGAAACGCGTGAGCTTGGAAGGCTAGTGCTCTACCATTGAGCTATACCCGCACTATGGCATCCGCGCGCTCAGTGCCACCACGATGGCTGCGTCGTCAACACAGATCCACCGCACCGTGTCCGCGCTCTTCTCTTACTCAGCGCTTCGCCGCACCTCTTCGAATGCAGCCGGGGAGGGGCTTGCTGAACCGGCACCCTGCCTCCAGGCGGTTCACCCAGACGACGGTCGCCTCGATCGCGTCGATCAGAGGGAGCTTCAGCAAGACGCGCGAGCCAAGGACAAGCGGATCTGCTGTGCTGAGTCTGGCACCGGCTTCCGAAAAGTCGCACACATCGACCACGCAGCGACTGGTCGCCCCGCGGAGCGCTGCGGAGGTGGAGACAAGCTTCCGTGCCACTTGCCGACGATCATCGGGCGTGGGCAGTTCAGATAATTCAGCCTTCAAATCCATTCGAATACCGCCTGAATCGACATGGCAGCGTAGCCGCGAAGCGTTGACAGAGCGCTAATCCGGAACCTTGCCGGCGCGTCAACGTGGATCGGGCCGCTTTTCTTTGGGCGCCGCGGCACCGCCGAGGCGCCCAACCCGTGCGTGGGAAAGCACTGGGCAATTTACGCTTCCTCAAATCCCTCAGGTCATTGCGGGCAGGGGGCGGCAGATGCGAAGGCCAATTCATTCCGACCAGCAGGTCATCACCAGGATCATCATCCCGGTGGTCGCTTTCGCGCTCGCCTTGATCGCCTTCGCGATGGTGGGGCTCTTCTCGGTCACTTATCAAAGCGACCTCCTGTCCATGGATCGGGAGATCCGCGCCACGCAGGTCGCGATCGATGCGACCATACAAGAGCTCGCTCGCGAGCAGAGAGATGGTCGCAATCAGCGATGAAACTCTGATCAGGCTCGATGACCCAGCCGGATTGGCGTTGGTTCGATCAAAATATCGGTGCTCGGCTCCACCGGAGCTACCAGCATGATCAACTCTTCATTCTCAACGGCCGGGATGAACCCGTTTACGGCGCGATCGACGGCGCCCGCGTGGCGCCGGATCGGTTCGCGAATGCCGATCCCGATGTTCGGAGGATGCTCGACGTCGTCAGGGGACGCATCCGCGGGCCCAATCACCGGCATGATCGCAACCCCGGTCAATCAAGGTCGTCATCGGTGCCGATCCTGACGAGCGAAAAAGCGGTTCACGAGTCGCACCTGGTCAGCATCGGCGGCCGACCTGCCGCGGTCAGCGTGATGTTGATGGCGCCGCTCTCGACGAACGTGGTTCGACCGACCGGCGCCGGACCCGTCGCCGTCAGCATTCGATTCCTCGATTCCGACTTCTTCAAAGCGCTCACAAGGACTGCACTCGTGGAAAATCCGCGCTTCTCCCGCGCGGGCGAGGTCGGCCCGGGTGAGCGGGCGATCATCCTCAAGACGGAGCATGGTGAAGCGATCGGCAATTTCATCTGGACGCCGGAGCGGACCGGCTCACGCATCTTCGACGTTCTCGCGCCGGTCACCGCCGCCGTGCTGCTGACCATGCTCGTATTGCTGGCATGGCTTGCCAGGTCCCTACACCGTGCTTTTTCCCAACTCCGCAGCGAAGTGGTGGTTAGAGAGCAAGCGGAGTTTCGCGCTGAAGCCCTTGCGCGCCACGACAGTCTCACCGGGCTGCCGAACCGCCGCGTCTTCGTGGAAGAGCTCGACAGGCTCTGCACCGCGCCGGCGGATGCGAACGCCCGGTTCGGGGCGTTGCTTCTCGTCGACGTGGAATCGATGCGGGACTTGAACGACACGCTTGGATTTGCTGTCGCCGATGAGCTCCTCGTTCAGATCGCCGGCCGGCTCAAGGCACTCGCCGGCACAGGCGTGGCGGCACGGATCGGCGGCGACGAATTTTCGCTCTTCCTGACCGCGGGCTCCGAGACAGCGGATATTCGTGAACTCGTAGAAACTGCTCACGATAGTCTGAACCAACCCTATGCGATCGGCAGTGCCGTGGTCCCGGCCGCGATCAGCGCGGGTGTGGCTCTGTTCCCGAAGGATGGCGAAACCCCGAGCGAGCTGATCAACGCCGCCGACGCCGCACTCCGACGAGGAAAGCGGACGGCTCCCGCTCGAGCGACGTTCTACGATGCGCAGGAGGACCTTTCAGGCCGCTTCGGCGCTACGGTCAGACCGCTTTCGGGCCAGGACGGCGATCGGCCCAAGTTCAAATTGCCGAACTCACCGACACCGTCGTCAGATCAACGTGCCGCATGGCAGCCGATTGGCCGGCTGAGACGGCTCTATGCCTGTGCGTGCCCGTTGCGCCACTAAGCGATCCTTGGTTTGCGGCCCGCCTGCTCGCGGTTTTGAACAGCACCGGCCTCGCTCCCGGCCGATTGATCGTCGAGGTGCCGGGATCCGCTCTGGTGGAAAGCTTCCCCGTTTGCAGCGACAACCTGTCTGAACTGCAGGCGGCAGGTGTCAGAATATCTGTCGCGGATGTTCGTGGGGCCGTGAGCCCCGCCCGTTGGCGAACCGTCACGTTCGATCAGATCCGGATCGATCGCCTCGAGGAGGCAGTCTCCTCGTCGTCGGCGCAGACAAAAGCACGATCTGCTTAGGTCCAGATCCTAAAACTGGGCGATATGCGCGTGACCTTCCGGAACCATGTCCCAGCGCCCGCTGATGAAGGCCGGCGCATCGGCAGCGCCGGCCTCATGCCTCAATAGTTCAGCCCGTAATAATCGTGCACCCGGCCGCCGTAATCGCGGTCGAACCGCGGCTCGCTTTCGCGGTCGAAGCTGGGGGCATGCCCGAGATCGCGTTCGGTGAGCTCGATGCGGTAGCCGCCGGCCCGCTTGTCGTAGCTCAGCACGCGCCAGGGAAGCGGGTAATAGCGGGTTCCCATTCCCAGGAAGCCGGTGCTGTAGGCCATCACCGCATATTCGACCCGGCCGGTGAGCTTATCCACCATGAAATTGTGGATGCTGCCGAGCCGCCGGCCGTCGCCGCCATAGACCGCCGTTCCCTCGACCTTGTTGGAGGCGATGAGGTGGCTGGTCTCGTCCATCGGCAGGCCGCGATTGCGATCGTCGGAGCCGTAGCCTCGATCCCAGCCGCCACGCCCACGCTCCTCGTCCCGTCCGCGTGCCTCGCGGCCGCCCAAATCTCCGCGCCTGAGCGTTCGCGGCCGCGCCAATCCGCGTCGCGATCATCGTCCGCGCCGCGCCCGCGGGCCCGCCGAGGTTGAACATGCCGCGATGCTCGTCGGGGCGGCGATCGTCGCGATCATGTCCGTAGCGCCCGCCGCCGTCACGTCCGCGACTGTCGCGGTCCCCATAGCGATAATCTGCCATTGGTTTCCTCCTTCTGTTTCCAATCAGCGCCCTGCGCTCTTCGAGTTGTTTTCGGCCTCATTGTTCGTCTCGCCGCCGCCCGCAGTCGAAGATGCGGTGCTGCCGGTCCCGGCCCCGCCTTCATCGCCGCCGCCGGTCGTTCCGCCGGAGCCTGTCATCAGGCCGGTGGTGCCGCTCGACCCCATGCTTGCCAAAGCGCCGCTGCCGCCCTGCGCCTGACGACTTTGCCGCCAGCCGGCGAAATCGGTGTGGAAGCTCTGCTGCCGGTCGCGGCAATATTCCTCATATTCGCGGTCCATCTGCTCGATCTGCCGCGCACGCCAGCTGCGGTAATGATCGTCCTGATGGAAGCCGGTGCGGCCGCCCCTTGCCCCTGCATCCCGCCGCTGAAATTCCGGCGGCCGCCGCGATAATCGCCCTCGCCGCCAAAGCCGCCCTGGCCCGCGCCGCCGCTATAATCGCCCTGGAAGCCGCCAAAGCCGTGCTCGCTGCCATAATGGCTCTGGCCCGGGCCTTCGCCGCCGCGCGGCCCGCCAGGGCTGCCGCCATAACTGCCGGCCCAATCGCCGCCGCCCCATGGGCTCGGCGCGATCATATCTGTCGCTCCGGCTTTGTCCGGCTCGATCCCGGCAATCTTGGGGGTCGCCGACCTGAGCGCACCTGTTCGCCGACCCGCTGGAAAAATCCGCGATCCTCGCCGCCGCGCGTCCGCCGCCTGACGTCCCCGCGGGCCTCCGCGATCATTGTCGCCGAAGATGGAGCTGCTGCGTCCACCACCCTCGCTGCCGCGCCACTGGTTGCTGCCGCCGCGATCCTCGTCGCGGTCCCAGTACCTGCCATCGAGACCTCTCCATGTGCTGAAATCGCGGGCCTGGGCCCTTGCCCGATCAACCAACCAGCGGCGCTCGCTGTTCCGGCTGCCGAGCGCCCGCCTGGCCGGACCGGTGCCTGCTATCGGCAGTTCGCCGGGGAAGAGCTCAGGCTCAGCTGCGCTTACGGCAGGGGACCTTGCACGGGTGAACAGGCCCCGGCTTCTTGGGCGGAGTGCCGCCGAACGCGCGCGCTCCAGCTCGGCCGCGAGCGCTGGCTGTTCGCGCGTATAACCCTTGGCCTCGAGGCAATCATATGCGTTGTAGAGCGCGGCGATCGAGTCCATCCAAAATTTCCGGTTCGCCTCGTCGCTGCAGAAGGCGATGTCCGCCTGCTGTTGGGCAGCGGTTTTGTTCGGATTGTAGACCTTGGTCGTACCCGCCTGCCAGAAGCAGCACGGCAGAAGAAACGGTCGCATATACAGGCTTCCCGAGGAAACGACGCAAAGCTTGTCTCACCCCTTCAACAACTTCGCGAGAGCCGTGATGGTGGAGGACTGAAATCCAGTATATGCTGAAAGCTTGCTCGGAGGACCAGCCGAGACGGTTGGTCGACTGCCATGGTCAGATTTTATGGAGGCCTTATGCGCATCAAGACTGGTCGAGTGGTTCAAACTCCGGGCCTGGAAATGCCCTACAAAGTAGTCTTTCAGGATGAGGAGGGTGCTCAGAGGATCATCCCGTCGCAACGATACGAGAGGGCAGGCTCTCATGCGCCGATGGTTGTTACCGCCGACGCCTGAGCCGCCACAGCGGATTGCGGCTACCGGATTGGAACCTTTAAAGCGATCGAGAACCCGACCGCCATTTGCGGTGAGCAGCGGAGCCGATAACCCGCGTCCAATCCCCGTGGATCGCTTGATCTATATCAGTTAATAGCTTTTTCCTCATGCTCCGGCACCGGCTCGAACGTAGCCTGGAGGAGCCTGCCAGCTGTCCGCCGGGTCGATTTTTCCAGATGAACCACTCCTGACATCGTCATTCAGCGCCAATGCATTGGATTGGTTACATTATCGTGCGCATGACGTGGGCCATTGAGGATCGTTTCCTTTGTTGCAGATCGACTTTTTTCGGGAGCAAAGCCGCTCGGGCACAGGATCTGGCCAGGCGATCCACCTGCCGAACGTTCGTGCCCGGTACGCCAGATCCGCTGAGACGTGGATGAGGTTGGTCGACCCTGCAGAGCGACTGGAGCAGGCGCAGGGGCTTCCCCAGGAGGGGATCGGCCGATCGCGCCGGCTCCTTTGACCGCTCCCAATGAAATAGCGGATCCTTGACCGTCTCAGCTCTCTTGAAGCACATCCTTTAGGGCTTCAGGCCGAGCTTGCCTTCACCGCGCAGGAAGCTTGCACGCACCCGCATCTCAGGGTCAGGCCAGCCGCACATCGCGCGTGCTGAGCGTCGATGCTGGGCGCTCCGCAGGGGATGAAATGTCTACTTTCGATCCGGCGCGGACGTTCAGCTCGTGCTTGTGCAGTGGCACAACCCAATATGCATCAGTCCTTTAGCTGGTGCGGGTGGGCCGCTCCCGTGCTATGGGGCGCCATCGTCGAAACGCATCCTTGAGCTTCGACGGCTGAGGTGCGTTTGCTCCCGCCTGCCGATGGGAGCCGCTCTTTGACCCAATATTATCTCCACCTGCGCAACGACATGGACGACATTCTCGATCCGGAAGGTCTGGAGTTCGTCGATTTGAAGCAGTCGAAAAGGCGGTGCTCGCAGGGGCTCGCGATGTGATCGCCAACGACATCAAGAGCGCGGGCGTCATGGATTTGAGCTATCGCATCGATGCTGAGAACGAGGGTGGCGAGATCGTCTACAGCCTGCCATTCGAGGGTGCCGTCAACATCATCCCTGCGATGGCTTAGCCATCGGGTAAACACTCTCATGGAGCGAGCTGTCCTATTATATGCGGCAGCACCCTTATCAATTTAATCGATAGCAAGGACCTTGCGCACCGCCGCCGCAAGTTCTTCTTCCTTGATCGGCTTGCTTACGAGGGCCGCCTCTAAGAGGCCTCACCTTCGCTCGCTTTCTAAGCTCCTCCGGATAACCCGTCACGAACACGACAGGGATTTTCGGTGTTCACAGATGACCTCGACAGCCTTCACGCCGTTTCCCGGAAACAGGCGCGCATCAGCGGTGATCAGATCGAGCTTTATCTCCACCAGCCGCCCCGGCAATCGCGGCTGCCTCGAAGTCGCGAAGCTGAAGCGTGTGAAACCAAGTGCACCCAGCATGTCCTGAATGGTTTGGCCAATCAGATAATCGTCTTCGATGATGAAGGCGTGCATCATTCAATCTCGGCTTTTAGCCGCGCGGGCATTTCGGTGTGGCAGCGAGGGCAGGGCATATCGGACATATCATCTGTCGGCTAGTAGACATTGAAGGCGCGGCCGGAATGTCCGATTTCCACCCATTTCAAACATTCGGACGACCCTCCTCGGAAGTGCCGTATTCAACCGGCAACGGCAGCCTGCGGTCTGCGCGCGGCTCCCGCTGCCGGTCCGCGCGTTAGCCCCTCATGGACCCGCTTCTCGACTTCAAGGCTTTCAGCTTCGCCGGCCCGGGGCGGTAAACGGACGGTTTATAGAAAAGGCGAGGGTCCCGCGGTGATCCTGATGCACGAGGTGCCGGGGATCTCCTCCGAAGTGGCACGATTTGCCCGCAAGGTTGCCGGTTCGGGCTTCACCGTCTTCATGCCGCATCTGTTCGGCGTCTTCGGAACACGAACCAACGAACTCAACCGCGTCCGCAGGCTGGCGAGACTTTGCATTAGCCGGGAATGGCACGTTCTCGCGGAAAATCGCTCCAGTCCGGTCACCGATTGGCTGCGCGCTCGCCCGTCACGCGTACGGGGAGATTGGCGGCCCGGGCGTGGGCGCGGTCGGCATGTGCGTCACCGGCAATTTCGCCCTGACGATGACGCTGGACCAGTGCGTCGTGGCTCCGGTCCTCGCCCATCCGTCCTTTCCGCTGCCGGTGACGCGCAGAAAGGCCGCGGCGCTGCACGTGACACCTGCTACCCTCGACAATGCGCGTCGTCGCATCCGGGAGGAAAATCTCAAGGTTCTGGGGGTGCGGTTCACGGGAGATGTGCTGTTTGCCGCTCCGCACGGTTCGATACGCTGCAGCGCGAGCTAGAGCAGCAGCTTCCCAGCAATAGAGGTCCCCGGGAGCTCGGCCAAGCTGCATCCCGAGCCGCCCCATAGCGTCTGACGATTGGGCTGATCGATCGAGAGGGTGAGCCGACCCGGCAGGCGGTTGATCGGGTAATCGGCTTTCTTACGGAGCGACTGGCCCAGCCACCGCCAGCGACGTGAGAGCCGGTTCGGCAACAACATGCGACACGTTGGTTGGTGGAGAGGACTGGATTCGAACCAGTGTACGGGAAACCCGGGCAGATTTACAGTCTGCTGCCTTTAACCACTCGGCCACCTCTCCCCGAAGGAGCCCCTCGGACCGGCCCCAGATAGGAAGGCGGCCTCATGGCGAAAGGGGGCGTGGCTGTCAACGCGCGCAATCCCGCCCTGAGGTGCCCGCTTGCGCCTGCCGCCCCCGCCCAATAAGCAGCGGCATTTCGTCGAGGGGGATCAGATTCCATGCGCCTCAGCCTGGCCGCCGCCGCAGCCTTGTCCATCGCCATCCCCGCCGCCGCGCAGGAGGTGGACCGATCCCAGATCAACCGGATCATCGACGAAGGCCTGAACCAGAGCGAGGTGATGGAGACGGCGGCGCATCTTACCGACCGGATCGGCGGGCGGATGACCAATTCCCCGCAGATGCGCGAGGCCGAGCGCTGGACGCAGCAGCGCTTCCGCGACTGGGGCCTCAGCAACGTCCATGCCGAGCCGTTCCGCTTCGGGCGCGGCTGGTCGATCGTGCGGTCGAGCGCGCGCATGACCGCGCCGCGCCTCCTCGAGCTCGGCATCATGCCCGTCGCCTGGACGCCGCCGACCAACGGCACGCTCAGCGCACCGATCTTGGTGGCGCCGATCGACGAGGAAGAGGATTTCGCCGAGTGGCGCGGCAAGCTTTCCGGCAGGATCGTACTGGTGGACCAGCCCGATACCGGCTCCGAACTGAGGCGCCGTTCCAGCGGCTCAGCGGCGAGGAGCTCGGCAAGCTCGATGAATATAAGCAGCCGACCTATTCGCCCGCAGCGATCGAGCAGCGGCGCGAAAAAGGCGAATTCAGCGAGAAGCGGGACGCCTTTTTAAGGCGGAAGGCGCGCTCGCCTGGGTGGCCAAATCCTATCGCGACGGGGGCTCCTCCACGGCGAAGGCGATGGCTACGAGATCGGCCGCACGCCGGCGCTGCCCGGCGTCGAGATGGTCGCGGAAGATTATCGCCGGCTCGCCCGGCTCGCCAAGACAAGCGCGCCGCCGACGCTCGAGCTGGTCAGCGAGGTCCGCTTCCACGACGAGGACGAACGCCTACAACATCATCGCCGATCTTCCGGGTACCGATCCCAAAGCCGGCTATGTGATGGCGGGCGCGCATCTCGACAGCTGGGTCGCCGGTGACGGCGCAGCCGACAATGCCGCGGGAAGCGCGGTGGTGATGAAGCGGCGCGCATCCTCTCGAAGCTCGGCATGCGGCCGAAGCGGACGATCCGCTTCGCCTTGTGGAACGGGGAGGAGCAGGCGCTGCTCGGCTCGATGGCCTATGTCGAGCGCCATTTCGCCACCCGCGCGCCGGTCACGGATCCCGCCCTTCAAAGGATCAATCCCTATTCTACCTGGCGCCATCGCTGGCCGATCACGCTGAAGCCGGGGCACCGCGATCTCGCCGCCTATTTCAACATCGACAACGGCTCAGGAAAGATCCGCGGCATCCATGCCGAGGGCAATGTCGCCGTGGTGCCGATCTTCCGCGAATGGTTTGGGCCCTTTGCCAGCATGGGCGCGCTCGACCGTCGCCATCCAGCCGACCGGCGGCACCGATCATGTGTTCATGCAGGCGGTCGGGCTTCCGGGATATCAGTTCATCCAGGATCCGCTCGATTATGAAAGCCGGATCCATCATGCGAACATCGACACCTACGATCATCTGAAGGCCGAGGACCTGCGCCAGGCTTCGGTGATCCTGGCGAGCGTCCTGCTCAACGCCGCCAACCGCGCCGAGCCGCTGCCGCGCATGCCGGTGCCGACCAAGCCGCGTCCAACCGACCCGTTCGAATATCCGGACGACGAATGACTAAGGGTCCAGACCTGCATGAGGCCGTGACAAGGGGAGATTTGGCGCGGGCAAGGCGCGAGTGCGGCAGAGCGGTCGCTATCTGCCAATCGAGCAACGCAGCCATGCGCCAAATATCCCCTTGCCCTCCCGGGGTGGTGCCAAGGAGGGCGATCCGCAGCGTCGAGCGCGCTCGACGTGGTGCCCGACGCCTTCGCACGCTCTCCTTGCGGGCTCATCCCTCCTTGGCACCATCACGGCCTCATAAAGTACGGTCTGGACCCTACACGATCCGGGCCACGGCCGCGCCCATCGCGGTGAAGAACATCCGGTCGGCGCGGGCGGGCGATGCGAAGCGCCGGCGGCGCAACTTCGGTCGCAAACGCTACTCACCCCGCACCAACAAGGATGACGCAAAGCGGGTTGCAGCAGGGCGGATCGGAAGCCATGCAGCCGCCATGCGCCGCAAAGCCCGTCAGGCGAGCAAGCCCGAAAACCGTCCTCGCTTCTGGGGCCGGCACGCGGTCGCCGCCGCTTTGGCCAATCCGGAGCGGAGCGTGGCCAAGATCTGGGTCACCCGCGAAGCCGCGCCGGATTTCGATATCGATCCGAGCATCCCGGTCACCTATGCGGACGCAACAGACCTCGGCCGGCTGATCCCCCGCGACGCGCCGCACCAGGGCATCGTCGCCGAAGTCGATCGCCTGCCGGACCTGTGGCTCGGCGATCTGCTCGAGCGCACCGGAGGGACGGACGCTGCTGGTGCTCGATCAGGTTACCGATCCGCACAATGTCGGCGCGATCCTGCGCTCCGCGGCTGCGTTCGACGCGCTCGGCATCGTCACCCAGGACCGGCACGCGCCGCCGGAATCGGGAGCACTCGCCAAGGCGGCCAGCGGCGCGCTGGAGACAATTCCCTGGGTTCGCGCGTCGTCAACCTTTCCCGCGCGCTCGACGAGATCGCCGAGGCCGGCTTCTGGCAGGTGGGCCTCACCGGCGAGGCCGGAATGACGATTGCCGAAGCCTTGGGCCCGCCGAGGGTGGCGCTGGTGCTCGGCGCGGAAGGGGACGGCATGCGCCAGAACACCGAGACGCATTGCGACGCGCTTGCCCGGCTCCCGATCAGCGAGCGGATGGAGAGCCTCAACGTCTCCAACGCGGCCGCGATCGCGCTCTACGCCGCCGTCACCGCTGCACGCTAAACTCCAGTGACACGAAGATCGTTTCAGGCTGGTCCAGCCTGGAACGGTCCTGGTCTGGCGCTCAATCCTCGGGCGCGATCTGGACCCGCAAGCCGTCCAGCGCGTCGCCGAACGGCAGCTGGCAGGAAAGCCGGCTCGTCGCCGCGCGGTGATCCGTGGTGTCGAGCAGGTCATCCTCGTCGGCGCCCAATGGCGGAAGCCGATCGAACCACGCCTCGTCGACATGGACATGGCAGGTGGCGCAGCTGCAACAGCCGCCGCAGATCGCAAGCAGCTCGTCGAAGCCATTCTCCCGGATCACCTGCATGACCGAGAGGCCGGCCTTGCCCGTCACCACCCTTTCAACGCCGTCACGCGTGACGACCTTCAATCGAGGCATCTTCCGTCCCTGGTTCGGGAAAGGAAGGCTTCCCGTGCGCCGCTCTTATGCTAGGCGGAGCCGGGCAGATCAAGCGAAGGAGCGAGAGGTGTGGGGGGCATAAAGGCGGACGATCTCAAGCGCTCGCTCGACGCGCTCTCCGCCGCCGAGCCGGCGATAGCTGCGGCTCTTGCAAGCTCCGGCTACCCGGAGCCGCGGGTGAACGAGCGCGGTTACGCAACCCTTCTTCGCACCATCATCGGCCAGCAGGTGAGCCTCGCCTCCGCCCGGGCGATCTGGACCAAGCTCGAGGCCGCGCTCGGGGCCGGAACCGATCCCGCTGCGATGGCGGCGGCCGCCGACGAGACGCTCCGCGGCGCCGGCCTGTCGCGCCAGAAAATGAGCTATGCGAGGAGCCTTGCCGACGAGATCGCCTCGGGCCGGCTCGACCTCGACAAGCTGCCCCAGGACGATGAAGCCGCGATCGCCGAGCTCGTCCGCATCAAGGGCATTGGCCGCTGGTCCGCCGAAATCTACCTGCTGTTCGCCGAAGGGCGCCCCGACATCTGGCCGGCGGGCGATCTCGCGGTGCAGATCGCGATGGGCCGCATCCTGGCGCTCCCGGAAAAGCCGCCCGAACGGCAGCTGCGCGAGATCTCCGAATCCTGGCGCCCGCATCGCGGCGCGCTCGCGATCTTCTCCTGGCACCATTACAAGACGCCGGTCCTCTAATTTGGCGCCCAAACCGCCTTGTGGTTAAAAATACTGGTTAATCAAGGGATCGACGGAGCGGGCAAGTCGTTCGGGCGGCAGGCGAGCGAGGTTGCTCGCCCTCAAACGGAGACGTATCCATGCGCGTATTGCAGCAATCCGAACTCAGCCATGTCAGCGGCGGCACCTATTCGTGCTGCTACTGCCCGCCGAGCAACAACCATCCGGGCAAGGGCAACAGGAGCAAGAACAACAACGGCTTCGGCAACGGCCCCGAGTCGGGCCCGGCCCCTGGCAATTCCGGCAAGACCGGCGGAGGCAAGGCCCAAAATCGCGGTCGCTAAGGTCTCGTTCGGCTCGGCCCTGAGGCCGGCCTGCTGCCGCTGGCCCTTGCCAGCTCCGCCCGCAGCCATCGCTCGATCGCGAGGACGATGTGCGTCGTGTCGGCCTCGCTCAGGGGTCGGCCCGCGGGAATATCGTGCCACTTGGCAAGGCACGAGCGGCAGCAGGTCGCCGTTGCGTGCTGGGCGATGAATGCCGGATGCCCGCGCATCGGCGTCTGCTTGCCGTCATTGTCGGGATATGGGGGCGCCAGCCGCCGCTCGATGAAGTCGCCCGCATGGGCAAGGATGGTCGAAAGGCTCCTCGCCTCCAAATAGGCCCGCTCGCGCTCGCCCAGGCGAAAGCGACTGCGGAAGGACGAGTGCGGCAGCCGCGCGAAAACTTCGTCGAGCGGCCGCACCCTCCTTGCCTCTCTAGCGCGCGTCGACGAGGACGATCTCGGCCTCTTCGAGCGCAACGATCCCCACCCGCTCCTCGCCGGTGATCGCGACCCCGTCGCGCGGCTCGGCGCGGACGCCGTTCACCTCGATCGGGCCGTTCACCGCGACCAGGTAAACGTGCCGGC
>JAUJOJ010000005.1:16415-46914 GCA_030447665.1 Allosphingosinicella sp. | reverse complement strand
AGATTATATTCCGCATGCTTGACGCCCGTGCCGGCGCTCATCACCTGCACGTCGCCGGCGCCGGTGCGGCCCTGGTTTCCCATCGAATCCTGATGGGTGATCCCGCCCTCGCGGACATAGGTGATGATCTCCATGTCGCTGTGCGGATGCGGCGGAAATCCCGAGCGGGCCGCGATCTCGTCGTCGTTCCACACGCGGATCGCGCCCCACCCCATCCGGGCGGGGTCGTAATAGTTCGCGAACGAGAAATGGTGCCGCGCGTTGAGCCAGCCGTGATCGGCGTGGCCAAGCGAGCGGAAGGGTCGAATGTCGATCATGATGTCCTCCAACGACAAGATGGATGTTGAAAGGCGTCATTGCGAGCCCCGCGAAGCGGTCCAGGAGCGCCGGATCGCTTCGTCGCCAGGGCTGATCGCAACGACCGATCAGGCCGCTTCGGCAAGATCCAGAGAGGCGAGATACCCACCCTTGGCGCGGACGAACTGGCGAAGATCGTCCAGATAGGTCGGCGCGACGGCGCCCCGGACGCTGGAGCGCTCGGCGAGGGCCGCACGCCAGGCGGCCAGTTTCGGCTTACCCTCGAAGAGGCCTCGCCCGGTAATCCGCTCGAAGAGGTCGAAGTAACGGAAAGCCGGAGCGAAAGCCGCATCGATGAGGCTGAAGCGGCCGCCGGCGAAATAAGGCCCTTCGCCCAATTGCTCCTCGATCCGCTGGAACTTGGCCGCGATGGCGCTCTCTTTTTCGATGAAGGCCGCCTCGTCGGGAGCCGTGTAATAGCCGTACAGGTCTGCGAGCATTGCCGAGGCAAACTCGATCCAGGCGCGGTGGCGCGCCTTTTCGAGCGGATCGGCAGGATGGAGCTGCGGGGGACAAGTCTCGTCGAGATATTCGGCAATGACGGAGGATTCGAAGAGCACCTCCTCGCGTCCGTCCTCTTCCACCACCAGCACCGGCACCTTGCCGAGCGGCGACAGCTTCAGGAACCAGTCGGGCTTTGCGGCGAGATCGATATTGACCCGCTCGAACTCCACGCCTTTCTCGGCAAGCAAAATCGCGGCACGCTGCACATAGGGGCAGAGCGGAAAACTGATCAGGCGGAATTTCGGCATCGGTCTTGTCCTGTCATCGATCCGTCCCTCCATCGCAGGGGGTAGGTGAACTGCGGAAGACGGACGGATCCAGGCATCTGGCGCGTCAGGCGGCCAGAGCCCATTGGGTTTCGGCCCATTCGGCGAGCGTCTGCGCGGCTTCACCGATCGCCTCGGCAGCAATCTCCGGCCCGAAAGCGAGCTTCTCGGCGCGGACGAAAGTCACGTCATCGACGCCCATGAAGGCCAGCAGCGTGCGCAGGTGCGGCTCCTGGCTGTCCGTCGCAGCCGCCGGACCCTCGCTGTAGAGGCCGGCGCGGCTTTCGACGACGATCGCGCGCTTCCCCTTCACCAGCCCTTCGGGACCTTCGGCCGTGTAGCGGAAGGTGATCCCGGCGCGCAGCACATGGTCGAACCAGGCCTTGAGCGTCGACGGGATACCGAAATTGTACATCGGCGCGCCGATCACGATCAGGTCCGCGTCCTTCAGTTCGGCGATGAGCAGATCGGAAAGCGCGAGCGCCGCCCGGGCTTCGTCGGACTCGGCTTCGGCGCCGCGGACGGCGCCGACGGTCGCCTCGGTGAGGTGCGGGATCGGCGCCGTTCCGACATCGCGGCGGGTGATGCGGACGGCGGGCTGACGCCGGCGCAGGCGCTCGGCGAATTCCTGGGTAAGCTTGCGCGAGACCGAGGCTTCGCCCGTCGCCGCGCTGTCGATGATGAGAACCTTGGTCATTATTGCCTCCACGAACCTTGATGGAGACGATCTAAGCCTTTAGGTGCGTTGCGAGTAGATATTCAGCCCGCATCTTGGTGTTGCTTCTTGTGGAACGCTCTTCGGTCGATCTGGTAGATGTTCTCGCCTTCGTGCGCGTGGTGGAGACGGGCGCCTTCGCCCGCGCCGCCGAGCGGATGGACATTTCCAAATCGATCCTCAGCCGCCGCGTCGCCCGGCTCGAGGAGCAGCTCGGCGCCAAGCTCCTCACCCGCACCGCCCAGGGCGCGCAGCCGACCGACATCGGCCAGGCTTATCATGCGCGCGCCTCCAACATCCTGGCCGAGCTGGAAGCCGCCCAGGAGATCGTCGCCGATGCAGTCACCCAGATTGCGGGCACCATCCGGATCACCGCGCCGCTCTCCTTCGGCACTCAGCACCTCGCGCCCGCGCTCGCCGATTTCGCGCGCATGCATCCCAAGGTGGAGCTCGACGTCTCCTTGAACGACCGCACCGTCGATCTGCTGGCGGGCGGCTATGATATGGCGCTCCGCATCGGCAATCTTCAAGACAGCGCGCTCGTCGCGCGCAAGATCGCTCCGGTGCGGGCCGTCGTGGTCGCCAGCCCCAAATATCTCGACGAGCGCGGCCGCCCCGAGCATCCGCGCGACCTCGCCGAGCACAGCCTCCTCTTCTACGCCAACATCCCCGCTACGAGCAGTGGCGCTTCCGCGTCGGCAATCGCTGGGAGCATGTGAAGAGCCATGCCCGCTTCCGCGCCGACAATGGCGAGATGCTGCGCGAAGCCGCCTGCGCCGGCCTCGGCATCGTCATCCTGCCGAGCTTCATCGCGTCGCGCGCCATCCAATCCGGCGGTCTTGAAGTGCTGCTCCGCGATTTTCCGCTGGAGGAGGTCGGCCTTCATCTGGTGATGCCGCCCGGCCGCGCCTCGACCGCGCGCGGATCCGAGCGCTGATCGATTTCCTCGCCGCGCGCTTCGGCCCGAGCCGAGTTGGGACCCTTGCTGGATGGCGGGGGGCGGCTGCTGACGCCGTCGTGAAGCTGTGCCGATGGCGGGCCGGGTTGAAGGTTGAGCATCAACCCGGCCCTAACTGCCAACCTCGATAGAGGGCAGACACCTGGCAGGTAAGGCCGCCTAACAAGTTGATCCGTAACAGAAAATGTATGAACCCGTTAGCTCCGGTTCATATCCGGCCTGGTGCTCTCGTCGAATGCGGCTCGCGGAAAAAGGTGGAGATTTCGGGCGTTGGGCGGGTCAGACCGTATGAAAAGGGCCTGATTCACGCCTGAGGCGGAAGCGCGTAGCGCGTAGCTTCCGCCTCAACCGATCAGGCCTATATGAAAAGGGCCTGATTCACGCCTTCGGCGGAAGCGCGTAGCGCTTCCGCCTCAACCGATCAGGCCTATATGAAAAGCGATTCACGCCGTAGCGCTTCCGCCTCAGCCGATCAGGCCTATATGAAAAGGGCTGATTCACGCCTTCGGCGGAAGCGCGTAGCGCTTCCGCCTCAGCCAATCAGGCCTAAGGAAAGGATGCTCCACCATCGAGGACGCGCAGTGAAGCCGAAAACCGCTCCTTGTTCCTGCTCATCGCTACCACCGCTCTTGCCGCCTGCACGACCGCGCAGCCGGAGGATGCCGCACTCGCCTCGGCCTCGGCGGCCGCCGCTGCGCCGGCGCGCCAGGATGCCCTTGATCCCGCCTCCGCGGACCGGCGGCTGATGGAGTTTCTCGATCGCGCTTTCGACGAGGCGCGGCGACCAGCCCCGAGACGTTGACGGGTCTTGGCATCAAGCAGCGCTACGGAGAGCTTGACGACTATTCAGATGCCGATCGCGTGCGTCAGCGCGAGCTGTCGGAGGCGCAGCTCCGCAGGATGAAGGCCGAGTTCGACTTCAACAGGCTAAGTCCCGCCGGTCAGCTCAGCTATCGCTTGTTCGAGAACAACGTCGAGACCGGCGGGCGCAACTTCGAGTGGCGCTGGCACCAGTTCCTCTTCTCCACGAACGGCAGCCCGGCGGGCCAGATTCCCGTCTTCCTCATCAACCAGCACCGGATCGACAATGTCGCCGATGCCGAGGCCTATGTCTCGCGCCTGCGCGAGGCGGAGCAGGTGATGAACGAAGTCGCCGGCGTGGTGCGCCAGCAGGCACAGATCGGCGTGGTGCCGCCGCAATTCGTGTTCGCGCCGGTTCGGGCGGACGCGCAGAAGGTGATCACCGGCGCTCCCTTCACGGCCGGCGCGGACAGCAGCTTGCTGGCCGATTTCAGGAAGAAGGTCGGCGCGCTCGACACTACGGCCGAGACCAAGACGAGGCTCATCGCGGACGCGAGCGCGGCGCTGACCGGCCCCTTCCGCCGCGGCTACGGCACCTTTCTGGCCGTGCTCGACGAGGTCCAGCCGAAAGCGACCAGCAACGCAGGCGCCTGGAGGCTCCCGCGCGGCGAGCAATATTATGCCAACCAGCTCCGTTTCTTCACGACCACGGACATGAATGCGGACCAGATCCACAGCCTCGGCCTCAACGAGGTGAAGCGCATCCAGGCCGAGATGGAGACGATCAAGAGCCGAGTGGGCTTCAAGGGCACGCTCCAGCAATTCTTCGCCCACATCAAGAATGGGCAGCAGTTCAAATATCCGAATAATGATGCCGGCCGGCAGCAATATCTCAAGGATGCCAACGCCTTCATCGCCCAGGTGATGGCCAAGGCGCGCACAATATTTCCACGTCCTGCCCAGGGCGCCGCTGGAAGTGCGGGCGGTGGAGAAATTCCGCGAAGCCACCGCTTCGGTCGCTTTCTACAACCAGCCCACGCCGGACGGCTCGCGGCCCGGCATTTATTACGTCAACCTCGCCGACATGAACCAGGTGCTGAAGCCCCAGATCGAGAGCATCAGCTACCATGAAGGCGCGCCGGGCCATCACTTCCAGATCGCCCGCTCGATCGAGCTGCAGGGCGTGCCCAAGTTCCGCCGCTTCGGCTTTTACGGCGCCTATGTCGAAGGCTGGGGACTCTATGCCGAACGGCTCGGCCGCGAGATGGGCTTCTTCCAGGATCCCTATTCCGAGTTCGGCCATCTGAGCCTCGAGCTGTGGCGGGCGGTTCGTCTGGTGACGGACACCGGGCTTCACTCCAAGCGCTGGACCCGCGAGCAGGCGATCCGCTACTTCCAGGAGAACAGCCTCCTGTCGGAGCGCGACATCGTCAAGGAGGTCGAACGCTACATCAACAATCCCGGCCAGGCGACCAGCTACAAGATCGGGCAATTGAAGATCGTCGAGCTTCGCCGTCGGGCCGAGCAGGCGCTCGGCACCCGGTTCGATCTGCGGGACTTCCACGAAGTCGTGCTCGGCAACGGCTCGCTGCCGCTCGACGTGCTCGACGCCCAGGTCGATGCTTATATCGCAGGAAAGAGAGGCTGACCCGGTGGCCGACAGACGCTTTCATCGCCTTGCCCTCGCCGCCCTGCTCCTTAGTTCCGCCTGCGCCGCGCCGCTGCAGCAGACCGGCGGCGGCCCCGTGTTGCAGACAGCCGCCGTCGCAGCCGATCCGGCCGCCGAGGACCAGCGGCTGCTCGAATTCCTCGACCGGGCCTATGACGAGCGCATCGCCTCCAGCCCGGAGACGCTGACCGGCCAGGGCATCAAGAAGGATTACGGCAAGCTCGACGATTATACCGACGCCCAGGACCAGCGGCAGCTCGCGCTTGCCGAAAGCCAGCTCCGGCGGATGAAGGCGGAATTCGATCCTTCGCGGCTGAGCCCGGCGGGGCAGCTCAGCTACCGTATGTTCGAGAATGTTGTGGTTCGCGGGCGCGGCCAGTTCGAGTGGCGCCACCACCGCTTCCCGATCTCGACCAATGGCAGCCCGGCGGGCGGAATTCCGGTGTTCCTGATCAACCAGCACCGGATCGACAATGTCGCCGATGCCGAAGCCTATATCTCGCGCCTGCGCGAGGTCGAGCGCGTGATGCGGGAAGTTTCCGCCGGCGTTCGCGAGCAGGCGGAAATGGGCATCGTTCCGCCCAAATTCGTCTTCGCGCCGGTTCGCGCCGATGCCCGCAAGGTGATCACCGGCGCACCCTTCGACACCGGCCCCGACAGCACCATCCTCGCTGACTTCCGGAAGAAGGTGAACGCGCTGGACGTGGCGCCAGACCTCAAGGCGCGGCTGATCGCCGATGCGAGCGCCGCGCTGACTGGGCCTTTCCGGCGCGGCTACCAGACGATGTTCGCGGCGCTCGACGCGATCGAGCCGAAGGCGAAAGGCAATAACGGCGCCTGGAGCCTTCCTCGCGGCGAGGCCTATTATGCGAGCGCGCTGCGCTTCTCGACCACGACCGACCTCAGCGCCGACCAGATCCATCAGCTTGGGCTGCAGCAGGTGGCCCGCATTCACTCCGACATGGAGCGCATCAAGAACCGGGTCGGGTTCAAGGGCACGCTCCAGCAATTCTTCCAGCACATCAACAATGGCAGCCAGTTCAAATATCCGAACACCGATGCCGGCCGGCAGCTTTATCTGGCCGACGCCAAGGCCTTCGTCGATCAGGTGATGGCGGCGGCGCCGCGCTGGTTCCGGCGGCTCCCCAAGGCGCCGCTCGAGGTCCGCGCGGTCGAGCCCTGGCGGCAGGACACCGCCGCGGTCGCCTTTTACAACCGGCCCTCGCCGGACGGCTCGCGGCCCGGAATCTATTATGTGAACCTTGCCGACATGAACCAGGTGCTGAAGCCGCAGATCGAGGCGATCAGCTACCATGAAGGCGCGCCCGGCCACCATTTCCAGAGCGCGCTGGCGCAGGAGCTTCCGGACGTTCCGAAATTCCGGCGCTTCGGCGGCTACGGAGCCTATGGCGAGGGCTGGGGTCTCTATGCCGAGGGTCTCGGCAAGGAAATGGGCTTCTACCAGGATCCCTATTCCGAATTCGGCATGCTCTCGACCCAGCTTTGGCGTGCCGTGCGGCTGGTGGTCGACACCGGCCTCCACTCCAAGCGATGGAGCCGCGAGCAGGCGATCGACTATTTCCGCAGCAACGCGCTCTTGTCGGAGCGCGACGCAAGGAAGGAGGTCGAGCGCTATATCAACAATCCGGGCCAGGCGACCAGCTACATGGTCGGCCAGATCAAGATCCTGGAGCTGCGCGATCGTGCGCGGCGGGAGCTTGGGCCCGCTTCGACGTTCGAGATTTCCACGCCGTCGTGCTGGAGAATGGATCGCTGCCGCTCGACATTCTCGACGAGCAGGTCAGCTTTTATATCGCATCCAAGAAGGGCTAGAGGAGAAAGACATGGCCAAGGGACAGGTGAAGAGCAACAAGGAAGCGCGCAAGCCCAAGAAGGAAGTGAAGAAGACGATCGCCGCCAATCCTTCGACCAAGGGAACGGTCGTGAAGGACTGATGGGCGCCAAGGAGCCGGGTGGGAATTTCGTCCGCCACCGCCAGCCCTGGAAGAGCGAGGAGGTTTTCAAGCTGAAGACGCTCGCCAACAAGGGCATGGGCCTCAAGGCGATCGCCAAGGCGCTCACCCGCAGCGAGGAATCGGTGCAGGATCGCGCCAAGATTGACGGTATCAAGATCGCCAAGCTGCGCTAAAGGCACGGGGAGCAACAACTGCAAGAGACCAGACGTGACCGACACTCCTCCCGATCGCCTGTCGCTGAACCCGCGCAGCCCGCATTTCGACGAGCCGACGCTGCGCCGCGGCGTCGGCATCCGCTTCAAGGGCCGCGAGCGTACCGACGTCGAGGAATATAGCGTCTCGGAAGCCTGGATCCGCGTCGCCGCCGGCAAGAGCCTCGACCGCTACGGCCAGCCGATGACGATCACGTTGAAGGGCGAGGTCGAGCCCTTCTTCCAGGATGTGCAGGCGGACGGCGGCGAGACCGCCGCCGAGGGTGAAGCGCAATAAAGAAGGATGGCCGATGCCGCCGCAGCCGTTCGTCAATGACAGTGAAGGCGTCAGCGCCGAGCTTACCGGCAAGGGCCGCTTCCAGACGGCGCTGCGTCTGCACGGGCAGACGATCCTTGCCGACGAGCCTGTCGAGGTGGGCGGGCTTGCCAGCGGCCCCACCCCTTATGAGTTGCTGAGCGGATCGCTCGCCGCCTGCACTGCCATGACGATGCGCCTCTATGCCGAGCGCAAGGGCTGGGAGCTGCCGCCGTTCAGCGTCGAGGTGGTGCACTCGCCGCCGCTCGCCGCCTCCGGACGAGACCGCTTCATGCGCCGCATCCATATCGGCGGACCGATCGACGACGAACGCAAGACGAGGCTGCTCGAAATCGCCAATCGCTGCCCCGTCCACCGCACGTTGGAGCGCGGCTTCGACATCAGCACGGATGTCGGCGACCGGCCGGCGAGCGGCGAGCCGCCCAGGCAGCACATGATCGACATGGAGGCAGCCTGCGCCTGATCGCCCGCGCGCCTCATCAAAGCTTGAGGGCGCGACCGCTCGATCGATCTGCCGGATCAGGCCTCGGCCAAGACGCCGCGATAATCCGGATCTTCAAGCGCCTTGCCTGCGCCCAATGCGACGCAGTTGAGCGGATCTTCGGCCACGTTCACGACCAGGCCGGTCGCGAGCCCGAGCGCCTCGTCCATCCGCTGGAGCAGCCCCCGCCGCCGGTGAGGACGATGCCGCGGTCGATGATATCGGCAGCAAGCTCGGGCGCCGTGTTTTCGAGCGCGGAGCGACCGCGCCGATGATCTGGCTCACCGACTCATGGATCGCATCGGCGACCTCGGCCTGGCTGATGATGATCTCCTGGGGCATGCCCGCCGACAAATGACGGCCCCGGACGCTGATGGTGATGGAATCGCCTTCGGGGAGGAGAGCAGTGCCGAGTTGGTGCTTGATCCGCTCGGCCGTGGCTTCACCGATCACTAGATTGTGCTTGCGGCGGACGGAGGCGGCGATCGCCTCGTCCATCTTGTCGCCGCCGACCCGGACGGACGTGCTGTAGGCAAGGCCGCGCAGGGACAGGACCGCCACCTCGGTCGTGCCGCCGCCGATATCCACCACCATCGCGCCGACCGGTTCGATCACCGGCAGGCCGGCGCCGATCGCGGCCGCCATCGGTTCCTCGATCAGCGAGACCTTCGAGGCGCCGGCGTTGGTTGCCGCATCGCGGATCGCGCGCCGCTCCACCGATGTCGAGCCGGAGGGTACGCAGATGACGATTTCGGGGAAGCGCGGCAGGCGGGAGCGGCCGCCATGGGCCTTGTGGATGAAGTGCTTGATCATCTGCTCCGCGACGTCGATGTCGGCGATCACCCCATCCCGCAACGGACGGATCGTCTGGATGCTTGCGGGCGTCTTGCCCATCATCAGCTTGGCATCGCGCCCCACCGCCTTCACGCGCTGGATGCCGTTGCTGGTTTCGATGGCAACCACGGACGGTTCGTTGAGAACGATTCCCTTGTCGCGGACGTAGACGACCGTGTTCACGGTGCCGAGATCGATCGCCATGTCGTGCGAGGGGAGCCTGAAAAGGCGGGAGAGCATCATTCGTGAGGATCGTCCATCCAGATGCGGCGCGACTCATGGAGGGCTTCCTGGCCCTCCTCCCGCGTCGCTCCTCGTGGGGTAAGTTGCTCAGCCTGATGTGGGACGAACCGGGCGAGAGCAAGCGATAAGTTCGTCGGCGACTTGGTGAGCCGACTGGACCGATAAGATTAACGACGGTCGGCGGCCTTGCGCGCTTGCCGCCCTTTGCTTCAAGACAGGTGCCTCGATGACACTCCAGACCGGCAGTCCCGCTTTCACCACCGTCGGCCGGATCCACCGCGAAGCCCCTGCCCTCGACGCTCTGATCGCCCCCGGCACCGTGATCGAGACGCTTGCCGACGGGTTCATCTGGACCGAAGGCCCGGTCTGGATCGCCGAGGGCGACTATCTCCTCTTCAGCGACGTGCCCGGCAACAAGATGTACCGCTGGTCGGAGCAAGCGGGCGTCTCCGTCTTCCTCGATCCGTCGGGCTATGACGGCCCGGATCCGTCCGCCTTTCGGGAGCCCGGCTCGAACGGCCTGATCCGCGGACCGGCGGGCACCATCCTGATGTGCGATCACGGCAACCGCGCCGTCGCCAGCCTCGATCTCGCGGCCAGGCGAAAGACCTTCCTCGCCACCCACTTCGAGGGCAAGCGCTTCAATTCGCCCAACGATCTCGCGCTCGCGTCCACCGGCGCCATCTACTTCACCGATCCTCCCTACGGCCTTGAAGGCCTCGACGCCTCGCCGCTGAAGGAGCAGCCGCATAACGGCGTCTATCGGCTCGATCCGGACGGCGCCGTCACCCTGCTCGACGGCAGCCTCAGCTTCCCCAACGGCATCCTCCTCTCGCCCGACGAGCGCACCCTTTATGTCGCGGTTTCCGATCCGGACCGGCCGGTCTGGATCTCCTATTCCTTGGATGCGGCGGGCGCGATCTCCCGCGGCCGGATCTTCGCGGATTCCTCTCCAGAGGTCGCCCTAGGCCTGCCCGGCCTGCCCGACGGGATGACGATCGATCGGCACGGAAACCTGTTCGCGACCGGCCCCGGCGGCGTCCATATCATGACGCCGGACGGCACCCGCATCGGCCGGATCGACACCGGCCAGGCGATCGCCAATTGCACCTTCGGCGAGGATGGCAGCACGCTTTTCCTTGCCTCGACCGGCATGATCGCCCGTCTGCCCACGCTGACGAGCGGCCTTGGCTCCTAATCGCCTTTCCCGCGTTCGGCGCAGGTGAAGATCGCCACGTTCAACGTCAACGGCGTCAACGGCCGCCTTCCCCGCCTGCTCGAATGGCTGGAGGAAACGCAGCCCGACGTGGCCTGCCTCCAGGAGCTCAAAGCCCCGCAGGAGAAGTTTCCCGAAAAGGCGATCCGGGACGCCGGTTACGGCGCGATCTGGCAGGGGCAGAGCCGCTGGAACGGTGTCGCCATCCTCGCGCGCGGCTGCGACCCGGTGGAGACGAAGCGGTGCCTCCCCGGTGATCCATCGGACGAGCAGGCGCGCTACATCGAGGCGGCCGTGAACAATGTCCTCATCGGCTGCCTCTATTTGCCCAACGGCAATCCCCAGCCCGGCCCCAAATTCGACTACAAGCTCGCCTGGTTCGAGCGCCTCATCGGCTATGGCCAGGAGCTGATCGGCTCAGGCCTCCCCATCGTGCTCGCCGGCGATTACAACGTCGTTCCAACCGACTTCGACATCTACAATCCCCGCTCCTGGCTGAACGACGCCCTCCTCCAGCCGGAGAGCCGCGACGCCTATCGCCGCCTCCTTGCCCAAGGCTGGACTGATGCCCTCCGCCATCTCCACCCGGACGAGGCGATCTACACCTTCTGGGACTATTTCCGGAATGCCTGGGGCCGCAATGCGGGTCTTCGCATCGATCATCTCCTGCTCAGCCCGTCGGCGGCGCCGCGCCTCCTCGAGGCCGGTGTCGATCGCGACGTGCGCGGCCGCGAAGGCGCAAGCGATCATGCGCCCACCTGGGTCGTGCTCGACGATTAAAATTCAGGTCCCGCTCCGCGGCTTCCGCGCTAAGAGCACTAAAAAGTTTTTTCGGCCGAGGTCCTGGAGCTCCGCAAGGCAATTTCGCCTTGTCGGGAAAGGCTAAAGAGCCGCTATGAGTGCGGGGACCGAGCAGCGCCTGGACCATCTCCAGAGCCTGGAGGCGGAGAGCATCCATATCCTGCGGGAAGCCGCTGCCGAGGCGGAGCGCCCGGTCATGCTCTATTCGATGGGCAAGGATTCGGCGGTCATGCTCCATCTGGCGCGCAAGGCCTTCTATCCCGCCCCACCGCCCTTCCCGCTCCTCCATGTCGACACCGGCTGGAAATTCCGCGCCATGTACGAGATGCGGGACCGGACGGCTGCCGAGGCAGGGATGGAGCTGATCGTCCACCGTAATGCCGAGGCCGAGGCGAAAGGCATCAACCCGTTCGATCACGGCGCCCTCCATACCGACATGTGGAAGACCGAGGGGCTCAAGCAGGCGCTCAACACGCACGGCTTCGACCTCGCCTTCGGAGGCGCGCGCCGGGACGAGGAAAGAAGCCGCGCCAAGGAACGCATCTTCAGCTTCCGAAAGCCAGGCCACCGCTGGGATCCGCGACGCCAGCGGCCCGAGCTCTGGCACCTTTACAATCTAAGGAAGGGCAAGGGCGAAAGCATCCGCGTCTTCCCCCTCTCCAATTGGACCGAGCTCGACGTGTGGAGCTATATCGAGCGGGAGAATATCCCGGTCGTGCCGCTTTATTTCGCGGCGCGGCGCCCGACGGTGGAGCGGGACGCCTCATCCTGATGGTGGACGACGCGCGGTTCCGCCTCGCTCGCGGCGAGGAGCCGAGGCCCCGCACGATCCGCTTCCGCACCCTCGGCTGCTACCCGCTGAGCGGCGCGATCGAAAGCGAAGCCGCCACCGTCGCTGAGATCATCGCCGAGATGCGCCGCAGCACCGTCTCAGAGAGGCAGGGCCGCGCCGTCGACCACGACCAGCCCGCCAGCATGGAGCGCAAGAAGCAGGAAGGCTATTTTTGAGCCTGCTGCGCTTCATCACCTGCGGCAGCGTCGACGACGGCAAGTCCACATTGATCGGGCGTCTGCTGCACGACTGCCGCCTCGTCCCCGACGATCATCTCGAGGCGCTCGAGGTGGAATCCCGCCGCCACGGCAGGCAGGGAGCGGAGATCGACTATTCGCTGCTCCTCGACGGGCTGTCGGGCGAGCGCGAGCAAGGCATCACCATCGATGTCGCCTACCGCTATTTCTCCACCTCGCGCCGCAGCTTCATCGTCGCCGATACGCCTGGCCACGAGCAATATACGCGCAACATGGTGACCGGCGCCTCCACCGCCGACCTCGCGCTCCTCCTGGTCGACGCGCGCAAGGGGATCCTCACGCAAACCCGCCGGCACCTCTATCTGGCGGGCCTGCTCGGCATCCGCTCGGCCGCGCTCGTGGTCAACAAGATGGACCTGGTCGACTACGACCAAGCGAGGTTCGAGGAGATCGCCGCCGCTTTCCGGGAGCTTGCACGTGATTTCGGAGAGACGGCCGCGATCCCGCTGTCGGCGCTCAAGGGCGACAATCTCGTCGCCGTTTCCGGCAATATGCCCTGGTATGCCGGGCCAGCCCTGCTCGACTATCTCGACACCGTGCCTGCCGCTCGGCGAGAACCGCGCCCGTTCCGGATGCCGGTCCAGTGGGTCAGCCGTGCCGCTCCGGATTTTCGCGGCTTTGCGGGCCGTGTCGAAAGCGGCGCCGTCGCTCCGGGCGACCGGGTGCGGGTCCTGCCGGGCGGCGGCGTCACCACCGTCGATCGTATCGTCACGATGGACGGCGACCTCGAGCGCGCAGGCTCCGGCCGGTCGGTAACGCTCACGCTTGGCAGCGAGGTGGATTGCGGCCGCGGCAGCATCATCGCGGCCGCGGACGCTCCTCCGCAAGTCGCCGACCAGTTCGAAGCGACGATCGTGTGGATGGACGAGGAGCCGCTCCTTCCCGGCCGCACCTATCTGATGAAGATCGGCCCACTGACGACCGGCGCGACGGTCACCGAGCTCAAGCACCAGCTGGATGTGGAAACCCGCGAGCCGCTTCCGGCAAGGATATTGGAGCTGAACGCAATCGGGCTGGCCAACATCTCGCTCGGGCGGCCTGTTCCCTCGAGCCTTATGAGGTCAGCCGCGAACTCGGCGGCTTCATCCTGATCGATCGGATCAGCAACGCCACCGCGGGCGCCGGCATGATCCACTTCGCCCTGCGCCGCGCGCACAACATCCACTGGCAGCATCTCGAGGTCGACCGGAACGCCCATGCCTCGCTGAAGCATCAGCGCCCGAAAGTGGTCTGGTTCACGGGCCTTTCGGGCGCGGGCAAATCCACCATCGCCAACCTCGTCGAGAAGAAGCTGCACCATCTCGGCCGCCATACCTTCCTCCTCGACGGCGACAATCTTCGCCACGGCCTCAACCGCGACCTTGGATTTTCCGATGCCGACCGCGTCGAGAATATCCGCCGCGCGGGCGAAGTGGCGCGGCTGATGGCGGATGCCGGCCTGATCGTGCTCTGCGCCTTCATATCGCCGTTCCGCGCCGAGCGCCGCATGGTGCGCGAGCTGATGCCCGCGGGCGATTTCCTGGAGGTCTTCGTCGATGTCCCGCTCGCCGATGCCGAGCGCCGCGATCCGAAGGGGCTTTATCGCAAGGCCCGCGCCGGCGAGATTCCCAATTTCACCGGCATCGGCAGCCCGTATGAGCGGCCGGAGAATGCCGAAATCCGCATCGAGACCACCGCTATGCTCCCCGAAGAAGCGGCGGACCTGATCGTGAAGGCGGTGCTTGGATGACGGCTGGCGACATTGCCGAGGTGGTGCGGGACCCCAATTGGCTCGCCCATCGATACGATGAAAGCCGGGATGCGATCCACTTCCTGAAGCTCGAGCGGGAAGGCCACCGCGCCGCCACCTTCCTGACCGAAGAATATATGGGTGCGGATCTTCCCCGTCTGGTGGTGCGCCGCTCCGATGCCGTTGCGGCAGCTCCGCCTCCGGCTCCGCTCCACTTCATCTTCCACTCGGCCTTTTGCCTTTCGACCTTGCTCGCCCGCGCCGCGGATCATGAGGGCGCGGCGATGGGTATCAAGGAACCGGTGATCCTCAACGACATGGTCGGCTGGAAGCGGCGCGGCGCCGAACCTCGCAAGCTCGCGCCCGTGCTCGACACCGTGCTGAACCTCCTCGCCCGCCCCTTCGGTACCAACGAGAGCGTTGTGGTGAAGCCGTCGAACATCCTGAACGTTCTTGCGCCGGGGATCCTCCACCTGCGGCCCGAGTCGAACGCGATCTTCCTCTACGCTCCGCTCCAGACCTACCTCCGCTCGGTCGCCAAGAAAGGGATGTGGTGCCGGCTCTGGGTTCGCGAGCTGATCCTCGGCCAGCTCAAGGACGGGATCGTCGATCTCGGCTTCGAGACCGGGGATTATCTCGGCCAGACCGACCTCCAGATCGCGGCAGTCGGATGGCTCGCCCAGCATGCTCTGTTTGCGGCCACCATCGAGCGCTACGGCCCCGCCCGCGTCCGCACGCTCGACAGCGCCACCCTGCTCGCCCGGCGGGAAGAAGTGCTTGCCGGCCTCTCCGCCCATTTCCGCCTGAACCTCCAACCGGCCGACATCGCAGCGATTCTCGCCGGTCCGGCTTTCAATACCCACTCGAAGTCCCGCGCCGCCTTCAGCGGGGAAGCGCGCGCGGCCGAACACCGGACGGCGGCCGAGGCTCATGCGGAGGAGATCGAAAAGGTGACCTTGTGGGCCGAAGCCGTGGCGGCGAATGCCGGGATCGGCCTCGACCTGAGGGCGCCGCTCGTCCGCTAGCTCGACGCGGCCGCACGGCAGAAGGCGGTGGCAACCCCAGGGCCGGCCGCCGGAGGCTGGAAAAACTTCTTCGCCGCAGCCGCTCTTGGTAACGAGTCGGCAAGCTCCCGCGCCTAATTTGAGGCTGAACATTAGCCCGGGTGGGCGCCGCTGACGGGACATCAGCGGCTGGCAGGGAGCGTGGACGATGACCGGAGTGATGATCTACCAGCGAGCGCAGCGGGATTTCGATCTCGATCTATCGGCGCGCGGCCATCATGTGGTCTACCGCGCCAACGAGAGCAACCGCTGCCCCGGCTGCGGACGCGCCCAATGGTATATCGGGCGCATGACCGCGGAATGCGGTTTTTGCGGGACCGCCGTTGCGCTCGCCGAAGCCAAGTGGAGCGGCGCCGGCGGGCCTGCCGGGCCGAACCCGGTTGCCGAAAGGCTGAAACGCAATGCTGAGGAGCGTTCGGCGGCAATGGACGAAGAGGCTCGCTGGGCCGAACGCCGGAGCCACGAGCGCATCAAGGCAGCGGGCAGGACGCTCCAGCTCCTGATCGACGGCTCGCCCCACGCTTTTGCCATCCACAACATCTCGGCCGGTGGCCTGATGGGCGCCGATCCGGTCGGCCTCGTTCCCTCGAGCACCGTCCAGGTCCGCTTCGAAGGCGGCATCCTGGTTCCGGCGGTGGTGAGATGGACCGAGGGCGCCTTGACGGGTCTTGCTTTCTCCTCGCCCGTCCTGCTCGATCTCCCCCGTCCCGACTAAGCGCTTCCTCGATAGCGATTGCAGCGATGCCGCGGACGGCTGGTCGTTCCTCCATGTCCAGGTGGAGATATTCGGCTGGACGCAAACGTCATCTGCCGGGAAATCCGGACGGCCAAGCGGAGCAGCGAGACAGGGAGCGAACTGCGCATCACGCCTGGCCGCCCGGAGATCGAGAAAGCTGCCTCTCTCGACTGAACTTAATGTGGTTAAAGAACCGCTCGGTTCAAGCGCCTCGCCTCGGAATTCTGCGATCCTGAGTTTCGCCGTCTGAAGCAGCCGGCTGCCGGTAGGAATTGGATGCAGGATAGGGAGCCTTCGCACGAAAAGACAGCGTCCCAGCTGCAAAGGTCTTTTCTTTTTCGATGAGAGGGAGCAGAATTCGGTACTCAACCTTGGATTGATGGGGATGCATCATGGTTGAATACACGCTTGCAATGCTCTTGGTCGCTGCCGCACCAAACGCCACCTCCGAGCGCCGGGAGGCTTTTGCCCGTTGCTTGAAGGATCATGTCCGGACGAGCCTCGATCAGAAAGTCGATGCCGCCGCGTTCGGAAGCTCCTTGGCTGCGGCATGTAAGGACAAGGAGCTGGCCCTCAGGAATGCCTTGATCGCCGCGGACGTTGCGATGGGCCTGAAGCGTGCCGCCTCCGAAAAGTCGGCCGGCGAACAGCTCGCCGATTATCGCATCATGGCGAAAGAAGATTTCGAAGCCGCCGAGAAGAGCCCCTGATGTGAGGCTACGTCGCTCCTCGATTCGCGGAGGTTCGGCCAATTCATCCTCGGATCGCGCGGGACTGATGGCTTTGCGAGCACCGCGCTTGCCACGCCGCTGATCGGCCCCTCGCTAAACCGGCTGACTAAGCAGCAATTCGTTGATTGCGGTACGATATAGGCCCTACATTCCGTTCGCCTGAGCCTGTCGAAGCCTGTCCTGAGCGGCTGCCGCAGGCAGGCAGCCGAAGGGGGCTGCCCTTCACTTTCTGCAGAAGGAAAAGCAGGGCTTCGACAATGGCCTGGTGCGGATGTCCCCCGGACATCCGCAGCCATGCCGGGGGCATGGCGGCCAGGCCATCAGCCCGAACGGCGACGGGATAAGCCTTCATTCGTGAATGTGGCTCGAGCCGTGAACCCTGCTTAGGTCACGAGCAGGTTCCCGCCTTCGGCACGCGCCGAAGCGGCCGGCCCGCGGCGGTGCCGGTCGGCTTTCCGTCATCGATGGCCACCGAACCGTTCACGAGCAAGGCCCGCACCCCCTCGGTGAGCCTCTCCGGATTCAAATAGTCAGCTTTCGGCCGATAAAGCTTCGGATCGAATACCACGACATCCGCAAAATAGCCGGCGCGCAGGTGCCCCCGCCGATCGAGCTTGAAACGATCCGCGATTCGGCCACTGCTGCTGTTGATGAATTGGGCGAGCGAGATGGTCTTCTCCTGAAGCACGTATTTCGCATATTTCCGGGGAAAGGTGGCGTACATCCGCGGGTGCCCTTGGGACCCGTCGGAGCTGGTCATCACCCATGGCTGCTTCATCAGCAGCTTGATATCGCTCTCAGCCATGTTGAAGGACACGACCGAGCCTCCGTCTTCGCTGGCACGGATGATCCTTAGCGCCGCGTCGATCGGCTCGACCGCCCATGCCTTCGCGATCTCGCCAAGGCGCTTTCCCGTCCAGGCCTGGTTCCGCGCGGTCAGAAGCAGCGAGTCCGGCCCGCCGCGGCGCCGCAAATTCTCGGCCATCTCCGTTCTGACCCTGGCGAGCTGGGCGGGATCGTCGAGCCGCTTCAGCATTGCCGCGCGGCCGCCATCCACGGCCCAGCGCGGGAGCAGCGACGCTTCGAGCCCGGAGCCGGACGCTTCCCATGGATATTGGTCGGCCGTCACGTCCACCCCCGATGCACGCGCCTTCTCCACCGTTGCAATCAGCTCCGGCGCCTTGCCGTGCACGTCGACCCCCAGTGCTTTGAAATGGGCGAAGTGCACCGGCATGCCCGCGGAGCGGCCGATCTGAATGGCCTCTTTCGTCGAGTTGACCACACCAATCGTGTAGGATGATTCGTCGCGCTGGTGGGTGTCGTAGATCCCGCCCCGCTTGGCCGCTTCCTTGGCGACCTCGATAACTTCGGCGGTCGTCGAAAAGCTCTGCGGCGCATAGAAAAGCCCAGTCGAAAGACCGAGCGCTCCCTCGCACATGCCGGCGGCCACCATCGACTTCATCTTGCGCAGCTCGTCGGGCGTCGGCGACCGAGCATCGTCCCCGATCACGGCACGACGGACCGCACCGAAGCCGACATAAGCGGCCGCGTTCATGCCGAACTTGTCGCGCTCGATGCTCGTGAATAGGCCGCCGACATCGGCTTTGCCCCCCGGCGGCCCGCGCCCGTCCACGCCCGTGAAGATGGTCGTCACGCCCTGCATCATCCAGGGAAGGTTGAGGCGGGTGGTCGCGTCCTTGCCGGTGAGGAAGGTTTCGGCATGGGTATGCGGATCGATGAACCCGGGAGCGACGATCATCCCGCGTGCATCGACGACGCGTTTGCCCTTGAACGGGTTGCGGCCGCTCGGCCCGACATAGACGATCCTGTCGCCGGATACCGCGACGTCGCCGACGAACGACTTGTTCGACGAGCCGTCATAGATGCTGCCTCCTCGAATGACGATGTCGCTGGTCCTGACATTCCCCTGCGCCGGGCCGGAGCCGATCAAGGCGGTGGCGAGGAGCCCTGCAAGAATGGGAGCAGCCAGCGGCGGGCAAAGGCAGTGAGGCGTCGGCAACGATGTCATCTGGTGAGCCTCCAACGGCGTTCATGGTCGTGCGAGCGGCGCGTGCGGAAGTGGTGGGCGCCTTTCCGTGCAGCCTTGCCTTTAGAACAAAGCCCGAAGCGTTTGGGGAAACAAGCCAATTTCATTGGCACTGCTATGCGTGGAGGGCATCGACCCGCCTGCCGAGCTGGAATCCTTGCTTCTCGGCGGGCTCGTGCTGGATGCGAAGGTGGCAGTGCGGCGGGCGTCTGGCCATCGCGTCACCCGCAAGACCAAGACTTGGCCAGACCATAGCATTTGGCTATTGCTTTAGCCTGGACAAGGATGTGCCGGGCTCCGGCGGATGGCGCGGCGGGAGCAATCGCGCGCGCCGGAAAGCGGGCAGGAAGGGCGTCTCGGAGAACAGCCGACCGTCATATGATGAACCTGCGTCACATCGAAGTCTTCCACGCTGTCTATCAGACCGGCTCCGTCAGCGCGGCGGCGCGCGCCCTTCACGTTTCGCAGCCGAGCGTCAGCAAGGTGCTGAGGCATGCCGAGACCCAGGTCGGCTTCGCGCTCTTCAAGGTCGTGAAGGGGCGGCTGGTCCCCACCCAAGAGGCGCATCTTCTCTTCCCCGAGGCGAGGGAATTATATGCCCGCGTCGAGTCGCTGCAGGAGACCACCAAGAATTTGCGGCGCGGCGGGGAGGGATATTTGCGGCTTGCCGTGCTGCCCTCGCTCGGGCTCGATGTCGCGCCCGCGGCCGTGGCGAACTTTCATGCCAGGCATCCCGACGTCTCGTTCGAGATCAAGACGCTCCACAACGAGGATATTTTGCGCTCGCTCTATGAGCGGAACAGCGACCTCGCCATCGCCTACGATGCCCCGCGCCACCCGCGGCTGGCACAGATCCCTGTCGGCTCCGGCGAACTGGTCGTCCTCTACCGCAAGGCGGCCTTGCCGGACGCGCCCGCCCGGGTCTCGCTCGAGATGTTCGAAGATCGGGAGATCATCCGGCTCACCGGAACGGGATCCCTCGGCGCCTTGTTCACCAGCGCGTTCGACGCGGGCACCGAAGGAAAGGCGGCCATCTCCGTCCAGACCTATTACGTCGCCGCCGCGCTCGTGCGTCGCGGCGTCGGCATAGCGCTGGTCGATGAATTCACTGCGCGCGCGAGCTTGAACGGAGATCTCGATTTCAGGCCGTTTGCGAAAGCGGCATTGTTCCAGATCTATTGCGTGCACCTCGAGGAGCGGCCCCTCTCCCGGATCTCGCGCGACTTCATCGGAGACCTGGAGCGAGCCATTGAAAACGCCCGCTCATAGCCCGCATCTATACATCCGCTCGGTCTTTGAACTTGGCGAGCCCGGACATCGCGGCACAATAAGCCGGCGCGCCCGAGAGGCCGCAAGAGCCGTGAGCCAGAGATGATACCACACCCCTACCTTCTTTACCTCGGCGAGCCCAAGGACGAGCTGTCGGTCAAGACCTCGCGGGGTGTCGCCGAGTGGCGTCCCGAGCTTTGCATCGGGGAATATCGCGGGCCGGCCTGCACGCTGACGCTGGGGCTTCCCCACCTCGACTTTGCCGAAGCGGCGGCACGCGGCGCGCGCACGCTGATCCTCGGCGTCGCCAATGCCGGCGGGCTGCTGGGCGCCCAGACGGTGGCCGATGTGGTCGCGGCGCTGCAGGCAGGTCTCAACGTTGCCTCGGGGCTCCACGAACGCCTCGCTGCCCACCCGCAAATAAGAGCGGCTGCCGAGGCGGCCAACCTTCAGCTGTTCGACGTGCGCGAGCCGCCGCCGCATCTTCCGATCGGCAACGGCCGTCCGCGTCCCGGCCGCCGGCTGCTGACGGTCGGCACCGACTGCTCCGTGGGCAAGATGTACACGACGCTCGCGCTCGAGCGCGAGCTACGCGCGCGCGGGCTCAAGGCAGATTTCCGCGCGACGGGGCAGACTGGCATCTTCATCGCCCAGTCGGGCGTGCCGATCGACGCGGTCGTCGCCGATTTCATCGCTGGGGCAGCGGAATGGATCTCCCCCGCCCGGGACGACGACGGATGGGATCTCATCGAAGGTCAGGGCTCGCTCTTCCACCCGTCGTTCGCCGGAGTGTCGCACGGATTGCTGCATGGCGCGCAGCCCGACGCGCTCGTCCTGTGTCACGAACCTGGGCGGGCGCACATGCGCGGCCTGCCCGGCCGCAGCCTGCCGGACCTCAGGACCTGCCTCGAAAGGAACCTCGAGGCAGCCAGGCTGACCAGCCCGCACGTGATCGCGGTCGGCGTGGCGCTGAATACCTCTCGGCTTGCGTCCGACGAGGCGCAGCGAACATGCCGGGAAACCGAGGATTTGCTCGGCCTTCCCTGCCAGGATCCAATCGCGATGGGCGTCGGCCGCATCGCCGACAGGTTACAGCAATGCTTCGTCAGCTCCGAAGCGGCGTAGAACACTGGCCGCTCGCCAGCCCGTTCCGGATTTCGCGCGGCGTGAAGACGATCGCCGAAGTGGTCACGGTAGAGCTTCGGCAGGGGGACGTGCGCGGCCTCGGCGAGGCGGTTCCCTACCCGCGATACGGCGAGACCGCGGAGGCGGTCATCGAGCAGATTCGCGGCATCGAGCGGGACCTCGCCGACGGCGCGGCGCGCGGCGAACTGGTGTCGCTGCTGCCGGCCGGAGCGGCGCGCAACGCCGTCGATTGTGCGCTCTGGGATCTGGAATGCAGGCTCTCGGGGAAGCCCCTCGCCGACACTCTCGGGGGGGAGCCGCTTCGGCCCCTCACCACGGCGCTGACCGTCAGCCTCGACGCTCCGGAAAGGATGAGAGAGGCGGCCGCGGCGCTTCGCGACTGCAGGTTGATCAAGGTCAAGGTGGACGCCGCCGAGCCTGAAGCCTGCCTTCGCGCGGTGCGGGATTCCGCCCCCGACGCGGAGATGATCGTCGATCCGAACGAAAGTTGGGACATCGGCCTCCTCGAGCGACTGCAGCCGCTCCTGGCCGAGCTTCGCACCAGCTTCGTCGAGCAGCCGCTTGCGGCGGGCGCGGACGAAGCGCTCGAAGGCTTCGAACCGCTCGTTCCGATCTGCGCCGACGAATCCTGCCACACGGCCGCCGACCTGGACATGCTCGCCCGGCGCTATGCGATGATCAACATCAAGCTCGACAAAACGGGTGGGCTGACCGAGGCGCTGGCGCTGATGGAGGCAGGCCGCCAGCGCGGGTTCGGGATCATGGTCGGGTGCATGGTGAGCACGTCTCTGTCGATCGCGCCCGCCTTCCATCTCGCCGGCCGTGCCGATTATGCCGACGTGGATGGGCCGCTTTGGCTGCGCGAAGACCGTGCCGGCGGAGTGAGGCTCCAGGGCGGCCTGTTGTCACCGCCCGAACCCGGCTTCTGGGGCTCCCCGCCGCTGGCGCTTTGCTGAAGTGACGTGCACGGCGCCGCCCGATTCAGGCGGCCGCTCGCATGTCGTTCCTCTGCGATTTACCGCAGCGTCATGACCTCGCTTCAGGCTGCAGAACCGTTCGCCGCTCGGCCTGCGCCTCGACGGCGGCGCGGCTGAACAGCATCGGCAGCATGTCGCCGGCGATCCAGGGCGCATAATGGTCCCGATAGTGCGGCGAGCGCGGGTCGTTGGACTGGCCCGGCAGGTTGAGGATCACCGAATTGTCCCACGCCCCCACGTCGATTACCTGGAGGTAACTCGCGCCGCCGGTGGTCCGCCAGCCTTGCCCCGGCGACACCCAGCGCGCCATGACGGTGTAGCCGTCGCCGCCCGAACCCGCGTCCTCGATCGCCGGAAAAGCCGCGGCGATCGCCGGAATCCGCGACAGCGGGTGCTCGATGCGCACCTGGTGGAGCCGCGCCCAGCGCCACTGCGAAGGATCGGGTCCGAGCTCCTGCCGTGCCCTGTTCCAAGCCGAAACGAGCGCGGCGTCGAACAGCGCGTCGCGCGCGGCCGCAGGGGCCGCGCCGATCGGCGCGTCCGGCGGCCCCAGCAGGCGCAGCAACTCGGACGCCGCGATCTCGGTGACCAGTGCCTTGGCCTGGGCCGGCACCACCGCGGCCAGCATCCAATCGCCAAGCTCGCCCCACAAGAGTTCGAACAACGCCGCGGGCGCGCTGTCGGCGTCGAGATGCGCATTCCAGCCGGAGAGCATCGCGGCGGCCGCGCCGCCTCGGAAAGCTGACGAGGGAGCAGGTCGAGCAGCTGCCGCGCCGGTGCCGACCAGGTGTCGTGCTGCAGCCGGACGCTGTCGGCAAGGCTGTGCTTGTCCTGACCCCTCGAGGAGCAAATGCCACCCCTCACATCAGAGACAAATTAGCGTTAGACTGGCAGCACCCCTGAAGGCTATGGCTTGGTCAAGCCTCTGAAAGGTTGGCGCAGTTGACCGATGTCAACTTTGACTGCCAAGTTCGCATGCAGAAAAAACACGGGCGGCGGTGCCTTGGCCGGTGGCCTCGAGTTCAACGGCGCCGTCTGCGGCACCAATGACAGCACCTCAGGCTCGATCTGATCGGAGATCGTCTTATGCAGAGCACATCGGGAGCGGCCGGAAAGCGCATCGCTCTGATCATTGCCGGTTTGGGCGCCTTGGTGCTGGTCATCGCAGCGGCGCTGGGTTTCTTCCGAAGCGAACCGCGCCAGAGTTCGGTGCCGGGCGATGCCGCCGGCAGCGAAACCGCCTCCGCCGGCGAGCATGATTATGACGTCATCATCCGCGGCGGCGACGTTTTCGACGGGACCGGCAGCAAGCGCCGCGTAGCCGACGTTGGCATCAAGGGCGACAGGATCGTCATGGTCGGGTCGATCCCGGCCGATGCCAGTGCGGGCAAGGTGATCGACGCGCGCGGCAAGATGGTGGCGCCGGGCTTCATTGATCCGCATTCCCATGCTGCGCCCGGTATCACGACCCCGGAACTCGCCGCGGCGGTGCCGATCCTGTTCCAGGGCATAACCACGGTGATGATCAATCCGGACGGTGGCGGGCCTGCTGACCTTCGCGAGCAGACTGTTCCAATCCAGAAGAATGTGCCGGGCGTCAACGTCGTGCCCATGATCGGACATAATGGCGTGCGCAGAGCGGTGATGGGCGATGCTAACCGCAAGCCGACGCCTGCCGAGCAGAAGCGGATGGAAGACTATGTCAGGGCCGCCATGCAGTTCGGCGCCTTCGGCTTTTCGAGCGGCCCGTTCTACATTCCGGGGAAATATTCAAACACTGCGGAAATGGTGGCGCTCGCGAAGGTTGCCGCGCAATTTCCCGGCTCGTTCCACATCAGCCACATCCGCGATGAATCGAGCTACGATATAGGCGTCATCAATGCAGTGAGGGAGCTGATCCAGATCTCCCGGGAAGCCAAGCTGCCCGGCATCGTCACGCATATGAAGATGCTTGGGCCGTCCGTGTGGGGGAAATCCAAGGACGCGATCGAGCTCATCAACGCTGCTCGCGCTGAAGGTCTCAGCATCTGGGCGGATCAATATCCCTATTCCGCCTCGGGCTCGGGCCTGCAGCCGGCGCTGGTGCCAGGTTGGGCGCAGGAAGGCGGTTCCGAAGCGCTCGCCAAGCGGCTCCAGGATCCGGAGCAGCGCGCCCTCATCCGCAAGGAAATGGTGCAGAATTTGGAGCGGCGTGCCGGCCCCAATGCCATTATGATCCGTCGCTACGAGCCCGATCCTTCGGTTGAAGGAAAGCGCCTCGATGAAATCGCCAAGCCCCGGAATCAGCACCCGCTCGATACCGCGATCGACATGCTGATCAAGGGCGGCGCTCCGATCGTCTCCTTCAACATGAACGAGAAGGACCTAGAGGCGCTGATGAAGCAGCCGTGGATGATGACCTCCAGCGACGGCGGCCTGGTGAAGTTCGGCAGCGGCTCGGAGCATCCCCGCGCTTATGGGGCTTATCCGCGCAAGCTCCGGCGCTACGTGCTGGACAAGGGCGTGATCAGCATGGAGCAGGCGATCCATGCGTCGGCCGGTCTGCCGGCCACGGTGTTCGGTATCCGCGACCGCGGCTTCCTGCGCCGCGGAGCCTTTGCCGATGTGCTGGTGTTCGACCCCAAGACGATCCGCGACACAGCCACCTACGATAAGCCGCATTCCTATTCGGTCGGCATGGTGCATGTCTTCGTGAACGGCCAGGCTGCAGTGACGGACGGCAAGGTCGTGCCGAAGCGCTACGGGCGCCTGCTGCTGAAGGAGCGTTGATCCCGTGGCTGGAGCGTCGCTATTCGGACGAACGCGGGACGGAACGACGCCTCAAGGGAACAACCGCAACATGGACGCCGCCTCGTCAGCTCTGAAGCCTGCGGTGGCGTGGGCCGAGCGCCTTTCCGCCGAGATCGGCAAGCAGGTGCTCGGCCAGAGGATGATCATAGAGCGGCTCCAGATCGCGCTTCTGGTCGGCGGCCATGTCCTTCTGGAAGGCATGCCCGGGCTCGCCAAGACCCTGCTGGTGAAGGCGCTCAGCCAGACGATGGGCCTCGATTTCGAGAGGATCCAATTCACGCCGGACATGCTGCCGAGCGACGTTGTCGGCACGATGGTCTATTCGCCCCACGACGGCAGCTTCACGCCGCACCACGGGCCGGTCTTCGCCAATCTGGTGCTGGCGGATGAAATAAACCGGTCCCCCGCCAAGGTGCAGAGCGCGCTGCTCGAGGCGATGCAGGAGCAGCAAGTGACGATTGGCGGCGTCACACACGCCTTGCCGCACCCCTTCTTCGTTATGGCGACCCAGAACCCCGTGGAACATGAGGGCACCTATCCGCTTCCGGAGGCGCAGACTGATCGTTTCCTGTTCAAGCTCCTACTCGATTATCCGAGCAGTGAGGATGAGCTGGAAATGCTCCACCGCTGGGGCTCGCCGACCCACACCCCGGAGATCGGCGCCATTTCGAACGCGGACGAGCTGCTGGCCCTGCGCCGTCGGCTTGACGACATCTACGTGGCGCCCGCCATCGAGGCCTATGTGCTGGCGCTCGTCCGCCACACAAGGGAACTCGCCCGCAGCGAGCGCAACGGCGTGCGCTCGCTCGCCTTCGGAGCCTCGCCGCGCGCTTCGCTCGCGCTCCATCAATCGAGCAGGGCGCTGGCCCTTCTGCGCGGCCAGGATCATGTCGTGCCTCACCTGGTGCAGGAGCTTGCGCCGGACGTGCTCCGCCACCGCATCGGTCTCACCTACGAGGCGGAAGCGGCAGGGTTGAGCGCCGATGGGATCATCGCGCAAACCATTGCCACGGTGAAGGTGCCCGAATGACCGGCACCGAGCGCCCGGCCCCTCAGCGAGGGCTGGACGAGCGCGCACGCAACGCGCTGCGCCGGCTCGAATGGCAATTGGGACGGCGCCGGGTCAGCTCGGCTCTGGTGGGGGAGCACCGCTCCATCTTCCGCGGACGCAGCATGGAATTCGATCAGGTCGTGAAATATGCGTTCGGCGACGACATTCGCGACGTGGACTGGAACGTCACCGCCCGCCTCGGAGACATTTACCGCAAGATCTTCGTCGAGGAGCGGGAAGTCACTGTGTTCGTCGTGGTCAGTGATCATCCGGCTCTGCAATTCGGTTCGGGAGCAGCAAGCAAGCGCGACGTCCTTCTGGACCTGGCCGGGCTCACCTTGATGCTCGCCGCAATCAACCGCGAACGCGCCGCCCTGCTGCATGTGAAGCCGGAGGGCCACACGCTGTTCCCGCCGACCCGCCGGCGAGCACGGATCCTGGCGGCGATCGCCGCCCTGTTCGAAGCGCCGCTCCCCGACCCGGCGCTGAAGTTCGCGACCACGCCGGCGCTGCCGCAGCGCCTGCCGCGCGGCGCGATCGTGGTGTGGCTGGGGGAAGCCCCCAGCGATCCACCGCCGCCCGAATGGGCCGCACTCCGGTCGCGCCACCAGGTCGTCGGCATCAGGGTCGAGGACGAATGGGAGCGCACCGGCCCCGCAGCCGGGAACTTCGTCGCATACGATCCCCACGTGAACGATCTCGTCTGGGTCGACGCCTCGCCCTCCGCCCGTGCTGCGCACGCGGCATGGCGGGAGCGGAGGGAGCGGATATGGTCGGCCTGGTGGCCCAGCCCTGCGGACCGGCTCGTCGTCGACGCAGGCGCCGATCCGCTCGACGCGCTCGTCCGCTTCTTTCGAACCAGGGGGCGGCCAGTCCGCGGGTCGCCTTCGCTCGCGGCATGACGTCCTTTCGGTTCGACAATGGCTGGCTGCTGCTGGCATTGTTGCTGATACCGGCCGTTATGTTCTGGCGAAGGCACCGCGGGCGGACTCCCGTGCTTCTGGTCCCTTATGCCGCGGCCTGGGCGCGGGCGGACCGCGGCCGAGTCCAGGAGTGGCGGATCATCGGCCTCTATGCCGCCATGGTCTTGTTGATCTTCGCCGCCGCGCGCCCGCAGCGCAAGGACGAGCGGCAGGAGGTGGTATCGCGCGGATATGATCTGATGCTGGCGGTCGATCTTTCGACCTCAATGCTGGCGGAGGATTATTCCGGTCCGAACGGCCCGATCAACCGGCTTGAGGCCGTAAGGCCCGTCATCCAGGCATTCATCACCGGCCGGCCGAGCGATCGCATCGGCATCGTACTCTTCGCGGGCCGCGCTTACACCTTGGCCCCGCTGACCACCGAGCATGGCTGGCTGGAAAAGCAGGTTGCTCGGCTGAGGATCGGCCTCATCGAGGACGGCACCGCGATCGGCGACGGGCTCGGCATCTCGCTGGCCAATCTGGAAGCGAACCGCGGCACCGCGAGCGGGGTGGGTGCGTTCGTCGTCCTGCTCACCGACGGCGCGAATACCAGCGGGACGCTGACACCTCCGCAGGCAACGGCAATCGCACGCCACCGCAAGATCCCCGTCTACACGATCGGGACCGGGCGCAACGGCATGGTTCCCTTTCCCGTCTTCGACGCCAGCGGCCGGCGCACGGGCACGCAGCAGCGGCCGTCCAGCCTCGACTTGGATGCGCTGCGCATCATTTCGGCGGAGACCGGCGGCCATTCCTTCGGCGCCGGCGATGCCAAGGCGGTGTCCTCCGCCTTCGCCGCGATCGACGCTGCCCGCAAGATCGAGACCCAGGTCAAGACCCACGCGATCGTCACTGAGCTGTTCGCCTGGGCCACTGTGCCCGCTTTGCTGTTGCTGATCCTGGCTTATCCGGGCCTCGGCGGCGGGCAATCGAAGAGCGCGCGGCGCGTCTCGGCATGACTTTCGCTTGGCCCTACATGCTATTGCTGGTCATCGCGCCGGTGCTGATCCTGCTCCTGGAGTGGAATAAGAGGCGCGGCCTTGCTGCGCCCGCGCGGGACCTGCCGCACATCAGGCGCGGCACCGTCGAGGGTGGCCGCGTCCGCTTCCACGCCGCCGGCGCGAGTGGCGCGCGCATCCAGTGGCGTTTCTGGTCGGCGGTGTTGCTGGTGATCCTTGCCCTCGCGCGGCCGCAATGGGGGCCAGCTCCGCAAGCCACCGATGCCCAATCGGGCGAAGTGCTGATCGCGCTCGATTTGTCGAGAAGCATGCTCGCCAAGGATGTCGCGCCCTCACGGCTGGAGCGTGGGCGTGCGATTGCTGCGCAGCTGGCCGAGGATCTTCGCGACCAGAAGATCGGCCTCCTTACCTTTGCCGGGACCGCGCACCTGCTGGCGCCGCCGGCGGATGACCGGTCGCTCTTCAACGGCTACCTCCCGAACCTCCTTCCAGATCACGTTCTCGACCAAGGCACCAACTTGGCTTCGCTCCTGGAAGTCGCAGCCGCCGCTTTCAGCCCCAAGTCGAGCCAGCGACGGCTGGTGATCATCAGCGACGGAGAGGCTGAATCGGACGCCTGGCGGGATCGGCTGGCCGATCTCCGCGCGCGGAACATCGCGGTGATCGCGATCGGCGTCGGCACGCCTGCAGGAGCGATCATTACAGGAGCAGACGGCAGGCCGCTGCTGGACGGTTCGGGAACCCCGGTTTTCTCTCGCCTCGACGTTGCCAGCCTCCGGGAGATTGCCGGCGAGTCGGGCGGCGAATATCTCGATGAAAAAGATGCCGCCGAGGCCGCCGTGGTGGCCGGGGTCGGATATGGCACTGCTTTCGATGCGGCGCTGGGAAGTTCGGGATCGCGCCGGGCGGATCGCTTCTCCTATTTCCTGATCGCAGCAGTTCTGATGCTCGCCTGGAGTGCCCGCAGCGAGTGGCGGGCGCGGCCGAAGATTCGCCGCGCTGCCGACCGGTCGCCGCTGGCGGCGGCGGCTGGCTTGGCCGCTCTGGTCGTGCTTGGAGCGCTGCAGCCGCGGATCGCGACGGCGACGGAGCTTCACGAGGAGGACGACCCGCTCGAGATCGTCAACGAAATCGTCGCGAAGCTGATCGAGCGACCAAGCCTCGGTGCATCGGATTATCTGGCATTTGCGGAGGCGGCGACCCGCTACGGAGAGGTGCAGCGGGGGCTCGCCCAGCCGCTGTCGGAAGGCGTGCTTCGCGATGGTCTGGCGGCCGTAGAGCTGGGGCGCAGGCTCGACCCCTCGGCCGCCGACTGGCAGGGGATGGCGGCCAAGCTGAGGCGGCTGCTCGTCCCCCCGCCGCCCATCCGCGACGAGGGCGCCGGGCCGCCCGACCCCGCCAGCGAGCGCGTCGATGCTAAGCGGGAGGTGCCGGTCGTGGACCCCAACGACCCGCAGAAGCCGGAAGCCGGCGGCAAGAGCGAGGAAGCCAAGGGCTTCGCCGAAAAGCAAAGCCTGAAAAGCGTCGGCGGCAGCCGCCGCGACGACTTCGAGGCAGCCGAATGGCGAAGCACCTCCTTGGCAATGCCGCTTTATCAGCTTGAGCGGATCAGGGGCACAGCCTCGCCGGCTGAGCTGTTCAAGCTGATGCAGCAGCCGCCTGCAGACGACGGCGAGACTCAGGTCTGGTGAGGCTTGGAAGGTTCCTCTGCGTGCTTGGCGCACTGTCGGTTCTTGCCGGGCCTGCACAAGCGGCAGGTGAAGCCAAGGCAGTGGGAGCGTTCGAGACTCCGGCTCGCCCGCTCTGGGCTGGCGAAATATTCGATCTCGGCCTCAGCTGGCGCGTCGACTGGAACGCCTTTTCCTATCTGGAGGGGCCGCTCAGTTGGAATCCGGCGCTCATCATCGAGCCCTGGCACGGGCCGATCCAGAAGGTCATGCCGCCAGCGGGCGGAACTCAGTTGGCTACTTTAAACTACCGCACTCGCGGGCTGGTCCTTCAACCCGGCACGCTCGCGCTTCGCCCGGCCCGGCAGGTCATGGTCCTCAAGACCGGGATGGTCAGGACGATGGATTATGAGCGTGCGATCACCGAGACTGTCACCGTGCGAGGCCAGCCCGCTTCGATTGCGGTCCGCCCGCTTCCTCCGCCGCCCAGGGGCTTCCTTGGTGCGGTCGGCCGCTTCGCTCTCCGCGCGTCGGTCGCTCCGGCCCAGGCAGTGGTCGGCCAGCGGCTGACCTGGACCTTGACGCTGGCGGGCATGGGCAATTGGCCAAGCGTGAAGGGGCTGCCCGCGCGCAAGATCTCGCGCGCGTTTGAAAGCGCCGGTGCGCCGAGGCTGACCGAAATACCCGGCGCAACCATGTTCGAACAAACGCTTCGGGAGGAAGTCGATCTCATTCCCGGAGAGGCCGGCCGCCACGTCCTTGGCCCTGTCCAAATGTCCATATTCGATCCTCACCGCGGCCAATATGTCACGCTCAGCACTGAGGCGATCAGTCTCGACGTCCTGCCGGACGCTGCGCAAACGGGCATGGAAGGTGCGGCGGCCGCCCAGGCGAAGGCGCGCCGATCCGCATTGCTGCCTCCGCTTCTGA
>JAUJOJ010000005.1:0-16315 GCA_030447665.1 Allosphingosinicella sp. | reverse complement strand
CTCAACCGGGCCGCGCCGGTGCCGGCCTCGTTCAGCGGGAACGATGCGTGGAGTGAACTCTGGTCCGACGCCGACCTCTTCCTATACGGCCGTGCATCATCGCTGCCTGCCGACTGGTTGGAACGCGCCCAGCGGCTGTGGCGCGAGCAAGGCCCCCCACCCGGTTTCGACCCCAAGACAATGTTCAGCAGGCGCAATCTCTATCCAATGGCGCTTGCGATGTGCCTTGCGGCGATCTGGCCTTCAGAACCGGTTGCAGCGGCAGACGGGGCTGCAACGGCGCAGTCGTTCCGCGAGCGAGTGGAGCGCCGTCCGCTCGACTGGAAGGCACGGCACAATCTTGCAGTCGCACTCGCAGGCCTGGATCGATTGGACGAAGCAGCGGCCCATGCCGGTATTGCCTGGGTGCAGCATCCATCCGCCGAGGCCACCCGCATATTGTGGACGAGATTGGCGCGCGAAGCCGGATTTCCACAGGGAGCGGAAAATAACATCCCGCTGCCAAGCGGCTGGTGGAGCCGCTTCGTGGGCGCCGCTTCTCCGCCGCAATGGCAATGGATGCTGGTGATAGCAGGCACGGTTGCCGGGGTAGGCGCTATCCTGCTTCTGCTCGTCGTCTACGCGCACGCGGGCAGGAGGTGGAATGCGGCAGGCTCGGCCGTCCTAGCGGTGGGCGCGATCTGCGCCGCGACCTGCTGGGCTTCGCTGCGCACTTATGGCGCTCTCAGTAACAGCGAGGCGGTGGTGGTGTGGCAAAGCGCCACCCTGCGGCCGCTGCCGGTGGAAACGCCGCCGGAAGCAGGGACGGTGGTCCTCGGCGCGGGATCGGCCGCTCGGGCGGACGGCGAGTTCCTCGGCTGGCGGCGGCTTCGCCTGAGCCATGGCCGCAGCGGCTGGGTCCGCAAGGAGTCACTCATCTGGGCGTGGCGATAGTCCGCGCAAGTCAGGAAGGCTTCGGCTGGAGGACCGTGCGCCGCTCCGTTCGCGCGTCGACGGCGGCGCGGCTGAACAGCATCGGCAGCATGTCGCCGGCGATCCACGGCGCATAATGGTCGCGATAATGCGGCGAGCGCGGGTCGTTGGACTGGCCCGGCAGGTTGAGCACCACCGAATTGTCCCACGCCCCTACGTCGATCACCTGGAGGTAACTCGCCCCGCTGGTGGTCCGCCAGCCTTGCCCGGGGGACAGGCCGCGCGCCATGACGGTGTAGCCGTCGCCGCCGGAACCCGCGCCCTCGATCGCCGGAAAAGCAGCGGCGATGGCCGGAATCCGCGACAGTGGGTGCTCGATCCGCACCTGGTGGAGCCGCGCCCAGCGCCACTGGGATGGATCGGGGCCAAGTTCCTGCCGCGCCCTGTTCCAGGCCGAAGCGAGCGCGGCGTCGAACAGCGCGTCGCGGGCGGCGGCAGGAGCGGCGCCGATCGGTACGTCGGGCGGTTCGAGCAGGCGCAGCAACTCGGATGCCGCGATCTCGGTGACCAGGTCCTTGGCCGGGGCCGGCACCACCGCGGCCAGCATTCGGTCGCCGAGTTCCCTCCACAGGATTTCGAACAAAGCTGCTGGCGCGCTGTCGGCGTCGAGATGCGCATTCCAGCCCGAGAGCATCGCGGCGGCCGGCCGGGCCGCTTCGGAGAGCTGGCGAGGGAGCAGGGCCAGGAGCTGCCGCGCCGGTGCCGACCAGGTATCGTGCTGTAGCCGGACGCTATCGGCGAGGCTGTGCTTGTCCTGCTTGGAGAGCAGCTCCACGATCCGATCATAGCGGTAGGGGTCGCGGAACGAGAAAGCGGGGATGCGTTCGCGGGGATAATCCGCCGGCAGGTTGTTCTGGTTGGCGGACGCGAACCAGCCCTTCGCTGGATTATACTCGCTCGGGAGCGACCTGAAGTCGCGCATGCCGGTCCAGTCGAAGCGCCCGTCTCCCGGCACCGGCATCAGGCCGTCGCCACGTTTCCGGGCGGGCGCGAAGCCGATAACCTGCCAGCCGTGATTGCCGTCCACATCGGCATAATGGAAGTTGGTGGGCGAGGGATGGAAGCGGAAAGCCCGCTTCAGCGAGGCCCAGTCGCGCGCGAGGTTGATCGCGATCATCGCGAACGAGTCGCTTCCGCCCGGCTGCATCGCGATCGACGCGACTGCGCTAGCGCGCCGCCGGCTTGGATCGTGCGACACCACGGGCCCCTGCGCTGCATATCGCAGGGTGACGGTGCGGGCCGGCCCGCCCTTGACCGGAATCTCGACCGAAATGCGCTCGAACGGCTTCCATCGGCCCTCGTGCCGGTAGCGCTCGGGGTCTGAAGGGTCGAGCTCGAGGACGAATAGGTCCGACTGGTCGATATGGAAATTCGTGCGGCCGAAGGCGAAACGGTCGGTATGCCCCTGCATGATGCCGGGCAGCCCGGGGTTTCCGCCGCCGATCACGTCGAGCCCGGGCGCGGTGAGGTGGACGACGTGGCGCGGGCCGAAGCCGCCGATGCCGAGATGCGGGTCGTTGGCGAGGATCGGCCGGCCGGTCGCCGTGCGCGTTCCTGCGACCGTCCAGGCGTTGGACCCGGCATTGCCAGCGGTCGAGGAGTCGGGCGGCTCCGCCACCGGCGTTTCGGGGCCAAACGGGAGCCGGCCCAGGCGCAGGCTGCCGAGATCGGCCGGTGAGACGGCCGCGGTGTCGAGCCCGTCCGGCACGGTCATGGTCCAGGCCGGGCGCAGCGGCGCGACCAGCGTATCGAGTTCGAGCATCCCCAGCGCGGCGAGCTGTGCACGGCGGACCTCGTCGTCCATGTTGCCCATCTGCACGTCCCGCGCGAGCACGAGGTCGGTCAAGTTCCAGCGGAGCGGCTTCACGCCCAGAATTGCGTATTCGAGCGGCAGCAGCGCGGGGTCCGTCTCCATTTCCGCGATGCGGGCGTTGATGCCCGCGACATAGGCGCGCGCGCAGGCCAGCACCTCGCGGGGCACACGCGCCAGCTCGGCATCGAGGTTGCCGCGATAGTGGAAGAGGCGGGCAGCGGCGTCGTGCCCGGCGAAGTCCGGACCGAAGACTTCGGCGAGCCGCCCGAGCTCGCGCCGGAGGCGCAGGTCGATCTGGAACATCCGGTCGCGCGCGACGACATAGCCCTGGCCGAAATAGGCGTCCGGCTTGGATCCGGCCCGGATGTGCGGCACGCCATAGACATCGTCCACGATGTCGATCGGCGCCGACAGACCGGGTGCGAGCACGCGCAGCATCGCGCTCGCGTCGGAAGGCTGCTGGCGCGCCGCGGCCGGCGCCAAAGCCAGGCTCGCAGCGGATCCGAGCAGGAACAATCGACGATTCAGCATGCCGCGATCCCCTTCTCCGCCGACGGCGGAAGCCTCCAACGCCCGAGCTCCGCAACTCTTATGACATGCGGTCACCCCGGGATAGGAGCAGCTTATGGGCAGGGCTATGCCCTGCGGCTATGGGACGATGAAGCGATAGAAACGGATTCCCCTTGACGCTGCTCCCTATGCCCTGCCAGCTTCATCCACCAGGACGATCGGGGGCCGTGCGCGCGAGCAGCGCGGAAGGCCGGTGATCGGCAGGAGGCGATAAGTGACGATCGATAGCGGCGACAACCGCGTCGCACGACATTCTAGGGGGATAGAGGATGGGTGAACGCGAACTCCGGCGCCGGCTATCGCGTCTTTCGACGCTGTCGAGCATGATCGCGCTGACGATCGCCGCCGGCCTCGCGGCTCCTGCCGCGGCGCAGACTGTGCCGCCGACCGCCGAGGATGCCCCCGGCCAGGCGGAGGTAACTTCCGAGCAGGCGGCCGATAACGACGCGGGTGCGCGCCAAGTCGATGGCGACATCGTCGTCACCGGCACGCGGATCGTCCGAAGCGGATTTGAATCGCCGACCCCCTCGCCGTCATCTCGCTCGAGGAAATCGAGAATACGGCCCCGACGAACAACATCGCCGACTTCGTCAATCAGCTCCCTGCCTTGGCGGGCAGCACGCGGCCATCCAACTCCCGACTTTCGCTGAGCTCGGGTGCGGCAGGCATCAACGCGCTCGATCTGCGCAACCTGGGCGAAGTCCGCACGCTGGTGCTGCTCGACGGGCGCCGCTCGGTCGGCTCGACGGTCACCGGGCTCGTCGACGTCAACACTCTTCCCCAGGGGCTGGTGCGAAGCGTGGAGATCGTGACCGGCGGCGCATCGGCCACTTACGGTTCGGACGCGGTTGCGGGCGTCGTCAACTTCATCCTCGACAAGAAGTTCGAGGGCGTGAAGCTGCGGGCGGACAGCGGCATCACCACGTATGGCGACGGCTTCAACTACTCGTTCAATGCTGCGGGCGGCACCGCCTTCGCCGGCGGACGGGGTCATGTCCTCCTGAATGCCGAATATGCGGATCGCGAGGGTATTTTCCAGGTCACGCGCGAGTTCAACCAGCTCGGCTTCCGCACGATCTCTAACCCAGCCTTCACCAACACCAATGGCCTGCCGCAGAACCTGGTACGCTTCATGACCGGCACGTCGAATGCCTTGCCGGGGGCATCATCAACGCCTCGACAGGCGGCGTCGCCAACCGGTTGCGCGGCATCTTTTTCGGCCCGGGCGGCTCGATCAACCAGTTCAATTTCGGCACGATCAACACGCCGACGCTCACCACCGGTGGCGATTTTGCACTGTCCGACCTCAGCCGCCGCATCGGCCTCGATGCCGCCGAGGAACGCTGGGGCGTGTTCGGACGGGTAAGCTTCGAGCTCGCGCCGTGGATCGAGCTGTTCGGCGAAGCCTCCTACAACCGCCAGGAGACGCTGTTCAACGCCGGTCCGCAGCTTTCGACCTTCGTGAGACTGCAGGCCGACAATGCCTTCCTCATCAATACGCTGGGCGCCGCACGCTTGCAGGGGATCACCTCGGTCACCCTGGGTACGACCGCAGTGGACTTGCCCAATCGCCAATCCAACAATGTGCGTGACGTACAACGCTATGTCCTTGGCGCGGGAGGCGAGTTCCAGCTGTTTGGAAACAGCGCCAACTGGAGCGCTTATGGCCAGTACGGCCAGACCAATACCCGCGAGCAGCTGCGCAACATCATGATCAACGCGAGGGTCACCGCGGCGACGGACGCGGTATTCGCGCGCGCCGGCAATCCCGGCGGTTTCGCGCCGGGAACGATCGTCTGCCGGATCAACGTCGACGCCAATCCCGCCAACAACGACCCGAATTGCGCGCCGCTCAACCGGCTCGGGATCGGCGTCGCCAGCCAGGCTGCGATCGATTATGTGCTGGGCGATCCCTTCCGTGAGCAGAAGATCGAGCAGACTGTCGCCGGCGTAAACCTGTCCTTCACGCCCTTCGCCACCTGGGCCGGCGACGTCAGCATCGCGGTCGGTGGCGAATATCGCAAGGAAGAAGTGTCGGGCTTCGTGCCCCCGAATTCCAGACGGGCTTCTCGGTCGGCAACTTCCTGCCTACATTCGGCAGCTACAACGTCAAGGAAGCCTATCTCGAGACGCTGATTCCGCTCGGCTTCGGTCTGCAGTTCAACGGTGCGGTGCGCGCAACCGACTACTCGACCTCTGGATACGTGACGACCTGGAAGGTCGGCGCGACGTGGGAACCGATCGAGGATATCCGCTTTCGCGCCACGCGCTCGCGCGACATCCGCGCGCCCAACCTCAACGAGCTGTTCCAGGCCGGCACTTCGCGCACCAATGCGACGGACAACCCGTTCACGCCCCAGCTGGGCGATGTCCTGACCTTCCTTGAGACCACGACGGGCAATCTCAACCTTCGCCCGGAAAAGGCGGACTCCTTCAGCGCCGGCGTGGTGCTCCAGCCGCGTTTCCTCGGCGGCTTCTCCGCTTCGGCCGACTATTTCGAGGTCAAGGTGGAGGATGCGATCGGCCAGCTCTTCGCGGGGGCCATTATCAGCCGCTGCTTCGAGGGCAACCAGGATTTCTGCCGAGCTTTCCGGCCCGACCCGAGCGGCGAACGCGACCTCCTGGTCAGCGCCAGCCCGTTCAACTTCAGCCGCCAGACAGTGCGCGGCGTCGACTTCGAGGCGAGCTACCGCCTGCCGATCGAGAGGCTGTTTGCGAACGCAGACGGCGCCTTCACCCTGCGGGGTCTGGCGACGCGCTATATCGACAATATCACCGACACCGGCTTCAGCATTCCGGTCGACAGCGTCGGGGACAACAGCGGCAGCGGTCCGCCCAAGTGGATCTACCGCTTCTCGGCATCGGTCGACACGCCCACCTACACCATCACCGGCACCGCGCGCGGGATCAGTTCGGGCACCTACGGCAACAACCTCATCGAGTGCCAGACCAATTGCCCGACCGGGCGCCCTTCGGCGATCGTGTCGCAATTCCCAACGATCGACGACAACAGCGCACCGGGCCTCTTCTACGTCGACCTTAACGTGACCTCGAAATTCAACGCGCTCGGGCGCGGCGAGGGAGTTCTTCGTCAACGTCACGAACCTGTTCAACGCGGATCCATTGCTGCTGCCGGAGGGCGGCCTTTCCGCCAACACCACGTACAGCGACCTGCTCGGCCGCGCCTTCCGCGTTGGCGTTCGACTGCGGACGCGTTGAGCCGCCGCGGGCCGCCGGGCGCTTCCCGGGCGCGGCGGAGCGATGAAGATCAGGGTTTGAGCGCGCAGGAATGGCTATGCGTTTATCGCCGCGTCGCCACATGTCGCGCCGGAAACCGGACGAACCGAGAGCGGCGCGCGACGACATGGAATTGCCGTAGTAACGCCTTAAGCAAGCAGGATGTACGCTGCAGCAGCCTGCGGGGCCTGAGTGAGCCAGCGCCCAGCTGTGTCTGATCGGAGTGTGTGAATGCGGTTCTTCATGTTGTTTACGTGGCTCGCTGTGTTTCTGGCACAGCCGGCCGCTGCCCAGGTCTCGCCGAAGCTGCAGCTGCTCGAGCAGCGGCTTGCCGCCATGGCGAGTGAGAATCCCGGCGAATACGGGATCGCCGCCATGGACCTGTCGACGGGCAAGAGCATCAGCTTCAACGGCAGCCAGCCCTTTCCGATGGCGAGCACCATGAAAGTCGCGGTTGCGGCAGCTTATCTTGCCGAGGTCGATGCGGGCCGCCGAAGCCTCCACGACACGGTCGGCGGCGCGACCGCCGGAAGGCTCATGGACGCGATGATCACGCGCAGCGACAACAGGGCGACCGACTCCTGATCTCGATGCTCGGAGGGCCGGCCTCGGTGGACCGGTGGTTGCTTGCGCGCGGCCTCACCGGCATCAGAATAGACCGCACGATCGCGCAGCTGCTCAGGGCGCGCCGGGACCTTCGTGACGTCCGCGATTCGAGCACGCCGACCGCAATGCTGGGCTTGCTGCGCGTGATCGATACCGGCGGCGCCCTGAAACCCGAGAGCCGCTTGCTCCTCTTGGACATGATGCGCCGCTGCCGGACCGGATCGAACCGCATCCGGGGCATTCTTCCGCCGGGCGCGAAGGTGGAGAACAAGACGGGCACCCTCGCCGGCTATACCGGCGACGTCGGCTTCCTGACCACGCCCACGGGACGCCGGATCGCAGTCGCCTTTTTCGGGCGTGGCGGAGAGAACCGGCCAGGCGTGATCGCCACGGCTGCGCGCATGATCTACGACGCATTCGGCGCCGAATTCGCTGCCGATACTGCGGCCGCCGGGTCGGGCGAGCCGTCCGGCATTGCCGTCTCCTGCGCAGGCGCCGGGGCGCGCCCACGCCGTCATCAATTAAGCACGCGACCTGCCGCAGGGCCGTCGTCGGCTCGATCATGGCGATGTGGCGCGAACGCAGGCTGCGGGCCAGCTGCGGGGCGGGATCCGTTCAAATGTCGGCGGCCGCGGTCATTGCGCTTCTCCAATGGCGCGGGCCAGCCGGCCCACGATCTCGTCAATCTGCGCCTCTGTCACGATCAGCGGCGGAGAGAGGGCGATGATGTCGCCGGTGACCCGGATCAGCAGACCCTCGTCGAAACATCGATGGAAGATGCTCAGGCCTCGCGCGCCGGGGGCGCCGCCTAGCGGGCTGAGCTCGATCCCCGCGACCAGCCCGAGATTGCGCACGTCGATGACGTGGCGAATGTCGCACAACGAATGGATTGCCTCCTCCCAGAAAGCGCGGCTGCCCGTTCGAAAAGTCCCTCGCCGGCGTAGAGGTCGAGCGCGGCGATACCCGCAGCGGCGGCGAGCGGGTGACCCGAATACGTATAGCCATGGAAGAATTCGATGCCCGGCGGCGCCGCGTCGATGATGGTGTCATGGACTTCGCGGGACACGGCCACGGCGCCCATCGGCACGGCACCGTTGGTGAGCCCCTTGGCGGTGGTGATCATATCGGGCGTCACGCCGAAATATTCGGCCGCCGTGGCCGCTCCAAGCCGGCCGAAGGCGGTGATCACCTCATCGAAGATCAGCAGGATGCCATGCTGCCGAGTGATCTCGCGCAGCCGCTCCAGATAGCCGCGCGGCGGCACCAGCACACCGGTCGATCCGGCGACGGGCTCGACGATGACGGCGGCGATGGTCTCGGCGCCGTGCAGCGCGACCAGGCGCTCGAGCTCTCCCGCCAAATCCTCGTTCGCCTCGGGCATGCCGCGCGAAAAGGCGGCGGCCGGCCGGTGGGTGTGGGAGAGATGGTCCACCCCCCAGATCTGCGCCCCGAAGCTGCGGCGGTTGCCGCCGATCCCGCCAACGGACGTGCCGCCGAAATTGGTGCCGTGATAGCCGCGTTCGCGGCCGATCAGCCGAAGCCGGCCTGCCTGCCCCCGGGCGCGCTGATAGGCCAGTGCGATCTTGAGCGCCGTATCGGCGGACTCCGACCCGGAATTGGTGAAGAAGATGCGGTCCAGCCCCGCCGGCATGATCCCGGCCAGCCTGGCCGCGAATTCAAAGGCGAGCGGGTGACCGAGCTGGAAGGTCGGCGCGAAATCGAGCTTGCCCGCCTGCGCCCTGATCGCGTCGACGATCGCGGAGCGGCCATGCCCGGCATTGACGCACCACAGGCCGGCGGTCGCATCGAGCACCTGCCGGCCTTCGGGGGTCCGATAATACATCCCTTCGGCCGATGCGAAGAGGCGGGGATTGGACTTGAACGACCGATTGTCGGTGAACGGCATCCAGAATGCCGAAAGATCCGGCAGCGCCGGCTTTGCCTCTGCTTCCGGGGAGTGCGCGTCCCCTGCCGTTCCAATCCGCGTTCGTCCCTGCCCCATCGCCCGACTTTCTCCCATTACCCTCGACGCCCGGCCTCGGCCGCCGATGTGCGATCAGCATCAAGCGCCTCATGCCGCAAGCAAAGCGTCTTCCGAGTCGTCCAAGGGCAGCCTTTGGCTTTCGGCAACCGAACGGTAGGTCGGCGTGCACGGCCGGACAAGCATGATGCGACCACAACAATGCTCCTGACCGACCGCAATTGACAGGGAATGAGGCTATCCGGCTGCCTCTCGGCATGGCATCCCGGCACTCACCGGGAGAAGGGAGAGACATGGCCGGATCTGTCGTAGGCGCTCTGCGCTTTGCCTTGATCGTTGCCCTCGCGGCACCTCAACCCGGGCCGGCAGTGGCGGCTCCCCAGCCGCACCTGCCGGACCATGCCCTCGCGCTCAACTTCGATTTTCCCGGCGTGCGGATCGGCGTGGCCGAATATCGGGAGGGTCCGACCGGAGCCACGGTCTTCCATTTTCCGGAACCGGTGGCGGTTGCCGTCGATGTGCGCGGCGGGGCGCCGGGGACGATCAACACCGACACGCTGCGCCTCAGCTACGACGAGCCGTTCGTGGATGCGATCACCTTCGCCGGGGGCTCGAGCTACGGCCTGTCGGTGGCGACCGGTGTCGCGGAGGCGCTTCGCGACCGGCGCACCGATCCCGGCGCGCTTGCCAACATCGCCACCGTTGCCGGCGCCATCATCTTCGATCTCGGGCCGCGGCGCTTCACGACCGTGACGCCGGACGGCGGCCTGGGACGTGCGGCGCTGGCGGCGGCGCGGCCCGGGATTTTCCCGCTCGGCGCGGTCGGCGCCGGCCGCTTCGCGACGCAGGGCGGGTTCTTCGACGCCCGCACCTATTCGGGGCAAGGCGGCGCGGTCCGCCAGAGCGGGCCGACCAAGGTCGCGGTGTTCACCGTCGTCAACGCGCTCGGCCATGTCGTGGGCCGCGACGGGCGCGTGGTTCGCTGCGCCGGGCCGAAACCTGATGATTGCGGCACGATCGAGGGACGCATCCAGGGCAAGCTCGACAAGATCGCCCCTCCTGCCGGCGCGCCGGCAAGCGGTCCAAGCGGCAACACGACGCTGACTTTGGTCCTCACCAATCAGAAGCTGCCAATATGGGCGCTGCAGCGATTGGCGATGCAGGTCCACATGGCGATGGGCCGGGCGATCCAGCCTTATGCGACGACCGCCGACGGCGACGTCTTGTTCGCGGCGACGACCGCGGCGGTCGACAATCCGGCGCTGTCGGTCGAGAATCTCGGCCTGCTTGCCTCGGAGGCCGCCTGGGACGCGGTGTTGGCGAGCGTGCCGCGCCTCGATCCGGCGGCGGCTCAATCGCGCCCGCCGAGGGAGGCGGCATTACGCTCCTATGCCGGGACCTATGAGTTTGCGCCCGGCATGAACGTCACGATCGAGGAAGAAGCCGGCCGGCTGTGGGCACGCGGCCCCGCCCGCGCGAACCTCTATCTGCCGCCACAGGGCCGGGCGCTGCTGGAGCCGACCGGCCCCGCGGACTTTCGCATCGCGGCACCCCGCGGCGACCGCCTCCGCTTCGAGCGCACGGGAAACCGGGTCACCGGCCTCACCATAAACCCGGGCCACTGGCCGATCAGCGCGCGGCGGATCCGGCAGCCTCGTTGAGCCTGCCATATTTGCGCAGGATGTCCCGGAGCGCTCCGTGCGGCAAAGCCGAGACGCGCAGATCGTCCGCACCCTCCATCGTCCGGGCCGCGACCAGCGCGTTCACGACCGCTTCTTCGGTGGCCTGGGTGGCGGCTTCGAACAGCGGGCGAGCAGATCGTTGGGATGCATGGCCACGGTTCGCGCGCCGGGCCCTGATCGACGCTCCGGAGCCCCGGATTGGCGGTTGAAAAGGCGATGAAGATGTCGCCGGAGCCGTCGCTGGCGATCGAGCCAAGCCGGCCGAGCCCGAGCGACGGCCGCTTCGCCAGCCGCCTCAATTGGTGCGGCAGCAGCGGGGCATCGGTCGCCACCACGACGATGATCGAGCCGTCGGCACGCGCTGTTCCGTCTCCTTCGGCCCGCGCGGCGGCGGGCGCGCCGCAGGTCGCGAAGGGAAAGCGCGGCGCGGCTTGCGGCCGCGTGTAGCAGGGAAGATCCGTGTCCTTGAGCTCGGCGCCGACCGGTGCGCCGGCGATCCGGAGGATGTTGCGGGCGCCGTAATTGCACTGGACGAGCACGCCCACCGTATAGCCGCCCTGCGCCGCGGGCAGCCGCCGCGAGGCGGTGCCGATACCGCCCTTGAAGCGCGAGCAGACCATGCCCGTGCCGCCGCCGACATTTCCTTCGGCGACGGGCCCGGCCCGAGCCGCGTCGAGGGCGGCGAGCGCATGGCTCTCGCGCACATGGAACCCGTTCAAGTCGTTGAGCAGGCCGTCCCATGTCTCGGCGGCGACGGGAACGTTCCACTCGGCCTTCCAGCCTTTGGCGACCATCCACTTCACCGCCGCGTCGCGGACCACGCCGACACTATGGGTGTTCGTGATCATGATCGGGCCGTCGAGCAGGCCCCGTTCCTCGATCCCAGGTCGTCCCGGTCATCTCGCCGGCCCCGTTGAGCGTGAACCAACCGGCGAAGACGGGCGTGGTCGAGGCGCCGCCGCGCGCGGCAGGATGGCGGTGACCCCCGTCCGCACCGGCCCCTTGCCCGGCATGAGCTTTCCCGATCCTCGGATCAGCGTCACATGCCCGACCTCGACGCCGCCGACATCGGTGATCGCGTTGAGCGGCCCGGCTATTCCTCGAAGGGAACGCCGATGTCGCGGGCACGAGGGGCGGCATCCAGTCGAGCAGCCGCGGCTGCGAGCACCATCATGGTCAATCCAAGCAGAGGCTTCATGCGTTTCTCCTCAAAGTCCGTGTTGTAGCATGGGCGACGGCAGCTGACGGCGCTTGAAGCTTTGGTTTGCGAGCGGCGCCGGGATCAAGTCTGCCGTCATGATTTCACGATGCGTGTTCGCGTGATGCTGCGCACAAAAGCCGGTGAGCGTGCGCACAAACTCACGTCCGATTCGTATGGCGGCATCGTGCTCAGCGCCAGTAGCGGGTATCCTCCGCAATGGGTGGGCCCGCGTACTGAACATGAGAAGGCTGCTCGAACGATCGATCTCGCGCTCTTCGAGGCAGCCCAATGGTGCCCCGGAGAGCCGCGGCAGCCCGTCAGGTCTCGCCTGTCGCAAAGTTGCCAGTTCTCCGGAACCTTTCCCCGGCTGGAACATCCAATCGTCCAAGCCGCCGCCTCCGGCGGAGGAAAAGGTTCCGTCCGAACATGGCTCCAGCAAGATCCGTCGACACGCCCGCCCGCCGGCAAGTGGCTCGGCGGCGATCGTCCAGTCTGAGGCCCGCGGCTTACGCGCTGCTCGGCCTAGCCTTCGCTTCGTCGAGCCCCAGCGCTCACGCCCAGGTGGTGCGGGACCGCTTAGGCGACTTCATCCCAAGCTATATCGGCCCGCGGGGCCCCGACCTGGACGTCGTGACCACTCAGGTCCGCTACAACGGCGTCAACTTCAACATCAATGCGACCCTGAACGGCGCGATCGGCCAGACGCCGGGCGGCGTTTACGTCTTCGGTTTCCAACGCGGTCAGGGCGTTGCGCGATTCGGGCCGATCGCGCCGGGCGTTCTGTTCGACTCAGTCGTGGTGGTGATGCCGAACGGCACCGCGACCGTCCGCGACCTGGTCACGGGCACCGCAACGGTGCTTTCCCCCGGCTCGGTTGTGATCAACGGCAACAGCCTCAGCGTGACGGTCCCGGTCAGCCTCCTGCCATCGCAAGGCCTGGTGACGCCTCGCTTCGGCTTCAATCTCTGGCCACGCTCCGGCCTCACCAACAACAACCAGATCGCCGACTTCGCACCCGACAATTCTATGGCGTCGCTGATCCTCGATTTCCCGACACCGATAGGCGCGTCGGCGCAGACGGAGATCGCAATCGACAACGCCTCGTTCGCGTTTCAAAGGGTGACGTCCCGCCTGCGGGAGCGCCGCTTCACGGGCCCCGACGCGCCCCAAGGCGGCCTCGGCGTCTTCCTGGAGGCCAGTGGCCGCCGCGGCGATGGCCTGTCCGGATCGCTCATCGGGCGCGCCACGACCGGCGAAATCACCGGTGGGATCGACTACGCCTTCACGCCCGGCCTCGTGGTGGGGGCGGCGATCTCCTTCTCCGACACCTCCGCACGGCTGAATGGCGGCAGCCGATTGGACGCCGACGGTCGAACCGCCATGCTCTTTGCCGGTTGGAGCGGCGAAAACCTTCATCTCGACGCCTATGCGGCCTATTCTTCGGTCGACTTCAGCTCACGGCGATCCCTTCTCATCGGCACCACTCAGCTGACCGCGACCGCCAAGCCGGAAGGATCGGCCTATTCAGTCGGAGCGGCAGCAGGCTATACGATGCGCTCCGGCGGCCTATCCTTCGGCCCGCTGGTCGATATCGTCCTGACGCGCGCGAAGGTTGACGGCTACGGCGAGGCGGGTGCCCTCGAGTTTGGCTCGGATGTGGACCCTCGGCGCCGGGATAGCGCCCGGATCGGGCTCGGCGGCGAGATCGCGCACACCGGCGCCCACTCCTGGGGATCGCTGACCGCACACGCCCGGGCACGCCTGGTTCAGGAGGCTGGGGATCGAAGCGACACGTTCGCGGCGCGCTTCAGCGCCCAACCGGAAAACAGCTTCGTCCTGCAAGGGCCGCGAACCACGGGCACCTATGGGGTAGTCGATCTCGGCGCCGACGCGCGGGCCGGTGGGGCGACGGTCGTCGGGGTCTCTTACTCTCCGAGGTTCGACAAGGACGGGTTCGTTGACCACGCGGCGCGGGCCTCGGTCCACGTCACCTTTTGATGAGTGAGGCTTGGCAAGATAGGGTGTCGCATGACTGCAATGCTCTCGTCGCGCCACAACGAAATGCGGCCAGATCGGGTAGCGACGGGGGCCGATCCGTTTCCGTCGCAGCGGACGAGCGTGGCTCGATTCTAGCTCACCAGCCCGTTCCTGGGTCGATCTCAGCAGGCTGGAAGAGGCTCCTCGATGGAGGCCTGCCTTGGCGGGTACTGCTCACCTATCTCTGGCGTCACGGCCGGCTGCCGCGCCTCGCGAATCCCGTGCTGTTCAACGAGCTTGTACAGGCGCGTAAGCTCCTTGACAGGGATGAGCGTCTCCCGCTGCTCAGCGACAAGGTGCTTGTGAAAAGGTTCGTTGCTGAGCGCATCGGGCCAAGTTGGGTGATACCGACACTGTGGCACGGCAGCCGATTGCCCGCGGCGCCGCGCTGGAAACTGCCCTTTGTGCTGAAGTCTCGCCACGGCAGCAACCAGATCGCGTTCGTCCGATCCGAGAATGAAGACTGGTCTGCGATGCAGAAGCGCGCGGCAGGATGGCAGCGCTCCGCCTACGGGCTCTGGCTCGACGAATGGGGTTATAGGCACATCGAGCGCGGCCTCCTCGTCGAGCCGTTCGTTGGAACCGACGGCGTCTTGCCTATCGACTACAAATTCTTTGTTTTCGGCGGTCGCGTCGAGTTCGTGCAAGTCCACCTGCATAGAGAAAGTGCGCACCGCCGCGTCATCTTCAACCGCGCGTGGCGTCGGGTCTCCGCTGAGCCGCATACGCCGGAGGCCTTCGGGGAACTGCCACCGCCATCGTCGCTTCCGCGCATGATCGAGGCCGCGGAGGCGCTCGCAGCCGAAACCGACTTTGTTCGCGTGGACCTCTACGACACCAAGCCTCATCCTTCTTTCGGGGAGCTGACCTTCTATCCCGGTTCCGGGCTCGATCCATTCGAGCCAAGAAGCCTTGATGCGCTGTTCGGAACCTATTGGTTACAGGCCCGCTCCACTCGTCCTACCTGGTAGACGAGCCTTGGCGACCCGGCCCGTGCCGGGATTAGAAGCCGCGATGGCGCAGTGCCGTGCATCGTCGATGCGAATGCGCGCCCCGCAGCCTTCGGCGATCTTCACGAGGTCGATCGGCTCCAACTCGGCGCCGTATTCGGGAAAGAATGAGCTCCTCGACCCTAAAGCCGTTGGACGTCGGCGAATTGACGTTATCGTTATACGCCCAGCCTTCGTTGCCGGTGTTGTAGGGGGGATCGATGAAGATGCAGTCCACCTCGCCCGCATACATGGGCAACAGCGCCTTCAGCGCGTGGAGGTTGTCGCCGTGGACGATCAGATTGCCGTCCAGCCGTGCATCGCCCCTTGTCGGCGTGCATCTGCAGCGGACGGAAGGGCACCGTCAGATGATGATTATAGACAAACTCCTTGCCCCTGAATTGTAGCTCCGGCACCCGCGCACTCCCTGTTCGCCTGTCTAGCAGTCTGCGCTTGCTGTGCCAGCCCATCGGAATAAGCTGGCGGGATGAACGGCTCCACTTTCGATGCGCTTGCCGGCAACCCCGCGCTGGAAATTGAACGCTTCGCCGCCTTCGATCATCCGACGCGGCGCTTCATCGCCTATGCCATGTATTTCGTGCCGGGCGCCGTCCCGCCGCTCCGGGAACAGGAACTGAACGGTAACCAGCCGCTGCCTTTTGTCGTCTCCGACGAGGAACAGGCAGAGCGCCGCGCGGCCTATGCGCCGCTGTTCCGTCTCCGCGATTGCACCACCACAGGGAAGGAAGGCCAACGGCAGCGCCGGCTGCTGTTCGGCGAGCTGCTCGGCATGGCGCTTGTCGATCTGCGCTGGAAGCGCCTGACCGCTTTGGCCCCCTTCCTGTTCTGCTACGAACGGCTGGTCGGCCCCGCCTGGCGTCAGATGCTTGGGCCGTGCTGGAAGGAGGCAGTCCATCAGCGCCGCAAGAGAGGCCCAGTGCAACTGCCTCTGGACCCTCGCCTTCGTGATGACGCAGCCGTGCCGCACCTGCTCGAATCGGACGATCCGCCCGCATTCTTCCCGACGCTGGCCGATGCGGATAGAATAGGCGCGCCGCTGTTGGGAAGCCTCTAGCAACCTGAAGCGTGAGATGGTCTCAACCATCTGAATAGAGCCAGATTGTCTTTCGGTGGAAGCGCGAAGCGCTCATTCTCTAGGCACCACCCATCCATCATCGCGCCACTCGATCCATTCGGAGCCACTACCGCCAAGTTTCCGCGCCATTT
>JAUJOJ010000004.1:39511-157007 GCA_030447665.1 Allosphingosinicella sp. | reverse complement strand
TGATCCTTCCGGAGGCGGTGCAGAGCGTTCCGGAACAGTCCGGGAAACGGACCAAATGGCTGTTGAGCTGGTCGATGCCGCTCAGCAGCCTCGCCTCGGGAATGGTCGCCTTGGTTCGCATACGCGTGCAAAGCACCGATGCCGTCGTGATATCGGCGACCGACGATGGCTTTGCGGAGGTGGCGCTGATCGAGATCGCCGCCGGCTCCGCGATGGTCCTGCGGCCTCGCGCTCTGCGGGGACTGCTGCAGCCGATTGGCCAGCCTCTATCGATCTCCCGCCACTGGCGCCTTCGGCACCTTTCGGCCTGGCTGACCTTCCAATTTCGCTACCTCGTGTTCCACGGCCCATGCAGCCTCATTGTCGAGGGCACGCGCGGTGTGCGGCTCGAACCGGCCGGATCGGGGCGCGGCATCAACCGGGCAGCGACCTTGGGCTTCAGCGCAGGTCTCGCTTATTCGGTTTCCCGAAGCGAGGCCTTCGGAGCCTACCTGCTCGGCAAGCAGGAGCTCTTCAACGACAGCTTCCGGGACGGGCCCGGTTACTACCTTTACGAGGAAGTCCCGCGTCTTGGCACCAGAGGCGGCCTGTGGGGCCGCGGCTTGCGCGGCTTAGGCGACGCGGCGCTCAAGCTGTTCGGACTGTAGGACTTACGGGAGGGCTTGGTCGCTTGCGACTTGCGCGAGCGGCCTTGTGCGCACCTGGCAGAGCAGCTTCCACAGGCACCAGCCGCATTGCTTCATGCATCATGTTCTTGCGATTTGGCCAGGCTTTTCTCCCGCCGGAATGGGCGTGCAGTGGCATAAAAAACCCATGGTAACGGCGCGCCAGGCCAAAGCTCTACCAAGGGCCATGATCTCTATCGTGCACAGAACGGGTCTGGGTCTGGGGCTCATTGCCTCCGCAGCTTACGGTGCGACCGTTCAGTCGCGTGTCGGCGCTGCCGATGATGCGCCCGTTCCGGCAGTTCAGCCACTCGCCTCCCCGCCTGTTGCGGTCCAACCAACGGCCCCGGCCGCTTCGGGCTTCTCGCCTGCAGCCAGCGCTGCCCTCGCCCGTTGGAGGAGCCTCAGACATTCGAGTGCGCTGCCTTTTTCCTCCTACGCTTCCTTTCTGATCAGCTATCGCGGCTGGCCCGGTGAGCTCGCGCTCCGGAGGAGCGCAGAGCGTTCCATTGACCCTGACAGCAGTTCACCAGCCGAAGTGGTCTCCTATTTTCGCGTTCATCCGCCCCTGACGGCGTCCGGACACGCAGGGCACGCGCTGGCCCTCCTCGCTCTAGGGCAGTTGAACGAAGCCAGGGAGGCGGCCCGGCGGGCTTGGCATGCAGGTGCGATGCCTGGCACCCTCGAAAACCGTCTGCTCGGAAGCTTCGGAGCCGCGCTTGGCGGGTCGGACCATGATCGCAGGATCGAGCAGCTTCTCGCTGACGGCCATGCGGCGAGCGCGCGGCAGATCATGCCCTTGTCCTCGGCCCCACGCAGAGCGGCGTTCGAGGCGCGGCTTGCCTTGCAGACCAATGCTCCCGACGTTGCATCGCGACTGGCGCTGCTCGGCTCGGCTGCCACCGGGGACCCCGGCATCATCATCGATCGAACGAACTGGCTCCGCAAAGCAGGCCAGGTTTCCGCCGCGCGTGCGCTGCTCGCGCAGCCGCGGACGCTCGTACACAGCCCGCTGGCCCCAAAGAAATGGCTGGAGACATTGCTGGCGACCGCGCGCGGCGCGGCGGCCGATCGTGACTGGCTGACAGCCTACCAGATCGCGAGTCAGATCGATGACGCCTACCCCGCGGGGACGGTCATCGTCGATCGGCCCGTCGGCGAGCGCGACGATTATACCAGTCTCACTTGGCTGGGAGCGACAACGGCGCTCGATAAGCTCAGCCGTCCCGCCGACGCCGCCTCCTTGTTCGTGAAATATGCGCGCGGGGGTCGGTCCGGGCAGGTCCTCACCAAGGGCTTTTATTGGGCGGGCCGCGCTGCTCTGGCGGCGGGCGATGCGGATCAGGCCAATAATTACTTCAACGAAGCGTCTGCCTATCCCGAGCTCTTCTATGGCCAGCTCTCGCTGGAGCGCGTCGGGCGAAGCGTTCCCGCGCCGGCGGCCATCCTCGAGGCCCAGATAAGCGAAGACGAGAGAGGCGCCTTCCAGAGCCCCGGACTTGTCGAGGCGGTTCGCCTGCTGGGACAAACCGGTCAATGGGAGGACCAATCGGTGTTCGTTCGAGCGCTTGCCGAGCATGCAAGCAGGGAAGGGAACAGGAGCCTGGTCGGAGAGCTCGCCGGGCAGATCGGGCGGCCAGACCTCGGCGTGTGGCTGGCGCGGAGCGCCCGCAATGAAGGCAAGCCGTTCTACGCGCGCGCCGGCTATCCGGAGGTAGCCATCCCAGCGGCGCAAAGCCAATATTGGGCGCTCGCGCATGGCATCATCCGCCAGGAAAGCTCCTTCGACCGTGCTGCTGTAAGCCACGCAGGCGCGCGCGGCATGATGCAGCTCATGCCCGGCACCGGCCGTGAAGTCGCCGGCAAGCTTGGGCTTCCCTACGATCAGCGGAGGCTGACGCTCGACCCGGCTTATAACATCATGCTGGGCAGCCACTATTTTCAGGGCCTGATGCATTACTGGGGGAACAACGCCGCGCTTGCGGCGGCCAGTTATAACGCCGGGGCGGGCAACGTCCTCAAATGGGTGCGGGACAATGGCGATCCCCGGATGCCGGGTGCCGATATCGTCAGATGGATCGAGGACATCCCTTTTTCCGAAACGCGCGGCTATGTGCAGCGGGTGCTTGAGAATGCAGTCGTCTATGACGCGATCAAGCGAGCAAATGCGGCCGGCCAGCCAGGGGCGCATATCTCCCACTATCTGGGTAAATCGAGCCGCCCGGGCTGATGATGCGGGCCGCGATTGCTCCCGATAGCCTTTTCCTCCCGCTGACCGGAGCTCTGCTTGTTCTGGGCAGCTTGGCGGGGTGCGCCGGTTCTGCGCCTGAGCTTGAGCAGCATCACTCAGCGGGTTTCATGTGCGACGGCGGAACGTCTTTTCGGGTCAACTTCCTGGATGGGCAGGTTCGCGTGACAACCGGGACGGATGTCTATGCTCTCGACCTGCGGCCATCGTCGATCGGCCGAAAATATGTGTCCGGCGACGACCTTCGTTCTGGACGAAGACCGCGCCGTGTTGACGGGTGCGAGTGGCGGCCCCTTCAAGCGTTGCCATGAAGTCTGATATCTATGTGGCGAGAAGGCGGCGGCTGCTCGGCAGGCGCCGGGGGTCCCGCAGCCACAAGGTTGCCGCGCGGCTCCAGCAGGGAGGAGAAGCTCATGCCGGGAAGAAACTTGCCGGTCGAGCGGCGCTGCGCGGGCACGATCATGGCCCTGAAACAGCGAAGGCGAAGGAGGGTATGAGCCGCAGGCCTGGGAGCAAGGCTCCGCCGTCTTATCCCCTGCCCCTCCTGACGCAGTTTGCGGCAACGGGCCCTTATGTCAGGGCAGCGGCCGTGGCGGTCTTCATCTTAGCGGCTTCCGCCGCCGCGTTCGCGCAGCAGACGAGCCGACCCGTTACGGCCGCGATTCTCTTTCTAGTTGGCGTCACGCTCGTGGGCGCTTTGGAGGGGCTGCGAGGCGGATTGCTCGCCGCGATCCTTGCGTCGATCATCTACAATTTTTTCCTGAGTGACCCAGTCTTCAGATTCAGCCTCACGTCGGCTGAAGAATATGTCCCGCTGCTGGCCTTCAACCTGAGCGCCGCGACATCGGGTCTTCTCGCAGGGCGGCTGAAGGACCGGGCGCTTGCTGCCGAATCGTCAAGCCGCCGCATGCGCGCCCTTCTCGACGTCAGCCAGAGGCTGCAGGCAGCGGTGGAGATGGAGGACATACCTTCGGCAATCGCAGGCTTCAGCGACGCTGACAGCAGTGCCGGGCCGGAGATATTCGTCACATCGGGAGCGGACCTGATACCCCTTCAGCACGGCTCGGAGCAGGTGGAGCTTGCGCGCGAGCTGCTGGCTTCCGGGGAGCAGAGCCTGCGGCGCGGCGAATACCAAGCTCTCGGCTTGGCAATGCCCCCGGGCACGGGTGCCGCGCTCGTGATGAAGTGGCCGAAAAGGTCCGGCCGGCGCTCCGAGGCGTATGATCTGGCGGCCTTCGTGAACCTTCTCAGCATCACCCTCGAACGATGCCTGCTCCTGGAGCGGCTGTCCGAGGCCGAGCTCGTCAAGCGATCCGAAGAGTTCAAGACGGCGCTGCTGTCCTCGGTGTCCCACGACATGAGGACCCCGCTGAGCGCGATCTCCGCCTCGGCAAGCAGTCTCTCGAGATTTGGCGCCGAGCTCGACGGCGAGATGCGCCGCGACCTCCTCAACACGATCGAGGAGCAATGCGAAAGGCTGAACCGCTATACCACGAACCTCCTCAACCTCGGGCGGCTCCAGGCGGGGGTGGACCACCGTCAGTTCACCGAGTGCGACGCGCTGGAGGTGCTGGGCGCCGCCATTTCGCGCACCCGCACGTTGGGGAGCAGCCACGAAATCGCGAAGCGATACGACATCGCCGCGGCGCCGGTCCGTGCAGACCCGGTGATGCTCGAACAAGTATTCTACAACGTTCTTGAAAATGCCGTGCGCTACAGTCCGCAGGGTTCCCGCATCATCGTGTCGGCCAGCGCAGCCGGAGACGATCTTGCGATCACGATCACCGACGCGGGCGAGGGAATTCTCGCCGCCGACCTGACGCTCGTGTTTGAACGTTTTTACCGGTCGCGCACCTCGCTGCCCCATGACGGGAGCGGCCTCGGCCTCTCGATCGCCAAGGGCTTCGCCGAAGCGTTCGGCGGCTCGATCGAGGCCGCACGCGCGGACGATCGGCTCGGGGGCACCAGGATCACGATCCGTCTTCCTCTCGAGCTGAGCAAGGTGACGTCGTCATGACCCTTCGTATCCTGATCCTCGACGACGAGCCTGCGATCGCGCGGGTGCTCCAGCCGGTGCTCACCGCCACCGGCTCGGTCGTCTTCAGCGCGGCGAGCGCGGTGGAAGGCCTCCGGGTCGCAAGAGAAAATGCGGTGAACCTGGTTCTGCTCGACCTCGGTCTCCCGGATGCCGACGGCAAGGATCTGATTTCGAACCTCCGCAGCCTTGGCGAGGTCGCCGTGATCGTCATCTCGGCACGGCACCAGGAAAGCGAAAAGGTGGCGGCGCTCGATGCCGGCGCGGACGATTATGTCGACAAGCCCTTCAACATCGACGAGCTGCTGGCGAGGATCAGGGCCGCCGAGCGCCGGCTCGTCTCCCAAACGCCGAAAGCTGAAATCTTCGAGAGCGAGGATCTGGCGATCGATTTTCGTCGTCGGGAGGTGCGGCTGATGGGAGACGAGGTGAAGCTCTCTCCGAAGGAATATGATCTGCTTCGGACCCTGGCCGAACATTCCGGCCAGGTCGTGACCCACCGCCGGCTTCTTCTCGCAGGCTGGGGAGATCCGGCCGCAGACGCCCAATATCTTCGAAGCTACATCGCCCTGCTTCGACAGAAGCTTGAGGAAGACCCTGCCGAGCCTCGCCTGGTGCTCACCGAGCTCGGTGTGGGATACCGGCTGGCGTCCCCCGAAACAGCCTCAAGCCATCGATCCTCCTGAGCGCGCCGCGGGCGGACGTTCGCGAGCTCGTGGCGGGGCATCTCGAAACCAGAGTGCTTTCTGGTCAGGTGGAATCACCTGACGGCTCGGGAAGCGCGAAGCGCTTCCACCTCGAACGATCTGGCTCTAGTTGGCACGTCCTTCGGACTCCACGAGCGAGACGTCGCCATAAAGCCGGTCCAGATAAGATTGCGCGAGAAGGTAATGGGCCTCGACGGCCTTGGGGTGCTCGGCGCGTTGCGCGAGGTCCAGCTCGGCTTCGGCACGAGCCATGAAGTAGACGCAATCTTCGCCTGACACTGGCATTCTCCCGACAATCGGCGCTGCGCGGCTCCTGATCCGAAAGGAACCAGTGGGAGCACGCCGGCCCTGGTGCGGCCGGTGCCCGGTCCCCGGCAAATCAGCTTGCCTGCATCAATAGCGGCCAGGCGCGATGGCCGTTACTATGGGATTATGATGGGCGGCGGCGTGTTCACCCGGCCAGCTTCTTCTACTCTCCAGAACTATATCGCTCAGGCATCGTTCGTCCCGCGCAATGCCAATCAACAAGCCACAAGCGTCCCGCTGGGCGGTTGCTTGCCGTCGCCCCGACGACAGCGACAGCGCGCGCCCGGATGGGGTTCCGAGGGCGAAGAGGGGGGCGGCCCCGGCAACGGTGCAGCTCCTTTGGCGCGATTGGGATGACCTTCGGAATTGGCGAGCTCCATGATCCTGATCGCATTGGCGCTGCTTCCTTTCATCGGAGCGGCGATACTCGCCCTTGCCGGGCGCCTGGGACCTAGCGCCAACGCCAACCTCGCAGCAGCCGCCAACGGCGCTGCCTTCATCCTGCTGCTCGTCCTCGCGCCGAGGGTGCTGGACGGCGAGATCGTGACGGCGCGGGTGGATTGGGTGCCCGCTTTAGGCCTCGCGGCGAACTTCTTCCTCGATCCGCTCGGTCTTCTGTTCGCCGGCCTCATCCTGGGCATCGGCCTCCTGATCATTCTCTACGCGCGCTTCTATCTCAGTGCCGCCGATCCGATCGGGCGGTTCTACAGCTTCCTGCTGCTTTTCCAGGGCGCGATGCTCGGCATCGTCCTGGCGGACAACCTGCTGCTGCTGCTCGTCTTCTGGGAGCTGACCAGCCTCTCCTCCTTCTTGCTGATCGGCTTCTGGCGGCACCTTCCCGAGGCCCGGCAGGGTGCCCGCATGGCGCTCGTCGTGACGGGAGGCGGCGGTCTCGCGCTCATCGCGGGCTTGCTGATCCTCGGGACCATTGCCGGATCGTTCGAGCTCACAACCATCCTCAAGGACGCCGGAGCCATTCAGGCGTCGCCACTCTATCCGCTGGCCCTGGTGCTGATCCTGGTCGGATGCTTCACCAAGTCGGCGCAGTTCCCGTTCCATTTCTGGCTTCCGCACGCGATGGCCGCGCCGACGCCGGTCAGCGCCTATCTCCATTCGGCGACGATGGTGAAAGCAGGCGTGTTCCTGCTGGCGCGGCTTTGGCCGGTCCTCGCCGGCACCGATCTCTGGTTCTATCTCGTCGCCACCACGGGGCTCGTCACGATGCTGTTCGGGGCAGCCGCGGCGCTTTTCAAACACGATCTGAAGGGACTCCTCGCTTATTCCACGATCAGCCATCTCGGGCTCCTGACGATGCTGTTCGGCTTCGGAACGCCGATGGCGGCCGTGGCCGGGCTGTTCCACGTCATCAACCACGCAGCCTTCAAGGCGGCCTTGTTCATGAATGCCGGCATCGTCGACCACGAGGTGGGGACGCGGGATGCGCGCCGCCTGGGCGGCCTCATTTCGCTGATGCCGGTCGCGGCGACGCTCGCGATCATCGCGGGAGCCTCGATGGCCGGGCTGCCGCCGCTGAACGGCTTCCTTTCCAAGGAAATGATGCTGGAGGAAGCGTCGCACACCGTCTGGTATGGGGCGTCATGGCTCGTGCCGCTGCTGGCGACGGTCGCGGCCATGCTCTCGGCAGCCTATTCGTTCCGCTACATCGTCCACGTCTATTTCGGGCCGCGCAGGGACGATTACCCGAAGCCGCCGCACGACCCGCCGTTCGGTCTCTGGGGGCCGTCGGCGGTGCTCGTGCTGCTCGTCCTGCTGATCGGGCTCTTCCCGGCCACGATCGCGGGGCCGTTGGTCGAGGCCGCCTCCGCAGCCGTGATCGGAGCGCCACCGCCCCATTTCGCGCTCAAGCTGTGGCACGGCTTCACACCCGCCGTCGCGATGAGCCTCATCGCGCTCGCCGGCGGTGCAGTCCTCCTCCGCCGCTACCGGCAGGCCCAAGGCGTCTGGGCGCGCTTTCCATCGCTCGACGCCAAAACAATGTTCGATCGCGCAACCGGTGCCGCGGTCACGGGCAGCCGGCAGCTGACGCGAACGATCCACAATGGCTCCCTGCAGCGCTACCTCGCCATCCTCATCGGCACTGCCGTCCTGCTCGCGATCGAGGCTGCTATGCGCGGCGGCTTTGCGCCTGGAGACCGCCCCACCTTGTCCGCCTCCCCGGTGGCGGTGGTCGGCTGGCTTGCGCTGATCGCCGGCACGATGGCGGTTCTGGCCGTCCACAGGCAGCGCTACCTCGCGCTGATTTTCATCAGCGTCATCGGGCTCACCGTGTCGCTCGGCTTCGTCTATCTTTCGGCTCCGGATCTGGCGCTTACGCAAATCGCAGTCGAAGTGGTCACGATCCTGCTTCTGCTGCTCGCGCTCAACCTTCTGCCAAAGACACCCTCGTCGCAGAGCAGCCTCCTTCGGAAACTCCGCGACGCCGGCCTTGCTCTGACGGCTGGCACCGGTGCCGGGCTTGCCGCCTGGGCGGTGATGACGCGGTCGTACAATCCGATCTCGCAATACTACTGGGCGAACAGCTATTCCGGCGGCGGCGGCACCAACGTCGTCAACGTCATCCTGGTCGACTTCCGCGGCCTCGACACGTTCGGCGAGATCATTGTCCTGGGGATCGCGGCATTGGCGATCTTCGCCCTGCTCGAGACGACCGGGCGCGGCGCTGCCGGGCGGCGGCTCGCCGAGTGGATGCCCGATCTCATCCGCTCGCCCGAGCGTCACCCGATGATGCTGGTTGTCGGAACCCGGCTGCTGCTGCCGCTCGCCATCGTTGCCGGCATCTACATCTTCCTGCGCGGTCACAATCAGCCCGGCGGCGGGTTCATCGCGGGGCTCGTGGTCTCGATCGCGCTGCTCATGCAATATATGGCTTCGGGCTTCGAATGGGCAGACCGCCGGCGGCGCGCGGAACATCATTCGCTGATCGCCTGGGGCGTGATCGCGGCCGCGGTCACTGGTTTGGCCGCCCTGCCGTTCGGCGCCCCTTTCCTCACCAGCGCCTTTGGACATTTCAGCCTGCCGCTCGTCGGCGAGTTCGAGCTCGCCTCGGCCATGGCCTTCGACGTCGGTGTCGCGCTGGCGGTGATCGGCGCGGTCATGCTCGCACTCGCTCAGCTCTCCAACGCCGCCCAGCGCGCCGAAAAGGCCCGAAGAGCGACCGCGCGATGGACATCGAGTGCGGCCGCGAGGAAGGACCGGCATGACCCTGGAGTTTCTCGTGGCGAGCGCCATCGGCGTGCTCACGGCGGCGGGCATCTACCTGGCGCTGCGCGGCCGCACATTCTCGGTCGTGCTCGGGCTGATGATGCTTTCTTATGCGATCAACCTCTTCCTCTTCGCCATGGGCGGGCTGATCGTCGATCGTCCGGCCATCTTCGACAAAGCGACGACCGAATATGCCGACCCGATCCCGCAGGCGCTGGTGCTGACGGCGATCGTCATCTCGTTCGGAATGACGGCGCTGACCGTGGTCCTGGCGCTCCGCACCTACCTCGAGACCGGCACCGACCATGTCGACGGGCCGCCCGACAGCCTGGACGAGCCCGGATGAACCATCTGATCGTCCTCCCGATCGTGCTTCCCGCGCTGGTCGCGGCGCTGCTCCTGCTGGGCATGCGCTACCGGCTGAGGCTTGGCCGCTTCGTCTCCGTCGGCAGCTGTCTGGTGCTGCTGGCGCTCGCTTTGGCGCTGCTGAGCGAGGCCTCGACCGGAACCATCACGCGTTACGAGGTCGGCAGCTGGCCGGCGCCTTTCGGCATCGTCCTGGTGCTGGATCGCCTATCCGCGATGATGCTCCTGGTCACCGCAATCCTCGTCCTTCCGGTGCTTTGCCATGCCATGCTGACGGGCCTCGACCGGAAAGGCTGGCATTTTCACGCTTTGCTGCAGTTCCAGCTTCTGGGTCTCAACGGCGCATTCCTCACCGGCGACCTTTTCAACCTCTTCGTCTTCTTCGAGGTGCTGCTGATCGCCTCCTATGGCCTGATGCTTCACGGCCAAGGCTCAGCCCGGCTGACCGCGGGAGTGCAATATGTCATCATCAACCTGGCCGGCTCGACGCTGTTCCTGGTCGCCGTCGGCATCCTCTATGGCGTCACCGGCACGCTCAACATGGCCGACCTTGCGCTACGGGTCGCGGCGGCGCCCGCCGAAGACCAGGGCCTCATCCGAGCCGGCGCCTTGCTGCTCGTCACCGTCTTCGCCTTGAAGGCCGCCCTCTTGCCCCTCCATCTGTGGCTGCCGCGGACCTATTCGAGCACGTCGGCGCCGGTGGCGGCATTGTTCGCGATCATGACCAAGGTCGGCGTTTATGCGATCATTCGCACCGTGACCCTCATCTTCGGAGCCGACGCAGGCGCGGCGGCCTGGGCCCCGTCGCCGTGGATGCTGCCCGCAGCGCTCGCGACGACGGTGATCGGCTTCCTCGGCCTCCTCGCCGCGCATCGGCTGCGCGAACTCGCCGCGTTCGCTTTGGTCGGCTCGACCGGCACCCTCCTCGCAGCGACCGCGCTGTTCGACCCGGGTGCGATCGCCGCAGCTTTTTACTACCTTCCGCACTCCACATTGGCGGGCGCGGCCTTGTTCCTCGTGGCGGATCTCATCGCCAGGCGGCGGCCGGGCCATGGCGAGGCGCTTGCGCCGGGGCCGCGCTTCGCCGCCATCGAGCCCTTGTCGCTCCTCTATCTTCTCTGCGCCGTCGCGATCGCGGGCCTGCCGCCGTTCTCAGGTTTCGTCGGCAAGCTGCTGGTCCTCGATGCCGCCCGCAGCAGCACCGCCTGGCCCTGGATCTGGACTGTCCTTCTGGTCACGACGCTCCTCGCCATCATCGGCTTCGCGCGGGCAGGCAGCACCCTCTTCTGGAAGAGCGCCTCGGTCGGCGCGGCCGCCTCGACGGCACCGGCCGCCGTGCGTTCGGCGGAAATGCTCCCTGCGACATTGCTCCTCCTCCTGCTGGCGGCCCTCACGGTTTTTGCAGGGCCGGTCACCAGATATATGGACGCAGCGTCGGCCCAGATCTTCTCGCCTGCGGATTATCGCGCCGCTGTTCTTGGTGCAGGGTGACCGCGCGATGCTGAGAAGGATCTTCCCCATCCCGGCCTCAGCCTTCTGCTGGTCCTCGTCTGGCTGCTGCTGATCAACAATGTCACCGCAGGCGGGCTGCTGCTGGCCTTGATCTTCGGGATCGTGGTGCCCCTCTACACGGCGCCCTTCTGGCCCAACCGGCCCGAGCTTCGCTTCGGCTGGCCCATGGTCGGCTATGGGGCGATCGTGATCTGGGACATTTTCGTCGCCAACTTCCATGTGGCGGGACTGATCCTGTTCCGGCGAAACCGGGATCTGCGGTCGCGGTGGCTGGTCGTGCCGCTGGAGCTGCGCTCGCCCGAGGCGATCACCACGCTGGCTGGAACGATCAGCCTGACCCCCGGCACGGTCTCCGCCGATATCGCCGCAGATGGGCGGTCGCTGCTCGTCCATTCGCTCGACGTTGCCGACGAGGCGGCGGAAGTCGCCAGGATCAAGCAGCGTTATGAGGCGCGCTTGCGGAGGATCTTCAAATGATCGGGCTTGCTCTCCAGTTCGGCTTCGCCTGCATCGCAACGGCCGCGATGCTCAACATGTGGCGGCTCCTGGCCGGCCCCACCCGCGGCGATCGCATCCTCGCGCTCGACACGCTGACGATCAACGCAATCGCGCTCATCGTCCTGTTCGGAATAAACGAAACCAGCGCGACCTATTTCGAAGCCGCTTTGCTGCTGGCGATGGTCGGATTCGTCGGCACCGTGGCTTACTGCCGGTTCCTGCTCCGCGGCGACATCGTGGAGTGACGCCGATGAACCCCATCGCAGAGATCGTCGTGTCCCTCCTCATCGTCATCGGAGGAAGCTTCGCCCTGATCGGCTCGTGGGGGCTCGTGAAGCTGCCATCCTTGATGACCCGGCTGCACGGCCCGACCAAGGCGACGACACTTGGCGTCGGCAGCTGCCTGATCGCTTCGATGATCTACTTCCCGGCGGCAGGCGGCAGCTTCTCGGCGCACGAGCTGCTCATCACATTATTCCTTTTCGTCAGCGCCCCCATCTCCGCAAACATGATCGCCAAGGCGCATCTGCATCGTCAGGGCTGGAGCATCGATCCCAACCCCGAAGATGCCATCAAGGGCGCCCTTCCCAACACCGGAGGCCCCACCGGCTGGGCGACCTTCTGGAAACCGCGGGACGAACCCGACGAGTAGGGTGGTGCAGAAGCGCCCGGCCGGCTGCATCGTCATGACGGCGGAGGACGACCCACATGTGGGAAACGCGCCGATCCCGATCTGCGGCTGAAGCAAGGGCCGGAGTATCGCTCAAGCGGGTGCGGTCCTCAGAGGCTCCCGGCAGCCTTCGCGTTGGCTTGCTCGTCCTTGATGCTAGCGGCCGCTTCGTTCGCCTCTTTCACGGCAGCCTCGACTTCGTCGGGATCTGCAGTGACGGGTTCCGACCGGGCACAGGCGGCGGTCATGACCAGCATCGGCAGCAGCAACAGGGCTGACGGGATAGGTTTCATTGATGTGTCTCCCACGCGTCCTTGGAGGGAAGCGCTTGCTGAGGAGCCGATAGCCGGGCCGCTTCCCGCGGCGTTACCACGCCGTTTTTATACGCGGCTGCTGATGTGGCCCCCCGAGAGGCTTCGCGCCGGTCGTCAGCAGAGCAGGTCGAAAATATATTCGGGAAGTGTTCCCGCTTCTATCCGATAAGGCGCGATCGCCTTCCCGGTGTCGGTGTGCCTGAGGCCGTCTCGTCCGAACTCGGCCGACTTCAGCGTTTTCACCGTTCGGGTGGCGCAGACGTAGACCACCTGCTGGTCGACGCGTGACAAGGACCGGCGGTGCGCCCGCGGAAAGACGAAGCGCTGGCTGACCCGAACCCATCCCTTGCCGGCCGAGAGGGAGCCCGTATCGACGGAGGCGCGCACTCCGCCGGTCGCGACCCCCACTTCAGGCCATTTCGCGGCAGCGGCCGGGTCCGACATGCCGACGCATGCAAGACAGGCGATGCCCGCTTGGCCTCCGTGGTGCATCGCGCTTGCGACCTACCCGCTCACGAAACAGGAGATGGCGGCCGCGCCACTCCTCGCTTCGGAGACTGCATCCCTGGAAAGCCTGCGAATCCTGCTGACGCAGGACAGGTAGCTGCGCCAGACGATCTCGGCCGCCTCGACCATTCTTTCCTCGATTCCCCGTTGCACGAGGTAATCGCGCAGCTCTTGCCAGTTCGCGGCATTCGGCAGTTCGGGATCGCCTAGAGCGTAAGCCACGAAAGCCCAGCCTTTATCGCTGCCCCGGCCTCCATGATATTTCCGGGTGAGAATGTACCGACGGAATGAAAGGCTTCTTGGATCCGGCACGGGCGTCACGCCTCCCAAGCCCGGCTAACGAAGGGCGGAGGTAAGGGTGAAGACGCCGCCGCCCACCACCAGTACGGCGAGGCAGGAGACGGCGGCGAACCAGGCTATGTCGCCGCGCTGCTCGAACGCGTCGGAGCGGTCCGCGGCTATCCCGGCCGAGAGGAGCATGCCTGCGCCGAGCGCATAGAGCAGAAAGCCCGTGGCGCCGGCACCGCGAAAGGCGAGCCACGCCGGCAGGAGGAGCCAGGCTGCCAGCCAGCACAGCGTCTCCACCAGCAGTTGCAGGTCCTGGATGAGCAGCTCGCTTGCGCCGGTGCTTCTCGGTGATGCGTCTTGCGGCATTGGCCTCTTCGCTGCGGGCGTGCAGGCCCTCCAGTTAGCGGCGCCGCCGAGCCGCAGTTACCACGGGTTTTTTATTCCCGCGGCGAAGTGGCTTCGCGCCGATCATTCCAGGAGAGTGACCGCGTCGTCGAGATCCGCCCGTCGGCTGCCATTCAGGGGCTCAACGGATTTGAGGGTGCGTAAGCGTTGGCTGAGTCTACCCCACTGACGGGGTCCTGATCACCCTCCTTGGGCCTGCAAAGAATTGGAAAGACGATCACGCCGCACGCTAGACCAGGATCCAGATGGCGGCGATGAGCGTCAGTGTCGCGACTACGATCGAGCCCGTGATGATGCGCAGATTCACCGCCTTGAATGTCTTCACCTCATGGCTGTTCAATCGGGCTTTCACGGCGGATGCTCGCCTTTCCGCCACCACGATCACAAAGATGCCGATCAGCAGAAAGCCTGTGGAGATTGCCTTTGGCAGCCAGACCGGCTCAAGCTTCTCGAACAATGCGTTGAAGCCGAGCCCGATCCCGACGGCGGCGAATGCCGTCCGAGCCCAGCCGGCAAAGGTGCGTTCGTTGGCGAGAAGCGTGCGATCTTCCGCCAGGTCGGTCCTGGCACCGGCCAGCTCGGTTCGGTTCTCGCCGGCCATGATGATCCCTTGCCGCCTCTGCTCCCGCCTGCCCGGCTATGCTCCCCAGCGGACCTGCCTGCCGGCCTCGAGCGACCGGTCTCCCAATCCTAGAAGAAGTCATCAACTGGTGCGGGACACCTTTCGATCAGCTCCCGCCAGGCCATTCCGTCGATAAATGCTGTCCAGACGATTACGGGCCTGCGGGTTGATTGTTCCGGCGCTCGCCGCTTGAGACGAACCGGGAAGCGAGAGCCTGCCCTCATCCTCGTCAAACCTCCTGGGCTCGTCGCCATTCGCAACCCGGCAGTCGAGCGCAACCTCAGGGCGGACGGTCGGTTATCAACCTATGTTTGCTCTCCCTGTTTGGCTGGATGCTGCGGCGCGCGGCCTGATCCTGACCACGATCGCGCTGGTCTGGATCCTGATCCTCGTCCGCCTGGTCGGCTTGCGCTCCTTTTCGAAGATGACCGCCTTCGATTTCGTGGCGACGATCGCGGCAGGATCGCTCCTTGCCACGGTCGCGACGACGTCGGAATGGACCGCGTTCTGCCAGGGCCTCGTGGCGCTGGCCGCGCTGTTCGCCGTCCAATATTTGCTGGCGAAGGGGCGCCAGCATTCGAAGCCTTTCGAAAAGGCGATCGGGAACGAACCCATCCTGCTGATGGAGGATGGCAAGTTCATCGAGGCGGCGCTCACCCATACGCGGGTGGCGAGGGAGGATGTTTACGCCAAGATACGCGCGGCGAACGCGCTGGATCTGTCGGCGGTCAGAGCCGTGGTGATCGAGACGACCGGTGACATCTCAGTGCTTCACGGCGATCATCTCGACGAGGAAATCCTCAGCGGCGTGAAGAAGATCAGCGAATGACTGCACGCACGTTCACGGGCGAATTTACCGGCACCGTCGAGGCGATCGAGACAAGGGCCACCTTCATCCGCACCTATGACGGCAAGCGCGCATTATCCCGAACAGCGACGTCTACACCAACGCTCGGGAATGCTGAAATGACCGCGCCGGCAGCTCCGACGGTTCCTTTCCTCGACTGGTGGGGCGGCCATGTCGTGGCGAGCGTCGACCATCGCGCAGTCGTGGAACAAGTGCAGGAGGACGCCGGCTGGTCGCCCCATTTCGCGTTCATGACGTTGATGTCCGGCGGGATCGCGGTTCTCGGGCTGCTCTTTCTTCTCCGGCGGTCGTGATCGGAGCGATGCTGATATCGCCGTTGATGGGGCCGATCATCGGCCTCGGCTTCGCCCTCGCGACTTTCGATTCGGTGGAGATACGCCGGACGCTGCGCGCGCTTGCCATCGGCGTCGTCATGGCGGTCGGCTTCTGCGCGCTGATCGTGCTGTTTTCGCCGCTGCAGACCGTCACCGACGAGATTGCCGCGAGGACGCGTCCCAACCTGTTCGACCTCCTGGTCGCGCTCTTCTCGGGTCTCGCCGGGACCTACGCGATGATCAGGGGCCGGCACGGGACCATTGTCGGTGTGGCGATCGCGACGGCGTTGATGCCGCCGCTGGCGGTTGTCGGCTATGGTCTCGCGACGGCGAACGTGACGGTGCTCGCGGGATCCTCGCTGCTGTTCTTCACCAACCTGATGACCATCGCCGTGGCGGCGGCGGTGCTCGCGCGGATCTACGGCTTTGCCCCCAACCTCTCGCCCCGGCAGACGCGGCTTCAGGCGACCCTGGTCATCACCGTGTTGATCGCGCTCGCGTCGATGCCGCTGGCGCTGTCGCTCAAGCAGATCGCGTGGGAAGCGGTGGTGTCCCGGCAGGCGCAGGCGGCGATGAGCGATCATTTCGGGCCGGACGCCCGACTGAGCCAGCTGGACATCGACTATGATTCCGATCCCGTCACGATTTCGGCGACAATCTTTTCCGCGCGCTACGATCCCAGGTCGGAAGCGGAGATGACGAGCCGCCTCACCGAATTGCTGCGCCGGCCGGTGAGGGTCGGCATCGACTATGTCCGCACCGAGCAGGGCAATGCGGAGGCGCTGGAGATCGCCGCTGCCAAGGGCTCGCCGGCCGAGCGGAGCGCATCCCGGATGGCGGAGCGGCTGGCGCTGGTGGCGGGCGTCGCCGCCGACCGCGTGCTGATCGACCGCAGGCGCGAAGCGCGCGCATGCGCGCGCGGCCGCTCTGCCGGGAGCGGACCTGGCCAGCTACCGCGCGCTCGAGGCGCGGGTCGCCGCGTCTGGAGCCGCGAATGGAGCGTGACCCTCGTGCCGCCGCCAGCGCCGCTGCCCCAGGTCGAGTTCGACGGTAACGAGCCGACGCCGGCGGGCGTCCAGGCAATGGAGACCGCCGCTTGGGCAGCGAAGCGGATCGGTCTCCAGATCGGCGTCAGTTCGGCGGCCGGCGCGCGCGCGGGAGGCGGTCCGAACAGCGCTGGCGCAGGCCGGCGTCCAGGCGCGGATCATGACCGGCGGCGAGGCCGGTGCAGTGCAGCTCGATTGGCTGACGCCAGGACAAGCCGAGCCATGAGTGGCTCCGCTCCGATGCGAGCCGCCGGCGCCCGTCTCCTGTCCCTGCCGATCGGCTGCACCGGGATGGATCCCCGCCCGGGGGCTTCAGGATGCTTGATCTGCCGCCCCCGCACGCCGCCGGGGCCATTCTGCTCACCGTCGCCATGTTTTACGGGTTCGTGACCGGACGGGCCCGGGTCGAAATCATCTCGCTTCTGACGATCAGCGCGATCGCGCTCGGGCTCTATTTCTTCCCTCTTCCGGGGCAAAGCCAGACCGATGGCCTGAAGCTCGCCTTTGAAGGGTTCGGTCACTATGCCCTCGTCACCATCTGTGCGCTGATGATCATGGGGCGCGGCCTGGTCACGACCGGTGCGCTCGAGCCCGCGGCGCGCGCCCTGACCAAGGTGTGGCGCTTGAACCGGCAGCTCGGCCTGCTGGTGACTTTGTTGCTGGCGATGTTCATGAGCATGATGGTGAACGACACGCCTGTGGTCGTTCTGTTGCTGCCGATCCTGGTCACTCTAGCGTCCAGAGGCGGAATGCCCGCTTCGCGAACGTTGATCCCGGTCAACAGCGCGGTTCTGATCGGCGGCATGGCGACGACGATCGGCACATCCACCAACCTGCTCGTGGTGGGGATCGCCAGCGACATGGGCATGCGGCCGATGGGCGTGTTCCACTTCACCCCGATCGTGCTGATGGCGGCGCTGGTCGCCCTCCCGTTCATCTGGCTGGTGATGCCGCGCCTCCTGCCGGACAATTCGCCGACGGGTGGACATCAACCCCGCCGCTTCTGCGCAACATTGCGCCTCGGCGGCAGCTCGCTGCCGGCCGGTGCATCAATCAGTGCCCTGAAGACGCTCCTGCCGGCTGATGCGGAATTCAAGGTTCCCGCAGACGAGCCACTCGCCGCAGGAGGCCGGGTCGGCGTCGTCGCAACCCACGAGGCGTTGGAAGAAGCGATGCGCGTGCTCGGCGCGACCGCGGCGCCGCCTTGGCTGATGGAGCGGCTGCGGGCCGATTATGCCAGGACGGGCGAGGATCTGACAGTGGTGGAAGTGGCGGTGGCCGCGGATTCCGGCCTCATCGGCAAGCGGATAACGTCGTCGGGCGTCGCCGAGCGATACAATATCGCCTTCCTCGGGATACATCTCGCCCGCCAGACACGGCAGGAGCGGGTCGAAGCCGGCGCCGACAGCGAGATCGCCGAAGGAGATATCCTCCTCGCCACGGGCGCCCTGTCCGATCTCCAGAGGCTGGCAAGGGCCGAAAACCTCCTGATGCTGGAAGGCTCGAAGGAATTGCCGAGGACGGCCAAGGCGCCGCTCGCCCTCGCGATCATGGCGGGTGCAGTCGTGCCGGCGAGCATCGGCCTGGTTCCGATCGCGATCTCCGCGCTCGGAGGGGCGATCCTCATGTTCGTCACCGCGTGCGTCAAGTTCGATAGGGTCGGCCGTGCCCTCTCCGCAAAGGTGATCGTGCTGGTTGCCGCCAGCATCGCCATCGGCAGGATCGTGTTGGACAGCGGCGCCGCCGAATGGCTGAGCCAGCTCATTGCGCTTGGGCTCCAGTTCCTTCCCCCGCCGGCGTGCTCGCGGCGGTGATGCTGTTCGTGACGATCCTCACCAACTTCGCCTCGAACGCGACCGCCGCCGCGGTGGGAACGCCGATCGCGTTCAGCCTCGCGCAGCAGCTGGGTATCCCGGTCGAGCCGCTCGTGCTCGCGGTGCTGTTCGGATGCAATCTCTGCTACGCGACGCCGATCGCCTATCAGACCAACATGCTGATCATGTCGGCGGGCGATTATAAATTCGGCGATTACACCAGGACCGGTCTGCCGCTCGTGGCTCTCATGATCGTGACTTTGTCGGCGCTGCTCGTCTTTCGATACGATCTGCACTGAGCCGATTTCCCAAGCCATACAATCCGACACATCGGCCGATGCGACCAAGCCGTTACGAAAGGGAACTCCCATCCCGCGCTTCAGGTATCTCGGCCGCGTGTTTCAGCTTGTTCTCCGCGTGCCGGCAGCGGCTCGGCATGCCTCGGCCAAACCGAATTGGCTGCTGCGCGCGTACGCGATTCTGGCATGGGGCAAGCGCATCGAATAGCGATTGATATCATAGAGCGCCTGCCGGCAGGGAAGATCGGATCGCATTTGGCCATCGTACCGATGCAGGGACATACGCACCGTATGTCGCTATTTGAAATCGTCTCCTATTATGAAGATGGGCGAGGGGCGCTGATCTTCTGGACCGTCCTGGAGCAGCGATCTGCGTCGGAAAATAACTTGGCGAGGCGGAGGCCGCGAGTTCATTCCTCACCGGCAGCACCATCGCCTGCCGCTTGGTGAGCGGCTCCGGGCGGGTACTTAACCACCATGCCGAGCACCGCCGAATGGAGCGGGGGCTGGAACGCGCAGCCGACGAACTGGGCTCGCCGGGCAGCCTGGTCGCACACGAGCCGTGGCCTGCAACTTTCGGATGCCGCGATGTCTGTTTTGCATTATGGCTCTCGGCTCTTTGCTGCGCTCGACCGGCGGCAACGCGTTTTAACCGATCGTCATTGCCTCGCGCTGTGCCGGTCTCGGCCGCAAGGCGGGCAGGAAGCGACACGTGGCAAGAGAAGACGAATCGCGACAGGCTCCGACCGGCGTTGCCGGCCTCGATGACGTTCTAGCAGGCGGGCTGAGGCGGGGTCGTCTTTTCTGCTCGAAGGCGAGCCCGGCGCGGGAAAGACAACGATCGCGACCCAATTCCTGATGGATGGCGCGGCGAGAGGTGAGCGCGGCCTCTACATCACCTTGTCCGAGACGGAGATCGAGCTCCGCGAAGGCGCGGAGTCGCACGGCTGGAGCCTTAGCGACGCGATCAAGATTTACGAACTGGTGCCCCCGGAGAGCCTTCTCGACGAGCAACAGCAGCAGAGCCTTCTTTATTCGTCAGATCTCGAGCTCGGCGAAACCACCAAGCGCATATTCGATGCGATGGAAGAGGCAAAGCCGGACCGGGTCGTCCTCGACAGCCTTTCGGAGATCCGCCTGCTTGCGCAAAGTTCGCTCAGATACCGACGCCAGATCCTTGCGCTGAAGCACTATTTTTCGAAGCACAAGGCCACCGTGCTGATGCTCGACGACATGACGACGGAAACGAACGACAAGACGGTGCACTCGGTCGCCCACGGCGTGATACGGCTCGAGCAGCTATCGCCGGACTATGGCGCCGAGCGGCGCCGGCTCCGTGTCATGAAATATCGAGGCCGGCGCTACCGCGGCGGCTTTCACGACTGTGTGATCGACACCGGTGGCGTGCGCGTCTTCCCGCGCCTCGTCGCCGCCGAGCACAAGACCGACTTCAAACGCTCGACTTCCCCCAGCGGCAACGTTGCTCTCGACGCGTTACTTGGCGGCGGGATTCAGCGCGGCTCGAGCACGCTCGTGTTGGGGCCTGCCGGGACCGGCAAATCCGTACTCGTGCTGAGCTTCGCGCTCGCCGCCATTCGGCGCGGCGAAAGGGCGGCGATGTTCATCTTCGACGAGGAACTCGGCCTTCTCTTCGACCGCGCCAAGAAACTTGGCATCGATATGCCGGCTTCGGTCGAGGACGGGATGCTCATGATCGAGCAGGTCGATGCAGCCGAGATGACGCCGGGCGAATTTTCGCAGCGCGTACGCGACTGCGTCGAGACCTTTGGCGCACGCACCGTGGTGGTCGACAGTCTCAACGGCTTCCAGGCGGCCATGCCCCAGGAGCAGGCGCTGATCCTGCATATGCACGAGCTGCTCCAATATCTGAACCGCCAAGGCGCTTCGACCTTCCTCACCGTCGCCCAGCATGGCCTCGTCGGCGACATGAAGTCGCCGGTGGATGTCACCTACCTTGCCGATACCGTGATCCTCCTGCGCTATTTCGAGGCAACCGGCCGGGTCCGCCGTGCAATCTCCGTGGTCAAGAAGCGCACGGGCTCGCACGAGGACACGATCCGCGAATATTGGATCGGCGAGACCGGGATGTCGCTCGGCGAGCCGCTTGATAACTTCCAGGGCGTGCTGCGCGGCGTCCCGTCGCTGATCAGCGAAGGCGCAGCCGCCGCGGAGCAGTCGCTCGATGAGTGAATGCCTGTCGGAACGGGCACTGATCCTGGCGCCCATCGGCCGTGACGCAGCCGTGGCGGCGTCAATGCTCGCCGAGATCGGCGTCGAAACGCACATTGTCCGTTCGCTCCCGGACCTGCGCGGCGCTCTGGAGGCCGGCGCCGGCTTCGTCGTCACCACCGAGGAGGCACTGCGGACGGCCGATCTCCACGGGCTGTCGGAATGGCTGGCGGGGCAGCCGGAATGGTCGGACATGCCTTTCATCCTGCTGACCAGCCGCGGCGGCGGGCTCGAGCAGAATCCGGCCGCAGCGCGCTACCTGGAGATGCTCGGCAACGTCACCTTCCTCGAGCGGCCGTTCCACCCGACGACTTTGATCAGCGTTGCCCGCTCGGCATTGCGCGCGCGCCGCCGCCAATATCAAGCGCGCGCCCGCCTCGACGCGCTGAACGAAAGCGAACGCCAATTCCGCACCCTCGCCAATTCGATACCAACCCTGTGCTGGATCGCGGCGCCGGATGGACACATCTTCTGGTATAATCAGCAATGGTACGAGTACACCGGCACTGCGCCCGCGGATATGGAAGGGTGGGGCTGGCAGAGCGTCCACGACCCGGATGTGCTGCTCGACGTCCTAGAGCGATGGCGGGCGTCGTTGACGAGCGGCGAAGCCTTTGAAATGGTCTTTCCGCTGCGCTCCCACGACGGGAGTTTTCGTCCATTCCTCACCCGCATTCAGCCAGTGCGGGATTCAGACGGCAAGATCGTGCGCTGGTTCGGCACCAACACGGACATCACCGCCCAGCGGGCGGCCGAGCAGGCGCTGGAGGAGAAAGCGATCGACCTCGAAGCCCGTGTCGCGGAGCGCACCGCCGAGCGCGAACAGGCGATCGCCCAGCTCCACGAGGCGCAAAAACTCGAGACGATCGGTCAACTCACCGGCGGCGTCGCCCACGACTTCAACAATCTGCTCACCCCCATAACCGGGGTCCTCGACATGCTGCAGCGACGCTACGGGGCGGCTGACACCCGCGAGGCGAAGCTGATCGCGGGTGCCCTCCAGTCGGCAGAGCGGGCCAAGACCTTGGTCGAGCGCTTGCTCGGCTTCGCACGCCGCCAGCCGCTCCAGACGAGCGCGGTCGATCTTACCGTGCTTGTGGAGGGCATGCGCGACCTTCTTGTGAGCTCGATCGGCCCGGCCATCGAGCTGCGCGTCTCTTGCGGCACCGATCTTGTGCCCGCCGAAGCGGACGCGAACCAGCTTGAGCTCGCCATCCTCAACTTGGCAGTCAACGCTCGCGACGCCATGCCGACGGGCGGAACGCTCACGATCACCGTCGATCGCGTTGTTTCGGGGCCGCGCGACCGACCAAAGCTCAAGCCGGGCCTCTACTTGCGCCTGTCGGTGATCGACACCGGCGCGGGAATGGACGCGGAGACCTTGCGCCGGGCGATCGAGCCCTTTTTCTCAACCAAGGGCGTCGGCAAGGGCACGGGCCTCGGCTTGTCGATGATCCATGGCCTGGCCGCCCAGCTCGGAGGCGGGTTCCTGCTATCGAGCGCCCGGGGGGAGGGAACCCGAGCCGATCTCTGGCTCCCTGCAGCCGCCGCCAAGGACGTGCTCGCATCCCTCCCGCACCATCAGCAGATTGCTGCAGCCGTGCGACCGCTCACCATCCTGCTGGTCGATGACGAGGAATTGGTGCGCATCGGCACCGCGGAAATGCTGCGCGATCTCGGCCACGAAGTGGTGGAAGCGAGCGGCGGCGCTCAAGCCCTGGGCAAATTGGGCGTTCGACTGCAGGTGGACGTAGTCATCACGGATTACCGTATGCCACGTATGGACGGCGTGCAGCTCGCCGCGCGCATCCGCGAGCTTCATCCGGAAATGCCGATCCTGCTCGTCACCGGTTACACCGATTTTACGGGGCCCGCCCCCGATCTTCCGCGTCTCGCTAAACCGTTCCGGCAGGCCGATCTCTCCGCGCAAATCATGGCCTTGGTTGAGAACCGGAACAACATCGTCAGCCTCGGTACATTAGCGAATCTCTCCCAAACCTGCACCGGGTGCCGGAACGAGCGTTGCCATCCATATCAACCCATTGCTGCCCTCATGGAACTGGCGGGCTAAGCCATGAGCGGCCGCCGCGATTGCCGCTAGACGATCAGATGGTCTTACGCGATTGGATAGCATTCACCCGGCGAATTCGGCTCGTGAAGGCGGACGTCAACAGTCGGCAAAAGCAAAGAAGAAATAAGGCCCAGCATCGCCCCATCGCGCCCCATGAACCACGAGCGGCTGGAAAAACAGGCGACCGAAGCCGCGCCCTTGGTCATCGCGAGAGCAAGGGCTTGGTTTGCGCCGAATCATTGACCAGCAGCATCGCCCCATCGCCGTTGAGCGGCTCCGGACAGGTTACTTCCTCACCACCATATCGAGCACGGCCGGATGGAGCGGGCGCTCGAAGGCGCAGCCGACGAAGTGGGCGCTGGTCCAGGCGACCTTGGCGTGGAGGGCCTCCAGGCCCTGAAGCTTCAGCCAGACGTCGGACCCCACCTGCAAATCGAGGTGCGTCGAAGCCCTGAAGCCGTCGGTCGAGAGATCGAGGATGCGGACGGTGACGCCGCTGGCGCCGCGTTGCCGGAGACCGGCGCCCATTTCGACATGGGTACGCTCCGCCCTGCGTCCGTTCGGGCATGGGGCGGTCGCCAGATGGCCCGTAATCTCGACTGGGTTGCCGTAGTTCAGCATGGTATCGGTGCTTTCCGGCGGGCCCGCCCGCTCGGTCTGCTCATTCCCCCGAGAAGTTGATTCCCATTCGCGCCCCAAAGCCGCGCAAGCTTCCGCTCATGCTCGCTGAGGCCGCCGTGCAGGGGCGGACGGCGGAAACGCTGCTGCGAGGATGTCGACGGGCCGCGGCCGAGCTGCACCAGCACCTCGCTCTCGTCGATCATGCGCAGGAACTCGAGCCCGATCCGGTGGCCGCCGGTCCAGGCGATGCGGGCCGGAACGATGGTCGCGCCGCGCGTGAAGACCACCTCGTCGCCGACCGACAGGCGCTCGTCGCATTCGACCAGCGCGCCCTTCTGCGAGAGGTCCCTCAGCCGGGCATCGATCTCCCCGAGAGACGTCTTGAGCCTGGCGGCAAGCAGCACGCGGTTGCGCTTGGCGCTCCGCTGGCCGGTCTTCGCCCCGTCCGACGCCCCCGGAAAATTCTCTACGCCCATCCTCTTCTTGTCCCTTCGCGAACTTGGCAAGACCCTAAGCAAAGAGGGCTAAAGTTGGGTAAACATGCCGCCTGTTTTGCAAGAGAATGCCGGCCGGCGCAGGAGAACGCCGTCCGAGCGTCCGCCCCCACATGGCGCGTTGACCTTCGCCGAGCGGGCTCTATGGCGCGGCCATGCGATTTTTCTCCGACAATGCCGCGGCGGCCTGCCCGGAAGTGATGGCCGCGATCGGCGAAGCCAATCGAGTGGACACCGCCTATGATGGCGACGCGCTGAGCGCGCGCCTCGACGGCGCTTTCTCGGCCCTGTTCGAGACCAAGGTCGAGGCGCTCTGGGCCACCACCGGGACGGCGGCCAATTCGCTCGCGCTGGCGGCGCTCTGCCCGCCTCATGGCAGCATCGTCTGCCACCGCGACGCGCATATCCAGAACGATGAATGCGGTGCGCCCGAATTCTACACGCATGGCGCCAAGCTGCTGCTTGCCGAGGGCGAGGGGCGAAGCTCGATCCGGCTTCGGTCGAGGCGCTGCTCGCCACGGTGCGGAACGACGTCCACCAGGTGCAGCGGCGGCGCTGTCGATCACCAACGCGACCGAATACGGGCTCGTCTACACACCGGTCGAGGTCGCCGCTTTGGGCGAGCTCTGCAAAAGCCGCGGGCTCGGCTTCCACATGGACGGCGCGCGCTTCGCCAATGCGGCGGCGCGGGCGGGATGCTCGCCGGCGGACCTCACCTGGCGCGCCGGCATCGACGCGCTCTCCTTCGGCTTCGTCAAGAATGGCGGCATGTCGGCCGAGGCGCTGATCTTCTTCCGGCCGGGGCTTCGCCACGCGACGCTCTACCGCAGGAAGCGGGCCGGCCATCTCCTGTCCAAGGGCCGCTTCCTCGCCGCGCAGATCCTGGCGATGCTGGAGGACGATGTCTGGCTCCGCAACGCCCGCGCCTCCAACGAAAGCGCGGCCAAGCTGGCTGAGGCCGCCGGGGACCGGCTGGTTTTGCCGGTCGAGGCCAACGAGATCTTCCTCAAGGTCATTCCCGAAGAAGCGGCCAAGCTTCGCAGCCTCGGCTTCGATTTCTACGATTGGGGGCCGGGCGAGGCCCGGCTCGTCACCGCCTGGGACACCGACCCCGCCCATGCGCGGGCGCTGGTCGACGCGATCCGGGCCTTGTGACGGAGCATGACGGGGCTTTTCTGAAGCCCCGCGTCCTTATCCCCTTCATCATCATCACGTTGATCTGGGGATCGACCTGATCGTCATTCGCGACCAGCTCGGGCCGGTGCCGGCGGCCTGGTCGATCACCTACCGCTACCTGATCGCGGCCGCCGCCATGTTCGTCTATGCCGCGCGCTCCGGAGGGTGCCGCTTGCGCTTGGGCGGGAGGGCCATCTCCTGGCCGTCCTGCTCGGCTTCCTGCAATTCTTCCTCAACTTCAATTTCGTTTATGCGGCCGAGCATTATGTGACGTCGGGCGTGGTCGCGGTCGTGTTCGCGCTGCTGCTGGTGCCGAACAGCGCCTTTGCCTGGCTGTTCCTGAAGCACCGGATCACGCCGCGCTTCCTCCTCGGCTCCGCAGTCGCGATGACGGGCGTCGCTTTCCTGTTCGTCAACGAGATGCGCCACGGAGCGGCCGCGCCGAAGGACGTGGCGATCGGGATCGGGCTGACCGTGCTCGGGGTCCTTTCCGCCTCCTCTCCAACGTGATGCAGGCAACCAAAAGGCTGCGCACGCGCCCGATCGAGTCGATGCTCGCCTGGGGGATGCTCTACGGGACGGTCGCCAACGCGCTGTTCGCGCAGACGCTCCATGGCGCGCCCGTGATCGAGTACCGGCTCGGCTACTGGGTCGGGCTCGTCTATCTCGGCCTGTTCGCCTCGGCGCTGGCCTTCACATTCTATATGGGCATCATCCGGGCCGTGGGGCCGGGCCGCGCGGCCTATTCGAGCCTGCTGGTGCCGATCATCGCGATGGCGCTCTCCACCATCTTCGAGGATTATCATTGGTCAGCCACGGCCGTGGCGGGCGGCCTGCTCGCGCTCCTTGGGCTCTTCATCGCGCTCCGATCGAAACGGATGCAAGCCTGACCTCTCGGCCGCGGCCGCCGCGGGTATGCGCAATTTCTTAGTTTTTTTAACTTATACGATGAACGCGGATTGATGGGGTTTGCGCGACCATGGAACAGACTGCCAGGACCAAGGCGAATTACGTGCAGCGGCCTCCCAGATGGGCCGTCAAGGTGGACACCTCGGTGATCGACGGCTGCGGCCGTGAGCTCCAGACCACCATCTGGAACCTGTCCGACGGCGGCTTCATGGCCGAATGCGAGGAAAAGCTTCCGATCGGCTCCCAGGTCGCGATCGAGATCCCAGGCCGCGGTCCGGTTCGCGCCGAAGTGCGCTGGGCGCTCGGCTGGCGCTTCGGGGCGATGATCCTGTCCGGCGCAGGCGGCGAACGGGACCGGTAAAAACTCCGCGGCCGTAAAAGCGGCAGGCGACCCTCCCCCGCATTGCACCTCGCGGCCCCCGCCATTTACGTGGAGATGATCAGGTCGCCATGCCCCTGGCATGGCTACCCGGGGGCAATCCGTACCTAATAGAAAAACCGGTCCCACTTTTTCGGGAAGTGCTCTAGATCGGGGCCATGCTCGATATTCAGACCGCGCCCGCAGCGCCGCCCGCCACCGTTCGCCGTGGGGATTATCGGCCGCCCGACTGGCTGGTGCCGGAAATCTCATTGGCGTTCGAGCTGGATGCGGACCGGACCCGCGTCCGGGCCACTCTCCAGGTGGAGCGGAACGGGGTTCATGACGAGCTGCTCCGGCTCGACGGCGAGGGGCTGACGCTGATCGCGGTTCGGGTGAACGGCGCGGCTGCCGAGCATTGCCATAAAGGCGAATCGCTGATCATCCCGATCTCGGGCGACCGCGCCCTCATCGAAACCGAAGTCGAGCTGTCGCCCAAGGCGAACACCCAGCTGATGGGCCTTTACGAATCCGGCGGCATCCTCTGCACGCAGTGTGAAGCCGAAGGGTTCAGGCGCATCACCTTCTTCCCCGATCGGCCGGACGTGCTCAGCCGCTACCGCGTGCGAATGACGGCCGACAAGGCGCGCTACCCGGTGCTGCTGTCGAACGGCGATCCCGTGGCCGGCGGCGACCTGGAAGATGGGCGTCACTGGGCGGAGTGGCACGATCCTTTTCTGAAGCCATGCTACCTGTTCGCGCTGGTGGCGGGCGATCTCGTCGCCAATCGCGGCCAGTTCATCACTCGTTCGGGCCGCACGATCGATCTCGGCATCTGGGTGCGCGAGGAGGATCTGCCGCGGACCGAGCATGCCATGGCGGCGCTCAAGGCGAGCATGGCCTGGGACGAAAAGACCTATGGCCGGGAATATGACCTTGCCGTGTTCAACATCGTCGCCGTCGCCGACTTCAACTTCGGCGCGATGGAGAATAAGGGCCTCAACATCTTCAACTCGCGCTACATCCTGGCCGATCCCGACACGGCGACCGACGCCGATTACGACGCTGTCGCGGGCGTGGTGGCGCACGAATATTTCCACAATTGGTCGGGCAACCGGGTCACCTGCCGCGACTGGTTCCAGCTGAGCCTCAAGGAAGGCTTCACCGTCTTCCGCGACCAGCAATTCTCGGCCGACCAGGGATCGGCGGCGGTGAAGCGGATCGAGGACGTGCGGGTTCTCCGGTCCACGCAATTTCCCGAAGACGGCGGTCCGCTCGCCCATCCGATCCGGCCCGAAAGCTATATCGAGATCTCGAACTTCTACACGGCCACGGTCTACAATAAGGGCGCCGAGGTCATCCGGATGATGCACACAATCCTGGGCCCCGATAAATTTCGCGCCGGAACCGACCTTTATTTCGACCGGCACGACGGCGAGGCCGCGACCTGCGAGGACTTCGTCGCGGCGATGGAGGAGGCGAGCGGGGTCGATCTCACCCGCTTCCGGCTCTGGTATTCGCAGGCGGGGACGCCGCGGGTCCGTGCCTCGCTGCAGCATCGTGCCGGCGATGGGCGGGCGCATCTCATGATCGAGCAGGAGGTGCCGCAAACGCCCGGACAGCCGGTGAAAAAGCCGATGCCCATCCCGCTGAAGGTCGCCCTGTTCGGTGAGCTGACCGGCGAGAAATATGCCGATCGCCTCGTGCTCCTGGAGGAGAAGAAGCAGGAGATCGTCTTCGACGGCATCGGCGAGCGGCCTGTGCTGTCGATCAACCGCGATTTTTCCGCGCCAGTGGTGCTGGAGACGGATCGGACGGCGCAGGATCTCGCCTTTCTGTCGGCGCGGGACGACAATCCCTTCGCCCGTTACGAGGCGATGCAGCAGCTGATGCTGGACACGCTCGTAGCAGCCGTGTCGGGGGGCGAGGCGGATCATGCCGCAGTGATCGAGGCGGTCCGCCAGACGCTCACGAGCGATGAGCTCGACCCCGCCTTCATCGGCGAGGCGGTGCTGCTGCCGACGGAGGCCTTTGTCGGCGACCATATGCTGGTGGCCGATCCCGACGCGATCCACCGGGCGCGCGAGGCGTTGCGGACCGCGCTCGGCAGCGAGCTCGAGACGCAGTGGCGGGCCGCTTATGCCGCCAACGCCGCCAATCGCTACGGATATTCGCCTGCCGCGAACGGCGGGAGGCGGCTGCGCACCGTCGCGCTCGGATATCTGATGGCATCCGGGGCGGAGGATGCGCCGGGGATCGCGATGCGGCAGTTCAGCCGGACGGACAACATGACCGACCGGCAGGGTGCGCTCGGCATGCTCGTCAACAGCGATGCTTCCGAGCGGGCGGAGGCGCTGCTGGCTTTCTACGACCGCTACCGCGGCAATGCGCTGGTGCTCGACAAATGGTTCATGGTGCAGGCGCTCTCGACGCGCGACGACACTCCCGATGCTGTCGCCAAGCTCGCGGAGCACCCGGATTTCACCTTGTCCAATCCCAACCGGCTGCGCGCGCTGGTCGGCGCCTTCGCCTCGAACCAGCGCGCCTTCCACGGCGCGTCGGGCCGCGGCTATCGCTTCCTGGCGGACATGATCCTGGCGGCCGACAAGCTCAACCCGCAAAGTGCGGCCCGGCTGGTGCCGCCGCTCGGGCGCTGGCGCCGGTTCGACCAGAAGCGCGCCGAGCTGATGAAAGCGGAGCTCCGCCGGATCGTGGAGACGCCGGGTCTTTCGAAGGACGTGTTCGAGCAGGCTAGCTTGTAAATGGCGAAGGCAACAATCAGGCCGATCAGCGCGGACCAGATCGGATGGCGGCGAATCCAGCCGATTGCAGCTATCTTCCTCATGACCCGACCTTGCCCCCCCCGATCCATATGATGTTACCGGGTTTTTGGAACCTGCAAAGCGGAAAGCGGAGCCAGATTGATGGCTCTGCTTGTCTGCAGCCTCTCCTAAGCGATGGTAGGCTTATAGGCTTGCTACAACGCGCGCCGGACGGCGCCCAGCACCGGAAGAGCGAAGTAGCGGCTCAGCGTCCATGAAACGGCCGCTTCTTCTTCTACTCAGAACGAAAGGCTGGTTCACCTCGTTCAGGGGGTATGTCAGCCGAAGCCCTACCTCGAAACACCATTCCCACCTTGCGTGTCGTCGCGTTGGATCTCGCAATCGTCGTTTGGTGGGCCCTCTGATGCGGGAGGACATTCCTGCACGCGCCGGCGCCCGACTGCACAGGCCGCCACCCTCTGCATTGAGGCGCTTTCTCAAGAGCGGGGCATCGGGCGGGCTTTTGCTCATGGCCGCCGCGGCCCTTGCGCTCGCCGCCGCCAACAGCCCCTTGGCCGAAGTCTATCACCACGCGCTTGAAACCCCGCTGGGGCCGGTCCTGTCGCCGAAGCTCGGGCCGATGACGCCGCACCTTTGGATCAACGACGGTCTGATGGCCATTTTCTTCCTGCTGGTCGGGCTCGAGATCAAGCGCGAGTTCGTCGACGGCAACCTGCGGACGTGGAACGACCGACGCTTACCGATCATCGCCGCCGCCGCCGGAATGATCGTGCCTGCAGCGATTTACCTGGCCTTGGCCGGTGCCTCACCTCCACTCGTCAGCGGATGGGCTATCCCAGCAGCGACGGACATAGCGTTCGCGATCGGCGTGCTCAGCTTACTCGGCAAGCGGGCGCCGACATCCCTCAAACTATTTCTCACGACGATTGCGATCGTTGATGATCTCGGTGCGGTGGCGATCATCGCGATGGCCTATACGACTGCTATTGACACGCTGGCTCTTGGCGGCGCTGCTGCGATCCTGTTGGTGATGTATTTCATCAATCGCAGCGAGGTGCGCTCGCTCGTGCCCTATCTCCTGCTCGGTCTCCTGCTTTGGTATGCCATGCTTCTCTCCGGCGTTCATGCCACCGTAGCCGGAGTGTTCACTGCCGCGATGATCCCAGTGAACCGGACACCGGGTGAACCTGATGCGGGAGACTCGCCGCTTCACAGGCTCGAGCACGGCATCACCCCATGGGTCGCATTTCTGATCGTTCCCCTCTTCGGCTTCACCAATGCAGGGGTCTCGCTCGCTGGGGTCGGGCTGGATCAGATATTCGCCCCGCTTCCGCTTGGCATCGCCGCGGGGCTGTTCGTCGGAAAGCAGGTCGCGATCTTCGGAGCGGTGGCGATCTCCGCCAAGCTCGGGATCGGCTGCAGGCCGTCCGGAGCGACCTGGCTGCAGACCTATGCCGTCTCGATGCTTTGCGGCATAGGCTTCACGATGAGCCTGTTCATCGGCGCACTCGCATTCCCGGCGCGGCCCGATCTCATTGAAGAGGCGAAGATCGGGGTGCTCGCCGGGTCCATTCTGTCGGCCGTCTTGGGCTATCTGATCCTGCGCTTCGCGCCGCAACACTCGGCCCGTCGACATGTGGTGGCGTGAGGTTAGGTGCGGCGAAACTTCCACGAACGCTGTGCCGGCTCCACGTCAGACCAGCCTCAGATCTTGGTCTAAAGGCCGAACACCTTGAGCGCCGCGTCCCCCAAGCCTCGCAGGCCACGGCCCCAAAGGCCGCCTCTGGTGCCAAGACGCGGGACTTCCTCGTAAAGGTAATAACCGGGCCCGTCCCGGAAGCTGTCGTTGAAGAGCTCCTGCTTGCCGAGCAGGTAGGCTCCGAAGGCCTCGCTTCGGGAAACCGAATAAGCGAGACCTGCGCTGAAGCCCAAGGTCGCTGCCCGGTTGATGCCGCGCCCCGATCCGGCCGGTTCGAGCCGCACACCGCGCGTGCCCTCGACAATGAGGCTGCATGGGCCGTGGAACACGAGGTAGCGAAATTGGAAGGTCAGCCAGGCCGAAAGGTGCCGAAGGCGCCAGTGGCGGGAGATCGATAGAGGCTGGCCAATCGGCTGCAGCAGTCCCCGCAGAGCGCGCGGCCGCAGGACCATGGCGGAGCCATCGGCGATCTCGATCAGCGCCACCTCCGCAAAGCCATTGTCGGTCGCCGATATCACCACGTCATCGGCGCTTTGCACGCGGATCCTCACCAACGCGACCATTCCCGAGGCGAGGCTGCTGAGCGGCATCGACCAGCTCAACAGCCACTTGGTGCGCTTCTCGGACCGTTCCGGAACGCTCTGCACCGCCTCCGGCAGGATCAGGAGCTCATGGCCAGGTTCGAGACGCACCATCTGTGAGGCCGCCGAACCCGAACCGGCGTCGCGGATGCATCCGCCATCCTTGAGGAGCAGCCGCAGCGGCTGCCTTCGGGCAGCGAGCGGCGCGACCAGGAAGAAGAGGATCGCCTTGATGAAGACCGGGCCGAGGATCGCGGCGGCGAGGATCGCCAACGCGGTCGGCAGCACATCGAGCATCGGCCGCCCGATCCAGACCAGCCAATTGCCGCGAGCGATCTGCTCCACCCGTGCGCGTTCGGCCCGAGCCTCCGCCGACTGCCGTTCGAGGATCGAGGCAGCGCCAACGACAGCCTGGTCCTTGACGGCAAGGCCCCGCATCGCAGCGTCGATGGCTGCGATCTGCCGGCGAGCGCGGGCATGTTGGGCGGCAGCAGCTTCCATCGCCTCATTCGCCCGCGTGAGCGCCCGATAATTCTCGCAGCCGACACCGAGCGGCGCGTTTTGGCAGACATAATTCCGGGCCGGCGCCAGCGGGCGGCGGTTCAGCACCTGGGCTTGCTCTCTGGCTGCCAGCCATCGGGCACGGCTCGCATCGAGCTGCTGCACCGCTTGCAGGCGCCGCTGCGCGAGCGATGCACGGCTGCGGTCCGCCACCCGCGCCGCCAAAAGCGTGTCGATCGCCTGCATTTCGCGGCGGAGCAGCCCGATCTCGGCTCGGGCGCGATAATGGTTGAAGATGCTCTGCGGGTCGCCGCGGACGCCGGCGAGGGCGAGCTCGGACCCGGTAAGCGTCGCTTCCTCCTCTCGGGCAATCGCGGGCGGAATCGCGGCGTGGCGGGATCGCAGCATTGCCTCGGGCGCGCGGCGCAGGCTCTCGCTCCTCCTTTCCGCCGCCACTTGCCGGGCGGCGGCGTAGCGCTCGTAATCCTCCAGCGCGCGCGTCAGCGCAGCGCGCTGGACGGGTCCGGTGCGGGCGATGCGCACCTGTTCCTGCACCCACAAAGTGATCGGCGGAACCGCATAACGTGCGGCCACAAGAATGAGGATGATCAGGAGAAGGGCGAGCATGTGCCTCGCCGTCCAGATCACAAGCAGGCGTCCAAGGTTCATCGCTGCACGCCTAATTCGCTTCTGCGCCTTTCAACTCGCGCCGCTACCGGCCGGGTCGACGGCCCGAGCGCCTCCCATTGGCGACCGGAAGCTTCCGAGCCGCTCCCGCACCTCGGCCAGAGCGGGTCCTTTCAGTTCATGCTCAGCCTGCTCTACGAGCATCTCGGCCTCCTGACGAAGTGTGGATTGCCGGTGCGCCGAGCTGGTTCCGACCGAAACGCCGGAAAGCGTCTCGAGAAAGATCTTGGCGGCAATTGGATTTGTCGCTGCCGACGCGCGCAGGGCGCCGAAGCTCCGCTTGACGAAATGATCGAAATCGTCCGCCAGCGGCTGCACCCGGCTCGTCTGATAACTGTCCTGCTCCGGTCCGGCGAGTAGATCGCGATCGGCCAGCCTCGCCAAGGCCGCCCCCATCCAATGCATGCTGGTGACGGCGGTGAAGGGGTCATTGACGCCGGGGGAAAGCGCACGTAGCGCGATCTCGACCAGCTCATCGATCAGAAACTCAAGATCCTGGGTCGGAGTGCGGGAGTTCCCCAGCGAGAAGCAGTCCAGGATACGCTTCTGGAGCGCCTCTCCCGGCTCCTCGCTGACCTCGACCACAGGCAGATGCGGGTGGATGAAGTCGCCGGTGCGCACGCGCAGCGCGATGGTGAGGCCTTTCTTGCGCGCAATCTCGTCGAGCTCAGCAAAGTCGACGACCTCGATATAGCCGATGCTCCTGGCACTGATCGGGCTTCCGGAAGTCCGCTCTTCCGCTTCGCTCGCACTCGCTTCCAGCGGGAAGCGCCGCTCGATGTCGCGGAGCAACCTGCGCCCGATCCCGCCGAGCACCGTGTTGATCCGGATGCTCGCCGGAATGTGATTCAGGAAGTAGACCAGGACCGCCACCGCCAGGATAGCCGACGCAGCCGAGACCAGCATCGACAGCTGCGGCACGAATGCCGTCAATGCCTCGGCCCTGGGCTCGCCGGGAGTCGGCGCCTCCTGCGGATTGTGAACCACCCGAAGCACCGTCAGATTATAAGCGAAGGTGGCGATAAAGATGCCGAGCGAGAACTGATTCCCGCGGTCGTTCATGAAGTTGGTCAGGAGGCGCGGCCCGTAATTGCCGGATGCGTAGGCCACGGCGGCGATGGTGATCGCAAACACGGTGGATGCGATTGTGATCATCGCGCTCGAGATCACCGTAAGCTGCGCCCGAGCGCCCTCCGGGCGGCTGCCTTCGAACCAGCTGAAGGAGGTCAGCCACGTCGGTCCCCAGAGCTGATCGAGGTGGATGGTTGTGAGGGCGAGCAGAAAGGCGGCTAAGGTCAGCAGCGATGGAATGAACCAGTAGCTTGCCCTGACGGCGAGCCAAAGCGCGCTNTCAGCAGCCGCTGCCCGTCTATGTCTTCGAGCCGCTTCGGCAGGTCGCGAATGGCCGCGAGGGTGAGATCGCCAGAGAACAAAACGGCCCGGCGGCCGCCGTCGACGCTCTGCTTGAAATCGGCAGCTTCAGTCATCGCGGCGGACACTGCTTCAATAATCCGCTTCGGGCAAGCGGGTTCCCCGCGGGCTCTGGACAGCCGCGCATCCTTATGCTTGCCGAACCGCCATGAAGAGCACGCTCGCGATCTACGACATGGACCGGACGATCACCCGGCGTGCGACCTATACGCCCTTCCTCCTCCACGCGGCGCTGTCGCTCGCCCCATGGCGGCTGGTGCTGGTGCCCGCCGTCCTCGTCTCGGCGATGCTCTACGCGATCCGGCTGATCGACAGGGGGCGCCTCAAGGAGGTCAATTACCGGCTGCTCGTGGGCAGGGGCATTCCGGCCGAGCGCCTGGAGCCGGTGATCCAGAGCTTCGCGGATCAGCAGGTGGCAACCAACATCATGCCGGGCGCCCGGGCGAGCATCGCCGCCGATCGGGCCGCGGGTCGCCGCCTCGTCATGGCGACGGCCTCCTACCGGCTCTACGCCGCGGCGATCGCGCAAAGATTGGGCTTCAAGGACGTCATCGCGACGGAGACGCGCCTCGATGCCGACGGCAGGATCATCGCCCGCATCGAAGGCAGCAATTGCTACGGGGATTCGAAGCTGGCGATGATCCAGGCCTGGCTGGAACGCGAAGGGCTCGAGCGCGAGGCGGTGCACATCCGCTTCTATTCCGATCATGTCTCGGACGCGGTGGTCCATCATTGGTCGGACGAGCCGGTCGCCGCCAACGCGCACGACCGGCTCCTCCGCGTCGCCCGCGCCGAGGGGTGGGAAGTGCTGGACTGGCGGCGCTAGGCTCTAGATCGCCGCCAGCGCCTGCTCGAAGTCGGCGATGAGGTCGTCGGGATCCTCCACGCCGATCGAGATGCGGACGAGATTGTCGGAGATGCCGAGCGCGGCCTTGCGCTCGTCGGGAACGGACAAGTGGGTCATCGCCGCTGGGGCGCTCGCCAGCGTTTCGGTGCCGCCGAGGCTGACCGCGAGCTTCGCGATCTTGAGCGTGTCGAGAAAGGCGAAGGCCTCGCGCTCGCCGCCCTTCAGGTAAAGCGAGAAGGTCGAGCCGGCGCCGGTGCAGTGGCGGCGGTAGATGTCCGCCTGGCGCCCGTCCTCAAGAAAGCCGAGATAGCCGACGCTCTCCACCGTCGGATGATCGCGGAAGAAGGCGCAGACCCGCGCCGCATTCTCGCCGGCGCGGCTCATTCGAAGCTCGAGCGTCTCCAGGCTCCGGAGCAGCATCCAGGCGGAATTGGGATCGGTGATGGTGCCGATCGTGTTTCGCATCATCCTGATCGGATTGATCAGCGCCTTCGAGCCGACCACGCCGCCCGCGACCAGATCCGAATGCCCGCCCGCATATTTGGTGAGCGAATAAACGGAAAGATCGGCACCATGTTCGAGCGGCTTCGACCAGAGCGGGCCGAGGAAGGTGTTGTCGATCGCGATCGGCGGGCGCTCCTCGCCGAACAGGGCGTCGCGCGCGGCGGCAACGGCTTCGACGTCGACCAGGGCGTTGGTCGGATTGGCGGGGCTTTCGAGATAGATGAGCGACACGCGGCCGAGCGAGCGAGCCCGATCCATCACGGCCTCGATCTCCCCGCGGGTCGCCCCCGCCGGGAAATCCAGCCATTTCACGCCGAACTTGCCAAGGATGCGGCCGATCAGGGTTTCGGTGGCGGCATAAAGCGGACCGGAATGGACGATCACGTCGCCCGGCTGGACGAAGGTGAGGAGCAGGGTCGCGATCGCCGACATGCCGCTCGAGAAGCTCAACGCATCCTCGGCATCCTCCCACAGGCTGAGGCGATCCTCCAATATCTCCTGGTTGGGGCCGTTGAAGCGCGAATAGACGAGCCCCTCCGCGCCGCCGGGACGCTTTCCGGTCACCCCCTCGAAGTGGCGCTTTCCGGCCGCGGCATTTTCGAAGACGAAGGTGGAGGTGAGGAAGATCGGCGCTTTCAGCGAGCCTTCCGACAGTGCCGGATCGTAGCCGTGGCCCATCATCAGCGTCGAGGGCTTCAGCTTGCGGCCGCCGATTTCGAGCACGTCCTGCTTCGGCCGGCGGCGCGGCGTTGCGCCGGAAAGGTCGGATTCGTCTTCCATGTTCCTAAGGTCACTCCATTCGACCGGCTGGTGCCTAGAGCCCGATCGTCTTTGGTCGAAGCGTTCTCGCGCTCCCATCTCAACCGCTCAGGCCCTAGCCGTGGGAGGCCGGAGCGGCAACCACGCAGCGGATCAGGAGGGAAGCGCGATCAGGGAAATCTGCCGGCCGTAATCCGGCTCGCCGCGATGGGTGGCGCGGCGGTAGCTGAAGAAGCGATCGGGGTTGGAATAGGTGTCGAGCCCCAGCGCCTCGATCCTCGTCAGGCCCGCTTCGGCAAGCATCGACACGACGAAACCCTCGAGGTCGAACTGATGGTGGCCCGGCTTTCCGTGGGCGAAGAAGCGCTCGTTTTCGGGAGCCTCGCTGACGAACCGGCGGAAGAAGCCCTGATCCACCTCGTAGGATTTGCGGGCGATCGTCGGCCCGACCGCCGCCACGATCCTCGACCGGTCCGCGCCGAGCCGCTCCATCGCCTCGACGGTGGAGCCGATGACGCCGCCGATCGCACCCTTCCACCCGGCGTGCGCGGCGCCGATCACGCGGGCCGACGGATCGGCGAACAGAACCGGCGTGCAATCGGCGGTGAGGATGCCGAGCAGGAGCCCCGGCCGGTCCGTCACCAGCGCATCCGCCTTCGGGCGCGCATCGTCGGGGAAGGGCGCCGTCGCCGGGATCGCGGCGGCCGAATGGACCTGGTGCAGGGTGACCAGCGCCGCCCCCGGAGCGACCGCCTGGGCCGCGCGCCGCCGGTTTTCGCGGATCGCGTCGCGGTCGTCGCCCGAGCCGAGCCCGACATTGAGGCCCGAGCAGATGCCCTCCGACACGCCGCCGCGCCTGCCGAGGAAGCCGTGCGGCACCCCCTCCAGCAAATTGGCCTTGATCGCTTCGACGCTCATCTACGCTCCCAGCTTCAGCCGCATGATATGGTCCTCGTCGGCGTGACTTCCCACCATGAACGCGCAGATGCCGACACATTCGAACCCGTGGCGCTCGTAGAAGCGGCGGGCGCGGTGATTGTCGACGAAGACGGAGAGGTAAAGGTCCTCGGCGCCCCGGTGTCTGGCTTCCTCGATGATCCGGCGCATCAGCTCGTGCGACAGGCCCTGTCCGTGCCACGGCTTCAACAGGTAGAATTGGCGCAGCTCGATCGACGGTCCGCGCGGCTCGAACGGAAGCGTCGGCGGACCGAGCTTGGCATAGGCGACGAGCTCGCCGTCCGCTTCCGCGACGCGCACCAGGATCTCCGGATCGCCGAGTTCGTCGGCCCAGCGCTCGTCCGAGTGGCCCAGCAGGAAGGCGGCCAGATCCTCTCGCGTGTAGAGATGGCCGAACGCCTCGCTGAACGTCCTTCGTCCGAGCGAGGCGAGCGCCGCCGCGTCCGGAGCCGCGGCGTTCCGGAACCGGATCTCGCTCATGCGAACCCCGCCGGCTCCGGCCAGTCCGGCGAAACCAGCGCCATCACCTTGAACAAGGTCCCCATTTCTTGCGCAGAGGTGAGGCGGCGGCGGGCAGCGGCGATCTCCTCGCCCCGCTCGGGAGCGGACCTTGCCAGCGCCTCCGCCCGTGGGCCGATGCCGATCGCCTCCAGCCACTCGCCCTGCCCGCGCGGGCCGAACGCGCGCACGCCGCTTGCCGCCGCCGCCTCGCCCAGCGCCTGGAAATCGACATGCGCCGTGAGGTCGCGCTCGCCCGGATCGCTCCATNGTGACGGAGACCAGCATGATGTTCATGATGCCGATGCCGCCGACCAGCAGCGAGATGGAAGCGATCGCGACCAGCACGCTCTGGAAGATCGCGGTGACCTCGTTCGATTCTTCGATGAACTCGGCGGTGGTGCGGATGGTGAAGGGCTGCACGTCCCGCCGCTCCACGCTGTAGCGCTCGCGCAGGAGCCGCGTCATCTCGCGCTTCGACTCCTCAAGGTCGGTGCCGTCCTCGAAGCCGACATAGAGGAGGTGGAGGTCGTCCGGCCCGGGCAGGCTGTTCGAGAAGCGGGCGCGGGCGGCGGTGATCGGCACGATGATGGTGTCGTCATTGTCGTTGCCGAAGCTCGATCCCTTGGATTCGAGCACGCCGACGACGGTGAACGGCACGCGGTCGATCCGGAAGGCCTCGCCGACCGGATCGAAGGCACCGAACAGCTTTCGCGCGACGGTCGGCCCGAGCACCGCGACACGCGCGCCGGAGCGGACGTCGGCCTCGGCGATGAAGCGGCCGCTCTCCGCGCCGACCCCGGCGACCGAGCCGAAGCCGGAGGTCGCGCCGATCGCGGTAGTCGAGGCGCGGCGGCCGCCCGCGACCATCTGCACGCTGGCCCTGAGCTGCGGCGCGATCGCGCTCACGCCCGGAATGGAGCGCTCGATCGCCCGTGCATCGCGCATGGTCAGACGGCCGCGGTCAAAAGAGCGGCGGCCACCTTGCGCGTCGGGCTGGGGAAAGACGATCGCCATGTTGGAGCCGAGCGCGTTGATCGACTCCATCACCGAGACCTGCGCGCCGGAGCCGACCGCGACCGCCAGCGTGACGGCGAACACGCCGATCATCACGCCCAAGGTGGTCAGGATCGAGCGCATCAGGTTGGTGCGCAGCGCCGTCAGCGCGATGCCGACATTGATCGCGCCCGCATCGAGCCGGCCGAACAGGCTGCGCTTCATGCCGCGATCATCCGATCGGTCACCGGCTCGTCGGAAATGATGCGGCCGTCGCGAAACTGGATACGGCGGCGGGCATAGCGGGCGATATCGGCCTCATGGGTGACGAGCACGATCGTTATCCCTTCGTCGTTTCGCTCCTGGAAGATGTGCATGATCTCGTCCGATGTCGCCGAATCGAGCGCGCCTGTCGGCTCGTCGGCGAGCAGGATCTTGGGCTCGGTGACCAGCGCCCGCGCGATCGCGACCCGCTGCTGCTGCCCGCCTGAAAGCTTGGCGGGACTATGGTCGAGCCGGTCGCCGAGCCCCATCGCGCCCAGCTTGGCGCGCGCCCGTTCGCGCCGCTCGGCGGGCGGCACCCCGGCATAGATGAGCGGCACCGCGACATTGTCGAGCGCGCTCGTCCGGGCGAGCAGGTTGAACTGCTGGAAGACGAACCCGATCGTGCGGTTGCGAAGCTCGGCCAGCGCGTCGCTGTCCATCGCCGCGGTCTCGACGCCATCGACCAGCAGCGCGCCGCCGCTCGGCACGTCGAGACAGCCGACCATGTTCATGAAGGTGGACTTGCCGGAGCCGCTTGCCCCCATGATCGCGACGAATTCGCCCCGTTCCACCCTGATACTGACGCCGCGCAACGCATGGACGGTCTCTTCGCCCATGCGGTAATCCTTGGTGATTTCCCGCGCTTCGACGAGCGCGTGGGTCACTGGCCCTCCTCCTCTTCGTCCTCCTCGGCCTCCGGCTCTTCGCTCTTCTTTTCGAGCGACCGCGAGCGGACCAGCACGCGGTCGGCGGGTTTGAGACCGGCCGTCACTTCGACGAACTCCTCGCCGCGAAGCCCGACCCGGACCGTTCGGCGTTGCGGCTTGTACGGATCGGCCGACGCGATCCAGACGGCGGTCTGCCGCTTGGCGCCGGTGGCCGGCTTGGCCGCGTCCTTCGGCCGATCAGCCTCGCGCGGGCGGAAGCGCAAGGCGGCGGAGGGCACGCGCAGCACCGCCCGGCGCGCCCCGGTTATGATCTCGACATTCGCCGTCATTCCCGGCAGCAGCTTGCCTTCCGGGTTCTGGACCTGGAGGATCACGAAATAGCTGACCACATTCTGAGTTTCGGTCGCCGAGGTGCGGATCTGGCGGACGGTCGCGGCGAACGTCTGGTCGGGATAGGCATCGACGGTGAAGCGCACCGGCTGGCCCACTCGCACCTCGCCGATATCGGCCTCGTCGACCGATGCCTCGACTTGCATGACGCTCATGTCGGCTGCGATCTCGAACAAATTGGGCGTCTGGAAGCTGGCGGCGACGGTGGCGCCGGGCTCGACCAGCTTGTTGATCACCGTGCCGCTGGTCGGCGCCAGGATGCGCGTGCGGTTGAGATCGAGCCGTGCCGATTGCAGCTCCGCCTCGCGTTGGCGGATCTGCGCACGGGCGGAGACCATGCCGGCCGCTGCCGCTTGCAGGCCGCCGCGCGAAGCGGCGACCGCATTGGCGGCTTGGTCGAGCCCCGTCTTGGATGTAAAGCCGCGTTTGGACAGCTCTTGGCGCCGCGCGAAGTCGCGGTTCTGGATCTCGATATCGGTGCGCGCACGGGCCAGCGCCGCTTCCGCCTGGGCGAGCGCCGCTCCGGCAAGATCGACCTGTGCCTCGGCCTGGTCCACTCGTGCGCGCACGCGCGTCGGGTCGATCTCCGCCAGCGGCTGGCCCGCGACCACCGGCGAATTATAATCGACGAACACGCGCGAGACCTGGCCCGAAATCTCCGAACCCACCTTGATCGTGTTCAGCGCCCGGATCTTGCCGCTGGCCGAGACGATCCGCGTCACGTCTCCGCGCTGAGCGGGCACTGCGACATATTCGTAGGCGGGCTCCGTCGGGGTCGCCACCTTGTAGATGGCGAAGGCGACGAGCAGGCCGATCAAGGCGGACCAGATCGGATGGCGGCGCATCCAGCCGATTAATGCAATCTTCCTCATCCCGCGGCCCAGCCCCCGTTTCCCCTCATGTTAGCGCCTTTTATTCGGCTGCAAAGGCGACATCCGTCCACATCGCGAGCGGCGGGAGCCGAGGCTGGCCGCGGTCCCGCGCGTTCACCCCGGATTTCGCCGGCCGCAGCCTCAAACATTTCGCTAAGCGGCGCGCGAACGCCACGTTTCCGCCGGTGCCGACACATAGTTCTGCCAGAAGAAGCGCCACGGCATGACAATGGGCGTGAGCACGATGGCGACTCCGCAGGCGACCACGTTGCTCCACACGATATCGGTCATCCGATCGGACGCGTAGAGCGGCGCTACCACGAAGATGAACCACAAGGCCTTCCACAAGAACTCGTACAGGATGATCGGGAGCATCTTCAGCGGATGCCGCAACCCGACCAGTGCCAAGGGCGCAAGCGCTCCGAGCAGGCTGTATTGTGCGCCGTTCCTTATCCCCCAATCATGCGTATGATGGAGGAGATCGGGCCAGAACACGGCCGATGTTCCGAACGCGATCAGCGCATAATAGGCGCGCAGAATGTTCAGGCGAAGCGGCGAGACGTGGTCGTTCTTGTCGGCTTTCATATTCAGCCCCCTCACCCAACCTGTTTCAGGATCGACTCGACACTCGAGAGTGCACGCGACTAGACCAAGATCGCTTCAGGTTGAATCAACCTGAAGCGTGAATCTTGGTCTAGGGCCATCTGAATAGAGCCAGATTCACGCTTTCGGCGGAAGCGCGAAGCGCTTCCACCTTAAACGATCTGGCTCTAGCGCGCCGCCTNAGACGCGCGGCGATCTTGCCGGCAGCGGCGCGATCGAGGCTGCGCTCGCAGAGGCAATGAGCGGCGGGGAGGCGACGCGCTTCTTCAGCCAGGGCGACGTCCCCGGCGTGCTTGCCGGCGGAAATCTCTTCCGCGGCGATTATTCGGCGGGCCCGGTTCCCAACGCGCCGCTCGAAACGCTCACCGCCACGGCCCGGATGACGGGCGACCGGCTGGAAATCTGGGCGCCGACGCAGGCCCCGGGGCTCGCGCGCGCGGCGGCCGCGCGCGCGGCGGGCATCGGCGAGGGTCAGGTCGCCCTTTATCCGACGCTGGTCGGCAGCGGATATGGCCGCAAGCTCGAAACCGCGGCGATCGAGCAGGCCGTGTTCATGGCCCTCCAGACGAAGCGGCCGGTGCAGCTCGTCTGGTCGCGGCTGGAGGAGACGATCCAGGACAGCTTCCGCCCTCCCGCGCGGGCGACCATCAGGGCGCGGATGGACCCGGGCGGACGCGTGCTCGGCTGGGAAGCGCGCATCGCCGCCCCGGCAAGTGTGAACCAGCTGATCGGCCGCCTCCGCTCCGGCGAGCCCGGCGATGCGGGCAAGGCGAACGCAAGCGCCATCGACGGCGCGGTGCCGCCTTACGCGATCCCCGCGGTCGCAGTCGATCACCTGCCCGTCGATGTCGGGCTCAGGACCGGGATCTGGCGATCGGGCGCGCACAGCTACACCGCTTTTTTCAACGAATGCTTCGTCGACGAGCTGGCGCGGAAAGCCGGCATCGAGCCGCTCTCCTTCCGGATGCAGATGCTCCTCCAGAATCCGCGGCTCGCCCGCGCGCTTTCGACGGCCGCGGCGCTCGGCGGCTGGGACGGCGGCATCTCCGGGAGCTCGCTGGGCATTGCCGCGCACAGCTGCTTCGGATCGCATGCGGCGACGCTGGTGGAGGTCGAGGTCGGCACCAATCAGCGGATCCGCGTCACGCGCGCCGTCTGCGCCGTCGATGTCGGGCGCGTCGTCAATCCGGAGATCGTCAAGCAGCTGATCGAAGGCGGGATCGTCTACGGCATTGCCGGAGCCACAGGGCACCCGATCCGCTTCGAGCGGGGGTTGCCCGCCCAGCGAAGCCTCGGCTCACTGGGGCTGCCGCGGCTCGCCGACTCCCCGGAAGTGACGGTTGAGATCATCGAAAGCGAGGAAGAGCCGGGCGGCGTCACCGAGCTCGGCGTTCCCGCCGTCGCACCGGCAATCGCCAACGCCGTCTTCGCCTCGACCGGGCAACGCCTCCGATCCCTCCCGCTCGTGATGGGAAGCGCATGACCCCTCCTGCCGACCACCCTCGCATTCCCGCGCCCAGAATCGGCGTGCTGCTCGTCAACCTCGGCACGCCCAACCGGCCGGAGCCGGGCTCGGTGAAGCTCTATCTCAAGGAATTCCTGTCCGATCCCCGGGTGGTGGAAATCCCGCAGCTCGTCTGGCAGCCGATCCTGCGCGGCATCATCCTCAACACCCGGCCGAAAAAGTCCGCTCATGCCTATGGCCAGGTCTGGACCGACGAAGGCTCGCCGCTCGCCGCGATCACCGCGCGTCAGGCCCGGGCGATCGAGGGCGCGTTCGGCGAAGGCGTGATCGTCGATCATGCCATGCGCTACGGCCGCCCCGCCATCCGCGAGCGGATCGAGCGGCTCAAGGAGGGCGGATGCGAGCGCATCCTGATCGCGCCGCTCTATCCGCAATATTGCGCCGCCACGACCGCGACCGCCAATGACGAGGCCTTCGCTTATCTGAGGACCATGCGCTGGCAGCCCGCCGTCCGGACGCTGCCGCCTTATCATGACGACCCGCTCTATATCGATGCGCTGAAGCGGGTGACGGAGGCGGAGCTTGCCGCGCTCGATTTCGAGCCGGAGGCGGTGATCGCCAGCTTCCACGGAATGCCGCAGCGGACGCTGGAGCTTGGCGACCCTTATCATTGCCACTGCCGCAAGACCGCGCGCCTGCTTGGGCAGGCGATGGGGCGGGAGCTGATCGTCACCTTCCAGTCCCGCTTCGGCCGCGCCAAATGGCTGGAGCCGGCGACCGACGCCAGCCTGGCCGAGCTGGCGGGCAAGGGGGTGAGGAAGATCGCCATCCTCGCGCCCGGATTCTCGGCCGACTGCCTCGAGACGCTCGAGGAGCTCGCCATCCGCGGCCGCGACACCTTCCTCGAGGCCGGCGGCACCCGCTTCGCTTATCTGCCCTGTCTCAACGACAGCGGACCCGGCATGGCGATGCTGCGTTCGCTGATCGGGCGCGAGCTTGAAGGTTGGCTGCCCCGGCCATAAACGGCCGCAATAAGAGCAATAAGAGCAATAAGAAAAGAACAGGAGAGAGATTATGGCACGCGTTGCAGTCGTCACCGGTGGAACCCGCGGCATCGGCGAGGCGATCAGCCTCGCCTTGCGCGACATGGGGCTGACCGTCGCCGCCAATTATGCGGGCAACGAGCAGAAAGCGCGCGAATTCACCGAGCGCAGCGGCATCCGTTCCTACAAGTGGGACGTCAGCGACTATGACGCCTGCATGGCGGGCGTGCAGCAGATCGAGGCCGAGCTCGGCCCGGTCGAGGTGCTCGTCAACAATGCCGGCATCACCCGTGACGGCACGATGAAGCGGATGACGCGCCAGGCCTGGGACGAGGTGATCGACGTCAATCTCGGCGGCTGCTTCAACATGGCCAAGGCGGTGTTCGACGGCATGACCGGCCGCAAATTCGGCCGCATCGTCAATATCGGATCGATCAACGGCCAGGCCGGGCAATATGGCCAAGTCAATTATGCCGCCGCGAAATCGGGCATCCACGGCTTCACCAAGGCGCTGGCGCAGGAAGGCGCGCGGGCCGGGATCACCGTCAATGCGATCGCGCCGGGCTATATCGACACCGAGATGGTCGCGGCGGTGCCGGAGGACGTGCTTGCCAAGATCGTCGCCCGCATTCCGGTCGGCCGGCTCGGCAAGGCCGAGGAGATCGCCCGCGGCGTCGTCTTCCTCTGCGGGGAGGATGCCGGCTTCGTGACCGGATCGACCCTCTCCATCAACGGCGGCCAGCATATGTATTGAGGGGCGCAGGCGTCGTGGAGCGAGCGGCGAACGACGACGATGCGCCTAGCGCAGCGGCCGGCACGGACGGCGGGCAGCGGGAGCTGACCCGACCGACGGCGGCTTTGCCGCCGGCGTGGCAAGGGCCGGTGAAGCGCTCGATGATGATCGCCGGCCACGCGACCTCGATCAGCCTCGAGCCGATCTTCTGGGATGCTTTGCGCGAGGCGGCGGAGGCGGAAGGGCTGCCGCTGAACGCGCTGGTCGCCCGCATCGATGCCGAACGCATCCAGGCGCCGAGCCCACCGAACCTCGCCAGCGCGATCCGGGTCTGGTTGTTCGAACGGGCTGTCGGAACCTAGAGCCAGATCGTTTGAGGTGGAAGCGACTGCAGGTCCACTTTCCCGCTCCCCATGCCCAGAAGCGGACGGTCTGCTGTCGGCCCAGAAGCGGACCTGGGACCGTCCGCTACGCGCCGATTGCCCGGCTATCGTGAGCAGTGTTCCTCTCAAAGCCGACTTTACGTTCAAACCTCGGAACGTTCAACACGCTGGCTGCCGGCTCGCGGAATCCGCCAATGTTAGCCATTCAGGATCGCTACGGTATTCCTGTAAGCGGACGTCAGTTCAGGAGGACGTCTGCTTTTTGTGCTCGACCCGTACCCGGAATTTGTCCTCGGCTTCCGTCAGATACGGCTAGTTCCGCCCAACGAATATACGGTCACGTTGAACGGGGCTTGGAAGCAAAGGCGCCGCTGGCCATGTGGCGGCCAACGGCGCTTCAGAGTTAGGGGCGGTAACCCTGAACTACCGCCTCCGGTGGTTAGCGGCGTCCAATCACTCTTACGACGGCACCCGTGCGGCGGTCGATCTGGAGAGTCGTGCCATCTGCTTGGCGCCGGTAGATGAAACCGTCGTTGTCGCGATACCCGTCGCGGTATTCGCCCTGCGAGCGATCGCGATCCTCGAATTCCCGGCCATTCTTTCGGGCCAGCCCCGGAGGCAGGCAGCCGTTGTTCTTCTTGGCCAAACCCGGAGGGCAGCCGTTGCGGCGATCGCCGCGCTCGAACCGACCGTTCCTGCCACGATTCTCGTCCTCGAACCGGTCGTCGTCCTTGAAGCGGCCGTCGCGATTCAGACGAGCATCCTCGATCCGACGCTCGAGCTGATCGGTCCGGCGCTCCAGCTCAATGCGTTCGTCACGGGTTAACCCGTCTTCACGCAGATCGCGATCGAGCCGGCGAAGCTGCTCAAATTCACCATAGAGGCGCCGCGCCTCCTCCGAGGAAATCTCCCCGCGGCGGACAGCCTGTTCGATGCGATCATCGAGCCGCTCCAGCCGCGCCGAGCCGCCGCCGCCAAAAATGCCGCTCAGCCCCCGCTGAAGAACGTCGCCTTTGAGGATACCACCAAGCTGGGCTGACGCCGGTGTCGCAGCACCAAGAGCTGCGAGCGCCGTTGCCGCCAATATCAACTTCTTCATAGTCTCTCTCCTCAGCTCCTACTCACGAGGGTAGCTAGCAGGTGTGGAATTGGCCGGGACTGAACAGTGCATGCAGGCGTCATTCACATGCTCTCAGCCACCGCGGTGGCTGCTTTCTTGCTCCGTCACCCTGCGGAACAAGCAGGCTGAGCGCTTGTTTAAAGCGGGTAACAGGGCAGTAGGAGTATAGACATGACATTCAACACGACGAAGACGTTTGCTGCATTCGCGGCGCTTTCGCTGGCGGCTACAGGCTCGGCTTACGCGCAGAAGCCGATTGTCAGCACCAAGGATCCCGTGAAGACTCAGGTTCGTCTGGACACGTCGCCTCTGAAGGCGGACGTCAAGGTCCCGGGAACCGGCAAGGTCACCGTAAAACCATCCAAGACGGACCTCAAGGTTCCGGGCACCGGCAAGGTCTCCGTGAAGCCCAAGAAGTAAGCTTCCGATCCGGTTGAACGATTGACCCAGCTTCGGCTGGGTCTTTTTTTAACGACGCGCGTGGCCAAGAACGCTCACCACGTCGACCCGTCCGCGCGCAAAGTCGTCGGCGCCGTGATGCAGCGCCTTTGCCCTCACAGTGTTCGGTCAGCCCTGACATACGGCATGTGCCATGCCGTCGTCGGCGTCGCCAGCACGTGGGCGCGATCGACCTACGCCCTGCGCCTGGTGAACGGTCGCCACGTGAATGTGACGTGTCGGCATGGCGCGTGATCGCCCCCAGCAAGGTTGTCGGCAGATGTCAGTGGCGAGTTTTGGCAGGGTCGCCCGAGAGGGGATCATGTCCGAATAATAGCCACGCAACACTAACGGCAAGCGTCGCGAAAATGATGCAGAGGCCAGCGGCGCTCGCCAGCAGTGTCTCAGCGGCAACGGCCTTTCCAAGGGTGAGGGCCGTGGTTGTGAACAGGAGTAGGTTGGCGGAGCCCGATCGGACGAGGATAGATGCCCCCGATCCGCTGCCCGTGACATCCAGTTCAGCATCGAAAATCCAAGAAGCCCGCTCGCTGCAAGCTGAACCACCACGGGGATTGTGGGTGAAGGAGCGGGGGCGAGTATCCGGCCGACTTCATCGGCTGCGAACAATCCGGCTCCTCCACAGAGAAAAAGAACACCGGCACTGAGGGTCAGAATGAGGCGTCCTGACATGTGGAGATCATCCACATCAGCGCCGGCGTCCGCAATGGGTGGGGAGCGGACACTCACCGTCACCCCAGAGCCCGTTCAGCGGGAGACGCTGACGAGGCCCCGCGTAGCCGCCTCTACTTCGGCCTGTCGCTTTGGAGTGAAGCAGGATTATCTTTCGCCAATCGGGTCCGGGCTGCCGTCCGGATCACCTGTCACCACACTGTCGGTGCGTAGGCCACCCGTCAAAAGCAGGCCCGCGAGGTGCGGCGCCGCCATCGAGGTTCCGCTGATCGTGTTGTAGCCACCGTCTTTCCAAGTCGACTTAATTGAGGAGCCCGGCTCTGAATAGTCGATCGGCGGGTTGCCGAAATTAGAATAGTTGGCCCAGTTATCGCCGATCGCGAAGGCAGAGACGGTGAAGATGTTGGGGCCGTTCGCCCGCGCCGGCGAACGGTTGCCGGCGTTAGCGCTGTCATTCCCCGCGGCCAGGGCGAAGCGGACGCCGCCGGCCGAGGCGTTGATCACTGCATCATCGAGAGATTGGCTGCCGCCGCCGCTGAGGCTCATGTTGGCCACGTCGCCCGGGCGGCCGTATTGCGCGACATAATCAACGCCAGCGATGACGCCGGAGGTGGTGCCACTGCCATCGCGGTCGAGTACGCGCACGGCAACCACCGGAGCGCCCGGAGCAACGCCGATCACGCCGATCTTGTTGTCGAGGGCTGCAATGGTGCCGGCCACGTGGGTACCGTGGCCGTGGAGATCGTCCGGCGACGTCTCGTTCGCGACGAAGTTACGGCTGCGTTGCACATCGACCTTGAGGTCTTGGTGGTCGAGGTCGACACCCGAGTCGATCACCCATGCGGTAGCGAAGATGCCGGCTGCGCCGCCATTCACGCGGACGATGCCCCACGGCGTTTCCTGCGCGGCCTTCACGGGTCCGCCTCCGCCCGGCCTTGCCTCGGCCTGAATCGGAGGAATGGCGACGATTTGATCCTGTTCGCAATAAGCGATGTTCGGGTTCGCGGCGCGCATCCGCTCAACCGCTTGGAACGGTGCATTCACCGCGAAGCCTTGGAGAGCGAAGCTGTAGACCCGGGTCACCTGCGCGCGGGCGCTCTGAGCCGCGCGATTGGCTTCCGCCTGCGCATTGCCACGCGCGACCGCGCCCCTCTTGAACACGCAAACGTAGCTGTCGGCGATCCGTTGGCCAGCAGGCTGCGCCTGCGCATGCTGAGTGATGGCGACCAGCGCCACGCTTGCGAATGTTAGAACTGAGAGGCTTTTCATGAAATAATCCTACGCTAAAACTGTGATACACAGGCTGAGATGCCCTCCCCCACAACCTGGAGAGGTGCCGAAAGTTTCCCTTTCTGCAGAAAAAAACGTTTTTCGGAGAAAGGGTTAGCGCAAAATGGACAAGCCTCCAGAGTGTAGTTGCATGCTCGACTACCGACGGCCGGAACGCTGTTTGAAAGATTGCGCTTCAACCATCTTATCCCTGCACATCGGTGCCGGCAGGAAGATCTGGGAAGAGGTCGTTAGCGGGAGGAGGACGTCGTTTCGGCTGAAGGTCCGCTTTCTCGCTTCTCGACCACAAAGCCGACTGTCGGCTTGCGGCCAGCTTCTGCCGTTCCGCTGTGCGCCCGTCTCAGGCGTTGCGGCCGGTCTTGCCCGATCCAGAAAGCGCACATCTGTTGAAGCGCTGGGCCACGATCGAAAACGCTCCGGATTCTGCCGGCGCCGAGAGCTGGAGAACGCAGCCATTCACGCCGTGGAGCCGGCGAGGCCTCAAGGCCCGGATTGCGGCAATCGAGCACCGACACGGGTGCCGCCGGCAATGGTCTTATGGATTATTCCTCGGCAGCGCCAAAGTCGGATGGATGTCGGCGATCGGCGGTCGCACCCCGGTTGTTGAGCGCCTGGTTCACGCGATCGAGCAGGTCCGTCTTCCTGTAAGGCTTGCCGAGCACGTCCCGCCCAATTATTTGGGGTCCTTCGGTGACCAGTTCCTCATTATAGCCGGTCGTCATCAGGACTGCGACGTCCGGGTCCAACCTGATTACCTCCTCCGCAAGCACGAGGCCGTTCATCGCGCCCGGCATTACGAGATCCGTAAACAGCAGGTCCACGCGGTCTTGGCTCAGCGACCGCCTGAATGCCTCCAGACCTGCCTCGCCCAATGGTGCCGTGGTGACGCGATAGCCCGCCTCCTCCAGGTTCTCGCGCGCGAGAACCAGCACCTCGGAGCTGTCCTCTACCACCAATATGTGAGCCGAAGGCCGCTCTTGGCGAGGATTAGCGCGCACGGGGCGGTGTGCCGGCGGCGGCGCCTCTGGCAGGTCCGCCGATGCGACGGGGAACAGCATGCGGATGGCGGTGCCGCGGCCCGGCTCCGATTCGATCTCGAGGCGCCCGCGAGACTGTTGCACGAACCCGCTGGCCATGGCGAGCCCGAGGCCAGTCCCCTTTCCGGTCGGCTTGGTCGTGAAGAACGGCTCGGTCGCGCGCGCTGCAACGTGCGGCGCCATTCCCTCTCCCTCGTCCCGAACCTCGATCACGATATAGTCACCGGGGGTCAGGCCATTCCCGGCAGCATCTCCGTTGAGGTGGAGCTTGCCGGTGGAGATCGTCACGAGTCCACCCTTGGGCATTGCGTCCCTGGCGTTCAGCGCGATGTTGAAGATCGCCATCTCGAACTGCTCGGGGTCGAGCACGGCGCGGGGCAAGCCGCGGCGTAAGCTGAGATGCAGCTCGACCTCGGTCCCGAGCGAACTCTCCACCATCTCGGCAAAGCCCGTGATGCACGCGCTGACGTCTATCGGCTTCGATTCAAGTCGTGTCTTGCGCGCGAAAGCAAGCAATTGCCCGGTCAACTTCGCGCCGCGCTCGGCCGCTGTCCGGGCGCGCTCCAGATAACGGAGGCTTCGCTCGTCCTCGGTCCGCACGGCGAGCAGCTCCAGATTTCCGTTCACGACCTGAAGCAGATTGTTGAAGTCGTGCGCGAGACCGGCGGTGAGCTGACCGATCGCCTCCATCTTCTGCGCTTGCTGAAAGGATTGCTCGCTCTCGCGTCTCCGCGTGACGTCGAGCTGGCTGGAATAGAAATAGAGCAGATTGCCGGACGTGTCGTAGACAGGTCCAATGAAAACGGCGTTCCAGAAGGGTGTGCCGTCGCGCTTGTAGTTGAGGATTTCGAGCGCGATCGACTCCCGCTTCTCCACCGTGCGCCGCAATTCGGCGACCTGCTCGCGGTCGGTCTGGGCGCCCTGGAGGAAACGACAGTTGCGGCCAAGCACCTCGGTCTCTTCATAGAGGGTAAGGTCGAGGAACGCCTTGTTAGCGAACACGATTGGATGGTCGTGTTGGTTGGGGTCGGTCAGCACCATCGGCATTCGGGTCATTTGGATCGCCGCGAAGAAGACGTCGCCGCGATCGTCCAAGCCGGGCTCGGTGATCGTGCTCTCGCGCCAGTGATGCAGGCCCTGGCTTTCAAGCGGCTCACGAGCGCCGACGTCCATGCTGCCCTTGGCCGGCACGCCTGAACTTTGTCCGCGGCCCTCGACGTCGAGCGGCTCGTCCTGCTGATCCTCCTGCACGACGCACCGATCCCTTTCCGCCCGTCGCTAAACGGGCAGCAATTGAGCTACGACCGCTGTTGGGTTCCGCAGCAAAACAACTCACGCTGCCGGGGGTTGCAAAGCTCCCCGCCGGCATTCCGGGAAAATCTTCTTACCAACCAAGGAGGATGGCCGCCGTTCAGTCGTGGCTTGAGAGCGAAACTCTCGGCGATGGCTGCTGTGCGCCACCCGCCGGTCCGCTTACATCGACGAACACGCTTCAGGTTGATTCACCCTGAAGCGATCTTGGTCTAAGAGAAGAAGGACAGCCCTTCACAAGCTCGGCGCGAGCCGTGATCAACTCGAAGCCTCAACCTAGGTTAGCGAGGTTTCGTCCCCGCCGCTGCAACCCATGGACCGCCCGGGGATTGGCACGGGTCATGGCCAACATCCCCTTCCAAAGCTTCTACATGGCGGGCTTCGAATGCTCGTCCCACCGCCGCCGCAGCGACGGCGTTCGCCTCGATCTGATCGCCGCCACCGGTCACGACCGGCTCGTCCGCGACGATTATCGTATTTGCGCGCAGCATGGGCTGCTCACCATCCGCGACGGCCTGCGCTGGCACCTGATCGAGCGGGAGCCGGGCCGCTACGACTGGTCGTGTTGGCTGCCGATGCTGGAAGCGGCGGCCGAGAGCGGCGTGCAGGTGATGTGGGACCTCTTCCACTACGGTTCGCCCGATCATCTCGACCAGGGAAGTCCGGAATTCATCCGTTGCTACGCGCGCTTCGCGGCGGCGGCGGTACAGCTCCACCGCGAGGTCACCGGCACGGCCGCGATCGTCTGCCCGCTGAACGAAATCTCCTTCCTCACCTGGGCGGCGAGGAACGGCGTGTTCTCGCCGATCGGGCCCGACGAGGAAGACGGTTGGCTGAAGCGCCACTTCGTCTCGACGGCGGTGGCGGGCATGCGCGCGATGCGCGAGGCCGATCCGGACTGCCGCTTCATCTGGGCGGAGCCGCTGATCAACGTGCTTCCCAGGACTGCAGCCGATGCCGCGGCGGCGGAGGCCAAGCGGCTCAGCCAATATCATACCTACGACATGCTGAGCGGCCGCACCGCGCCCGAGCTCGGCGGCTCGCCGGAATGGTTGGATGCCGTGGGGCTCAACTTCTACTCGGACAATCAATGGTATCTCGAAGGCTCGACAATCCCGCTCGGCCGTCACGATTACCGCCCGCTCGCCGACATGTTGGTGGAGACGTACGAGCGCTACGGGCGCCCGCTCCTCATCACGGAAACCGGCGCCGAAGGGTCGGCCCGTCCTGCCTGGTTCCACTATGTCTGCGACGAGGTGCGCGAAGCCATTCGGCTCGGCGTTCCGGTGGCGGGCGTCTGCCTTTACCCCATCGCCAGCTTTCCCGGCTGGGACGACGAGCGCCACAGGCAGTTCGGCCTCTTCAGCGTCAGCGAGCGGATGAAGATGCGGTAGGATTCCGTGCCTTCCTTCATCCAGGCATCGCGGTCGCTCATCGGCGGCAGCTGCTTGGGATAGAAGCCGCCCTTTGCGCCGGTCGGAACGATCACCGCGTTCTTCACCACCTGCGCCTTCATCAGGCCGAGGATCTCGGTGCGGAAATCGTCGCGCCGGTCGGACCAGCGAAGGCCGCCGCGGGCGACCGGGCCGCCGCGCAGGTGGATGCCTTCGACGCGCGGGGAATAAACCCAGATCTCGCGCCACGGCACCGGCGCCGGCAGGCCCGGGACAAGGCAGGAATCGAGCTTGAAGGCGAGCGCCTCGCGGGCGCTGTCGGCATAGGCATTGGTGCGAAGCGTCGCATTCACCACGCCGCGGACGAGGCGCAGGATGCGATCCTCGTCGATCGCGGCAACTTGAGCCAGACCCTGGTTGATCGCCTCGTCGGCCTTGCGCTCCGCCTCCTGGCGATCGCCTTCGGTGGCGGGATCGTGGCGGGCGTCGAACAAGGCGACGAGCCCGCGCGCGACGTTCGGCGCGCGGCGCAACGCCTCGACCACCGTCATCAGGCTGTAGGAGAGGCCGGTCTGGCGAAGATAGCGGAACCAGGCGCGAAACAGGACCACGTCGCGCGGAGCAAGCCCGGCGCCGACCAGCAGCTGGTTGAAGCCGTCATTCTCGGCATGGCCCTCGAGCACTGCGGCGATGGCGCGCTCGACCACCTCGGACCGCTTCAGCACCTCGACGGCGCTGCCGTCGCCGGGCATTTCGAGGGTGAAGTCGTGGATATAGCCGAGCTGCCCGCCGTCGAGCGCGGTCGGCTGCTCCTCGAGCACGCGGAAGCCGAAATTCTCGAACACCGGCACCGCTTCCGAAAGCGGGATCACGCCGGCCAGCCGGTAGGTCTTGAGGCGAAGGGCGTTCAGCCTGTCCTCTTCCCTGCGATAGAGCCGAGCAGCGCGCGACTCCGCGCCGTCGAGATCGGAGATGCGGCAAATGTCGTGCGCCGCGTCGAGCGGCTCGGTGCGGGTGCGATAGTTTTCCGGAAAATCGTCCATGTAGCTGAGCGCGAGCCGCGTCGCGCGGGCGGAACCGACCAGGGTTCCCAGGGCTTCCTCGACGCTCGGCTCCCAGCCGCGCACCATCGTGTTGAGGCGGGCGTTCAACGCCTCGACGTCGGGCATCGGCTTTGCCGGATCGATGCTGATCGTGTAACGGATGAGCGCGAGCTCGCCGTCGCCGAGCTCGACCGACCAATTGGCGATGGTTCCGGCGGCCGCTTCCTCCATCATGACCCCGATCGCCAGCCGGCGGCGGGTGGTGAGCTCGTCGCGCGGCAGCCAGACGAAGGCGAAGAGGTGACGCTTCAGCGCGCTCTGCAGCAGCATCAGGGTCGGGCGGGGGCGGTCGGTCAGCGACATCGCCGTGAGCGTGAGCTCGCGCACCTGATCCTCCGGAAGGCCGACGAGCAGGTCGTGCGGGAGCGAGGCGAAGGCGTGCCGCAAGGCCTTGCCGGCATGGCCGCGCGGATCGAAGCCGAACTCCTGCTCCAGCGCCGCCAGCCGCGTCCGGAGCACGGGGACGGTGTTCGGATCGGCCTTCAGCGCCTGGCTGGTCCAGAGCCCCGCGTGCACGGAAAGCGCCACCGCCTTGCCGCCCTCGCGCACCGGAACCACCACAAGATCGAACGGAACCCGCCGGTGAACGCTCGACAGCCGGTCCGACTTGGCGACGAGCGGCTCCTGGCCGCCGCTTTCGAAGTAGAGCATGGCGGCGGCGCAGCTGCCTTCGGCCCACAGATTCTCGCCCGGGATCTTGAGCAGCCCCAGCGTCTCGGACTCGAGCTGGCTTGGACATTCGATCTGACGGCCGAGCAGGGTCATCGCTCCGTCGGCGAACCAGCGCAGCAGGCCGGCGCCCTCCTCGCTCTGCAGAGCCTCGGCATCGGCGCGCATGCTCGCCTGCAGCTTGTGCCAGTCGGCGACCGAGGCGCGGACATCCGCAAGCACATGGTGGAGCTCGGCGACGAGCTCGCGCCGGTCGCGCGCGTCGGCGCGATCGACCTCGATATACATCATCGATTCCCGCCGGGGCGATTCCTCGCAAAGCGGATGGATGCCCTTCAGCGCATCGTCTTCGCCGCGCTCGACGCAGACGACCGGGTGGAGCAGGCGGTGGATGATGAGCCCGTGCGCCGTGATCGCCATCGCCACGGAATCGACGAGGAAGGGCATGTCGTCGTTGACGATGCCGATCCGCATGCGGCGGTGGCCGAGCTGCCCGCCCATCGATTCCAGCCGAACGAGGGCGATGCCGCGCGGTCTCCGCTCGGCGCATCCGGCGACGAAGCGCGCCGCCTCCTGCTGCTCCCTGTGCGTGAAATCGGCGATCTCGCCGGGAAGCGCGCCTTCAACCAACATGCGTCGAAGGGCGTCGATATAAGGCAGGTCAGCGGCTCCGTCCGCTACCATGTTGCTGGATCCAAAGCTGCTTCCCGAGGAAGCAGCGCCAGCAACATTGTCGGCATTCATATTGTCGGCTCCCGAGCCTCGTGCGGCAGAGAGGCGCCGCCGGCTTTCTCGCGGCGCTATATGCGCCGGGAGTTTCACAGGGGCAAGGCTATNAGGGCAAGCTCTATCTCTATGCCTACGGCGCTTACGGCTATGCGATCCCGCCGAGCTTCTCGGCCGCGCGCCTCAGCCTGCTCGATCGCGGCTTCGCCTGCGCCATCGCCCATGTCCGCGGCGGCGACGATCTCGGCTATGGCTGGTTCCTCGACGGCAAGCTGGCCAAGCGAACCAACACGTTCAACGATTTCGTCGACGTGGCCAATGGTCTCGTCGCCCACGGCTTTACGGCGCCGGGGAAGATCGCCATCCAGGGCGGCTCGGCGGGCGGCAAGCTGATGGGCGTCGTTGCCAATACCGATCCGCATCTCTGGGGCGCGGTGGTGGCCGACGTGCCGTTCGTCGACGTGCTGGCGACGATGCTCGACGATACGCTTCCGCTCACGCCGGGCGAGTGGCCCGAATGGGGCAATCCGATCGCCGACAAGGCCGCCTTCGAGCTGCTGCGGAGCTACTCGCCCTACGACAATGTGAAGGCGCAGGATTATCCGCCAATGCTAATCACCGGCGGGCTCCATGATCCGCGCGTCACTTATTGGGAGCCGGTCAAATGGGCGGCGAGACTGCGGGCGACCAAAACCGACGGCAATCCGCTCCTCTTGAAGATCAACATGGGCGCCGGCCATGGCGGCAAATCGGGGCGCTGGGACAGCCTGCGCGAGGTGGCGGAGGCCTCCGCCTTCATCATCACGCAGCTGGAGGGGAAGTGAGCCCGTCGATTGCCGGGTGCGGCGTCACTCGCATGTTCAGAAAGCCTTGATCGCCTCGGCGATGGCGCGAAAGGCGCGGGGGCTGGTGGCGAAGCCCATATGGCTGCAGCCGAGCTCGAGCTGGCGGTCGCTTTCGTGGCCCTCGCCGCGGGCGCAGGCCGGAGCGACCATTCCGTCGCGGCGCGACCAGAGGGCAAGCGTCGGCACCGGCGGCTTGGCGCCAGGCTCGATGGCGATCGGCGGCCGATCGACAGGGTGGCGGCTGACGAATTCGTAGAGCCGCCAGGCATTGTTCGCCCGCGGGTCGCCGGAAAAGGGGGAGCCCATCGTCACCACCTTGGCAACCAAGTCCGGCCGCTGCTTCGCGGTTTCGCGAGCATAGATGCCGCCGAGGCTCCAGCCGACGAGGATCGCGGGCCTGGATCCGCAAAAGGCTTCGAGGCGTTCGACGATCCGGTCGATCGTGTCGGCACGCGCGCCGAGATTGCGGCCGAGGCCCCATCCCGAGACGCGGTAGCCTTCCCTGGCGAGAGCCCGTTGGAGCCCCAATGTGGACCGATCCGAGGCGAAGAACCCGGGAATGATCATCAAAGGCTGGGCATCGGCCGCACCGCGGGGGCCAAGCGAGCCGAAGCTGCCGTAGACGCGCGCAGCGACCGCCGCTCCCTCGCGCAGGAGAAAGCGCAGCGGCGGCGCCCGGTCGTCTGGGGTCTCACGTGCCATAGCCGTCAAGATAGAGTGCTTTCCAGTCAGGTGAAATCGGCTGACGGCTCGGAAAGGACGGGGAAGGAGAAATAGACGGCGCCGAGCGCATCAATCAGAGATACTCGCTGCCCATCAGCGGCTGCAGCGCCTCCGGCAGCCGCACGCGCCCGTCCGCCTCTTGGTGATTTTCGAGCAGCGGCACCAGGATCCGTGGGCTCGCGAGCGCGGTGTTGTTGAGCGTGTGGACGAAGCGCACCTTCCGTTCCCCGTCGCGCCAGCGCAGGTTCGCGCGGCGGGCCTGCCAATCGTGCAGCGTCGAGCAGCTGTGCGTCTCGCGATATTTGCCGAGGCTCGGGACCCAGCTCTCGATGTCGTTCATGCGATATTTGCCGAGGCCCATGTCGCCGGTGGAGGCTTCGATCACCTGGTAAGGGATTTCGAGCGCGCGCAGCATCCCCTCGGCATTGGCCAGCAGCCGGGCGTGCCAGCGGGCGGATACCTCCGGGTCGTCGGGGCAGATCACATATTGTTCGAGCTTGTAGAATTGGTGGACGCGCAGCAGCCCGCGCACGTCGCGCCCGGCGCTGCCCGCCTCCCGGCGGAAGCAGGGCGAATAGCCGGCATAGAGGATCGGCAGCTGCTGCGCTTCCAGGATCTCGCCCGAATGGAGCGACGTCAGCGCGATCTCGCCGGTGCCGGCGAGGTAGAGCTCGTCCTTCGGGATCTCATAGGCCTCTTCCTCATGGCCGGGGAAATGGCCGGTCGCGACGAACGCCTGCGGGCGGGCCAGCGCCGGCACCGTCATAGGCGTGAAGCCGTCCGCCGCCAGCCGCTGCTGCGCCCACAATATCAGCGCCTGCTCCAGCATCGCGAGCCGCCCTTTGAGGCAATATTGCCGCGCGCCGGAGACCTGCGTGATCCGGCCAAGCTCGGCCCAGTCGTTCATCTCCAGGAGCGCGACATGGTCGCGCGGCTCGAAATCGAAGCTGGGGATCGTGCCTTCCTGGCGGACGACGGTGTTGAAGCTCTCATCCGGCCCCACGGGAGCGCCGTCCCAGGGGATCCCCGGCAGGCGGAGCATCAGCGCGTCCATGGCGGCGCTCTTCTCCGCCAGCGCCGCCTCGACCTCGGACGCGCGCGCGCCCATCTCCTTGGCCCGGGCCCCGAGCGCCGGCCGCTCGGACGGATCCGCGGTCTTGAAGCCGGCGCTGATCTCGTTCCGCTGCCGCCGAAGCTCGTCGATCTCCGACCTCATCGACCGCACCTCGCCGTCGAGGCGGAGGAGCTCGCCCAGATCGAGCTTCACATTCTTCTCGGCGATCGCCTTTTCAACGACCTCCCGGTTCTCGCGGATGAAATTGAGGCTGAGCATGGCGGGATGCGGTGGCGGCTGGCGGTCTAAAAATCAAGTTCGGCACTCGCGGGGCATGCGAGGCAGCGCGGCAGCGGGCGGCAGGCGCTGTTCTTCTCGGGGCGATCAATGTTCCAAAGCCAAGCCAGAGGCAGCCCGAAATCCATTGAGAGGTGGGGAGGATCAGTGGCATCGTGGCCGACACTCGACCGATATGCGGTCGGATCCTCACCATATGCAGCCTTGAACGCGCGGGAGAAATGGCTTCGGCTGGAAAAACCGACCGTCCCGGCGATGGTTTTGACCGGGAGCGGTGTCGATCGAAGCAACTGAGCAGCATGATAGAGCCGCGTCTTGGCGACGAATTCCATCGCGCTCATCCCAAAAGCCTTCGAAAAACCCATCCCGAACGACGAGCGGCTCATCCCGGCCGCCTTTGCCATCGAAAGCAGAGTGTGGTGATCGGCGGGCCGAGCGAGAACCGCGTCGATAGCATTGGCAAATCGCCTGTCGGGAAGCGACTCCAATAAGAAGGTTCGCGGCCCGGCGGTCGCCATGAACTGGCGTATCACTAGGACCATGCACGCCTTCATGAGCGCGCTGGTAAGTGCTCGTGCCCCCAGCTGAGGGTTCGCAAGTTCGTTCAGCATGCTGCTATAGGCGTGCCGGACGAGCTCGATGTCGCCCAAATGCTGCGAAATCGGCTTCTTGAGCGTGTCGAAGAGACCGAACGAACCGGAGAAACTCGCGAGCACCAGACCCGACACGTAGCGCAGGTCGCCGACGCCCCCATCCGCCGCATCGCAGAACAGGATACCATCGCGCGTGACCGAACAATGCTCCGTGGCGATGACGTCGGATGCCGGCCCATCGTCCGCGGCCACGTGGAGCGGAACGGCAGGCGGGATCAGTGCTATGCACCCTGGATTGCAGACCAGGGGCTTCATCCCGGGAACGGTCACGTGCATCGTCCCCTCGAGGACGTAGTGCATCATGATTGCGTTCACGGGGGGTGCTATCAGCCGTCGGCCGCGCCGCAGTTCGCAGAATGCGAGCGTTTGGACATCAACATCCAATGTGACCAGAAGACGGTCGAGCTCGTTGCGGGACCTCATGGGAGGACGCTAAAGAACAAGCTGGAGCGTTGCAATCGGCCGCTCGATATCGGCTCGCCCATTGATCCGGCAGATCGGCTTCGACACGAGCCGAAGGCTGTGCGTCGACATCACCGGCATGATGCGGCCGCAAATCTATTTAACAGGCTGCGAGGCCGAAATTGCGGCGATCGGCCGGCCGCAACAGGTTCGGAGTTGCGCCGTGACGGCAACGCGGGAACCGAAGGAGGGCTGATCGCATTTCGCGTTGATGCCCCGCTACTACCTGCACGTCTGCGATGGCAAAGGCTTCACTGAAGACGAGGAAGGCGCGGAGCTTCCGGATCTGGACGCTGCGCGCCTGATGGCAGTTGATGGTCTCCGAGACATCCTGGCCGGGGAAGTAAGGGCCGGTGTGCTGAGGAGGGCCTCGTTCATAGAGATCGAGGACGAAGACCACCGGCTCATCTCAACCGTGTCGTTTCGCGAAGCGGTGGCCGAACCGGCCGAGACAGGAAAACCCCAACGATGATCCCGCGGTGGCGTAGGCGCGGCTTCATCCATTTAGCAGACGTTCAGCGGCAAGCTGATATCGAAGCCGAATGTCCCGTTACTATTTCCACGTTCGGGGTGGTCGGATAGAGGCCGAGGACGAAGAGGGCCTGGATCTGCCCGACGTCGATGCGGCCCGGCAGCAGGCCATTCTCGGAGCGCGCGGCATCATCGCGGCCGAGGTTCTGGAGGGACGCCTCGCCCTCTCCGAACGTGTCGAGGTCGACGACGCCGAGGGGCACCACGTCCTTACCATTGCCTTTGCGGAGGCTATCGAACGGCCAGCCTAGAGCCAGATCGTTTGAGGTGGAAGCGCTTCGCGCTTCCGCCGAAAGCGTGAATCTGGCTCTATTCGAATGGTTGAGACCAAGATTCACGCTTCAGGTTGATCCAACCTGAAGCGATCTTGGTCTAGCTTCAAGGCGGCTCCCATTGTCATTCGCCGGCTTGGCGATCTGCAGGTAGGTCGGGTCGAACTCGCCCGCTGCGACGATGCCGTTCCAATCGAGGATATGCACAGTCCTTTTACGAACGTTCGCCAGCCCGTCGTCCCTGAGGGCCTTCAATGTGCGGTTCACATGCACCGCAGTGAGCGCCATCATGTCCGCCAGATGGACCTGCGTGGCAGGAAAGTCGAAGCTCAAGCCGAGGTCGCTGTCCGTTGCTTCGTAGCGGCAGGCCATTTCGCATAATAGGTGAGCGGCCCTCGTGCGGGCGTCTCTTCGGCCGACGTTCACGACCCACTCCGCAAGCACCGCGGCATCAACGACCGACTCCCTCCAAAAGGCTTCGGCAATCGCCGGGTAGCGCCTTGCCACTTCCCTCAGTGCCGAGTGGGGGACCTTTAGGATGGTGGTGACGCTGAGAGCCTGAAGCGCCGAGGCGGCGTCGGGTGCCACCACGGAGTGCAGGTCGGCCATGTCGCCGCCGATGTGAACCGCGATGATCTGCCTTTGGCCTTCGCTGTTCTGGCCGAAGCGCCCGATCAGCCCACTCACGACCAGCGACGCATGATCGACCCGCTCTCCCAAGTGCACGATGTCCCGGTTGGATTGAACTTGGGTCGCGTGCCCCGGAAGGCGGAGTATCGCTTCGCGCTCCTGCCCGCCCAATGTGGAACGGCTGGCGAGCTTTTCGAACCAGCTTTGGAACGGATTGGGTAACGAGAGGCTCATGATGCGGCTCCCTTTTTGCAAGCGGGAGCGCGACGACCGGTCTCTCAGCCACCGAAGCCTGCAGGCTGTTTCCCGATGATGGGAGTCTCTTAATATGAATCAAATTGGGCTACTAATCGAATCGCGCTAACTTTTGTCAGAGCTGTGGCGCCTCGGAGCTGAACCATGACGGAGAGCTACCTGACCCAGGATTACCGGGCTGGCTTGTCGCCCAACAAATGTTAATGACGCCCCGCCGCGTGCTGCCATGGCATCAAGGCAGCGGAGAGACGCAGTCGCTCCTCTTGCGCGAGGAGCGCCGATGAGCAGCCGAGACCCGCACCCGCTGACAGCTTTTGCACAGAGACTGGGCAGCAGAGTGCCTCTGTCCGAACCCGCCAGTGCTGCAGTGTTGGCGCTGCCGCATTCGGTGCGTGTGATGCCGGCCGGCGAGCACATCGTTCGCGAACGCGACCGGCCAAGCCACTGTTGCCTGATGCTCTCCGGCTTTTCCTACCGGCATAAGATCGTTGCCAACGGAGGGCGTCAGATCCTTGCCATTCACATGGCGGGCGACATGGTGGACCTGCAAAACACCTTCTTCGCAAGCTCCGACCATAATGTGCAGACCCTCACTCAATGTGAGGTCGCATTCATCCCGCGCACGTCGCTGGAAGAGCTGGCATTCTCTTTCAGCTCCGTGGGCAAGGCCATGTGGCTGGAGACGCTGATCGACGGATCGATCTTTCGGGAGTGGATCGCCAATGTCGGCCGGCGCAATGCCAAGCAGCGCATCGCTCACTTTCTGTGCGAGTTCGCGGTGCGGCTGGAGGCGATCGGTCTCGGGGAAACATGCAATTATGAGCTCCCGATGACGCAGGAGCAGATCGGCGACGTGGTCGGGCTGACGTCGGTCCACGTCAACCGGACGTTGATGGCCCTGGATCGGGAGGGCCTTACGGAACGTACCAGGCGATCGGTGATCATCCTCGATTGGCAGCAGCTGGCCCGGGCGGGGGACTTCAACACCCATTATCTCCACATGCCGGAGCAGCCCTCGGCGCTTGCCTGATATCGCTCCCGCCCCAGGCAGCCAAGGCTGGCGCGGAACATGGGGCCGCTTCGTTCGCTTAGCTTAGACCGTAAGAGTAGATTGCTCCTACGGCTGAGAGACCGGCAGTGCTCCCGTCAAAGAGGAGCGCCCGTGCCTAAGATGTTTTTCCACCTTTGCGACCATTCAGACTATCTGCTGGACCAGCAGGGGTCGAACCTCGACCTGGCCGACGTTCCCCGGCGCACGCTCAGGGCCGCTCGGGAGATCATCGCCGACGATTGCCTGAGCGGGCACGTCAACATGGGCTACAGCATCGAAGTTCGCGATGAAGGGGGCAAGAACATCCACACCCTCTTTTTCAAAGACGCGATAGAGTTCGTCGGTCTGGAGTGACGGGAGCGCGCGCTTGATCGTTCCAGGCGGGGGTCGTGAGACAAGGCGCCGCGAGTGCGCCGGGCTGGACGAGGGAGGAGGGGGTCGTCTACCCCCTCCTCCCGGTGTCGCTATCGGGCCCGCTGGATTTCGAGCGGCGAAAGTGCCTTCTTCGACGTCTGCTGCGCTATCTCTAGAAAGGCCGCGTTGCTTTCGATGAGATTGCTTGTCGCGTTCGACAGGATCTCGCTTTGCACTTCGGCCAGTTGCGCGACGTTGGTGCACTCCAGCATGCGGCGGGACGCGTCCGCTTGAGCGCGGGTGGCCTTGCCGATCCACTCCATCCAGGCCGACATGAGCTGTGAAGCCCCTGCGCGGCGATGCTCGTCGAGGCCGACATCGCACGAAGATCAGCCGTGGCCTTCTGGAACGTGCCGCTATAGCTGGTCAGCGCACCCTGCGCTTGCGAGGCTGCTTCGCTGGTTCGCTCAACAGCTTGAGCGATCGTGGCGGTGGCCGCTTCTGCCGCCCGGTCCGCCGCCGCGCGAGCGTCACGCGCCGCTGTCTTCTCGGCGCGCCGCGCCGCGCGCTCGGCCGCCTCGGCCTGCTCCGCCAGTTCAGCCTCTCTCTTCGCCGAAGCAGCGGCTTGGCGCTTGCCGCGCTTCGCTTCCTCGGCTTCAGCGAAACCGCCGTCGATGGCGTCGGCCAGCTTGCCGGCTTCATCATCGTCGAGCGCCTTCAGGACAGCCGGCAGGAGATCGCGACGCTCATCCCTGACGTGCTGCTGGAGAAGCGTCTGAAGCTCTTTCACCTTGGCAAGGAATTCGTCATTGTCCCGAGGCGCTGCTTCGACTTCTCTCAGCCGGGCGCGCAGGTCCTTGCTTGCCTTGGTTGCATCCGACGCGAGCGGCTTCGTCTCCGGATGCTTGCGAAGCAGCGGCAGAAGATGCTGGTCTTCCACGTCGAGATATAGGCCCAATTGCTCCTTCAGCTCGGCAAACAGGCTGTCGCGGGTTTTGAGTGCCTGGTTGGACGTGCCGCCAAGCTTTTCAATGAGTTCTTTGGTCCTGGTCGGGGCCGCCTCGAGTGTCTGGCGCAAAGTCATACAAAGCCTTTCTGATGGGGATCCGCCGCTACGGGCCTCGGCGGCCTCGCTTTTGCTGCGGTGCAACATAAAAGCCTCAGGGCAGGCTTGGTTCCGGCCTTGTCGAATTAAAACGCGTGGTGCGGGAAGCGCCATCATCACGAACGTCAAACGAGAGGTCTGCTTTCGGAATCAACATCTTGAGCTGAAATGTCCGGGGTTGGCAATTAGCGGACACTAAGCCATGGCAGTTGGATCACAGGGGGATATTCCCGGCACTCTGGAAGGCGCCAGATCGGCTTCATGTGCAACCGAGAGACCCAGTGGGTAATCGCCGGCCCGGCACCCCCACCCGCCTTTCACCGATACCCTCAAAAATCTACGGAAAATGGGAGTTTTCAGGGGCCGCGCGAAACTATGCGCGCGGTAACGATGCCTTATTGGCGGAGACGGAGGCTATCACATTGAGCCCCCTTTGGCTATTTTCCGGGACGGTCGGTCTGGTCCCAGCGCCGGTATCTTTAGTGTTCGCTATCGCTACAACGGAGCGGGAGGACTGAATACCGGAACCTTCGACCACTTGCAGAAGCCGATCAGTGGCGGCCGGATCGAAGGTATTTGATGAGCGCGGCAATCCCGAGGAGCAGGGCCACAATTGTAAGGAGCCAGGCCACTCCCATACCCATCATCATCGCCATTCCATGGCCTTCCATCATCATCGCAGGTTCCTATCGTCGGTGGTTGATCCAAGCTGGGAAGCCTTCGGCTAAGTCATCTGCGGTTTCGCGGCCGGGGCGACGTCCGGCTCCTTAGGATCAACAGCCTCACGCATGAACTGCTTCACGCCGAGGAGCTTGTAGATCGCAGGGAGAACGAAGAGTGACAGCAGCGGCGCGGTGATCATCCCGCCGACCATCGGAGCGGCGAGCCGCTGCATGATCTCCGAGCCGGTGCCTTCGCCGATGAGCAGCGGGAAAAGACCGGCAAGGATGACCGCAGCCGTCATGGCTTTTGGCCTCACTCGCAAGACCGCTCCTTCCATGAGCGCGTCCTCGAGATCCTCGGTCGTGGAGAACTTGCCGGCTTCGATCCGCTCCTCGATCGCCTTGTCGAGGTAGACAAGCATGATGACGCCGAACTCAGCGGCAAGGCCCGCGAGAGCGATGAAGCCTACCGCCGTCGCGACCGAGATAGCGTGACCCATCAGGTAAATCAGCCAGACGCCGCCGACGAGCGCGAACGGCAGCGCCAAGAGGACGATCAGCGGCTCACGCACTCGCTTAAAGGCGAGATAGGTAGAAGGAAGATAACGCCGATCGTCAGCGGCACGATGACGGCCAACCTCTTCGACGCACGCTCGGCATATTCGAACTGGCCTGACCAGCTGATTGAATAGCCAGGCGGCATCTGAACCTCGCGCGCCACCTTCTCGCGAGCCTCATTGACGAACCCGACGACGTCGCGGTCCCGAACGTCGATGTAGACCCAGGCGGAGGGCCGCGCGTTCTCGCTTTTCACCATCACCGGACCGTCAGCGATCTCGACGCTGGCGACGGCGCCCAGCGGAACGATGCCGCCGGTCGGAGCAACGAGTGGCAGATTACGCAGAGCTTCCACACTCCCGCGCGTTTCGCGGGGAAAGCGCACGTTGATCGGGAACCGCGCCAGCCCCTCGATCTTCTCGTCGACCGACATGCCGCCAACTGCTCCGGCGGCCGTGTTCTGCACGTCTTCGATGGACAGCCCGTATCGAGCAGCCGCGAGCCGGTCGATCTTGATGTCGATGTAGCGGCCGCCGAGGATGCGGTCCGAGATAGCGGAAGTGGTGCCAGGAACGGTTTTCACCACCTGCGCGATCTTCGCTCCAAGTCGGTCGAGGGTCGCGAGATCAGCTCCGCTGACCTTCACACCGACCGGGCTCTTGATGCCCGTCGCGAGCATGTCGATCCTGTTCCGGATCGGCGGCACGAACACGTTGGCAAGGCCGGGCACCTTCACGCGAGTATCGAGCTCGGCGATCAGCTTCTCCATCGTCATGCCAGGCCGCCATTGGCTCTGAGGCTTGAGCTGAATGACCGTCTCGAACATTTCGAGCGGTGCCGGGTCCGTGGCCGTCTCAGCGCGTCCTGCCTTGCCGAACACCGTCTTCACCTCGGGAACCGTCTTGATCATGCGGTTCGTGATCTGGAGAAGCTCAGACGCTTTGGACGCGGACAGGCCTGGAAGCGCCGTCGGCATGTAGAGGAGGTCGCCCTCCGCCAATGCAGGCATGAACTCGCCTCCGAGACGAGACAGCGGCCAGGCAGTGAGAAGAAGCGCTCCAATGGCAAGACCAAGGACGAGCTTGGGCCACTTCATGACCCAGACAAGAGCAGGCCGGTACGCAGCGATCAGCCAGCGATTGATCGGGTTCTTCTCTTCAGGACGGATCTTCCCCTTGATGAACATGATCATTAGGACCGGGATCAGTGTGACCGAAAGCCCGGCCGCCGCCGCCATCGAGTATGTCTTGGTGAGGGCCAGAGGCGAGAAGAGCTTCCCCTCCTGCGCCTCCAGCGAAAAGACCGGCAGGAACGAGAGCGTGATGATCAGGAGCGAGAAGAACAGCGCGGGGCCGACCTCGACGGCCGCGTCGACGAGCGTTCGCTTGCGCAGCTCCTCCGTCATGCCGCCATGCTCGTGCTCGGCGTGCTCGAGCTTCTTGTGGGCGTTCTCGATCATCACCACGGCCGCATCGACCATGGCGCCGATCGCCAGCGCGATGCCGCCAAGCGAGAGGATGTTCGCGTTCACCCCCTGATAGTACATCACGGTGAACGCAGCGAGGATCCCGAGCGGGAGCGTCAGGATCGCCACCAGCGCTGAGCGCAGGTGGAGGAGGAAGACGACGCAGACGATCGCCACGACGATGAACTCTTCGATGAGCTTATGAGAAAGGTTCTCGATGGCCCGCTCGATAAGGGATGACCGATCGTAGACCGTCACCACCTCAACGCCTTTGGGAAGAGCTGTCTTGAGTTCCTCAAGCTTCTCCTTGACCGCCTCGATCACCGACCTGGTGTCTGCTCCAGCACGAACAACGATCACACCGCCCGCCACTTCGCCCTGGCCGTTCAGCTCGGCGATGCCACGCCGGAATTCAGGGACGATCTGGACGCGCGCAACGTCTCCGATCGTGACCGGGACGCCGCCGGCGCTGACCTTCAGGGGAATGTTTCGAAAGTCATCGAGCGACTCCAGGTAGCCGCCGACCCGGATCATGTACTCGGCTTCCGCCTGCTCGATAACCGAGCCGCCGGTCTCATTGTTCGCCGTCTGCAGCGCTTCCATTACGTCGCCGACCGACACCCGGTAGAGCTGGAGCTTCTCAGGATCGACCTCGACCTGGAAGGCACGAACCATACCGCCGACGCTGGCGACCTCGGCCACACCGGGCACTTCCTTGAGCTGATATTTGAGGAACCAGTCCTGGAGCGCCCGAAGCTGCCCCAGGTCATTATTGCCGGTGCGGTCTACAAGGGCATACTGATAAGCCCAGCCAACGCCGGTCGCGTCCGGGCCTAACGCCGGGGTCACCCCGGGTGGCAAGCCGCCGGCCGCCTGGTTCAGATACTCAAGGACTCTTGACCGGGCCCAATATAGGTCCGTGCCATCCTCGAAAATGATCGTGACGAACGAGTCGCCGAACATGGAGAAGGCACGAACGGCCTTCACCTTTGGGGCGGACAGCATCGTTGTCGCGATCGGGTAGGTAATCTGCGCCTCGACGATCTGAGGCGCCTGACCCGGATAGGGCGTTCGGATGATGACTTGGACGTCCGAAAGGTCCGGGATCGCATCGAGCGGAGTCCTGCTCACCGCGTACAAGCCTGCGGCCGTGATGAAGGCGGCGGCAAGAAGGACGATCAGCCGGTTCGCAGCTGACCAACGAATGACCCGTTCGATCATTGCGCCGCCTCCGGAGCGATGCGCTCGATCGCAGGGGTTTGACCCTGCTGAGGCCTCTGGAAGGCAAACATCACTCGCTCGCCGGCCTTCCGCCCCCGCAGAACCGCGCGGTCCTTGACTGGGAAGGTCATCGTCATCGCCGGCCAATTGATTGCCGGTAGCGGCTCGTGAGAGAGGGTGATGCGACCACCCGCGCCGTCAACGCCTTTGACGACTCCTCGGCCCTGAATGAACTCGGTCTGCCTCTGCTGCTGGGCAGCAGGCGATTGCCCTCGCGACAGACGTTCCATCACGCCGGCAAGGGAGGCTTCGGAGTCGATGAGGAACTGTCCAGACACCACGACCACGTCGTTTAGGTTGAGCCCCCGCCGGATTTCGGTCCTGTCTCCTACCGTGCGCCCAACCTCGACCTCGACCGGGATGAACCCGCCGCTACGCTGAACAACGACAACGTTGCGCCTGCCGGTGGAGATTACAGCCTCAGTGGGAACGACCAGGCCGCCGGTCGCCGCCCCGCCGATGGTGAGGTTCGCGAACATGCCGATCTTGAGGCGCCCGCCCGGATTGGGCAGCGTGACACGCACTCGCGCGGTACGAGCTTCTGGGTCGAGCGTCGGGAAGATGTAGTCGATGCGACCTTGGAAGGTCTCGCCTCCATAGGCCGGGAACGAGATCTCCGCCTCCTGACCCACGCGAATTTGGCCAAGCGAAACCTCGGGCACTTCCGCGACCACCCACACCTGCGAAAGATCAGCCAAGGTGAGTATCGACTGGCCCGGTTCGACGCGGGCGCCTGGTCGTGCGCCAATGGCGGTCACAATCCCGGAGCGCGGAGCAAAGACGCCGTAGGTGCGCTGGGGTTTCCCACCCCGATCGAGGTTGCGGATAGCCGCCTCGGGGAGACCAAGCAGCTGCAATCTCTGGCGCGCTGCGCTGCGCAGGCCAGGCGTTATCGTCGAGCGGCGGATCTTGAGGAGGGCTGCGTACTCATATTGAGCACCAAGCAGCTCCGGCGAATAGACGCTCGCAACCCGAGCTCCTCTGCCGACCTGCTCCCCCACCGCTCTGACACTCAGCTGTTCGACGAAGCCCGGTGTGAGCGTCTGAACCTCGAAGATCCTCCGCTCGTCTGTCTCCACTCGGCCCACGACAGCGATCGCCGCTGCCAGGTTATCGAACCCCACGCGGGCAGTTCGAACGCCCAAATTTTGTTGCACCTGAGGCGAGATCTGAATGCCCACGCCCCCGCCTTCGTCAGCATATTTCGGCTGGAGGTCCATGTTCATCGACGACTTGCCCGGAGCGTTGTAGCGCTCCATCGGCAGCATCGTTTGCCAAAGATGGGGATAACTTTCTGTTCCGGTTTAGCAATCACATAGTAAGCACGTGTTTTCGCCACAATCCGCGCCACACTGTACCTGCGCCCTAGGCCTCCCCGGCCCGAACCGAAGTCGACCGAGTTGGAGATGCGCGAGCAGGCGAAGCGGGAGCGGCACTAGCGACACGCAGAAACCTAGCCGTTGTAGGCTGGCATGCGCTCGCAGCCACTCCGACCGGCGCTTTAACCTTTCGGTTACCATGTTCGGTCATTCTCTCCCTAACCAGAGGAGAAGGGACATGTCCGACGCTCAGTTTTACCGCGAGCAGGCGGCCGAGGCGCTGAAGAACGCCGCGTCGTCAAGTCTCCCTAACGTGAAGACACGCTACATTCTCGCAGCAGAGGCATGGCAGCGCTTTGCCGACAGAGCCGAATGCGTAATGGTGTGGCGGCGCGAGTGCGAAGAGCTACACTAGAGGTCACTCGGAAGGAAAAACAAGACGATGGTTGCAGCATCAGCCTTGAGGGTGGTGATCGTCGATGACGAGGAAGTGATGCGCACGCTGCTGCGCCGCATCCTGGAGCGAATGGGCTTCTCTCAAATATACACGGCGAAGGATGGTTCTGAGGCACTCGAACTCGCGCGGTCCAAAAGGCCCGATGTCATCATCTCGGATTACGACATGCCCAACATGGACGGTCTCCAGTTCCTGAAGGCCGTTCGTGAAGAACCTGCCTTGGCTAAAACTGCGTTCGTCATGCTCAGCGGCTCTGGGAACACTAGGGTGAGACAGAGAGCTGGGGAGCTTGGGGCGAACAGCATCATCCTGAAACCTGTTTTTCCAGCTGATCTGAAAGACAAGCTTGGAGCTCTCGTCCACGAGCTAACCGGTTCAACGATTGAATGGATTGAGCAGGCAAAGCGGGAACGGCACTAGCGAAGAGGCAATAACGGCATCTGCACTATGTGTTGCGAAGCTGTGGCCCGCCACTCTCCTTGTGGATCAGGACACCTCTTGATGGAGCAGATCAAATTCATCACTTCGATGTGGCTGCTGGTCGCGGCCGGGGCGGCACTACTCGGGCGTGATAAAGGGCAATCGGGGATCAAGTGGGCGCTGCTTGGGCTGCTCTCCGGCCCCTTCGCCCTCCTTGCGGCGGCAGCGCTCCCGCCCAGGGACCGCGATCATCACGTCGATTCTTCCCGCTAAGTTCAGACCCCATGAGAATGACGGGGATGCGACCTGACCTAAACTCGTCGACACCTCGCCCCCCCAGCATGGCATTAACGCGCCCTTAGCTTGCGCGGCTGCACCTTCACAGCCGGGAGGACTGGGGGAATGGGCCTTACTCTAAAGCGAAAAGCACGATTTGCGGCGCGGGCACCGCGCGATGTACGCTCCATCCGAGCTGCGCTGCTTCTGCCTGACGATCGTGAGATCTTCGTTCACATCAGGAACATGTCAAATGGCGGGTTCATGGCCATTGCCGATGAAGAACTCGCGGTTGGTACATGGTTTGGGGCGCATATTCCCGGCCGCGGAATCGTGAGAGCTCAGGTGCGATGGTTCGAAAGCGGGATGCTGGGCGCGCAGTTTGAAAAGCCATTGGCCTTGCAACCAGTCACCTAGACCAAGATCGCTTCAGGTTGAATCAACCTGATGCGTGAATCTTGGTCTCAACCATCTGAATAGAGCCAGATTCACGCTTTCGGCGGAAGCGCGAAGCGCTTCCACCTCAAACGATCTGGCTCTAGCTTGGCCGCGCGGCCTCTGCCACCATTACCCGAGCAAATAGATTTGTGCGGTATTCGGAGGAGTGCTCACAAGTCGCGGGGGTCCCTTGCCAGAAGATGCAGGGGGAGCGACCCTCCTCTCGCTCGGCCTAATTTTGTGCCGGCCATGCCCGACCAGACAGCGACCCCGACGATTACCGCGATCGCGAGGGCATGCGTCGCTTCTTGTCGGATGCTCATGCCACTCGGCGCAGCTGGGACGGAGCCGTAAGCACGACGAAAGATCACGCGTCCCTCGTGTGAATGAAAGCGAGTCCGATCAGTGACCCTTCAGTCCACTTGACCCTCGCAGGCACTAGTAGTCCGTCCTCAAGCCTGACCTGAACCGACGTACCTAGCTCCAGGCCAACAGGATCATTCCCCATGATGCCACCCTCCGAGATGTTGTGGATGGCGAAGGCGTGGGGAGAGTCATCGATCAGGAGCTGAAGCCTACGGCCGCCTGCCGGCTTCCTGCTATATCGACGTTGATCGGGCCCACCTGACCGCTTTTTTTCAGCGGACACGGCGCCATCAGGGGCACATCCTTCGCTTTTGCTCGTCCTCGATTCACCTGCTTTGCTGGGCCCGATCCAATTGGCTTCTGCAAGCGCTACAGCCGTTCCGCAAAATCCGCATTCCGCGGTCTGGCGCCCGATATACCAATGAGCACGACCACAGCCGGGACAGCGGTTCATCTCGTTGGCTCGGTAGACGACGTGATGGCCACGAGCGGAAATGTTGAGGCCGACGTCCTGCTCCTCCCTTTGATAAACTAGGACTTCAGCCATGGCAGTTTCCCCCAGCGCGCCACGGCAACCCCGAAGCGAACAACTCCCGAGGCTACAGTCATCACTTTGACATTTGATTACTGGCTGTCGCTCAGAAGAGGCACGCGGGCACGAACTCGCGTCTGCCGGTCGGCTTAATGCCAGGATGTAGCCTGCCCCTTAGCCTGCGGTTCACCACAGGGTGGTCGCGGGGCCCCTTATTCAGCTTACTCTTTCGACAGTCAGCGCGCCGCCTGCTTGAAAGCTCGCTGGTGGCACGCGTGCTGAGACGGCTTAGGCCAACGAACCCAGTGGCGGTCTGCGATCGCTCTTGCGGTTTAATCGAACGAGCGTTGCGATCGATTCTTTCTCCCGAATTCCCAAACGACCGTTGAAGCGCGCGCCGAAGCTTCCATCGTGGGTCCAACGCACGATGGCAGGAAACTGACCGATGCCCTGCACCTCCAGCACCATTTGGGCGCCAACGGGAACGTCATCCACACGTTCTCCGCAGAAGCCGCCCACGGAGATGTTCGTCACGATGACGGCACGCTGTGACTGCTGGAACAGGCGAGCCTTCGCAGCCAGGCTTACCAACTCTCGATGAGGTCGCATGTTCAAGCCAGTCAGAAGCGATGGCTGGCTTGCGGTGGTGGATTGTTGCCCCTTGCTCTTGGGCCGTTCAAACTCTTCGCTCGGATCCGCATTCATAGCCAGACTCCCCCAAGTCGGGTCCTGAAGTACCAGCGAAGGGATTATCGAACGGTTACGCCGCCGGCTTGCCGGTAGAGTTCGATTCAACTTGCTTCCACCTGAGCGCTTCGTGCGGTTCTTCAGCCCTTCGACCCATACTCCAAGCCGCTGATTAGCCACGTCGATTCGGCCAAATGCCAGCGCCGCCGTTAGCGATAGCTTAAGCGGTGTTGCCCATATATCTATAACATGGAAGGCAAATTCACGATTTTTGTCGACGCCGCTGCGGGCTTGGTAAAGCTCAAGGTTGGCGGCCTTTTCAGCCCTGATGATGTTAAACACTTCGCTGCGGCTCAACGCGCAGCGTATTCTAAACTCGGCGAGGTCAAGGGCCGCCACCGCACGCTATGTGACATCTCCCAATGCAAGATCCAATTCTACCAGGTGGTGGAAGCGTTCCGCGCTCTTTTGAATGATCCGGCGCTGATGTCCGAACGCATGGCCGTCGTTGCGGGAAACTCGCCGGCAACGATGCAAATTCGTCGTCTCCGCGCCTTTTGAATGATCGTTACGGGAAACTCGGTCGACCGCGATACATGCCGCTTCTTCGACAATGTCAGAGATGCCGAATGCTGGCTGCTTTCTGACTGAGCCGGCTGGATGCTTCCGACCTCCACACCAACAATCTTGAGCAAGGGCGATGAGGTTCAGATCGTCTGGCAACGCGAACGCTTGTGTATCGGCATCTCCGAAGGCGCCATTCACCGCGCGATGGGCCTCCCTAAAAGCAAAGCCAGCCAAACGCGCCGCGAGGAATATGTGGGTGAAAACATGGGACGGATCATTAGCATAGCCCAAGACCGCCTGCTCTCGTCCCTCGATGGCTATGTGCGTCTTGATGCGGGCGAGTTGTGAGAACCCGCTGAGCGCAGTTAAGATACCGTAGTTACCGTAGATGTCCTGCTGTATACTTGGCGGGCGACTCATAAAGCGCCCACTCCACGAGTCGTGCCTCGGCCTCGGAAAAAGTCGGGGCGCCTTTTCCTAAGGGTAGCTCGTGTGGCATGCAGACATGTCGGTGACCCGGACAGCGGAGCAAAAGGGCGATGGCGAAGGAAGACGCTACCGCCGACATTGTGGTTCGAGCCCGCGCCAGAGGCGGTTTGGCCGTTCTCGGCTTAACGATTTCAGTTGCGGTGTAGCCGTGGAGGAAGATTCATCCACTGGCTCGGCCAAGTGGCAAGTTGCTGCTGTGGACGACCAAGAAGGGGTTTACGCAACCAGGCGCGACGGTTTCCCGCCGGACCGGCCTTGCCTCGGCTCGGTTTACGGGCTGACGCGGTCGGCGTCGTCGTCCAGCAGCAAGCCGTCTATCAAGAAGTACAGAACCACGCCGAAACCGATGATGGCGATCACCCCGGCGGCGTTGTCACGCCAGCTGCCCCGGAGCTCACTTCCCCGCACATTCTCGCTCGCGGGCTCATTCGCTGGAGCAAGCTCGGAAGGAGCGATCGTTTGCGCTTCAGCCAAAGCAGGCGTGACCGCCAAGGCGAGAGCCGTCACACCGGTCATCATCAATTTCAAAGCCATCACCGTTCCCCTTGGAGGTGGACGCCCACCAGGCTCCATTACCCGAAGCCGCCAGAAGGAAAGTAGATTGAAAGCCAAGTCCGCTCTCTACCCGTTGCGGACCTTCCGGTGAATGTCCACCTTCCGCCAAAACAGACGATCAAAGCACGTCGCCGAACATCAGCCAAAGGACAACGAACCAAGCTGACAGAGCCGCTGCGCCGATCGCCCATGCAGCCGCTCGGCCGTTCCCACCTTCTCGACCGTCGAGCATAGTCTCAAGATCCTTTGCCGGCGTTCGCGATCAACGGCGCCGAGCCTAAACCGCAACTCCGCATCGATCCTATGCCGAAGGGCTTCACTGCCGCGGCACGCCTGACGCCGAGTTCGCGCTGCTGGTCCACTGGCGAAACCTACACGCCGGGCGGGGCGGCACAATGGCCGTTCCACTCGAACAGGCATTTTAGACAGCCGCAGCGAACGCGGCAAAGAACCACCGAGGTTAGGAGAAGGAGTGGGGTAGTCCCGACCCTTCATCATCCTCGATCTCTGCGCAGCTCAGCAGGGCGATGCGACGTGCGCCGATCTGCTTCGCCTGCCCCGCATCCAGCGCATCGCGAATGGCTTGTTGCCGGGTCGGCCACCAACGGCCGATCAAGGCCGGCGTGCGATAGCGAAAGCGCTGCATCGGGATATTCTCCGCGGTAATGAAACGTGCAGGCTGGATTACGGCTAAAACCGCAGTAACTTTAATCGCCGTCTCGACATCCTGATCGCGGTGCTTTCCGGGCCGTCAGGTGGAGCCTTGGCGACTGGAGCGGCGGCTGAGTTTTCCAACCGATCCGCGCATAGCTCCCGTTCGAACCAGCACCCGCTCGCAGCGGGGTTCTGCAGCCATCGCCATGGCAGCGCCGCGTCGGGACAACGGGCTATTTATCGAAGTGCCATTAAGAACCGGAGGATCGTGCCGTTACTGTTATCGTGGCGGCTGCGGATGACCGGGCGGCCTGGATTGAGCGGAAAGGAACCCACGATGATTATCAACACCAACACTTCGGCACTCCGCGCCCAGAGCCACGCATTGCGGACATTCAACCTTCCGTTCCTTCAACTCCAATTAGCCCGATGAACTTGTCGAGCCGGGCAAGGAACACCGGCTCCAAGATCGAATGCCAGATACTCTCCGGCACCGTTGCCGCCGAAACTAGAAAACGGTTCGACGCGGGCTGCTGCTCCGACGTTCGGTCAGGCCCTGAAAATCGCGATGAACGATATACGCGGTCCGCTTGATCCTCTTTCAAGGTCACGTGCGACACTTGGACGCTCGCCGACACTGCGGTGGAGGATTAGCTGTCACCTGCGCCGAATGAAATCAAACCGGTGGAGGCCGAAATGTCGGCGCTTGCATCCCGCATCACAGCCGCTAACCCGTGCTCAAGAATATCAGGGGAGAGAGGGTGGCAACGGCGGCAGCGGGCGCGGCACACCGGTCATGGTCCATGAAGCGCGTCGTCGCGGCCTCGTCCGCCGGCACTGCGTTCGAATGGTACGACTTCTTCATTTTCGGCTCACTTGCGACGACGATTCAGAAGGTCTTCTTCGCCGGGCTCGACCCCACTGCCGGGCTAATCGCCGCGCTTGGCCTCTTCGCGGCCGGCTTCGCTTTCCGCCCGCTCGGGGCCATCATCTTCGGCGTGATCGGCGACCGGCTCGGTCGTAAGGGCGCCTTCCTGATGACCGTCAGCCTCATGGGCGGCGCGACCTTTGCGATCGGAATGCTCCCGACCTACCAGGCTGCGGGGATCCTGTCGCCCGCGCTGCTGATCTTCCTGCGGATCCTTCAAGGGATCGCGCTCGGCGGGGAATATGGCGGCGCAGCGATCTATGTCGCCGAGCACGCGCCGAACGACCGCCGCGGCGCCGCGACTGCGTGGATCCAAATCTCGGCGTCGATCGGCCTGATTGCCGGACTGCTAGTAATCCTCGCCACCCGCACGGCCGTGGGTGAAGAAGCGTTTCTATCCTGGGGCTGGCGCATCCCCTTCCTCGTCTCGCTGGTCCTGCTGATCGTTTCGCTGTGGCTGCGCGTCAAGCTGAGCGAGAGCCCCGCCTTCGCCAAGCTCAAGGAGCAAGGCGAGGTGTGCAAGACGCCGCTCCGCGAGTCCTTCGCGCGATGGGATAATTTGAAACGCGTGCTGGTGGCCTTCTTCGGCATCATGTGCGCCCAAGGGGCGGTCTGGTACTGCGCCTATTTCTATGTGCAGGTTTTCCTCGGCCGCTCGCTCCAAGTTCCGGAAGCGACGGTCAACGCGCTGGTGCTGGCCATGGCGATCGTCAGCGCACCCCTGTACATCTTCTTTGGGTGGCTGTCGGACCGGGTCGGCAGGAAGCCGGTGATGATTGGAGGCATGCTGCTTGCCCTCGCGGCCTACTATCCTGGCTTCCGGGGCATCGCATCGGCCGCAAACCCCGCGCAGGTGGAAGCGCAACGCGCCACCCCGGTCACCGTCCACACAAACCTCTCCACCTGCTCGATCCAGTTCGATCCCGCGGGGACGCGCCAGTTCCGAAACGCATGCGACGTGGCGCGAAGCGTGCTCGCATCGACCGGCATATCCTACTTGAGCCGGCCGTCCGTCGATGGCGGAACGATCGTCGCAGTCGGCGACCAGCGGCTGCAAGTGGCGGGCGGGGAGGGGCTCGGCGCGGCCGCGCTCAAGGCTCACAAGGAGGAGGTCGGGACGCGAATCAAGGCCGCGCTGGCTGCAGAGGGCTACCCGGCGAAGCCCGACCTCAAGCGCATGAACCTTCCACAGGTGTTCGCGTGGATGACGCTCTTCACGATTGCCGCGACGGCGCTGTACGGGCCGCAGGCCGCTGCGCTGGTCGAGATGTTCCCCACGCGCATCCGCTACACGGCAATGTCGCTTCCCTACCACGTCGGCACCGGCTGGGTCGGGGGATTCCTTCCCGTCACCAGCTTCGCCCTGGTCGCTATCACGGGCAATATCTACGCGAGCCTCTGGTATCCGATCTTCTTCACCGCTCTGTCGGTGGTGGTCGCCTTTTTCTTCCTCAAGGAAACCCGCGGCAAACCGCTCGAGGAGGTGTGAGGGCGACCCAGCAGCCGGATCATCGTCCAGCATCGGCCTGTGTCCGCTCTCCACTGTCCAAGGCAGCTACGGTCACATGGGCGGCGCCAGTCACATCATCGTGGTTGATCGTGTTCTGGGACGACGTGCTTGAGTAACGTCCGGTTTCCACCCCTTCAACCGAAGGTCCGATCCATTGCGGAATCCGAAACAGTGCACGGAAGGACCACTCCGCTTTTGCCGATACAAATACCGACAATGCCTAAGGCCTTCCGAAGACCCGCTACGGGGCGCCCCCATGTCAGGCGCGCTTGCATGCAGCCCCATGCGACAGGTGGCGACATACTCGTCTCGAAAAGACTGAGATTTCTGAGCTTTAGAGGGGAAATCGCGACCGTATGCGCCTGCATGCAGCCACAGCAGGCCCTCTGGCGGAGACGGAGGGATTCGAACCCTCGATACGGTTGCCCGTATGACGCTTTAGCAAAGCGTTGGTTTCAGCCACTCACCCACGTCTCCGCTAGCGCTGAAGCGGGGCCTATAGCGGGCGCAAGGCGGCTGTTCAATGGCATGCCTCGATCGCAAAGCGGCATATTGGCCGGCTGGTTCGAGGCATCCGAAGCTGCCATAAGCCGGCGATGCAAATCTCGTCCCCCGGGCAGCAGGCGCGAGCGCTCGTGGCGGGCGGCCGGGCTTCCGAAGCACTGCTTTTGCTGGACCGGCTCGCGGCGGGCGGGGATGCCGAGGCCCTGTTCGTGCTCGCTCTATGGACCGTGGAAGGCCGCCTTCTCGCGCGCGACCTTCCAAGAGCGCGGGAGCTGTTCCGGCGGGCGGGCGAGCGCGGCCATCAAGACGGCGCCCGGGTCTATTCGGCCTTTCTCGCCAACGGCACCGGCGGCCCGGCCGGTTGGGAAGAAGCGACCGGCATTCTGGAGCAATGGTGCGAAAGGGATCCGATCGCGGCGCGCCAGCGGGCGCTCCTCGCGGCGATGGATTTGACCGCGCAAGGCGATCCGGCTCGATCGTTCGAAGGAGAGGTGCTGAGCGAGGCACCCTATGTGGCGCGCTTTCCCGGCCTCTTTTCCGCGGAGGAATGCCGCTTCCTCATCGAGCTGGCCGAGCCCCGCTTCCGCCCGGCGGCCATCTTTCACGAGGGCAAACAGCGTTTCGTCGAGGACCCGATCCGCAATTCGGACGCGGCCGGCTTCACGCTGCTGCTCGAAGCGCCCGCGATCCACGCGCTCAACCGCAGAATAGCCGCGGCGAGCCGGACGAGCGTCGCGCAGGGCGAGCCGCTGCAGGTGCTGAGATACGGCGTCGGGCAGCAATATCGGCGGCATCTCGACGCGATCGCCGGCCTTGCCAATCAGAGGCATCTTACCATGATCGTCTACCTCAACGACGACTATAAGGGGGGCGAAACGCTGTTCACGGCAACCGGGCTGGCGGTCCGCGGGAGGCTGGGGGACGGGCTGCTTTTCCGCAATGCCTTGCCCGACGGGAGCCCGGACGCCGCGTCTCAACATGCCGGCTGTCCGGTCGAGCACGGCACCAAGCTCATCGCCAGCCGCTGGATCAGGCAGCGGCCGCCGGACCATGCAGACCAGGGCTTCGGACCCCATGAAGCCGTCCGCAAGCCGGCGAGCGAAGCAATCCGGCGCGATTAGGACTCGCTTTGCCGCCCGTTCATTGCGCAGAAAGGCGGCGCGGCATTAGCTCTCAACCTGGGGTTAGGGGGATTTGTATCATGAGTATGTCCGTTTTCCTGAAGCTGTGCGCCGCCGCTGCCGTTTCGATGGCCGTTCCGGTTGCCGCGCAGGTTCAGACGATCGATCCGAACGCTGCGAGTGCGCCTGCGGCCGAGGCGCAGGAGGCCCAGCCTCCCGCCGGGGAGGAATATCAGCCGGTCGGCGCCGGCAGCCAGGAAGCGGCGCCGAGCCCCGGCTTCGAGGCTCAGGGACAGGCTGCTCCCGCCGCCGCCGCTCCTTCTTCGTCCGGAAACGCGGCCGAGCGCGCCAGCCAGGCCGCCGGCGGCACGGTGGGGAAAGGCGACGTGTTCAAGGCCGCCGAAGGCGTGTTCGGGCGCGGCGCCGAGGGGCTTGCCGGCCTGCTCGAGGACCTGCTGCGCAAACAGGGCGAACCCAGCGCCTACATCACCGGCCGCGAGGCGGGCGGCGCCCTGGTCGTCGGCGTCCGCTACGGCGAAGGCACGCTCCACCACGGCGTCGAGGGCGACCGGCCGGTCTATTGGACCGGGCCTTCGCTGGGCTTCGACTTCGGCGCCGACGCCAACAAGGTGTTCGTGCTGGTCTACAACCTCCACGACAGCCAGAACCTCTACAAGCGCTATCCCGCGGCCGAGGGCAACGCCTATGTCGTCGGCGGCTTCACCGCCAGCTACATGCGCCGCGGCGACACCGTGCTGATCCCGATCCGCCTCGGCGTCGGCGCCCGGCTCGGCATCAATGCCGGCTATATGAGGTTCAGCGAAAAGAACCGCTGGCTGCCATTCTAAGCCTTCGATCGAAGCGTGAAGGCGCTTCGATCAAGACCATCATGCTCTAAAAACCCAGCTTGAGGCCGAGGAAGCCGGAAAACTCGTCCTGCTCCGGATGCTCCAGCGTCGCGCTGGCCTGGAGCTGGAGAGCGATGCCGGATGCGAGCTCCAGCGAGGCGCCCCTTCGAGGCGGGCATAGACATCGTCCTCCGCCTCTTCGAGCTCGAAGCGATTGACGATGGTGGGCGAGCCGGTGTTCGCATATCGGATCGTGCCGCCGCTGCTGTCGAGCTGCTTCTCGGCGAGCAGCTTGAAGAAGGGGGCGATCGAAAGCCCGCTGACTTCCGTCTTGAACCCGGTCTCCAGCCCCGCAAAGCCGACGAGCTCGCTCGCCCGCTGGCCGGAGACGTTGAGCGTCAGGACGGGATCGCCGGCTTCGCCATAGCCGTCCATCCTGACCCGCGCATATTGAGCGCCGGCGACCGGCCCCGCCCTCAGCCGGCCGAGATCGACGAGGTACCCCGCCTCGCCGCCCGCGACGAGGGTGGTGCCTTCGGTCTCGGCGGAGATGGTGTCGATCACCGCCTCGCGGCTGAGGCGGTAGTCGAGGCGGCCGATGCCGGCATAGGCTTCGGCAAACGCGCCGCCGCCCCGAACTTGCCATAGGCGCCGATCTGATAGGCGTCGGCACGGCCGCTCGAGGTTCCGCTGATCGAATCGCTCTTCGGCTTCGAATAGGACAAAGCAAGCCCGACGAGCCCTGCCCCAAGATCATATTCGGCGCCGCCGGCGGCTCCGAACGAGTTGAAATCATAAGTCAGGCTGGTGGAAGAGGCGCGAAGATCGTGGCTGGCGGAGGTCGCGACCAGATAGAATTGGAGCGGATTGCCCTCCCCGCTTCGGCCGGCAAGATCGAGCCGGCCGCTCATCATCTGTCCGAAATTGCGCGCGGCGGAAAGGCCGAGATCGGTCTGCGCATGGAAGGTGAGCGGCGCTTCGAGCTGGCGGACGGCATAGCGGCCCACGATCGCGAAGCCGGCCGAGGTGAGGTGGACCTGATCGACATAGAAGAGATATTTGTCGAGCAGGCTTGGATCGGTGGTGACGCAGGCGATCGGGCAGGCGCCCGCGCTGATCAGGCCGAAGGCCGAAAGATTGGCCTCGACGACGTTTCCGATCTGAGTGAGATCGAGATAATTGACGATCACGCCCCCGCCGGCGATGTTCGCAAGCGAGGCCTGGATGCCGCTGTTGAAGCTGTTGGCGAACGCGGTGCCGACCGCCGCGACCGGCAGCCCGCGCACCTCGGGCAGCCGCCCGACATCGCCGACGAGGAAGGTGATGTTGCGCGCGCCCGCGCCCACCAGCGCGTTGAGGCCGGCCGTGGCTTCGGCGACGCTGGCAGACGCCCTTGCCGGTGCGCCGGCGATCAGCCCCGCAATCTGGGCGCTGCTGCGATTGAGCCCGAGGCTCCGCTCGTAGGCGCGCGCGTCGTTGCCGCCGATCGAGATCGCCACCAGATCGGTCGGCGCGAAGCGGCCGCTCACGCGCGGAAAGGCCGCCGGCCCTCCCCCCGCCAGGAAGGACTGATATTCGGTGACGAAGCCGGGAATGCCCGGACCGTTGATGTTGCCGTTGTTGGTGAAGGCGCCGCCGATCGCGAAATTGTCGACCGGCACCCCCAGAAGCTGCGACATCGTGTCGATGAAGTTGGTGCCGTTGGAGAAGCGGCCGTTCGGATAGATGGCCGGACGCGGGATACGGAGCAGCTCGAACAAATTGCCGTCATCGGCATAGCTGTCGCCGAACGCGACGATGCGCTCCACCTTCTGCCCGGCGGCCGGCGCGGCGGCAAACATCGTCGACGAGGCGAGCGCAAGGAAAAGCTTGATTGAGAAACGCGGCATGGATCCCCCCTTGAACGCCGCTATCCTGCGGCTTTCGCCCCGTTTGATGCCGTCCTTTGCCTGCCGAGACAATCGCCCTTTGCGTCAGTTCAGAGCCTGTTTGGGAATGCGGTTCCGGCCCGCTGGCCCACCCAGCCTTCCGATGCGATCATATCGTCGTCGAAGGCTGGATGGGGGAGCGGGCTGGCCCCGAGCCAGAAATGCGCTCTTGAGCGCATTTCCAAACAGCCTCTCAGCGGCGCTCGCGGCTGAGCCTCGTCATCAGGATGGCGGCGCGCTTGGCCTGCCGGTCGAGGCTGGGCAGATCGACCGTCTCGCCCGCGGCGTGCGAGCCGTTGCCCGCCGAGCCGAGCCCGACCAGGCCGTCGACATCCTCCGCGACGAAGCCGATATCGCCGGCGCCGCGCTTCAGCGGGTCGAGGACCGGCATTTCGGCAAGGCCGAGGTCGCGGTTGACCAGGTTCAGCCGGTCGAGGAGCGCGCGGTTCCCCGCCGTCGGTGCCATCGGCGGATAGCTGCCCGGATCGAAACTGATCTCGGCGCCGGTGCCCGGCATGTGGCGCGCGACGATCTCGCGCATCTTCGCCCTCACCCGCTCCTCCTGCTCGCGCGGGAAAGCGTGCGGATGTCGCCGCGCGCGATGGCGATCCCTGGGATGATGTTGGTCTTGCCGGTCGCGGCGGCGCGGATCTTCGCCTCGTCGAGGTTGGCGGTCGAGCCCCCGGCGATCAGGCCGACATTGAAGGTGAGGTTCTGCTCGGGAAGCTCGGTGCGGAAGGCGGAAATGATCCGGGCGAGCTCGTAGATCGCGCCATTGCCGGCACCCGGTCCGAAGATGCCGCTCGAATGGCCGCCCTTGCCCGTTGCCCGGATCTCCCAGCTCCCCGAGCTGCGGCGGGAGATCGAGCCCATGTCGCGCCCGTTTTCGTCGGCGAGCCCCTCGAAGTCGAGCGCCACGTCGGCGCGCTTGCCCGCGGCGACGAGATCGCGGCGTGCGATTTCGATCGGATCGCCGGCATCCTCCTCGTCTCCGGTGAGGACGATCTCGATATCGGCATCCTTGAGGGTTCCGGCCGCCTGCATCGCCCGGAGCGCCGCCACCATCACCACCATGCCGCCCTTGTCGTCGCCCACGCCGGGGCCGATCGCCCGGTCGCCTTCGCGCTTGAAGCCCTGGAACGGCGAATCGGGCTCGAACACCGTGTCGAGATGGCCGATCAGCAGCATGCGCTTGCCGCGGCCATTGCCCTTGTGGGTGGCGACGATGTGCCCTGCGCGCTTCACCTCGGCCATCGGCACCCACCTCACCTCGAAGCCGAGCGGCTCCAGCTCGGCACGCATCATCCGCCCGACCGCCTCGACGCCGGGCAGGTTGAGGGAGCCGCTATTCTGGTTGACCAGCCTTTCGAGGAGGGTGATCGTCCGTTCCCGCTCGCGCTCCACCGCCTGGATCATCTTCTTCTCAGGGGCGCTCAGCCGCGCTTCGGCGGCGGCGGGAAGCGAAAGGGCGGCAAGCAAGGCGAACAGCAGGGGCTTCATGTCGGTCTCCGGTGGCTTCAGCAGCTTAACCGCCGCAGGAGCGGGATCAAGCTCCGAACCCGCACGGCCCCTCCCGCGTTGAGGGGGGTGAAGGAGAGCCAAGATGAGCAACAAGCATTTCCGCCCCGACGAGCAGCCGGTCAAGCTCCAGGACGATCTCGAGCGCAATCCCGGCATCGGCTCGTCCAAGGGCCTGTTCGCGCGCGCCGGCGGGGTGGACGAGGATCTGATCGAGGGCGACAACACGTTTGAAGGCGATACCGACAATGACGCGGGCAACGCCGGCGGCATCAATCCGGAGCTTGGCCGCACGAACGAATAGTCATCCGCACCTCGCCAATCGCGAGGAGCGCGAGCGGCGAAGCAATCCGGCACCGTGTTTGACTGGATTGCTTCGCTGCGCCGGCAATGACGGTGAAAGTCAGAGCACGTACTTGCTGAGGTCCGTGTTGCGGGCGATCTCGGCGAGCTGCCGCTCCACATAAGGAGCGTCGACCAGCACGGCCGTTCCGCGGCGGTCCTCGGCTTCGAAGCTGACGTCCTCGAGCAGCTTTTCCATCACCGTCTGGAGCCGGCGGGCGCCGATATTCTCGACCTGGCCGTTCACCTCGGCGGCGATCCGGGCGATCGCGCGGATGCCGTCGTCGGTGAACGTCACCTCGACCCCCTCGGTGGCGATGAGGGCGCGATACTGTTCGGTGAGGCTCGCCTGCGTATCCTGCAGGATGCGGACGAAATCCTCCTCGGTCAGCGCCTTCAATTCGACCCGGATCGGCAGCCGGCCCTGGAGCTCGGGAAGGAGATCCGAGGGCTTGGCGACGTGGAAGGCGCCGCTCGCGATGAAGAGGATGTGATCGGTCTTCATCGGCCCGTATTTGGTGGCGACCGTGGTGCCTTCGATCAGCGGCAGAAGGTCCCGCTGCACGCCCTCGCGGCTGACCGAGCCGCCGCGCACGTCGGAGACCGCGATCTTGTCGATCTCGTCGAGGAAGACGATGCCGTTCGCTTCCGCGTCGGCCAGAGCAGCGCGGTTCACGTCCTCGTTGTCGAGGCGCTTGTCGGCTTCCTCCTCCACCAGGCGCGGCCAGGCTTCCGACACTTTCATCCGGCGGCGCTTCTTCGGCTGCTGCCCCATGGCTTTCGACATCATGTCGCTCAGGTTGATCATGCCGACCTGGCCGCCCATGCCCGGGATCTCGAACGGCGTGCCCTGCGCCTCGCTGACGTCGATCTCGATCTCGCTCGCGGCGAGATGGCCGTCATGGAAGCGGCGGCGGAAGCTCTCGCGGGTCGCCTCGCTCGCGCCCTTGCCGGTGAGCGCTTCGAGGAGCCGCTCCATCGCCGCTTCCTCGGCCGCGTCCCTGACCGCAACCCGGCGGCGCTCCTTTTCGAGGCGCACCGCCTCCTCGACCAGATCGCGGGCGATCTGCTCGACGTCGCGGCCGACATAACCGACCTCGGTGAACTTGGTCGCCTCGACCTTCACGAACGGCGCGTCGGCGAGCTTGGCGAGGCGGCGGCTGATCTCGGTCTTGCCGCAGCCGGTCGGGCCGATCATCAGGATGTTCTTCGGCGTCACCTCGTCGCGAAGCTCGTCCGACAGGCGCTGCCGGCGCCAGCGGTTGCGGAGCGCGACGGCGACCGCGCGCTTGGCCTCCTGCTGGCCGACGATGTGGGCGTCGAGCGCCGCGACCACGGCCTTCGGCGTGAGCTTGTCGTTCATGTTGCCCGCGGCGGGCGCGACGCCCTGGAACTGGTAGGTCATTTGCTGTTCTCGATCTTTTCGACGGTCAGATTTTCGTTGGTGTAGACGCAGACCTCGGCCGCGATCTTCATCGCCTTTCGAGCGATCGTCTCGGCATCCTGCTCATAGTCGTCCAGCGCCCTTGCGGCGGCCAGCGCGAAATTTCCGCCCGATCCGATCGCCGCCACCCCGTCCTGCGGCTCCAGCACGTCGCCGTTGCCGGTGAGGATGAGGGTGATCTCCTTGTCGGCGACGATCATCATCGCTTCCAAATTCCTGAGATATTTGTCGGTCCGCCAATCCTTGGCGAGCTCGACGGCGGCGCGCATCAGTTGGCCATGATGCTGCTCGAGCTTGCGCTCCAGCCGATCGAACAGGGTAAAGGCGTCGGCGGTGGCGCCGGCAAAGCCGCCGATCACATTGCCGTCGCCGAGGCGGCGGACCTTCCGCGCATTGGGCTTGATCACGGTTGCCCCGAGCGAAACCTGCCCGTCCCCTGCGATCACCGCATTTCCACTCTTCCGTACAGCCAGGATCGTCGTCCCGTGCCAGCTTTCCATGATGTCTCCGCTCTTCGCTTGGTCGATATGTGGGAAGGCCGTGGGAAGCGTGCAACAATGCGGGCAGCCGCGCTCGCGCTCGGAAGCGTCGGGGGGAAACGATCGGGCCATGACAGCCGCGCCGACACGGTCTAGCCTTGCCGGCGATGACGCTCGTTCTGTTGATCCTCGTCGCCGGGCTGTTCTTCTTCCTGCAGGCCCGGGCCGCAGCCCGGATGGCGGGGATCGAAGCCAGGCTCGCCGCGCTTCAGGAGGAGCTCCTTGCCTTTCGCGCGGCGGGGCAGCTGAACGACGGCGAAGCGGCGCCGCTTTGGCCTGAGCCGACCCATGCGACCGCACCCGCGCCCGAGACGCTCGGCGGCCTGTTCGAGCGGCTGATCGGGGGAAGGCTGCTGATCTGGATCGGCGGCATCGCGCTTGCGGCCGCGGGGATCTTCCTCATCCGCCATTCGATCGCGCTCGTGCCGCCCGAAGCGCGGATGATCGCGGCGGCCTTGTTCGGGCTCGTCCTCATCGCTGCCGGCGAATATGCGCGGGGCGGCCGCCTGCTCGCCGACGATCCGCGCATCGGCCAGGCGCTGGTCGGTGCCGGCATCGCCATCCTCTACGCCGCCACCTACGGAAGCTATCTTCTCTTCGGCCTGATCGGGAGCGGCACCGCCTCAGCACTGATGCTGCTGATCACCGCCGCGGCGCTGACACTGTCGCTGCGGCATGGGCCGCCGACCGCGCTGATGGGTCTGGTCGGCGGCTTCCTGACGCCGCTGCTGGTGGGCGATCCGGACGCAGGCGCGCTGCCGGTCCTTGCCACTGTCGCTCTGCTCGACGGCGCGATCTTCGCCGTCGCCTGGCGGCGGGGCTGGACCTGGCTCGCCGCGGCAGCGGTGGCCGCGAGCTTCGCCTGGACCGGATATTTCGTCCTGGAGCCGCCGCGAGACGCGCTGGCCGCCGGCATCTTCGCCGCCTTTCTCGGCATTGCCGCCTCGCTGCCGCGGCCCCGGCAGGGCCGGCAGCTTTCGCTGATGCAGCCGGCGATCCTCGGCCTCGTCGAGCTGGCCGTGCTGGTGGGCCGTTCCGATGTCGGCATTTCCGCCTGGCTGCTGTTCGGCGCCCTGGCGGCTGCGACCCTTCCGCTTTCGGTGCTTCGCCCCGATCACCGGCCGGCCCCGGCAGCCGCCTTGCTGCTCGCTCTGGCCCTGATCGCGATCGAGGCGGCCGGAGGCGGGGACCCGTTGCTGCCCTGGGCGGCCTTGGCCACCACCCTGCTGTTCGCCGGCGGCTCGGCAGCGCTCGCGACACGGGAACAGCCGCTGCGGGCGCTGACCGCCTGCGCGGCGCTTGCCGGTCCGCTGCTGATCGTGCGGCAGCTCCTGCCCGAGCTGCTCGGGCGCCTTCAATGGGGTGGGTTGGCCTTGTTGCTCTCGCTCGGCGCGCTCTTCCTTTTGTGGCTGCTGAGGACCCGGTCGCGGGACCAGGCGGCGCCCGGCACCGGCTCGTTCGCCGCCGCCGCGACGGCCGCTTTGCTGCTGGCCGTCGCCGCATACGACCTTGCCCCGCGCGATCTCGTTTCCGGCGCCTGGCTGGCGGCGGCCATGGCGCTGCTGCTGGCCGGCGTCCGGATGCCCGACAAGGCGCTGCGGCTGGCGGGGCTTGGCCTGCTCACCGCGACCATCCTCAAGGTGTTCCTCATCGACGCGGCCGAGCTGGAAGGCGTGCTGCGCATCCTCTCCTTCTTTGCCCTCGGCCTTGACATCTGCCTCGTGCCGCAGATGTACAATGCGCGGCGCTTCAACGTGCCGCTGGGCGATTATCCGTTGCTGGTCGGCGCCGACGATGAAGCGGCCAAGCTCGAAGCCTTCTCGGCCGCGCATCCCGACAAGGCCGCGCCCGCAGGGTGAACTTCGTCCAATCTGGACCTTGGCTGCCAAAGGACGCTTGCGAACGGACGGGCACGGATTACCCTCCCGGCTTGGCTGAGGAGGGCGACTCGGTGCTCTGCCGCCATCCGGGGGGGAGAGCGAGCATGCCGTTCGGTTCCGAAGGGGTCGCAGACCAGATCGGGCTCGCCATGTCCGGCGGGGGCTTCCGGGCCACCTTGTTCCACGTCGGCTCGCTGCGTCGGCTGGTGGAGCTCGAAGTGCTGGCGAAGATCGGGCGGATCTCCAGCATTTCCGGCGGGTCGATCACGGCCGGGTTACTGGCGAAGGTGTGGACCGAGCTGGCGGACGACCCCAGCGTCGACAATTACGAGCGGCTGGTGGGCGGCCCCTTGCGCGACTTCTGCACCCGCAGGATCGACGAGCGTGCCATCGCGGAAGGCATCCTCTCGCCCTGGTCGAGCGCGGCCGACGAGGTCGAGCAGGCATATGCGAAATACCTGTTCGATATCCGCCTCGATCAACTGCCCGAGAGCCCAACCTTCGTCATCAACGCCACCAACATGCAGACGGGGCGCAGCTTCCGCTTCACCAAGGCCTATATGGGCGATTACCGGATCGGGCTGGTGCGCGAGCCTCGCTTGCCGCTGGCGAGAGCGGTCGCCGCTTCATCTGCTTTCCCGCCCGTCCTGTCTCCCGTCGTCATCAAGGATCCGGGAGCGTTCGAAGCTGTCGAAGGCGCAGATCTCGCCGGCAATCCTGCCTATACGCGCAAGCTCTATCTCTGCGACGGCGGCGCCTATGACAATCTAGGGCTGGAGACGGTTTGGAACCGCTGCTCGACCGTGCTGGTCAGCGATGCCGGCGCCCCGTTCGGAATGGCCGAAAAGGTGAAGACGGATCTCGTGCGACAGACGATGCGCGCGCTGGACATCGCGACTGACCAGAGCCGCGGTCTCAGGAAACGCGCGCTGATTGCTGACTTTGAGCAAAAGAAGCGAGCGGGCGCCTATTGGGGCATCGACACCGATATAAGAAAATACAAGCTCGCCGGTACGCTGGCTTGCAAATCGGAGTGGGTCCTGCCTCTGGCGGAAATCCGAACCCGTCTGAATCCATTCAGCGACCAGGAGCGGGGTGAACTCATCAACTGGGGCTACGCCCTTACCGACGCTGCGATCCACAAGCACGCGCCGCAGCTGACGGCGCAAGGCAGTCCGGCGCCACGATGGCCAGAACCGGCGTGGGCCTTGGATCGCTGAGGAGGTCAGCGCCCACAGGGAAGGGAGGTTCGAACGATGAGCTCGGCACCTTATTCAGCGCCCGCGGCCCGCCGGCTGAGGGTCTACGCCTTCGATCCGCAGGCTTCGACGGCAATCGAATCCGCGGGAGTGAACGTCGCCACCATCGCACTGCCATGGGGCAATCTCGACGGCACGTTAAAGCCTGGCCCGATCAACGATTACCTTGAGGTGATCGACGTGGATCCGGTGAGCGGCCAGTTTTACGAACCGGTCGATCTCAATCGTATCGATCTGCTCGCGCAGGATGGGATCGCACCGACCGAGGGCGATCCCCGCTTCCACCAGCAGATGGTCTTCGCCGTCGCGATGAAGACGATCAAGGCTTTCGAGCGGGCGCTGGGCCGCCGGGTTTTCTGGCACCGCAAGCGCGAGGACGACAAGCTGCCGCGCGGCGTGCCCAAGCTGCGCATCTATCCGCACGCGCTGCGTGAGCCCAACGCCTATTATAGCCGCGACAAGCGTGCGCTGCTGTTCGGCTATTTCCGTGCCTCGCTGACCGCTTCGGGGAGCAACCTCCCGGGCGGCTGGGTATTCACCGCGCTGTCGCACGATATCATCGTCCACGAGACGACCCACGCAATCCTCGACGGTCTCCACCCGCGCTATGCGGAAGCGACCAGTCGCGACAGTATTGCCTTTCACGAAGCCTTTGCCGACATCGTCGCGCTGCTGCTCCATTTCACCATGCCCGAGGCGGTCGCAGGCGAGATCGCGCGCAAGGGCGGGCTCGACGATCACGGCATGCTGAGCGACCTTGCACGCCAGTTCGGCGAGGCGACCGGACGCTACAAGGCCCTCCGCAGTGCGATCGACGAGAAGGGGCCCGATGGGCAGCCGGATCCGGCGCGCTTCGCGGCCGCAACCGAACCGCACGAGCGCGGCGCGATCCTGGTGGCGGCCATCTTTGACGCGCTGGTGAGCATCTATAATAGCCGGACCGCCGATCTGCTGCGGCTTGTCTATCCGGGCAAGGAGCGTTCGAAATTGCGCGACCTCCACCCGGATCTTGTCGCGCGCCTCACCAAGGAGGCGACCCGCTCGGCGGACCAGCTGCTGCGGATGTGCATCCGGGCGCTCGATTATATGCCCCCGGTGGACGTGAATTTCGGCGAATTCCTGCGCGCGATCATTACCGCCGACCACGACCTCATCCCCGACGATCCGCTCGGGTACAGGCTCGCGATCATCCAGGGCTTTCGCCGCCGCGGCATCTATCCCGACCACTGCCTCTCGTTGGCGCCCGACAGTTTGTTATGGGAGCCGGCAAAGCCGGTGGCGGTTGAGACGAACGGACCGGGCGGCAAGCCGAAAAAGGTCAATATCAGCCGGGAGTTCGAAAAAGCGCTGATCCCACAGATGAAGGACCATCAATTGACGGATCCGCTTGGGGAGCCCTCACAAGATGCTGGGAAAAAGCCGCAGGGCCTTCGCTCGCTCGACCTCTTCCCGCAATTTCAGCATCATGCCGCATATGTTCAGGCGCACAACAATCGATTCAAGATCCTCCAATGGCTGCGGGAATCCGACGGCGAGATAAAGGATCGCGCTTGGGAGCAGGCCCTCGGAGTCTTCTTTTCGACGCAGAGGATGGAAACCAAGGTCCCAAACAACAAGCTTCACACCATCTCTCGCTGGGAGTCTCGTATCGAGGAGGGGCGGCCGGCGTCTCGCCGGCAATACCCCGCAGTGCAAGTCGACCAGGTCCGGGCGACGCGCCGCTCCGGACCCAATGGGCAGGACTTGCGCCTCCTGATCGTCGAGGTGACGCAGCGTCGCCGCGGCTTTCTCGACCAAGACGTGCAGGCGCACCAAGATAATCTGCCCGAAGGCGAGCCTCCGCGCGAGGCCGACTTCATATTCCGTGGCGGTGCCACCCTCGTGATCGACCTTCGTAACGGCACCTTGCGCTACGTCATCCGCAAACGGATCGACGATGTCGACCGGCTGCGCAGGAACCGCGACTATCTCAACGGAAGGAGCTCCGAGACCCTGGCGCTTGCCTACCGCGCGGCGCGAGGAACCCAGGATGAAATCTTCGCGATGGCACACCGGAGGGCTTGACCATGTCCGACCACCACATCCGGGTCCGCATGTATCGCGGCATCCTCGGCGACTGCTTCCTGCTCATCTACAGCTGCGGCCAAGAACGAACTCATATCCTGATCGACTGCGGCGTGTTGCAGGGCAGCGAGGGCGGCAAGGAGAGGATGCGCACGATCGTCGCCGACCTTCTCCAAGAGACCGGCAAAAGGCTCGACCTGGTCGTGCTCACCCATGAGCACGCCGATCACCTTTCCGGCTTCGCGCAGGCGCACGACCTGATCTTTGCCAAGGACGTCACCTTCGGCGCGCTGTGGCTCGCCTGGACCGAGAATGATCTCGACGCTCAGGCAGTCGCGTTGCAGGCCCGCTTCAACAAAGCCAAGAAGGCGCTCGCGCTGACAGCCCAGTTGACCGAGCATGGTCTTGATGGCGACGAGAGCGTCCGCAACGTCGCTGCGCTGCGACGTTTCGTCGCCTTCATGGACGAGCCGGAAACCACCGACGTCAAACGCCCGAGCAACAGCAGGGAAGTCATCGCTGCGTTGAAGGCCAAAGCAGGCACGAACATCCACTATCTGGAGCCAGGCGACGTTCGCATGGTGGCCAAAGAGGGAGGATTCAGAGCTTTCGTGCTTGGCCCGCCCCGTAATCTCGCTCGCCTGCGCAAGGATCTGCCGTCGCATGGTCCGGCCAGCGAGGTGTATCTTACCACGATGGACGAAGCGCTAGCGGTGACAAGCTCAGTCCGCGCGTTCTGCCCGGCACTGGACGAGCGTTCGGACCCGAATGAGATCGGCGTCGAAGAAGATGCTCCGGATCCATCGCCCTTCGCCAAGCCCCGCCAATCGCCGTTCGCCGCTGCGCGGGCGGCGGCGAACGGCAAGAAAGGCTGGGCGGTGGCGCGAAGCTACTTCGATCCGGCCCGCGCGGCGGAGCAGATCGACCGCGATTGGCTTCGAGCGGCCGATGCGCTCGCGCTTAAGATGGATTCGGATACCAATAATACCAGCCTCGCGCTGGCCTTCGAGCTTCCCGACCGGCAGGTGCTTCTATTCCCCGGCGATGCGCAGGTCGGCAACTGGCTGTCATGGGGCGATCAGAGCTACCCACGCACTCAGCAAGAGGGCGAGCCGTCGCCGATCCTGGTCAACGATCTCCTCAGCCGCGTCACGCTCTACAAGGTCGGTCACCATGCCAGCCACAATGCCACGCTGCGCCATCGGGGCTTGGAGGAGATGAAGGACGAGCGGCTGATCGCCATGATCCCCGTCGTGCGGGAAGTGGCTCAAAAGCAGGGTAAGGACGGCTGGGATATGCCCTACGGGAAGCTCGAGAAAGCGCTTCTTGACCGGACCAAAGGCCGCGTCCTGCGCGGCGACGACGTGGAGCTGTACCGGGAGCGCAAGGCATTCGGAGCCGACGACGCTCCGGCAAGGCTCCGTTACCAGGACCAAGCGAACGGTGGCGGATTGTGGGTGGAGGTGGAGCTGCCGATCGGATGAGTGTTGCCATGCCGCCACCTGTCCCATAGCGTTCAGAGATCGAGGAGCGGGTTGGGCGATGGGCAGAGTCGATGCGATCTCCAGGGGCATGGACAGGCTGGCGCCGCTTTCCTCGGTGGAAATTCCGTCGCTCGAGGGCAAGGTCAGCGAGGACGAGTGGAAGATCCGCGTCGATCTCGCCGCCGCCTACCGGCTGGTGGCTTATCATGGATGGGACGACCTTATCTTCACGCACCTGTCGGCGCGGCTGCCGGGGCCGGAGCACCATTTCCTCCTCAACCCCTACAATCTGATGTTCGAGGAGGTGACCGCCTCCAGCCTCGTCAAGGTCGACATGCAGGGCAACCCGGTCGAGCCGACGCCGTTCGTCACCAATCCGGCGGGCTTCACCATCCATTCCGCGCTGCACATGGCGCGGCCGGACGCGCATGCGGTGATCCATCTCCACACGCCGCACGGGCAGGCGGTGTCCGCGCACAGCGAAGGGCTGCTGCCGCTGACCCAGACCGCGATGCTGATCCGCGACGATGTCGCCTATCACGATTATGAGGGCGTCGCCGTCGATCTCGACGAGCGCGAGCGGCTGGTCGCCAATATCGGCGACAAGGGCGCCATGCTGCTGCGCAACCATGGAACGCTTGCGATCGGAGAAACCGTCGGCGAGGCGTTCCTCAAGATCTATTTCCTCGAGCGGGCCTGCGAGGCGCAGATCCTGGCGCTTTCCGCCGGCGACAGCCTCAACAGCCCGCCCCAGGGCGCGCCCGAGGTCACCGCGCAGCAGGGCAAGATCGGCCTGAAGCTCGCCGCCCGCGCGCTCGCCTGGCCGGCCTTGCTCCGCAAGGCCTACCGGCTGGATCCCGGCTTCGCGAGCTAGACTCGTTCCCGGTTATGCTGAACCGGGAACTGATTTCCCTTTGATCGCCGTGCTTGCCGAGCCGTCGGGTGATTCCACCTGACCGGAAAGCACTCTAAATGATCTCGTCCTCGTCGAGCAGCTGCTCCAGCCGGTCGAAATGTTCGCCGACCTTCGAGGGATCCTCGACCTTGGCGATGTGGAACAGCGCATCGCCCTGATTGATCGCGGGGATGTTGGCGCGGCCGATGACGATGCCGGTGATGCTCGCCTTGACCTCGGTCTCGTGGCGGCCAAAAGGGTCCGCGATCAGCCCGATCACCTCGCCCCCCTTCACATGGGCGCCGATCTCCCGGAAGGCGCGGAAGAGGCCGCTTTCCTCGGCCCGGACCCAGCGGCTGCTGGTCGACAGGACGGGCTCCGGCCGCCGCAGGTCCCGCGAGCGGCGGATCATGCCGAGATGCGCCATCACGCGCAGCACGCCGCGGATGCCGACGGTGACCGACATCTCGTCGACGCGGAGCCCTTCGCCGGCCTCGTAGACGATGACCGGCACCCCCTTCGCGCGCGCCGCCTCGCGAAGCGACCCCTCGCGCAGGCCGCTGTGCACGATGATCGGAGCGCCGAATGCGCGCGCGAGCTCCAGCGCCTCGGCCTGCGCGCTGTCGACCCGGATCTGCGGAAGGTTGGAGCGGTGGATCGCAGCGCTGTGGAGATCGATGCCATAGTCGCTGCGCGCCACCACCTCGCTCAGGAAAAGGCAGGCGAGCTGGGCGGCGAGCGATCCCCTCGGACTTCCGGGAAAGCTGCGGTTGAGGTCCCTCCGGTCCGGAAGGTAGCGGCTGTGGCTGATGAAGCCGAAGGCGTTGACGATCGGCACCATCAGCAAAGTGCCGCTGGCGACGTTGAGAGCCTTGGACGCGAGCAGGCGGCGGCAGATCGCGACCCCGGTAAGCTCGTCGCCATGGATCGCGGCGCTGACGAACAATGTCGGCCCTTCGCGGCGGCCGTGAACGACGCTGACGGGGACCGCCATCGGCGTCTGGTTGGAAAGCGCGCTCAGCGGCAGGTCGACCAGCCGCCGCTCGCCGGCCGCGATCCTTTCTCCCCCGATCGTGAATGCCCCCCGCGCCATTGCTAGCCCTTCCCCCGGGTTTTCGTCTTCCCCGGCAGCGCGTTCTTTTCGATGAATTCGATGATCTTGCCGGCAACGTCCACCCCGGTCGCGGTCTCGACGCCCTCCAGCCCGGGCGAAGAGTTGACCTCCATCACCACCGGGCCGTGGTTCGATCGAAGCATGTCGACGCCGCACACGTTGAGACCCATCGCCCGAGCCGCGCCGATCGCGGTTGAACGCTCCTGCGGCGTGATCCTGGCGGACTTGGCCGATCCGCCGCGGTGGAGGTTGGAACGGAAGTCGCCCTCGCGCCCGCGCCGCTGCATCGATGCGACGACGCGCTCACCGACGACGATGCAGCGAATATCCTCGCCCTTCGCTTCGGCGACATATTCCTGGACGAGGATGTTGGTATTGACGCCGCCGAACGCCTCGATGATCGAGGCGGCCGCCTTGGGCGTTTCGCCCAGGACGACGCCGATGCCTTGCGTCCCCTCGAGCAGCTTGATGATCACCGGCGCTCCGCCGGCGAGCTTCACGATCTCGTCGGCGTTGGAGGTCTTGTGGGCGAACACCGTCACCGGCAGGCCGATGCCCTTGCGCGAGAGGAGCTGCAGGCTGCGCAGCTTGTCGCGCGAGCGGGAGATGGCGACGCTCTCGTTGACGCAATAGACCCGCATCATTTCGAACTGCCGCACCACGGCGGTGCCGAAAAAGGTGACGGAGGCGCCGATCCGCGGGATCACCGCGTCGGGCCTGGCGAGCACCTTGCCGTGATAGTGGATCTTCGGCCGGTGCGAGGCGATGTCGATCGTGCAGCGCAGGTGGTTGATCGTGTCGATCTCATGCCCGCGCGCCCGCGCCGCCTCGATCAGCCTCTGATGCGAATAGAGCTGGGGGCTCCGGCAGAGGAGGACGATCTTCATTCGGCGGGGGTTTCCAGCGCTTTAGAGCCTTTCCCGACAAGGCGCTTCCCCGCAGGCCGCAGCCATGTCCGGGGGACATCGACCTGCTGATCCTTGTGCCGGTCTGGAGCGAAAAACCGGTTCCCAGGCGATACAGGCGATAGGAGCGCGCCGGATCGACGAGGAAGCGCCGCCGGATCGCTTCGCGGCCCAGCAGCATGCGAAAGCCCATGACGTCGCGGTCGGCCAGGGTCAATTCGATCGGCCAGTCGATGGAGCCGAGCCGAGCCATCGTCTCCACCACGATCCTGAATTCGGATTCGCCGTTCGAGCTCTTGACCCAGCGTTCGTCCTTCACCGGTGCGACGCAGGCGATTTCGGGCGTGTCGAGACCCTGGCGCGGGTGGACGAGAAACTCGACATGAGGCTCGCCGCGATCGGTGAACCTGCGCGTGCCGAAGCTGTGGATCGAGGAGGTGCGGGCGCCGGTATCGATCTTCGCCTTGATCGGCACGGCCAGGAAATCGGGCAGCAGCACCCATTCGCGCCATCCGATCACGGGCCGCTCGCGCTTCAAGGCTCTTACCCGGGGAGGCACCGGAGCCTTCTATCAGCCTGCCGGGCGGATTGGAAAGGGAAGGCGGTGGCGGAGCCGCGCCCGTTTTATTAAGCGGGTGCCATGACATTCCGGCGCCTTCTCCGCATTGCCTTCTGGAGCGCTGCCGTGTTCGCGCTCGTCATGGCCTCGCTGCCCAAGCCGCCGCAGATTCCAGGTGAGCCGGGCGACAAGATCCAGCACATCATGGCATTCGCCACGCTGGCGGCACTCGGCGCCGCGGCTTACCCGAGGGCATCGCTGGTTCGGCTCCTCATCGGCCTCGCTGCCTTTGGCGCCCTCATCGAGATCATCCAGCTGATCCCTCCGCTGCACCGGGACGCGCAGATCGCCGACCTTCTCGCCGACGTCGCGGCCGCCGCCGCGATGCTCGGGCTCGTCCGGCTGTTCCGAAGGCGGCCGAGCGCGCGCTAGTTCAGCCCCCGCCGAGCGTCTTGTCGACGGTGGTGCTGGTCACCGAGTGGTAGGTCGGCCGGGCCCGCGCGTAGATGCGGGTGGCGATCGGGCGGCCCCATTCGCCTTGCGCGGCCAGCGCCTCGAACAGCGGCGCCACGAATTTGCGGCGGCCCATCGAGGTGAGGAAGCGTTCGGCGGCCGGGATTGCGGGTTCGTAGCGGTTGGCGATGGCGAGCTTCAGCCAGGCGAACAGCACTTCGCTATTGCCGATGCCGGAGAGGCCGAAGCTTCGATCGAGCTGTGCCAGCCGCTGCTTCGGCAGCGTGCGGGGGAGCGCGTTCAGGAAACGAAGCCGCTCGGCCGTGTTCCAGCCGGCGAAGGGCAATGCGGCGACCCGGCCGCCGGCGTTGAACGCGCGCGCGGCCGCGTCGACGGGAGCGAAAGCTCGGGGCTCGGGACGCGCGACGTTGGCCGGAAGGCCGGGCTGGTAAACCCATTGGTCCAGCCGGAGCGTCCGCTCGAGCGCCTGGTCGCCGCGGATGAGATTGGCGCGAAGGTCGGCAAGGAAGCGGGCCGAGGTCATCGGCTGGAAGGCGTGGCGGTCGAAATAGGAGCGGAGATAGGCGTCGAACCGCTCGCGGCCGACGGTGCGTTCGATCGTGCGCAGGAAGGCCGCGCCCTTGTCGTAGACGATGCCGCTCGAATCGGCGCCGCTCTCGTCGTGGAGGCGCGTGCCGGGCGCGGCGGCGCCAAGCTCCTTCAGCGCGCTTTCGATGTCGGCGAAGGAGAGCGCCTCTTCCTGGGCAGCGCGGCCGGTGCCGTAAAGCGCCTCCATGATCCGGTTCTCGAAATAGGAGGTGAAGCCTTCGTTGAGCCAGCTGTCCGACCAGACCGCGTTGGTGACGAGGTTGCCCGACCAGGAGTGGGCCAGCTCGTGCGCGACGAGGCCGACCAGGCTCCTGTCGCCGGCGATGAAGGTGGGGGTGAGGAAGGTGAGGGTCGGGTTCTCCATGCCGCCATAGGGAAAGGCGGGCGGGAGCACGATCATGTCGTAGCGGCCCCAACGATAGGGCCCGTAAAGGGCCTCGGCGGCGGTCACCATCCTTTCGGTGTCGACCAGCTCGGCGGCCGCGGCGGGGAGCGTCGCGGGCTCGGCATAGACGCCGGTCCGGGGGCCGAGCGGCTGGAAAGCGATGTCGCCCACCGCGAGCGCGATGAGATAGGGCGCAACCGGGTTGTCCATGCGGAAGCGGAAGGCGCGGCCGCGGGCCGCCGGCTCACCCTCGGGCGTGAGCCGATCGCCGCTCATCACCGCCTTCAGCGGCTCGGGCACGGTGATCCGCGCCTCCCATGTCTGGCGGATGCCGGGGCTGTCCTGCGTCGGGATCCAGGTCCGGTTGAGGGTCGGCTGCCCCTGGCTGAACAGGAAGGGGTGCCGCTTGCCCGCGGTCTGCTCGGGCGACAGCCATTGCAGCGCCTCCGCGCCGGGAGCGCTGTGATAGGTGACGACGATCCGCCGGGCGCCGTTCAGCGTCACCGTCAGCGGCGAGCCCATCTCCGGATCGGCATCGCCCTCGGTATAGGGCAGTTCGCGTCCGCGGCCGTCGGTGACGCCCGCGATCACCAGCCCCTTATTGTCGAGCACGATCTCGCGCGCTCCCGCGCGGCGTCGAGGTCGAGGGTCGCCGTGCCGCCGAGCCGCTTCGCCTGGAAATCCGCCGCCAGATCGAGCGCGACATGCGTGACCCGCGCAACCTCCGGCTGGGCGTAGCTGCGATTGTCTTTGGCGTCCGGCGTCAGCAGGAGCGGAGCCACCATCCGCCCGGCGGGCGCCGCGCTCCCCTGCAAGGCAGGGCTGCAGGCGGCAAGGACGGCGGTGAGAGCGAGAACGAGGGCGGGCGCGGCGGGCAAGCGGAACAAGGGCAGGCTCCAATCGGGCAGGGTGGATGTTAGTTAATCCCGCTCCTCTGCAGCAACAAGGCTGTCCAGGGCCGCTTCGGCGGCGCGCCAGGCCGCATCGACCGCGAGCTCCGATGCAATTCCGATCGCCACGCCCGCTCCGACATCGCTTGGATAATGGGCACAGCGCGGGATCTGCGCGAGCGCCACGCCCGCCGCCGTGCCGTAAGCGGCGCCCGCATGGTCCGGAAGCTCGCGGGCAAAGGCGCGGGCCGCCGAGGCCGCGCCGGCGCTGTGGCCGGAGGGGAAGCTCGTCTCTTCCTTGGCGGGACTGTTGCCGGGCTGCATCTTGTGCGCATCCGCGCCCTCGCCGCGGGAGCGGGGGCGGGTCCGGTCGACGCGGTGCTTGACGAAATTCTTGAGCGCGGTGGCGAGCTCATGGGAGGCGAGCATCCGCACCCCGGCCCGCATCAGCCGGCGATCGCCTCCGACGAGGCCGGCGGCGAACAGGGCGGCGGAAAGCGCGCGGATTTGCGGCTGGTCGCCAATCTCGCTGAGCGTCGACATGAGCCTGACGGGCGCCGCCTTGCGGATCGGCTCCACCGCGTCCGCGACTGCGGCATCGGCTTCCTGCACGGCTTCGGCAGCGTCGTTCGCGTGAGAAAAGGTGATGACCATGACGCGCTAAACGCGGCGCCGGGGCACTGGTGCCCTTATTCCGTTTTCAGCTGAAGTGCGCCCTTACGGCGCCTTATTTTTTCAGCACGCCCATCGCGGCCGCCACCATGGCTTCGGTCGCCGTGGCGATGGTCGGCTCCGCGTCGGGAGCCCAGAAGGGGCTGTGGAGCGAGGGGAGCTTGGCGGGATCGCCGCCCGCTTTCTGCCAGACCGGCTGAGGGACGCCGCCGACCCAGAAGATCGTGCTTTCGATGCTCGTGTCCGCGAGGTGGAAGCGGCCGAAATCCTCGCCTGCCATTGCCGGCGGCAGGTCGCGGACCCGATCCGCGCCGAAGCGCTCGGTCAGCAGCCTTTTGGTGCTGGCGGTGAGCTTTTCGGTGTTGATGGTGGCGGGCGTGTAGAGGCCTTCGCGGATCGTCACCTCGGGAAGCCGGTCCTCGGGAATGCCGTAAGCCAGCGCCTGGCCGCGCGCGATCCGTTTGATGCCGTCGAGCAGCGCGCGGCGGCTCTGGTCGGTATAGCTGCGCACGGTCAGCAGCATGCTGGCTTCGTCGGAAATGATGTTGTGCTTGGCGCCGGCATGGAAGCTTCCCACCGTCACCACGCCCGGATCGAGCGGGTTCAGCGTCCGGCTCACCAGCGTCTGCAGCGCCATCACGATGCTCGAGGCGACCACCACCGGGTCCTTGGCCGTGTGCGGCGCCGCGCCATGCCCGCCGACGCCGCGCACCTTGATGTCGACGCTGTCCACGTTGGCGAGAGCGGGCCCCCGGTGATGCCGATCACGCCGGCGGGGAGCACCGCCGCATTGTGGAACGCCAAAGCGTGGGTGGGCTTGGGGAAGCGGGTGTAGAGGCCGTCCTCCAGCATCGCGCGCGCGCCCTCGCTGGTCTCCTCGCCGGGCTGGGCGATCATCACCAGCGTCCCGGACCATTGAGTCTTCGCAGCCGCGAGCCGGCGGGCGGCGCCGATCCAGGCGGTCACATGCGTATCGTGGGCGCAAGCGTGCATCACGCCGCTCTCGACCCCGGCGAGGCTCGTGCCGCGCACCTTGCTGGCGAAGGGAAGCCCGGTCTGCTCGATCACCGGAAGCCCGTCCATGTCGGCGCGCAGCAGCAGGACCGGGCCGGCACCGTTCTTCATCACCGCAACGACGCCGGTCTTGCCGACGCCGGTGGTCACATCGAAGCCGAGCTTCTTGACCTCGGCGGCGAGCTTGGCGGCGGTCTTCACCTCCTGCATCGACAGCTCGGGGCTGGCGTGGAAATCCCGATAGAGCGCGAGCAGCGACGGCATGTCCTTCGCGACCGAGTCGCGGAGCGAGTCCGCATGCGCCGGCGTCGATGCGAGGAGGGCGGCTGCGGCGGCAAGAATTCTGGCTTTCATGGGATCGCTTTCGTCAGGAACTGCGGGGGACGAGCTCGAGGATGTCGATGGTGGATTCGAAGGCCGGGTAGGGAAGGACGAGGCGCCACCTTCGCTCGCCGATCCGCTCGACGATGCCCGCCATGTCCCGCTCCCGGTCATGACCATATTCGAGCGAGCGCCGCTCGTCGCCGAGCTGGAGCGTGCCGAGGAAGACCATCCTGTGCTGGCCGTTAAAGGGCAGGAGATGGCCGATCGGGCGCTGCGATCCGGTAAGCTTGGCGAAGCTCATCATCCCCTCTTCCCGGCGGATCCGGCAATCGAAGGCGGGATAGGCGACATAATCGAGCAGGCCGGGCTGCTTGGCGCCCATCTTGATCACCCGGCAGCTATAATCGCCGGGCGGCGGATCGCGCCATTCGACCGCGACGTCCGGCTGGAGGAGCGCGCCCTCGCGGGCGAGCGCCATACGCTGGCCCGAAGCATTGACCTTGCGGATCGCCTCCATCCAGGCGGTGCGCCATTCACGCAGCCGTTCGCGGTCATGTTCGGTGGCGATCGCGCGCCAGTCGGGCGGCGCTGCCTCAGCCATTCGAGGCTCGTCTTTTCCGCCGGAAGCGCAGCCGGCGAGCGCCAGCGCCGCCACGAGCGGGGCAAGGGCAAGCTTCATGATTCATCCCTCTCTCGAAGCTCCTGGCCTCTCTGTCGGAAGCCTTTGGAGCAACAGCCTATTGCGCCGTCCAGCCGCCGTCCATCGAAAGGTTGGCGCCGGTGATGGCGGACGCCTCGTCCCGGCACAGGAAGAGGGCGAGGGCGGCGACCTGGTCCACCGTGACGAACTTCTTGGTCGGCTGCGCGGCGAGAAGGACGTCGTTCATCACCTGCTCGCGGGTGAGGCTGCGCGCCACCATGGTATCGGGGATCTGGTTCTCGACGAGCGGCGTCCAGACATAGCCGGGGCTGATGCAGTTGACGGTGACGCCGCTGGTCGCGGTTTCGAGCGCCACCGCCTTGGTGAGGCCGGCAATGCCGTGCTTGGCTGCGACATAGGGGGCCTTGTTGGGGCTGGCGACGAGGCTGTGCGCGGAGGCGGTGTTGATGATCCGGCCCCAGCCTCTGGCTTTCATCGCCGGCAGTGCGAGCCGTGTGGTGTGGAACGCGGCGCTGAGGTTGAGCGCAACGATCAGATCCCACTTCTCCACCGGAAACTGATCGATCGGCGCGACATGCTGCATGCCGGCATTGTTGACGAGGATGTCAACGCCGCCGAGCTCGTCCGCCGCCCGGGCCATCAGCTGCTCGATCGCCTCCGGCTTCGTGAGGTCGGCATTGCTGTAGCCGGCCTTGCCGCCGCTCGCCTGCTCGACCTCCTTGCGGATCCTCTCGATCTCGGCGGGATCGCCGAAGCCGTTCAACATGATGTTCGCGCCCTCGGCGGCGAGCGTGCGGGCGCAGGCGAGGCCGATGCCCGATGTGGAGCCGGTGATGAGCGCGGTTTTTCCCTTGAGGAACATGGGGGCGGGGGTCTCCTGTCTGGTGGCGGGTTTCTTTCGGGCGGGCGGGGCCGTTTTGCAACCGCGCCGGTGACCCATGCATTGTCGTGCCGGCTTGAAGGAGGGTGTGATGCGGCTCGACGACTATCGGATCAGCGACAATGTCGGCGACCAGAGAGGCCAGAGCTTCGGCGGCGGTGGCGGCGGCGGCGGCGGCGGCGGGCTGTTCGGGCTCCTGTTCGGGCTCGTGCTGAGCCGGTTCGGCATTGGCGGCGTGATCGTGCTGGGGCTGCTTTACTTCCTGTTCGCCGGCGGCAATCCGCTCGGGGTGACCGGCGGCACCGGCGTCGCCCCGCACCAGGCGACCCGTGGCGGTCAAAGCGCCGAGCAAATCTGTTCGGTGGACGCGGAAAGCCGCTTCTCCTGCCAGGTCCTCGCCAGCACGGAGGACACATGGGCTGCGGTCTTCCAGGAAAGGGGGCAGCGCTACACCCCGCCGGCTTCATCTTCTATGGCGGCAGCGGCCAGTCGGGCTGCGGCGCGGCGCAGTCCGCGATGGGGCCGTTCTACTGCCCGACCGACAACAATATCTATCTCGACACCAGCTTCTACCGCGAGCTTCGCGACCGGTTCGGCGCGGCCGGCGACTTTGCCCAAGCCTATGTGATCGCGCATGAGGTGGGGCATCATATCCAGCATCTTACCGGCGTGCTCGATCAGGCGCGGGCGGCGCAGGGCAAGCGTTCGGCGGCGGAGGGAAATGCGGTTCAGGTCGGCGTCGAGCTGCAGGCCGATTGCTATGCCGGCGTCTGGGCCGCGCGCAACCGCAACCGGCTGGAGCCCGGAGACGTCGAAGAGGGGAATGCGCGCCGCCGAAGCGATCGGAGACGACACGCTCCAGCGCCAGGCGCAGGGACGGGTCGTGCCGGAAAGCTTCACCCACGGCAGTGCGGCGCAACGCATGGCCGCCCTCAAGCGCGGGCTGCAGACCGGAGACCCGGCCGCCTGCCAGAATCTCGGCTAGGCAGCTTCCTGGGGGCCGGCCCGGTCAAAAGGTAAAGCGCAATGTCGCCCTTGCGGTGGTCGGAGCGCCCGGGGTGATGTTGTTGTCGTTATGCGCAGTCGGGAAATAACGCGCTCATTGAAGAGGTTCTCGACGTTCACCTGCGCATCTATTCCTTCCGCGATCCTGAAGAAAGCGGCGGCGTCCACCCGCGTATAGGAGGGCAGCAGCACGGCGTTGCTGATCGAGGCGAAGCTCTTCGACTGGTGATAGACGCCGAGCCCGGCGCCGAGCCGCGGCGTGAAGTCATAGCGCGTCCAGAGCGAGGCCTGATGCCTCGGCACCTGGGGAACCTCGCAATTCCCGGCGGGGCAGGCCAGTGTTGCCGTCCTCACCTCCGCGTCCTGCAGGGCATAGCCGGCGCTGACGTGCCAATATTTGGTGATGTCCCCGGTGAGGCTCAGTTCGAAGCCTTTGCTGCGCTGCTCGCCGGTCTGCACGACGATACCGCCCGACAGGTTGGCGCGCGTATTCGTGCGATCGAGCCGATAGACGGCGGCGGTAAGGTTGAGGCTCGGACGGATGTCCCATTTGAGCCCGATCTCGTAATTGTCGAACTTCTCCGGCTCGAGCGTGGCGCCGGTCGCGTCCAGCGACAGGAACTGGTCGCCCGACTGGGGCAGATAGGAGCGGCTGTAGCTCAGGTAGAATGAGAGCGCTGCGATCGGCTTCAAGACGAGGCCCAGGCGGGGCGACCAGAGAGTGTCGGTGCGCCTGACCACGGCGCCGTCGAACAGATCCTCGACGCCGAGCTTGAAACGATCGTGGCGGATGCCGGCGATGAGGTCGACATGCTCGCCCAGCGAGAGCTGGTCCTGAAGGTAGAAAGCGAGCAGCTCGGCATCGGTGGCGACCGCACGGTTCCCGGCAAAGGCGCGGCCGCGGCGGAACTCGACATTCGGCACCCGAACGGGATCGGCAAGGTCGATCACGGTCCGGCGCCCGCCGCTCGTCGCCGGCACGCCGGTGAAGAAGCCGTTGATCCGCTCGTTATTTGTGTCCTGGTCGCCATATTCGAAGCCGGCGAGGAGGATGTGGGAGACCGGACCGGTGGCACCCTGCCAAACGAGATCGGTCTGGCTGAACAGATTTTCGCGCCGGGTGGTGTCGCGATAGGCCTCGATGCCGAAGCGGCGGACGCCCGCCGCATTGGCGGTCACGGCGGTGGCGGGAAAGACGTTCTGATACGCCTTGTCATAGTCGCCGTAGAGCAGCTTGCTGCTGAGCGTCACGGCGTCGCTGAAACGGTGCTCCACTCGCCCTTTGAAGATGTGCGCGTCGAAGTCGCTGCGGTTGATGCTGGGATCGCCGAAGAAAGCGTCGCGGAAACCGGTGAGCGGCCGTCCGGCGGATGAAGGAACGCCGCGATCCACCACCCGCTCGTCATCCTCATATTCGTAGGAAAGGTCGGCCCGGCTGCCGCCGATCGATAAGGCGGCGGTGGGGTTGATGGCGAAGCGCCGCCCGCCAAAGACGTCGCGGTGGGTGTTGAAATCCTCGTAAACCGCATTGAAGCGTCCGGCCGCGGCATCGCTGAAGGGCCGGTTGAGATCGAGATCGAAAACGAACCCGCCTTCGCTGTCCACCGCGCCGCTGCCCCGCACGAACGGATTGGCGGCCGGCCGCTTGGTGACGCGGTTGACGACGCCGCCCCCGCCGCCGCGGCCGAAGATCATCGCATTGGGGCCTTTGAGCACCTCGATCCGCTCGACATTGTAGAGGCCGCGATAATATTGGACGTCGTCGCGCAGCCCATCGACGAAGAAATCGGCGGTGCTGTTGTTGCCGCGAAGCGTGATCTGATCGCGGTGGCCCTCGCCCTGCCCGATCGTCGCCCCCGGCACGGTGCGGAGCACGTCGCCGATCGTGAGCATCGCCTGGTCCTCGATCTGACGCTCGGTGATGATGCTGATCGCCTGAGGAATGTCGTTGAGCGGGGTCGGCGTCCGCGTCGCACTGCTGGTGGCCTCAATTCCGTAGCTGTCCCGATACCCGGTCACGACGATCGGATCGGAGCTTTCAAGAGCATCGGCGGCTTCGACCTCGTCGGCCCCGAGGGCCGGCGAGGCAAGCCCGCAGGCAAGGGCGAGGAAGGAAACGGAGCGAATGAACATGGAACCCCTTGAAGCGCTGTTTGCGTCTGACGGGGGCTCTACTGCTGTTGATAATCAGTCGCAATAGCAATTTCTGAGATCGAACCAGTCACTCGGCTGCAAGCAGGCGCTCCGCCCCGCCGAGGTCGACGCTGACGAGGCGGCTCACGCCGCGCTCGATCATGGTGACGCCGAACAGGCGGTGCATGCGGCTCATCGTCACCGCATTGTGGGTGACGATCAGATAGCGGGTGTCGGTCTGGCTCGTCATTCGATCGAGCAGATCGCAGAAACGTTCGATATTGGCATCGTCGAGCGGGGCGTCGACCTCGTCGAGGACGCAGATCGGCGCCGGGTTGGTGAGGAAGAGCGCGAAGATCAGCGCGATGGCGGTCAGCGCCTGCTCGCCGCCGGAAAGAAGCGTGAGCGTGGCGAGCCGCTTGCCGGGCGGCTGGGCGAGGATCTCCAGCCCCGCTTCGAGCGGATCGTCGGATTCAATGAGGTCGAGATGCGCCTGGCCGCCTTCGAACAGGGTGGTGAAGAGGCTGCGGAAATGGCGGTCGACCGCCTCGAAGGCGGCGAGCAGCCGTGCGCGGCCTTCGCGATTGAGGCTGCCGATCGAGCCGCGCAGGCGGTGAATGGCGAGGCCGAGTTCCTCGCGCTCGGCCTGACTGCCGGCGCGGCCTTCCTCGAGCTCGGCGAGCTCGCGTTCCGCAACCAGGTTCACCGGCCCGATCCGCTCCCGGTCGGCCGTGAGGCGGTCGAGGCTCTTCGATGCGGCGGAAGAATGCTCCACCGTCGCCGCTTCGAAGCCGAGCCGTTGCGGAAGCAGCGGCGGCGGGCATTGGAAGCGTTCGCCGGCGATCCGGCCCATCTCGATCCGGCGGCTTTCCTGGTTTTCGTGCCGTGCAACGGCCCCGGCCCGGGCTTCCCGCGCAAGCGCAAGGGCCTCGCCGACCTCGGCGAGCCGCGCCTCCGCCGCCCGCAGCGCCGTCTCCGCCTCGCGCTCAGCCATTGCCGCAGCCTCGGCAAGGCCCTGGGCTTGCGCGGCTTGGGCTTCGAACCGCTCCACCTGTGCGGCCAGCCGTTCGGGTGCATCGGCAAGCCGCTCCGCCTCCGCCTCGGCTTCCGCGATGCGCCGTTCGATCTCCGCGTGACGCTTCTCGGCTTCGGCCGCGCGCACGCGCCAATCGGCGCTTTCCTTGCGCGCCGCCTCGGCCCGCTGGCGGTCGGCGCTCACCGCCCGTGCATGCGTCGCCGCCTCGGCCCTGACGTCGGCCAGAGCGCGCTGCGCGGCTTCCGCCCCTTGGCGGAGCTCGGCCACCTCTCCCTCGATCAGCCGCGCATCGGGAAGGCCGCCGACGACTTGCTCCGCCTCGCCGAGCGCATTGCGCGCGTCCGCCGCGTCGGCTTCGGCCTGTGACACCCGCTCATGAAGGCCGGTCCGGCGCAGGCCCAGCCGCTCGATCGCGACACTCGCCGCATCCTCCTCGCGTCCTGCCTCGCGGATCGAGAGCTCCGCCCGCGCGCGTTCGCGCCGAGCCTCCTCCGCTGCCGTCCGGGCATCCTCGGCCTCGCGTTGCGCGGTTTCGATCCGCGCCTGCGCAGCCAGCGAGGCATTCGCGGCCTCGGGAAGCGCCGTCTGGATCTCGGCCAGCCGGTTCATCCGGATCAGCCGGTCGGCGGCCGCGGCTCCAAGGCCGGTCGCGACATAGCCGTCCCAGCGGCGGAGCCTGCCATCGAGGGTGACGAGCCGCTGTCCCACGGCAAGCGCGATGCTGCCGTCGTCCTCCTCGACCACCGCCACCTGCGCCAGACGCCGGGCAAGAGCCGCGGGCGCGCCGACGTGCCTTGCAAGGGGGGCGGCCTCGGCGGGAAGGGCAGGGTCGGTGAGGCCAATCTCGGCCCCGGCCCATCGGCGCGTGCCTTCGTTCGCCAAGCCGGCATCGAGATCATCGCCGAGCGCGGCGGCGAGCGCCCGCTCGTAGCCGGGCCGGGCCTTGAGGTGGTTGATCACACGGTCGCCGCTCGATGTCTCCACCGCCCGGATGAGCGCCTTGGCCTCCGATTCGAGCGCGGCCACCGCCGCCCGCGCCGAGGCGCCGTCGCTTTCCGCTTTCTCTCGAAGTGAAGCTGCCTGCTCGCGTCTCGCCTCGGCACCGCCGATCGTTTCGGCGGCCTCGGCAAGCTGCGCCTCGGCCCGTTCGCGCTTGGACCCAGCCGCGCGGAGGGCCTCCAGCAGCGGCGCTTCGTCGCCAAGCTCCCCCATCTGCTCGGCCAGGCGCCGCGCCTCCGCTTCGGTGCGTGCCAGCTTCGTGCGTGCCCCTTCCAGCGCGGTGTAGGCGACCTTGGCTTCCGCCTGCTCCACCGCCTGCCTGCCGCGAACCCTGGCCAGATCGGCCTCGGCGTCCCGCGCTTCATCCTCGCCTTCGACCGTGCGGATGTCGATCGTGCGGCGGCCGGCTTCCGCCTGCTCCAGCCGGGCGGCGATCGCCCTCGCTTCCTGGTCGAGGCGCGCCAGTGCGGCCTTGGCGTCGTCACCGAGCGCCGCCTCGCGCGTCCGATCATGAGCGAGCGCACCGCGCCGGTCGGCAAGCTCCCTGATGCGCCGGCTGACGGCGTCCCGCTCCGCCTTCCCCGTCGCCAAATCATGGCCGAGCGACGACGCCCGCTCCCGTGCGGCCTGCGCGGCCGAGCGCTCCCGCGCCAGCGCCTGCGCCGTTTCGGCGTGATGCGCCGAGGTGCTTCGCTGCGCCTCCGCGGCACGATCGACCGCGGCCACTGCCGCTTCGGCTTCGTTCTTGGCCGCCTCGGCGGCGGCGGCCGCTTCGCGCCACTTGGCGAAGACGAGCTGCGCTTCGGCCGTGCGGATGAGATCGGTGAGCTTGCGGTACCGCTCGGCCGCCTTGGCCTGGCGCTTCAGCGCCGCCGCCCGCACCTCCATCTCGCCGAGCAGCTCGTCGAGCCTTGTAAGGTTCGCTTCGGTCGCGCGCAGCTTCTGCTCGGCATCCTTGCGGCGGACGTGGAGGCCGGCGATCCCCGCCGCTTCTTCCAGCATCTGCCGGCGCTCGGTGGGCTTTGCGGAGATCACCTGCGCGATCTTGCCCTGGCTGACGAGGGCCGGCGAATGCGCGCCGGTCGCGGCGTCGGCGAACAGCAACGCGACGTCCTTTGCGCGAACGTCCCTGCCGTTGACCCGGTAGGCGGAGCCGGCGCCGCGCTCGATCCGGCGGGTGACTTCGAGCTCCCCGTCCTTGCCGACGCCGATGTCGCCGGGCACTTCCTCGGCCGCCCGCTCGACGAGCAGCGAGACTTCGGCGAAGTCGCGGGCCGGCCGGGCGGCGGTTCCGGCGAAGATCACGTCGTCCATGCCGGAGCCGCGCATCGACTTGGGGCTCGATTCGCCCATCACCCAGCGGATCGCCTCGAGCACGTTGGATTTGCCGCAGCCATTGGGGCCGACGACGCCGGTCAGGCCGGGCTCGATGCGCAGCTCGGCGGGTTCGACGAAGCTTTTAAACCCGGAAAGCTTTAGCCGCTTGATCTGCACGCTTGCCCCCCGAGCCCATGCTTGCTCTCAGCCTCCCGCTTTCCTGATCGCGGGCAGGAGCTCGGCCCAGCCATGCGCATCGACCGCCGCCCCATTGATGAAAAAGCTCGGCGTGCCGTGGACGCCGGCGGCATCGCCGGCCTTGCGCATCTGAACCAGTCGATCCACGCCCGCTCGATCCGCGAGGCAGGCCTTCGCCCGCTGCGGCGTCACCCCGGCCGCCGCAGCCATTCCGGTAAGGCCGCCATGTTCCGCGACCCGAGCGATCTGCTGATCGCTCGGCAGCTTCTGGATTTCTTCCTTTTGCGCCTGGCTGAGCTCCGTGAGCTTCCTTACCCATTGCGGCTGGGTGGCATAGAATTTTTCGGTCAGCGGGAAGAACCGGGACGGACCTCCGCAGCGCGCGAGCAGCGCCGCGGTGAGATCGAGGCTGTTCAGCACATAGTTACGGAATTCGAAGCTGACCTTCCCGGTCCGCACATGGCCGGCGAGCGGCGCCTTGGCGGCCGTGCTGAAATTGGCGCAGGCGGGGCAGGTGAGCGAGCCATATTCAATCATATCGTCGTCGGGAGGCTGGGTGGGGGAGCGGGCTGGCGCCGAGCCCGAGAAATGCGCTCCTGGAGCGCATTTCCAAACAGACCTTGAGCCATCTCCTGCTTGGCCTCTGCCCAAGCCTCCGCTAAGAAGCCAGCCATGCTGAAATTTCACCGCCCGCTTGCCGCCCTGACGATCGTGGCCGCCGTCCTGCCGCTGGCTGCCTGCGCGGGCAATCGCAACCGGACCCGCGCCGACACCCAATATGTCGCTCGCGACGTCAACACGCTCTACAATTCGGCCAAGGAACGGCTCAGCCGCCGCCAATATGCCGTGGCCGCGACCCTCTTCGACGAGGTCGAGCGCCAGCATCCTTATTCGATCTGGGCGCGGCGCGCGCAGCTGATGAGCGCCTACAGCTATTATCTTGCCAAGGATCACCAGAAGTCGATCGACTCCGCCCGCCGCTTCCTTGCCATCCACCCGGGCAACAAGGATGCGCCCTACGCCCATTATCTCGTCGCGCTCAATTATTACGAGCAGATCGAGGACGTGCAGCGCGACCAGTCGATCACCCGCAGCGCCCTCGATTCGCTGGGCGAGCTCGTCCGCCGCTATCCCCAGACGCGCTACGCCGCCGACGCGCGAATCAAGACCGATCTCGTCCGTGACCACCTAGCGGGCAAGGAGATGGAGATCGGCCGCTTCTACCAGCGCCGCTCGCAGTGGCTCGCCTCGGTGATCCGCTTCCGCGCCGTGGTGGACGAATATCAAACCACGACCCATGCGCCCGAAGCATTGATGCGCCTCACCGAATCCTATCTGGCGCTCGGTATCCCTGAGGAAGCGCGCAAGGCCGCGGCGGTGCTCGGCGCCAATTACCCGACCACCAACTGGTATCAGCGCGCCTACGAGCTGGTGCAGCGGCATGGCGGCGGCGCGGCAACGGCGGCTCCGGCAGCGGCAGCCACTGGTTCCTGACCGGCCCCGGGGGCGCGCCCGTGCTGACCGCCCTTTCGATCCGCGACGTCGTCCTCATCGAGACGCTCGATCTGGAATTCGGCCCCGGGCTCGGCGTGCTGACGGGCGAGACGGGGGCGGGCAAATCGATCCTGCTCGATGCGCTGGGACTCGCGCTCGGCGCCCGCGCCGATAGCGGCCTCGTCAGGCAGGGACAGGCGCAGGCGGTGGTGAGCGTCAGCTTCGAGCTCGCGCCCGATCATCCGGCGCTGGCGCTGTTGGGCGACAATGGACTGGACAGCGAACCCGGCGAGCCGCTGGTCATTCGCCGCATCGTCAAGGCGGACGGCGGGAGCCGGGCGCTGGTCAACGACCAGTCCGCCTCGGTCGCATTGCTTCGGGACCTCGGATCGCTGCTCGTCGAGATCCACGGCCAGCATGACGACCGCGGCCTGCTGAACCCGCGCGGGCACCGCGCGCTGCTCGACAGCTACGGCAGGATCGGCACGGCCGGATGCGAAGCCGCCTTTCGCGCCTGGCGCGGCGCCGAAGCCGCGCTGGCCGCCGCGCGCGACCAGCTCGACACGGCGGCGCGAGACCGGGATTATCTCTGGCATGCCGTCGCCGAGCTCGACCGGCTCGATCCCCGTCCGGGCGAGGAGGAGGAACTCTCCTCGCTCCGCGCCAACATGCAGAAGGGCGCGCGCCTCGCCGAGGACATCGCCGCCGCCGGCCAGCTGCTCGAAGGCTCCGACGGCGGCTTGTCGCTCCTCCGCCAGGCCGCGCGCCGGCTCGACCGGGTGGCCGCCGAGCACGAGAAATTGGGAGACGCGCTCGCCGCCATCGACCGCGCGGTGATCGAGGCGTGCGAGGCGGAAGACCGGCTGGCCGAGGCGGCCGAGGCGCTCGCCTTCGATCCGGCCCGGCTCGAAGACGCCGAAACCCGGCTGTTCGAGCTGCGGGCCGTTGCCCGCAAGCACCGCGTCGAGCCCGACGCGCTCGCGCCGCTACGGGAGGAGTTTGCCGCCAAGCTTGCCGGGATCGAAGCCGGCGACGCGAATATTGCCGCCCAGGAGCGGCGGGTGAAGGAGAGCCGCGCCGCGTTCGAGGCCGCGGCGGCCGAGCTCAATGAGGCCCGGTCGGCCGCCGCCGCGCGGCTCGACCTCGCCGTCGCGCGTGAGCTCGCGCCGCTGAAGCTCGATGCGGCCAAATTCCGGACGGTGATCGAAGCCCTGGCCGAGGGCCAATGGTCGGCGAGCGGCCGCGACCGCGTCGAGTTCGAGATCTCGACCAATCCCGGCGCGCCCTTCGCTCCCCTCACCCGCATCGCCAGCGGCGGCGAGCTGTCGCGCTTCATCCTCGCGCTGAAGGTGGCGCTGGCGACAAGCGGCGGCGCCGGCACGATGATCTTCGACGAGATCGACCGCGGCGTCGGGGGGGCGGTGGCGAGCGCGATCGGCGAGCGGCTCCACCGCCTGTCGGATCAGGCGCAGCTCCTGGTCGTCACCCACAGCCCTCAGGTCGCGGCGCGCGGCCGCCGGCATCTGCTCATCGAGAAGAGCCATGAAGGCGTCGTCACCCGCACCAGCGTCCGCGCGCTCGACGAGCGCGTCGAAATTCACCACCCGCTCCCAGAATTCGCGCCCGAACAGCACGATCGGCATCGGCTTGATCTTGCCGGTCTGGATCAGCGTCAGCAGCTCGAACCCCTCATCGAAGGTGCCGAACCCGCCCGGGAAAATGGCGACGGCGCGGGCCCGGATGAGGAAGTGCATCTTGCGGAGCGCGAAATAGTGGAATTGGAAGCTGAGGTGCGGCGTCACATAAGGGTTGGGCAGCTGTTCGTGCGGGAGCACGATGTTGAGGCCGACCGAATCCTGGCCTTCGTCGGCGGCGCCGCGATTGGCCGCCTCCATGATCGAGGGCCCGCCGCCCGAGCAGACCACGAACTGCTTCTTTCCCTCGGCCGAGGTCGCGACGCGGCTGGCAATCCGGGCAAGCCTGCGCGCCTCCTCGTAATATTTCGATTTGGCCTTGAGCCGCTCCGCGACCAGCCGCTGGTGATCGGTGATCGCGTTCTGAACAAGCGTATCCGCCTTGGACGGCTCGGGGATGCGTGCCGATCCATAGAAGACGAAGGTGGATTCGATCCCTGCCTCGTCGAGCAGCAATTCGGGTTTCAACAGCTCCAGCTGGAACCTTACCGGGCGCAGATCCTGCCGGAGCAGGAAGTCCATGTCCTGGAAGGCGAGCCGATAGGCCGGATCCTCGGTCTGCGGGCTGGAGGTGGCCTGGTTGGCGACTTGCGCTTCTTCGCGAGCGTTTTGGAAGACGCTCCTCGGCGGTACTGGATCGGTCATTAGCCCGCCTTTAGCGGCAATATGGCCGCTGTCCCATCGCAAAGTGGGAATAGCTGACCCATTGCAGCCGCGCTTTCGTAGTTGATAATCATTCGCAATAAGCTATGAGGCCCTGATGGCGAGCGCGTTGAAGTCGGTGTTGAACAGCAGGCTCTTCTTGTCGGCGCTGCTTGCGCTTCCCGGTATCCTGATGGTCCGGGCCTACCTCGCCGCCGCGGACATCCGGCCGGGCGACCTCCTCCACCCCAGCGGCGAATGGTCGGCGCGTCTCATCATCCTTGCGCTGATGCTGACGCCGCTGTCGATGATCTTCCGCGGCCGCCGCTGGATCCGGTGGCTGATCCGCCGGCGCCGTGCATTCGGCGTCGCCGGCTTCCTCTACGCCCTGCTTCACCTCTTCTTCTATCTGCTCGATATGGAAACGGCCGGGAATGTGCTGGCCGAGATCGGGGCGCTCGGCATCTGGACCGGCTGGGCCGCTTTCTTCCTGTTCCTGCCGCTGGCGCTGACCAGCAACGATGCCTCGATGCGGGCGCTGAAGGCGGGCTGGAAACGGGTGCAGCGCCTTGCCTATCCGGCCGCGATCCTGACCCTCGTCCACTGGATGTTCATCCATGACAATGTCATGGCCGCTTTCCTCAATTTCGCGCCGCTTGCCGCGCTCGAGCTGTGGCGCGCCGCCCATCTGCTGCGCGTCCGCACGGCGCGCGGATCCTCGATCCCGCTCACCACCACGTAAAGGAGTATCCAATGAAATATCTGCCCCACCTCGCCATCGCCGCCGCCGCGCTCGCCGCGGGCAGCCCGGCGCTCGCGACCGGCAAGATGACCTGCAATGCGGGGCCCCAGGCCAAGTGGAAGACGCAAAAGGTCCTCCAGCAGACGCTCGTCAAGCAGGGCTGGAAGGTCCGCAAGTCCAAGGTCGATGGCGGCTGCTACGAGGTTTACGGCACCGATCCCCAGGGCAATCGCGTCGAAGCCTATTTCCACCCGGTGACGCTCGAGAAGCTGCTCGTCTCCCGCCGCGGCGAGGTGCTCTTCAAGAAGAAGTGACGCCTTCGGTTGACAGGCCCGCCGGCTGCTTTAAGTGCGTCGGCGGGCCACGCCGCCCCAACGCGGCGCGTGCTCTCTGCGAGGAGAGTTTGAGTGTTGACCGATAGACCGGGCGAGAAGCCCGACCGACCTTATTTCTCGTCCGGCCCTTGCGCGAAGCCGCCGGGCTGGGGCCTTGAACATCTTGCGCTCGGATCGCTTGGGCGCTCGCATCGTTCGAAGCTCGGCAAGGCGCGCCTGGGTTACGCCATCGAGCTCACCCGCAAGATCCTCCGCGTGCCGCCCACCCACCGGATCGGCATCGTTCCCGCATCCGACACCGGCGCCGTCGAGATGGCGCTCTGGAGCCTGCTCGGCCCGCGGCCGGTCACCATGCTCGCCTGGGAAAGCTTCGGCGAGGGCTGGGTCACCGATGTCGTCAAGCAGCTGAAGCTCGACGCCGCCGTGGTGAAGGCGGCTTATGGCGAGCTTCCGGACCTGGCGGCGGTCGATCCCGCCAGTGACCTGGTCTTCACCTGGAACGGCACCACCAGCGGCGCGCGCGTGCCGGGCGGCGACTGGATCAGCGACGCGCGCGAGGGGCTCGCCATTACCGACGCCACCTCCGCCGCCTTCGCGCAGCACCTCCCCTGGGACAAGCTCGATGTCGCGACCTTCAGCTGGCAGAAGGTTTTGGGCGGCGAGGGCGGGCACGGCGTCCTGATCCTGGGGCCCCGCGCCGTCGAGCGCCTCGAAAGCCATAGTCCCGCCTGGCCGCTGCCCAAGATCTTCCGCCTCACCAAAGGCGGCAAGCTCATCGAGGGCATCTTCCAGGGCGAGACGATCAACACGCCGTCCATGCTGGCGGTCGAGGATTATATCCACGCCCTCGAATGGGCGCAGGGCCTGGGCGGCCTTCACGCGCTAATTGCGCGGGCCGACGCCAACGCGGCCGCGCTCGACGCCTGGGTGCAGGCGACGCCCTGGATCGAGCATCTCGTCGCCGATCCCGCAATCCGGTCCAATACCAGCGTCTGCCTCAAATTCGCGGAAGCCGCCGTTCCGGGGCTCGATGGCGGCGGGCAGATGGCGCTCGTCAAGAAGATGGCCCTGCTGCTCGAAGCCGAAGGCGCCGCCTTCGACATTGCCAGCTACCGCGATGCGCCGCCGGGGCTCCGCATCTGGTGCGGCGCCACGGTCGAGAGCGACGACATCGTGGCGCTCGGGCCGTGGCTCGACTGGGCCTTCGCGCAGGCACGCGCAGCTTAAGGGGGGAAAAATGCCGAAGGTTTTGATCTCGGATCAGATGGATCCGAAAGCCGCCGAGATATTCCGCGCAAACGGCGTCGCGGTCGACGAGCGGCCGGGCCTTTCCAAGGAAGAGCTCAAGGCCATCATCGGAGACTATGACGGGCTGGCGATCCGCTCGGCCACCAAGGTGACGCCCGACCTCCTCTCCGCCGCGGGCAGCCTCAAGGTGGTCGGCCGCGCCGGCATCGGCGTCGACAATGTCGACATCCCGGCCGCCACCGCCCGCGGCGTGGTGGTGATGAACACGCCGTTCGGCAATTCGATCACCACCGCCGAGCATGCCATCGCGCTCATGTTCGCGCTCGCCCGCGAGCTTCCGCAGGCCGACGCCTCGACCCAGGCCGGCAAGTGGGAGAAGAACCGCTTCATGGGCGTCGAGCTGACGTCCAAGACATTGGGCCTGATCGGCGCCGGCAATATCGGATCGATCGTCGCCGACCGGGCGCTCGGCCTCAAGATGAAGGTGATCGCCTACGATCCCTTCCTCACCCCCGAGCGCGCCGTTCAGCTGGGCATCGAGAAGGTGGAGCTGGACGAGCTCCTCGCCCGCGCCGATTTCATCACGCTCCACACGCCGCTCACCGACCAGACGCGCAACATCCTCAGCCGCGAGAATCTGGCCAGGACCAAGAAGGGCGTCCGCATCATCAACTGCGCACGCGGCGGCCTGATCGACGAGGAGGCGCTCAAGGAGGCGCTGGAGAGCGGCCATGTCGCGGGCGCCGCGCTCGACGTCTTCACCGAGGAGCCGGCCAAGGCCAACCCGCTGTTCGGCGCGCCGGGCCTGGTCGCCACGCCCCATCTCGGCGCCTCCACCACCGAGGCGCAGGTCAACGTCGCCATCCAGGTCGCCGAGCAGATGTCGGACTATCTGATGAAGGGCGGCGTGACCAACGCCATCAACATGCCCTCGCTCTCCGCCGAGGAAGCGCCCAAGCTCCGGCCCTATATGAGCCTCGCCGAACGGCTCGGGTCGCTGGTGGGCCAGCTCGAGGGGCGGAATATCGACGGCGTCGCAATCGAAGCCGAGGGCGCGGCGGCGAGCCTCAACCAGAAGCCGATCACCGGAGCCGTGCTCGCCGGCCTGATGCACGTTTATTCGGACACGGTGAACATGGTGAATGCGCCCTTCCTGGCCAAGGAACGGGGCCTTGACGTGCGCGAGGTCCGCCACGACCGCGAGGGCGATTATCACACGCTCGTCCGCGTCACCGTGAAGACGGCCAAAAGCGAGAAGTCGGTCGCCGGCACCCTGTTCGGAAATGCCGCGCCGCGGCTCGTCGAGATATTCGGCATCAAGGTCGAGGCCGAGCTCACCGGCGAGATGATCTACATCGTCAACGACGACCAGCCGGGCTTCATCGGCCGCCTCGGCACCACCCTCGGCGAAGCGGGCATCAACATCGGCACCTTCAACCTCGGCCGCCGCGCCGCGGGCGGGGAGGCGATCGCCCTCGTCTCCGTCGACAGCCCGATCGGTCCGGCGCTGGTGAAGGAATTGAAGGCATTGCCCGGTGTCCGGGTGGTAAAGCCGCTTCGCTTCTGACGCGTTCACTCCTTTTGTAATTGGTTTGACGAACAATAAGGTTTCACGTCAGGATGTGTGTCGCGATGGCGAATGAAGACCTTATTCTCGAAATCTTGAAGCCGATGCAGGCGGATCTGGCCGAGACGAGGCGTCGGGTTGAGAACGCATTGAGACGCGACTGGCTGCCCATGACGATCACTTGAGCGGCCTCTTCATCGCTATGACAGGCGTGCAGGCGGAGCTACGACAACTCAATGCGCGTGGTGATCGGATCGAACGCCGGCTCGACCTCGTAAAGGTCTGAGGCTCAGTCGCTGGACGTCGTTCGCCCCACAGCCTAGAGCCTCCCGGTCATTTTTCCGGAAAGCTTGAGTTTTGGCGAACGTAACGGTCATCGGCGGCCAGTGGGGCGACGAGGGGAAGGGGAAGATCGTCGACTGGCTTTCGAGCCGGGCCGACGTCGTCGCCCGCTTCCAGGGCGGCCACAATGCCGGGCACACGCTGGTGGTCGGCGATCAGGTCTACAAGCTTTCGCTGCTCCCATCGGGCATCGTGCGCGGCACGCTGTCGGTGATCGGCAACGGCGTGGTGCTCGATCCCTGGGCCTTGCAGGCGGAGGTCGAGAAGCTCGGCGCCCAGGGCGTGTCGATCACGCCCGAAACGCTGCAGATCGCCGATACCTGCCCGCTCATCCTCCCCTTCCACCGCGATCTCGATGCGCTGCGCGAGGATGCGAGCGGCGCCGGCAAGATCGGCACCACCCGCCGCGGCATCGGCCCAGCCTACGAGGACAAGGTCGGCCGCCGCGCGATCCGCGTTTGCGATCTTGCCCATCTGGATGAGCTTGGTCCGCAGCTCGATCGCCTCTGCGCCCATCACGACGCGCTCCGCGCCGGCTTCGGCGAGCCCCCGGTGGACAGGGCCGCGCTCACCGCCGAGCTGCGCCAGATCGCCGACTTCGTGCTTCAATTCGCCCGCCCGGTCTGGCTGACGCTCAACGACGCCAAGGCGCGCGGGCGCCGCATCCTGTTCGAGGGCGCCCAAGGCGTGCTGCTCGACGTCGATCACGGCACCTATCCGTTCGTCACCTCGTCCAACACCATTGCCGGCACGGCCGCAGGCGGCACCGGCCTCGGCCCTTCGGCCGCCGGCTTCGTGCTCGGTATCGTCAAGGCCTACACCACTCGCGTCGGCTCCGGGCCGTTTCCGACCGAGCTCGACGATGCGATCGGCCAGCGGCTCGGCGAGCGCGGCCATGAATTCGGCACCGTCACCGGCCGCAAGCGCCGCTGCGGCTGGTTCGACGCGGTGCTGGTCCGCCAGTCCTGCGCCGTTTCAGGAGTTACCGGCATCGCGCTCACCAAGCTCGACGTGCTCGACGGGCTCGACGAGATCCGCATCTGCATCGGCTATCGCTTGCGCGGGCAGAAGATGGATCATTTCCCGGCCCATGCCGCCGACCAAGCCGCAGTGGAGCCGGTTTACGAAACCGTCGCCGGCTGGTCCGAATCCACCGCGGGCGCACGCAGCTGGGCGCAGCTTCCGGCCCAGGCGATCAAATATATCCGCCGCGTGGAGGAGCTGATCCGCACCCCGGTCGCGCTCGTCTCCACCAGCCCCGAGCGCGAGGACACGATCCTCGTTCGCGATCCCTTCTCCGACTGATGACATCCCGCGAACAAACGGGCTTCCTGCCGAAATCGGCGGAAGATCGGGTGGTTGGTGGAACCGGGCGGTCCGCGGGCGACTGGGCGACGCTGCTTGCTTTCGGGGCGGTCCAATGGCCGTGGCTGCTGCGAAGCCTCCGCGGCGGCAGCAAGGCCGACAAGCGGGCGCTGCTCGACCGGCTCGGCCTGCCGCGGGATGCCTTGCCGAACCTTGGAAGCTGGAAGGCGGACACCGGCCTTCTCGCGCTGGTGGCCGATCATATCCTCGCCGCCAGGCCGAAGACGGTCGTCGAATTCGGCACCGGCGCCTCGACCCTGATCGTTGCCCGCGCGCTGGAGATGGCGGGCGGCGGCAGCTTCATCAGCTTCGAGCAGCACCCTGAATTCGTCCAGGCGACGCGCGACTGGCTGGCCGAGCATGGCCTCGCCGCGGATCTGAGGGCGGTGCCGCTCCGCCCCGCCGACCAGGGCTGGTCCGGCCTCTGGTACGATCATGGCGAGCTTCCCGAAAGCATCGACTTCCTGCTGATCGACGGGCCGCCCTGGACGATCCACCCGTTCACCCGCGGCTCCGCCTCGACCGTCTTCGGCCGGATCGCGCCCGGCGGCACGATCATGCTCGACGATGCCGCCCGGCCGGGCGAGCGCGTCATCGCGCGCCGCTGGCGCCGGGAATGGCCCGATTTCGAGTTCCGGCTGGTCAAGAGCGGCACCAAGGGAAC
>JAUJOJ010000004.1:24148-39411 GCA_030447665.1 Allosphingosinicella sp. | reverse complement strand
GCGATCATCCGCACTGCGCCCGGTGCAGGAGCTTCTGGTCCGCCAGCACCAGCGCCATCATCGCCTCGACCACGGGCGCACCGCGGATGCCGACGCAGGGATCGTGGCGGCCCGTCGTCACGATCTCGGCGGCCTCGCCGCCGGCGGTGACGGTCTCGACCGGCGTCAGGATCGACGATGTCGGCTTGAATGCCACCCGGAGAAGGATCGGCTGCCCCGTCGAGATGCCGCCCGCGATGCCGCCGGCATGATTGCTGAGGAATTCCGGGCGGCCGCCGTCGCCGGGGCGCATGGGATCGGCATTCTCCTCGCCCCTGAGGCGCGCCGCGGCGAAGCCGTCGCCGATCTCCACTCCCTTCACCGCGTTCACTGACATGGCGGCTGCGGCAAGCTCGGCATCCAGCTTCGCGTAAACGGGCGCCCCCCAGCCGGGAGGCACGCCCTCCGCTCGGCATTCGACCACTGCCCCCAGCGACGATCCGCTCTTTCGTGCCCCGTCGAGCAGGGCCTCCCACCGCGCCGCCGCCGCCCGATCGGGGCAGAAGAACGGATTGGCATCGATCTCGGCCTCGTCGAACGCCGGCCGATTAATCGCATCGCCGCCAATCTCCACCACATAGGCGCGGATCGTCACCTCGGGGATAACCAATCTGGCGACCGCGCCAGCCGCGACGCGCGCGGCCGTCTCCCGCGCCGAGGCCCGCCCGCCGCCGCGCCAGTCGCGAAGCCCGTATTTGGCCTCATAGGCAAAATCGGCATGGCCCGGCCGATAGGCTTTCGAAACTTCGGAATAATCTTTCGAACGCGCATCGACATTGTCGATCATCAGGCTGATCGGGGTTCCGGTCGTCCGCCCCTCGAAGGTGCCGGAGAGGATGCGGACCCGATCCGGCTCCTGCCGCTGCGTGGTGAACCGCGACGTCCCCGGCCGCCGCCGGTCGAGCCAGGGCTGAATGCCGGCTTCGCTGAGCGCCAGCCCCGGCGGGCAGCCGTCGACGACCGCGCCGATCGCCGGCCCATGGCTCTCGCCCCAGGTGGAGAAGCGAAACGCCCGCCCGAAGCTGTTGAAGCTCACGTCGTGGCGATGTCGGGTGCGTCCTCGGCCTTCATGCCCACGACGTTGTAACCCGCATCGACGTGGTGGATCTCTCCGGTGACGCCGGACGCCAGATCAGACAGCAGATAGAGCGCCGCGCCGCCGACATCCTCGATCGTCACGTTGCGGCGCAGCGGGCTGTTATATTCGTTCCACTTGAGGATGTAGCGGAAGTCGCCGATGCCGCTCGCGGCGAGCGTCTTTATCGGCCCCGCCGAGATGGCGTTGACGCGGATCTTCTCGGGCCCGAGGTCCATAGCCAGATATCTGACGCTGGTTTCGAGCGCCGCCTTGGCGACGCCCATCACGTTGTAATGCGGGATCACCTTTTCCGCGCCGTAATAGCTCAAGGTCAGGACGCTGCCGCCCTCAGGCATCAGTTCGCGCGCCTTCCGCGTCACGGCGACGAAGCTGTAGGCCGAGATGTTCATGGTCATCAGGAAGTTGTCGAGGCTGGTGTCGACGAACTTGCCGCGAAGCTCGTTCTTGTCGGAAAAGCCGATCGCGTGAACGAGGAAGTCGAGCCCGCCCCAGCGGCCGCGCAGCTCGTCGAAGGCGCGGTCGAGCGCGTCCATGTCCGAGACGTCGCAATCGATCAGGAAATCCGAGCCGAGCTGCTCGGCCAGCGGCGCGACCCGCTTCTTGAGAGCGTCCCCCTGATAGCTGAAGGCAAGCTCGGCGCCATGCTCGCCGAGCGCTTTGGCAATCCCCCAGGCGAGCGACTTCTCGTTGGCGAGGCCCATGATCAGCCCCCTCTTCCCCGCCATCAGCCCCGTCATTTCCGTTCCTCTTCCCCACTGGCCGTCTCGATGGCCGCTTCCGCCGATTCTTCCGCGGCCGCTTCCGCGGCCTCCTCCGCCTTTGCTTCGACCACGTCCTGTACAGTGGGTTCGGGCGGTTCCGCCAGAGCCGCGTTGAGCTGGGCGCCGATCGTGACGCCGAGCCCGATCATGAAGAAGAAGAACAAGGCGATGATGACGCCGGCAAGGCTGCCATAGGTGAGGTCGTAGCTGCCGAGGCTGGAGAGCACCACCGGGAGCAGCGCCGTGGTCGCCAGCCACCAGACGGTGACGAAGGCCGGGCCGGGCCACTTCCTGCACTGCTTGATCCGATAGCGCCTCGGCGTCAGCGACACGAATAGCAGGTAGAGCGATCCGAACAGGATCAGCGCCGGCGCGAAGCGGAACAGGGTGAACAGCCCCGCGAGATCCTCGCCGCCGGGGATATTGCTGACCACGAACTGCTCGACGCTCGAAAGGACGATCGAGAAGGCGAAGGCGAGCAGGATCAGCACCACCGATCCGAAGATCAGCCCCATCGAGCCCAGACGATATTCCCAGAACGGCGCGCTATAGGGCACGCCGTAGGCGCGGCGGATGATGTCGCGGATCGTCTCGACGAAGCTGCCGGTGGTCCAGAGCCCGACCAGCGCGCCGAGCCACAGCAGGTTTCCCGACCGGGCGCTGAGCACGTCGCTGATCGGCTTGCGCAGCACCTCGGCGACGTCGGGTGGCATGGTCTGAAGCAGCGCCACCACCGTGTTCACTCCGCCCTCGGTCTGGCCGAACAGGCGCGCCACCGCCGCCGCCACGATGACGAACGGGAACAGCGTCATCAACGCGAGATAGGCAAGGTTGCCGGCGTGGATGAAGCCGTCCGAATAGACGCCGACCGCCACCCGCTTCATCACGTCGAACGCCCGGGTGCCGGGCTTTACCTTCGCATATTGCTTGCCGAAATGGGCGCGTGTCTTCGCCAGCCGCTTGCGGCGGGCTTCGGGTGATTGGGGTGAGATGCTCTGCACGAGGGCCTAGACGCCCATGGCCGCCCTTGGGTTTCCTCTGCCCCGTTCTTTCCAGCCTTCGACGAAGCGCTTGAGCTCGGCATCGTCCGCGGGAACATCGACCATCAAAGTCACCAGCTGGTCGCCGCGCTGCCCCGCTTTGTTGGTGAAGCCCTTGCCCTTCAGGCGCAGGACCTTGCCCGATGTCGAGCCGCTCGGCACGCTCAGCATCACCGGCCCGTCCACCGTCGGCACCTTCATCCGCGCGCCCAGCAGGGCCTCGTCGAGCGTGATCGGAAGATCGAGGCGGATATTGTCGCCGTCGCGCGTGAAGAAGCGGTGCGGAGTGATGTGGATGGTGACGATCGCATCGCCGGACCCCGCCGCTCCGGGCTCGCCCTGGCCGGCAAGCCTGATCTTGGCGCCTTCCTCGACGCCCTTGGGCAGCTTGATCTCGATGGTCTTGCCGTTGCCGAGATTGACCCTTTGCTCCTTCAGCGTCGCCGCGTCCGCGAACGAGACCGCGAGCCGGTAGCCGGCGTCGGCGCCCTTCTGCGGCGGCGGCCTGCGCGCGCTGCCGCCGCCGAATCCACCGAAGCCTCCGCCGTTCCGGCCGCCTTGCGCGCCGCCGAACAGCCCCTCGAACAGATCCGACAGATCGGCGGTCTCGCCGCCGGGCTCGAAGCCGCCGGGCCGCCGAAAGCCGCCGCCGCCCGCACCGCCCGCGCCCGCGCCGCCATAGCCGAACGGCATGCGCGGATTGCCTTCCTCGTCGATCTCGCCGCGGTCATATCGGGCGCGCTTGTCCTTATCCATCAGGATGTCATAGGCGCGCGTCACCCTCGAAAAGCGCTCCGCCGCCTTGGGATTGTCCTTGTTCCGGTCCGGGTGGAGCTCCTTGGCGAGCTTTCGGTAGGCCTTCTTGATGTCGGCCTCTGCCGCGCTTCGCGCCACGCCAAGCTCTGAATAAAGATCCGCCATCCGCGCTTCATTCTCTACCATCATGAAAATGTCCATCGTGGCTTAGACCAAGATCGTTTCGGGCTGAACCAGCTGAAACGTGAAACTTGATCTCACCGGGAGTCGGGAGCGCAACTCTGTTGCAGATGGGTTGAAGCCCTCTTTGCTGCAAGCCGTCCTGCTTGTGCGAAGCGGCTGCCGGGGGCAAGAGGCGGCCATGACCACGGATCCCCTTGGGCTGTTCCAGGAATGGTTCGCGCTGGCGCGGGAAACGGAGCTCAACGACTCCAACGCCATGGCGCTGGCGACGGCGGACGCCGCCGGCCGCCCGTCCTCCCGGATGGTGCTCCTCAAGGGCCATGACGCGCGCGGCTTCGTCTTTTACACCAATCTCGACAGCCGCAAGGGCGGCGATCTCGCGGCGAACCCGTATGCGGCCCTGCTCTTCCACTGGAAGTCGCTTCGCCGCCAGATCCGCATCGAAGGCCCGGTCGGTCCGGTGAGCGAGGCGGAGGCGGACGCTTATTTCGCCACCCGCGGGCGCGATTCCCAACTTGGCGCCTGGGCCTCCGACCAATCCCGGCCGCTCGACAGCCGCGCGACCTTCGAGCGCCGCTACGAGGAAGTCCGTGCCCGCTTCGACGGCGACGACGTGCCGCGCCCGCCGCGCTGGTCGGGCTGGCGCGTTCGGCCGGAGCGGATCGAATTCTGGACCGACCGCGCCCACCGCCTTCACGAGCGCCGGCTCTTCACCAGAACCGAGCAGGGGTGGACCGAGGGGCTGCTCTATCCATGAGCGCCGGGCACCACCATCATCGTCCGCATGCCGCGCTGACCAGGAGAGCGGCGATCGCCAGCGTCGCAATGGCGCTGTTCCTCCTGGGCCTCAAGGCCTTTGCCGCCTGGCAGACGGGGTCGGTCTCGATGCTCGGCTCGCTCGCCGATACCGGGCTCGATCTGCTCGCATCGCTGGTGACGCTGTACGGCGTCCGTGTCGCCGCGATGCCGGCCGATCTCGATCACCGTTTCGGCCACGGCAAGGCCGAGGCGCTGGCGGCCTTGTTCCAGGTTGCCCTCGTCACGGCGTCGGCGGCCGTGATCGGCTGGCGCGCCATCGTCCGCCTGAACGAGGACCAGCCCACCGCCAATGCCGAATATGGCGTTGCCGTCTCGCTGATCGCGATCGCCGCCACCTTCGCCTTGCTCGCCTATCAGCGGCAAGTGATCGCGCGCACCGGCTCGGTCGCGATCCGCAGCGACAACGTCCACTATCAAAGCGATCTTCTCCTCAACCTGTCGGTGATCGCGGCCCTCATTCTCGATCAATATAGCGGCCTCACCGGCGCCGACCCCGTCTTCGGCATCGCCATCGCGCTCTGGCTCGCCTGGGGCGCGTTCAAGGCATCGAGCCTCGCCATCGACCAGCTGATGGACAAGGAATGGCCCGAGGAGAGGCGCCAGCGCTTTCTCGCGGTCGCCGCCACCCACCCCGAGCTTCGCGGCATCCATGATTTCCGCACCCGCCGCAGCGGCTCGCGCGATTTCGTGCAATTCCATATGTATGTCGCTCCCGACATGACCGTGGCGGAAGCGCACCACGTGATGGACGCCGTCGAAGCCCGGATTGCGCGGGAGTTTCCAGGCGTGGAAGTGCTCATCCACCTCGATCCGGAGGGGCATGTCGACCATCCCGACAACCCCCTGGTCGAGACCGACGTGACCCCCAGCTGGTTCGGAAAACGCCCATGAAGCTCTCTTTCCTCCAGGTCGACGCTTTCGCCGACCGGCCTTTCGTCGGCAATCCGGCCGCCGTGTTCCCGCTCGATGCATGGCTGGCCGACGAGACGATGCAGGCGATCGCGATGGAGAATAATCTCAGCGAGACGGCCTTCACCGTCCCCGCCGCCGGCGACGCCGACTACGAACTGCGCTGGTTCACGCCGACCGCCGAGGTGGCCTTGTGCGGTCACGCGACGCTTGCCAGCGGCCATGTGCTGATCGAGCGTGACGAGGTCCGCTTCCGCACCCGCAAGGCGGGCATTCTGCTGGTGCGGCGGGAGGGGGAGGGGCTGGCGCTCGACCTTCCCGTGACTTTGGTGAAGCCGGCAGCCCATCCCAAGCTGCTGGAGGTCCTCGGCACGCCCGGTGCGGAGCTGTTCCTCTCCCATAACGGCGCGGAGGCGACCAGCATCGTGCTCCTCGAGGATGAGCAGGCGGTGCGTGCCTGCGCTCCGGACATGCGCGCGCTCCGCACCATCGATCTGATGGTGATCGTCACCGCCCGGGGAGCCCAGCACGACGTGGTGAGCCGCGTCTTCGTTCCGGCCTGGGGCGTCGACGAGGATCCGGTCACCGGCTCGGCCCACGCCGCTCTTGCACCGTTCTGGGCCGAGCGCCTCGGCCGAACCAGCTTCACCGCCTTTCAGGCGAGCAAGCGTGGCGGCCGGATCGATTGCCGGCTCGCGGGCGACCGCGCGATCCTCGGCGGGCGCTGCGTCACGGTGATCGAAGGCACATTTTCGATCTGATGCGACACCGGAGGATATTGCTGGCGGGGGCGCTGCTCGCCGCCACCCGCATGATCCGCTCCCTTGCTGGACCGATTTCCCGACTCTCATCGGAGGGGAGCCGAGGGGAAGCGCGAGATCCATGTAGCGACACTCCCGTCGGCGCTACGAGATGATCCAGAGATCCGGCCGGGAGACGAGGTGGTTTCGATCGTCTCGCCCGTTACCGCGTACATCGGGTCCAAGCACACGGTCCGGCTCCGCGCCCAGCCTGTCCGAAGCTACGTCCTGGCGGGCGCCGGCGACGTGACGGCGCGCAACAAGCGTCCGGAAGCGCTGCCTCGTCTGCCCTTTTGAAAAGCAGGCTGACCATTCACCATCACAAGGTCGAACCCTTCGGCCTTCGCGAAGGGATCCGAATAAGTTGAGCGCGCTCTGACGTTGGTGGGATTGAAGAGGATGAGATCGGCGTTCGCCCCGACCTTGATAACGCCGCGATCGATGAAGCGCATGATGCGGGCGGGAAGAGAAGTTGCCTTGCGGATCGCCTCCTCGATCGGCAGCGTCCGGTCGCGCACCACATAATCCTCTATCAACTTGGCGTACGTCCCAGCCGATCGGGGATGATGTATGCCCGGGCCTCCATCTGTCGAGATTGCCACGAAAGGATCGAGGAGCAGCGTGTCCTGTAGCGCCTTGTCCATCGTGAAATGCGCACCCCGGCCACCTTCGGGCCCGATCTTTATGAGGAAGTCGGCAAAGTGAAGTCCGGCCTCTTGCGCGGCCTGTGCGACCGTTTTTCCGGTGTAGGGCGGTGTTCCGAAGAGCAGGGCCTCCGGGCCGCCGCGGCGGATCATACGCCTTTCCAGATGATCGCGCAGCTCCTGTCTGCGCTCCGTCACGACCTTCCCATAGTCGGTGGGCGGCAGTGCCCACTGCGGGAACAGGATTGCGATGCCCGTGAAGCCGGCCGTGTAGGGATAGGCATCGGCGGTGAGTTCGATCCCCTGGCGACGCTTCTCGTTCAGGAAAGCGAGGAGGGCGCGCGCCCGCTTCTCGCCCTTTCCGAACACCACCTTGAGATGCGAAATGTGAGGGCGCCCGGGCAAAGTCGAGGCGATCAGCTCGTTGATAGAGGCTTCGATCTCATCGTCATTTTCCGAGCGCATATGGCTCATCACGACCGCACCATAGCGGCTCGTCGTGCGGCCGAGGTTGGTCAGCTCCGCTGTCTCCGAGTATATGCCAGGCACATATTCCAGGCCGTAAGACAGCCCGAACGCGCCGGCTCGAAGTTCGGTATCGAGCTGTGCCGCCATGCGCCCGAGCATCGCTGTGTCGGGACGACGAACGGCGTCGGACACACCCACAGCGCGCCTGAGCGTTCCGTGGCTCGACAGCGTTGCCACGTTGAGGTCGATCCGGGCGCGACCGGCTGCCCGCATCCAGGTTCGCAAATCAAGGTCCTTCCCGACCCTGGGGCCACTGCCGTCGACTCCAAGGACGATCGTGGTCACGCCCATCGCAAGGAGGCTTTCGAGCGACTGTTCGAGCGGATCCCCATGGCTGTGCGTGTCGATAAAACCTGGCGCGAGGATCCGCCCCTCGCCTTCGATGATCCTGGCGGCCGATCCGGATTTGCGCCCGGCGGGCGACGCAATCCGGGCAATCTTACCGCCTGTGACAAGCACATCGGCAAGTTGTGGCGGGGCGCCTGTTCCGTCAACAAGGGTGACTTCGCGGAACAAAGTCGATGATGCCGCCGCCGCCCCGGTGCTGCCCGGCCAGCTCGCCAGTGCCCCGCCTGCCACGCCCCCACAGATCACCTGCCGCCGGGTCGGACGCTGGGACATGAACCCTCCACATTGATGTCTCGGCGAGGCGAACAGGGCCAGCCTTGGTCACTATGCAGGAGAGACTCTGCCAGATCAATTTGTCATGCTGCTCGGCTCCGCCAGATGCCCGATCTTCAGCGGGTGACTGTTGGTTCCGGATCATGGCCTAGGTTGGAGCGCCAGCCTTGCGCGATGCGCTCGGCCCGGTCCGCCTCGGCTGGCGGCAGACGGCGGTGCAATATCAGATGCGGCATGCCGTCGCCCTGGTGGCGCTGGCCGCCCTTCCGCTGCCGCGGCTCGGCTGGCCCGCCGCCTTGCTCGCGCTCGGCACGACCGTCTTCGCCGGCACGCTCTATCTGATGGCGCTGACGGATCTGCGCTGGCTCGGCGCGATCACGCCCATTGGCGGCCTGCGGATGATCGCCGCCTGGCTCCTCATCGCCTGGCGCGGATGCAGCAGAGCGTAGGGAGGAAGGACGAGGCGGCGGCGCTTCGAATAGTTTGACCTATCGAGCGCATCCACCCCTCCCTGCAAGGGCATGCCCCAGCATGATCCTTATCCCGCGCTGATGGGCCGCCCCATGGGTCAACTTCAGGTTGGTGCGCATGCCGGCTTGCCCGAAAGGCTTGGCCGCGTCACAACCTCTCGATGAACAATCGAACGACCGCCCACGAGCCCGCTGAGGACAAGGCGCTTCGCCGCGACATCGGCTTCTTCGGATCCGCCTTTCTGTCCTTCAACGGCGTCGTCGGCGCCGGCATCTTCGCGCTTCCGGGGACGCTTTACGACAAGTTCGGCGCCTTCAGCCCGTTTCTGTTTCCCTTGTTCGGCCTCCTCGTGCTGGTCGTCGCGCTCCCGTTCGCGCGCGTGGCGGCGCACCACCAGGTGTCCGGAGGACCGGTCGTCTATGCCGCCGCGTTCGGCTCCGCCGCCGCCTTCCAGGCCGGGTGGCTCTATTATGTCGCGCGGGCGGCGGCGCTGGCCGCGAACATGACGGTGCTCATCACCTATCTCGCCACCTTCTGGCCCGCCATCGGGGCGGGGCTGCCGCGGGCGGTGGTGATCCTCGCCGTCACCGCGGCGATCGTCTTCATCAACATCGCCGGCGTGAAACGCGCGGTCCGGCTGCTCGATGCCCTGACGCTGCTCAAGGCAACCCCGCTCCTGCTCGTCGCGCTGATGGGTCTGGTGGTCGCCGGCGGCTCGATCGAGGCGCCCGCCGGGCCGCCGCCGCTCAGCGACCTCGAGGCGGCCGCCCTGCTCGTCCTCTATGCCTTTGTCGGTTTCGAAAACAGCGTGGTACCCGCCGGCGAGACGACCAACCCGCAGCGGACCATCCCGCGGGCGCTGGTGGCGACGATCATCGGCACGGCGGCGCTCTATTTCCTGATCCAGCTCTCATATGTGGCGGTGATGGAGCCGGGCGAGGGGAAGAGCGCGCCGATGGTCGCCTTCGGAACCGCCCTGCTCGGCCCGGCGGGAGGATTGCTCCTTACCGCCGCCGCCGTCTGCTCGGTCCTCGGCAATGTCAGCGGCGGCATCACCGGCACCACGCGCACCACCTATGCGATGGGACGCGACGGATTGCTGCCTGCCTGGTTCGGCAAGGTGAGCGGGCGCTACGCCACGCCGGCCAATTCGATCGCCTTCATGGGCGCGCTCATCGCATTGCTCGCGCTGAGCGGCAGTTTCGTCTGGCTGGCGGTGGTGAGCACGCTTGCCCGCATGATCGTCTATTCGATCAGCATCGCCTCCCTGCCGAGGCAGGAGCGGCCGCGCGCGGCCGTGTGGCTGATGATCGTGGCCGGGATCGGCATCTGCCTCTGGGCGGCGCTGCAGTCGGAATGGCCGTCCTGGCGGATGCTGCTGATCCTGGCCGGGATCGGCACGGCGCTGTATCTCGCCGCCCGCGCCTCCGGCCTCAGACGGGCTCCAGCTCCGCTGGAACCGTCTCCTCGATCCAGCCCCCCCCCAGAACCCGGTCCCCCTGATAGATGACGGCCGCCTGGCCGGGCGCGACGCCATACTCGGCACGTTCGAACTGGATGCTGCCTTCGCCTGCTCCGGACCCCGGTTCGAAGCGGACGGGCGCCGGTCGGGACATCGAACGGACCTTGGCGGTGAGGCCGGCGCGCTGGCCTTCGCCGAGCCAGTTGATCCCGTCGAGACGCGCCGTCCGGACCGCGAGCGCGGATTTCGGCCCCACCACCACGCGCCGCGCCCCAGGCTCCAGCCGCACGACGTAGAGCGGCTCGGGCCGACCGCCGATTTCCAGGCCCCGCCGCTGGCCGACCGTGAAGTGGATGAGGCCTCGGTGCCGCCCCAGCACGCGGCCCTCCAGATCGACGATCTCCTCCTCCTGGGCGGCTTCCGGCCGCACCTTCTTCACGACCGAGGCATAATCGCCGTTCGGCACGAAGCAGATGTCCTGGCTGTCGGGCTTGTCCGCGACCGCGAGCTTCAGCTCCTTCGCGATCTCCCGGACCGCCGGCTTCGGCATGTCGCCCAACGGGAAACGAAGGAAGTCGAGCTGCTCCCGGGTGGTCGCGAACAGGAAATAGCTTTGGTCCCGCGCCGGATCGGCGGCACGATGGAGCTCGGGGCCGTTATCCCCCACCACGCGGCGGACATAGTGGCCGGTGGCGAGGCAATCGGCGCCAAGCTCGCGGGCGAGGCTCAACAGGTCGGTGAACTTCACCCCCTGATTGCAGGCGATGCAGGGGATGGGCGTGCGGCCGCTTATATATTCGTCCGCAAAGCGATCGATCACACTGCCCCGGAAGCGGCTCTCATAATCGAACACATAATGAGCGATGCCGAGCCGGTCGGCGACGGTGCGGGCATCGTAGATATCCTGACCCGCGCAGCAGCTTCCCGTCCGCTGCACGGCGGCGCCATGATCGTAGAGCTGGAGGGTGACGCCGATCACCTCCGCGCCGCTCCGCGCGGCGAGCGCGGCCACGACCGAGCTGTCGACGCCGCCCGACATGGCGACGACGATCCGGGAACCGGCCGCGGGCCGATCGAGCTGGAAGCTTGCATCCACGCCGCAGTCCATAACGACAGCGGGGCGTTCCGCCCAGATCCTAGAGCCTGCTAACGGTGCCTTTACCTCGTCTTCAGCCTTCTTCTGTAGGCAGATAGCGATGGATTTGAGCTTTTTCCGCCGCGCCCAGACGAGGTTCGCCAGCCGCTCGGCTGCGCGGCTCGATTATGGCGTGCTGGTGGCGACGCTCGAGGCGATGCAGTCGGCAAGCGCAGCCGCGCGGGCGCTCCGCGGCCTCGGCGCCGAGGGCAAGGCCGCGCCGCGCCACGACGGCCTCGTCGAACTGCTGCTCGGCGGCCCGGCTGGCGCGAAGCGATCGGCTCGCAGCGCGGCTCCTTCAATCCCGAGCATGCGCAGCGGTTCGGGAGGGGCGGTTAACCCAAATGACCACCGCATTTACCACCGCATTTCAATCTTCCTTCAACGGCGCCGTTCTAAGCCATGGCCACCGAGGGGCGACCCTGCGGAACTGGAGTTTTTGAGGTAGGAATGATCGAGAACCAGAAAATACGTCCAGCCCAGGTGATCGGCCCGCTCGGCGAGCCGCTGACGCTCGATCTGCTGCCGCCGCCCTCCACGACCCGCTGGGTCGTGCGCCGCAAGGCGGAGGTGGTCGCGGCCGTCAACGGCGGTCTTCTGTCGGTCGACGAGGCGTGCGAGCGCTACACGCTCACGCTGGAAGAATTCGCCACCTGGCAGCGCGCTGTCGATCGGTCCGGAATGCCGGGCCTGCGCGTCACTCGCATCCAGCATTACAAGTCTCTCTACGAGCGCCAACAAAAGTTCTGACGGCCGCCTGGGCGCCGTTAACCAGCTAAGTCGTTGAGTTCCAGATCAGCCCGGCGGGATGGATTTCGCCGGGTTTTTCGTGCCGCAACGGCTCACCGCAATCGAGGAACCCGCCCTTTCCGAGCGTCTTCCAGTTCGGACCGCTTCCGAAACCTCTCGGCGGCGGGCATGAAACAGGAGGGACTCGTGAATCTCATCATCGCCCTGATCGTCGGCGGCATTATCGGCTGGCTGGCAAGCATCGTGATGCGCACGGACGCGCAACAAGGCATCTTGCTCAACATCGTCGTCGGCATCGTCGGATCGCTGCTCGGCAGCTTCCTGCTCGGCCGGCTGTTCGGCGCCGAGGGCAATATCCTCCAGGCACCCCTCAGCCTGCCGACGCTCCTCGCCGCCCTGGTCGGCGCGATCATCCTGCTCGCGATCGTGAATCTCTTCCGCCGCGGCCGGGTCCGGTAAGCGCTTTGATGATCGGGGCCGTCGCAGCGGGGCGGCCCCGATCATCGATCATTCCAGTTCGAAGCTGACCGAAAGGCTGACGGCGACCGATTGCTCGCCGGGATCGATCTTGGACGAAGCCGCATCGCCCGCGGCCCGCATCTCCATAGCCACCGGCCGCGGGGCGGGCCGGAAATTCCCGCCCGCCTCGCTGATCGAGAGGATGCGCTTCACCCTCTTGCCGACCGCCCGGGCATAGAGTTCCGCCCGCGCCTGCGCCGTCCGCAGCGCCGCCATCCTTGCCTCGTCGAGCGCCTGCTCGGGCTTGTCGAGCTCCAGCATCGGACCGTTGATCTGGTTGGCGCCCTCGGCCACCAGCGCGTCCAGGATCTTGCCGGTGTTCGCGATGTCGCGGAAGCGCACGGCGACCTCGTTGCTCGCGCGATAGCCGGTGAGTGCCGGCGGGCGGCTTTCCGCATAACGATATTCGGGGTTGAGGCTGATCTGGCTCGTCTGGATATCACGGTCGGCGATGCCGGCCCGCCGCAGCGCGGCCCTTACCAGCACCATCCGCTGGGCATTCTGCGCGATCGCGGAAGTGGCGGTCGGCGCCTGCGTCACCACCCCGGCGCTGATCCGGGCGAGGTCGGGAACGCGCGTCACCTCGCCGGTGGCGACGACATCGAGCCTCATGCCCGAGATGATCTGCGCCGGAAGGTCCTGCGCGGGAGCGCGGGCAGGCATGGCGGCGAGCGCCAGGGCCCAACCAAGCAGAAAAGTGCGGATCATTCCATTCTCCCCCAACTCAAGAAGCCCCGATTCTAAAGCGGGGGCCCGGCTAACGGCCTCCGTCTGCATCGTTGCTGAACCGAAAGGGTTTGGGATCCGGACCCTAGACCTTGATCGTCTTAGGCTGAAACAGCCTAAGACGTGAATCAAGGTCTCGATCTAAGCTCTAGTCAGCGGCGGCGCATCAGCAGCCGGTAGATGAAGAGGATCAGGATCGCGCCCAACGTGGCGGCGATGAATCCGCCGGCCTGCCCCTGCGTATACCAGCCGAGGGCATTGCCGATGAACCCGGCGAGCAACGCTCCGCCGACCCCGAGCAGGATGGTGACGATGCAGCCGCCCGGGTCCTTTCCGGGCATGATCGCCTTGGCCAGCACCCCGGCTACGGCGCCGAGCACGATCCACCAAAGAAAACTGTAGGTTCCAAGCATTTGCTGTCCCTCCTCCGCTCGCCCGCGGTTCGACGTACCACTTGGCGTTTTCGACGAACGACGCAACCTTCGGCGGTGGCAAAAGTGCCCTCGATCATGTAAAGCGCACGCGCGGGGGCCTCGAAAAACCGCCGAAATTATGCCTTGAGGCTGGTGGTTTATTCGGCTAATACAGCGGCCGGAGCGGTGCTGCCGTCATTGGGATGGGGAAGATGAAGACGATGAACTTCGAAACGGCCGGCTGGCGGCGCGACGCCATCGAAGGTGGGGCATCGAGCGAGACGGTGGTGATCGTTCAGCGCCGGCGCCGCAGGAACATCATCATCGCGATCGCCATCCTTGCGCTGATCGCGATCGCCGCCACCATCATGATGATGCGCGGCGGCGGGGAAGCCGCTTCGCCGCAGGCGGCCGCAAAGGGCAAGGGCGCCGAATCGGCGCCGAGCGTCACCGTCGTCGTTCCCGGCCGCGAGCAGGTCGCCCGCACCATCTCGGCGACGGGCACGCTGGCCGCGCGCCGCGACATGCCGGTCGGCGTGGCGGGCGAGGGCGGAATGGTCGTGCGCGTGCTGGTCGAACCCGGCCAGTGGGTCGGCGCCGGCCAGACGCTGGCGGTGATCGAGCGCTCGGTCCAGTCGCAGGAGGCGCAGCAGCTTGCCGCCAGCATCGACGTGGCCCGGGCCGACGCGAGGCTGGCGCAGCAGGAGCTGGAACGGGCGCAGTCGCTCGTCTCGCGCGGCTTCGTCTCCAAGGCCGATGTCGAGCGCCGCATCGCCACGCGTGACGCCGCCAATGCTCGTGTACGCGTTGCGCAGGCGCAGCTTGCCGCCGCACGCGCCCGCCTCGGCCGCCTCGACATTCGCGCGCCTGCCGCGGGTCTCGTCCTGGATCGGAACGTCGAGCCGGGTCAGGTGGTGAGCGGCGGCTCCGGGGCCCTTTTCCGGATCGCGCAGGGCGGACAGATGGAGCTTCTTGCCCAGCTAAACGAAGCGGATCTTGCGGAGCTGTCGGTGGGCGTTCCCGTCACGGTGACCCCGGTCGGCACCGACCAGCAGGTTACGGGCAGCGTCTGGCAGATCTCGCCCCTGATCGACCCGCAGGCGCGCCAGGGCACCGCGCGCGTGGCGATCCCGTATACCCGTGCCATCCGCCCGGGCGGCTTTGCCAATGCCGAGATCAGGGCGGGCGCGGTGTCGGCTCCGGTGTTGCCGGAATCGGCAGTGCTGACCGACCAGCAGGGCCGTTACGTCTACGTCGTCGGCAACGACAACAAGGTCGTCCGCCGCCCGGTCAGGACAGGGGCCGTGACGCCGCGGGGGCTGACGATCGTCGAGGGTCTTGCCGGCAACGAGCGGGTCGTCGCCTATGCCGGCGGCTTCCTCAACCCCGGGGAGACGGTGATCCCGCGCCGCCAGAGTGCCGACACGCCGCGCAGCGCGCGCTGATTCAAGGCTAAGGAAAGCCAATATGAACTTCCGGAATATCTCGGCCTGGTCGATCCGCAACCCGGTGGCTCCGCTGGTCCTGTTCACGGGCCTGCTGATCGCCGGCATCATCTCGTTCATGCGGATGGATGTCACGCAGAATC
>JAUJOJ010000004.1:0-24048 GCA_030447665.1 Allosphingosinicella sp. | reverse complement strand
GTCGACCAGATCCGCGGCGATTTGCCGGACGGGATCATGGAGCCCCGGATCACGAAGGTGGACATCGTCGGCGAGCCGATCGGCTACTTCGCGGTGCAGGCGAGCGACATGACCATCGAGCAGCTTTCGTGGTTCATCGACGACACGGTCGCCAAGCGGCTGCTCTCGGTCGAGGGCATGGGCAATGTCTCCCGGAACGGCGGCGTCGACCGGGAAATCCGCGTCACCCTCGATCCGGCCCGGATGCAGGCGCTCGGCGTGACGGCTTCCCAGATCAACGCGGCGTTGCGTCAGGTGAACGTCAACACCGCCGGCGGACGTGCCGAGATCGCCGGCTCTCGCCAATCGGTCCGCGTGCTCGGCAATGCCGACACCGCTTTCGATCTGTCCAACACCCGCATCGCCATCGGTGGCGGCCGGACGATCCAGTTGCGCGACGTCGCAAGCGTGTCCGACAGCTATGGCGAGCAACGCTCGATCGCCAAGGTCCGCAGCAAGCAGGCGGTGACGTTCAGCCTCGAGCGAGCCAAGGGCGCCTCCGACGTCACGGTCTATGACGAGGCGATCAAGGTCTTGAAGCAGATCGAGGAGCAGAATCCGGGCGTCAAGTTCAACAAGCTCTTCACCAGCGTCGATTATACCAAGGCGCAGTATCACAGCTCGCTCGAGGCCATGATCGAGGGGGCGGTGCTCGCGGTCATCGTAGTGCTGATCTTCTTGCGCGACTGGCGCGCGACGCTGATTTCGGCGATCGCCATCCCGCTGTCCGCGATCCCGACCTTCTGGTTCATGGATCTGATGGGGTTCAACCTCAATTTCCTGTCGCTGCTCGCGCTCGGCCTGGTCGCGGGCGTGCTGGTCGACGACGCGATCGTCGAGATCGAGAACATCGTCAGGCATATGAGGATGGGCAAATCCGCCTATCAGGCGTCGATCGACGCTGCCGACGAGATCGGCCTTGCGGTCGTCGCAACGACGATGTCGATCGTCGCCGTCTTCCTGCCCGTCGGCCTGATGCCGGGCATTTCCGGCCAGTTCTTCAAGAATTTCGGCTTCACGGTCGTCGTGGCCGTGCTGACCAGCCTCGCCGTCGCGCGAATGATCACGCCGATGATCGCCGCCTATTTCCTCAAAGCCAAGGGTCAGCAAACCCATGGCGAAGGTTGGCTGATGGACCGCTATATGGGCGTGCTCCATTGGACGCTGAAGCATCGCTGGGCGCCGGTGCTGGGCGGCGTTGTCGCCTTTGCCGTCACGATCGGCCTGTTCATGACCATCCCGCAGCAATTCGAGCCGACCATCAACACGGATTTCAGCCGTGTAACCATCGAGATGGTGCCGGGAACCACAATCAAGCAAACCGAAGCCGTAGCCGATCGGGTCGCCGCCCTGATCAACGAGCAGCCTGAAGTCGAGATGGCGCTGGAAGCCATCCGCGAAGGCAATGCGCGGATCTTCATCACGCTCAAGGAAGACCGGGAGCGCACGAGCATCGAGTTCGAACGTGCGCTTGCCCCCAGGCTTGCTCAATTTCCCGACGCGCGCGTCACCTTCGCATCCCAGTCCGGAGGGGGCGGCACCGGCCGGGACATCTCGGTCATGCTCACCGGTTCCAACCCCGAACTGCTTGCCTCCACCGCCGCGACCCTGGTCGAGCAGATGAAGACGCTGAGGGGCCTCGTCGTCGCACCACGCGTGTCGGCCGACATGCAGCGGCCGGAGATCCTGATCAAGCCGCGGCTCGACATCGCCGCCTCATTGGGCGTGACGACGGCTTCGCTCAGCCAGGCGATCCGGATCGCGACGATCGGCGAAATCGACCAGAACAGCGCGAAATTCTCGCTCTCGGATCGCCAGATCCCGATCCGCGTCATGCTGCCCGAAGCATCGCGCCGCGACCTGTCGACCATCGCCAATCTGCCCGTGGCCACGGCAGCCGGAGGTGCCGTGCCGCTGTCTCGCGTCGCCGAGATCAGCTTCGGCTCCGGCCCCACGACGATCCAGCGCGCTACAACCAGCAGCGCCGCATCTTCGTCGGCGCCGACCTTGCCATGGGAGATGACGGCAAGCCGGTGATCAAGGGCACCGCCGATGCCGCGATCAAGCAGCTCCCGATCATGCAGAAGCTGCCGCAGGGTGTCAGCAACGAGGCGGCCGGCTCCGACAAATGGCAGCAGGAGCTGATCGTGAACTTCATCATCGCGGTCCTTGCCGCGCTGCTGCTGGTGCTCGCGGTGCTGATCCTGCTCTACAAGCGGATCATGTCGCCGCTCGTAAACATGGGTTCGCTGCTGCTCGCGCCGCTCGGCGGATTGCTGGCGCTGCTGATCGCGGGCCAGCCCATCTCGCTGCCGGTCTATATCGGCATCCTGATGCTGCTGGGCATCGTCGGCAAGAACTCGATCCTGCTCATCGACTTCGCCCTGGAGGAGATGGACAAGGGCGTGGACAAGTTCACCGCCATCATGGATGCGGGCCACAAGCGCGCCCAGCCGATCGTGATGACCACGGTCGCCATGGCGGCGGGCATGGTGCCGACCGCGATCTCGCTGTCGGGCGACGGCGCCTGGCGCGCGCCGATGGGCACGGTGGTGATCGGCGGCCTCATCGTGTCGACCCTGCTGACCCTGCTGATCGTCCCGGCCTCGTTCAGCCTGGCCGCCGGCTTGGAAAAGTGGATCGCCCCGAAATTCGGCAAGCTGCTCACCTATCGCGGTCCGCAGGATCATGGACCTGAGCCTGCCCCGCAACCGGCCGAGTGAACAAAGCGCAAGCTTCGTCTATTGAAGCAGGGATGACCCTGTTCGAGAGGACCGGCCTCAGCCGCTTCAACCCAGCCCAGGGCGGAGTCCGCAGCATGCGGATCATGGCGACGGGGATGCTGGTCGTCATGGCCGGCATCTTCCTCCTCGCCAATGCTCTCGACGAGACCCACCCCGCCTGGGGCTTCGTGCGCGCGTTCGCCGAGGCGGCGATGGTGGGCGGGCTCGCCGACTGGTTTGCCGTCACGGCACTGTTCCGCCATCCCTTGGGGCTGCCGATTCCCCACACGGCGATCATCCCCCGCAACAAGGACCGGATCGGCGACACGCTCGCCTTGTTCCTCAAGGACAATTTCCTCACCGCCTCGGTCGTCGCGCGGCGGCTCCGGCGCGTGGACGTCGCCGGCGCGATCGGCCGCTTCCTCGCCGAACCGCCGGGCGAGGGGCGCCTGCGCGCGGGCGCGAGCCGGCTCGTCGCGGATGTGCTCGAGGCGCTCGACGAGGAGCGGCTTGGCGGGATGGTCAAGGGCGCGGTCGCCAGCCGTATGAAGTCGCTCGAAGTCTCGCCGCTGATCGGCCAATCGCTCGAAGCGGCGATCACCGAGGATCGGCACGTGCCGATCCTCGACAGCATCGTCGTCTGGGTCGGGCGCACGCTCGACGCCAACGAAGATATCATCCGCGAAATGGTGCAGAAGCGGGCCGGCTGGATCATGCGCCTCGCCGGGCTCGACGAGCGCCTGTCCGAGGCGATCATCGACGGCCTCCGGCGCCTCACCATCGAGATGGCGATCGATCCCGCTCACCCGCTGCGCGACAAGGCCGAGGAAGGAATGGCGCGGCTCGCCTGGAAGCTCCGGTGCGATCCGGAGACCCGGGCCAAGGTCGAGGCGCTCAAGGCCGAGATCATCGCCAACGAGGCCGTGGGGCAGTGGATCGACGGCCTGTGGGAAAAGGCACGGGCGGGCCTTCTCGAAGCGGCCCGCAACCCGGAGGCGACGCTCGCCGGCAAGTTCGGCGATGCGCTTCGCCAGCTCGGCACGACTCTGCAGGAGGACGCGCACCTCAAGGCCACGATCAATCAGTTCGCGCGGCGGGCCGTCGTCGGCGCGGTGGCGAGCTATGGCAGCAGCATCGTCGCCCTGGTTTCCGACACGATCCGCGGCTGGGATGCCAAGACGATCACCGGGCGGCTGGAGGGGGCGGTCGGCCGCGACCTCCAATATATCCGCATCAACGGGACCTTGGTGGGCGGGCTGGTCGGCCTCCTCATCCACACCGCGGAAGTGATCGGCTAGCCAAGATTCGTTTAGGTTGAACCAGCCTAGAACGTGAACCAGCTCCAGGCTGCATCGCCATTCAAGGACTCCGCTCCCTCTCCCCGGCGGGGAGAGGGTTGGGGTGAGGGGGCTCGATGATCGAAGAAATATCTCCGGCGCCCGACACCCTCACCCAACCCTCCCCCTCAAGGGGGAGGGCTTTGACAGCTGATGTGGATACGTTCTAGCCGTCGCTGGCCCGCTCGATGTCGGCGCCGACGGCCTGGAGCTTCTCCTCGAGCCGTTCATAGCCGCGATCGAGATGGTAGACGCGGCCGACCTGGGTCTCGCCCTCGGCGGCAAGCCCGGCCAGCACCAGGCTCATCGATGCGCGAAGATCCGTCGCCATCACCGGCGCGCCGAGCAGCTTGTCGACCCCCCGCACAACGGCAGCGCGGCCGCGGACCTCGATATCGGCGCCCATCCGGGCGAGCTCCGGCACGTGCATGTAGCGGTTCTCGAAGATCGTCTCGGTGAGCAGGCTGGTGCCCTCGGCCAGCGTCAGCATCGCCATGAATTGCGCCTGCATGTCGGTCGGAAAGGCCGGGTAGGGAGCGGTCGAGATCGACAGCGGCCGGATCCCGCCGTCGGCTCTCACCCGGACGCCGTTCGGGACATCCTCGACGATCCCGCCGGCGTCGGCCAGGCCGGAAAGGATGGACGGCATCGTATCCTTGCGCGCGCCGATCAGATCGAGCGAGCCGCCGGTGATGATCGCCGCGCAGGCATAGCTGCCGGCTTCGATCCGGTCGGCCATCACCGCATAGGTCGCGCCGTGGAGCCGCGGCTGGCCTTCTATGGTGAGCGTGTCCGTGCGAAGGCCGTCGATCTGCGCCCCCATCGCGATCAGGCACTCGGCGAGGTCGGTGATCTCGGGCTCCCGCGCCGCATTCTCGATCACCGTCGTGCCATTGGCGAGCACGGCCGCCATCAGCGCATTCTCGGTCGCGCCGACCGAGACGAAGGGGAAGCTGATCGTGCCGCCGCGCAGGCCTCCGGGAGGCGCCTTGGCTTTGACATAGCCGGCCGCAATCTCGATCTCGGCCCCAAGCGCCTCGAGCGCGCGAAGGTGGAGGTCGACAGGTCTCGTGCCGATCGCGCAGCCGCCCGGCAGCGACACGGTCGCCTCGCCGGTGCGGGCGACCAGCGGCCCCAGCACCAGGATCGAGGCCCGCATCTTCCGGACGATATCGTAAGGCGCGGTGGTCGAGGCGATGTTCGAGGCCCGGAGCGTCATCACGCGGCCGAATTCGTCCGGCTTCGCGCCTTCGACCGTGGTCGAGACGCCAAGCTGGTTGAGCAGGTGCCCGAAGCTGTCGACATCGGCGAGGCGCGGCAGGTTCCTGAGCGTCAGCGGCTCATCGGTCAGCAGCGCGCAGGGGAGGAGGGTGAGGGCGGCGTTCTTCGCGCCCGAAATGGGAATTCTGCCCTCGAGGCGCTTGCCGCCCCTGATGATGATCCGGTCCATGTGCGGCTTTTAAGGTTTTGATACTCCCGTGCAAGCGGTGCCGACATACAGGCGTCAGGCCTGTTTGGGAATGCGGTTCCGGCCCGCTCCCCCACCCAGCCTCCCGATGCAATCATACTGTCGTCGGGAGGCTGGGTGGGGGAGCGGGCCGGCCCCGAGCCCGAAATGCGCTCTTGAGCGCATTTCCAAACAGCCTCTCACGCTTTTTCGAGCGTGCACTGGAGCGGGTGCTGGTTCTCGCGGGCATAATCGATCACCTGCGCCACCTTGGTCTCCGCCACTTCGTAGCTGAAGATGCCGCAGACGCCGACGCCGCGCTGGTGGACGTGGAGCATCACCCGCGTCGCATCCTCGATGTCCATCTTGAAGAAGCGCTGCAGGACCAGCACGACGAATTCCATCGGCGTGTAATCGTCGTTCAGCATCAACACCTTGTAAGGCGACGGGCTCTTCGTCCGGGTGCGCGTGCGGGTGGCGACGCCAAGCCCGGTACCCTCGTCGCTGCCCTTGCCGCCGGAGGCCATCTTCGCTGGATCAAGCATAACCATGTTCACGCCTGAATATGGCAAGCGGCCATGAGCGGGGCAAGAATATGGTCAAGAAGCCAGCGGTTTAAGGGCGCTCAACCGCACGGGATGCCGCACGAGAAAAGGGCGGCCTCGCCCGGGTGGGAGAGGCCGCCCTTCTTCGAGAACGAAATGCGCGGGGACCCCCCACCAAAGTACCACTTTGGCGGGAATTCCTTAGGCGGCGATGTTCTTCACGCGCTCGGCGGCAACCGAGTAGCGGCTGGTGATCGGCTCGGCGACTTCACCGGCGAGCTTCATCATCGCTTCGCTCATCTTCGAGCTCTCGGCGATCATGCTGTCGAAGGCGGTGCGGGCATAGTCGCTCTGCAGGCGGAAGAAGTCGGTGGCCGAACGGACTTCGGCGATGTTCTTCACGGCGGCGGAAGCTTCCTCGAGGCTGCGGCGGCCGAACTCGGCGACTTCCTGGCTCAGCGTCTCGATGCCGCGCGCCGCGAGCTTCGAGGAGGCGACGATCGCCTCGACATTGCCGCGGGTGAGGTCGGTCATCTCTTCGACGATCTTCGTGCTGCGCTCGACGCTTTCCTTGGCGCGGCCGTTCATGTCGCCGAACAGGGCCTGAGTGCGGTCGTTGATCATCTTGGTGGTTTCGTTCTGCATGTTGCTGGTCCTTTCGTTGATCTTGCTGGTCGCCTCGGCGGCGGTGATGACGGTGCCGGTAACGGCTTGGGCCGCCGCTCGCGGAGCGACCGGCTTTTGAGCGGCCGGCTTGCGAACGACGTGTTTCGGAGCGGCCGCCTTGGGGGCAGCCACCGGAGCGGGCGCCGCCTTGCGGGCGGCGGCTTTCGGGGTCGCGGCGACGGTGGCAGCCACTTTTGCGGGCGCTGCCTTCGACGCTGCGTTGGTGGAAGCTTTCGAAGCGGCGGCTTTGGCCGGCTTGGCCTTGGCGCCCTTCGCTGCGGTCTTCTTGTCGGCCATTGAAACTGCTCCTCAGTCCTATGCTGCACTGCAACATAGCCGCTTAGCCGCCCGATTTCAAGACTTTTTTGTGCGGTGCAGCATAGGTGGAAAAGCTTGCTTCTTCAGCATCGAAGAGCCAGCTACCCGCGATGATCCACGGCACCGATCCCCAGCTCCTGGACGGCTTCAAGCAAGCGATGCGCCGCGTTGCCTCGACCGTGAACGTGATCACCATCTGCGTACGCGGAGAGCCGATGGGGATCACCGCCACCGCGATGTCGTCGCTGTCGGTGGACCCGCCAAGCCTGCTGGTCTGCATCAACCGCACCGCCTCGATGCACGCCTCGATCGCGGACGTCACCCATTTCGGCGTCAACGTGCTCCACACCGATCAGGCGCATCTGGCGCAGATGTTCGCCGATCGGGCGAAGCAGGAATTGCGGTTCGCCAGCGGCTGGCAGCTCGATTGCGAGCGTCCGCCGCGCCTGGCCGATGCCCAGGCCTCGCTGCTATGCCGCCGGATCGACCATCATCAATTCGGAACCCACAGCATCTTCATCGGCGTCGTCGAGAATGAACGGGTTCGCGGCGAGGTCGATCCTCTGCTCTACCTCAACGGCCAATATGGCCGGGCGCATTTCACCCGCGAATGAAGCGCTCCAGCTCCTCATGGGCAAGGTCGTCCGTCGTCTGCCTTGGCGGATGCTTGCAGAAATAGGCCGAGGCGGGGTGGATCGGGCCGCCGAGGCCACGGTCCTTGGCAAGCTTGGCGCATCGGATCATGTCGATCGCCACACCGGCCGAATTGGGGCTGTCCTCGACCGAGAGCCGCAGCTCCAGGTTCATCGGCACGCCGCCGAAAAGCTGCCCTTCCATGCGCAGGAAGCAGACCTTGTTGTCATTCTGCCAGGCGACGTAATCGGAAGGCCCGATATGGATGTTCTCCGGCTCGAGCCGATGCTCGGCGACCGACTGCACCGCCTCGGTCTTGGAGATCTTCTTCGACTTCAGCCGCGAGCGGTTCGACATGTTGAGGAAGTCGGTATTGCCGCCGGTATTGAGCTGATAGGTCCGGTCGAGCTTCACCCCGCGCTTGGCGAACAGATCGGTCAGCACGCGGTGGACGATGGTGGCGCCGAGCTGCGCCTTGATGTCGTCGCCGATCAGCGGAATGCCGGCCGCCTCGAAGCGCCGTGCCCAGCTTTCGTTGCTGGCGATGAAGACCGGGATGTTGTTGACGAAGGCGACGCCGGCCTCGAGCGCGCATTCGGCGTAGAATTCGGTCGCCTCCTGGCTGCCGACCGGCAGATAGTTGAGCAGGACATCCGCTCCGGTGTCGCGCAGCGTGCGCACGATATCGGCCTTGTCCGGCTGCGCCTCCTCGGCGACGAGGAAGGTGCGATCGTCCGGCGCGTCCTCCATATGATCCGAATAGCCGTCGAGCAGGCGGCCCATCCGGACCTCGGCGCCCGAAGCGGGCACGTGATCGCAAAAGACGGCGGTGCAGTTCGGCTTGGCGAAGATCGCCTCGCCGAGGTCCCGTCCGACCTTCCTCCGGTCGACGTCCCAGGCGGCGACGAACCTTATGTCCTTGGGCCGGTATCCGCCCAGATCCCAGTGCATCAGGCCGATCTGATCGTTCGCGCCGCCATTCTGATAATGCGCGACACCCTGCACCAGCGAGCTTGCGCAATTGCCGACGCCGACGATGGCTACCCGTATGTCACTCATTCGAAACATAATCCCATTATTGTTCTGCTGCGCGCCGGACCGCTTGAGGGCTTCCTCAAGGGTCGTCAGGCTGAGCCGACGAATGTTCCGCGCGACGGTGCCAGAGAATTCCCGCCAAAGCTACTGCCGATAATGGAATGATTTCAAACCACCAGAAGAGGATAGGCGTGCCTGCGAGACAGGCGGCGTAGAGGGCGATCACGCGCACATTGGCGCTGAGAAGCGCCTGCAGCTTCATCGGCGGCATTGCCAGGAAAAGATAGCGGCCGATCAGGCGCGGCTTGTCGGCGGCCCCGGCAAGCCTCCGCTCGAACGGCGCTGCGGCCCGGTCGAGGCTGCCCGCGACAGCATCATAGATGCGGACAAGCGGGTTCCCGGAGGGCAGAAGCGGCGGCATCGATTCTCCGCGCCGGCGCCGGTGATAGCGCGCTCGCTCGCCCTCGTAGAGGCTCGACTGCAATGCGTGCGCCGCCCCGGCCGCAGCCATCAGCAGCCATGCCTGTGCCGTGCCGAGGCTGAAGCCGAGCGCGAGATAGAGGAGCACGAACACGCCGTGATCGCAAAGGCCGTCGAGGAAGCGGCCGAATGCGCTTGCCGTTCCCGTCGCCCGGGCGATCATCCCGTCGAGCCCGTCGGCGATCAGCCAGCCTATGCAGAAGACGAAGCCGAGGCTCGCGAGGCGCCAGTCGCGCCAGCCAAGGTAACATAAGGCCGCGAGGGTCCCGAAGCCGAGCCCGATCAGGGAGACCGCGTTGGCGGACACCCCATGCTTCAGCGCGCCGGGCAGCAGCGCGCGCGCGGCCCGATGGATCACCCAAAGATTGGTCGGGTCCTCGATCCTCGGGTCGCGTGACTGGTCCGAATAGGCTGCCTGCATCTTTGCCGGCTTTAGACCAAGATCGTTTGGGGCTGAACCGCCTGAAACGTGAATCCCGGTCTCGTCAGGGTCTATCGGCTTGGCCGACGGGTTCAAAGCATCACGTGAAATGCCCGTCCCGATCGCCTGCTCGGCCTTTGCAAGCGCGGCGGCGTCGTCGATGTCGATCCAGTCGAGGTCGCTGCAATCCACCGTGCCGGCCGCCCCTTGTCGGCGCACAGGCGCACCCCGTCGGTCAGCGAGGGCGCATCGAGCCTTGCCAGCGCCGCAAAGAAGCTCCGGCCCCACCGCGAAGATCCCGGTGTCGTAGGCGTCGTGCGGCTCAAGCCCCTTCCCGATCGCGAGAATGCGCGTGCCGTCGGTCCTCACGCACGTGACGTCCTCCGGGTCCACCCAGGGATGGCCGAGCCGCCGATCGATGCCGAGCCGCAGCCCCTGATCCTCGCCGCCTTCCGGAGCCGGTCGTAAAGACGCGGATCGACCAGATGATCGCACATGACGAGCAAGGCGGCCGCATCGCCGACCAGCGGCGCCGCGGCGAGAGCGGAGACGCCGTTGGGGAGCTGCCAGTCCGGCGTCCGGGCCGTGAAAATCTCGGCGGGCCATGCCCGCGCGGCAAGATGCTCCTCCACCGCATCGGCGGCATAGCCCGTCACGACGATCGTCCGCCGAATTCCGCTTTTTGCGAGCCCTCGATCGCGCGGTCGATGAGCGGCTTGCCGGCGACCGGGCAAAGCGGCTTCGACGAGCCGCGGCCTCGCAGGCGGCTTCCCGCACCGGCGGCGAGCAGCACTGCCGTGTCGATGGCGCTCATGCCTCTGCGAGGTGCGCCGCGCGCGGCGTCAGGCGACCGCCGCCTGACGCTGGGCGGGCGCATAGCGCTCGATCATCCGCGCGCAGAAATCGGCGAAATACATCGGGTCCTTGGCCGGGCTGGTATGGTGCGGCGCCACGCCTTCGCTCTCCGGCGTGAAGCAGAAGGTGACGGTGGTCTCGAATTCCGCGAGCGCGTCCATCTGCCGGTCGAACCAGGATTCCCAGCCGGGACGATAGCTGTCCGCCCAGCTGAGCCCGGTACGAAGGTGCGTAACGCCGAGGCGCCGCATCCATTTCACCGCATCGTCCAGACGCGGGTCTTCGAAATGGAACCACTGCATCAGGCCCATGCCGGGTGCATGTTTCGCAAAATGGTCCAGCGCGAGCTTGGGCGTGCCGTCCTCCTTGATGAGGCCCATGTAGAAATGGCGGTAGTAGCTCGATCCTTCGGCTTCGCGGTGCCGCGTGGTCGCGCCCCAGCTCTGCGGAAGATCGAACAGCGAATACCAGAAGACGCGCGGCACGCGTCCGACCAGCAGCTCGGCCGTGCGGTCGACGCCGAACACCTGGACTTCCTCGGCCCCGAAGCTGCCGACGCCGACTTCGGTTGCCCAGATTTCGTGGTTGGGCGCGACCGCCTCGATTTCGGCGATCTTGTTCGGCCATTCGTCGATCGGCCACAAATTCCAGTCGAGCGGGAAGCCGTGGACCGCGATCACCTCGAGATGATCGAGCACGCCATAGCCTTGGAGGCGCTGGATGAAGAGCGGATCGATCGGCGAGATGCCGCCGAGCACGCGCTTGATCGAGGGATTCACCGCCTCGATCGCCTTTGCCGCCTCGATCACCGTCGTGGCGAATATCGACCAATCGGGGTCAATCTCCGGGTCCCAATGCGATTTGTTGTTGGGCTCGTTCCAGATCATGGCCGCTTCGAGCATTCAGATTTTCCCCCTGGCCGGATAGACGGCTCCGGTCCTCAGATATTGCGCATAGGGCATTTCGGCGCGTCGACAAATGTAGACCTCGTCCTCGGCCCTGGTCTCGATCACGAAGCCGGAGGCGCGGAGCATGGCTTCGGCGCAGGCCCGGTTCGGCGCCCACCAATTGGTCCAGTCATGCGCATATTCGCGCTCGATGAAGTGGAGCTTGGGATAGGCGCTTTCGAAGAAGTGCTCGGTTTCCTCGAACTCGTAATCCTCCTCGACGTCCATCACCTGCCTGGAGCCGCGCTGCATCGACTGGAAGATCAATATGTCCCTGGCGACATGCTCGTGGATGAGGTCGAGCGCCAGGAGCGGATGGCGCAGATGGTAAAGAACGCCCATGAAGATGACGACGTCGAACGTCTCGCCGAGCGAGCCGACATCGTAGACCGAGTGATTGCGGAACTCGATATTGTCGTAGCCGAGCGTTTCCGCGGCGAAGCGCGCCTGGGCGAGATAATGGTCGTCATGATCGAGGCCGAGCACGCGGTCCGCACCGCGCCGCTTCATCTCCATCGAATAGAAACCCGCGTTGCAGCCGATGTCGAGCACGCTCTTGCCGCTGAGGTCCTCCGGCAGGTGCGGCGCGAAGCGCTGGAACTTCACGCTCGGATAGTCGCCGAGGAAATGGTCGGGCGCGGTCCAGATGCCGCCGAGATTGATATTGTGGAACCAGGGCCCGAGCGCCTCGATCCGATCCTTCAGACCGTCGTCGCCGCTCCGGAGGATTCGTGGTTCCACGTTCATTGATAAAGCCTCTCGTTGATACTCATCACCCGGGCGCCCCAGCTGCCGACCATCAGGCGGGAAACCGAGGCCGGGTCGATATCGAAGCGCAGGAGATTGTCGAGCGACAATCCGAGATAATAAGCGACGAGGCCGCGGATGATATCGCAGTGGCTCACCGCGGCGATCATCTGATCGGGATGGCGGGACGCCAGCTCCTGCAGCGCATCGACGGCCCGTCGGCAGGCTTCCTCCATGCTCTCGCCGGCCGGCGGCCGGGTGATGCTCCTCGCGCTATTCCATTGGTCCCATAACGGGTCGCCTTCGAGCGCGTCGAACGGCATTCCTGTCCATTCGCCGAAGTCGAGCTCGTCGATGCCGTCGGCGACCTCGACCTTCAGTTCGTGCTGCTCGGCGATCGCCCGGGCGGTGTAGTAAGCGCGCTCGCGCGGGCTCGAATAAACCGCGGCGAGCGGCTCCACGCCCAGTAAATCGGCGACGATCTCGGCCTGTTCCAGCCCTTCGGCGCTGAGCGCGATGTCGCGCCTGCGCCCGCTCAAGGTGCGGCCAAGTTCCACATGCGCGGCATGGCGAATGAGGAGGATGGTGGCCGTCACTGGAGGATAGGAACTGACATGTAACGATCTCGTTTTTCAAACCATTGGAAGGAGCGGGCGGTTCCAGATGCCACCGACCGCCGGGCAGGCCGGATCGGCTCGGAACAAAGAAGAAGAAGAAGCATTACCGGCCCTGAGGAAGAAGATGAAGATGATGCTTGAGCACGCTCTTCCACGCTCGCCGAAGTGCTGAATAACGAACGGGGGACGCATTGCCAGAAAATATCCTGATCACCGGCGGCGCTGGCTTCATCGGCCGTGCTGTTTGCAGGGAATTGCTGAAGCGGGGGCATCAGGTCCGCGTCCTCGACAGCCTGATCGAGCAGGTCCATGGCGACCGTGAGCGCCCCGAAGATCTTCCTCAGGACGTCGAGCTGATCCGCGCCGACGTGCGCAACGGCGATGCGGTCGCCAAGGCGGTGAAAGGCGTCGACAGCGTCATCCATCTCGCCGCCGAAGTCGGCGTCGGCCAGTCCATGTACGCGGTCGAGCGCTATACGTCGGTGAACGATGTCGGCACCGCGGTGCTGTTCGAGAAGCTGATCGACAAGCCGGTCCGCCGGGTCGTCACCGCCTCATCGATGAGCATCTACGGCGAGGGCTTTATCTCGATGCCGGCGGCGCGTTCGTGCAGACGGCCAAGCGCCAGGCCCGCACCAGCGAGGATCAGAGCTGGGATCCGGTGGACGCGGAGGGGCGGCCGCTGACACCGGTGGCGACCCCGAATGGAAGACGCCGGACCTCGCCTCCATCTACGCGCTCAACAAATATGTGCAGGAGCGCACGACCATGATCATGGCCGGCGCCTACGGCATGGAAGCGGCCTGCCTCCGCCTGTTCAACGTCTACGGGCCAGGGCAGGCGCTTTCGAATCCATATACGGGCGTGCTCGCCATCTTCGCCTCGCGCCTTTTGAACGGGCAGAAGCCGATGATCTTCGAAGACGGCGAGCAGCGCCGCGACTTCGTCTATGTCGGCGACGTCGCCCGCGCCTTCGCCGACGCGCTGGAGCTTCCCCAAGCGAAGGGCGAGATCTTCAACATCGGATCCGGCAACGACCGATCGGTCACCGAGGTCGCGCAGGAGCTTGCCCGCGCGATGGGCAAGAACAGCATCGAGCCCGAGATCGTCGGAAAATCCCGCATCGGCGATATCCGCCACTGCTTTTGCGACGGCTCCAGGGCCGCGGAGAAACTCGGCTTCCGCGCCACGCAGGATTTCGGCGAAGGGCTGGCGGAGCTTGCCGAATGGGTGGCGCAGCAGACCGCCGACGACCGGGTCGACCAGGCGCGGGCGGAGCTCGAGGCGCGAGGGCTGGTCGCATGAGCGACGGCCTTTCGCCCGCCGACAAACGGCCGGTCCTGATCACCGGCGGCGCCGGCTTCATCGGCTGCAACATCGCCAACCGCCTTGCCGAGGACGGGCACGCGATCCTGATCTACGACGCGCTGTCGCGGCCGGGGGTGGAGAAGAATCTCGCCTGGCTGAAAGAGCGCCATCCGGGGCTCGTCTGCAACATCACGGCCGACATCCGCGACGAGGACGAGCTCGCCCGCGCCGCGCGCGAGGCCAAGGCGGTGTTCCACATGGCGGCGCAGGTCGCCGTCACCACCAGCCTTGCCGACCCGCGCGAGGATTTCGAGATCAATATCCGCGGCACGCTGAACCTGCTCGACGCGCTGCGGCTGAAGGGCGATCGCACCCCGATCGTCTTCGCCTCGACCAACAAGGTCTATGGCGACCTTGCCGACATCGACTTCCAGCTCGAGGGGCAGCGCTACGTGCCCCAGGAACGCTCGGTCGCCAGAAGATATGGCATCGGCGAGACGCGGCCGCTCGATTTCCACACGCCCTACGGCTGCTCCAAGGGTGCGGCCGACCAATATGTGCTCGATTATGCGCGGAGCTTCGAGGTCCCGGCCGCGGTGATTCGGATGAGCTGCATCTACGGCATCAGGCAGATGGGCACCGAAGACCAGGGCTGGGTCGCCCATTTCCTGATCCGCGCGATCGAGGGGCAGCCGATCACGCTCTACGGAGACGGCCATCAGGTCCGCGACATCATGGACGTGCGCAACGCCGTCGAAGCCTATGTCCAGGCCTGGCGGCGCATCGACCGGATCAGCGGCCGCGCCTTCAATCTGGGCGGCGGGCCGGACAATGCCGTGAGCCTGCGCGAGCTCATCGCCTATATGGGTGAATTGCTGGGACGTGAGGTCGATGTCCGGCTCGACGACTGGCGCGCCGGCGACCAGCGCTACTTCGTCGCCGACACACGCGGATCCGCGACGCGCTCGATCTGTCGCCGGCGGTGCCGTGGCGCGAGGGCGTCGCCCTGCTCGCCGAGTGGCTTCGCGAAGCGCGCGGCCTCGCCCGCGAAGCGGCCGACCAGAAGGCCGTCGCCTGATGGACGAGCGGCTGAAGATTCTCGTCACCGCGGACGCGGTCGGCGGGGTCTGGCAGTACAGCATGGATCTGGCGCGCGGGCTTTGCGGGCTCGGCATCGACACCGTCCTGGCAGTGATGGGACCGTCTCCGACCGAGGAGCAGCTTGCTTCGGCGGGCGGCGTGCCGGGCCTCGTCAAATCGTCGACACCGGTCTCACGCTGGACTGGCTGGCCGAAGATGGGGTGCCGTTGAAAAAGGCGGCGTCGCAGGTCGCGGCCCTCGCCGGCGACACCGGCGCCGATCTCATCCAGCTCAACACGCCCGCGCTTGCTTCGCTCGCCGATTTTCCCGCCCCGGTCGTGGCCGTCCAGCATAGCTGCGTCGCCACCTGGTGGGAGGCCGTGCGCGGAACCGAGCTCCCGGACGATTTCGCCTGGCGGACCAAGCTGGTCGCGGATGGCCTTGCCGCTGCCGATGCGGTCGTCGCGCCGACCGCCGCGTTCGCCGGGACGACGAGGCGCCTTTATGGCCTCGCGCGGCCGCCGCGCACGGTCCATAACGGCCGCACGCCGCTCAAGCTTCCCGAAGCCGCGCCGCACGATTTCGTCCTTACCGCCGGCCGCCTCTGGGACGAAGGAAAGAACGTCGTCACGATCGACCGTGCGGCCGGCGCGCTCGGCGTTCCGGTGTATGCGGCAGGACCGGTCCAGGGGCCGAACGGCGCGGCGCTGATGTTCGACAACCTTCATTGCCTCGGCAATCTTGGGGAGGAGAGAGCCTGGCCCGCCGGCTCGCCGCGAAGCCCGTGTTCGTTTCGGCCGCGCTCTACGAACCTTTCGGCCTCGCCGTGCTCGAAGCCGCGGCGGCAGGGTGCCCGCTCATCCTCTCCGACCTCCCGACCTTCCGCGAATTGTGGAACGACGTCGCCATCTTCGTTCCGGCCCGCGACGACACGGGCTTCGCCGCCGCCATCGACAGGGTGCTCGGCGACGATTTCCAGCGCACCTTGATGGGAGCCGCCGCGAGGGAACGGGCGGCGCGCTACACGCCCCAGGCGATGGCCTCGCAAATGGCAGCCATCTACCGCGGCCTCCTGCCGGCCCTGCAGCGGCCGGTGCTCGCCGCGAAGGCGGCCGCATGAGGCTCGTCTATTTCACGCACTCGCTGCAATCCTGCTGGAACCACGGCAACGCGCATTTCCTTCGCGGCGTGCTCCGCGAGCTGATCGCCCGCGGGATCGATGTCGCCGCCTACGAGCCGGAGAACGCCTGGAGCCTTCAGAACCTGCTCGGCGACCATGGCGCGGGGGGCTTGGAGCCCTATCGTTCGGCCTATCCGGAGCTCAGCTCGCGGACCTTCGGGCCCAAGACGAAGCTCGAGGCGCTCGTCGACGGCGCCGACCTGGTCGTCGTCCACGAGTGGAACGAGCCCGCGCTGGTGGCCGAGATCGGCAAGCTCCGCGCCAAGGGCGGGCAGTTCACCTTGCTCTTCCACGACACGCACCACCGCGCGGTCAGCGATCCGGAGGCGATGCGCGCTTTCGATCTCAGCGGCTATGACGGCGTCCTCGCCTTCGGCGAGACCCTCGCCGAGGTTTATCGGAAATGGGGTTGGGCGAACCGCGTGTTCGTCTGGCACGAGGCGGCCGACACCCGCCATTTCCATCCGCCTGCCGAGGAAGCCGGGCGGGAAGGGCTCGTCTGGATCGGCAATTGGGGCGATGGCGAGCGCACCGAGGAGCTTGAGCAGTTCCTTTTCCGGCCGGGGCGCGAGGCGAAGCTGCCGCTCGAAATCTACGGCGTCCGCTATCCGCCCGATGCGCTGGCGCTGCTGGAGAAATATGATGTGGCCTATCGCGGCTGGCTTTCGAACGCGAGGGCGCCGGAGGTTTTCGCGCGGCGGATCGCGACCGTGCATGTTCCCCGCCGCTTCTATTCGACGATCCTGCCCGGCATTCCGACCATTAGGGTGTTCGAAGCGCTCGCCTGCGGCATCCCGCTCGTTTCCGCGCCATGGCAGGATTCGGAAGGGCTCTTCACCCCGGGCGAGGACTTCCTGACGGCCGAGGACGGCGAGGAGATGACGCGTCAGCTCGCCCGCCTGAAGAGGGATCCCGAGCTTCGCCGCTCGCTCGCCGAACATGGGCTGGAGACGATCCGCGCCCGCCACACCTGCGGCCACCGCGCCGATGAACTTCTGGCCGTCGTGGAGCGCCTCCAATGTCCCTCTCGCGTTGGGGGAGAGGGAGGGACCCGCCCGTCTAGCCGGGGGGGGTGGGGCATCGGTCCCACCATCACCGCCGACAACAATCCCTCACCCGGTCAGCCTGCGGCTGACCACCCCTTGAGGGAGAGGGGAAAGGTCGTTGCATGAAGATCGCCTTTTACGGTTCCAGCCTGCTGTCCTCCTACTGGAACGGCGCGGCCACTTATTATCGCGGCCTGCTCCGGGACCTCGCCGGCCGCGGCTACGACATCATTTTCTACGAGCCCGACGCCTTCGATCGGCAGCAGCACAAGGATATGGAAGCGCCCGAATGGGCGAAGTCCGTCGTCTATCCGGCGACGCCCGAGGCGCTGAACAATGTCCTGCGCGAAGCCAAGGCGGCGGACATCGTCGTCAAGGCCAGCGGCGTCGGCGTGTTCGACACCGAGCTCCTGGAAGGGATCGTCGCCCACAGCCGCCCCGACGCGATGCGGATCTTCTGGGACGTCGACGCCGCGGCCACCCTCGACGAGATGCGCGGCGATGAGAGCCACGTCGTCCGCCGCATCCTGCCCGCGCTCGACATGGTGCTCACTTATGGCGGCGGCCCGCCCGTGATCGAGGCCTATGAGGGTTTCGGCGCCCGCCGCTGCATCCCCGTCTACAACGCGCTCGATCCCACCACCCACCATCCGGTGGAGGCGGACGAGCGCTTCGCCTCCGACCTCGCCTTCCTCGGAAACCGCCTTCCAGACCGCGAAGCGCGGGTGGAGGAATTCTTTTTGAGGGCCGCGGCGGTGCTGCCCGAGCGGACCTTCCTGATCGGCGGCAACGGCTGGGAGACGAAGGGGATGCCGGAGAATGTCCGCCATCTCGGCCACGTCTACACGCACCAGCATAACGCCTTCAACTGCACGCCCTTGGCCGTGCTCAACGTCGCCCGCGACAGCATGGCCCATATCGGCTTCTCGCCCGCCACCCGCGTCTTCGAGGCGGCCGGCGCAGCGGCTTGCCTGATCACCGATGCGTGGGAGGGCATCGAGCTCTTCCTGACCCCCGACGAGGAAGTGCTCGTCGCGCGCGATGGGCAGGACGTTGCCGAGCATGTCCGGGCGCTCACCGCCGAGCGCGCCCGCAAGATCGGGCAGGCTGCGCTTCGCCGCATCCTTGCCGAGCACACTTATGCTCACCGCGGTGAGCAGGTCGACGCCATCTGGAAGGAGGAGCGCGCCCTGACGAGGAGCGCCGCCTGATGGAATGGCCGATGCGCCTGGTGGTCCTCGGGCTCAGCCTTTCCTCTTCCTGGGGGAACGGCCATGCGACCACGTTCCGGGCGCTGCTCAAGGAATTCGCCGCCCGCGGCCATGAGATCCTGTTCCTGGAGCGGGACGTCCCCTGGTATGCGAGCCACCGCGACTGCCCCGATCCGGACTACTGCCGCCTGGAATTCTATTCTGATCTACAGGATCTGGAACGATGGCGGGCCGAGATCGCCAATGCCGATGCGGTGATCGTCGGCTCCTATGTTCCCGAAGGCGTGGCCGTGGGGCGGCTGGTGCAGGAGACCGCCCAGGGCGTCACCGCTTTCTACGACATCGACACGCCGGTCACGCTCGCAAAGCTCGAGCGCGGCGACTTCGAATATCTCTCTCCCGAGATCATCGCCGGCTACGACGTCTATCTCTCCTTCACCGGCGGGCCGACCCTCGGCCGGATCGAGGCGCGCTACGGCTCCCCGGCGGCACGGGCGCTTTATTGCTCGGTCGATCCCGCCGCCTATCCGCCGCTGGACGTCGCGAAGAAATGGGATCTGTCCTACCTCGGCACCTACAGCCCCGACCGGCAACCGACGCTCGAAAAGCTGCTGATCGAGCCGGCCCGGCGCATGTCGGACCGCCGCTTCGTCGTCGCCGGCCCCCAATATCCGGCGGACGTGGAGTGGCCCGATAATGTCGAGCGGATCGAGCATCTGCCGCCGCGCGAGCATCCCTTATTCTACGCGGCTTCGCGCTTCACCTTGAACGTCACCCGGGCGGACATGATCGCTGCCGGCTGGTCGCCCTCGGTGAGGCTGTTCGAGGCGGCGGCCTGCGCGGTGCCGGTGATCTCAGACAGATGGGACGGGCTCGACGCCTTGTTCGCGCCCGGGCTCGAGATCCTCCTTGCCGATAGCAGCGAGCAGGTCGTCGAGTTGCTGAGCGGCTGTTCGGAGGCGCAGGCGGCGGCGATGGGGCACGCGGCGCGGGAGCGCGTGATGAACGGCCACAGCGCACGTGATCGCGCGGCCGAGCTCGAGCATTATCTTCGGGAGGCGATGAAAGCCTCCGCACCTCAACTGGTGGACGCATGACCGGCGGCGAGCCACCGGTCGTTCCGCAACTGAACCAGATCGTTTCGGGCGAGCTACGCCAGGAACAAAGAAGTCATAGAAGAAGAAGCTAGGGAGCCGCCTTGTGAAGAATGGAAATACCAGAACTGCATTGGTGGCGGGCGGCGCCGGCTTCATTGGATCGCATCTGATCGACGCATTGCTGGCGGAGGGGGCGACCGTCGTCTGCCTCGACAATTATCTGACCGGCCGCAGCTGCAACCTTGCCCATCTCGAAAAGGAGAGCCGTTTCGATCTGATCGAGGCGGACGTGATCGAGAAGCTTCCTTCGAAGGTGCGGCTCGCCCGAACCAAATTCACCCACGTCTACAATCTCGCCTGCGCCGCCTCGCCGCCGCACTATCAGGCAGATCCGGAACATACGATGCTCACCTGCGTGCTCGGCACGCGCAACCTCCTGAGGCTCGCCGAGGATATGCAGGCGCGGTTCCTGCTGACCTCCACGAGCGAAGTCTACGGCGATCCGGAAGTGCATCCGCAAACCGAGGGCTATCGCGGCTGGGTGAACTGCACCGGGCCGCGTGCCTGCTACGATGAAGGCAAGCGCGCCGCGGAATCATTGACCTTCGACTTCGCCCGGATGGGCCGGGCCGACGTGCGTGTGGCGCGGATCTTCAACACCTACGGCCCGCGCATGCGGCCCGACGACGGCCGCGTCGTCTCGAACGTCATCTGCCAGGCGCTCGCCGGCGAGGACATCACCGTCTATGGCGACGGCTCGCAGACCCGCAGCTTCTGTTATGCGAGCGATCTCGTCGACGGGCTGATGCGCCTGATGGACAGCGATCCCTCGCCCGGCGCTCCGGTCAATCTCGGCAACCCGGTCGAGCTCACCGTCAACGACCTGGTCGAGCGGGTCACGGCGATGACCGGATCGCGCTCGAAGGTCGTCAACCTGCCGCTGCCGGTGGACGATCCGCGCCGCCGCCGGCCCGACATCGCCCGTGCCAAGGCGATCCTCGGCTGGGAGCCGAAGGTGGCCCTGCAGGAGGGCCTGGAAGCGACGGTCGAGTGGTTCTCCGACGAGCGGCACCGTGCCGCTACCTTCACCGCGCCGATCGGCAGCGGTGTCGCCCGGAGCGACCTGATCGCCGCGGAATAGCCATCCGCCCGCAGGGCTCGGACGAAAGGGTTCAGTTCTTCGCGAACAGTTTCGCCGGGTCCCGCATCGCCTTGATTTCGAGGGCATTGCCGGAGGGATCGAAGAAGAACATCGTCGCCTGCTCGCCCGGCTGATTTTCGAACCTGATGGTCGGCTCCATCGCGAAGCGCGTTCCTGCGGCGGTGAGCCGGTCGGCGAGCGATCGCCACTCGTTCATCGGCAGCACCGCTCCGAAATGCGGAACCGGCACGTCATGCCCGTCCACCTCGTTGCTGTGCTTGCGCGGCTGCATCCCATCGGCGAGGTGCGCGACGATCTGATGGCCGTAAAAGTCGAAGTCGATCCAGTGCGCTACGGCCGCTCCGCGCGTGCGGCGTCGGCAGCCGAGCAGCTCCCCGTAAAAAGCGCGTGCGGCGTCCAGATCGTGGACGGGGAAGGCAAGGTGGAACGGCGGCATGGTCATGCCTGGCCTTTAGCAAAGCAGGATCGAGCAGGCGAGGCCCGGCGCCGGCTCAGCATTTCTCATCCAGCTTTTGCTTCCAGTTGCGCTTCTTGCCTTCGGCGATCCACTCCAGCGCCCGCATTATTCGCTTCGCGAGGGTCGTGGACGGTCATTTCTGAGCCGGCCCCGCCTGCTTCGGCATTTCGAGCACCGGGAATTTGACCCCGAGTTGATCCAGATAGGTGGGGTAGCGGGCCGGATCGTAATAATATTTGCGCAGCTCCGGCTTGAAGCGAGCCATGATCTCCGAATTGATCTCCAGCGCGGGTTTGTCAGCGGCGGAGATCATCGGGACATATTTCTGGGTCTTGGTCTGGACGTCGGTGAAATAGTCGCGCGCCGCCTTGCGAAGCTGCGGCTTGGTCAGCAGGTCCAGCGTCGTCATCGCCACCACCTTGGCGCCCGCGACGACGCCCTTGTGCGCGATCGGCGTCGCCATGGCGATGGCGTTCGACCAATTGTGGCCGGGAAGCTCGGGGATGTTCGAGGGATAACGGATGGTGATGGTCGGAACGATCCAGGAGACGTCGCCGATATCGTCCGAGCCTCCGCTCTTCGGCTCCGCGAGCGGCGGCTCCAGCGGCTTCAATTTCGTCGCCAATCCCTCCTGCTTCTCCGCGCCGACATTCTTCTGCACGAGCTTTGCGAACGCCTGCTCGTCGGCCGTCCATGTCGGCAGGCCCACCGCCTTTATGTTCGCGTCGGCCGCTTCAGCGATCGGGCGGTTGAAATGGCGGGGGGCTGCGGTGCCGACGATCCGGCGAGTGACCTTGGTGCCGCTCATCTTCGCGGCGCCGTCGGCGATCTCGTTGCCGATCTCGAAATTCTTGCGAATGCGTTCGAAATCCTGCTCGCGGAAAAAATACCAGACGGAGGCGACCGACGGGACGACGTTGGGCTGGTCGCCGCCGTCGGTGATCACATAATGCGAGCGCTGCTCCGGCCGGAGATGCTCGCGGCGCATGTTCCAGCCGATATTCATGAGCTCGACCGCATCAAGTGCCGAGCGGCCGCGCCAGGGCGCGCCGGCCGAATGCGCGCTCTCGCCGGCAAAGTTATACTCGACCGAGACGAGCCCGGTGCCGGAGGGCTGGCCCCAGGTCGTATCGAGATTGTCCCCGACGTGAGTGAAGAGCACGGCATCGACGCCGTTGAACACGCCGTCGCGCACCATGAAGGCCTTGCCCGCGACCAGCTCCTCGGCGACGCCCGGCCACAGCATCAAGGTGCCCGTGATATTTTCGCGCTGCATCAGCTCCTTCACCGCGAGGGCAGCGACGATGTTGACGCCCTGGCCCGAATTATGGCCTTCGCCGTGCCCGGGCGCTCCGGCGACCAGCGGCTCGCGCCAGGGAATTCCAGGCTTCTGCGATGCTTTGGGAATGCCGTCTATGTCGCTGCCGAGGGCAATCACCGGTCCGCCCGAGCCGTTGGTCCATTTGGCGACCCAGCCTGTCGGCAGGCCGGCGACGCCGCGCTCCACGGTGAAGCCGTTCTTCTCCAGCACGTCGGTGAGGTAGCGCGACGTCTCCACCTCGTGGAAGGCGAGCTCGCTGAAGCTGAAGACGCTGTCGTTGATCTCCTGCGCCAGCTTGGCCCGCGCTTCGACGCCGGCCAGTGCCCGCGCCTTCAGGCCGCTGGGGCGCGGCGCCGCCTGCGCGGTGTTTGAAACGCAGATGGAAACGGCAACAAGAGCAAGGCCGGCGCGGATCATCATCGTCTCTCCCCAGAATCTCTGTTCGCGTGATCTTACCGCCTGATCGGCAGAGCGCCACTGCCATCGATGAGGCCTCGCGATTCGCTTCGGCGCAAAATCGATTCGGCTCGGCGAGCCGGCGGGAACGGGCGAGTCACAGCATCTTTGGCGCCTGATTCTCTCTTGAGGATCAAGCACATGCGTGCCGCCAAGCTCAATTCAAGCATGATCTCTCGAGTCGCTTATGACGAGGAGGCGGAAGCGCTTTCCATCTGGTTCCGGGAAACCGGCCGCTACGTTTATTTCGGCGTGCCGCGCGCCATCTACGAGGCCCTGAAGAAAGCGCCGTCGGCGGGCCGCTTCTTCAACGAGTGCATCAAGCGCCGCTATCGCTGCAGCTTCGATCCCGATCGGCGGCGGTTCCGCCCCACCGGCTGAGACTAGGTCCAAATCCTAAGCATCTCTGCCGCCGCTGCGGCGTTCGGGAGATCGTGGCCACCTTCTTCACCAGCGACACGCATTTCGGCGATCATCGCACGCTCAACATCCACAAGCGTCCCTTCGCCTCCGTCGCCGAGATGGACGAAGCACTGGTCGGCAGCTGGAACCAACGCGTCGGCCGGGATGACGAGGTCTGGCATCTTGGGGATTTTGCCCGCAGGCTTGCCGACGTGCCGGCGCTCCTCGGCCGGCTCGCCGGACGCAAGCACCTTGTTCGCGGCAATAACGACCCGCCGGGAATCGAGAGCGCCGCCGGCTGGGAAAGCGTGCGGGACTATCATGAGCTCGAGCTCGAGGGCCGGCGCCTCGTCCTCTGCCACTACCCCTTCCGGAGCTGGAACGGCCAGCATCGCGGGACGATCAACCTGCACGGCCACAGCCACGGCAGGTTGAAGCCGCTGCCGCGCCAATATGATGCGGGGGTGGACGCCCGCGGCTTCCGGCCGGTGGGGCTGGATGAGCTGACGAAAGGCTCT
>JAUJOJ010000028.1 GCA_030447665.1 Allosphingosinicella sp. | reverse complement strand
CGGAAGTCGTGGCGCTCAACAAGGCGGACACGCTCGACGACGAATTGCTCGATGCCCTGGCGGACGAGCTGGAGGCGGAATGCGGAATGCGGCCGCTTCGCGTCTCCGGCGCAACGGGCAAGGGAACCGATGCGGTGCTGGACACCATCCTCCAGCATCTCGATGCCGGCGCGCCCGAAGAGGCGCTCGAGGGCGACTGGTCGCCAGTATGAAGCGGAAGCACAGGAAGAGCCGCACCCTGGCTGTGACGGGGGGCACAGGCTTTGTCGGCCGGCATCTCCTCAGGATCGCGCTCGCGCAGGGTTATGATGTTCGCGCCCTTACCCGCGGCTGGAAGCCTCCGGAGGACGAGATCGCCTGGATCGACGGCGCGCTGGACCGGCCCGAGACGCTCGAGAAGCTCTGCACGGGCGCCGACGCCGTCATCCACATCGCCGGCCTCATCAGCGGCAGCAAGGATGCGTTCGAGGCTGTCAATATCGGCGGTACGGCTGCGCTGAGCGACGCGGCGCGCAAGTCGGGCGTGCGGCGCTTCATCCACATTTCCTCGCTCGCGGCGCGGGAACCCGAGCTATCGAACTATGGCTGGTCGAAAGCCCGCTCCGAGCGGCTCGTCGCCGCGTCGGGGCTCGAATGGACGATCATCCGCCCCCCTGCTGTCTACGGTCCCGGAGACCGGGAGACGCTGGAGCTGTTCAAGATGGCGAAACGCGGCCTGGTCGCGCTGCCGCCGAAGGGGCACTTCTCCGTCCTCCATGTCGAGGATCTCTGCCGCCTCATCCTCGCCGTGATCGACGAGCCCGAGACGGTCTCGGAAACCTACGAGCCGGACGACGGGCGCGAAAAAGGCTGGGAGCACCGCCATTTCGCCCGCACGCTCGGCCGGATCTACGGCAAGCGCGCAGCGACGGTCTCCATGCCGAAGATAGTGATGCGGGGCGCCTCACGGCTCGACCGCCTGTTCCGCCGCAGCAATGCCAAGCTTACCGCCGATCGGGTCAATTATTTCTGCCATCCCGATTGGGTCGCGGGCGCCGAACGCCGCCCCCCCCCGATGCTCTGGAAGCCGGAGGTGCGCACCCCGACCGGCCTCAAGGAGACCGCCGCCTGGTACGCGGCCGAAGGCTGGCTGCGTTAGAGCCCCCTGCTCCGGTGGGACTTCGCACGGGTGCCGGTATTGCCGAGCCTCCGCCCCCTTCCCGCCCTATTCACTTGGCAGACCCTATTGGCTTGGCAGACGGGGGCCAGGGACATAAAGGCTGGGCATGACCGACAGAGACGAGACTTTCGCCAAGGTGGCCGAGCTGATCGAGCCCTTCAACAAGAAGGATATCCAGCTCACCGAGGCGACCACCTTCGCCGGCGATCTCGAATGGGACAGCCTCATCGTCATGGACTTCGTCGCCTCGGTCGAGGACGAATTCGACATCCTCATCACGATGAACATGCAGGCCGAGATCGAGAGCGTGGGCCAGCTCGTCGACGCCGTCGAGAACCTTAGGAACGAGGAATGACCGAAGCGGCCCGCACCCCCTATGATCCCGCCGACGAGGTCCCGATGGATCACACCGTCGGCCGGGACCTGTTCTCGAAATTCGATCCTCTGATCAACGAACGGCAGGCCCTGCTCGATACGGGCGTGCGCGATCCGTTCGCACTGGTGATGGAGAAGGTCCACTCCCCCACCCTAGCGACCATCAACGCCAAGAAGACGATCCTTCTCGGCACCTATAATTATATGGGAATGACCTTCGATCCCGATGTGATCGCCGCCGGCAAGCGCGCGCTCGACGAATATGGATCAGGCACCACCGGCAGCCGCGTCCTCAACGGCACCTATCAGGGCCACAAGGAGTGCGAGGAGGCGCTGAAGGAGTTTTACGGCACCCGCCACGCAATGGTCTTCTCGACGGGCTACCAGGCCAATCTCGGCCTCATGTCGACCATCGCCGGCAAGGAGGATTACATCATCCTCGATGCCGACAGCCACGCGAGCATCTATGACGGCTGCGCGCTCGGCAATGCCCAGATCGTCCGCTTTCGCCACAACAGCGTCGAGGATTTGGAGAAGCGCCTCCGCCGCTTGCCGCCGGAGGGCGGGCGCCTGGTGGTGCTCGAAGGGGTCTATTCGATGCTCGGCGACATCGCGCCGCTGAAGGAGATGGTGGCCGTCGCCAAGGCGGCGGGCGCCATGATCGTAGTCGATGAAGCGCACGGCATGGGCTTTTTCGGAAAGCACGGCCGCGGCGTGTTCGAAGAAGCCGGCGTCGAGGACGATATCGACTTCGTCGTCGGCACCTTCTCGAAGTCTGTCGGGACGGTTGGCGGCTTCGTCGTCTCCAACCACCCGAAGTTCGACGTGATGCGCCTCGTCTGCCGCCCTTATGTTTTCACGGCCTCGCTGCCGCCGTCCGTGGTCGCCACCGCCGCAACCTCGATCCGCAAGCTCATGCACGCGGGCAACAAGCGCGGACACCTGTGGGAGAATAGCCGCCGCCTCCATCTGGGGCTTCGCGAGCTTGGCTTCACGCTTGCCACCCCCGAAGCGCAATCTGCGATCATCGCCGTGCTGCTGCCCGATCAGAACACGACGGTCCGGATGTGGCAGGCGCTCCTGGAACAGGGCGTCTACGTGAATATGGCGCGGCCGCCGGCCACTCCGGCGGGCATGTACCTCCTCCGCTGCTCGCTCTGCGCAGACCATACGGACGAGCAGGTCGGGCAGATTCTCGGCATGTTCGAAGCCGCCGGACGTGCGACGGGCTGCATAGCATAGCGGACCGGCCGAAGCGTCGGAAACCGATCCCGCTTCCCACCACCTTGCCCTTCCTCTAGACTCCTTCCGCTATGGCCGAGGAAGAAACGGGGGCCGCATCCGACGAGCGATCGTCCGGGTCCTGGCGGCGCGGATGGGCAAGTGCGGGCGCGATCCTGGCGACCATCCTGCTTATCGGCCTCATTGCCATGGTCACGGTCACCAACCGGCAGCGCGATGAGGCGCTCGCATGGGAGCGGCATACCTATGACGTGATGCTGCTCACCCGCACAGCCGACGCCAGCATCGCGCGCTCGGAAGCCGCGCTCGGCCGTTATGTCCTCAACGAGGATCCCGCGACGGGCACCCTCTATTACACCGAATGGCGGGCGGCGGGGCGCCAGATCGGCGAGCTTCGGCGGCTTGTCCGCCGGGACCGCGACCAGCGGGCCCGAACCGAGCAGCTCACGGCTCTCTACCGCAGGCGCGGTCAGGAGCTTTCCACCGCCGCCACCGCGGCCGCGGCCAAGCGGGGAAGCGGCGGCGTCAACTGGTTCTTCCAGGCGGGGCAGTCGCAGACGGGGCCGGAGCTACGGGGCAAGCTCGCTGAGATCGCCGGCGCCGAGCGGAACACGCTTCGCGCCCGAATGGAAGAGACGCGGATGTTCGCCGCGCAGGCCGACAAGTTCACCGGATGGCTCGGCTGGCTCGGCGTCCTTATCGGCATCGGCGCGATCGTGCTTGGCCTTCTCGCCTATCGCGCCATCACCGACCGGCTGCTGGCGCGGCAGGAGGCGGACAGCGAAGCCAGTCGCGCCATGGTCCTCGAACAGGCGGTGCAGGAGCGCACGCGCGAGCTGCGCGACGCCAACGATCGCCTTCGGGCCGAAGCCGGCGAGCGCGCCGCCGCCGAGGCCCAGCTCCGTCAGGTCCAGAAGATGGAGGCGGTAGGGCAATTGACAGGCGGCATCGCCCATGATTTCAACAACATGCTAGCCGTCATTGTCGGCGGCCTCGATCTTGCCAAGCGCAAGCTCCGCGGGCCCAAGCGCGAAGTCGAGCTCCATCTCGACAATGCGATGGAAGGCGCTGCCCGCGCCGCTGCCCTCACCCGGCGGCTGCTCGCCTTCGCCCGATCCGAGCCGCTCATGCCTGAAGCGATCGCGCCCGCCGCGCTGGTCGAAGGGATGCTCGACCTCGTCGACCGCTCGATCGGTGAGCGGATCACCGTCAGCACCCATTTCGCCAGCGAGCCCTGGCAGGTCTGGGCCGACGGCAGCCAGCTCGAAAATGCGATCCTCAACCTCTGCGTCAACGCCCGCGACGCGATGAACGGCCAGGGCCAGCTCAATATCAGCATCGACAATGTCGCGGTCGAAGCGGGCGAAGTGAGCGAACTCGCCGCCGGCGACTATGTCCGCATCAGCGTCGGCGATACCGGGGTCGGCATCGCTCCCGAGCATCTCGAACGGGTGTTCGAGCCCTTCTTCACGACCAAGCCTGTGGGTAAGGGCACCGGCCTCGGCCTCAGTCAGATTTTCGGCTTCGCGCGCCAGTCCGGTGGTGACGTGGCGATCGCTTCGACGCCGAATATCGGCACCACCGTCTCGATCTACCTGCCGCGCTCCACCCGATCGGCGGACGCCGGTCAGGAGCGGGTGCGCAGCGCTGTCGAGGCCGATACTCCTCTTCCCGCTCCGAGCGGCACTGAAATCCTCGTGGTCGAGGACGATCTGCGGGTCAGCCGCGCCACGGTCGGCTCGCTGGAAGAGCTCGGCTACCGCCCGATCGCTTGCCCCAGCGGAGCAGAGGCGCTCCAGATCCTGGAGCAGAATTCGGCGATCGAGCTCGTCATTACCGACGTGATGATGCCGGAGATGACCGGACCGGAGCTCGTCCGCGTCGTCGGCGACCTCTATCCGCACATCGCGATCCTGTTCGTCACGGGCTTCGTCGGCGAAGCCGGCGAGGCCGAGGAGCTGACCGGCTACGATCTGTTGCGCAAACCGTTCACCGTCTCGGCTTTGGCCGAAGCGGTCGCCAATGCCCTCGCGCACCGCGTCAGCGGATCGCCCCGCCCCTCAGCAAGCGAGGCAGCAGAGTAAGCGCGGCCACCAGCGGCCACCGCCGCTGCCAGGGCTTGATCTCGATCCTGGTCCCCGCATGGCGGTTGATCTTCCAGGCGAGATAATCGATCCCGCCGGAATAGGTACCCGTCGCCTTGGCGAGCCGCGCCACCGACAGCATCTTTCCCGTGCGGCGGCGCCTGGCCCATAGCCTCTTGGATTGCGCACGCTGCTTTTGGCTCAGCGGGGTGAGGCGAACGCGGCGGCCAGCTTCAAGCTCGCCGATCCCCGCCGCCGCCAGCGTGGGCCCGGTGAACCGACGGTAGCGATCCGGATCGGTCTCGACCACCGAGGCAGACCTGTTCTGCCGCTCGGCTCGAAGCTCGGCCGAATAAGTCAGCGCGAAGGCCTTTTGCCAGAGGTCGAGCGGATCGCATCCGCGCGCGTCCATTGTCGGAGCGGCAGCCGAGAGCAAAGTCGGGGCGGCGCGCGCCACGGCCGCGATGCTATTTTCGGTAGCGGCCGCATCGGCGCTCCACACCAGCCGTGAAGGCTGCGCGAACCGCGCCCATACCGATACGGACAGCGTCTCCGGCCCGTTCAGCCGAAGGAAATCCGCTTCGCTCAGCACCGCGTATTTGGCGGCCAGGCCGTTGTGAGTGAAAGGAAAGACGTTCGGGGGAATGAGCTGATTGGCGAGGGTGAGCCACCTCTTGCCGTAAGCTTCACGATAGTTCGACACGATCAGGTAGAAATCGAGCATCAGCCCCTCGAGCTGGCGCTCGCGAAGGCAGGATCCGTAAAACAGCACTGCCCTGGCGGCGCCGAGATGTTCGGTCGCGATCGCCGCCGCCATTTGGTTCACCCGCGCGTCGACCGGTTCCGTCAACTCGGCGCGGACCAGGTCGGCGAGTGAAGCCGTCACTGCACGCGCCGGGCGTTGATGATACGGATCGCGCGATGATCTGCTGTCCTTGGCATTAAGGTCCAGACCTAGAGCTGCTGCCACTTTTCGCGTGTCTTACGCCGCCAGTCTCAGGAACGGCACCGGAGGCGTGGTCCTCAGCACGATCGGATGGTCGACATTGGCTTCGAACAATTCGCCGTCGAGGATCACGCTCGAATGATCGCCCTCGATCCGGATCTCGTCGCCGCGCTCCAGGTGGACACCGTTGTCGCGGTTGGTGCCGAGCTTGCCGCGGATCGTATCGACGAGCGCATGCCACATGGCCCGCGGCGTCCGTTCAACGATCATCATCTTGAGCGCGCCCGTCTGCTTGGCGGACCCGGGAAGCTGGCCGCCGAGAAGCAGCTTCTCGAGCGTCGTCACCATCAACAGCGCGAAGCTTCCCTGAAGCTGCCCCTGCCGCAGCATGGTGACCTTCACCGGCGATGGACGCGGCGGAAGGAAGGCGGCGCGGATGCCGAACAGGATCGAGACGATCGCCGCGATCGCGGTCAGCACATGGCTGATGCCGTTGGGCAGGCCAAGCGGATAGATTTTGTGCCGGCAGTAAAGCATCACGTCGGCAAGGCCGGCACCGCCGAGGAACATGCCGAGCACCGGACGCCCCCCCGCCTTGCCGTCGCTCAGCTGAATGAGCTCCCGCGCCACGATGTGCGGCGCCATATCGGTCCGGGCAAGCTCGAGCACCCGTTCAAGCGCCACGATCGGATCGCCGACCGCGCCGAGATCGAGGGCGATCAGGTTGGTCTTGCCATTGGGCAGCACCGCCACGGGCGGGGGCGCATCGCCGAAATGGCCGCCCTGATAAAGCTCTGTGAGCGCCGCCTGTACGGTGCCGTCGCCGCCGTTGATCACGAGCACCTTGGGCTTGACCCGGGCGATGGTCTTCAGCGCCTGGCCGATCTGTTCGACATGCTCCACCTCATAGTGGAAGATGTCCTTATGCTCGGCGCAAAAGCTCCTCACCCTCGGAAGCAGCGATCTGTTTCCGGTCGATCGCGGGTTGGAGAGGAGCGCAACCCGGGCCATCGATCAGCGGCTGGCCACCGGGCCGATGGAAAGCCCGCGGCGATAATTCAGCACCACGTTGACGGGCCTAACGCCGTTGCCGACCGGGATCGCGACCTCTTGAAGGCTCGGCTTCAGATCGACGAGCGAGACCTTGGGATTGCGCGAGAAACCGCCGCCGTCGTTCCAGCCGGACCTGCCGTTGGCATCGGCATCGTGGCGAACCGCGACCGCATAGGTCCCCGGCCGCGGCACGGCGACGCACACGCTCATCGCGCCCGAAGGCGTGACCGGCACGTCGATGCGACGGAGCTTCTTGCCCTTGGCGAGGAAATCCCCGGGGTTGCTGCCGTAAAGCTGGACGCGAATCCGCCCGGCGCGGTTCTTGAAGCCGGAGACGTTGACGAGGATGGCGGGCTGGCTGGACCCCGCCCGGCACGATGCCGCATCCGGGCCGAGCGCGGCCTGCGCCGGCGCCGGATCGGCCGCGAGCGCGACCCCCGCCGCGGCAATGGATAGCATCAGTTTCAGCATGACCGGTCACTCCTGGACGCTCTAGGCACGCCGCACTTCGGCGCGCTTGGTTGTGTTAAGCCCCCATGTGGCCCAGAATCGCCGAACCTTGCGGCCAAAATATGTTCAAGGGGCGTCCAAAAGTAGCGCGTCAGACGTCGAAGACCTTCTGCACCTCATCGCCGAAGTGGTTGATCACCTTCACGCACACGCGTCCGCTCTCGGGTCGCGGAAAGGCGCGTGAGACGGCGGAGTTCAGCTCCGCCCACGCCGCCTCATCGATTTCGGCCTTGAGCGCTCGCTTCAGGCTCTCATAGGGATCGCGGCCGAGGAAATAGGCCTGCCGGACGAAGAAGCACTCCTCGCTATAATCGTCGTCGATGAACCAGCAGGCTATGTCCTCCGCAGGATCACCTGAGCTGCGCACTTCGCCGCTGGTCGGATCGAAGATGTCGACGCCCTTGATCCGGATGCGGATCATGCCCGGTTCCGCTTCCTCGATGTCGATGTCGGGCTCCCCGAACACGACGAAGAGATTGCCCGCCCCGGTCGCCTTCAATTTGTCCGCCATTCGCAGGTCCTGGTTCATCCGGGCCTTGAGCACGGTGAGCCCGCCGACGTTCAACCGGGTGTCGTCCACCTCTGGAGCGAAGGCGAAGCCGCAGACGATCAAGGTGTCGAACAGATCCGCCGCCTCGCGCGCGGCCCGCCGCACGAACTCGTAGCCGACCGTGTCATATTCAGGGCCGACGGCGACCGCCGCGCGCTTTTCGACGCCGCTTTCCAGATACCGTCCCTCGAAGGCGACATATCCCTTGCGGCTCGCGAACGGCTTCAGCCATTCGAACTTGATCGCCTCCCCCTTCTTCGAATTCTGAACGCCGGCGGCCTTCAAATTCTCGTACACGACTTGCGCAAAGTCGGTCTGCTCAGTTCCTCCCTCCCCCGCTCGAGGGGGAGTGGCGTGAGCCCCTTCTTCCTCGCCATCTTCCGCCGGCGCTGCGAGGAGAGTCGGACTCCCCTCGAGCGGCAGAACCCGGTGCGGCGATAGGCTCTCGACCGTGAACGGCCCCGCCACCCGAACCGCCCCCTTTGCTTTGTATGGACGGTCGTGGAGGGGTTGGGATTCTCCGCCCCGAGCGATGGAGGCGTCGATCGCGGCTTGTCGCTCCCGCCGCGCTGCCCACCACGCGGCGTGATCGGCCTTGGCAGCCTCGGCCCAAGAGGCCTCCGCTTCGGGCGGGATTTCCCATTCTTGCCAGCTTTTGCCGAGCGCGGCGTTCAGCCGCTCACGCAAGGGCTCCAGCCGTTCCTGATACCGTTCCCAGATCAAATCCACTTCGAGGTTCCCGGCAACTCGCTGGAGCGTGACGTGGGGCATCATCTCAGTGACGAAACCTTGCCGAAGGTCTTGATGGAAAGGACCCTGCCTACGCGATCGTCCGCTCACCCGAGCTTCCTGCTGCGCTCCTTCTTCGGAGTCTCGGAGCAGGTACCAGTCGTACTTGGCTGACATGAGCCGAGTGCGTGCCAGAGCCAGAGCGACGCGGCTCGTGTCCATCGTAATCCAGCGCCTTCCCCACTGCTCCGCGACGTAAGCGGTCGCGCCCGAACCGCAGGTCGGGTCAATCACGAGGTCGCCAGGGTCGGTGGCCATCAGCATGCAGCGCTTGATCACTTCGGTGTTCGTCTGAACGACGTAGACTTTATCATCGGCACCGACTGTATCCGTCCACGGCGCGGTCAGGTCACCAAAGGCTTTGTCCTCCGCGAGCAGGAGGTAGCGGAGAAGGCGGCCCGCCGGGAGCACTCGCCCCGCGCGCTGAAGCCGGCGCATCCCGTCCGCATCACAGCCATAGCCGTTCTTCGGATGCTCGAATCGAATGCCATTGTAGATCGGCCGGTACAGGCCCGACGCCATCGGCCCCGACGGTTCCATCGACTTGGAAGTTGCGACCTGACCCTTCGACCGTGCTTCCGGATCGAGTGAAGAGGCGGGCACGACACGTCCGTCGGGCAGCCGGACCAGCGGGAAGCCATTTTCAGGGCCGTAACTCATCTCACGGTAGAGCTTGCGGTACTTGGCGAACGGCCGCCCTGCGGAGTCGGTTTTCCTTTTGGCGAACCAGATCACGAAGTCCGACATCTGCTCGATGAAGTTCGTGCCGAAGGGCATCGTCTTCTTGCGGAAGGGAATGACCGCCACCTGATTTTCGGGCCCGAAAACCTCGGCGAGGAGCGCCGTCACGAGGTGCAAATTCTCGTCCGAGATCTGGACGAAGATGCTTCCCCTTTCATCCAGCAGGTCGCGGGCCACGGTGAAACGGTCGCGCAGATAGGTGAGGTACGAGTGGATCCCGTCGTTCCAGGTGTCGCGGAACGCGCGGACGACCTCCGGCTCCCGGCTCACCCCGTCGATCCGGTTGTCCTTGACGTCCTTGCTCCTGGTCGAGGGCTGCCAGTTCGAACTGAAGCGGATGCCGTAAGGCGGGTCCATGTAGATCATCTGGACCTTGCCGCGCATCGCCTCGCGTTCGGCAAGGCTGCCCATCACGATCAGGCTGTCCCCAAGGATCATGCGGTTCGACCAATTCCGGTGGTGCGCATAATATCCGGTTGGCGTGCCCTCGTCCGGCACGGTACCGAAACCGGCGAAGAGATCGACGTGCGGGGCCGCTTTCAACGCAGCCCCGGCGTTGGAGCGGCGCGCCAGGTCGGCGATGATCGCGCCCGGCTGGATCGTCTCCTGGATGTAGACCGGCGGCGCCGGCACTTCGAGCTCGCCCTCGTTCTGCCGGTCCTTGCCTCGCCACACGAGCTGCGGATCGAGATCCGGATTGCGCGGATAACGCAGTGTCTTCGCCGCCTTTCCCTGCGGGACGAGGCCCTGCTCCTCCGCTGTGGGTATGTTCTTCCCGATGCGAGCGGGGTGCCGGTAGGCTTCAGTGGACAATCAGAATGCCTTTCGATCGCGCGGTGACGGAGACAATCGCGAGGGCTTCATCAGGCTGCCTCTTGCACCCGCACGAAGCCGCGGACCATGGCCTCGATCTCCTGGACGTGGCCCGCGCCGATCTCAACAAATGCCCAGCGCCCGAAGCCGCCCGCCTCGTTCACCGCCGCCACCCACCGCGCCGTCGCGGCGTCCGCCCTGCCACTGTCCCGATCCTCATGCATGCCGGTAATCGCGACGATGAGGTGCAGCGGATCACTCGGTCCCCGGCCGTCATCCAGCTTCAGGATGTAATCCGGCCGGTAGCGCCCTTCCCTGTTTTCGAGCCGATAGGGGATGTCGAAGTGGAGCCCGTCGTTTTTGACGTAGCTCAGCACCACGCCGTCCATGCGCTCGAGCCGCTCGGCCAAGGCGAGCTCCCATTCGCTATCGCCGACGACGTGCGTCACCGGGCTGTTGGCCGCAGCGAAGATCAGCGTCTTCGACGTGGTGAAATCGACAATGTCGGTCGACCCCTCAGGATTGTAGGCGTCAAGGATCGGCAGCAGGTGGCCCGACGATCCGCTTTCCCCTTCCAGCGAGCGCGCCACCGCATTGCGGATTTTCTCCGCCGCGAGGTCTGCAAGCGGCCGCCACTTCAGGAACTGCTTCCGGCATTCGCCATGGCAATGGAGATGCTGATCGAACCAGCGTTCCGTGATCCGAACAAGCTCGGGATAGTGCCAAATTTCGGTGTTGCCGTCGGCGTCTTTGAAGAAGCGGTTCAGCGTATGGGCGGCGACGTCGAAGATCACAGCCTTCAGCCGAAGCTTTTCGGAATGGCGGCGCAGGTCGAACGTGATGCTGTCACCGATGAACGACTCGTTTTCCATCCTCATCGCGACCATGTCCGGGGTCAGATCGAAGTCGCTGTCGCTTGAAAATTCGGCCCGCAGCGGGCGCGGTGGGAAGACCATGCGATACCCCTCCACGCGCGGCCAGCGGATTGCCAGGTCCGGCCGGTCGCGGCGCGTCCTGACGTGGGTGATCCGGGCCGGCGGCTTGATCGTCGCCCGCTTGCCCGACTGGGCGAAGGTGAAGGGGATGCCGAGGACGTCGGCATATTCGACCGGAAAGCAGCCCGTCTCCGGATCGACTTCGTAGGAGACGCGCCTCAGACCGCGCCCGACCACCTGCTCGCACAGCAATTGCGTCCCGAAGGCGCGAACGCCGAGGATGTGGGTGACCGTGTTCGCGTCCCATCCTTCGGTGAGCATCGACACCGAGACAACGCAGCGTATTTGGCCGCCGAGCTTTCCGGGGCGGCCGACGGTGTTCATCACCTCGCGGAGGATCGCTTCATCCGACAGCTTCTCAGCATCGGCGCCGCCGCGCCGCCGCATTTCACTCTTGAAGGACTCGATCGCGCTTTCGGCGGCCTTGAGGAACTCGTCCGACAGCGCCTCGCCGGAATCGAGCTGCCCGGAATCGATCAGCAGCGACCTCATCGGCTGCACCCGCCGCCCGTGCTCGTCCACGTTGCGGAACAAGGGCAACTTACCGGCGACCATGCGGGATTGGGCGCCTTCCCGCGCCGTAATCTCGCAGCCGGCGACATGATCGTAGACGAGCTTGGCGGTCGCGGTGTTGTTGCAGACGATGATGAAGACGGGCGGCCTGCCAAGCTCCGGCTGCTTCTCCCATTCGGCGAACGTCTTGGCATAATGGTCGTAGAGCGCGTCCAGCGCCGAGGCGAGCAGCGCGGGCACGTTCGGCGGGTCGAGCGCCCCTTCCGCCTGCTTGGCGCGCCCCTTCTTCGGCAGCTTGTCCTTCACCCGCGCATAGACGTTACGGAATAGCGGCAGCTCGCCCGCAACCCGGTCGTCCAGCGCCGGCAGGCGGGGCACCTTCACGATGCCGCTCTCGATCGCGTCGAGAAGACCGAAGTCGGACACCACCCACTGGAACAAAGTGCCTTCCGGATAACCCGATCCGCGCAGGAAAAACGGTGTCGCCGAGAGGTCGAACACCGTCTTGACACCGAGCACCCGGTCGAACGCCTCGATGCCGTTGATCCAGACCCGCGCCTCCTCGTTGTTGCGCTTGGCCTCCTCCTTCTCCTCGGCGTCGAGCTTCGCCCCCTTCTTGGCTGCGGTGACGTTCTGCCGGTAGCAATGGTGCGCCTCGTCATTGAGGACCAGGATGTCGCGGCGCTGCATCAGTTCCTTGGCGACGCGGGCGACCATGCGGCCTTCCGTCTCGAGGAAGCGCTTTTCGCCTTCGCGCCCGCCGAGAATCTGCCGATTCAGCTTCGAGAGCTCCTCCGTCTCCCTCAGCATGAAGGCATGATAGTTCGTGATGACGATCCGGGCCCTGCGCACGGTGTCGAGCAGATCGGGAGGAACGAGGTCCAGCGCCTCATAGACATTCTCTGGCTCGCTGGGCTTCAGCACGCGCAGCCGGTCCCTGATCGTGATGCCGGGGCAGACGACCAGGAACGCGTCCGTGAACTTTTTGCCGTTCGGCCGGCGCGCCTTGTTGACCGAATGCCAGGCGATGATCATGCCCATCACTGCCGTCTTGCCGGAGCCGGTCGCCATCTTGCTGGCGAGGCGGAACAGCCCTGGATTGGCCCCGGCATTCGCTTCTTCCAGCTTGCCGCGGAACCGGTCGGGATCGACCTCGGTCAGGTAGATCAGGGTCTCCAGCGCCTCGATCTGACAGAAGAACAGCCGGCGCGGACGATCCGGCCGGCTCCAATGGTCCAGCAGGCGCCTGGTCTCGGGTGCGACCCCCGGATGCCCGTTTCGCCGCCACGCGCCCACTCGCTCGCGAATGTCGTTCACGAGCTGGTTGACCTTGATCCCGTTCGGCACCTCGCCAAGGTCGAGCTCGCCCGGCTTCAGCCGCCGCCGCGCCGCCGGCACCGGGACGGTCTGCATGCTCGGCCGCCGCCCCTCCCCGAGCAGGCCCGTCGGCTGACCCTCGTCGTTCAATCGATAATGAAGCCGCGGCTCGGCGAACGGCGAGTCGATGACGGGATTGTCCACGAAACTCATCAGGGTCCGGACCCTAGTTCTCCCCTATCAGTCTGGCCACTCTTCAGCATGCGGGCAAGGGAGCCGGACGATATCCCTCAGTTTCAACATGACCGTTCGAGTCCCGCCAGCTATAGCCCGCCGGCAGGCGTACGCCCGCCTGAGAGAAGCGCGAGGTTGCAGAAGTTGAGCATCGCCACCCGGATCGATCGCTATCTCGCGCGGCTCATCTTCGTGCCGCTGGTGGCGACGCTGACGCTTGCCGCCATGCTCCTGCTCCTCGAAAAGATGCTGCGCCTGTTCGATTTCGTAGTGAGCGAGGGCGGGCCGGTCCACGTCGTGTGGCAGATGCTGGCGAACCTCATTCCCCAATATCTCTCGCTCGGTATCCCGATCGGGCTGATGCTGGGAGTGCTGCTCGCCTTCCGCAAGCTCGCTTTATCGTCGGAGCTGGACAGCTTGCGCGCGGTCGGGCTCGGCTACGGGCGGCTGCTGCGCGTCCCCTATATGTATGCGGTCGTGCTGGCGGCGATCAATCTGGCCATCGTCGGCTTCGTCCAGCCCAAGGCGCATTATGCCTATGAGGGGCTGCGTTTCGAATTGCGCTCGGGCGCACTCGGCGCCTCGATCAAGGTCGGTGAGTTCAACAATCTCGGGCGCCGCATGACCCTCCGGGTCGAACGCAGCGACGACGAGGGGCGCCACCTCCACGAGGTGTTCATCCGCGCCGAAGCCAATGACGGCCGATCGCTCGCCGCCACGGCGGATCTCGGCACCTTCCTCGCCACCGACGATCCCGACACGATCATTCTTCGCCTTACCCGCGGCCGCCTGGTTCATAATGCGCCAAATTACCGGGCGCCGCGGGTGCTGAGCTTCGAAAGTCACGACATCCCGATCGATCTGCCGCGCATCGAGAATTTCCGCGCTCGCGGCAGCGGCACCGGCAATGACGAGCTGACGCTTCCGGAGCTTGTGAAGCTGGGCGGATCCGAGCGTGTCGCCGAGCGCGTCCGCGACGCGATGCGGGCCAACTTCCACTTCCGAATGGTGGAGGTGGCGATGATGCTGCTGCTGCCGCTGCTCGCCGTCGCGCTGGCGGTGCCGCCCAAGCGGAGCACGTCGGGCCTCGGCATCTTCCTGTCGATCGTGATGGTGGTGACCTATCACAAGATCAATCAATATGCCGAGCAGATGGGCGCGCAGGATCGGGTCGATCCCGTGATCGCGCTCTGGGGCCCGTTTGCGATCTTCGCCGCCCTCATCGTCTGGATGTACTGGACGCTCGCCCATAAGCCCGGGGGCCAGCCGATCGGCGCCCTCGAGCGGGTCTTCTCCAAGGCTGCGACGGCGATCGGGCGGGTGGTGCGGCCGCGGCGCCGGCGTGAGGCCCAGCCGGCCTGATGCTGAAGGTTCCTCTGTTCCCGTCCAAGCGCATCGCCTTTTACACCGCCAAGCTGTTCGTGCTGCGCAGCCTGGCGGTGCTGGCGGCATTGGTGGTCGTCCTCCAGACGCTCGATCTCCTGGGCGAATCCGGCAAGATCCTTCGCTATCCCGGCAATGGCGATGCCGAGCTCTGGCAATATGTCTCGCTTCGCCTCCCCCAGCTCGTCTCCCGCTTCCTGCCTTTTTCCGTGTTGCTCGGCACCCTCGTCACGCTCGCCGGGCTCAATCAGAACAGCGAGGTGATTGCGATGAAGGCGGCCGGCATCTCCGCGCATCAGATCGTCGCGCCGCTGATCGTCACCAGCCTCATCATCGCCGCCGTTTCCTTCGTCTTTCAGGAACGGATCGTCACTCGCTCCACCGCAACTTTGCGCGCCTGGGAGGCCGTCGATTATGGCGAGATGCCGCGCGAGAGCGGCGTCCACAACAATGTCTGGGTTAGAAACGGGGACGACCTCATCTTCGCCGCCACCGTCACCGGCCGCGGCGCGGGGACGCAGCTTCGCGGCGTGCGGCTCTACGAGCGCACCGGCGGAACGCTGGAGGCGATGATCACCGCCGAACGCGGCACCCGGTCCGGCGACGGCTGGCTGCTGCGCAACGTGGAACGCTTCGACGTCGATGCCACCACCGTCACGAAGATGCCCACCCTTCTCACCGCCCGGGGCGTCGATCCGACCCAGTTCACCCTCGCCAAGGTCGATCCAGCCGAGCAGAACCTGCCGACCCTCCGCGACTCGATCGAGCAGATGCGCGTCGCCGGGCGGCCCACAGCCGTGCTCGAGGCGGGACTCTGGCACAAGATCTCAGGCCCGCTGTCGGCCGTGCTGATGCCGCTCCTTGCCGGCGTCGCCGCCTTCGGCCTCGCCCGCTCGGGCCAGCTTTTCCTCCGCGCCGTGCTCGGGATGGCCCTGGGCTTCGCCTATTTCGTCGCCGACAATTTCGCGCTGGCGATGGGCAATCTGGGCGCCTATCCGCCGCTGCTTGCCGCCTGGGCGCCGTTTTTCCTGTTCCTGCTGATCGGGGAAACGGTGCTGGTTCGCACCGAAGAGTGACCGAAGCACCCGAAGCCGGTCCCGCCGTCACTCGGAACGATGTGGCGAGGGGTGCCGCGCTTGCCGGGCTTGCACGCACCGGCGCGCTTATCGACGCCTTTGCGCAGCCGCTCTTCACCTGGCTTTTCGGCCTCGCAACCTACGGCCTCTACGTCGTCCTCTGGGGCGCGGTGAACCTCCTGGCGAACATCGTCGATCTTTCGATGCCGAGCGCCCTCCAGCGCGCGGTTCCCGCCGCCGAAGCCGAGGAGCAGGCCCATGGAGCGGTCAAATTCGCGCTCCTCGTTTCAGTTGGCCCCGCGCTGCTCCTCGCCGCTCTGATCGCGTTCAACGCAGCGGCCGTGGCCGCCCTCTTGTCCTCCGCGCCGGAGGACCGTGCCACGCTGCCGGTCGCCGTCGCCTTGTTCGCCTGGGCGCTTCCCTTGTGGACCTTCATCGAGGTCGCGACCGGCGCTGCCCGCGCCCGCCGCGCCTTCGGCCCCGAAATCCGTCTGCGCATCCTCTGGGAGCAGATTGCCCGCATCGGCTTCGCGCTCGGTTTCTTCGCCCTGGGCGCCCGCAGCCTCGGCCTCGTCGCCGCCCACCTCTGCTCGCTGGCCTTGACGGCGCTCCTCTGCCTCCCGCTCCTGTCGCGCTATTACAGCCTGAAGCTCCTCGTCCACGCGCCCATCGCGCGTGGCCTGCCGCGCAGCCTCGTCGCCACCGGCCTCGGCCTTCTTCCTTCGAGCCTCACCCGTCGCCTCCTCATCGACGCGCCGCCCCTCATCCTCAACCTGATGCTTCCCGGCGCTCGCGGCGCGACCGCGGCCGGCCTGTTCGAGATCGCCCGCAAGATCTCCACCGTGCCGCTGATCGTCCGCCAGGCCTTCCTCTACGTGCTGGCCCCGCTCGCCTCCGCACAGGCCAAGGCGGACCGGGCGGCCATCGCCCCGCTCTATCTGT